>NZ_DJUW01000011.1 GCF_002440635.1 Novosphingobium sp. UBA6272 | reverse complement strand
GCGGTTAGACGGAAAGACCCCGTGCACCTTTACTGCAGCTTCAGAGTGGCATTAGGAAGAAATTGTGTAGAATAGGTGGGAGGCTTTGAAGCGCCGGCGCCAGCTGGTGTGGAGCCAAAATGTGAAATACCACCCTGTTTGTTTCTGATGTCTAACCTCGCGCCGTTAGCCGGCGTAGGGACCCTCTGTGGCGGGTAGTTTGACTGGGGCGGTCGCCTCCTAAAGAGTAACGGAGGCGCGCGATGGTAGGCTCAGGCCGGTTGGAAACCGGCTGTTAGAGTGCAATGGCATAAGCCTGCCTGACTGCGAGACTGACGAGTCGAGCAGAGACGAAAGTCGGTCATAGTGATCCGGTGGTCCCTCGTGGAAGGGCCATCGCTCAACGGATAAAAGGTACGCCGGGGATAACAGGCTGATGATTCCCAAGAGCTCATATCGACGGAATCGTTTGGCACCTCGATGTCGGCTCATCACATCCTGGGGCTGGAGCAGGTCCCAAGGGTTTGGCTGTTCGCCAATTAAAGTGGTACGTGAGCTGGGTTCAGAACGTCGCGAGACAGTTTGGTCCCTATCTGCCGTGGGCGTCGATACTTGAGAGGAGTTGCCCCTAGTACGAGAGGACCGGGGTGAACATGCCTCTGGTGTACCTGTCGTTCCGCCAGGAGCGCAGCAGGGTAGCTATGCATGGACGGGATAACCGCTGAAAGCATCTAAGCGGGAAGCCTCCCTCAAGATAAGGTATCTTCGAGTCGTGATAGACCATCACGTTGATAGGCTGGATGTGGAAGCGCGGTAACGTGTGGAGCTAACCAGTCCTAATAACTCTGATCATGCTTGAGAATTCCACCATCAATGACAGCTTTGCTGCCGTGATGTGGGCGATTTTCAGCCAGATCGCGCCTTAATAACGCACTAAAGTGCATCGATTAAAACCCATGTCCGCCTGCTTTATTGCTTGGTGACCATAGCGTCAGTGACCCACCCGATCCCATCTCGAACTCGGCCGTGAAACCTGACTGCGCCGATGGTACTAACGCTCAAGCGTTGGAAGAGTAGGGCGTCGCCAGGCATTATAGCCGGCGGGCACGGGATAAACCCATTCACATGTCAGGGCATTTGCCCGCACCTAAAGGGCCGCTCGCGGCCCTTTTCGTGTCTCTGGGGCTTGTGCCGCTCAAGTTTCGCCCTACATGGGCGCAATCAAAGGCAGTCTTCGCAGGCTGCCGGACGGTGACGCGGGGTGGAGCAGCCCGGTAGCTCGTCAGGCTCATAACCTGAAGGTCGTAGGTTCAAATCCTACCCCCGCAACCACCAGAACCCCGCCTCGGCGGGGTTTTGTCTTGATGGTGAGGCGAAACGGTACACGCGTATGGACGATCCGCTGAACCGCCGGATGACCGTCGCCTTGCTGGCGCTGTTGCCGCTGCTGCTTCTGATCTGGGCCAGCTTCCGGTTCGTGCCGGGTGGCACGGCAGAAGCCATGCCCATGCCAGGAAGTGCTGAAGGGGTCTTGGCCCAGCTTGCGTCCTTGCCGGGTAGCCCGTCCGCCCTGCCGCCAACGGACTTTACACTGCCATTGCCGGGATCGAGTGATCCGCGCGCCCAGAACGCCGCGGTTCCCTTCGTTGGTGGAGTGCTGGATCCTGCGCCTCCATACCGCTTCAACGGAACCGACACCGACTTTGCCAATGCCCGCGATTGTCTTGCACTTGCCGCCATGGCCGAAGCCGGATCGAGCGATCCCGGCCAGCGCGCGGTCATCCAGGTCGTGCTCAACCGCGCGCGCCATCCCGCCTTTGCCAATTCGGTCTGCGGCGTGGTGTTCGAAGGATCCGAGCGTGCCACCGGCTGCCAGTTCAGCTTCACCTGCGATGGCTCGCTGGCGCGGCAATACGATCCCGCCAGCTGGGCCGCCGCCCGGGCGCGCGCCGAACAGGCGCTGAAGGGCTTCGTCTTTCCTGCGGTCGGCAATGCCACCCATTACCACACCGACTGGGTGTTCCCTTGGTGGAGCCCCAAGCTGCAGAAGATTGCGCAGGTCGAAACCCACCTGTTCCTGCGCTGGCCCGGCTATTGGGGCTCGGTCAGATCGTGGCGGAAGTTCTACGACGCCCAGGGTGAGCCATCGCTAGCCGCGCTGATGGCCCGGCCCAGTGCGGCCGCACCGATGGCTGGATTGGAAAGTCTGCCAGCGACCAACCTCGGCATGGGGCCGGTGGCCATGCCGCCGCTGCCCAGCGATACTCCGGCGGTTACCGGCGGCGACGTGGTGATGCGTCTCCCCTCGGGCAAGGCCAGCTTCGTGACAGTCGCCCCCGCTGCAGGGGCCGACAGCGCCCTCGCCATGGCGCGCAAGCTGTGCCCGGGTGAAGGCAGCTGCCGGGTAATGGGCTGGTCCGATCGCAGCGTGATTCCGGCCGCCCTGCCGCTGACCGGCGCCGCCCGCGCCGCGCTGCAATTCAGCTATGCGCGTGATCCGGCAGGAGCGGAGATTGTGCTCTACAATTGCGATACGTTTACCGGGCAGCCGCGCGAGAAGTGCATCCCGCGGGCGCGATAGGCGCAATTTAAGTCAACGACCCGATTGGTCGCGCAAGATATAGCTACTAAGAACAGGTCATATTGGCTCGGCATCTTGCTGGCAGTGGCTGAATTGGTATCGTCGTTGCATGCCACAAGCCCGACCAGCGCAGCCGCCAAAGGTGCCATGCCAACTTCCCGGTTCGTTGGAAGCGTTTATCAAGAACGCAGCCAGAGAGACTTTTGGCAGCGACGTGGTGGTTCGCAATTATGGAACGGACATTGGCGCTTGGCGTCTGCATGTGGAAATTGGTGCTGAGACCGGGGTGGGTCCGGCACTTTTCATCGGCCAATTGTTGACTCGAATTGATCACATTCCCCACGTCGAAGTCACAGTAAGGGGGCAACGTCCGAAAGGCGATGCAAAGATCGCCTACCGACAGGGCGTGATCCTTTGATCTGGCGTTGCGAGCCTCTTGAGCCGCTGGGGAACTACATGATTTCGCAAGATGCCGGTAAAGCGCATCCGTGAAGCTGGCTGCCCGTCAGAATTCAGCCTCCTGAGAACTTCCCACCTTCCCCCGCCAGCTTCTCCAGCAACCCCGCCACCGGCAGTCCATGCCGCGTCAGCCCATCGACAATCTTCGCCGGCCCCTCATGGTCGGCCCAGTACATGATCCCGCCGGTCCAGGCCGGCCAGCCATAGCCGTTGAGCCAGACCAGATCGATGTCGCTGGCGCGCTGGGCGATCCCTTCTTCGAGGATCAGGGCGCCTTCGGAGACCATCGGGTAAAGCAGCCGTTCGAAGATTTCCTGCTTGCTGACTTCGCGCTGGGTCACGCCGCTCTTGGCGGCGAAGTCGGCGATGATCGCCTTGACCTCGTCCGAGGGGGTACGGGTGCGGTCTTCGGCGTAGTCGTAGAAACCCTTGCCGGTCTTCTGGCCCCAGCGGCCCGCCGCGCAGAGCGCTTCGCGGATCGTGGTGACCTTGCTGGGATCGCGGTGCCAGCCGATGTCGAGCCCGGCCAGGTCGCCCATCTGGAACGGCCCCATCGGGAAGCCGAAATCGAGCAGGACCTGGTCGATATCGTAATAGGCCGCGCCTTCCATCAGCAGGGCGTTGGCCTGTTCCTGGCGCTTGGAGAGCATGCGGTTGCCGATGAAGCCGTGGCACACGCCCGAGACGACCGGCACTTTGCGGATCTTGCCGGCCAGTTGCATCACCGTGGCAAGCTGGCTCGCACCGGTTTTGGCCCCGCGCACAACTTCGAGCAGTTTCATGATGTTGGCGGGCGAGAAGAAGTGCATCCCCAGCACCGCCTCGGGCCGCTTGGTTGCGGCCGCGATTTCATCGACATTAAGGTAGCTGGTGTTGCTGGCGAGGATCGCGCCGGGCTTCACGATGCCATCGAGCCGACCGAACACGTCCTTCTTCACGTCCATCGATTCATAGACCGCTTCGATCACCAGGTCGCAATCGGCCAGATCGCCAAAATCGAGGCTGGGAGTCAGACGACCCATCGCGGTCTGCGCATCGGCCGCCTCGATCCGCCCGCGCTTGACGCTGGCTTCGTAGTTCTTGCCCATTACCCCGACGCCGCGGTCGAGCGCGGCCTGTTCGGCCTCGACGATCGTCACCGGGATCCCGGCCGAGAGAAAGTTCATCGTGATCCCGCCGCCCATCGTGCCCGCGCCGATCACGCCGACCTTGGCGATCGGGATCAGCGGCGTATCGGCGGGCAGGTCGTCGATCGTCGCAGCCAGTTTCAGCGCGGCCTCGATATGCGCTTGCGCGCCGGGAAGGGGATCGGACATGGGATTCTACCTTTCGTTTCACACTACCCTAGCCGTTCGCATCGAGCGAAGTCGAGATGCCATGCGCAGTGTCTCGACTGCGTCGATACGAACGGAGGTAGGGTCAGTTGATCTGTCGCTCGCGCCCTTCCCAATAGGGTTCGCGCAATTGGCGACGCAGGATCTTGCCGCTGGGGTTGCGGGGCAGCATTTCGATCACGTCGACGCTCTTGGGCACCTTGAACCCGGCGAGCCGCTCGCGCGCCCAGGCGATCACGCTGTCGGGATCGATGGTCTGGCCGGGCTTGGGCACGCAGACCGCCTTGACCGCCTCGCCCCACTTTTCATCCGGTACGCCGATCACCGCCACTTCGAGCACATCGGGGTGACCATAGATTCCGCTCTCGACCTCGGCCGGATAGACGTTCTCGCCCCCGGTGATGATCATGTCCTTGGCCCGGTCGTACATGTAGACATAGCCGTCTTCGTCCATGTAGCCGATGTCCCCGGTCGCCACCCAGCCGTCCTTCATCGTGCTGGCGGTCGCTTCGGGCAGCTTCCAGTAGCCGAGCATGTTGCTGGATGAGCGGGTGCAGATCTCGCCGATCTCGCCGACCGGCAGGGCCGTGCCATCGGGTGCGCGGATTTCCATCTCCACCCCCGGCAGCGGCTTTCCGGCCGAGCGCATCCGCTGGTTGCCTTCGACGCTGTGGTCTTCGGGCGGCAGGACGCAGACGGTGCCGGTGGTCTCGGTCATGCCGTAGTTCTGCACGAACTGCGCGCCGAACATCGCGATGCATTCGCGCAGCAGTTCCAGCGGGATCGGGCTGGCGCCATAGAGGATATATTTGATCCGGCTGAAATCGGTCTTCGCGCAATCGGGGTGATTGAGCAGCAGGGCCAGCGCGGCGGGAACAATGAAGAAGCGGGTGACGCCGCGGTTTTCGACCGCGTCGAACACGCGGACCGGATCGAACTCGCTCAGCACCACGCCAGGCAGGCCGGCGGCGAGCGCCATTACCCCCAGGCCGGTGCCGCCGATATGGGCGCAAGGCATGGCGACCAGCACGGCCTCATCCTCATCCCACAGCGTATGCGGCGGCGGACTTTCGAGGTTGGCCTTGCGCAGCCCGAACAGGTTGCGGTTGGACAGGACCGCGCCCTTGGGGTTGCCGGTGGTGCCGCTGGTATAGAGCTGCAGGATCGCCTCGTCCGGGCCGGAAGGGGTGAACTCTGTTCGCGGGGCCTGCAGCACTTCGCGGCGAGCCTCTTCGGAGGTGAAACAGCGGTCCAGACCGGGGCGCTGGCCCAGCGTATTGGCGCAGGCTTCGAACCCGTCGCCCAGGAACAGCAGTTTGGCCTCGGCATTGTCGATGATGAAGGCGGCCTCGGGCTCGGCCAGGCGCCAGCCGACCGGGACCATCACGATCCCTGCGCGTGCCGCGCCGAAAAACAGGGTGAAATAGGTCACGCTGTTCTTGCCAAACCAGCAGACCCGGTCACCCTTGGTCAGCCCCATCGCCAGCAGCGCCGAAGCGACCCGGGCAGTGGCGTCCTCCAGCTCGGCAAAGCTGAAGCGCAGATCGTCGCCGTCCATTGCCAGCCGGTCAGGCCGGTCCTTGGCCCAATAGCGCAGGAATTCGTCGAAGGTGAACAGGTCGGCGGTCAACCGTGCCTTGGCCAGCAGACGGTCATAGGTTTCTTGATCCAGCATGAGTCCTCGCTCTCCCTTGCGGGCAGTTTAACCGCGCGATTAAAGAGGGCAAGGGCAATCGGCGGCGCGATTGACGGCCTACCCGCCGCTGCTACCATGACATCACTCGCGCGGCATTTGTCCGGCCGAGTCGAACCGACTTATTTCCTTCGTTGGACAAGAATAAAGTGGTCGCTGCTGACCGACGAAGCCACGATGGGAGAAGACAATGCACAAGTATCTGTCTCGAATTCTGGTGGCCTTTGTCGCCATCTTCATGCTTCAGGCCTCTCCGGCCATGGCACAGGCCACCCGTACCTGGGTTTCGGGCGTGGGTGACGATGCCAATCCGTGCTCGCGCACCGCGCCGTGCAAGACATTTGCCGGGGCGATCAGCAAGACTGCTGCCGGGGGAGAGATCAATACACTCGATCCGGGAGGGTTCGGCGCGGTGACGATCACCAAGTCGATCACGATCCGGGCGGAGAATGGGGTGGCTGGCGTGCTGGTCTCGGGCACCAATGCAATTGTCATCAATGCTGGGGCTAGCGACCGGATAGTGCTGGAAGGCCTGGATATCGAGGGGCTGGGGACTGGTCTCAACGGCGTCAACATTCTGCAGGCGCGCGACGTGGTTGTCCGCAATACCAGCATCCGCAATTTCACTACCTCGGGGATCACACTCAATACCCCGGCCAAGGCCAACCTGACCTTGGAAAACGTGTTCATCACGAACAGCAACAATGCCGTCCGGGTGACTTCCAGCGGGTTGCAGGGGACCGCGCGGATCTATGATTCGCTGTTCGTCACCAATACGACCGCCGGGGTGTTCGTCTCCGGGGCCGGAAACGTCGCCGAGGTTTCCGGCAGCCAGATCATCGTATCGACCAAGTGCCTGAGCATAGCGGCAGGTGGGGTGATCCGATCCTATGGCGACAATGTGCTGTGCCCGGGCGATGCGCCGGTAATCGTCCCCAAGGGATAAGTGCAGCAGCGACCAGCCGGGTGAGGCCTCAAGGGCCTTACCCAGCGGCGGTGGCAATCAGGCGGGTGTAGAACGCGATCGCGCTGTCCAGATTGGCCAGCGTGATGTGTTCGTTGGTGCCGTGGATCATCTTGGTTTCGGTGGTCGACAGGCTGATCGCGGCAAAGCGGTACACATCGTCGGAAACCGGCGTCATGCTGCGGCTGTCGGTTCCGCCAACCACCAGATAGGGCGCGGCGATCACGCCTTGATGCCCGGCCTGTGCGGCGGCGACGATCAGCTGCCAGCCGAGCGATGTCGACGACGAAACCGGGGTCGGCTCACGCGGCCCTCGCTCGGTGAAATCGACGGTCACCGGCAAGCCCTTGGCCGCGGCGCGGGCGCGTTCCAGCACCTTGGCCGAGCTGTCCCATGGCGCGATGCGGTAGTTGATCAGGGCATTGGCGCTCTGCGGCAGGACGTTTTCCTTGGGCGAGCCTTCCAGCATGGTCGGCGCAACCGTGGTGTGAACCATCGCCGCCGCCGACGGGCTCTTGGCCATGGTCGAGACGATCTGTCGGCCGAGCAGCCACTTGTTGGCCGCCGCGATCTTTGCCGTGCCTCCGGCCTTGGCGGCCAGCACATCGACCATGCCTGCCGCCGGGCCGCGCAGCTCCATCGGGTGCTGGTCGGCATGAATTGCGACCACTGCCTTGGCCAGGTTGACGGTGCCGATCTCCTCGGGCGGCATCGAGGAATGTCCGCCCGGCGCACCGGCCCGGACCCGCAGCGTCACATAGCCCTTTTCGGCCACCCCGATCATTATCGCCGGAGCATTGATCATCGGGGTATCGGTGGTGATCACCCCGCCTTCGTCGATCGTGAACAGCGCCTTGACCTTGCGGCTGGCGAGCAGCTTCGCGGCCGCCGCCGCGCCGGTCCCGCCGACTTCCTCATCATGTCCCGAGACCACGATCACGGTCCGCCTGGGCTTGAAACCCTGCGCGGCCAGTGCCTCCATCGCTTCGAACATGGTGACCAGCTGGCCCTTGTCGTCGATCGTTCCGCGGCCCCAGACTGCCCCATCCGCGATCGTCCCGGCGAAGGGATCGTGCTTCCAGTCCTTTTCGGTGCCGGGAGTGACCGGAACCACGTCCTGGTGGGCCATCAGGATGATCGGCTGGGCGGCGGGATCGCTGCCGGGCCAGGTATAGACCAGCGTCTGGCCCAGCTTCTCCTGCTGCATTGCCGCATGGGCCTTGGGGTAGGTTGCGGCCAGCCAGGCGTGGAGCTTGTCCCACTCCGCCAGTTCGTTCTTGGCCGGATCCTGGTTGCTGATGGTGCGGAACCGGACTGCTTCGCTCATGTGTCGGGCGGCCGTCTGGGTATCGACCGGAACGGCGGCCGCCACCTTGATCGTCGAGCCATCGGCGACCGCATCGGGCGTGAAAGTCGCTGTACGAACCGCCACGACCCCGCCCAGCGCAACGACCGCCGCGCCGGCGGCCAGAACCCATTTCTTCATCGAACCCGCTCCTCTGCCCCGTTTTGCCAATGGCTAGGCGGGATGCGGGATCAAGGCAATCACCTATCCGCTGGCCATCAAACTGGCATTGCCCCCGGCGGCAGTGGTGTCGATGCAGGTCACCCGCTCGGTCGCGAAACGGGCCAGATAGTGCGGTCCGCCAGCTTTGGGTCCGGTGCCTGACAGGCCCTCGCCGCCAAACGGCTGGCTGCCGACCACGGCGCCGATCTGGTTGCGGTTGACGTAGAAATTGCCGACCCGGGCCTTGGCCTCGATCAGGCGGCGGGTTGCGTCGATCCGGCTGTGCAGGCCCAGCGTGAGGCCAAAGCCGGTGGCGTTGATGTCGGCGATCACCTGATCGAGCGCTTCGGCCTTGAACCGCACGACATGCAGGATCGGGCCGAAATGCTCGCTCTCCAGCTCGCGGATTGATCCGATCTCGATAATGGTCGGGGCAACATAGGTCCCGGCCTTGCAGGCCTTGGGCAATTCGCGCTGCCACACCCGGTGGCCGCGCTTCTTCATCGCCGCGATGTGCTTGTCGAGCTTGGCCTTGGCCTCGGCATCGATCACCGGGCCGACATCGGTGGCCAGCTCCTCGGGATTGCCGATCACCAGCGCTTCGAACCCGCCCCGGATCATGTCCAGCATGGAATCGTAGACATCGTCCTGCAGGAACAGCACCCGGCAGGCCGAGCAGCGCTGCCCGGCGCTCTGGAAGGCGCTGGCCAGGACATCGCGGGTAACCTGTTCGGGCAGGGCCGAACTGTCGACGATCATGGCGTTCTGCCCGCCGGTTTCGGCGACCAGCGTTGCCAATGGCCCATCGCGCCCAGCCAGGCTGCGGTTGATCGCGCGCGCGGTTTCAGTCGAGCCGGTGAAGGCCACCCCGGCAACGCGCGGATCGCCGGTCAGCATCGCGCCGACCTTGCCATCGCCGGGGGCAAGCTGGACCGCTTCGATGGGAATTCCAGCCCGGTGCATCAGTTCCACAGACAGCGCGGCGATCAGCGGGGTCTGCTCGGCCGGCTTGGCGATCACCGTGTTACCTGCGGCCAGCGGCCCGGCAACCAGCCCGGTGAAGATCGCCAGCGGGAAGTTCCACGGGCTGATCGCCACAATCACGCCTCGCCCGTGCAGGGTCAGGCGGTTGCTTTCCCCGGTCGGGCCGGGAAGGGCGGTACCCTCGGCAGTGAAGTGAGCGCGCGCCTCGGCCGCGTAGTAGCGCAAGAAATCGACTGCCTCGCGCAGTTCGGCCACGCTGTCGATCAGGCTTTTGCCGGCCTCGCGCTGGCACAGCGAAAGGAACTGGCTGGTGTGCGCCTCGTAGAGGTCGGCTGCTGCCTCCAGCCGCTCGGCGCGCGCTGCACCGCCCAACGCGTCCCAGCCGGGCTGGGCAACAACCGCGCGCTCAATCATTTCCGCTACTTCGGCCGCGCTGGCTTCGCGCACATGGCCGATCGTAGCGCCATTGTCATAGGGTGAGAGCACCGCTGCTATCGCTCCGCCGCGCTTGTGTTCAAAGCTCGGTCCAGCCCGCCAGTCGTTCCGCTCTGCCAGTGTTGCCAGTTCGTCCAGAAGCGGCCCCCGCACCAGCGGATCGGCCAGATCCACCCCTGCGCTATTGATCCGGCCCGGGAAGATATCGCGCGGCAAAGGGATCGCCGGATTGCGGCGCGGCGACAGGGCCGTCAGCTCCACCACCGGATCGCCAACCAGTTCGGTCACCGGCACTTCGGCGTCGGCCATGCGGTTGACGAACGACGAATTCGCGCCGTTTTCCAGCAGGCGGCGGACCAGATAGGCCAGCAGCTCCTTGTGCCCGCCCACCGGGGCATAGATCCGCACTGGAGTGCGGGGGTGATCGGCCTCGGCCTCGATCCGCGCCAGTTCCTCGTAAACGTCCTCGCCCATCCCGTGGAGGCGCTGGAATTCGAACTCGGCCAGGCCGGCCAGCGCCTTGATCGCTCCGATGGTATAGGCGTTGTGCGTGGCGAAGGCCGGGTAGATCGCATCGGGTGCGGCCAGCAGCTTGGCCGCGCAGGCGAGGTAGGACACGTCGGTCGCGACCTTGCGGGTGAAGACCGGATAGTCCTGATGCCCGCCGACCTGACTAAGCTTGACCTCGCTGTCCCAGTAAGCGCCCTTTACCAGCCGGACCATGATCCGGCGGTGGTACTTGCGGGCCAGCGCCGTAACCCACTCGACAAGCGGCACCGCACGCTTCGAATAGGCCTGCAGCGCCAGGCCAAAGCCCTGCCAGCCGCTGCCGAACAGCTCTTCATCGGCAACCAGCTCTTCGATGATGTCCATCGACAGCTCCAGCCGTTCGGCCTCTTCGGCATCGATGGTGAAGTGGATGTCGGCGCGGCTGGCCTGCAGCGCCAGTTCCTTCAGCATGGGTACCAGCACTGCTCGCGCGGCGGTCGCGTGGAAGAAGTCATAGCGCGGGAACAGCGCCGAAAGCTTGACCGAAATTCCCGGCGAACGGACCACGCCCGAGCCAGCCTCCTGGGCGATTCGCACCAGTGCACCGGCATAGGACCGGCGATAGCGCTCGGCATCGTCAAAGGTCATCGCCGCTTCGCCCAGCATGTCGAAGCTGTGGGTCAGGCCTTGCTTGCGTTCGGGCGCGGCGCGCTCCAGCGCTTCGTCAATCGTCCGGCCGAACACGAACTGGCCGCCCAGGATCTTCATCGCCTGCAAGGTCGCCTGACGGATCACCGGTTCGCCCAGGCGGCCGACCGCGCGCTTCAGGCTCGCGCCGAACCCGCCAGCCTGCTTCTGCTGCAGGACCTGCCCGGTCAGCATCAGCGAGAAGGTGGCGGCGTTGACGAAGGTGCTTGCACTTTCGCCGACATGTTCGCCCCAGTCGATCCCTGACAGCTTGTCGTGGATCAGCGCGTCGGCGGTCGCCGCATCGGGCACCCGCAGCAGGGCCTCAGCCAGGCACATCAGCGCGATGCCTTCATCGGTGCCGAGGCCATAGGTTTGCAGGAAGGCATCGAGCCCACTGGCCTTGCGGGCCCGCGCGCCTTCCACCAACCGCGCGGCGATCCGGCTGGCTTCGCCGTGGACCGCGCTGGCCGGAGCAGCTTGCCTGATTCGCTCGGCAAGGCAGACTTCCTCCTCCATGCGGTAGGCGGCACGCAGGGCGGAACGGTCAATCTGTCCAGGCATGGGACAGGCCTCTAGCACCGGTTGCATTGGAAACCAATCCGAGGGGGCAACCTGTAGAAAAACTTAGTCTCCGCGCGGCACAGACGCTATTCTCCTGCCTGCAACACCGCGCTAGGGCCACAGCTGCATGAAGCTGAAAGCCGTCTTTCCTGTCTTGCCCTTGCTGGCCCTGACCGCGCCGCCCTTGCTGGCGATGGCGGACATGCCGCTTGGCTCGCGTTCGAACGGTGGCAGCGTTTACACCGGGGCAGTGGCCCGGACAGTCCGGGCAATGATCGAGTATACCCGCTGGCCATCCCGCCAGGAACCTGTCCGACTCTGCGTTGCCGGTGCGGCTCAGCACGCGGGGCAGTTGGACGGGATCAGGCTCAGCGACGGCCGCCGGGTTGAGCGGCGCAACGTCAGCGCTTCGCCCGGCGGAATTGCCGGCTGCAACGTGCTCTACCTCGGCAATCTTTCGATTGCCCAACAGCGCCAGCTGACCACAGCGGTGCGCGGACGCGGCGTTCTGACCATTGCCGAAGCCGATCCGGGGAACGCCGCCGAGGCGATGTTCGCGCTGACCTATCAGCCCAAGGGCCTCAGCTTCCGCATGAATATCGACGCGATCTCGCGCTCAGGGCTAAAGGTCGATCCGCGCGTGCTGCGCGTGGCGCAGGGAGGGCTGTGACCATGGCTGATCCCGCCAAGCGCCTGCCGACTTTGCGCGATCTGCTGGCCCGGGCGCACCTGCGGCTGATCCTGTTCACGATCCTGCTTGCCACGCTCAGCCTGGTGCTAAGCGGCGGGCTGGTGATCCGCAACTATGCCCAGCGCAATCTGGAACTGGTCGCGCGATCTGTTGCCTATACGGTTGAGCCGGCCGTGCTGTTTGAAGACCGCGATGCGATCCGCGACGGCGTGGTTTCGGTAGCGGCCGGGCGCGGGATCGAGCGGGTCGAAGTGCTTGACCCCACGGGCCAGATGCTGGCTGAATGGCAAAACCCGGCCAGCGGCCCTCTGGCCTCGCTCAGCCGCGCCGCCAACCGGCTGTTCTGGCCCCAGCCTGCGATTGATCAGATCCACCGCGGTGAGCAACACATCGCCGAAGTGCGGATCTACGGCAATTCGGAAGGGCTGCTGCGCTACATCCTGGCCGGGACAATCATCGCCTTGTCGTGCCTCGGACTGACGGTGCTGGCGACGCGCGTGCTGGCCCGGCGGCTGCAAAATGAGGTGGTCCGCCCGCTTGAGCACGTTGCCGAAGTGGCCCACGCGGTCCGCGAAGATCGCGCATTCGAACGGCGCATTCCGGCCTCTGGTATCGCCGAGATCGACCGTTTTGGACAGGATTTCAACGCGCTGCTGGCCGAGCTGCAAGGCTGGCATGCCGGTCTGACGTCAGAGAACCGCGAACTCGCCTGGCGGGCCAGCCATGATGGTCTGACCGGCCTCGGCAACCGCCAGCTGTTCGAAAGCGTGGTCGGCGATGCGATTGCTCAGGCCCAAAGGGGCGGACATTCGTTTGCCGTGCTGTTCTTCGATGTCGACCGCTTCAAGTCGATCAATGACAGCCATGGCCATGAAAGCGGCGACGCAGCGTTGATCGCGGTGGCGGACCGGCTGCGCGGCGCGATCCGCCAGCACGATTTGGCCTTCCGGATGGGCGGCGACGAATTCGCCGTGCTGCTCGCTCCGCTCAGCGACCAGGGCAATGTCGATCTGGTGCTCGAGCGGATCCGGACCGAAATGGACAAGCCCTATCGCCTGCCCAGCGGGATTATCGCCCGGTCCAAGCTCAGCGTCGGAGTTGCTCTGTTCCCCGATCATGGGGAAACCATCGAAGACCTCTTGCGCAAGGCCGATGCCGAGATGTACCGCGACAAACGCGGCGACGCGGGATCGGGAGCACTGGCAAATGCGTAATATTATCCTCATGTTGGTGCTGGCGGCGCTGGCCGCCTGCGCCACGGTTCCCAAGAAGCCCGGATTTAACAAGGCCCAGGTCGCGGCGATGACCGAACTGGGGTTCAAGCCGGTCTCCGACAATTACGAGCTCGGTCTGGAAGACCGGGTGCTGTTTGCGGTCGACAAGAGCGACCTCAGTCCTGAAGCCAGCGCCGTGCTTGGCAGGATTGCGACAAGCCTGGTTGCGGTCAACATCCGCGGTGCCAGCGTGGTTGGCCACACCGATTCGACCGGATCAAGCGAATACAACCTTGGCCTGTCCCAGCGCCGCGCCGCGTCGGTCAAGGGTGGACTGGCGGCCTCCGGGATGGATGCAGCGCGGATTCGCGATCAGGGTGTGGGTGAAACCCAGCCTGTCGCGAGCAACGACACCGACGAAGGCCGCGCGCAGAACCGCCGGGTGGTGATCATCGTCAGCCCGGAAGACGCGAACTGAGATTGCCCCGGCCGCGCCAGCGCTTATGAGCAAGCAATGAGCGCGGCCTGGCAATTCTGGATCGATCGCGGCGGGACCTTCACCGATGTCGTCGCGCGCGCACCCGATGGCACGGTCCGCACCGCCAAATTGCTGTCGGAAGACCCGGCGCGCGGCGAAGACGCCGCAATCGCCGCGATCCGGCAGCTGACCGGGACCCCCGCAGGCCCGCTCCCGCCATGCGCGGTGCGGATGGGTACCACCGTCGCCACCAATGCCCTGCTCGAGCGCAAGGGCGAGCCTTGTGTGCTCGTGATCACCAGGGGCTTCGGCGATGCGCTGACCATCGGCAGCCAGGACCGGCCCGAACTGTTCGTGCGCAAGATCGTGCTGCCCCAGCCGCCCCACGCCCGGGTGATCGAGATCGATGAGCGGGTGACGGCGGAAGGAGAAGTCCTGCGCCCGCTGGACGAGGCGGCGGCTGCCACTGCCTTTGCCGCGGCCTTCACCGAAGGCTTCCGCTCGATTGCAATCGTCCTGATGCACGGCTGGCAACATACTGCGCACGAGGCGCGACTGGCCGAGCTGGCGCGCGAAACCGGGTTCAGCCAGGTCTCCGTCAGCCATGAGCTGGCCCCGTTGATCAAGCTGGTGCCGCGCGGCGACACCACGCTGGTCGATGCTTACCTGTCCCCAGTGCTGCGCCGCTATGTCGATAGCTTCAGCGCGCAGCTCGGCGGGTCTGGGCAAGCGTTGTTCATGCAATCGAGCGGCGGGCTGATTGAAGGCGCGCGGTTCCACGGCAAGGATGCGATCCTCTCCGGCCCGGCCGGCGGGATTGTCGGCATGGCCCGAACCGCTAAGGCCAGCGGTGCGGACAAGATGATCGGCTTTGATATGGGCGGCACCTCGACCGACGTTTCGCACTATGCCGGACATTATGAGCGAGACAGCGAAACGCGGGTCGCCGGGGTCCGGATCCGCACCCCGATGCTGCGGATCAACACCGTCGCTGCCGGGGGCGGGTCGATCTGCCGCTTCGATGCCGGGCGGCTGGTGGTCGGCCCGGAAAGTGCGGGAGCTGTGCCCGGCCCGGCCTGCTATCGCCGCGGCGGGCCGCTGACCGTGACCGATTGCAACGTCATGCTGGGCAAGCTGATCCCGGATCATTTCCCGCGCCTGTTCGGCCCCGGCGGCGATGAGCCGATTGATCGCGCGGTGGTCGAGGAAAAGTTCGCCGAACTGGCCGATCAGATCGCGGCCGAGACCGGCCAGCGGATGGCTTCGCAGGCCATCGCCGAGGGCTTCGTGCGGATCGCGGTGGCCAACATGGCCCAGGCGATCCGCCAGATTTCGGTGGCGCGCGGGCACGACGTGACCAGCCATGCGCTGGCCTGCTTCGGCGGGGCGGGCGGGCAGCACGCGTGCCTGGTCGCCGATGCACTGGGGGTCGAGACGGTGCTGATCCATCCGCTCGCCGGGGTGCTTTCGACCTATGGCATGGGCCTCGCCAGCGAAGCAGCAGTGCGGGAGGCAAGCCTGGGCCTGCCGCTTGATTCCGGCGTGGAAGGCGCGGTAGAGGCGCTGCGCGCGCGGCTGGCAGATGAGGCGCAGGCCCAGCTTGGCCGCACGCCAAGCCGGATCGAGGCGAGCCTGTTCGTTCGCCCGCAGGCATCGGAGAACGCGATCGCACTGCCGCCCGGACCGGCGGACGAGCTGACCCAGGCCTTCGCCGCCGCGCACCGCGCCGAGTTCGGCTATGACGGCAGCGGTCCGTTGGTGATCGACCGGGTCCGGGTCGAAGCGGTGATCGAGGATGCCTCGGCGCTGGATATAACCTGGCCCTTGCCGGCGAAGACCGGCGCGCCACTTGAAGCGGCAGAGTGCTGGCTGGATGGCGCGGCGCACGCGGTACCGATCTGGGATCGCGCCGCGCTCGCCGCCGGGTTCAACGCGTCCGGTCCCCTGGTGGTGATCGACGAACTGGCGACCACGGTGGTGGAGCCGGGCTGGGCGCTGCGGGTCGATCCGGACGGAACCCTCAGGCTGTCGCGCCTTTCCGAACAGGATCACCCTTCGACAAGCACAGGGAAGGCAGGGGCGGTAGAGGCCGACCCGATCCGGCTCGAAATCTTCAACGGCCTGTTCATGGGCATTGCCGAGGAAATGGGCACGGCGCTGGCCCGCACCGCCAGCTCGGTCAACATCCGCGAGCGGCTCGATTTCTCCTGCGCGCTGTTCGATGCGGCTGGGCGGCTGGTTGCCAATGCTCCGCACATGCCGGTGCATCTGGGCTCGATGGGCGAGAGCGTGGCGCGGATCATCGCGGCGCGCGGGCAAGGTCGCGACGGGAGGGGCATAAGGCGCGGCGACGCCTATGTCCTCAACGCGCCCTATGCCGGGGGCACGCACCTGCCCGACATTACCGTGATCGCCCCGGTCTTCGTCGCTGGCGATCGCGAAGTGCCGAGCTTCTACGTCGCCGCGCGCGGGCATCATGCCGATGTCGGCGGGATTGCGCCGGGATCGATGCCGCCGACCAGCACCTCGATCGAGGAAGAGGGCGTGCTGCTCGACAATGTCCTGTTGGTCGACGAGGGCCGCTTCTGCGAGGCGGAACTGCGCGCGCTGCTTGGCTCAGGACCATGGCCGGCGCGCAACATCGATCAGAACATCGGCGATCTTTCTGCCCAGATTGCCGCCTGTCGGCGCGGCGCGGTCGGGCTGGAGGCGGCCTGCCGCGAACATGGGCATGAAGTGGTCAAGGCCTATATGGGCCACGTCCACGCCAATGCCGAAGAAGCCGTGCGCCGCCTGATCGGGAGGCTGGAAGACGGCACGTTCCGGCTGGAAATGGACAGCGGCGCGGTGATCGCAGTAGCGGTCTCGATCGACCGGAAGGCGCGCCACGCCACGATCGACTTCGCCGGGACCAGCGCGCAGTTGCCTGGCAATTTCAACGCCCCGTTCAGCGTGGTCCGCGCGGCGGTGATGTACGTGCTGCGGACCATGATCGACGATCCGATCCCGATGAACGAAGGCTGCCTCGCCCCGGTTACGATCCTGGTACCCGAGGGCTCAATGCTGTCCCCGCGCTATCCGGCAGCCGTTGTCGCTGGCAATGTCGAGACCAGCCAGGCGGTGACAGATGCCCTGTTCGGCGCCTTCGGCGCCATGGCGGCCAGCCAGGGGACAATGAACAACTTCACCTTCGGCAATGACCGCTACCAGTATTACGAAACGATCGCCGGCGGCTCTGGCGCTGGACCGGGCTTCGCTGGGGCCGATGCGGTCCAGACCCACATGACCAACAGCCGCCTGACCGATCCCGAAGTGCTGGAAAGCCGCTTCCCGGTGCTGGTCGAGGCGTTCCACATCCGCAGCGGATCGGGCGGGGCAGGCCAATGGCGCGGCGGCGACGGCGCGGTTCGCCGGATCCGGTTCCGCGAAGTGATGGAAGCTGGCATACTCTCCAATCGCCGCCGCACCCGGCCTTTCGGCCTAGCCGGCGGCAGTGATGCCTTGCCCGGAGAAACCCGGGTCAAACGAACCTCAGGTGAAGTTGAGGTTCTTGGTTCGACCGCTGGTGTGACGGTCGGCCCGGGCGATGTCATCGTGATCGAGACGCCGGGCGGGGGAGGGTACGGCAGTTTGTGAGCAAAGCCTTCGCCATTTACTCGGAAGCCTTCGCGGATACCCACGCCTTCTATCGCGAGCACCATCAGGGCCTTTGCGACCGCGGCTATTACTTGATGTACGGCCCGTTGCTCGATGCCCCGCCAATACTCTTTGTCGGCTACCAGCCGGGCGGAGACCAGACCGATCCCGAGCTTCATTTGCGCGAGCCTGTGCATGATCTTCCGGCAGTCTCCTACTATGCCACCGACGATTGGAAACTTGCGGTTGTCATGCGCAAGTTGTGGGGACGCGAGCTAATGGCGGCCTCCACCGGGCTCAACGCAATCTTCTTCCGTTCACCGCGCGTCAGCGTCTTCGAACGGGAGGTCGCAAGTCCGTTGCGAAGAAGGATCGAAGCCCACTGTCTGCCAATTGTCGAGGCTCTGGTTGAAGCCATGGAGCCGCGTTTGGTTGTGGCAATCGGCTTTCGCACATTGGAGCTTTTCGGGCCAACTTTGCCTGCTCTCTCGAGTCCGAATGGAAGAGTCCTTGTAAGGAGCGGAAGGATCGGCAAGCATCAGGCGATTGGCACTCTTCACCTCAGTGGAGCGCGAATCTCGGCCGTTGATCTTTCGGCGATCGGAAGCTTTGTAATGGACAATCTTGCACAGGCTGGCAGCGCGTGAACTACTGGGTCCTGACCGGCATCGCGGTGATGATCGGCGGCTTCATGCTGCGGCTCAATGCGCTGGTGGTGGTCGTGCTGGCGGCGCTGGTAACGGGGCTCGCGGCGGGGCTCGATCCGGTCGCGATCGTGTCTGCCTTCGGCAAGGCGTTCAACGATACCCGCTATGTCAGCGTGGTCTGGATCGTCCTGCCGGTGATCGGGCTGATGGAGGCGCGCGGCCTGCAGGAGCGTGCTCGCGCGCTGATTGCGGGAATGAAAGGCGCGACCCTGGCGCGGCTGCTGACCGGCTACCTGCTGCTGCGCCAGGTCACTTCGGCCATGGGCCTAACCTCGATTGCCGGGCACGCCCAGACGGTGCGGCCGCTGCTTGCTCCGATGGCTGTCGCTGCCGCCCAGCCGCAGGATGAAGCCGAAGCGGAGCAGATCAAGGCGATGGCCGCCGCGACCGACAATGTCGGGCTGTTCTTTGGCGAGGACATCTTCATCGCGATCGGATCGATCCTGCTGATGAAGGGCTTCATGGAGCAGAACGGGATCGTGCTTTCGCCGTTCGAGCTTTCGGTCTGGGCGATCCCCACCGCGATCGCGGCCTTCGCAATCCATGGTTTCCGGATCTGGCGAATGGGGAGTGCGCGCAAGTGATCGGGCTGTCGGAGGTTTATCTGCTTGCCGGTGCGGTCTTCGCGGCATTTGCGGCGCTTTCGGCGCGCGAGGCCGGCAACCCCAAGCGCTGGGGCAATGCCGCCTTCTGGGCGCTGTTGGCGCTGTCGATGCTGACGGGTGACCGGCTCGGCGATTTCGCCAATGGCCTGCTGGTGCTGGCGCTGGTGGCGATTGCCGGGCTGGGCGGGCTGGGCAGGGGCGCGGCGCAAGGTTCTGCCGCAATGCGCGAAGCCGAAGCCGCGCGCCACGGCAACCGCCTGTTCCTGCTGGCGCTGGTGATCCCGCTGGTCGCGCTGATTGGCACACTGGGTTTCAAGGCGCTGCCAGATCTTGTCGATCCCAAGAATGTCACCCTCGTCAGCCTGGCACTGGGGGTGCTGATTGCCTTGGCGATCGGCATGGCCTGGCTGCGCGCCGGTCCGGCCGAGCCACTCCACGAAGGCCGCCGCCTTATGGATTCGGTCGGCTGGGCGGCGATCCTGCCGCAGATGCTGGCCAGCCTGGGCGCGGTTTTCGCGCTTGCCGGGGTCGGAAAGGTGGTCGGCGCGGTGATGACCACGGTGATCCCCGATGGCAGCCGCCTCGCCGCAGTGATCGCCTATGGCCTGGGCATGGCGCTGTTCACCATGGTGATGGGCAATGCCTTTGCCGCCTTCCCGGTGATGGCCGCCGCGATCGGCCTGCCGCTGCTGATCGGGCAATACCACGGCGATCCGGCGGTGGTGGCGGCAATCGGCATGCTGGCCGGCTTTTGCGGCACATTGATGACCCCGATGGCGGCCAATTTCAACGTGGTTCCCGCTGCGCTGCTTGAGCTGAAAGACCGCAATGCGGTGGTCAAGGCGCAGATCCCCACCGCGCTGCCGCTGCTCGCGGTCAATATCGCGCTGATCTGGTTCCTGGCATTCTGATGCAGCTGACCCCGAAAATCGCCGCGCAGTTCATAGCGCTGACCAGCGGGCACCTGACTCGCGAATACCCGCACAAGCTCGATCACGTGATGGACGGACCGGACGATGTGCTCGCCCCTTCGGTCCTGCATCCAATCTTTCACGGCAGCTTCGATTGGCACTCCTGCGTCCACGGCTGGTGGCAGGTGCTGCGGCTCGCACGGCGCTATCCGGAACTGCCCGAGGCTGAGGACGTCCGCTCGCTCGCGGGGCGGATGCTGACGGCAGACAATTTCGCCGCCGAATGCGCTTATCTCGACCGGCCCTCAGCGCGCGGGTTCGAGCGGCCTTACGGCTGGGCCTGGGCCTTGGCGCTCCATAGTGAGATGGCGCGGCATGATGCCGAATGGGCGCGCCATGCTGATGGCTTTGCCCATCGCTTCGCGCGCCGCTTTGCCGCCTTCTTGCCCTTGCAGACCTATCCGATCCGCACCGGCACCCATTTCAACAGCGCCTTTGCGATGATCCTGGCGCGCGACTGGGCGCTGGATCACGATCCCGCGCTCGCCAAGCTGATCGATCGCCGCGCCCGCGACTGGTTCGGCGCGGACCGGGCGGCACAGGCGTGGGAGCCCGGCGGTGACGAGTTCCTGTCAGGCACTCTGTGCGAAGCCTTGCTGATGAGCCGGGTGCTGGGCACTGACTTCGCGGTCTGGTTCGACGCCTTCCTGCCGAACCTTGCACAGCGCGAGCCGGCGACCCTTTTTGCCCCAGCCACGGTCAGTGACCGCAGCGATGGCAAGATCGCGCATCTCGACGGCCTCAACCTCAGCCGCGCCTGGTGCTGGCGCGGCATAGCGGCGGCGCTTGGCGAGGGTCACGCGGTCCATGATGCTGCTCTGAACAACGCCGAATTGCACCTTGCTGCTGCTCTGCCTCACATCGCGGACGATTATATGGGTGAGCACTGGCTGGCGAGTTTTGCGCTTTTGGCCTTTGTGGGGGCCGAACCTTAGATGTTGCCTTAAATGTCACTTTTTGATCGAGATTTTGGCTGCTCGGGCAGATTTTCTTCAGTGAGTTTGGAATCAGGAATTGCGTTTCACATGCCCCCGATTGGGTTGTTGCGAAAATCCGGACAGTCATTACAACGGTGGGGCTTTTTGAATACAATTCGTCACGAATAGATTAGCAGAGGGAAATTGCATGCGAACCAGTTTGCAGCGTCAGCAACGCGGTTCCTTGGCATTTCTGATAGGATGCATAGTAATATTCGCCGGAGGTGCGCTGCATTTGCCAATGCTGGTGATGGCGCATGAGATGGGCAATCGGCTGGTCGGCATGCCGATGGACCAGCCAATGTACGCCGGCATGGTGCTGATCGCCCTAGGTGTTCCTCTCGCCATTTTTGGCGCCCTGTCGACGCGAGAACGAGTCAAAGAGCTGGACAGCTCCGTACGTTTCGAAATCAGCGATGAAACGCCGCTAACCGCACGCCATTACTTAGTATTGGCTGTACTGTCCGTGGCGCTCGTCATTGACCTGATGAAGCCTGCAACCTTGAGCTTCGTTCTTCCCGGAGTTCGCAGTGAGTACGGACTGGACAAGGCCACAACCGCCTGGTTGCCGTTCTCGGCCCTTTCCGGAACCACCGTTGGTTCATTTCTTTGGGGCTGGATTGCCGATCGTTATGGCCGCCGAATTTCGATCCTGCTTGCGGCGGTGCTGTTTGTCGCCACTTCGGTTTGTGGTGCGATGCCAACTTTTGCCTGGAATCTTGTGATGTGCTTCCTGATGGGCTGCTCGGCCGGCGGAATGTTGCCGGTCGTATACAGCCTGGTGGCAGAGTTTGTACCCACGAAATCGAGAGGCTTGGCCCTGGTTCTGGTCGGCGGTCTTGGTGCGGTCGGCGGGTATCTTGCCGCAAGCCTGGCAGCCCAGACGCTGGAGCCAACCTATGGCTGGCGCGTACTTTGGCTGCTTGGTGTTCCAACCGGTCTGATCCTGTTGATTTTCGCTCGGATCATCCCCGAAAGTCCGGGATTCTTGCACGCCAAGGGCAGAACCGACGAACTCGATGAAATGGCAAAGCAGTACGGAATCGTGCAGGTTCCAGGTCATCGGGAAGCGGGTGGAGATGCTTCGCTGGCCACTTGGCTCACCTGGACCTTGGTGCTGACTGCCCTGACGTGGAGTACGATCAACTTCGGATTGCTGCTTTGGTTGCCGAGCGAACTTGCCATGCGTGGCTATGAAGCGGGAACAGCAAGCGGCCTGCTGGCGCGCTCTGCCCTGTTCGCACTTCCCACGATTATAGTGGTCTCGCTGCTTTACAGTCGGTGGAGCAGCAAATGGACTCTGGTTGTCACGATGGCGGTGACAGTTGCGGGATTGGTAGGTACGGCACTGCCCAGTGAAATTCTGGCAAATCGGACAAGTCTGATTGTCGTCATGGCGGTCCTGTTGGTCGGAACCAACGGCATGATGGTGGTCCTGATGCCATATGTAGCCGAAAGCTATGCAACCGCAGTTCGCGGGCGGGCGACAGGCTTGGTGGCCGGATCAAGCAAGCTGGGCGGAGTCGCAATTCAAGTCTTCGCAATGGGCGGGCTGGTGCCGGGGCTTGCAATTGCTTCGTGGATTTTGATTGTGCCCATGCTGTTGGCGATCATTCTGGTAGGCTTGCTAGGCCATGAAACGCGTGGTGTCGCTTTGGAGCAAAGCTCCGCTTGAAGGCGGTCCCGGCACCCGAATCCAGTTCCACAACGCTGATTTGATTATGTATGATGCGCTTCGATTGATGTTCAAGCAGTGTGAGGATGTTCTAATTTAATCGGATGCTTGGGCAGTTGGGTTGTTTGCTTTTGGATGTAGCGAATCAAATGCCCGCAGTACCCGCCAAGGAAATGACAAATATCAAGACCAAATTTTGCTTGATTCCAAACTTTGCAGTGGCATTCTTCCTTTGAATTGCTTTTTTTGAAAAAGAGATTCGCCAGCCTGGGTTTGGCGGGGCGGCTCTGTGCGTCTGTTTGGAATGGGGTGGGTTTATGGGGCATGGCAAAGGTCAAGCATTGTCAGGTCCGATAAATGCTTATGCTGAGTCGGTCTTTTGATACAGCAGAACCCAATTTGTGGAATTTTCCACCATACACATGTATGGCTTGGGTTTTTGCTTCGCAGGCTGAATGATTATTGCAGTGGTAGTTGCAGCACCTTACGCGCAGCTGAGGCTTTTGCGCCATGTTGACGCGGGCACTCAAGCTTCGATCAGACGCCGCGTCGTCAGTGGTTCTTAGCCTTCATAATGGGCCTGCCACAGCGAAACTGGAAGCAATCGGCACAACCTTTGTTGATGCTTTTAATGCTTACATGGACGATCCGAGGCCAAAGCAACTGGCAGGCCGAATTCAGGCCACAGCGACTGAATTGCAGGGCTTCTATGCCGAAGGAACCACGATGGCCGCTGCCATTGCGGCCACGGTTTTGCCTTGGGGAAACCGGCTCGGCAAAGTCCTGGCCGAGCTTGAGCCGAGATTTGTGCATCTTGCGCATGTTGGCGCAGGATGGGCGCTTGCCCGCGTCGGAATTGCCGGAGCGCCGGTCCGTCGCCAGTTGGATCCAGGTTACCTGGGACTGGCTTGGGACGGTTATGGCTTCCACGAAACCTTTTTCTCGCGGCGGAACTGGCAGCAGGCCCGGGGCAAGTCACAGTTTGAAGCCCAGGCTTATTACCAGGGGGTCGGGCGGGCCCTGTGGTTTCGCTCGGGCGGCGATTGCGCGCATTTGATCCAGTCCCTCGAGCAGTTCCCAGAGCGTTGGAAATCAGATCTCTGGTCGGGGGTTGGCCTGGCCTCGTGCTATGCAGGCCCGGCGTCGAATTCCACCGCAGGGGCGCTGAAGGCGGCAGCGGGGGAACATCTCGGTTATCTGCGGCAAGGAGCGGCTTTTGCGGTCTCTGCTTTTGCCCGGGCTGGTCATCAGCCCGAACACTGTATCGCCACAGCCAGCGCGCTAACGGGCAAAGAGTGCCGTGGCCTAACAGCGATGGTCGAGGATCACCGCCTCGCCGCCTTCGCCAGCAAGACTGACGGACTGGCTGGCTACCATCTTTGGCGAGACAGAATTGCGACGACCTTGGAGGGAACATGAAACGGATCGGCGGGCGAGCTCTTGCAGGGCTGATAACTCTGGCCATGGCGACCGCCATGTTTGCGGCGGCAAAGACCTCGACCGCCCAGCCGCCTGAGCCAGTCAGTCCGATTGCCTTTGCCGAAGTTCCTATCAGTCCGCCAAATCGCGCTGATCTGGTTCCCTTGCGGCCGGTCAATCCGAATTATCAAGAGATTGCAGGGTGGATTTCCGCTGTCGGCGCCGGCATCGCTGCTGGCGACATTGACGGAAATGCAAAGCCCGATGACGCCTGCCTGGTCGATCCCAGAACCAATCAAATCAGCATATTGGCTGCACCGGGAACCGAGGGCCGGTTTTCCTCATTCTCCCTGCCGATCTTGGCAGGTGGCCACAATCCTTCAACTATCGCTCCGATGGGGTGCCTGATCGGGGATCTCAATGAGGATGGATTGCCCGACATTGTCAGCTATTACTGGGGAAGGGCCCCGGTTATCCATTTTCGGGAAGCTGGGCGGCCCCTGTCAGCAGACGGCTATCGGGCTGTTTCACTGATTGCATCCGACGAAGCCTGGTTCACCAACGCGGCGCTCATCGCCGATATTGATGGCGATGGCCATGCCGACCTGTTGTTTGGCAACTACTTCCCCGAAGATGCGAAAGTGCTCGATGCCGCGGCGGAAGACGGCGGCAAGATGCAAAAATCGATGTCGAGGGCCTACAACAGCGGCCGCAAGCGGCTGTTCCTTTTCGATCCTGCCTCTTCGCACGCTTCAGGCTTTACCGATCATTCTTCGGCACTGACCAAGAAAATGGCCAATGGCTGGACCTTGGCGCTTGCCGCTGCTGACCTTGATGGCGACTTGAAGCCGGAAATCTACGTTGCCAACGATTTCGGTCCGGACCGACTTTTGGTCAATCGTTCGCAGCCAGGCCGCCCTGCATTTATCCTGGCCGAAGGAGACCGCGGCTGGTTCGATACCCGTTCGCGCGTAATAGGCCGCGATTCCTTCAAAGGAATGGGCGCGGATTTTCTCGATGTAAATGCTGACGGCCAACTCGATCTGGCCGTTAGCAATATCGCCCAGCCTTATGCATTGCTGGAAAGCCATTTCCTTTGGATTAACCAAGGTGACCCCGATAGTCTGAAAAACGGCCATGCCGCATTTACGGATGCCAGCGGCACCCTTGGTACAGCCCGCAACGGCTGGGCATGGGACATCAAAGGGGCCGATTTCGACAACGACAGCCGGCCGGAGATCGTCCAGGCAGTCGGCTTTCTGGCCGGCAAGGTGGATCGCTGGCCCGAGCTGCAGGAATTGGCAACAGCCAACGATGACTTGCTACCAAACACGCAGATTTGGCCGAAGTTTCGCGATGATGCGGACCTTTCCGGCCACCTGACCAATGCGTTCTACATTTCCGGACGAGACGGCCGGTTTCGCGATATGGCGTCGAAGGTCGGGCTGGGCCGGACCGGCGTTACCCGCGGAATCGCAGTCGTCGATGTCGATCTCGACGGACGCCGTGACCTCTTCATCGCGCGGCAATGGGACCAGTCTTCGTTCTACCGCAACCGCACCAAGGGCGCTGGAAATCAGCTGACCCTTGATCTGCGATTGCGCAATCCAAACGGCAGCTCGCGGCTTGCCTATGGTGCAAAGGTCGTCGTGACCGATGCCGCAGGGAAACGCCAGATTGGATATGTTGATGGCGGCAATGGCCACAGCGGCAAGAATGCGCCGCAGGTCCACTTTGGCCTCGGCAAGCAAGCGGGACCCATCCGTGTTGAAATCAAATGGCGCGGTTCGCAAGGCGTGCTGCGGCGTAGTTTCGATCTGACTCCCGGTTTTCACAGTCTAATTCTGGATTGAGGCGATTATGAACCATCCTGTCATTCCGTCAGAGCTCGCGAATGCCGTGCCGATCGAGGCAATGCCAGATCCGGATGCCATTCGGCGCCGTGATGCTGCGCTGTTGCGGTTCGCGATTGCCATTTCAGTGCTCAATATCCTTGGTCATCTGTGGTTCGGGTTCGAAGCGAGCTGGGTGACGCCATTTGTGGCGCTTGCCTGCACCTACACCACAGAACTGGTTGGCGAATGGGCTCGGGCGCGGGGTGAAGGCCGCCTGCCGCGATATCGCGGTGGCCTGCGTGCCTTTGCGAAGTTCCTGCTTTCTGCTCACATCACCGGTTTGGCCGTTGGAATGCTGCTGTTTGCGGCCGAACAACTATGGGTCATCGCCTTTGCTGCGGTCACAGCGGTGGCCTCCAAATATGTTTTCACCGTGGGCACCGGTGGCGGCAGGCGGATCCATTTTCTGAATCCGTCGAATTTCGGGATTGCCGCGACTTTGGCCCTGTTCCCCAACGTCGGAATTGCGCCGCCATACCAATTCGGTGAGAATCTGGTGGGCGCGCTCGATTGGTTGTTCCCCCTTTTGATCTGCACAACAGGATCGCTGATCAACTACAAATTGACCAAGCGGATGCCATTGATCCTGGGGTGGTTGGGTGCTTTTGCGCTACAGGCCATTCTGCGTTCCCTGGTCAATGACACACCGCTGTTTGCCGGCCTGGCACCGATGACGGGCTTCGCCTTTGTGCTGTTCACGTTTTATATGGTGTCCGACCCCGCGACCACGCCCAATGACCCGCGCCGGCAAGTGTTGTTCGGTGCCGGCGTTGCGCTTGCCTATGCGCTCTTGATGGAATTGCACATTGTCTTCGGGTTGTTTTTTGCGCTTGTTGCGGCCTGTTGCGTAAGAGGATTGGGTCTGGCCATTCGGGGGTGGTCACATGATCCTACCCCCATCTGGCCCCGCCCCGATGCCAAGGCGGCCTGACAGTGCCCGAAGCAGGTCAGGTTTTTCTTGCCGGTTATGCGTGCCGCTACCCCGACGCGGACGAACCCGCCGCATTGTTGGCAAACGTCATTTCCAGACGCCAGAGCTTCCGCCGCATCCCGGAGGAGCGGTTGCCGATGGCCAGCTACCTTGGCTCGGCAATTGGCGAGGTAGATTCAATCACGCCGGTTCTGGCTGGCTTGCTGACTGATTGGCAGTTTGACCCGCAGCAATTTCGGATCCCGAAAGACGCCTTCGCCAGCACCGATCTGGTCCATTGGCTTGCACTTGAGGTCGCCAGTGCCGCGATTGCCCAGTGCGGCGGTATCGATGGCCTCCCACGCGACACGACCGGCGTGGTAGTTGCCAACACGCTGACTGGAGAATTCAGCAGGACCAGCCAGTTGCGGCTGCGTTGGCCATGGTTGGACAGCCAGCTTGCTGCCGCTCTGGACGGGCAGGACATCGACCCGGCGCTGCGGCAACAAATTCGGGAGGGCTTTCGCGACCGGATAAATTCAATGTTGCCAGCGCCGAACGAAGAGACTCTGGCCGGGGGGCTGGCAAACACGATCGCAGGACGAATTGCCAACTACTTCGACCTCCATGGCGGCGCCTGGCTGGTCGATGCGGCCTGCGCTTCATCCATCGTGGCAGTTGCCAATGCGGCTGAGCAAATTGCCTGCGGCCGCGCCGAGGCCATGGTCGTGGTGGGTGTAGACCTCAGTCTCGATCCGTTCGAACTGGTAGGTTTTTCGCGCAATGGCGCGTTAACGGCGCAGCGCATGCGGGTGTTCGACCGCCGCGCGGATGGCTTTTGGCCAGGCGAGGGGGCAGGCGCGATCGTGCTGGCTTCCGAGGACTGGGTCCAGCGGCGCGGGCTCGACAGGCCAGTCAAACTCGCCGGATGGGGGCTTTCGAGCGATGGCAGCGGCGGACTGACACGCCCCGAGGTATCGGGCCAGTTTAGAGCATTGAGCGAAGCCTATGGCAGATTTGGGCTTGATCCATCCGATCTTGCCTTTGTGGAAGCACACGGCACGGGGACCGCAATTGGCGATCCAACTGAAGTCGAGGCACTGGCGCAATTGCTTGGTCCCGCTGCCGATGGACGCAGGCTTCCAATTGGATCGATCAAAGGCAATATCGGCCACACCAAGGCCGCCGCAGGCATGGCGGGCCTGATCAAGGCGGCCGAGGCGCTGCGTGCCGGGATAGTGCCACCCCATGTTGGTTGCAGCGAGCCGCACCCGATATTCGCAAGGACCGCCGATCGGCTGGCCGTATCCGAGGCTGCAGAACCGCTGCCGCGCGGAGCAAATGAAGTCTTGGCCGGGATCTCCTCGTTTGGCTTTGGAGGCGTCAACGCCCATGCGGTCCTGAGTGCGCGCCCGGTTGCGCATTTCGCGCTGCCTGCACTCCATCCCTGGTCCGAGGATGAATTGTTCGTCTTTGGCGCAGAAAGCGCCGCTGCGCTTGATTCAAGTCTGGAACAGGTGGCCGAGCGCGCCAGAAGCCTCTCGGTCTCGGAAATGCGCAGTCTCGCAGGTGAGCAAGCACGTAGGGTTGCCCAGGGTCCGTTTCGATTGGCCTTTGTTGCCGGACGGCCCGACGAGTTGATCGATCGGATCGCGCGGGCCCGCCAGGTCCTGACAGGCGATCACGATGTCTCCATCCAATTTGGTGTGAGCGAAAATGTTCCACGAATTGGCCTGCTGTTTCCAGGGCAAGGTGCCCCAAGCCGGATCAAGGGCGGGGCCTGGGAACAACGTTTCGCTTTGCCGCAGGTCAGCCTTGAGCTGGTCGGCGATCCTGCACACACCAGGAATGCCCAGCCACTGGTTATCGGCGCAGCGCTTGCAGGCCTGGATTTGCTCGATCGGCTTGGCGTCACGGCGCAAGCCGCGCTGGGTCACAGCTTGGGCGAGATTGCGGCATTGCATTGGGCGGGCTGGCTTGACCGGTCACAGGCGCTGGAGATTGCTTTGGCCCGCGGCCAGACGATGGGTGATTTGCCGGCTGGCGCAATGTTGCTGCTTGCCTGCGAGCCAGAGCTTGCGCGATTGCTGGTTGACGGTACCGAGGCAGAAATCGCCTGCCTGAATGCGCCGCGGGAAACAGTCGTTTCCGGTCCTGCTGACGCTGTTGCAGAGGTACAGCGCCACGCATCGCGCCGCGGCATCGCGGCACAGGCGCTGCCGGTCTCCCATGCATTTCATTCCCGCATGATGGCGCCGGCTGCGGCAAATCTCCGTGCGGCAATTGCGGCGTGTGAGAATTTGCAACCCGGCGGCCAGATCTGTTCCACCGTGACCGGCGGGTTGCTCGGTTCACGCACTGATATTGCGCAGCACCTTGTGGACCAGCTGACCCTGCCGGTTCGCTTTGTCGAAGCGGCTGAACACCTGGTCAAACAATGCGACTTCCTGATTGAAGTGGGGCCGGGCGCAAGCATGACGCGTCTTGTCCAATCCCATGGCCTTAGCGCCGCCAGCCTCGATGTATTTGCCGTCTCTTGCCGTCCCGCGTTTGAATGCCTGGCACAGCTGCATGCCGCCGGCCTGAAATTGGATCTTGCCTCGATTTATCCCGAGGCCGCATTTCCTAATCTGGCTGTCACGCAGCCCAGCTTTTTGTCAAATCCGTGTGGCGGGGGCAGCGCGGCGTCGGCAATTACGCCTTCGCTCGACCCAGCTTTGGAAAACGATGGGGCTGGCGATCTCAAGCCTATTCCGGCCGGGCAGGATTGCTTGGAACAGCTTTGTGCTCTGGTTGCGGAAAAGACCGGATTGGCGCCACAATCGCTTAATCCGGAACTGCGATTTCTGGATGACTTGCACCTCAATTCTCTGGCCGTAAGCCGGATTCTGGCCCGATTGGCCCAGCATCGGGGGATTCAGCTTCCAGGGCATCGCACGGCCTTTGCCAACGCATCGCTGCAGGAAGTTGCGGAGGAATTGGTCCAGCTTGAAGTATTGGGTCCGGTGGCCGTGCCAGAGCGGATTGCCGGTATTGCGCCATGGGTGCGCAGGTTCAGCCCGGTCTGGGCAGACCATGGTTCCGGTCCGCTCGATCTGTTCGACTGGTATGAAATTGCGCTTGGAGATCCAATTCCTGCCGGGCCAACGGCATTGGCGATCCGGATTGGAAGCTGGGACGCAATGCGTGACGCGGCAGCGCTGTTTGCGGCGGTCAGACAGGCCTGCATTTCTGTTCGGCACCTGGCACTGTTGCACTGCGGAGCGGCGCTGGACGGGTTTGTCGGATCATTGCAGGCTGAAGGGCTGTTCGATTCGATCCGGGCAGTCGATGTTTCCGAATGGAGCGGTCCGCTTCCGGCGCTGCCGAGTGATCACCCGGTCATCTCGCTGGATGGTAACGGCATCGTGCGATGCGGCTCAATTCGCCTTGAGCCGGAGCCAGACCGAACCGGTCAGCAGCAAGATAGCAAGGCGAGCGTTATTGTGGTTACTGGGGGCGCACGCGGGATCGGTGCGGAAGTCGCTATCGAACTTGGCAAGCGAACCGGTGCGGCACTTATCCTGATCGGCAGGTCTCCGGCTGATGCGCCCGATGTCATTGCCTTGCTGGATCGGGCCGCAGCCCTGAACCTTAGAGTCGGTTACGGCCAGGCCGACGTCGAGGATGGTGCCGGGTTAATGGCCGCGGTCCGGCGATGGACGGAAAAACTCGGCCCGCCCAGCCATCTCGTTCACACTGCAGGCGTCAACGAACCGGCAACATTCATGGATCTCGATCCGGAGCGGCTCCGTCAGACGTTGGGGCCGAAGTGTCTAGGCCTGCTCAATGCTCTCGACGCATGCGGTCCCAGTCTCCGCCGAGCGGTTGGTTTTGGTTCGATTATCGGCCGCCTCGGTCTGGCGGGCGAAGCGCATTACGCACTGGCCAATGCCGAGCAAGGACGATTGCTTGCCAGGGCAATGGAAAATTTCCCGGACCTGCTTACTCTCAATATCGAATGGTCGGTCTGGGCAGGAGCCGGAATGGGAGACCGTTTGGGCGTGATCGACCAATTGCGAGCCGATGGGATCGATGCGCTGCCGCTTGGCGAGGCGATCGATCAGGCTTGCGACCTGATCCTGTCGCCCATTCACGGCGCGATCCTTGTGGCGAGCCGGTTTGGCAGAATGGAGCCGGTTCCGGGTGCGGGAACTTTGCGGTTCCTTGATCAAGTCATTGTCCATACACCCCAGGTGGAACTGGTTGTGGAATGCACCATCAATCACGGACGAGACCCCTACCTGCTTTCTCACGTTGTTGACGGTGTCCCCGTGCTGCCAGGCGTGCTGATGCTGGAGGCCATGTCCCAGGTAGCCGCTCAGTTGGAGGGTGATGCGCAAAAGCTGGTCCGGATTGAACAGCTTGATTTCATGTCCGCGGTAACGGTTGGGATCGAAGCTCGGAGAATGCGGGTTGCAAGCTTGCGCAACCCGGACGGCTCGGTCAGCTGCGAAATTCGCAGCGATGAGGACCAGTTTATCGAACCCGTTGCCCGGGCCACCTTGCATTACGGCGCAAGACGCTCCGCCGGGCGGGCTGATGCTGTATCAGGCGGTGCCAGCCTTTCGAAATTGTATGGACCGCTGTTTTTCCATGGGCAGGCTTTCCAGCGCCTTGGACAACTGGGATTGCTTAGCTCTCGGGTGGTTGAGGCGAGTCTATTAGGAGCGCAGCCTGTTGCACTGTTCGGAGCATTCGAACCGCAGACCGTGCTGCTCGGCGACCCGCTGGCCCGCGATTGCGGATTGCATTTGCTGCAGGCCTGCGTGCCACACCGACGGGTGCTGCCGATCAAGGTAACGCAAATCGAATTCCACGCGGCTGGCGGTGCGGCCGGCATCCGGGCAGTTGAGCGATGGGCGAAGGCGGGAGACTATGCCTTCGACATCACTTTCTTCGATGCTGAGGGTGCCATAATCGAACAATGGAACGAAGCCGTGTTTCGAACCATCGGATCAATCGCAATCGAACCGGTGGTTGCGGCGGTGCCTGAATTGATTGGCCCCTATTTGGAACGTCTCGCTCGCGAGACAACGGGTGAAGATTCATTGCAATGCGCGCTGGTTAGCGACCCGAAACTTGAGCGAGGCGACCGCCGGACCGAGGCCCTGGAAGAAATCGGCCTTGCACCGCCGTCGGATCGGCGTGGCGATGGTTCACCGGTTTTCCCCGAAGGCGTTCATTGCTCGCTTTCCCACACCCATTCCGCAACCCTGGCGGTGCGCAGCAGCCATCCGGTAGGCTGCGACCTGGTGATGCTGCAGGACTTCGAGGAACGCGGAGATGCCCAAAAATGGGCTGCGGCGGAATCGCTGCGTAAGATTGGAGCGGTTGGAGAGCCAAAGAGCTCAGGGGATTCGATCTATCGGCTGCCCACAGGGGAATGCGCGCTAATCCTCTCGCCTTTCAGTGTCGATGGTGTTCCGCACCTCGCCTCGATCGCAATTTCCAGTCTGGATCCGCGTTGATGCAGGGATCGTCCGAAGCCCCAGCTTTCCGCTGGCGGCCATTCGTTTCCTTCGAGGACACAAACCTGGTTGGTAATGTCTATTTTGCCAAATACATCAGTTGGCAGGGCCGTTGCCGCGAAGCCTTTTTGGCAGAGCATGCTCCGGATGTTTTGGCGCTGCTGGCTGACACCCTGCGTCTGGTTACCATCAAGGTTTCGTGCGAATATTTCGAGGAGCTGGCCGCCTTCGATCCATTGGAAATCGAAATGCGATTGCGGGCCCAGCGCGGCAACCGGATCGAGCTGGAGTTTCGCTACTGCCTGGAACGGGACGGACACCGGCGGTTGGCTGCGCTGGGTTTGCAAGAGATCGGCTGCATGGATCAACCCCGACCGGGCGCTGCGCTGCTGCCAACTGAAGTCCCGGCATCGTTGCAAAACGCTCTGCGCGGCTTCACGGTTTGAACTTGGCTATCGGAACCGGCGACCGCTTTGATCGTAACGGCTCTCCCCAGTTAGCGCGATCAGGAATTGTTCGAGATCGTCCATGTCGGATTCAGTCAGATGGAGCGGTCGCATCGATGGGCTGCGGCCCGGTCCCGGTCCGCCGCCACGATTGAAGAATTCGATGACCTCGCGCAAGGTCGCCAGCCTGCCGTCATGCATATAAGGGCCGGTCAAGGTCAGATCGCGAAGTGTCGGAGTTCGAAACTGCCCGGTCAGTTCGCTGGTGCCGAGGGCGCCGGCACCTTCATCGACGTAAGCACCAAGAGCAGCGTCCCATCCCCAGCCAGTGGCGTGGAGCTGCCCGTCGCTGAAGAACGGGCTCTCTTGCGTCCAGGTATGACAGGTTGAGCATCCTGCTCGCCCGCCAAAAAGGGCAAATCCCCGCCATGCCGACGCACTCATGGCCTCTGGCTGGCCGCCAAACATCGCTCTGTCGAAGGCGGAATTGCCGGAGACGAGTGTCCGGACATAGGCGCCGATCGCAATCTCAATTTGCGGAAAATCGACCTGCCTGGATCCGAAAACCCGTTGAAAGCCAGCGGCGAAGCCAGGATTTCCCGCCGCACGGCGTGCGGCAGCCGGCAAATCATGTGCGTTCATTTCATCCCGGCCGCTGACCGGATACTTTATGAACTGTTCGATCGAAGTCGGATATGCGTCCCAACGCAATCCGGGCCGGAACGCGACATTGAGCAATCCGGGGGCGTTGCGCTGCGTTTTACGGCCGCCGGCACCGGCGCTCGTTGGCTGGTTATCGGCAAAGCCAAGTTCGGGCTTGTGGCAACTGGCACACGAGACTTGGCCGTCGGCCGAAAGAACCGGACTGAAGAAAAGCCTACGCCCCAATTCGATCAGGGCCGGGTCCACTTTGCTGCCGGCCGGCCAGGGCACGCGGCTCGGCAAGCCGAGGGCACTGGGTACACCCTGCGTCTTGCTGCGCCACAGAGTAAGTGTGGCCTTGTCGCCAGAGGTCTGCGGGCCAGAGGCTGGCAAAGCCAGGCTGTCAGGGCAGGGGGAAAGGGACTGGCAATTCGGCAGCAGGAACAGGCTTAAGCCAAGCGATCTAGCCTTGCTGGACAAGTGCTGGACTTGTCTCGGCTCAAGCAGGTCAGTAACAACCAGCACCAAATCGACACCTAGCTCGGCCATGCGATCCAGCACCAGTTCGTCGCGTGCGATAGTTGCAATGCCAAGACGAAAACCCCGGAATTCAGCGTTGGCAAACTGCTTGCCGGCATCGGTGGACCTAAAGGCCATGCCGGCCGCGGGAATGCGCGGAGGCGCGATATCGGCCCGCAGCACTACCCGGCCATCGGGTGCTATCAATACCATCACCGGCCCCTCGGGCTCGCGCAAACGTGCCGCGACAAGGGCATTACGGACCAATGCAGTGGCTTGAGCAGCCTCCAAGCCATTTTGGGCTGCCGCTGAATGCTCGAGGATCAAGAGGTCAGCCTGGGGGGCGCTTGCGGGCATCGCTGGTGAAGCCATTCGGACGGTAAACGATCGGCGCTGTTCGGCACCGGCTGACAATGGCTGGAATGCGGTGAAGGCGATTGCGAGCAAAGCAGCAATCGCTGATACCATCCGGATTGGGTAGGTCACGGCGAACGTGATCCGTGACTGCTGGACATTGGCAGGCTCCAGTATTCCACCCTTTGCCGTGAAATTGGCAGCAAGGCTACCTTGCCGTTTCCGGTCCGGTTCATCCCTGCCGCCCCTGGGAGATCATAGAACTTCTTGGTTGAACCGTCGGCCATGCGCCGAACCAGATAGGTCGAGCCCAGACAAAGGTCGCTCTCAATCCACCAGACAGTCCCATCGCCATCGAGTTGAGGAAAGCGCCGCTCAATCGAGTCGGGTTCGACCAGCACCCTGGCTTCGCCACCCGCTGCCGGAATTGCGAATAGGCCCCAAGTCCAGCTGCCTCCGCGGGTCGACATGAACACGATCGATTTCCCGTCCGCTGACCAGGTCGGCCCTTCGTCAAACCAGGTGTCCTTGGTTATATTTCGGACGGCCCCGCTTGGCAGATCCGCAACGAACAGGTCGCTCTCATAGGGCGCGGTATTGGCGGCGAATGCCAATTTCTGACCGTCTGGCGACCAACTTGCCGGCGCGTCAAACTGCCACTCCGTGCCGCTTCCATCGCGGAGAATCCTGAGGCCCGATCCGTCCGTTCCGACAACTGCCTGTGCCCAATGTCCGTCCTTTCGCAGGCTAAGGGCCAATCGTTTGCCATCCGGTGCCCATGACGGATTGCAGGTGCTTTCATCGACCTGCAGGGGCCAGTCCTTGCCATCTGCGATCCGAAGCAGCCTGACGGAGGAGCGATCGCCTTCGACCCGGCAATAGGCCACCAAGGTACCGTCCGGAGAAATCGCTGCTGAGGGCCCCAGTTTTCCCGCCGGCTCAAGGGTCTGGACGTTGCCATTTTGCAGATCCAGCAGTTTGAGCCCAACGCCCTCGTTGACGGTCCTGTGAAATATCAGCTCACGGCCATTCTTGGCAAATTGCGGCCAACTGCCCTTGATCGCCGGGCTGGGCAGCGGGTCGCCAGTGCCACCCGCCGGCATGAAACGGATCATTTCGCCATCGCCGCCGATGACCGTGACAGCCACCCAGCCATCGGGTGCGACATCTGGTTTGTAGAACCACCAGCCGCCCCGCGTTATCCGCCGCTCCTTGTGCGTTATGGGGTCGACTTCAATGAGATCGCCTGAACTGCCTTGATAAACATGGCAGATCAATTTGCCATCGGCCTTGAAATTGCACGCTCCAACATGACCGGTTCGGGTGAGGGCTGGGGTTGGGGGCGACAAGATGCGACCGTCTTTTTGTCCGATCTTGAAGGTGTAGAAATTTCGTTCCTTCCATGGCCCACCCGTAAACACGATTTGCTTTCCGTCTTTTGACCAGGCTGGGTATTCCTCTTCGGCGGAATCTTCGGTCAAAGCGAATTGTCGACCCGATCCGGTATCGATTGCCCAAAGATCGGTGCGATTCTTGCGATCGGAAATGAAGACCACAAAGCGGCCATTTGGCGAAATTGCGGGCTCGCGATCACCATTTCCGGGTTCGGTTAGCTGCCGCCAGGTGCCGACTTTCCGATCGAACAGCCAAATTGAGGACTGGCCCTTAAGCCTGGTCGATGACGCCACCAAATACCGTCCATCCGCAGAGATGGATCCGTCTCCGGCTCCCTTGTCATCACTTGCAATCAAGCGGGCCTGGCTTTGCACATCAGTGCTGGCGAGCGGCTGGGCCTGCGCAGCACAAATGCCCATCAACGATACGGTGAGCGCAGGAATCAATAAGGATCGAGCCATTTCACCCACCTCTAAAGCATCAGCGGCAATTGAATTGCAGCCATTGGAGTCTTGATGATTGTACAATTCGCGATCATGATACCGATGCAAGAACAAATCCATGATCCATGAATTTCCAGAATCTCTTCATTTGGGCAATTGGCAAGTGCAAATTGCGACGCTGCACCCCGCGCTTGGAAACGGCATCCATTGAACTTGAAAGCGGTTGTGCCGCGCTGGCTTTGGGAATTTTCCGTTCTATGGTCGACGATCTGTCCATGCCAATTCATGCTCTGCAGCAGAGCAATGGCAGGATGGAGCTCTGAGGAAGCGCAACTTGGCCGCGATCGATCCGCTCTTGCTTGGACATAGCCTGGGCCAAGTTTCCGGAAATGGGATCACTGCTCATGCCAAGCCTTTTGGCGCTGGATTTGTTGCCAGCTTTTCCGAGCCGCCCAGCGATCCCAGCTTGGGCACATATCGCCACCAATTCTCATGGTTCAACCACCTCGTAATGGCGCATCGCTTGGCGATTCCAATTGCAAAGGATTGGCTTTCGCTGCCAATCGACCATGGTTTTGCGATAAGTTCGATGCATCTGACGGTTCGGTCCGGTTCGAGCAGGCCGTCCGATGTCTTGGCGATGCGGTTCCTGGCAGAACGAAATGCGCGTGGCACAGCAGCTGCTGTCGTGGCGCGCTATTGGGCTCGCGGGTCCGGTCAATGTTGCCGGGTCGAAACGCGCTTCCAACTCGTGCCGGCGGCTTTGGCCGGCTTTATCAGAAGAGGGCGCAATTTCGCCGATTTCGATCAGGTTTCGATCGACCAGCCTCAAGCCGGTCTGGTGCGCATTCGGGCAGACCGCTGGACCTTTGTGCCGGGCGAATCGGACCGCCTGGTTGATGGCAACCGAGTTGATCATGTTCCAGCTCTCATCCTGATCGATAGGTCACTCGACGCATTGGAGCAGCTTCGTGGGCCAACATTTCTGCAGAGCCTGAGCGCCAGATTCATGCATTACGCCGATCCGCGCCACCCGATTGAAATCGAACTTGACGCAGTTGGTGATCTGCACTTGCATCAAAACGGCGAGGAAATTGCACGCCTGAACGTGGTTGCAGGAGCAGGTGACCGGGCATCAAGTGCGGTTTGAGCAAGTAAAGCGCTTACGAGCAATTCAAGAGAGGAAATATCCCCTGCGTAGGCAATAGTCTCGCCCTTGCACGGCGAAACACTTTGATGGGGATGAGCAATGAGAAAGCACAGTTTGCTCGGTATGCTGGCGATTTCTTGTGGAATTGCATTGGTGCCGGCTGTCACGATTGCGCAAGAAAAATTCAGCAGGACCCAACTCCAACGCATCGTCAAGACCGATATGGCAACGTGCGACGCGATCAATGGTGGGGCGCCGACCAAGTTGGTCGAAGATGCCCCGATCAGAAAAGAGGCCATTGTTCCTCTTTCGAACCGGACTGCGATCCCGCTTGAGCGGGTCAGGAAGACCATGCATGGGATTTGGCGCGGTGAAGTGAAGGGCGATCACGGCGACGTTCATGTCGACTATTTCTGGATCATTGATACACAATCGAACGAGGCGCTGATTATTGCGCAGAGAAGCGGCAGAACAACCTTGCCTGCGCAGCTTTCAAAGACGCAGACCAATCCTGTGAAGCTTAGCTATCTGATGTGCGCGCACGATGGTTACTCGCCTGGTTCGAATACACCTCAGATCCATGAATTTACGAAGGTCTCGGACACGACTGATGGTTCGATGGCGATCGTGCAGCGGGCGACCGGGGTGAAATTCGCTAAGGGTGAACGTACCCTCTCGGGAATGTGGCGCAAGCTGATCGCTACCGGCTATTTCGACAAGCTCAAATATGTCGCCTATGCTGGTGGGTTCTTTAAGCCACTGAAGATCGAGTCGATCGAGACTGGCAATGGCCCGCCAATGATTTCGCTCAACTGGGAGTCGGAATATCGCGGCGGCGGTACTACCAAGCTGCGCTACACCACAGGTGTTCCGATGCGCGGCAGTGAACGTACACAGTTCATCGGTGTCGAAACTGGAGGAGCTGGCCAGTTCATGCTGTCCTCCCCAGGCAATGGCAAACTCTGGAAAGTTGAAGTTGTCGACGGAGGAAACTACGACCTTTCCTTCGATCAGGTCTCAATGGGGCCAATGCAGTAGAATGAACCTGCGCTCGACGATGCAATCAACTGGTTGACAACTTTGGCCAGTCTGGAGATGTGATATTGATCTGTCTTCAGGCTGGCCATTTTGCGTCCGCCGAGTCGACGAAAGCTGACCTGATTGATCTGGCATTCGAACACGGAATTCTTGCAAGGGAGTAGTATCGATGGGAGATGACGCAAAAAAAGTTGGCCAGATCGTTTGGGTCGACCTCACCGTTGGTAATGCCAAGGATGTTCGTGAATTTTACCAGTCTGTCACTGGATGGGATTCCGACGAATTCAACATGGGTGACTACAGCGACTATGTAGTATCAACGCCGCAAGACAAAGATACCGTGGCCGGGATCTGTCATGCGCGCGGTAGCAATTCCGAGCTTCCTCCCTATTGGCTGGTTTACATCAAGGTGGCTAATCTTGAGGAAAGCCTTGCCGAAGCGCGTAAGCGTGGCGGCGAGCTGGTTAGCGGACCCAAAGAATTTGGCGCGGCGCAGTTTTGCATTCTGCGCGATCCAGCTGGTGCCTATTTTGGCATTATCGAAGGCGATGCCGAAGGCTGACGATCACTTGTTTTGTAGCCTTTCTCGTAAGACCTGGTTTTGCGGGCTTTCTCCACGAGGCAATGCAAATGGCGCCGCTGAATTTGCCTGTCGGGCGGGCAGCAGGCCTTTTCGAACCGGGCCGCCGAGTTGAGTGATCGGGTGCGCTAGGCAGCTGAAGCGTGGATCGTTACGGTTTCGGTGCCCTGTGGTTTTGCATGCAAATAAATAGTGATTAAGTAGTTGATCAGCCTGATTCAAATTTGTGCTCAATTGATAAAAGATCGCTAGACTTCCAAGCGGTCAGGCATATTATCTAGACGAAGCAATGATTCTTAGCGATCAATTGGTGCCCGCTTGTGACTGAGCGGACATCGCTGATCGGCTGCGTCAAACACGTCCCTGGGTCGCGCGAGGGGTATCAAATTGTTCAATCCGTCTTGGTGCGGCAATCGGAGTCTGGCATGATGGAAGCGCGAACGGTACCGTCAAAGCATCATCATCGAGATGCGACTGTCACCGTATACAGACGTGCCGTTGCCCGGGTGATTGAATTTCTCACGGACAACCTTGGGGAGGAGCATACTCTTAACGGCATGGCTTCGGTGGCTATGCTCAGCCCCTTTCATTTCAACAGGGTATTTCGTGAACTGACCGGCGTGCCACCGGTCAGATTTCTCTACGCTTTGCGGATCGCGGAGGCCCAGCGCCTCTTGCTTACAACATCGATGAAGGTCATCGATGTATGTTATTCTGTTGGTTACAATAGCTTGGGCAGTTTCAATAACCGCTTCGCTGCGCTGGTCGGCTATTCGCCGCGGTCAGTCCGCAAGCTGGTTTGTACAACCGATCTTGCAGGCCTGCGTCAGGAATTGGAGTCGGGTTATAGTCCGAATTGCACTGAATTGAATGAACCCTGTTCCTTGCGTGGAAGAATTCACGTTCCAGAGGATTTCTCCGGGGCAGTTCTGGTAGCCTTGTTCCGCGGAACGCCATCGACGTCCTACCCAGTCGCAGTTACGGTTGCCCAAGACGGGATTTATGTTTTGCCACCGGTCCGGCAGACTGGAAATTACTTTGTCATGGCTGTAGCTTTGGCATGGCAGAGCCGGGTTGAGGATTTCCTGCTCGAAGCCGATCAACTTCGCGCAGTCTTGCCGCCGCTTCGCATAACGCCGGACGGCACCACAATGCCGATGGACTTCGTGCTTGAGCCGCGCCGCCCTACAGATCCGCCCGTGCCGCCAGCCTTTGCGCTCCATTTGATCAGCTTGGCCGCGTCCGGTGATGTGCTCGTGGATCCGGAGGTTGAATTTGACCGCTCACCTCTGTCAATTCCAAGGCTTCCGGTTGAGAATGTGGCCGCGCTGAGCCAGGCATAGGTGCATTGGATGGAATTCTTGAGTTTATCAGGGCAAGCCTTTGCAATCGCATCGCGCCGGCCTGCAGCCAAATTGCTCCGAGCCATCATTCTGAGCGTAGTGGCAGTCGCCGCAATCGTGCCAGCAACGCCAAGTGGGGCCCGGGCTAACAACCGAAAAGCAAACGAAGATTCCGATTTCGCAAAAACGGAATTGCTTCGCTGCAACAAGGCAGGTGCAGGATATCGCCCCGTCCCGGCCAACGGCATGGGCAGCATCAAAGAACTGGCGGGCTTGCTGAGGGGGACTTGGGTACGGCGGCTCTCCTTCGGCGGATCTTTGATCGAGACCAACTCCTTCTGGTATTTCGATTTGCCCGACCTGGAGTCGGGGCAAGGCACTGCCATGATGATCGACCGGGTCAACCAGGGCTGGGACAGCCACGAATTTGGCGATCGCAAGGCGTCCACGAAGCGTGACGACAGCATCGGTTCAGCCACGACCGGCGGATTTTGGAAAGTGAAAATTGAGCCGGCCGGAGATGGCTTGGCCATTCGCGGCGTCAGTGGCTTCAAATTGTCAATGGCCGGGCAGTATCGCGGATCGGCGGCCGAATATCCGAAAGGAGGATTCGAATTTGTCGAATCCGGAATGCTGTTCCGAACCGGTGCTGGCTATTCGACACTTACGCCGTGGCGCGCGCCGCCGATGGCGGAGGCGGCAAATCAAACGTCGGAAACCGGGGACAAATTTACTCCGGTCGATGCGTTCATCGCCCGATTTGGCGCCAAAGCGCGGCGACCCAGTTTGACCTTCGTGTTATGTGGGGATGGCATTGTCGATCGCTATTACAAGATTTCCGATAAAGCTCTTCCCGACGGTGGCGGTTCATTGCTAGCCGCTTGGCAAAACGCTGTTGATTCTGGGATATTCGACCGATCCAATCTTGCCGGAGCGGAATCTTCCGCGGGAGAGTCAAAGCGTTAGGGTGAACGCGGCAGTTGCGCTTGGTCCGGCCGCGTGTGAATTCCAGGAGGCGATGTGAAAGCTAACGCGAGCGTTCCGGCAACTGATCCGATGCTGAGCAAGAACCGCGAGATTTACGATCATTCCGACGATGAGATCTGGCAACGCGCAGTATACGAGCCGGTTCATGATGGATGGCATTTCACCAACATTGGCGGAAGGCGCGCGCTCAGACGCATTGCCGAGCTCGTCGACCTCAAAGCGGATATGCAAGTTCTCGATTTGTGCTGCGGTTCGGGCGCGGCCCTGAGGTATCTGAAGCTGAACTATGGAATTTCTGCAACCGGACTGGATATCAACCCAAGCCAAATTGCACGCGCATGTGAGAGGACTGCGGACCTGGAGGGTCTACAATTTGTCGTGGCCGATGCCACAAACTGGATATCCGAAAACAGATACGACCTGGCTTTCGCACTCGATTCGCTGACGCTCATTCCTGACATGGAGGGCTTCTTCTCTACCGCGCGCAAGTCGCTCAATGCCGGTGGACTCTTTGCTTTGACCGATGTTGTTGAGGGACAGAACTTGAGTGAATCGATGCGCGCCTTTGCTTCGCAGGAAGATGGGATTGTTACCTTGGCTTCGTCGCAGGCGATCGCCGAAGCGATGGCTCAAAGCGGCTTCGATCGAATCGAGATATTCTCCGACAATGCTGAAGCGGTGCGCGTGTTCTCATTGATTTTCAATCGGGTGCATAGCGAGGAGGGATGGGGCGAATTGCCACGGGACAGGGTCGATAGCTGGAAGGAGCTCTCCGCCCGATACCTGGCGGCATTCCAAGCGGATGAGTTGGGCTATGCGACTGTGATCGGCCGTGCTGCATGAAGCGACGCCAGGCCACTCGACCAACGCCAAGTGCAATTTGCTCCAGGCTAGAAATGCAAATGAGCAATTGCAGAGGAGTTTGTGATTTTGGCGGCTGATAGCACCGTTAAAGAATTAGAGCCCTTGTTGCTTTGAGCGATCTGGTAGTTTTCAAGAACCAATGGTTTGAGAAGGCGTCATACGAAAGTTCTAAGCGATAATGACATCGTACCGCTCAAGCCTTGATCGGTGCGCAATGTTGTAGGGCGCGGTTCTAAGCCTCGCATCTGCTATCGGGGGAAGTCAAATGAATGCCTTGGATGGAATTGCCAAGTACGTAGCGACCAACGAAGTCAAGAGCCGCGACATTCCCACCCGAATGCTGGCAAGCTTGAATGACTATACGCTGGATGAAAGCATCTTGCGGCGCTTTAAGCCTGAGACTCGGTCTGAGATTGAAGCGGCGATCGCAAGAATGCGGCAGCTCTTCGTAAAGAAGGCTGGCGTCAATATCAGCCGGATTTTCTCGCGAGACGAACGGGATTGCGTCGCATCGCATGATCCAATTGCCCGCGATCAGGCTCTTTGGTCGATCGTTGATTCCGTTAGCGATAATCTCAATATCGTAATCCGGTCATTTGAGACGGCGCGGACCCATCATGCGGAACTTTCCGCTCTGCTGGCGCTGCGCAAGCTGGCTCATCATAATATCGATCGGGCCAGCTCGTTCCTGCAATCGGTCGCCGGCGATCAGACCCGCACCGATATGGCGGAATGGGCTGCCTTGGCTCTTCAGGAAATCCACTACGAAGATGGCAACAACCAGTTCGTTCTTGGTGACGCGGTCGCCAAGCGCAGCTGGGCGCATAATCCCAACCATCGCTTCGATGTGACCATGCCGCTGCACTTTGAGTGCATCGCAGTTACCCGCATCGGTGGCGCAACGGTGCGCACGGTGATTTCACCGCAGTGGTTCAGCCAGATTTTCGGCAATGCAATGGCTCTGGTCCGTGCCGATACCTTCCAGGATCAGATTATCCTCGAAAAGCAAGTCGAGGGTCTGCATGCCGATGGCAGTATGCATTATGAGCACTTCCCATTTACCGGCGAAACCCGGAATCTCGGTGGGAACCTCCATCTGCACAATTACTGGTCTGAAATCCGGCGTCCATTTTACCTATCGGGTACAGCGGAAGTCGTGGACGAGAAGCATCCTGTTCTGGTCGATGTCCCGATGACGTTCTTCCGGATGGCGATCACGTCTGCGCCGGCGGTCTATCGACTGAATGACATGCCGGTGCCTGAAAGCGTCCGGGGGATTTTCTTCGGCTTCGGCCATGTTGAACCCCGGGTGTTGATGGCTCGAGGTGGCAAGATCGGCGTGGGAGACTTCCAGATCTCGTCGTCGAACAATCCGGCCACGGGAGAGCCCGCCAACACGTCTTACTACGGTACATTCTACGGCAAGATCACGGACACCAACGAATCCGGTCAACTGGTGAGCAATGCGCGGGATGTGCACTGCGATCTGAAGGGGCGGCTCGATTATATGGGCGATGGCTCGATGGCTCCCGATCCGGTTCGGCCAAACGACTGGAACTAGCAACAAGCCTGGTTGGTTTGTTACCGATCAAGGATGCGATTGCCGGGGACGCAAGTCCCCGGCAATTGTGTCTGTAGAGATTGCATGTTGCGATCGCGGCGAACCGAGCACAGGTTTGGTGGAGGCATCGGCGCGAATCCAGAAGTGATCCGGTGACAGGTCTGTATCGCTCGGAAATCGAAAGGGTGTCTGTGACAGCTTGGTTGCAAGGGCATTGGCGGCGAGTTGGACTCATTGCAGCCGCCGCGGTCCTGATTCTAGCAATGGTCACCTGGCATTACAGCAATGCCATGCGAAACGCTGAGCTGGAGCGGGGCCGCTATCTGGTCGAAGCGGTCATGGCTTGCGATAGCTGCCATACGCCGCGGGGGCCGAATGGACTCGACATGACCCGGCGTTTTTCCGGGGGAACTGAGGTCTGGGATACGGCCTACTTTCGGGTCCGTGGTTCGAACATCTCCGGTGATGACGAAACCGGCATCGGTGCCTGGAGTGAGAGCGATCTTAAGCGTCTCCTGACGCAAGGGATCCGCCCCGACGGTCGGCGTGTTGCGTCGCAGATGCCATCGCTACTCTACAGTGCCCTGACTTCAGATGATCTCGACGCAGTCGTGCGGTTCGTCAAATCGGCGCCCGCGGTTCGCAACAAGGTGGAACTTCCGATCTACAAGCAGGAAGGATATGCCGGCCCGGCAATTCAGCCCCGGCCGGCTGCCGCGATCATGTCTGCAGATCCTGCGGTGCAACGCGGTGCCTACCTGGGGTCTTTGGCCTATTGCATGGCTTGCCACGCCCGCCGACCGGATGGGCGTGTCGATTTGGCGAACTGGGCCGGAAAAGGTGGCTTCCGCATGGTCGGCAGCTTCGGAGAAGTGGTGGTGCCCAACATCACTTCCGACCCCACTATCGGCCTCAAATCTTGGTCAGATGCCGAAATCGCCCGCGCCTTGTTTGAAGGCGTAGGGCGGGACGGTCGCCACTTCAAACTGCCAATGGCGCGCCAGATTTTCTATCGCCGAATGACCCAGAAGGATCAGGCGGCATTGGTCGCCTGGGTGCGCAGCCTGCCACCGCGATGATCGCGCGCAAGTTAGCAAGTAGGGAGAGGATGATGGAGAGTGCTTGCCGCACTATTCTAGCACCATTTCCAAACGAACGATTATTGTTACAGTCAATACTCCTGGCAGCGAAGAAGCGAATGGATACTTTCTTGTAGCTTTGCGTCGACGCTTGGAGACCGGATCCAAAATAAGCGCTGGAGTGACGATATGAAGGTCAACTATCCCCGCCGCCAGTTTTTCGGCATCGGTGCCGCCGTGGCATCGGCTGCAGCTCTCGCGGGTCGCCCCGCGTTCGCTGCGTCCGGATCTGCCAACTCGGTCGTTGAGTGGGACAAGAAGGCAGAGAAGGAAGTGCTCACGCTCCTTCACCACATGCATCATGCCTGGAACGATGGAGACGTCGAATTCATCAAGGGCGCGGTGGCTGATGAGGGGTTTGTCGGCACATTCGAGCTGACCGGAGATGAAAGCCCCGTGGTCCTCACTTCTCGCAGCGAACTGATCGCATTTGTCGAAAAGCTGGTTGGCGATATCAAGGCTTCTGGATCGAAGACCGAAGCATCGCCGAACCGTACGCACCAGGTCCGGGCAACCTCGACCTTCGCAATCTGCACCGAGCAATGCGATTTGATCGAAAGCCATGCTGATGGATCGCGTTCGATTCTTCCGCATCGCGGAACATCGGCATTGGCAAAGACCGAAGATGGCTGGAAATTCGTGCATTGGCATGTTTCCGAAGGCGGAAACGGCAAGCACTTTGATGCTGCTGGAAAGCAGATCGCTTAAGCCCCTTGGCAAGCCTCAACCCACATGCCGGCATGGGTTGGGGCTTGTCGTTCCAGAGAATGTGGGGCAGCCTGCAATTGTAAAGAGCCTGGGAGTCTACCTTGGACGAGCTGCCAGAAGCGAACACCGAGATTTTTGAGGCCGAGCAAGAGCTCATCGAGTTGCAGGCAAAGCTGGCGCAGCTTCGGCAGGCCAAGGTGCGCGGCACGCCTGTAGAAGATTACAGCCTGACTGGGTGGGATGGCCAACCCACTCGCCTATCCGATCATTTTGGCGATAAGAAACAGATGATCCTGATCCATAACATGGGGATGGGCTGTTCGTATTGCACCCTGTGGGCTAACGGATTTACCGGACTATTGCCCTATCTTGAAAGGGTTGCCGCCTTTGTCATGGTCAGCCCGGATGACATCGCAACGCAGCAGGCCGGAGCGCAGGCTCGCGGTTGGAAGTTCAAAATGCTCTCCGCAAAAGGCACAAGCCTATTTCGGGACATGGGCTTCGAACTCAATGACAACAGCCCATGGCCTGGGATGACCACGCTGTACAAGGATGACGGAGGCCAGCTGCGCCGCCACAGCCTGGCTTCATTCGGCCCAGGGGATATGTTCTGCCCTGCATTCAGCTTTGTTGAGCAACTGCCATTCGGTGGTGATCTGGGGCTTGATTGATGGCAGGCGCAGATCGACTAGCGATCCGTCAGGCGTGCGAGCGGGCTAGGGGCCTGTTGGCCTGATTGCGAGTTGAGCCGCCGGAATTTCCTCATTTTGGCGAATAATTGCGCCGCTTAGCCGGTGTCCTCCCGTGTCAGTTGACCAATGCGAAATCGCCATTGCCGCTGAAACCCCTTCATTCTCAAACCAGAATGCAAGCAGCGCTTCGAATGCCAGCGATGCATTTTCAGGCGGCATCGTCAGGCAAATGGTCGGCCCACGGATCTGTAACTGGATGGCGGTAAGTCCTGCCAGAATGCTCGGGCTCGATCCGGCAAAGCGGAGCGGCGATAGCACGCCCCGTTCAAGAGACTGGGCCAGCGTGCGGACCGTCGCAAGACTGCAGTCATCGCTTGCGACAACCAGGCCGAAGTTCTGCATGTCGAATCGGCCGCCTGATTCAATCAATTCTCCGGCAAACTGGGCAACGGCCCAGGCCGCCGGAGGAGCAAAAAGCGATGGGCCATTCCGCCCCGCTACCGCGGCATAATGGGCAACTTTCATCCGTTCACCCGTGCAATCAGTGCGGAATTGAATCCCCCGAATCCAAGTTTGACGCTGATGCCGCATTGCCCTTTCAGCTGACTGGGCGCAGCCAAATGCAGGCGGTCAGCAACGCTGGCCAGCGGATCGGACAGGCCCGCGATCGGTGCGCCTTTCCCATGGCGCAAAGCTTGAAGAAGCAAAAGAAACTCAACCAAGCCGCATGCGCCCAACGAGTGACCGATCGAACCCTTGACTGCCATCATCACCAGATCTGGGTGAGCCGTGAAGCACTCCGCGACAACCTTCGCTTCCGTCAGGTCGTTCAGTTCGGTTCCGGTTCCATGGGCAAGGTAAACCGCTATATCTTGCGGATCGAGGGACCCAGACAACAGTGCCCGTTCTATTGCCAGCCTGACGGAAAGCCCGCTTTGGTCGGGTGCGGTTAGGCCTGACGCGTCGTTTGCCGCTCCAACGCCAAGCAGCTCGAACACCGCGATTTCCGGGCCTTCACTGCGCTGCATCAGCAATGCGCCGGCCGCTTCGCCGATCAGCATCCCGCTGCGCGCCAGGTCAAACGGCCGGACACGATCTGAAGTCATGGTTCCAAGAAGCGAGTGCGCCAAGCGTTTTCCCGGGGTCACAATATCGACTGCAACGACCAAGATCGTGTCAAAACAGTGCCGATCCAGCAAAGCCGCGGCCAGTGCAATGGCATCCGCACCGGAAGAGCAGCCAGAGCCTGCGACGAATGGTGGTCGGGTGAAACCAAGCTGGCTGGCGCAATCGCTTGCCCAAGTTGACATCGTATCCTGCCCGGGCTGATCGAGCAGGTGACCGAAACTGGTCGCAAAAACACAGCCGCACTTGTCCAGGTCAAGATCGCGATCGGCTGACGCTGCTTCAAGAGCCTGCCTGCCCACTTCAACCCCGAGTTGGCGCTGCCAGGCACCCCACGAAGCCCCGTCCTGCGGATGATTGGGCAATACGGCGACCAGGTCATTTCGCAATAGCCAGGCGCATTCCAGAGGGGCGAAGGCATCTCTGCCGGCGATTAGTGCTGCGTATGTTGCGTCAGCATCGCCAAATGGGGATTGCATTGCACTGGCGATCACGGCCAGCGGTTTCATCTCAGGTGCCGCCTGTGGGCAAGCGTTGCCGGATCACGATCCACCTGCCTGCGCGTTGTGTCGGCCTGACGCCATGGCACTGTAACTCCGATCTATCGCCGTGGCCACGGCAGCTGCCTGATCGAGCAGGAAATAGTGTTCGCCGTCAAACCAATCCAAAGAGTACTGAGAAGACGTGAACAATTGCCAGTCCGCCAGGCCCTCCGGATTTGTCATACGGTCTTCACGGCCAGCCAGCACCAAAACCGGGACATCGATCCTGGATTTGTCAGGGCGGTAACTGGAGAAGATGGCTTGATCGCGGCGCAGCGCCGTCAGGGCCGGCTGGGACATCGCGAAGCTCAACCCTTTCGGAATTCCGCCAATGCCTTTCAGGTGCTCGAACAATTCGAGGTCACTCATATCTGCCATCTTGAACAGCCAGGCATTTGCATGGTGCGGCGCATTTCGGCCCGATGCCACGAGCAGGCTGGGGGCAATCCCGCCTCGGGCCCGAATCAACTTTACCACTTCAAATGCAATCAATGCGCCCATGCAATGCCCGTGCAGAACATAGTCTCCGTTCATATCTAACTGCTCAACGGTCCGGGCGGCGCATTCCTCGATGGTCTTTGGCGGCGGCTCTTCCAAGCGCTGCCCGCGGCCTGGAATCTCAATTGGAACCGTCCGGGCCGTTTCCTTTGGAAATGCCCTGCAATAGGAACGAAAACTGGCGGCGCTGCCGCCGCCAAACGGATAGAGATAGATTGTTCTCGCTCCGATCGCAGTGGGCGTGCCTCCGCTCATTTGTGAAAAACTTCCCGACTTTGCTGGACAATCCGATCGGGCACTTCGTGCCGCCGAAGTCGCGACTTGAGAAAGAGCCGGATTGCGTCGAGATCGAGCTCTTTCCCGTCGCGCGCCCAGACTCTGGAGACCAGTTCGGATTCCGCGCCCTCGGCGGTCCGGGCGAAGCCGATGTCCGGATGCATCTCTATGATCTTGTCGATGCTTCGCGTGTTCAGCTTTTCGCCTTTTCGGACCACTATGTCCGCCCTTCGGGACACGTACCGCAAATAACCGTCCCGATCTTGCGTGAACATGTCGCCGGTTTTCAGAAAACCGTCAGCGGTAAAAGGTTGACCAGAAGAATTCTCACCGACCTTGCGGCGGCACGCGGAAGGCGTCTTCACCAAGAGCTGCCCGACACCATCGGGATCAGGACCTTCGATCCGGACTTCAACGCCATCGAAGGGGCGCCCGACCGAATCGAAAACGTCTGCCGGGGCGCTGTGGGCGGGCAATACAGAAATCCGGGGCCCCGCTTCGGTCAGGCCGTAGGTTATGTACAGTTCGTCGATAAACGGCTTGGCCAACAGCCGAGCAACGTCGTCCGCGGCAAAGCGATCGCCGCCAATGCTAAGCGATCGCAGGTTGGGCAGTCGGGTACCCTTTTCCAGCAATGTACGGGCGATTGTCGGCGTAATTCCACAGACCGAAATCTTTTCGCGCTCGATCAAATCGCCAAAGCGCCGGTCATTGAAGGGCGGGCCATCAATTATGAGCTCGCCGCCGCCAAGCATTGTTCCCAAGCTTTGAGTGACGAGGCCGTAGGTATGAAACAAAGGCAATACAACGAGTTGCCTATCCTTGTCGGTAAGGGATAAAGTCCGATTTGTGCTCGTTGCATTCCAGGCCAGTGTATCGACTGTATGGACACAGGCCGACTGAGCACCCGATGTTCCGGTAGTCAGGATGAGGACGTCATAGGGCTCATAGGCCGGCGCGACATTGTCGGTCGGGGCGACGCCCAACGAGCCGACGGTTGCTATCCGTGGTGTATTGAGCGCTCTTGTCATGGCCGGCGCTCCAGCAACGGCGGCGATATTCAACGATGCCTGCAGCGCCACAATCTGGGCTGCCTTCAACGACGGCGGAGCAGCACAGGGCACGCAGCCGACGGCCAGAATCGCGATCCAGTGCAGTAGAAATTCTGCGCTGTTGGGCGCGCATAGCAGAATCGCGCTTCCAGGCTTCAGATCAAGCCGGGAATAACCTTCAAGGATGTCGCAATAGCGGGGGCGAAACTCTGAAAAATCGGCAATTCGCCTGTCGATATCGGCTGCATTCTCGATGATACGCTGCGCAAAAACACTCATCTCCGGGGCTTTCGTTTGACAGCTTGAAGCGCGTCTCAGGCAGTTTTGGCGAAGCGCCCAACCAACTGCGCCAGACTTGCAATCGTCGCGAAGTTCTCCGGGGTAAAATCATCGTCAGGAATGGTAATTGCGAAAGCGGTTTCAACTTGGGTCTTGAGCTCTACAAAACCCAGGGAATCAATGCCGAAGTCTCCGCGGAACGTGTCAGATGCCTGAATTTGTTCGATATCCCGCTCAACGAACAAATCGTCGATCAAGATGTCCCTGAGCCGCAATTCGATTTCGTTCATCAGTTGAATTTCCTTTTGGCCTTGCTCACCGGCATGAAGTCCTATTGAGAACGCGTTGGCTTTTCACCCACGGCTACAAGCGCCTGCCGCTCAATGCGAGCAAGGTACTGCTGCCCGGATGGTTGGACGGTGATGGGCCCGAATATGTCCTCGATAAGCGGTGCCAGATCGTTAACTGGATGCCCCTCAAGGCGGACCAGATCATACATTTCGTACATATGCAGGATAGCATTTGTTCTGGCTTGCTCCGGCGAGTTGCCCAGCAGGGTAAAGGAATCGTCGAGTTGAACAATGTCGATCACAGCAAACCCGGAACTGCTCAGCAGGCTGCGCATCTCGGATTGCGAAAAATGAGGATAGGGGTGGCCGGTTCTGGAAAAGGGATCAACGACCTCCTCGAACCAGCGTGCCGTCGCTCCACCGGTTTCAAAATCGTGCAGAACCAGTCGGCCGCCTGGCCGAAGCGTTCGCCAGGCTTCCGATATGGCGATCTGTCGTTCCCCACCAACCAGATGATGGCTGCCGTAGGCGATCAGAACCCCATCAAGCATATTGTTGGCGATCAAGCTGTGGGTGGCCGACTGGCGCAAGGCACAGATGCCCTGAGCGAGGCAAGCTTCGATCATCAGCCTGGATATATCGGCGGTGATAATGTCAGGCCCAGGCTCGGCCTGTGCCGCGCAAAATCGCGTCAGGGTGCCGTCACCGCCAAGCACGTCGAGCAATTTGAACCCCGGGCCGGGGGTATGGGCTTGGCTGGCAAAGCAGCGTAACAGGGATTTCATACCTGTGGCGCGGTTGCCAAGTTGACGCTGTGCCTTGTTGTAGGCCTGGCCTCGGCCGCCTTCCCGGTTGCCTTCGAATTCCCAGGAGGCCTGATTTAAGTTAGCGATTTCCAGTTCAGCAGCTGCGCTGCGGTCAAGGTCAATCAGGGCGTAAAGTTCGGGCTGCATCTGGCGCAGCAAGGACAGGTAAGCGTTGATCCCGCCGCCATTCAGGTAAGTCGCGGTGCTGTTTCTCTCTAGAGCGGCAGGCTGCATTTCGTACTCTATCAATGAACCGGAAAAATTCCCGCCCCTAAGCCCTATCATTGCTGTTGTGTGGCTCAAAACTTCTCTTGTATTGCTGGAAAGCAGACTGAATCGAGCAATCGGAGAGAAGTTGCGGTCAATAGTTGCGCTAGTCTGGCACTCACTTCCGACCAGCACTTGCCGCTTGACCGCGGACGGAGTTCGATGTTGCAACTACGCATAGGCTCGGGCTTTCGCCAACGCGCGCATGCAGCGTTCAAGGTTGCTGCGCTGCCGTTGGCCCTGGCGGTCGTGGCGAGCGCGGGCATGGCTGATGCTCCTTATGCTGATGAGGAAGCTTTGCCGCCTGATTCAGTGCATGTCGTGCCCGATCGGCTTTCAGACATCGAGCTGCTGAGAGCAGACAAGGACCCTTTCCCAATTGTTGATTCCTATGCGTGGCGGGCATTTATCGCGCTAAATTGGCCTGCCTTGCCAGGCGCCGATCGACGCGGAGAGCCTGATCGGGCCAAGACTATCGGCGATCCCGGCCCGCGGGTCTGGGAAAGCTTCCGGTCGCGCCACGAACTCTTCCAACTGGATCAAGCTGCAAAGGCATCACCGACGCCAGGCTGGAGCAGCTACGACGGACTGAACCCGTGTGGGCCGAACGTCGATAATCGGGAAAAAACCGTCGCGGCTTTTGAGCCGTTCAAGGACTTCAATCAGCCAACCTTTGTTCTGCGAAAGCAAGGTAACCCCCTGGTTGCGCAAAACGGCACCTATGTTCGGTATGAAACGCGAATCAATCAGCTGACTTATGATGCGATTGCCAAGCCTGGCTGGAGCATGGGGCAAAACCTGCCGACACCGGACGCACCCGCGCGGATGCCCAGCGGTTCGATCGCAGTGAAGGCCGCCTGGCGTGTTCTGACAGACGCAGACACGCCGGCAATCCGGGCGCGCTATTATATCTCTCACGGCGCCAATATCGTCGACGTGGCTCGGACAAAGGCTTCGGGGAAGACCGTTTGCACAAAGGCAGACCTTGCCCTCGTGGGTCTGCATATCGTGGTCAGGACCCGGTTCAGGCCGCAAGGGATATGGAGCAGCTTTGAACATGTCGATAATGTGCCGGCGATCGGAAAAGGACCTTTCCGGGAACCTGACGCGCGCGATTCCGGGGCTCCCTATTCATTCTACAACCCGGACCATCCTGAAAGGCAGCTTTGGCCGCTTTATGGATCTCCTCAGACCAAGCCCGTAGATCTCGCCAACCCGCCAAGCTTGTCGCCGGTGCCGAACCAGGTTGTGCGCAGGCTTCCTATCCACGGTTCCACCGTAACCCTCAATCGCCAGGTTTCGGCGCTTCCGGGAATAAAGGGTACGGTGTGGGAGCACTACATGCTGGTCGCAACGCAGTGGCCTACCGTGACCAGGCCGGTCGCGCCGTTCAACGACAGTGTCTTCTTTCCAGAGCATCGCAATGAAAACCTGGCCAATACGACCATGGAAACTTATTTCCAGGACCGTCCGGCCAACTGCATGTCCTGTCACCACAAGGTGGCGAACAGCCGCGGACGCGACTTCGTTGGAATAATTGACAGTTTCCGATAGCCAATCCCGCTTGCCCTGGCGGGCTGGATTTTATCCGCAAAGAAATGGTGCCCAGAAGAGGACTCGATTTAAAATTATATCATTGTAATTAAATGATTTAATACTGCCTGAGGCCCCAATTGGAGCCCCCATCGGAGCCCCCAAAATATATTTTTGCTTAGGTTCGAGTCCCCGAAGGTGCAAAACTCATGGAAACCAATCGGGGCAATTTCTACGACAAATTGATGTGCGGACATAGCCATTTTGCGGAACTATGAGCTGCCAATCTGCCCTTCTTTGCGCAAGGTCTACACTGTTATCCATGGCCGATGTGAGAGGCAGTCGTGGCACCCCGAAACAAAAATCAGCATACCCTGCCCGAGCGCACCATCCTACAGACCGAACGAGATTGCTGCCTAGTCGGACGTCGGCGAATTTTCGGAATCGAAAGCAGAATCTAGCTGCCCATCGTTCAGCCGCGAATGTGGGCCGGGCGCTTGGCCATCTGGCGCCATAAGGACCGCAGACATTGAACCGGATTATCCAATACCGCTGGATCTACAGCCCAATGCCGCAGATCCGGGTCCGCCTCGCTCCGATTACCGCCGTCGTAAATTTCGACCACGATCAACAGCCGCCGCGCCTGATACGCGCCATTCGTCGTTTGCGGCAATTCTCACAACGCCGCCCAGTCAAAATCTTCCCGCATGCCGGACGAGGAAACCATCGTGCCGCACTCCAAACTCAGAGCGCCGTAGACTTAGATTTTCACCGCCTAGGGAATCCCCGTGAGTCAGAAACCGCGCGGATTGGTATCAGGCTGGCTCTGCAAATTCTATTTGCAACGGTTCACTCGCTGGTTCGCCAAGCGTCTTATCTAGCGCCATAGAAGCTGATCTGGCGGCTGGGCCATCTTTCGTTTGCCCGACAAAATCGAATTGCGCTCGCAGATGCTCGAGAAGCATTCGTCCCAGTACAATTGGCACGGCATTACCGATCTGGCTTCCCGCAGCCATCAGCCCGCCTTCAAAGCGGAAGCTATCGGGAAAGGTCTGAATTCGGGCGGCTTGTCGCAAGGTTATTCCGTGGTTGAGTACGGGGTGGACGAAACGCCCTTTCGAAGGGTTGATGCAGGCGGTCGTCATTGTCGGTGCAGGCTTGCTGGGATCTATGCGCCCATAGACGTCGTTATGTCCGTCGTGCTCCTCGTGGCATGCGAGCGTTCGACCGGAGTCTCGTCTACTGCCTCCATTTGCCGGCGTGCGGGCGAAGGCGGCGACCAGCTCGTTGCTGTGATTCATATGAACGTCGTTAGGATCGCCGCGCTGAGCTGGCAGAAATGCCTGACTGCAGTTCAACCACGGAAGAAGTCCGCCGCTTCCATCGGCATTGTAGGCAGGCGTCGGCGGCCAGGCAAAATCGTCCCGCATTGCGCCCGGCTGGACACCTAGAATGAACACGCGTCGCCGGCGCTGCGGAACGCCATAGTTGCGGGAGTCAAGCACGACCGGCCTGAACAGCCTGTAGCCTGCGGACCGCCCCTCATCATAAAACCGCGCTAGTGCCGCGCTATGCCGAGGCCAGAGCATCCCGGGAACGTTCTCCATCAGGAAAGCGTGCGGCTTGAAGGCCCGGACGAAATCGAAGTAGACGTGGATGAGGTCGTTGCGACGATCGCTGACCCCGGTGTCGTTGAGCCGATGGGTCGAAAAACCCTGGCAGGGCGGTCCACCCAACATGAGGTGGATTTGGCCCCGCCTGCGCAAGGTCTCGTCGGCCAGCCTGACGGGATCAAGTTGCCGGATATCTGCCTCGAGCAGCCGCGTCGGCCGCCTGCCGCGGACGAGGTTCTGCCGATAAGTCGCAGCAGCGTGGCAGTCCTGCTCGACCGCGAGCGATACCTCGAAACCCGCTTGCCGGGCCGCAAGGGATAACCCGCCGGCACCGGCAAACAGGTCCACGCACCTCAGTGCTGGAAGGTCTCGCTTGCCTATGGCCATTTACCCCCGTGCCTGTCTTTGAGACTTGCTGCAAAGCACAAAAGAGTACCGGAGCGCATGCCGGCTTGTCGAGTGCCTATTGGTTGCGATGGTCGGCCCGGCCGGATGCGACGCTGAAATAGCGCGATCGGGTGACGCCGCGGGTGAACCTCGGCTGGTCGAAGGTCTCCGGCTTGACATACCAAACTTGGCTGACCGGCAGTGCCGCAGCGACGATCGCAGCCGCGGCCGCTTGCATTTTGTTGCCCGTGAGACCGATCTCGAAGTCGAGGCCGCTGCGGATGAACCAGCGCTCGTGCTGTCGGGCGAGGCTGTTGACGAGCTCGCCGAGATTGCCGGCGTCTGCGGATGCAATGACGCCGCCCGGCGTATCCTCGAGCGCGACCCGGGCTGCGATCCCGCCGACCCGTGCCCTCGAGGTTTCGGCAATGTCGGTAATAATCTGGACAGCGTCATATTCGCGCGCTGCCGCCAGGTGCAACAATCGTTCATGGCGTGGCGAGGCGAAGGCAGAAAGCGCGCGCAGCCTGGTCCCATCAGTCTCGGCGGCGAGAAGGGGAAGCAATTGATAGGGGCCTCTCTCGCCCGTCAGCACGCCTCGCAGCGCGGTCAGCAGCTGATGGGGATCCGAAGCGCCGTAGGCTTCGAGAACCTTGCGAAGGTCCTCTTCGAGCGGATAGTATTCGTCCGCGCCGGTGTAGGCGATGATGAGATCCCTTTCCGCGCGAAGGCCCGCGCGAACCGCAGTAAACAGGGCGGGCTTTGCCAAACCGGTGATGTCGACCATCGTGCGGCCCTCGAGCGCCGGGCCGGAGCCGTCGGAAAAGTCCGGATAGGCAACCTCCTCCAGGGAAATGCCCCGGTCAGTGATCGCCTTGCGCATGTCGTCACCGTGCCCTGGATTGTCGTACCGGATGGCAATCACCCGTCGAGGTCTCAACCAAGTCAATGTCCGCATCAAGGATTCCGGAGTTCTGTCCTCGAATCCTAACCCGATGATGAGGTCGTCTACGGTTGTTTTTGCTAGGTCCTCAGAAGCCACTTCATGCACGGCCGGCGCCGGCGGAAAGACCATCGGCAGGCTATCCTGGTCAGAAGGTCCGGAGGAACTGTCGAGCTGGGCCAGCAGGTCCATCTGCGTCGCCTGGCTCTCCGGCGTCGCCCTTTGGGCATGTTCGATTGGCCGTTCCGCTATGTCATCTGAGGAAGGTTCGTCCTCACTCTCGGGCGCAGCAGTGGAAAGGTTGCGCAGGAGAATTTCCCGTCCCGCCGTCGGCTCCTTGAGCCATCGCTGCAAATCCTCGCCCGACAGCTCGAACCGGTCGCGATCGGACAGTCCGATGAAGTTTGCCAGGCCGTAGATTTTTCGAAACGTCAGCTTGAACTGCTGGACCGGATCGGAATCGTGCGTCTTGGTCCGGGCGGTGCCTCCTGTGAACACGAACACGCCAGCATCGACCAGCTCGCGTAGCCTCGTCATCTGTTCCTGCAATTCGCCTGCGGTCACTCGCACATAGAGTGAGGTGTACTGCCTGATCCTGCCCGTCGGCTTCTCCCGCCCGGACTCCATCAGCAGCTGATGCGAAGCCTCTGCGAACTGAAGCGCTACCAGCTTGAGATCGCTGCCTCTGCGGTCGAGGCTGTAAAGGTGGCGCGCGCAGAAATCCTGAAACACCTCATGCTGTCGTTCCGGCTGCACCGGCAGCGTGATTCCGCTACCGGTGAGGATTTCCTGATATATTTGGATTACCGCGCCGATGTCTCCGACGCAGACGCCCGCCAGCGCCCGAAGTCCATGGTAAAGCCGTTTGCGCTCTCGCGAGCGTGTACGCGTCTCGGCTATGGCGCGGGCTATGGACTCGAGATCCTTATCTCCGAGCACGTTTGCGGAGCTTTGCCCGGGATGCCCAGGAAACAGCCGGGCGCGTGCATCGAGAATCTCGGTGACGAAGGTCTTGCCGCTTCGATCTTTCAGCCGGGTCTGCACTTCGGCCCCCAGATCGAACGTCGTGAAATCGCGGCCGGCAGCAGCCGGGTGGACCTGCCCAGGAGACTTAAGGCTGAGGAAGATCGTCTGCGCTTCCGAGGTTAGCTTGAATGCGCAATGAGAGTGCTGAAACAGCAGCGCCGAGAGCAGTTCCTCGATGCGATCGGCATCGAGGTAGCGGGTCGAGACGTCATCGAGGAGGAAAAGGATCTGCGCATCGTGCCAGATCGGGGCCGCTTTGCGGATCGCGTCTGCGAGCAGAGGAAACGCGGTGTTAGGATTGGTTGCCAATCGCAAACCAGAATCGCTGCGGCTGACCCTGATCAGCAGGTCGCTTAGACATCGCTCGAGATGCTCGATCGTGGATGGCTGTTCGAGTTCAGGTCGCGGTGCGAGTGATTCGCAGACTGCATGGAGAAGTCCGACGCCCGCGTCGAACGCGATGGCATCCTTGGCAAGATCCTCGAGATGGGCCATCGCTCTCGCCGCCTGGGCCGCGTAGGCGACCAGCAGGCGAGCGAAAAGTTCCTCGGTCGAAGGCCGGTCGGCTCGAGGATCGACAGGGATCAGCCGTTGGGCTGAGACAAAGAGGCCGACGTACCCGTCCTCTTTCACCCGCTTCAGGGCGGCCGCATCTTCCTCCTTCGGAAGGACGGCGGCGCGGGCATGAAACTGCAACGAATGGAGCAGCATGGTCTTTCCGCAACCACGCATTCCCGTCATAACGAGAGGGCCTGGCGAACTGACTTTCCTCAACCAAGCTCCGTCGGGATCGACGATCAGCTGCGGCACATACCAAGCATCGAGCGTCTGCGCGTTGTAGGATTGGTCGAAAGTGCGCAGGACGGTTTGATTTCGCCACGGACGCCATGCTTCCGCGGTACGATGGTATTGCTCGCGGATGCCGGTAATCATGTCGGAGGCCACAGGTGTCCGCTGGTTCTCGGTCGCGGTAGCCAGGCCTTGAGCGATCCCGTGCAGCTTCAGCCCGATGCGCTTGTCCAGATCAGGTGCGGTATCGCCGCCGGACAGGAGCCGGTCGGCCATCGCGAGAATATGGTGTCCGATCCAGTGCAGGTCACCCGTGTAGCCGCCCCCGGACCGCCGATCGCCGGCGACCGAACCTAGGTCTATCGCCACGGCCCGGATAGCGGGCTCGATGGCATCGGCACGTCTTCGCCCGGGTGGAAGCTCCTCGACGATGATATTGCCCGCGTGCAGGTCGTTGTGGTTGACCAGAAGGCGCTCAAACTCCTCCTTCATCCGGAACAGGTCGCAGGCGATCTGGGCGGCCTCCGGCGCCGTTAGCGGTCGCGCGCCCGACAGATATTTTGCAAGGGTGTCGCCATCCACGAACTGAAGCACCGCGACATGGCAGCGCAGGACGAGGCCCGCAAAGTCGATGTCCGCGTCGAAGATGTCGTCAACGGCCACGACATGATCCGCGCCATCGGCAACCTCCGAGTGGCGCGCGGACTCAGCTGCAAAGTCCTTGTCGAACTTTTCGTACATGGCGACCGGCGCGACCTTGAGGACCCGCAAGGCGCGGTTGAGGCCGGTCCTCGGCCGGGCGACGAAGGTCGCGGCGTAGAAACCGCGCCCGAGCGGCCGTTCGACGTCGAAATCGCCGATCGATGTCGGCGTCGAGGTCAGCGGAAAGCCGTATTCGCGGCCGCAGTCAGGACACCGGTCGCTCAGCCGCTTCAATTCCTGACCGTTGTCAGGACAGTTGAAACAGCAGAACTTGCCAGTGTCGGACATAGATTTTCTCTTTCTCGAAATTTCACACGATTTGGTTTTAAGGCATTGTCATTCACAGATTATACGTACCGCGACGAATTGGGGAGTGTGCTGGCACGAATTACGTCGATTCGTTCAAATACCTCCGCCGCCATTTGCTTGATGGGAAACGCAGTGTCGAGACGGGTCAGTGCGGCATAGTCAAACCAGTTAGCTTCCATCACCTCGCTTTTGAGCCTAGGCGTCGTCTCGCGACTGACGCCGACGAAAACGAAGTCGACGTACATCGCGCAGCCATTGGAGGTCGTTTCCTGGATGATCGCCAGTGGTTGCGGCAAACGGACATTTCCTTCGTGTTCCCAGAGGGGAAGGTCCGAGAGATCCGACAAAACGATCGACAGGCCGACCTCTTCGGCTATCTCGCGCAGCACGGCATCATGAGGCGACTCGCCAGCTTCGACCTTGCCCCCCGGAAACATCCATTTCCTGAAGGTAGGATGGAGAACGCAGAGCAGCTTCGGAGACGATCGATGTAGCACGATAAGGCTAGCGGACTGTAATCGTGGCTGGGGATCGTTCATCTTACGTACCCACCTGTCGCACCGATTGAAATCGCCGCTTCATCAGATCGCCTGCACGAAAATCCTGGCGAACGACGAGGTCCGGGTCGGCGTTCACGAACAGTGAAACAGACATCCGCTGTTGGCCGCTCCCAAGAACGCGGTGTTCAATCGCTGGCGCAACGCCAAGCTCTTGCAGGATCTCGCCCGTCATCACGGCAACCTCATCTTTGCCGATCGCAATGGGGAGCCATTGATCGCCTGCGCGTCTCTGCAGTCCCGGTTGCGTGGCGGCCGGCAAGATCGTGAATAGGTCGATGTCGGTGTGGGGTTGATTCACTTCTCCCACATATCCCGGCGGGTACCATGTCATCCGCAATACTGGACCATCGCAGCGATCCATCATGAGAGAGAGAGGGCCAGTCAACCTCGTGGTCGTAACTTCCTCAAGCGCGCGCGCGCAGACATCCAGCCTGGCGATCAAAACCCGCCGCAGTTCCACCAGTGCAAGCGGGACATCCGTCGCACGCTCCGCGAATTCCAAGTAGCGCTTCGGGTCGGGTTGCAAAGCACCAGGCGGTGTTTCCGGAGGGCCCGGCAGCACGTCGTCGCTATGCACCATCTCTCCAAATTCGGCGTAGGCCGCCTGCAGCGGGCCGGCGAGGCCAGGGCAGGCTAGGATCAACATGATGGTAGCAGAGTGTGACGGCCAAGATGGCGGATGACTTGAAACGGGGCTATGCTACAGACCGCTACGAAAGGACTTCGAAAATTGTTGAACGACGCCATTGATCGCATCGCTGGATCAGACGCAAGTTCGCCATCTGCCGACGCCGTCGCGTCGAGCATGACGGCGCAGGAGATCCGCGAGGCCGCAATAATCCATCTTTCAGCTCTGCTGGAAGGCGCGCCGGACAGCGTTGGTGAGGAAGACATTCTCATCAATGGCCTGAAACTGAAATTCGTTGCGACTGACAAATCGGACACCCCTATTCATTATGACGACGTTGCCGTCGGCTTTGCGGTGGAAGGGGCGTCATTGGCGCGACGCGATGGGCCCACTTCGCTGGCAGCTCTGCTCCGCATCTTCCTTTATGCACGAGATTGCAGCGATAGTCTTCTGTTCCTCCCGGCGGCGATGAGATCGGAGCGGATCGCTGCACTGGCTAAAGCGACGGATGCGAGCGAGCGCTTCGTGCGCTTTGTGTTGGCGGGCTATCACAACCTGTCTGCGCGGGCCGCAGCATGAGCCTGCTCGTTGCAATCGAAGGTGCTGACGGGGCGGGAAAGGCGACAGCGGCCGAGAATGTCAAGGCAGCGCTGCTGGCGCGAGGTCTGTCGGCAACGGTTATCTCGTTTCCTCGATACAAGGACACAGTCGGCGGCGTGACGCTGGGCGAATTCCTGTCAGGGCGCATGCCGGTGCCAGTTACGCCGCAGGCTGCGGCCGTGCTCTACGGACTCGATCGTTTTGAGTCCGTCGCCGTGATAGCCGAGGCGGCGAAAGCCCACGATGTCGTGGTCTTCGATCGGTACATACCCTCAAACATGGTTTATCAGGCCTCGAAGGTGACGCCGGAGGAAAGCGTTGCGCTCATGCGGTGGATCTACGCGCTCGAGACCGAGGCATTCGCTGTTCCTGCCCCTGACCTGTCGATCTATCTGGATACGCCCTTGGATGCGGCGCAGCGTCTGATGAAACTGAAGGACAAGCGCTCTTACACCGATCGTCAATACGATGAGCATGAAGCGGACATGGCGCTTCAGCGTGCAGTTCGTCTGAACTATTCGGCGATCGCCGAACTGGGATTGTCGGGACCTTGGCGAACCGTCCAGACCATCAAGGACGATCAGCTCCGCGCTCCACTCGAGATTGCCTCCGAGATCGTAGATTTGGTCATTCACAGGCTCTGCGAGCTTCGCGACCACGAAAGCGCCAGCCAGATAGCTTCGCGCGCCTGATGAACGCGTTCCGCAGGGTCGTGCGCGAGGACGACGGCATCGGCTCGGGTCGAGAGAACCTCTGTTGCACGCGCGCCTAGCAGTCGTCTGTAGGACGGATCTTCTGATCGCAGGCCATCAACGGCGATGGGGATATTCTCGTCTACCTGCGAGAACAGGACGACATCGTAGGTTGAAATCCATCGTTCCGAAAGCGGGCTCACGGAGGTGAACCACGGATCATCCTCATATTGAACGTGCTCGCCATAATGTGCGAGGATGTCGGGCACGCCGCGGTCGCACAGCATGATTGTCTCGGTACCGCGTGACGCTTCGATTTCCCGGGAAATCTGCGTGGTCAACAGCCATAAACTCGCGGAATGGGTCTGCGCCTCGTTGAGGGGGAAAGGACAAGACCGGGCGAGGTCGGGGAGCTCGACGATCGTCAGCCCATCTTTGCGCAATTCGGTGCCAAGGGCGCGGATCAGGGTGGATTTTCCGGTAGAATAGGCTCCGGTGACGATCGCCTTCAGCATCGGCTCACGTCGTCACGATTGAATGAAGCGTGACCCCCTTAGGAGCGAGGCGAGCCGCGGCATTGTCGCCCGTTTTCACCTTCAGTTGCGGCTCGAACACGACCAGAAAATCACTGACTTCCCATCCGCATGCTCGCAGATCGTCGATGAGGCGTAAGGCCTTTCCTCCGCCCGTGCTGCTGTCGTCCACTATCAGCCCTTTGCTTCCTAACGCAGGCAGCTCGGCGAAGTCGAACATCGCGCGAGGATCGGTCGGGTCGGACCTGAACTTATGGTCCGGGTTGTGAAGCAGCAGGGGTTTCTTGAGCAATTCCGCGAAGCACGCTCCCAGGAGTGGTGAACCACTCTTGGGCGTGACCACGAAATCGAATTCACTGTTCGCGATCGTACCCCCTACGCCGGTCAGAGTCCGCCACAGCGCGGAAAGGTCGCGTGCGAACACGCGCGCCAGGCTCAGGTCCGCCGTCGCGCCCATCAGGTCGAAATAGTGATCTCCCTTTACCGCAACCTGCGATCCCACCACGACCTTGTGTCCGATCTTCGTCGTCGCCAGCCGTTTGTGCACGCGCTCGGCAAGATTGTCGCCAGCGATCTGTTCCAGTCGTGCCGCTTGGTTGGCTCGTTTCGGCGTGTCGACGTCCACTCCGAATTCTTTAAGAAGACGCATCGTCTCGCGAAGTCTATTCCGGTTTATCCATTTTGATGCCCAAGCCGGAAGGAACCCGACCATCTCGAGAACTTGGAACAACGTCGCGAGAACGAGTACCCAAAGTATCACAGTGTTGACACCACTTTGAAACAATTGATCGACCCAGCTAAAATCAAGATTAGCCGGCTGAACATGACTAGCGGCGCCAGCAGAACTGTTCATGTTGCTCCCCCTCAATCTGAAGTTCGTGACGGAGCGGAACTGCCGGTGAGAGTCAAGCTTCTCGTAATCGCGATGACCCTCTCAAAGGGATTGCACCGGATTGGCGCAGCGCGATAGGTGAGTAGAGCCAATGACACGTGGTCTTGAGCCACATAATCCGTTTCGCGATTTTCATCCGTGGCCGGGGTAATCCGCCTTGTGGTCATGATGTACGTTCGCTTCCCGCTGCGCCTGCGGAATGTTTAAAATCTACTCGTCGAGCGCGGCATCGATCTATGCAATGAGATGGTAAAGCTGTGGTGGACCCGGTTCGGTCTACTGATCGCCGCCGACATCCGCTGCTAGCGGGTAAGCCATACGCGAGGCTAGCGGCAGTGGCGCTGGCACTCGAACGAGATTTACTTCAGGCTCAATGGCGAGATGACTTCTTTGTGGCGGGCCGTCTATCACGAGGGTCAAAGCCTTGAGAGCTTCGTGACGACGAAGCGGGCGATGCAATGCTTGTGGATGAAGACAGCGCAGTAATTCGCCTCGGTCCACTACGAGCGCAACCTCGTCGATCGGCAGACTTACCGAGAACGCCGCTCGGCCACGTTGGCCAAGTGGCAGTCGCTTGCCAGTCGACTATGCGCACCCAAGGCGAATTTCTGCCGTTTAGAGAGCAGTTCATCGGGCTGACAGCTCCGGATAATCCCTTGGGAACGACATGAACGAACTTGAGCTTCCAGGCGGCCCAAAATTTTCCTCGAGCGGCGATCGGCGAAATGGAGATTGCATAGGATTTTTCGCCGCACTTGGTGAAGAGTTTGCCAACGAGGCCTGGTTCAATCGAAAACACGCCCAATTGATGTGATTCGGCGCAAAGGGTGCGCGAAGGAGCGTAAATGTAGCGCACAGCAGCGGATTCGGAACCAACTGGAGCCCCCTCTCAAAAATTTCTCCGGTCCATTTGCGTTCCCTTTCGTCCGCATGCATTCCCATATCGTCTCAAATGCATTGCGCAACGCAGTTCGTTCTATTTTTGTTCTTTCCTACAGAACGAATCGGATTTAGCCATCAACTTGTCACAGGGAACGGGGAGTTCCTGTTTCGAGGAAAGTCGCTCTCCCGCCTTCAGGATCGGCGGGGCAGCGTGGCCCGCAAGCTTCCTCGTGACCGGTCAATCCGGTCCCTGTGACACCCCTCCCTCCCAAGGACCGTGTCATGAATACCCCTGAATTGCTGACCTGCCAGGAGGTGCTTCACCTCACTGGCATCCGGAGCCGCACGACCATCTGGCGGCGCATCCAGACGGGCCAGTTTCCTTCTCCCGTTGACCTTGGCGCTGGCCGCATCCGCTGGCGCGCTTCCGACATTTCAGAATGGATCAGCGGCCTGCCGCTGCGCCGCTACTGACCCTCGTTTGGCGGGCAGTGGCCCGCAGAAAGTCTCACCCATGTCTATCTGTTCACGGATCAAGTCGGCCCTGCGTAAGCGCGGCCTGATCATCAAAACCGTTCGCCCAGCCGAAGCGGCACGCATCGGCGAACTCGTCGATCTCATCTGCCAGAGAAACCAGGATGGCAGTGCGTTTCGCTATGCCCTGCGCCATTGGCGAAGCGGCGAACGCCCGATCGTCGAGCGCTTTTCAGGGCACGATACCTCGCTCGAAGTCGAAGGCCCCTGCTTCATGAATGATGGCCGGGGCTACGCGCTTGGCAGCCAGCTTTTCGACGGCTCGCGCTGGTTCATTATCTATCCCGCCGAGACCAACGATATCGCGAACGAACTGCGCAGCGCGATCGATAGCGTGCTGCGTCGCTGGGCCGATCAGCATCCCAGCGCTGCCTACAAATTCGATCCGCGAAGGCTCCGCGACCGGTCGCACGACGACGACACCGCGCGCCATATGGTCGCGCTCCAGACCTGGTCCGACTGGCCCGAGGAGCAAGGCTCCAATGACCGATAGGGCGCAATCAACCGGTAGAATCAAGGGCCACGATGCGATGCATCGGGCCCCGATTCTGACTACACACCCCACGCACGCGTGCAGCGAGCAGTCCTGCGGGTTTGACGGGATGCGGATAGCATCTGCAAATGCCCGTCTCCCTCATTGTAGCGCAATTCCGCCATTTCAGGAGATGGCGGATCGCATCGCGGCAGGAGCAGCCCGGTGAACGCGCGGGCGCAGACGGTGCGCCTCAATCCGTCGCAATACCGGGTGCTGGCCGGGCTCGCCGCCAAGCGCGGCGTGAGCGAATACGCCATGCTCGCGAGGGTGGTCGAAGCTGGCCTGCTGCCGGTTTGGTG
>NZ_DJUW01000010.1 GCF_002440635.1 Novosphingobium sp. UBA6272 | reverse complement strand
CCTGAAGGGGAGGGGCTTAAGAGTGTAAACTGTCACGGCACGCGCCTGCAGCTCCACTGTCGCCCCGGCTCGGGCCAGATCATAGGCCCGTTCGCCATCAACCTTCAGCGCCGAATATGCCGGCGGAACCTGCTCGATCGGCCCGGTAAAGCGCGGCAACACGGCTTCGGTCTCGGCCCGCGAAGGCCGCACGTCGCTTTGCGCAATTACCTTGCCTTCCAGATCGAGCGTGTCGGTCTCCGCCCCGAAGGCGACGGTGAAGGCATAGACCTTGTTGCCATCGAGCATCCGCCCGGTCAGCTTGGTCGCCTCTCCCAGCGCGATCGGCAGGACCCCGGTGGCGAGCGGATCGAGCGTGCCGCCGTGGCCGACCTTGACCTTGCCCAACCCGGCCTCGCGGCACACCCGCTTGACCGCCGCGACTGCCTGGGTCGAGCCAAGCTCATGCGGCTTGTCGAGAATGATCCAGCCGTGGGGCATAGGTTCAGCGTCCGGCAATCAGCCCGGCCAGCGCCATATAGTGCTCCGACAGCCACTGCACCGGCGGCAAGATCAGCCAGCTGACGATGTTCAGGCTGGGCACCAGATACGGTACCACCACCAACAGTAGGATCATGATCAGCAGCGCCTTGTTGTGCAGCCCGGCATATTTGCGCGCGACCTGTGGGGGCAGCAGGCCTTCGACAATGTGACCACCATCGAACGGCGGGATCGGCAGCAGATTGAACAGGGCGAGGAAGACGTTGAGCAAGATGAAGTTGACCAGGTTGGCAGCCAGAAATCCGATCGCCAGCGAAGGTTCGCCCTGTCCCGCATAGACCCGCATAAACAGCCCCAGCAGCACCGCGCCAATCAGCGCCATGATCAGGTTGCTGCTCGGCCCGGCGGCGGCGACGATCATCATGTCGCGGCGGGGGTTGCGCAGGCGGCCCTTGATCACCGGCACCGGCTTGGCCCAGCCGAACACCGGCAGGCCGGCCAGCTTGAGCATGCCCGGCAGGATGATCGTGCCGAACGGATCGACGTGCTTGATCGGGTTGAGGCTGAGCCGGCCAAGGTTGGCCGCGGTATTGTCGCCCAGCGCCCGCGCGGTCCAGCCGTGGGCGACCTCGTGAAACACGATCGCGATGATCAGCGGGATGATCAGCGCGGCGACCTGAAACAGGGTATCGTTCATGGGGTCTGGGTACCTTCTGCGGCCGCTTGCCGCGCAATCTCGCGTTCGTTGCGCGGCAGGGGCCTGGCCGCGGTGACCATGCTCGTCACAAGACACTTCTCGTCATCGACCAGGATCAAGCTGGAGCGGCGCAGGTGCGATGGGCCGCGCATGTGATAGCCGATCGAGCCGGCCGAACTGAGGCCCGCACACGGCTCGGCCAGCGTGAGGTAATACCAGCGGCGCTGCCGGTCCATCAGCCAAAGCCCGGTATCGCCATCAGGCTCAAACAGGCGCACGGTGCGGTCGGGAAAGACCAGACTGGTCTCCACCCCCAGCTTCGGCCATTCCGGGGCCGGCCTGGCAGCTGCGGTGTCGGCGAGGCCGAGGCCCAGCAACACTCCAATTGCGATAGTGCGCATTGCCCCGCTCATCCTTCCAATGCCTCGGTGAAGTGCCTGCGACACAATGCGACATAGCGGTCGTTGCCGCCGATCTCGGTCTGGGCCCCCTGCTTGACCGCCGCGCCGCTGGCATCGACACGCAGGTTCATGCTGGCCTTGCGGCCGCAGTGGCATACGCCTTTCAGTTCGACCAGATTGTCGGCAATGCCGAGCAGGGTAGCCGAGCCGGGGAACAGTTCGCCCTGAAAATCGGTGCGCAGGCCATAGCAGACCACAGGAATGCCGGCCTCGTCCACCACCCGCGCCAATTGCCAGACCTGCTGCTGGGTCAGGAACTGCGCCTCGTCGACCAGAACGCAGGCCAGCGGTTCGACCCGGTTCGCCGCGCCGATCCGGTCCCACAGGTCGGTCGCGGCATCGAAGCGGTGGGCATCGGCGTGCAGGCCGATCCGGCTTTCAATCGCCTTGTCCCCGCCGCGATCGTCCAAGGCAGCGGTCCACAGCATCGTCGTCATGCCGCGTTCGTGGTAGTTGAAATTCGCCTGCAGCAGCGTGGTCGATTTCCCCGCGTTCATGCTGGCATAGTAGAAATAGAGCTTGGCCATGAGGCTGTCAGATAAGGGTTCACAGCGAAAAGGCCAGAGCGATTGACAGGCGCGGCGGGGAAGCCCAATCCGCGCCGATAATGCCTATGCCGATGCGGTTCTGCGCTGCCCTGCTCCTGATACTGACCACGGCTGCGGCCGGCCCGGCCTATCGTTACCGGCTGGACAGCGCCTCTTCGCAAGTCAGCGCGCGGGTTTCCTACTTTGGTCTTGGCCACAAGACCGCGCAGTTTCCGGCAATGCGCGGGTCGATCCGGCTTTCGCCCGACCGGCTCGATACGATCGACCTTGAAGTCGACCTCGATGCCCGCGCGATGACGGCCGGCAGCAAGACCGACACCGATTACCTCAAGGGCAAGGCCTTCTTCGATGTCGCCAACCATCCGTCGATCCGTTTTTCCGGTCGCCGTATGGCGATGACCGGGCCGGTTACGGCGCGGGTCGATGGACAACTGACCGCGCGCGGGATCACCCGTCCGGTCAGCCTGGCGGTGACCTTTGCCGAACCGCCGTCCCGGGCCAGCGGCCAGCAGGCAATCAACCTGACCGCGACGACCACGATCAACCGCCGCGATTTCGGAATGACATCCTATGGCCTGATCGTCGGCAAGAAGGTCGCGATCACGATCCAGGCCCGGCTGGTGCCGGACTAGTCGCCAATCAGGCGCAGATCATCCCTTCTCCGGCATCGGAGAAATTTGTGAGCCGCAACCCCGGCAATCCGCCAGGCCAGCTTTCCATCATCGCGACGTTGGGGATGAGCGTGCAAACCGAGGTTCGCTTGCCCTTGTCCTCAGGATTTCGGGAAATGAAGGCCTGATAGTTGAAGGACACGTCCCCGCTGTTTCGAACCCTCAACATCGAACCATCTTCCGAGAAACTGGCAACAATCTCGCCTTTTGCAAGCTTGTCATCGGGCGACAGTTTGCGGGCTTCGGCCGGCTGGCCGTTCACCACCTTGAAAGCCCAGGCCTCACCCGGACTGATAAACAATCCAGGCTGCGCTTCTCGGGCCAAAGCCGGATTCGCCAGCAACAGGCAGAACAAGGCAACAAGGGCCGTCAAGAACCGGTGCATTGGCATTCTCCTGACTCGTCAGGCATTTAGACTTGCAGCTCCGCAGGGCCTTTGCAAGTCAGTCAATCCTCGCCCAGATCGCGCTGGACCTTGGGATCGCGCAGCAAGGTCTCGATCTTTTCGGCGACGTCAAAGCTTTCGTCTGGCAGGAACTTGATCCGCGCGGCATATTTGAGCCGCAGCTTGCCGGCCACTTCCTTCTGGAAATAGGCGGTGTGGGTGCGCAGCGCCTTGAGCACGATCTCCTCGTCCGCCCCCAGCAGCGGCTTCACGAAGACGGTCGCATGGCGCAGGTCCGGGCTCATCCGCACCTCGGTCACGCTAACCGCGTGGGCCGTCAGGACATCGTCATGGACCATCTGCCGGCTGAGCAGTTCACTGATCACATGGCGCACCTGCTCCCCCACCTTGAGCAGACGGACCGAGCGGGTTTCGGGGGTGGCGGACTGGCTGGACATCAGAAGAATAATCCCAAAGGCAACGCAAGCATCACGACCAATACTGGCAGGCAACCGGACCAAAATCCGGCGTCCGCACCTTGTTTGACCGCTCCGCCATTGCGCGCCCACCAGCTCTTCGGCTTCGCCTCAGAGCTGGATTCGGGCTTCCTGCGTTCGCGGCTTTCGGCCATCGATTACAGCGTCCGTTCGCGCTCCTCGACCTCAAACACTTCGAGCATGTCGCCCGGCTTGATGTCGTTGGTGTCCTGCAGCACGACGCCGCATTCCAGACCTGCACGGACTTCGGGGACGTCGTCCTTGAAGCGGCGCAGCGAGGCGATGGTGGTCTTCGAAACGATGACATCGTCGCGGGTAAGACGGGCGTAGAGGCCCTTCTTGATCCCACCTTCGAGCACCAGCAGACCTGCCGCCTTGTCGCGCTTGCCGGCCGGGAACACTTCCTTGACCTCAGCCCGTCCGACGACGTGCTCGATCCGCTCCGGACCCCAGATGCCGGCCATTTCCTTGGCCACTTCCTCGGTCAGGTGATAGATCACGTCGAAGTACTTCAGGTGCACCTTCTGGCGTTCGATCAGTTCGCGCGCCTTGGCATTGGGGCGGACGTTGAAGCCGATGATCGGCGCACCGCTGGCCTGGGCCAGAGCCACGTCGCTTTCGGTGATCGCACCCACGCCCGATTGCAGGATGCGGACCTTGATCTCGTCGTTCGACAGCTTGCCCAGCGCATTGACGATCGCTTCGGTCGAGCCCTGAACGTCCGAGCGGATCACCACCGGATATTCAATCACCGCATGCTTTGCCGACAGCGCCGAGAACATGTTCTCGATCGTGGCCGGAGCAGAAGTGGTCCGCTTGGCAGTGGCGCGTTCCTGACGGAATGCGGCGACTTCGCGGGCGCGGGCCTCGTTGTCGACCACGGTCAGCGTATCGCCGGCCATCGGCACGCCGCCAAGGCCGAGCACCTCGACCGGCAATGCCGGCGGCGCGGCCTTGATCTGGCGGCCCTTGTCATCAAGCATCGCGCGGACGCGGCCCGAATGGGTGCCGACGACCAGGATATCACCAACCTTCAGCGTACCGCGGTTGATCAGCACCGTCGCCAGCGGCCCCTTGCCCTTGTCGAGCTTTGCTTCGACCACGGTTGCTTCGGCGGCGCGATCCGGATTGGCGCGCAGTTCGAGCAGTTCGGCCTGCAGCAGGATCTTCTCGATCAGATCGTCAAGCCCGGCCCCGGTCTTGGCCGAAACCTCGACATCCTGCACTTCGCCCGACATCGCCTCGACCAGAATCTCGTGCTCGAGCAGGCGTTCGCGGATCTTTTGCGGGTTGAATTCCGGCTTGTCGCTCTTGGTGATCGCCACGATCATCGGCACGCCGGCCGCCTTGGTATGGTTGATCGCCTCGATCGTCTGCGGCATCAGCCCGTCATCGCCGGCCACCACCAGGATCACGATGTCGGTCACGTTTGCGCCGCGCTGGCGCATTTCGGTGAAGGCTTCGTGGCCCGGGGTATCGAGGAAGGTGATCAGTTCGCCGCCCTTGGTCTTGATCTGATAGGCGCCGATATGCTGGGTGATGCCGCCGGCTTCGCCCTTGACCACATCGGTCCCGCGCAGTGCATCGAGCAGGCTGGTCTTGCCGTGATCGACGTGGCCCATGATCGTCACCACCGGCGGACGCGGCTTCAGCGAATCCTCTGGATCGACGTCGGCCGCAGTATCGATATCGACATCGCTTTCAGAGACGCGCTGGATATTGTGGCCGAATTCCTCGACCAGCAGTTCGGCCGTATCCTGGTCGATCGTCTGGTTGACGGTGACCATCATGCCCATCTTGAACAGCGCCTTGACGAGGTCCGCGCCCTTTTCGGCCATACGGTTGGCCAGTTCCTGCACGGTGATCGCTTCAGGCACCACCACGTCGCGGACCTGCTTCTCGCGCGGCTGGCTCTGCCCGGCGAAGTGCGCGCGCTTTTCCTTTTCGCGGGCGCGCTTCAGCGCGGCGAGCGAGCGGGCGCGGGCGCCTTCGTCTTCATTGAGCGCGCGGCTGACAGTCAGCTTGCCGGCGTGGCGGCGCTGGTCACCCTGCTTGTCGCGCGGGTGGGCGATCTTCTTGGCCGGAGCCTCGGGCCGCTTGGGCGCGGCCACCGGCGTGAAGCGGCGCGGTGCCGGTGCGGCGTTGTCGCGCGGGGCTTCGTCCTCGGCCGGTTCGGCGGGCTCAGCTGCCGCTTCCGCAGCGGGTTCCGGCGCAGCTGAGGTCTGGGCGGCGGCTTCGGCTTCGGCCTTGCGGTTTTCCTCGGCGCGGCGGCGTTCTTCCTCAAGCGCGCGCTGACGCTCTTCGGATTCGCGCCGGGTCTGCTCTTCCAGCATTGCCAGCCGCGCTTCCTCGGCTTCGCGCTGCATCCGGGCGACGCGTTCCTGCGGGGTTTCGCCAGCCGGAGCCGAAGCCCGGGGTGCCGGCTTGGGCGCTGCGGCGACGGGCGCAGGAGCAGGGGGCGGCGGAGGCGGCGGCGGCGGCGCGACCGCCGCTTCACCCGGCTTGCGGATGAGCTTGCGGCTCTTCACCTCGACCACCACCTTGTTGGTGCGGCCGTGGCTGAAGGTCTGCTGGACCTGGCCCGCTTCGACCGACTTCTTCAGACCCAGCGGCTTGCGGCCCAAAGTCGGTTTGTTTTCGCTATCGCTCATGTCTCTAACCAGTCCTTCAAAATATCAAATTGTCGTCGCGGGCGCAGGTCCAGCCGGATCGGCCGGTTCCCCGCCATTGCCCTGATCGTTCGTATGGCCCTGCCCCAAAAAGCGCAGCAAGCGCCGGAGCGGGACTTCCAGCCTTTCCGCCGATCGGGGGTCGGTCAGCGCCAGGTGGACGACATTGTCGCGGCCCAATGCCACAGACAGCGCCGCCCGGTCCAGAGGCAAGGTTAACCCGGCCGCCCCTGATCCTTCCAGTTCGCGCCCGACCCGCCAGGCCTGATCGAGCTTGCGCGAGCCATCCTCGCTGGCATCGGCCGCATGGGCCAGCCAGGTGACCTTGCCCATCCGTGCGTTCTCGGCAATCCGGTCGGAGCCGAGCAGCAGCTTGCCGCTTTTCATTTCCAGCCCGAGCCGTTCGGTGAAAGCCCGCAGCAAAGCCGCTTCGGCGCGCTCAGCCAGGTCATCGGGAATCGTCAGCGCGGCGCCCTTGAACGCCCGCGCCAGGGCGCCCTTCAGCTTGCCCTTGGCCAGCGCCGTTTCAAGGTCGGCGCGCGACACGCCGATCCACGCCCCCCGCCCCGGCGCACGGGCCAGGGCATCGGGCAGGACCAGTCCGTCCGGAGAAATCGCCAGGCGCAGCAAATCATCCCGGGAACCGTGGTCCCCGGTCAGGATGCAGCGCCGCTCGGGCGCTTCAGGGGCTGCGGAACCTAGCGGCTCATTGTGAGGAATCCGCATTTGCGGCCTCCTCTGTGGCTGGCTCGTCTTCGAACCAGTGCGCGCGCGCGGCCATGATGATCTCGTTGCCCTGCTCTTCGCTGAGGCCATATTCGCCCAGCACGCCGCCACGGTCCTGCTCGCGTTCCTTGCGGGCCGGGGCGCTGCCATCGCGGCGGCGCTGTTCCTGCCGCTTCTTCGCGATCAGTTCGTCGGTGGCGAGATCGGCGAGATCGTCGAGCGTCTTGATCCCGGCCTTGCCCAGCGTGACCAGCATCTGCTCGGTCAGGTGGGGCATTTCGGCAAGGGCATCCTCGACGCCCAGCCCCTGCCGCTGTTCGCGGTAGGCGGCTTCGCGGCGATCCAGAGCTTCCTGGGCGCGGCTCTGCAGCTCTTCGGCCAGTTCCTCGTCGAAGCCTTCGATCGTGGCGAGTTCGGCCAGTTCGATATAGGCGACTTCCTCCAGCTCGCTGAAGCCTTCGGCCACCAGCAACTGCGAGAGGGTTTCGTCGACGTCGAGTTCTTCCTCGAACATCTTCGAACGCTCGGCGAATTCCTTCTGGCGCTTTTCGCTGGCTTCCTGCTCGGTCAGGATGTCGATCTGGCTGCCGGTGAGCTGGCTGGCCAGGCGGACGTTCTGGCCGCGGCGACCGATCGCCAGCGAAAGCTGGTCATCGGGGACCACCACTTCGATCCGGCTTTCCTCTTCGTCGATTACCACGCGGCTGACCGTGGCCGGCTGCAGCGCGTTGACCACGAAGGTCGCGGTATCTTCGCTCCAGGGGATGATGTCGATCTTTTCGCCCTGCATTTCCTGGACGACCGCCTGAACGCGGCTGCCCTTCATACCGACGCAGGCGCCGACCGGGTCGATGCTGCTGTCGCGGCTGATCACGCCGATCTTGGCGCGGCTGCCCGGATCGCGGGCGGCGGCCTGGATCGTGATGATCCCGTCGTAGATTTCCGGCACTTCCTGCTCGAACAGCTTCTTCATGAAGTCCGGGTGGGCGCGGCTAAGGAAGATCTGGGGACCGCGGTTCTGACGCTCGACCTTGAGGATCAGCGCGCGGACGCGTTCGCCGACGCGGGCAACTTCGCGCGGGATCTGCTGATCGCGGCGGATCACCCCTTCGGCGCGGCCGAGGTTGACGATCACGTGGCCGAATTCGACCGACTTGATCACGCCGGTGACCATTTCGCCGGCGCGATCCTTGAATTCCTCGAACTGGCGTTCACGCTCGGCATCGCGGACCTTCTGGAAGATCACCTGCTTGGCCGACTGCGCGTCGATCCGGCCGAGATCGACCGGGGGCAGCGGATCGACGATGAAGTCGCCCAGCTTGGCATCGGGATCGAGTTTGGCGGCCTGCTTGAGATCGACCTGCTTGAAGTAGTCTTCAACTTCTTCGACCACTTCGACCACGCGCCACAGACGCAGATCGCCGGTGCGCGGATCGAGCTTGGCGCGGATATCGTTTTCGGCGCCATAGCGGTTGCGGGCGCTCTTCTGGATCGCTTCTTCCATCGCCTCGATCACGATCGACTTGTCGATCAGTTTTTCGTTGGCAACCGAGGTGGCGATCGCGAGCAGTTCGGCACGGTTGGCGGAAATCGGACTGGCCATGTTCAGTCTTCCTGTTCTTCTTCGAGAATTTCATCGGCCCCGCTGGTATCCAGCGGGCGGGTGGCGGCGATCAGCCGGTCGGTCAGGACCAGCTTGGCGGAATGAATGTCGCTGAGCGGGAACGAGACCTGGCCCGACTTCTTGTCGTCCAGCGTCACGGTCTCACCCTCGATCCCGATCAGATCGCCTTGCAGCGACTTGCGGTTTCCATCGACGGGATTTTCCAGCTGGACGCGCACTTCGTGCCCTGCCCAGTTGATGTAGTCCTTGGCCCGGGTCAGCGGCCGGTCGATCCCGGGCGAGCTGACTTCCAGACGATAGGCGTCGGCGATCAGCACCTCGCCCTTTTCCTCCAGCGCGTCGAACGCATCGGAAACGCGGTGCGACAGCGCGGCGCAATCCTCGATCACAAGCTGGCCGGTATCGGGTCGCTCTGCCATGATCTGGAGCGTATATTCCTCGGCGTCGGACAGCGGGCCGATCTCTCCGCCCTTGAAATAGCGCACGCGCACAAGCTCGAAACCGAGGGCCTTGGCCTCCGGCTCGACAACTTCGATAATGCGCGCGATATCCGCCATTGAAACTCCATCTGCCGCAGCACTGTGACAATGAAGTTTCGCGCCGGCCCCTTTCGGCGCCAGCCCCTTCGTTGAGTCACAATGTCGGGATGAGCGGCAATTAGGCGCGTTTGGCGCCGATTGCAAGTGCTACCGTGAAGTTCCCAGCGGCGTTGTGATTGCGCCCTGCCAGCCGGCCACTGTGTAGCCATCGTCCTTGTGGACCCAGCGGAATACCATGTCATCGACCTGAAGGGGCTTGCCATTGGCAGTTGCCGTCAGTCTGAAGTTGACGCCATCGGGATAGAACGCGGAGCAGACTTCCTTGCCTTCGACCGGATACAGAAACCGCAGCGATTGAATTGCCGCTGCTTCCTGCCTGGCCGTTGCGCCATCCACATGCCGCACGATCCGAGCGCCCTCCAGGTCCTTCAACCGGGCAATGCCGCATAGCGCTCCGTTCTTGACGTAGGCTTTCGATTTTATCTCGATCACCAGACCGGGCAATCCATTTATCGACAGCCTATCCGTGGCTTCAAACTGCCCGCCGGCAACGCGAACAAAAGTGCTCATCATCCGGCAGGTCTTGGCTGGCTCGTCAGCTAGTTCGCAGAGCTGCCAGTCCGGAGTGATTCCCGCCAACGGATCGGCCAGAGGTTCGGGCGCAAACGCGCCGGCCTGGGCAATAAACAGGGACAGGATCGGCATGGACTGGCTCCGGCTGCAATTTCCGCGGAAATAATGCTCGCCGGATATTGACCTATCGTTACTCTGATCGCGTTGAACTTGCGGGATAAGTGCAACCTAAAAAGGTAAACGGTTGCTTTCCGCAGGGTTCGCGCCTATATCAGCCGGGCTAACGTCGCCTGCGACGGAACTTTTCGGCCTACCCGCCTCTTCGTTCCCTATCTCGCTTCTACGCTCCGCCGGCCGCTTTTTGTCGGCGGGTAAACCGTGTTTCGTGAAAGGAACAGACTATGCCGGTAGGCACCGTGAAATTTTTCAATACCGACAAGGGCTATGGCTTTATCGCTCCCGATGAGGGTGGCGGCGACGCATTCGTCCACATCACTGCCGTCGAACGCGCCGGAATGAGCACGCTCGATAAGGACCAGCGCGTCAAGTACGAGCTGGAAACCGATCAGCGCGGCAAGACTTCGGCCGTGCAGCTCGAACAGGCTTAAGTCGATGGCCAAGGAGGATCTCCTGACCCTCGATGGCCAGATCGACGAAATCCTTCCCGACGGCCGCTTCGGCGTGCTGCTCGAGAACGAGCACCGGATCATCGCTTACACCGCCGGGAAGATGCGAAAGTTTCGCATCCGCTCGGTGGTGGGCGACCGGGTTCGTGTGGAAATGACTCCTTATGACCTGAGCAAGGGCCGCATCGTGTTTCGCGAGCGTGGCCCCGGCGGCGGCCCCACGGGGCCACACGGGAAGCGGCGACATTAGCCTTTTCCAACAATACAAGGACGGGGCGGCCCGAGGCTGCCCCCACAAAACAATGACTTTGCATACCATGATACCGGCGATCCGCCGCGGGATGTCCCGCGTCGGCATCGTCCCAAGCCGCAGCGGCCAAGGCCCGCGGCTCTCCGGCCAGTCCCGGTAATTCCCGCTGACGCGCGAAGAAACCCGTCTGGCCGTAATTGAAGTGCTGGGCTGAAAAGCCAGAAAGGCGAGTGCGGCGATGATGTCTGAAAGTTTCTACATCCAGCAAGCCGAAAGCTGCCAACGTGCAGCTGACGACACCCCGCTCGCCAACCAGCGCGACACTTTGCTCCGTTCGCGCGCGGCCTGGCTGACGCTGGCCGCGCGCGAGCAGGCAATCCGCGCCGCCCGGGCGCAACGCGAACGCGAAAAGGAACAAGCCGATGAACGATGAAATCCCCCGCCCCTTCCTGATCCAGCGTCAGGACGACGGGACGTTTCGGCTGACCGTGCGCGATATCCGCTACAACTCGCAAGGCTACCCGCTGGTCAGCGGTACCATGCAGGACGAGGTCTTCGCGACCTCAGCGGCTGCCAAGTCCTTCGCCCGGAACAATTTTGACGCCAAGGCCGGGCAGTACGCGACCAAGTAGGACAAGGATCCCTCAACTGCCGTTCGGGTAATAGTCTGAACCGGAATCGTACTGGCTGTCATTGAAGCGGCGTGCTTCTTCATCGCGTTTGCGATCGGCTCTCGCCCTGGCTTCTTCGCTTTTCTCACGCTTGGCTTCGTCGACCAGTTCGTCGGAATCCCACCAGGCCGCGACCAGCATCGACAGCGTGGTCCAGAACCCGGTGTCCTCGTCAACTTCGTCCTCGATCGACTTGGCGCTCAGCTCAAGCCGCTCGCGCGCTTCGGGGCTGTTTTCATAGTAGGTCGTGACTCCGGCCAGGGCGAAGAAGCCCAGCATGACCAATGCGACGATGACAACGAAGGTGCGCTTGATCAGCGTTATGGCAGTCATGGCGGAGCTCGGCCAGCGGGGTCAGTAGCCGTTGCCGGTATCGACCGGGCCGTTCTGAGCTTCGTATTCCTCGCGCATTTCGCGGATAACCTGACGGCGGAAAGCTTCGTCCTTGGCGCGTTCGCTCGCCTCAAAGGAATCGCCGCGCCGGTCGTGAGAAGAGCTTGAACTCGATTTCGCGGAATAGGCACGGGTCGAAGAGCCAGACGAAGCGTTGTTGCCCCAAGGGTTGGACGCTTCCTTGCGCGCGGCAGAATCTTCGCCTGGCGTGCGCAGCATGGTCGCCGTGAAAACGATTCCCATCAGCAGCACGAAACCAATCGCCCGCGGGGTTTGCAGCAAGATCTGGAAGAATGTACGCATCAAACCAACCCTCCCCAACGGCATGGCATTTAGAGAAAATCGGTTACCAATCGGCTAATCGGCAGGCTCAGGTCCGCTCGCTCAATCCGTGCTTCTTCATCGCATGGCGAAGCTGGTCATAGCTGAGGTTCAGCGCCTTGGCGGTCTGGCGCTGGTTGAAACGGTTGCGGGCCAGCGCCTGCTCGAGGATCGCCCTTTCATGCGCGTCCACCGCGCTGCGCAAGTCAGTGACCTGGTCATAGGCAGTGGTCGGAGCGGCAGGCGCGGCAGCGGCGGGCGGAGGGCTACCCCCCGGTTCCGGCGCACGCGGCATCGCGGCCGGCTTCCACGGGCTGTCGAACGGATCGAACACCACATGGCCGATCGGTTCGTCCCACAGATCCCAGCGATAGACCGCGCGTTCCACCACATTGCGCAATTCGCGAACGTTGCCGGGCCACTGGTATTCTTCCAGTGCCTGCATCGCTGCCGGTGAAAAGCCGGGCCAATCGTCCCAGCCCACCTCGGTTGCCATGCGCCGGCCGAAATATTCGGTAAGCACCCGGATATCGCCCTCGCGCACCCGCAGCGGCGGCAAGGTGATCACCTCAAAGCTCAGCCGATCGAGCAGGTCTGGACGGAACCGGCCCTCGTCGGCCATCCGCGGCAAGTCCTCGTTGGTCGCCGCGACAATCCGCACGTCGACCCTGATCGGGCGTGACGAGCCGATCCGCGTCACCTCGCCATATTCGACCGCACGCAGCAGCCGTTCCTGCGCGCCGGATGAAAGCGTGGCCAGTTCGTCGAGAAAAAGCGTCCCTTTGTCGGCTTCCTCAAACCTTCCTGCGCGGGCCTTGGTAGCGCCGGTGAAGGCACCCTGCTCATGACCGAACAACTCCGCCTCGATCAAGGTTTCCGGCATGGCCGCGCAGTTCAGCGTGACCAGCGGCTCGGCCCAGCGCCGCGAGAGCTGGTGCAGGCGTTCCGCGATCAGTTCCTTGCCGGTACCGCGCTCGCCGATGACCAGCACCGGCCGGCCCATCGGCGCGGCGCGGCTGGCGCGTTCGACCGAATCCAGAAAGGCGGTCGACTGGCCAATGAACTGGGTATTGCGCTCCATGCCCAATATATAGTGAAAAATCCCAACATCGCGCAATGGCCACTACATGTCGTTCGTCGAATGGGCTGGAAGGGCGCTGATTTCAGCCACTTTGTGCATTTGGCACGCAGCTTGCTGATAGGTGAACAAATCCAATTTGTGGAGGAACATCATGTTCACCAACCTGATCAACAAGGCCAGCACCCTCGACAAGGCGATCGTCCTTTCGGTGGCGGCCATGCTCTCATTCAACCTGCTCGTCCTGGCCAGCCAGGTCGAACATGCACCCACCGTCGCCCAGATCCAGGGCGCCACGGCTCAGCAAGCCTGAGCCCGGTGGTGAACCGCAAGATGGGACATGACCCCTTTTCCCCGCTTGGGCCGGAATCCCAAGCAACCCCCGATGGCGGCACCCAGTCCCCCCGCCGCATGGGTGTTCCGGCCCAGACCGACCTCGGCCCGATCGGCCAGTCCCCCCGTCAGCGCGCATCGCGCTTCGAGGCCGAGGTCGAACGTCTTCGCCGCACCCCTACCCCGACTTTTTCTTCCTCCACCGGAGTACCCTGGATGGGCATTTTCAGCCGCACCCGTGATATCATCGCCGCCAACTTCAGCGACCTGCTCGACAAGGCCGACGATCCCGAAAAGATGATCCGGATGATTATCTTCGAGATGGAGGAAACCCTGGTCGAAGTGCGGGCCAGCGCGGCGCGGACGATCGCGGACCAGAAGGAAATGCACCGTCACACGGTCAAGCTCGACCGGCTGCAGGCCGATTGGGCCGACAAGGCCCAGCTGGCGCTAAGCAAGGACCGCGAAGATCTGGCCCGCGCCGCCCTGGTCGAACGCAAGAAGGCTGCTGACATGGCCGAACAGCTGAAGGCCGAGATCACCGTGCTCGACGATGCGCTGCGCGCTTACGAGCTCGACATCGAAAAGCTGCAGAACCGGCTGCGCGAAGCCCGGGCCCGTCAGGGTGCGATCGCCGCGCGGCTGGAAAGCGCCGAGAACCGCGTCAAGCTGCGCACGCTGATGGCCAGCGAGCGGGTCGACGAGGCGATGGCCCGCTTCGACCAGCTGGAACGCCGGGTCGACTATGCCGAAGGCCGCGCCGAGGCACTGAGCCTGGCCGACCAGTCAAGCAAGCCGAGCCTGGCCGACGAGATCGCCGCGCTCGCCGGGCAGGACAAGATCGACGAGGAACTTGAAGCGATGAAGCGCGCCCTCAAGGGTGACGAAGGACAGGAGGGCTAAGCCGTGGAAGACATCTTTGTCCCGTTAGGTTTCACGCTCCTGGGCATAGTCTGGATCACTTTTCACTATATCACCAAGTGGAAGACCGCACCGACTCTGACCACTAACGATGAGGCTCTGCTGGAAGATCTTTACCAGCTGGCCCGCCGCCTGGATGACAGGATGGACACTGTCGAACGGCTGGTTGCCGCCGACAATCCGGACTTCCGCGAGGCCCGGCAACTGACCGATGGGTCAGCCAAGGCCCCATCACTGGATGACCTCACCGCAGCCCCGACGAAACTGCGGAGCGGCCGATGAGCCAGGGCTACCGGACATTCTACCGGGACAAGTTCAATGGAAAGATTTCCGGCGTCTGCGCTGGCCTGGGTGACTACTTCAAAGTCGAGCCCCTGTGGTTCCGCCTGCTCTTCGTTGGACTGTTTTTCGTATTAAATTTCATAGTTTTGATTGTGTATTTCGTGATCGTGCTGGTGACCAAGAAGAAGCCTCCGTACCTCTATACGGATAGCCTCAACCGCACCTTTGCCGAACCGTATGTAGCCGAACCGGCCGGGGACTTGGTCCAGCCGGCATCGAGGAAGGGGATAGACCGATGAACAGCCCGCGCACCCGCTTTTACAAAGACAAGGCGAACAAGAAGCTGATGGGCGTCTGCGCCGGGATCGCCGATTACACCGGGATCAATTCGATCTGGGTTCGGCTGGGCTTTCTGGGGCTGGTGTTCATGACCGGCGGCGCCATTCTGCCGATCTATTTCCTGGTCGGTCTGCTGGCGGACAAGAAGCCGCAGCAGCTATATGTTGACCGTCAGGAGCAGCAGTTCTGGCAAGGCGTCCGCCAGTCGCCCGCCCGCACCGCCCGCGAAGTGAAGGGCCAGCTGCGCGAGATCGACCGCCGCCTGGCCGAAGTCGAAACGTTCTACGTCAGCAGCAACCCGCGCCTTTCGAGCGAAATCGAACGCCTGCGCTGAAAATCCGAATTGAGGGAATAGCAAAATGGACCTGGGGACAATAGCAATCGTCGCAATTACAGTGGGCTTGCCGATGATGATTCCGATCTCGGCGATATGGGCCAAACACAGGCAAAAGATCGCCGAGATGGAAATCAAGGCGACTGCCGAGAAGGCCGCGCAATACGCTGCCAACAACACGGAATTGGAACAGCGCGTCCGCGTGCTGGAACGGATCGTCACCGACAAGGGCTATGACGTCGCCAGCCAGATCGAGGCGCTGCGCGATGCCCGCAAGGTCGAGGCCCTGCTTGACCGGCGTGAAAAGGATCTCGGCTGATGGAACCGAATGAAATCTTTGAAGTTGTCCGCATCATTGGTCCGATAATCGCGATCGTTACCGCGATCGGTTGCGGCGCGTGGCTGCTTGATACCCGAATGCGGATCAAGAACGGCTATCCGCTCAACGGGTCCTGGGGGCAGAAGCTCTATCCCAAGACCTCAAGCGAGGAAGGCGAGCGGATCAAGCTGCTCAGCACCGAGAACGCGCAGCTGCGGGCCGAACTGGGCAGCGTCAAGGACCGGCTCGGCAACATCGAACGGATTGTCACCGACAGCGGCTATCAGCTGACTCAGCAGATCGAGGCCCTGCGGATCGAGCGAAAGGACGTGCAATGAACTGGGGTGGACCGGAATTCGTGATCTGGATCATCGCGATCAGCACCGGCGGCTGGATCATCAACAACTGGATCCGCGCCCGCCACGGCTATGCCCTGGAAGACGAATGGGGCGGCAAGACCGATCGCGGCGGCAAGGAAGTCTCGGCGCTCAAGGCCGAGAATGCCGAGCTGAAGGAACGGCTGGCCATGTTCGAGGACCGGGTGATCGTGCTGGAACGGATCGCGACCGACAAATCGGTCAACATCGCCGCCCAGATCGAGAACCTGCGGAGCGGAGACAAAGCGTGATGGGCTTTCCCGAAGCTGTGGCATTCTGCGCACTGGTTGTTGGGCTGATTTCGATCTCTGGCATCCTGCTTGATGCTCACAATCGGCGGCTCAAGCACCGCGAGAAAGAGTTGGAACTTCAGGTCCGCCTGGCCGAGGCGCAGGGCCGCAAGGGCAGCGGCGAAGTTGCCCAGCTGGAACAGCGCCTGCGGGTGCTGGAACGGATTGCCACCGATAAGGGCAGCACTCTTGCTGCCGAAATCGAAGATCTGCGCGAACGCGCCGACGCACGTTGACAGGATCCGGAGGGAAAAGATGGATTTTGGAACTACCCTGATCGTGATTGCCGGGATCGGCGCCTGGTATTCGATCCGCACGCAGCGGATCAAGTCCGGTGGCGGCAGCGGAATGCCCTTTGGACGCGGTCGGCACCGCCATGGCGACGCCCCGGTCGATCCGCTGCTGAGCGCCCCCAGCGCGCGCGAGCACGAGCTTGAAAAGGAAGTCGAATCGCTGCGCGAACGGATCCACGTGCTGGAACGGATTGCCACCGATGCGAACAGTACCAATCACCGCCAGACCCGCGCCCTGGCCGATGAAATCGAAAGCCTGCGCGACAGGTAAACGAGGAACCAAGAGGGAGAAAACGCCATGATCAGCGACTACTTCCTGATCGCCGCCACCGCCCTGTTGTCGGTCACTATCCTGGCCACGGCATCGCTGCGCGGCTGGCAAGGCTGGCTATCGCTCAAGACCCGCGAGCTCGAAATGCACCGGCCCGAGATCGAGGGCGGCGCCGTCAACGGCGCAGCGCGGATCGAGATTGCCGACCTCAAGGAGCGGATCCGCAAGCTTGAAGCGATCGCCGCCGGGGTTGATCTGTGAGCGAGCGCCGAAACGATGCCGCCAAGGCCGGGATCGGCCTCGGCACTGCCATCGCGGTCGCGATCAGCTGGAGCGTCAACAAGTCGATCATCTGGGCGATCGTCCATGGGGTCCTCTCGTGGTTCTATGTGATCTACTACGCCCTTACCCGCCCCGGCGGGTTGAGCGGCTAGCTGGGTTGGCCTGCGGCCGCCTGCGGCTTCGACAAGCTCAGCCCGAGCGGAAATTTGAGTATTGTTCTCGCAAAGGCCCGCTCAGGCTGAGCTTGTCGAAGCCCCCGCACAACGGTTGCGGCATGGCCTTTCCATCCCTAGATGCCACCCGATGCGCAGCCTGTCCGACATCGCCGAAGAATATGAATTCCTGGAGGGCGACGAACGCTATCGCCTGCTGATCGAGCTGGGGCGCGAGCTTGAGCCGATGCCCGATGCGCTGAAAACCGACGCTACGCTGGTGCGCGGCTGTTCGGCCTCGGTCTGGGTCTATCCGACCCGGCTGGACGATGGCCGCCTGCATTTCCTGGCCGACAGCAACGCCGCGATCACCAAGGGGATCGTCGCGCTGGTCCTCTCGGCAGTACAGGACCGCCCCGCCGCCGAAGTCGCCGCGACCGACATCGCTGCCGCGCTTGCGCCGTTTGATCTCAGGAACCAGCTTTCCTCGAACCGCACCCAGGGCGTGCCCAACATGATCGCCCTTGTGCGCGAGACTGCCGGGCGTCTGACCGCATCGTGACATGGTAAAGCGCCACCTCTACCTGGGCGGAGGTCTGCTATCGGTCGGGCTCGGGATTGCCGGAGCCTTTCTCCCGATTGTCCCAACCGTCCCGTTTCTGGTCCTTGCCGCATTCTGCTTTGCCCGCAGCAATCCAGCCTTGGAGGAGCGCCTGCTCAATCACCCGCACTACGGCCAGTCGCTGCGCGATTGGCGCGAGCGCGGGGCGATTTCGCGCCGGGCCAAGATCTCGGCAATCGTTGCGATGATGGTTGGCGTCGGTTTTACCTGGTTCACGATCGGCTGGCCGTGGGTGCTGATCTCGATCGCGGTGCTGGTGATCTCCGGAACCTGGATCTGGACCCGCAACGAATAGCAGCGCGCTTGCAAATTGGCCCCTGCCCTGCCTATGGCGCAGGCCATGGCCGAGACTCCGCGCACCCTCTACGAAAAGATCTGGGACGCTCACGTGGTGGAGCGTCGCGATGATGACACCTGCCTGATTTATATCGACCGGCATCTGGTCCACGAAGTAACCAGCCCGCAGGCCTTCGAAGCGCTGCGCATGGCCGGACGCAAGGTCCGCCGCCCCGACCTTACGCTCGCCGTGCCGGATCACAACCTGCCGACCACGGCCCGCCGCGACACGGCCGGACAGCGCATTCCAATCGCCGATGCCGAAAGCGCCCAGCAGCTTGCCGCGCTGGAACGCAATGCGCCCGAATTCGGCATTCGGCTGATCGGCGATGCCGACGCCGAACAGGGGATCGTCCATGTCGTCGGGCCCGAACAGGGCTTTTCGCTGCCCGGCGCGACCATCGTTTGCGGCGATAGCCACACCGCCTGCCACGGCGGGCTTGGCGCGCTGGCTTTCGGGATCGGGACCAGCGAGGTCGAACACGTCCTCGCCACCCAGACCCTGCTGCTCAAGCAGTCCAAATCGATGGAAGTCCGGATCGAGGGCGATCTGGGCCCCGGCGTCACCGCCAAGGACCTGGTGCTGCACATCACCGGCGTGCTCGGCGCGGCAGGCGGGACCGGCTATGTCATCGAATATACCGGCGCGGCGATCCGCAACCTCTCGATCGAGGGGCGGCTGACCGTATCAAACATGGCGATCGAGCATGGCGCCCGCGCCGGCCTGATCGCGCCGGATGAAAAGACCATCGAATACGTCAAGGGCCGGCCCTATGCCCCCAAGGGGGCGGACTGGGACAAGGCCGCCGCCTGGTGGACCAGCCTGCGCACCGATCCGGGCGCGCGTTACGACAAGGTCGTGGTGATCCAGGCCGCCGATATCGCGCCCACAGTCACCTGGGGCACCAGCCCGGAAGATACCGTGGCGATCACCGGCACGGTCCCGGCGCCGGAAAGCTTCGCCGATCCGAGCAAGCAGGAAGCTGTGCGCAAATCGCTCGATTACATGGGCCTGACCCCGGGCATGCGGATGCAGGATGTCGAGGTCCAGAACGTGTTCATCGGTTCGTGCACCAACAGCCGGATCGAAGACCTGCGCGCCGCCGCCGCGGTGCTAAAGGGCCGAACCAAGGCCGCGAACGTCAAGTGGGCCATCGTCGTCCCCGGATCGGGCCTGGTCAAGCGCCAGGCCGAAGCCGAAGGCCTGGACCAGATATTCATCAACGCCGGCCTCGAATGGCGCGAGCCGGGCTGCTCGGCCTGCCTCGGGATGAACCCGGACAAGGTTCCGGCGGGCGAACGCTGCACTTCGACCAGCAACCGGAACTTCGTCGGCAGACAGGGACCGGGCGCGCGGACCCATCTGGTCAGCCCGGCGATGGCGGCAGCGGCCGCGGTGACCGGGCGGCTAAGCGATGTGCGGGAGCTGTAAGACACCACTTCTCTTGCCGCGCTGATCGCGGTAGCGCTTTCGAATGGCTTTTAGTGACCAGCCGTCAGCATCGTTGCTCCGCATTTGGCCCCTGGTGCCGCTGGGCCGCTGGATAACGCGCCTGCTGCACCGCGCCGAGGATGCACCGGACGGCGCGATGCTATCGGCACGGCACTACATACCTGAGGATGTCGCCTGGCGGCTGGGCCAGGCCTATTTGGGTGCGCTGGGTCTTTTGGCGCTGCCGCTGACCTGGTGGTACCTCAAGGAGTTTCATCGCGGCACGGGCCGTATCCGGCACTATGAGGACGTCTTCGGACGCCCGGCAGAAACGCACTACCTCGGCTTCTGGAGCGACCTGCCGAGCGATCTGAAGGTTATCCTGCCGCTTACATTCGTCCTGCACCTTGTCGGCCTTGTTTCGGCAGTGCGCTGCCTCTTGGCCCGGCAGGAATTGCAGCCACGCGACGGGCCGGTGTGAAAGCCGGTCCGGCATGAAGCTGGCGCTGTCCTACAACGTCAACTTGTGCAAACTGGCACCGCAACGAAACGGCCTTCAACGCCAGAATGATGCGGCGCAAATGGAAGTTTACACAAGAATTGGATATCTAACTGTAATTTAAATATATTTCTGATACTCGGCGGTCCATTCAGTGTAAGCATCCGCAACGGCAAGCGAATTAAAATGCAACCGATGCCCTTGAACCCGCCGCCCGCGATAGACATAGGGAAGCCATGACCGACGAAAGCGACAAGACCGAAAAGTCCGAAAAGGGCGGGATCAGCGGCAAGGCCGCTCTTGCAGGTGCAGCAATTGGCTCGGCCGCCTTGGCCGCAGCGCTGCTCTATGCCTCGCGCCGCCGCGAAAAGGCCAAGAAACCGACCGCGCCCCCACCCCGCCCCGAAGCCGCCCCGGAAACCGATTGATGGAAGCGGTGCGCGAAGTCGACGGCCGGGCGATCCCGTTCGGCGCCAAAAACGTCGATACCGATGTGATCATCCCGGCGCACTGGCTGAAGACGATCACCCGCGACGGCCTGGGTCAGGGCGCGTTCGAGACCCTGCGCAAGGATCCCGACAACCTGTTCGACAGCGCCGAGTTTACCGGATCGCCAATCCTGATTGCGGGGGACAATTTTGGCTGCGGCTCCAGCCGTGAGCATGCCGCCTGGGCCTTGCTCGATCTGGGCATCAAGGCGGTGATTGCGCCCAGCTTTTCCGACATCTTTTCCGGGAATGCCTTCAAGAACGGCATCCTGACCGTCGTCCTCCCCCAGGAAGCCGTCGATCGCCTGCTGGAAGTGGCCCGGACCGAGCCGGTGCATATCGATCTGGAAAACCAGGTCGTCACCACACCGTTTCAGGACCGGTTCCCCTTCGAAATCGACCCGTTCCGCAAGCACTGCCTGCTGAACGGGCTAGACGAAGTGGGCCTGACCCTGTCGCGCGATTCGGCGATCACAGACTATGAAAACAATGCCCGGGCCGCGCTGCCCTGGCTATCCAAGGGAGTAGAAGCAGCATGAAAGCCCTGCGCAGCCACCAGGTCGGTGGCCCCGAAACCCTGACGCTTGACGAAGTCGAAACCCCGGTCCCTGGCCCCGGCCAGGTCCGGGTGCGGGTCAAGGCCTGCTCGGTCAACTATCCCGACAACCTGATGATCCGCGACATGTACCAGTTCAAGCCGCCGCGGCCCTTTGCCCCGGGTGGTGAAGCTGCGGGCGTGGTCGATGCGCTGGGCGAAGGGGTGACCGAGTGGAAGGTCGGTGACCGCGTGATCGCCAGCACCGGCAGCGGCGGCATGGTGGAAGAGCTTGTGGTCGATGCCGCCCGGCTCTGGCCGCTGCCCGACGGGGTCAGCTTTGAGACCGGCGCCTCGATCATGATGACCTATGGCACCAACATGCACGGCCTGCTCGATCGCGGCAAACTCAAGGCCGGGGATACCCTGCTGGTGCTGGGCGCGGCCGGAGGGGTCGGCCTGGCTGCGGTCGAACTGGGCAAGGCCTATGGAGCCAAGGTCGTCGCCGCCGTTTCCAGCGAGGAAAAGGCCGCGGTCGCGCGTGAGCACGGCGCGGACGAGGTGGTGATCTATCCGGTCGCCCCGCTCGACAAGGACCAGTCCAAGGCTCTGGCCGAAGCGTTCAAGGCCGCCTGCGGCCCGAACGGTGCGGATGTCGTCTACGATATCGTCGGCGGGGACTATTCCGAACCGGCGGTCCGCTCGATCGCCTGGGAAGGCCGGTTCTGCGTGGTCGGCTTCCCGGCCGGGATCGCCAAGCTGCCGCTCAATCTGACGCTGCTGAAAAGCTGCGACGTCTGCGGCGTATTCTGGGGGGCATGGGTGGCGCGCGAACCGAAGGCCAATGCCGCGCATATCGCCACGCTGTTCGACCTGCTCAAGGCCGGCAAGATCAACCCCAAGGTCTCGGCCACATTCCCGCTGGCACGCGGCGGAGAAGCGATTACGATGCTGGCCGAGCGCAAGGCGATCGGCAAGGTCGTGGTGACCATGGACTGACGTCCGCGCTGACCGGGAGACAACGCTATGATTGCAGCACGGATCGTCATCGCAGGGGCCCTGCTCGCCACGGGTTGGGCCGTCTATGCCAAGCCGGTGGCCAAGCCGGCCTCGCCCAGCCCGCAGGATTTGGTTCTGGCGCGGCAGGCCGGGATGGCGATGTCTGCCTCGACCATGAACCTGCTGCGCGGTGCCAGCACCAACGGCGCCCCGCTTAAAAGCCTGGCCTTCCCGGCCGGGAGCCTGGCCAAATGGGCCGCCGCCGCCCCGGCCCTGTTTGCTGACAGCACCAAGGGCGTGCCCAGCCGGGCCATGCCCGCGGTCTGGACCGACAAGGCCGGATTCGCGGCCAAAGCCAAGGCCTTTGCCGACAGCACCAAGGCGCTGGCCGATGCCGCCAAAGCGGATGACAAGGCGGCGTTCGATGCCGCGCTTGCCTCTACCGCGGCATCGTGCAAGGGCTGCCATGATTCGTATCAAGTCCCGCCCGGACCGCCCCCCAAGGCGAGCTAGGCCGGACAGCTTGCAGGAGCAGAAATGACCGACTTCAACGATCGCGAACGCGCCGAAGAAGCCATGTTCGCCCATGACGAAGAGATGCAGTTTCGCATCACCGCCCGCCGCAACCGGCTGCTGGGTGCCTGGGCGGCGGAGAAGATGAACCTTTCCGCGGTTGAGGCCGAAGCCTATGCCAAGGCAGTGGTTCAGGCCGACTTCGAAGAAGCCGGTGACGAAGACGTAATCCGCAAGCTGCTGGGTGATCTGACTTCGGCCGGGGTAGATGTCAGCGAAGGCGATATCCGCTCCGCGCTGGAAACCAAGGCGGTTGAAGCGCGCCGCGCGCTGATGGGCGAGGCCTGAGCAGATGGCCATGCCCGGGACGGAAATCGTCGCCCGGATCAAGGCGGCGTTGCCCGATGCCGAAGTGAAGCTGACCGATCTGGCCGGTGACGACAACCACTGGGCGGCGCATGTCGTTTCCGCCCAGTTTGTCGGCAAGACCCGGGTCGCCCAGCACAAACTGGTCTATGCCGCGATCGGTGAAGACATGGGCGGAACGCTTCATGCCTTGCAACTGACCACCGCCGTTCCCACCTGAGACGGCGAGGAGTTAAAACCCATGTCCGATACCAATGCCCGCATCGCCGATATTGTCACCAGCAACGACGTGGTGCTGTTCATGAAAGGTACGCCCCTGTTCCCGCAGTGCGGCTTTTCCAGCAAGGCGGTGGCAATCCTCGAACACCTTGGTGTACCCTATGAAGGGATCGATGTGTTGCAGGACATGGAAGTGCGCCAGGGAATCAAGGCCTTTTCGGACTGGCCGACCATTCCCCAGCTTTACGTCAAGGGCGAATTCGTCGGCGGCAGCGACATCATGATGGAAATGTACGAAGCGGGCGAGCTGCAGCAGCTGATGGCCGACTCCGGGCTTACGCCCGCTTGAGCGCCCGCCCTGGCGCCTGATCTTCTCCGGAAAGGGCGACAACGGCGCTAAGTTCCATCGGCCGACCGGTCAGGAAGCCCTGAAATTCGGTACACCCGCACGAAGCCAGCCGTTCGCGCTGTGTGCTCGATTCCACCCCCTCGGCGATGACCCGCAGGTCTAACGCGCGGGCCAGCCGGATCATCGCATCGACCAGAGCTTCGGATTCGCCATCGTCGCTGAGGCCATTGACGAACGAACGGTCGATCTTGATCTTGTCGACCGAAAAGCGTTGCAAAACGCTGAGGCTGGAATAGCCGGTACCAAAATCGTCCAGCGCAAAGGTGAAACCCAGCCGCTTGAGCGCGTTGATATTGCCGGCGGTGACCGGCTCATCGCAAAGCAGCGCGGTTTCAGTCAGTTCCACTTCATACCGGCTGGGGTCGATCCCGGCTTCAGCGGCGAGCCGCGCGACCTGGGCGGCAAACCCGCGCGAACGCATTTGTTCGGCAGATACGTTGATTGCCACGCGGGTCTTGCGCCAGCTGCGGGTATCGCTGAAGACCCGGCGGAGCACGAATTCTCCAAGCGGCAGGATCAGACCGGTTTCTTCAGCCAGCGGGACGAACACGCCGGGCGGAACATCACCTCGGACCGGATGTTTCCAGCGCAACAGCGCTTCGACCGCAATGATATTCCCGCCAAGATCGACTTGCGGTTGGTAAACCATCCGCAGTTGGTCCGAAGTCATGGCAATTCGCAGGTCTGCTTCAAGCGAGCGACGATCTTGCAAGGCCTTGTCCATGTCGGGTTCGAACATGCTGACCCGGCCGCGCCCCTCCTGTTTCGACCGGTACAGGGCCAGATCGGCCCACCGCAGCGCCTCGGTGGGCTCGACCCCCGCATGATCGATCACTGCGGTACCAACCGAGCAGCCAATCTCTAGCCGCCCGTACTCACACTGGATCGGCCGCGATAAGGCTTTTAGGATGTTCTCGCCGATTGCTTCGGCATCGGCGCAGCCGGCCTTGTCGCACAGCACCACGAACTCGTCCCCGCCCAACCGCGCGATCAGATTGGCTTCACCGCAAACCGCCCGCAAGCGCGCTGCGGTTTCGGCGATCACCAAATCGCCGGCATGGTGCCCAAGGGTGTCGTTGATTTCCTTAAAGCGGTCGAGGTCAACGCAGGCGACCAACACATGTCCGCCGCGGCTGCCAATCCCGCCCAGCAATTTGTGAAGCCGGTCGAACAGCATGGCTCGGTTGGGCAGCTGGGTCAGCGGATCGTGGAAAGCGAGGTGTTTTGACCTGGCTTCACTGGCCAGCAAGTCCGCGACCACGGCCCCGCTACGCCGCATCATGGTCAATGCCAGGACGCAAAGCAGGCCCAGCACGATCAGCAAGGGCAGCAGGAGTTGCTTGAACAGAACCGCACTCGGTTCGCGCGGGTTCCATTTCAACACCCCGGCCGAAGCGCCGCGCGTATCGGGCAGCGCCAGCGAACCAGTAGGTGACAGCGCGGCGCCCGGCGGAGCAAGGCTGAGGTCATCGAGCAGATAGCGCTGGCCAAAGGTGGTGAGGAAGGCCTGATCGAGCGGGATCGCGGCAATTGTAACCGGTGCGCGCGGTCCCTTGGGCAGATAGACGCCGAAATCGGGCTGAACCAGAGTAGCGGTAACAATGTAGGTTCGCCCGCCAACTCGCGCATAGGTATTGGCCTGGATCGGAGGAATGAGGAGGTTGTTCTTGCCCGGCCGCCGGCGAAGCGGCGGGCGCAGCAATTCGGCCTTGCGGATTTGTGGCAACAGGCTCGCGGCACTGGCCGCGAAGGGAGCATAGGTCTCCAGCCCGGCACGCTCCCCGTTGAACGAGGCGTAGAACACCTGCTCTGCGCCATCGACCACGAACGCGTGAGTGAACCCGTTGAAGGTGTAGAGGTAGTTGCCGATGTTGAAATCGGCCCAATTGCCATCCTGGCGGTGATCAAGCATCTTGATCGCATCGTCCCAGCCGACCTGGGTTGCGACAACCTTGTCGAGTTCCTCGATCTGCCGCTGGAACCCATGCTGGACCATGTGCTGTTCGCGGGCATTGGCCGTGGCATCGAAACGATAGACCAGTAAGGCAGATGTGAATACCAGCAGGGCGAGCACACCGAGCGTCAGGCCGACTATCGGCCCGAACAGGTGCGCTTTGCGCCAATCGCCCTGGGTGCTCTTGCTGGTCGCCATAACTCTTGCCTGGTCGAGACAAAGGCGGAGAGCCGCTGCCTTCTATCTGCAGGCGTGAATAGATATTTGGCTTCAATAAAGGATTACCGCGGCATTAGGGGCGTATTGACCCTGTTGTCTGCCAACGGGCTTGGGGCCTGCTATTGCTGCTGTGGAGCTTCTCGGGGAGGCGGGGCCGCGGAGACCAGGGGGCGGCCCCGCCTCATTCGAGACTGCTTGGGGGTACATCCAATAATGCAGGTAGCGTGCCAAACTGCTCAACCTGTTATTTTTTAGCAGGTTATGACCATTTCAGAACTGCGCGACCAGGGTAATTGTCAACTTTCCCGACACTAATCGAACGATTAATTCGCTTGGCAAAGCGCGATCGAGGCGGCACCTTGCGGCGATGGACATTAAGGACATCTTCGATCCCGAGGGGGAAATCCCGCCAGCGATCCCGGCGGCGACATTGGTCATTTTCCGCAACTGTCCGCAAGGCGGTCCGCCAGAGCTGCTGATGGTCCAGCGCTCGAAAGAGATGCGCTTTGCCGGCGGCGCGGCGGTGTTTCCTGGCGGCCGGGTCGATGATGCCGACCGCGAGCTGGCCGATGCGCACGGCGCCGATGACGAAGATGCCCGCGAGGAACTCGCCGCGCGGATCGCCTCGATCCGCGAGACGCTGGAGGAGACCGGCCTGGCAATCGGCCTGCACCAGCGCCCCAACCTGGATGAAGCGCGTGCCGCGCGGGCGCACTTGCTAGCGGCTGGCGCGCTTGCTCCGGTGCTCGATGCCATGGGCTGGACGCTTGATCTGGAAGGGCTGGTGCCGTTTTCGCGTTGGCGGCCCAAACACCGCGAGATCCGGGTGTTCGATACCCGTTTCTACCTGACCAACCTGGGGACTGGGGCGGTCGATCTGCTGGTCGACGCGACCGAGAATACCCGCCTGTTCTGGGCCAGCGCCAGCGAAGCGCTGCGGCTGGCCGACAGCGGCGAGATCAAGGTGATCTTCCCGACCCGCCGCAATCTGGAACGGCTGGCGCAGTTCGACCATTTCGATGCCGCACTGGCCCACGTCAGCGAATTTCCGTCGAAGATGATTACCCCCTTCATGGAGATGCGTAACGGGGTTCCGTGGTTGCTGATCCCTGACGATGCCGGCTATCCGGTGCATGGCGAAGTGCTGGAAAGCGCAGCCCGCGGATAAAAGGCCCCCGCGCGGTTTGGCGCGCGGAGGCAGGTGCCCTTCGGTTGCCCTCCGGGTCGGGTCGCAATCCGATCTAAGCCAGGCGCGGCTTGCATGCCGTGATGGCGATCACGTGGTTGAAAAGGATTGGCGCGCCCGGCAGGATTCGAACCTGCGACCACCAGCTTAGAAGGCAGGTGCTCTATCCAGCTGAGCTACGGGCGCCCCAGCGCTGCCCTCATAGGCAGGGTTTGCGCGCCGCGCAAACATCGCTAGCGTGCCAGCCATGGCGGGGATCATCCAAAACATCGACGGCGTTGCGGGAGCCCGGCGTCATTTCCGCTATTTCGATTATGTGATGGCGGCCTTCGTTGCGATCCTGTTGCTTTCCAACCTGATCGGGGCGGCCAAGCTGGCGGTTGTCGATCTGTCGTGGCTGACCGGCTGGACCAGCTGGCTACCCTGGCACTGGCTGGGAATTGGCCAGGACGGGTTGATGGTATTCGGTGCCGGGATCCTGTTCTTCCCGCTATCCTATGTGATCGGCGACGTGCTGACCGAGGTCTACGGCTATGCCAATGCCCGTCGCTGCGTCTGGATGGGATTTTCCGCGCTGATCTTCATGGCTTTCATGAGCTTTGTGGTGGTTGCCATGCCGCCCTCAGCTGGATGGGACGGGCAGGCTGCCTATGAAACCGTGTTCGGATCGACCTGGCGGATTGTCGCCGCCTCGATTTTGGCCTTCTGGGCCGGGGAATTCGTCAACAGCTTCGTGCTGGCCAAGATGAAAATTGTCACTGGCGGCAAGCACCTGTGGGCGCGGACGATCGGATCGACGCTGTTCGGCCAAGGCGTGGACAGCTTGATTTTCTACCCGGTCGCTTTCCTGGGGGTCTGGTCAACTGAGCTGGTTCTGGCCGTCATGGCCACCAACTGGTTCCTGAAGGTAATGTGGGAAGTGACGCTGACCCCGGTGACCTATGCGGTGGTCGGCTGGTTCAAGCGGCGCGAGGGGGTCGAAGTGTTCGACACCGGGACCGACTTTTCGCCCTTTGCCAAGGCGGAACCGGTCTGAACTGTCCGGTGTTCGGCCCCGCCCACAGGCGGGGCCTCACCGGCGATCCCGTCAATCGGCGATGAGGCCGATCGCGAGGTAGACCAGGATCAGGCTGCCAAAGCCGAAGATCGTGCCAAGCGCGAAGCCGATCCGGATCAGGTTGGCATCCCAGCCGGTGTAGTTGGCGATGCCGCTGCACACACCCATGAGCTTGCCGTTGATCTTGTCGAGCCGGAAGGCGCGGGCGGGGGTGGTGTATTCATGTTCCATCTTGGTCATCCTGATTAAGCGGTTTCACCGACGTAAACGGACTGGGCCTGAGCGGTGCTGGGCATCGAAACAGTGCCGCTGATCAGGACCAGCGAAAGAACGAAAGCCGAAGCGGCTGCAGCCAGCTTGTTGCCGAGGGTACTCTGTTGGGTCATTGTCATTTCCTTCTTTTCTATCCGGTCTGCAGTTGGTTCCGCAGATGCCAGACTATTAGCAGGAGCCGTGCCAACTTTAGGAAAGCCCGGAAATCCAAGCTTTCGCCAAGCTGAATGGTTCGTTTGCCGCGATGCAGAAATCAACAGTTGGTGAAAATTCCCAACTTTCAGGATCACGCTTTGACGTGACAGCCGCCCCTCGCTGCCTCTATCGCCGCGCCATGGGGCTCGACCGCATCACCCTCGCGCAATTTCGCAACCATCGGGCCACCCGGCTCGATGGGACGGCGCGGTTCAACCTGCTGGTTGGCGAGAACGGCGCGGGCAAGACCAACGTGCTGGAAGCCTTGTCGCTGCTCGCCCCCGGCCGGGGTCTGCGCCGCGCCGCGCTGCCCGACATTCCGGGCAAGGACGGCGACGGCAGCTTTTCGGTCAGTGCCGAGCTGGATGAAGGCGTCATGCTCGGCACCGGCGTGCGCCCCGAACGGCCGGGGCGCCGGATCGTGCAGGTCAACGGCGCCGAAGTACCGGCGGTGCGGCTGGGGGAATGGCTCTCGATCGGCTGGTTGACCCCGGCGATGGACCGGCTGTTCGCCGAAAGCGCCGGGGCGCGGCGGCGCTTCCTTGACCGGCTGGTGCTGGCGCTGGAGCCGGGCCACGCCCGCAACGCCGCGAAACTGGAAGGCGCGCTGCGCGAACGCAACCGCCTGCTGGGCGAGGAGACAGAGCCCGATCCGGCCTGGCTCGATGCCATAGAGGTGCAATTGGCCGAGGCCGGGTCTGACGTAGCCAAGGCGCGGCTGCGGCTGATCGGGTTGTTGTCGGACGCGCTCGAGACCCTGCCCGACGCGCCCTTTGCCCGCCCTGCGCTGCGCTATGAAGCCGGCGGGCCGATCGAGGCGGACGCGCTTGCCGCCGCCCTCGCCGCTGGCCGCCGCCGTGACCGGACAGCCCAGCGCACCCTGACCGGGCCGCATCGCGATGAACTCGCCGTCACCATGGCCGGCAAGGACCAGCCCGCGGCCGAATGCTCGACCGGCGAGCAGAAGGCGATGCTGATCGCCATCACCCTCGCCCATGCCGGGCTGCTTGATCCGGCGCGGCCGGGGGTGTTGCTGCTCGATGAAGTCGCCGCGCACCTCGATCCGGTGCGGCGCGAAGCGCTGTTCGACCGTTTGCGCAGCGGCACTGCCCAGGTCTGGCTGACCGGCACCGAACTGGCCCCCTTCGCCGCCATCACCGGCGAGGCGGCGACCTGGCGGGTCAGCGAGGGGCTGGCGGAGCGGGTTTGACCGGCAGTGCCTTCGCCACATCCTCCACCGTCGCGGCGACCATCGCCTCGATCCCTTCGGCGGTCGGATGAATCCGGTCGGCCTGAATCAGTTGCGGCTTGTCGATCACCGCCTGGAGGAAGAACGGGACCAAGCCATCGCCGTGCTTCTTGGCCAGGTCGGGATAGATCGCGTTGAAGGCTTTGGCGTGGTCCGCACCCCAGTTGGGCGCCGATAGCATGCCCATCAACAGCACCGGCACCTTGCGCTGGTCGAGCCGGGTGAGCATTTCGTCGAGGTTCTTGCGGGTCTGTTCCGGCGGCAGCCCGCGCAGCATGTCGTTGCCGCCAAGGCTGATCACCACCAGTGCGGGCGGGGCCTTCATCCCCTTGAGCACGAAGTCGAGCCGTTCCAGCCCGGCCGCAGTGGTATCGCCCGAAACCCCGGCGTTGACCACCTGCGCGTTGATTCCCCGCGCCCGCAGCGCGGACTCCAGCCGCGCCGGGTAGCTCTGGCCGGGATCGACCCCATAGCCGGCGAACAGGCTGTCTCCCAGTGCCAGGATCGTAACCCGCTCTCCCACAACCGGCAGGTCGGGCATGGCGGACGCGGTGGTTTCTGCCGGGGCCGGCGCAGCTTCGTCCCCGCATGCCCCGAGGGACAGGGTTGCAAGTGCGGCGGCCAGTTTCCATTTCATGATGCAACTCTCCTTGCGTTCCCCTCTAGCTATGGCATCCCAGCGCCGTGACAAGCCCCTCCCTGGCGATCGACGCCCATAACCTTACCCTCACCCTCGGAAGCGGCGACAGCGCGGTCGACGTGCTGCGCGGGATCGACCTGGCTGTGCCGCAAGGCCAGACGCTGGCCCTGCTCGGCCCGTCGGGATCCGGCAAGAGCAGCCTGATGGCAGTCCTGACCGGGCTGGAACGGGCCAGCGGCGGTAGCTTGTCGGTCGCGGACGCAGACTTTTCGGCGATGGACGAAGATGACCTGGCCACGGCCCGGCGCGGGCGGATCGGGGTGGTGCTTCAAGCCTTCCACCTGCTGCCGACGATGACCGCGCTGGAAAATGTGATGACCCCGCTGGAGCTGGCCGGAATGCCCGATGCCCGCCCCCGCGCCGAGGCCGAGCTGACTGCGGTGGGACTGGGCCACCGGCTGAACCACTATCCCACCCAGCTTTCGGGCGGCGAGCAGCAACGCGTGGCGATCGCCCGCGCGCTGGCCGCGCGCCCGCCGCTGGTCTTCGCGGATGAGCCGACCGGCAACCTCGACGCCGCGACCGGTTCGGGGATCATCGACCTGCTGTTTGCGCGCCGCGCCGAAGCCGGAGCAACCCTGGTGATCATCACCCACGACGCCAGCCTGGCGGCCCGGTGCGAGCGGGTGGTGACCCTGGCCGATGGCCGGATCGCCAGCGACACCGCCGCCGGATGATCGGCTGGCGCGCCGCCTGGACGATCGCCCGGCGCGATCTTTCGGCCCGGTTTCGCGGGCTGCGGCTGCTTCTGGTCTGCCTGTTCCTCGGCGTTGGCGCGCTGGCCGCGATCGGAACGCTGACCGGGGCGATCGGCAAGGAACTGTCGAGCCGTGGCCGCACCATCCTGGGCGGCGACGTCGAAGTGGCGGTGTGGCAACGTGCCGCCAGCCCGGCGGAGCTGGCGGCCTTTGCCAAGGCCGGCAAAGTCTCGGGCGGATACCGGATGCAGGCCATGGCCCGCGCCGGCGATCTGGCCGCGCCGATCGAACTGAAGGCAATCGATCAGGCCTGGCCGCTGGTCGGCGAACTGACCCTGCAGGATGGCCGCAAGGCCGGAGCGCCGCCGCCGGGCGAGGTCTGGATCGGGCAGGGTGCGGCCGACCGGCTTGGCGTCAGCCCCGGCGCGACGATCGAGATCGGCACCCTGCCGCTCAAGGTCGGTGGGATCATCGCCGAGGAGCCGGATAGGCTGGGCGAAGGCTTTACGCTTGGTCCGGTGGTAATCGCGCGCGCGGACGTGCCGGCACAGGCCGGACTGACTGCACCAGGTGCGATGTACCGCGCCAAATACCGGATTGCCCTGCCCCCCGGTCAGAACCCGGACAAGGTGGTCGGCGTTCTCAAGAAGCAATTCCCTTCCGCCGGGTTCGAAGCCCGCACCCGCGATCGCGCCGCACCGGGGGCCGAACGGTTCGTGACGCGAATGGGGGATTTCCTGATCCTGGTCGGGCTTGCCGCGCTGGTGATCGCGGGGATCGGGATTGGTGGCGGGGTTTCGTCCTATCTGGAGGCCCGGCGCGGCGCGGTGGCCACGCTCAAGGTGCTGGGCGCGACCAGCGGCGACATCACCCGGATTTATCTGCTGCAGATTGGCGCTGCCGCCGTGGTGGGCAGCCTCGCCGGGCTGGCCGCCGGGGTGCTGGTTACGCCGCTACTGGCACGAGCGCTGGGTGAACTGCTGCCGGTTGCCGCCGGGCTGACCTTCGATCCCTGGGCGTTGATCCGCGCCGCCGCCTTCGGTCTGCTGGTCGCGCTGGTCTTTGCCGCGCCGCCACTGCTCGCCGCACGCCGCTTTCCCGCAATGGCGCTGTTCCGCGCGCGAGTGGCCCCCTTGGCCAGCAACTGGCGCGATGCCGTGCTTCCAGTCGGGCTGGGGCTGGCCGGGATTGTCGGCCTGTCGCTGATCGGCAGCCGCCAGCCGCTGATGGTGCTGGGCTTTCTGGGCGGGTCCGCGGCGCTGCTGCTGTTGCTCGGCGCCCTGGGCTGGGCGATCCGCGCCACCGCGAGCCGCCTGCCCCGACCCAAGCGGCCCTTATTGCGGATTGCGCTTTCGAACCTGCACCGCCCCGGTGCGCAGACTGGCGCGCTGGTTACCGCGCTGGGCTTTGGCCTTGCCGCCTTCGTCCTGCTCGCCGCGATCCAGACCAGCCTTGATGCCAATATCCAGGCGCGGGTGCCGCAGCGGGCGCCCGATTACTTCGTGCTCGACGTTCCGCGCGACCGTGCCGGTGAATTCACCCGCACGGTCCAGCAGCAGGCGCCCGGCGCGAAGGTCCGCATGGTCCCGGCGCTGCGCGGGGCAATTCTGGCCTATGGCCCGCCAGCGGCCATGGTCCGCGTCTCCAGCCTCAAGGAAATCCCCGAGAACGCCTGGCCGCTGCGCGGCGAGCGCGGGTTGACCTATTCCGAAGACCTGCCCGAAGGAAACGCCGTCACCGCCGGCAAGTGGTGGCCCAATGACTATGCGGGAGAACCGCTGGTCTCGATCGACGAGCGGCTGGCCGAAGCATTGAACCTCAAGCTGGGCGACCAGCTGACGATCGGCTTGTTGGGGGTAGAACGCACTGCCCGGATCGCCTCGTTCCGGCGGATCGACTGGGATTCGCTGGGGTTCAATTATGTGCTGGTGTTCAGCCCCAATGCGATTTCCGATGCCCCGCACAATCTGGCAGCGATGGTTGACTTGCCCAAGACGCCCTCTCCGACGGGAAGGGGCGAACTATTGCGTACGCTGGTAAAAGCCTTCCCCTCCAGCTCGGTGATCGAGGTCGGCGGCGTGCTGACCCAGGCGCGCGACCTGCTGCGGCAAGTCAGCCTGGCCGTGCTGGCTGCGGCTTCGGTCGCGGTGCTGGCCGGGATCGCCGTTCTGCTCGGCGCGATCGCCGCGGCGCGGGCCAGCCGAATCTATGACAACGTGATCCTGCGAGTACTGGGGGCGAGCCGGCGGCAACTGCTGTTCCTGCAACTGGCGGAATATGCGCTGCTGGCGACGGTGCTGGCCGGGGTCGCCCTGGCGCTGGGCGCGGGTACGGCCTGGCTGGTGGTGGTCAAACTGTTCGAGTTTGAATGGCTGCCCGATTGGCCGACCGTGCTGGCCACGCTGGGCCTGGGTCTGGCGCTGGTGATCGGCTTCGCCCTGGCGGCCTCGCTCCCCTTGTTGAGAGCGAAGCCAGCGCAGGCGTTGCGGGAACTTTAGGAGAAGATATCAGCGCTGGTTGGATTGATCGGATCGTCGCCGAAACGGTTGGCGCCCTGCGTACCCGGCAGGGCCATGATCACGAGGTTCACGATTGAGGCAATGTTGCCCACGATCGGAATAAACCCAAGCACGATGAAGCCAAGATACCACCAGCCCGACATGTCACGATCGTGAAAGCGCCGGATGGTGAGCGCGATGCTCGGGATCATCGATCCAAGCGCAAAGAGAGCGAACAGCACCGCACCAATCCAGAACAGCACGCCGAACTCGGGCGGCTCCCCACTTTCACTAAAGGTCAGGCCACCCGCAAACATCAGTGTGGCGCACGCCGCCATCACGATCAGCGAGAACAGCGTGAACATCCAGTATTCCATCCGCCGTGACCGCCCGTGAAATTCGGCGTAACGCCGGTAAGGCATCAACATCCATTCCATATAATCCCCCTCTCAAAACAAGAATGGCCGCCACGCAGCAGAGCTACATGGCGGCCATCATTCAAATAAGTACGCTTAGCTGAAAACGTCGCTACCCAGGTTCTCACCCTTCGGATCCGGGCCGAACCGGTTCGGGCCCTTGGTCCCTTCAAGGCACATCAGCACCAGATAGGCGATCGCGGCGATCAAACCGATCAACGGGATGATCGACAGCACGATGAAGCCCAGATACCACCAGCCGCTCATGTCGCGGTCATGCAGGCGGCGCACGGTAACGGCGATGTTGGGAATCAGCGTTCCCAGCGCCCAAAGGCCGCCCAGAACGCCAAGTGCCATCGGCACGGTGCCGATTTCCGGACTAGCGGCAGGATCCATCGTCCCGGTCTGCATCGCCGCCATGTTGCCAATCATCGAAGCATAGATCGGCCCGAGCAGAACGCCCGTAACCACCAAGTTCAGCAAAAAGAAGCTCCAGAACTCCTTGCGCCGCGAGCGACCACTGAATTCGGCATAGCGCTTCAGCGGCATCAGCATCCATTCTAACATAGTCAACCCCCTCCACAAATCAGGCGCGCACCTCTGCGCAGGAGCGGCAGAGGACCACACACCGTGCGGTTCTGCAAGCCAAAACCCGTCACGCTTGCCCCGCAGGCCCGCTTCGGCTAGGGGCGCGGCCTATGTTGCGGTGCAACAGGCACCCTGCCCCCCGATAGAGAGTTGTTTTCCAATGTCCGCCCCGCTGCCGCTGCGCAATATCGCCATCATCGCCCACGTCGACCACGGCAAGACCACGCTGGTTGACCAGTTGTTCCGCCAATCCGGTACCTTCCGCGACAATCAGCGGATCGAGGAGCGGGCGATGGATTCGAACGACCTTGAAAAGGAACGCGGGATCACGATCCTCGCCAAGTGCACCTCGGTCGAGTGGGAAGGCACGCGAATCAACATCGTCGACACCCCCGGCCACGCCGACTTCGGCGGCGAAGTGGAACGCATCCTGAGCATGGTCGACGGCGTGATCCTGCTGGTCGACAGCTCCGAAGGGGCGATGCCGCAGACCAAGTTCGTCACCGGCAAGGCGCTTGCACTGGGCCTCAAGCCGATCGTCGTGGTCAACAAGGTCGACCGTCCCGATGAGCGCATCCAGGAAGTGCTCGACGAAGTGTTCGACCTGTTCGTCTCGCTCGACGCCACCGACGAGCAGTGCGATTTCCCGGTGCTCTATGCTTCAGGCCGCAATGGCTATGCCAATGAGGACCCGAACCTGCGCGAGGGTACGCTGACCCCGCTGTTCAAGAAGATCGTCGAGCATGTCCCGGCCCCGGAAGCCGACAACGACGGCCCTTTCAAGTTCCTGGTCACCCTGCTGGATCGCGACAACTTCCTCGGCCGGATCCTGACCGGCAAGGTCCAGAGCGGCACGATCAAGGTCAACGGCCCGATCCACGCGCTCGACAACGACGGCAAGCTGGTCGAGACCGGCCGCGCCTCCAAGCTGCTTGCCTTCCGCGGCCTGGAACGCGTGCCGGTTGAAGAAGCCCGCGCCGGTGACATCATTTCGATCGCCGGCCTGGCCGAGGCGACCGTTTCGAACACCATTGCAGATCCGACCGTAACCGAGCCGCTGCACGCCCAGCCGATCGACCCGCCGACCTTGTCGATGCGCTTTGCCGTCAACGACAGCCCGATGGCAGGCCGCGAAGGCACCAAGGTGACCAGCCGGATGATCCGTGACCGGCTGGAGCGCGAAGCCGAATCGAACGTCGCAATCAAGGTCACCGAAAGCGCCGACAAGGACAGCTTCGAAGTCGCCGGGCGCGGCGAGCTTCAGCTTGGCGTGCTGATCGAAACGATGCGCCGCGAAGGGTTCGAGCTCGGCATCAGCCGTCCGCGCGTGCTATTCCGCGAAGAGGGCGGACAGCGCACCGAGCCCTACGAAACCGTGGTGATCGACGTTGACGACGAACACTCGGGCACGGTCATCGACAAGATGGCGCTGCGCAAGGCGGAAATGACCGACATGCGCCCCTCTGGCGGCGGCAAGACCCGGATCACCTTCACCGCTCCGTCGCGCGGGCTGATCGGCTATCACGGCGAATTCCTGTCCGACACACGCGGCACCGGGATCATGAACCGGCTGTTTGACAGCTATGGCCCCTACAAGGGCGCGATCGAAGGCCGCCAGAACGGCGTGCTGATTTCCAACTGCGCCGGCGAGGCGGTAGGCTATGCGCTCAACAGCCTGGAAGAGCGCGGCGTGCTGTTCGTGCGGCCGCAGGACAAGATCTACGAAGGCATGATCATCGGCGAAAACGCCAAGCCCGACGATCTTGAAGTCAATCCGATGAAGTCGAAGCAGCTGACCAACTTCCGCTCGACCGGCAAGGATGACGCGATCCGCCTGACCCCGCCGCGGATCATGACGCTGGAACAGGCGATCGCCTATATCGACGACGACGAGATGGTCGAAGTGACGCCCAAGTCGATCCGCCTGCGCAAGGCCCTGCTCGATCCGCACGAGCGCAAGAAGGCCGGCCGCAAGAAGGAAATGGCGTAAGCTAAAACCCCAGATCGATGTCATCGAGAGACTGCAGGGCACTGCTTGCGCCCAGCAGGCTCTCGTGAACAGCCGAACTGCCGCGACGTCGCCGGGCAGGCTGGGTTTCCAGCGGGTCAAGCTTGGACAGTGCAGCGCCTGAACCGCCATAGGTGAACTTGAGCCCGGTCAGATCCTCGATTTTCGCGATCTTGCACTGGTAGGTTTCAAACGCACCGAATGGCTCCTCGCCTGCGGCTTCAATTCCGAACTTGGCAATCGTGGCTTCCTGACTGAGCAGGTAGGCGGTAGCGAACAGCTTACCGCTTGCGGCAACAGCGACCACAACCTTCCAGAATTCAAGCGGATAGGGGATGTTCCTGAACACCGGGTCAGCGGAGCCAAACACTGGTCCGGTGATCACCTGGGCTTTGAACTGGTCGTGAATCACGGTCTGCTCAAGGATATAGGCTTCAAGCCCATGCCACAGCTCGACTGTGGGGTCCTTGTTTTGATTGAAGATCCCGTGCTGCGGGGTGCAATTTGTCCAAGTGCAAGTGCCATTTGCCTTTCGCACTGCCGCCATCGGACTTTCGCCCCATTCCATATCCTCGCGCCGGGTCAAGTGGCCGCGGTCAAAATCGTTGCGGCGGATCTTGGTGCCTTTGTAATAGCTGTTGTCTACCTGATAGGCGCGGTCGATCCGGTCGTCGAACAGCCAGTCATCCTCGCGCCCGGAAATCTCGGTACGCATTGCTGCATTGACATTCGCAGCCGAATAAAAGGCAAAGCGCCGCTCCTTGTTCATCACCACGCTGTAGCCATCGTAGTTGAGTACGCCGGCCGCTGCCTCGGCTGCGGTAAATGTTTGGCCGTAGGCATCGCGCAGCGGGGCGATCTTGGATGGGTCCAAAACAGTCGGCAAGTTCACCTTGAGCGCGCCCTTGCCCAGGAATTCGGGATCAAATCCCTTGACCCAGTCCCGCGCCGGATCGACCGGGGCCGAGATCACATTCTTCTTGGGTTTTGCAGCTTCAAGCAGCGCACTTTCAGTGCTGCCAGCGCCATCAAGCAGGCGCACGCCGCCATTCTGATCAACGGCAAGGCGTAGTGAAACGATCTGTTCGGGCATGGTCACGGTCCTTTCGGGCGAAGGCTGATCTGAGAAGGGAGTTGGCTGAAGCGCAATGGTGCCGGCTTCGGTGGGCGGACCAGCGCCGTCCCGGTATAGCACCGGCAGACGTGCACGCAGGTCCTGAACATCGGCTGAGACAACGGCTTGCAACTTCGGCAAGCCTATGGCCTGCGCATCGGTCCGAATGGTTTCGACGATCCGCGATACGCGAATACCCTCATTGGCTTTCCACTTGATGTCATTCTCACTGTGGCGAACAGGATCGTAGTCATGCCCGTCGATGGTCTGCCATTTGCCGTTCTTGGTTTCGGGCACACCTGAATGATGCAAAGCGACAAGCAGCCAGTCATTGTTGAACACCGGCGAGCCGGATGATCCGGCCAGCGTATCGGTTGAATACCACAGAACGTCGGTATCGCGCTTGAGCAGCTGGTTTTCACGGACACACAGTTGCTTGCGCTCTCCTGCCGGGTGCTGAATGATCGTAAGCCATTCACCCTCGGCTGCCTTGCCTGGACCACCGATCAGCGGCAACCAGCCGAGCGACTCGATTTTCTCGCGGCCATTCAGTGATCGCGGCTTGAGCCCGACGACAGTGAAATCAAGCTCACGCGAAGTGTAAAACAGCGAAGTATCAAAACCGAAACGCCAGGGGGCTAGCTCGCTTCCAAAGATGTCCCGCTCATAGAAGGCCTCAGCCAGTGCAAATTCCGCCTGATCGCGATTTGCCAAGACGTGGTTATTGGTAATCAAAACCCCATCGCCAATCAGAAATCCGGTGCCATATCCACGGGTGGCTCCGCCGGGCGATTTCAACACTACTCGCATAATCGTGCGAGCTACCAGTGCCCCGCGCGCCAGGAAGCTGGCATCCTGGAGTTCGTTGCCCTGGATGATCCGTTCGAACGCGGCATCGGCTTCGCGCCGTTCGTCATACAGGCTTTCGAGGAAATTCCGGCGGTCGCGCTTTTCGGATTCACTAGCCAGTGCTTCCGGACTGGAGCTCCGCACCGAAGCTTTTAGATCATCAAGATCCTGGCCAAGCGCCGTGCCACGCTGTTCAGCGCGGCGGATCGCGGCGTCAAAATTGGGCGTAGCCAACATCAAGAACCCCCTGACCTGCCCCTAATCGGGTAGGAACAGAACTATTAGGACTTGACCCGATTGAACGCATATTTGCGATTCGCTGACCTATTCCTACACGTATTTGGGAATACTTGAAAGAATTTAGAGCAATTTAGGCTCAGGACTCATTGCGGC
>NZ_DJUW01000032.1 GCF_002440635.1 Novosphingobium sp. UBA6272 | reverse complement strand
CAATGAGTCCTGAGCCTAGATCTTACCCGTTTGGGATTGAACCAAAAAAGGCCCTTCCCCGAGGGGGAAGGGTTGGGATGGGGGGTCCACCCTGTCGAGGCGCTGAGCCCCCACCCCCAACCCCGCCCCGCCGGGGAGGGGAGATTCTCTCCCGATAGTTCAGACTTCAACGCCCCACGCTCCCCCGCACTGCCGCAATTTCCGCCGGTAATCACCAGGCTCAACAATCGTCCAGATCTTGAACCGTTTCCCCGCAATAGCGGCGAATATCTTCCTGAATCGGCTTCAATTCGCTGCAAATCCTGCCCATTTCATAATACCAGTCGGCGTTGTCCCGAACCATGTTGCACATTGGTCCCGGCCGGTCACAGGACTTGTACTTGCGCGGACCTTTTGCCTCCAGCCTGCCGGGCATGGATCTGAGCGTCGATCGATAACGCTCGCTTGCGCTCTCGCAGGCCGCTGCCTGATTTGAGCCGGTTGCCGCAGGGATCGGACGGCTGACAGGCGGCGATGCGTATTGAGGCCATAGGCTGTAACTTATCTCCGGTTCCGGAAGTTTCTGCACCCGGGCGCAATTCTTGAGTATGTAGAACACGGTGGCCGGTTCTATCCGCCCGTCATCGACTGCTTTGCGCAACGCCAGCGCAGCGCGAGCGATTTCCTTTTCCGCTGCCTCTTGTGACGAAAACTCTGAAAAGGCGTAGTAGCGAAACTGCATGGCTCTGTAATTCTGGTCATTCGGATTTCCGGCAACTGCGTAATAGATCGTCGCGCACATATGCGCATCGAACTGTTCGTCCCCGGCCTTCGCCTTCGTTGCGCTGACGGCCAATGTCAGCGTCGCCAGCAGTCCGATGACGAAAGTCATCAGTCCGACGATGCGCAGGTTTGAATTCATGTGCTTGCCCCCAAGTCCCATTCAGCCCCGCCCTAGCGAACTTGGGCACATCGGGATAGCATTGTCGCGGTGAAGCCGCACCGCCGCGCGGAGACACGCGGCAGCATGTCCCACGCCTAGCGCCCCACACTCCCCCGCGCCGCCGCAAACTCGCTGCCCGGCTTCCACACCGGCCAGCGGTTCGAATTGGCGAGGTCCCAGCCAAGCGCGCGGACCAGTTCGATGTCCAGCATCGCGCCGGCCATGTTCCAGCTAGCGTCCCAGGCATCGCAGGCCTGATGATAGCAGCGCCCGGTATAGTCATCGATCCAGGCCTGTCCGCCAGCGCGGCCGCCCTCGACCAGGTCCGATGCCCCGGCCAGGCTCATCATCAGCAACACCGGCACCCCGCGCTTGGCGAAGGGGAAATGGTCGGCGCGGTAGAACAGGCCGCGTTCGGGCAGGTTCTCGACCGTGACCGTGCGGCCCTGCTTGGCGGCAAAGGCGGCCAGTTCGTCTTCCATGGTCGACTGGCCCTTGCCGATCAGCACCACATCGCGCGCCGGGCCGGCGGTCTGCAACACGTCGATGGTCAGATTGGCGACGGTCTTGTCCATCGGATAGACCGGATCCTGGGCATAGGCCTCTGAGCCGAGCAGGCCGCGTTCCTCGGCGGTCCAGGCGGCGAAGACCATCGAGCGCTGCGGCGCGGGGCCGGCCTTGATGTCGCGCGCGATTTCGAGCAGCGCGGCCACGCCCAAGGCATCGTCGTTGGCCCCGGCGCGGTAGATCCGGCCCTGGGCGTCGGGCTTGCCCACGCCATAGGCATCCCAGTGCGCCCCGAACATCACCACTTCGTCGGGCCGTTGACTGCCCGGAATCCGGGCGATTACGTTGTGGCTGGTGATGACCTCGTGCTGGCTGGGAATTGCGGCGTTCAGCGTCAGGCCCTTGAGTTCAACCGGGCGGAACTTCGCGCTGCGTGCCGCCAGCCGCAGCTTGCCCAGGTTCTGTCCGGCCAGCGCAAACAGCCGGTCGCCCATTTCGTGGCTGAGCCAGCCCTGCAGCGCCAGGCTGGTCTGGCTGCCATCCTTGCGGACCAGCCCGTAATTCTCGCCGCCCGGGCTGACCACCACGTTCCAGCCATAGCCCACCCCGGCAGCATCATGGACGATCAGTGCGGCCACGGCCCCGCGCCGCGCCGCTTCCTCGAACTTGTAGGTCCAGCGGCCGTAATAGGTCATCGCCTTGCCGCCGAACTTGCCCGCCACCGCTTCCTTGGGTCCGGCTTCGAAATCGGGATCGTTGATCAGGAACACCGCGACCTTGCCCGCCAGGTCCACGCCCTTGAAATCGTCCCATCTGCGCTCGGCCGCATTGACCCCATAGCCGACGAAAACCAGCGGCGCGCCGGCCACTCTGGCGACATCGTCGCTGCGCAGGGTCGAGAGGTATACATCACTGCCCAGCGTCAGGGCCAACGGCCCCGTGGGTGTCGTGAGTTCCAGCTGCTGCGGCGTGCCCAGCCGGGTGTGGAGCAAGGGCACCGGTTGCACCCATTTGCCGTCCGGCCCGCCCGGCTCCAGCCCCAGCGCCTGGAAGCGGCCGATCAAGTAGGCCACGGTCCGCTCTTCCCCCAGCGTGCCGGGGGCGCGGCCCTGGAACCAGTCGTCGGTCATGGTCCGAACGGTCGCCACGACCCGTTCCGCGCTGAGCGGTTCGCGGGTGGCAGCGGGGCTGGCGAAGGACAGCGCGGCGAGCGCGGCGATGAACAGTTTGCGGATCGGCATGGCCCAACCCTAGCTTGCTCCGCGCCATCCGCAACTTCCTTGCAAAGCCGCCCCGCCTGCCTAAGTTGCCATCAGCAATGCAATAAGCCGCAGGAGAAGTCGATGTCCGATGCCGAATATGTCCCGCCCAAGGTCTGGACCTGGAACAAGGAGAACGGCGGCCAGTTCGCGGCGATCAACCGGCCGACTGCCGGCGCGCAGAGCGAGAAGGAGCTGCCGGTGGGCGAGCATCCGTTCCAGCTCTATTCGCTGGGCACGCCCAATGGGCAGAAGGTGACGATCCTGTTCGAAGAGCTGCTCGAAGCTGGCCATTCGGGCGCCGAATACGATGCCTGGCTGATCAACATCCGCGAAGGCGATCAGTTTGGATCAGGCTTTGTCGCGCTCAATCCCAATTCGAAGATCCCGGCCCTGCTCGATCGTTCCGGCCCGGAACCGATCCGGCTGTTCGAAAGCGGCGCGATGCTGCTGCACCTGGCCGAAAAGTTCGGCGCCTTCATTCCGACTGATGCCAAGGGCCGCGCCGAGTGCCTCAGCTGGCTGATGTGGCAGATGGGCAGCGCGCCGTTCATCGGCGGCGGGTTCGGACACTTCTATGCCTATGCGCCGATCAAGATCGAATATGCGATTGATCGCTATTCGATGGAGACCAAGCGCCTGTTCGATGTCGCCAACAACCGCCTGGGCGAAGCGCGGTTCCTGGCCGGCGATGACTACACCATCGCCGATATGGCGACCTATGCCTGGTTCGGGCTGCTCTATCGCGGCCTCGCCTACAACGACGCGGCAAACTTCCTCCAGCTTCACGAATACACAAATGTCGGCCGCTGGGTCGAAGACATCGGCGCGCGCCCGGCGGTCAAGCGCGGGCAGAAGGTCAACACCGTATCCGGCCTGCTCGAACGCCATTCGGCCGCCGATTTCGACAAGCTGGAGCAAGCAGCAGAGGGCTGAATATCCCCCTTCCCTTGGCGGCGCGGCCTGATTATAGGCCGCGCTCCTGCTGGGGCGTAGCCAAGCGGTAAGGCACCGGTTTTTGGTACCGGCATGCGAAGGTTCGAATCCTTCCGCCCCAGCCAGGATCTTCCCTTATCCGCCCAGCACCGGATTCGGGCCCATACCGATACCGTCGCCATTGGCCCAGACCGAGTGGGTACCCGAGCAGAACCGTTCGGGCAGCACGATCCGGCAGACCGGGCCCGCGCTGACGTTTTTGGCATCGATCAGCACACATTCGGACGTGTCGGTGTTGAGGTCGGCGATGAACGAGACGAGATAGCCGTCATCCTCGTCGGTGGCGCCGATCCGGGGGGCGAAAGGCGCTTCGCTGCCATAACGCCCCGGGCCAAAGCTCAGTTCTTCGCTGCTCCCTGTTTCCAGGTCGTGCTTCACCAGCGCGGTGAACAGGAACCAGTAGGGCTCGGGCACCGCCGAATAGGCATAGCGGTTCTTGCGTCCGGCATATTTCTGGTTGATCATCCCGAATTCCAGGATCCGGTCATCCAGCCGCTCCTCGCTGGTCTGGCCGGTCTTCAGATTGAAGCGCCAGCGGTGCAGCTTGGGCTTCATCAGGCCCTGGCTGAGGTAGGCCATCATCCGTTCCAGCCCCTCGGGCGCGTCGGGGTGCGACTTGGGCTGGGGTTCCTCCTGGAAATAGCCGTCGAGCACCACCTCGTCGCCTTCCTCCCAGGCATTGAGCCAGTGCAGCACATAGGTCGGCTCGGCCTCGAACCAGCGGATCTCCTCAGGCTGGCCCATCCGCGGGATCAGGCCGAAACGGGTCTTCTCGTCAGGATGGAACTGGACCACGTGGAGGTTACGCTCCAACAGCTCGGGCATCCAGTAAAGCGGCATGTCGTTGACGATCGCATAGTTGCGGGTGAAGGCCATGTCGTGCGGCAGGCGCGGCCCGGGCAGCGGGACCGGGATGTAGTGCTTGAGCCGGTTGTCCGCCCCGACCACGCCGTAATGCATGTAGGGCGCATGCTTCGAATAGTTGAAGAACAGCAGCTCGCCAGTCGCCTCATCGACCTTGGTGTGGGCCGAGATGCCATCGAGCGGAACCCAGCCTTCGGTCCCGAACTGTTCGAGCGTGAAAGGATCGAGCCGGTACCCCTCGCCGCACTGGTAGAACGAGGAGAGGATCTTGCCGGCGTGGACCACCACGTCGGTCGAGGACGAATCCTTGAGCCATTCCTGCGCGCCCCAGCCCGGCCGGGTCGATTTGTGCGGCGGCTCCATCAATCCCGCCCACAGCGCCTTGCCGGCTTCCTGCTCGGCCTGAAAGCCCTTGGTCCGCACAAACCGGCTGCGATAGCTGGCGCGCCCGCCCTTGAAGCTGATCGCGTGGATGAAGCCGTCACCGTCAAAGGGGTGATAGCGCCCGATCGGCTCATGCACGGGAACTTCGCCGGTGCGGACATAGACACCGTCGATATCGTCCGGGATCGTGCCGATCACCTCGGCATCGCCGTTGGCGAAAATCGCGTTCCATTCGTTGAAGGTCGGCCGCCAGGCACCTTGCATATAGGGATGGTCGGTCGACTTCAGGGTCGAGCGGACCGTTTCGACGAGCTGGGCAGTCATGGCGTTGCTCCTGAAAGGCAGAATCGCGGGCGATCTACCGCAGCATCGTATGCCTGGCTTGGCGGCCCGGCAACCACGACCGGACAGCAAATCCCCGCACTGCGGCAGATCGGCAATTGCTTGTCGGGCGGCGACCGCTAGGCTGGATGCAAAGGAGATTCCCATGCGCGCAACCCAGGCCTTCATCGAAGCGACCGGCGGCCCCGAAGTGATCCAGTGGCGCGAGGTCGATCTGCCCGCTCCCGGACCCGGAGAAGTGCTGATCCGGCATGAGGCGGTCGGACTGAATTATATCGACACCTACTTCCGCACCGGCCTCTATCCGGCGGCTATGCCAAGCGGCTTGGGCATGGAGGCCGCCGGAGTGGTCGAAGCGGTCGGCGAAGGGGTGCAGCACCTCAAGCCCGGCCAGCGGGCGGTGACCTTTGGCGCGATCGGGGCCTACGCAACCGCGCGAATCGCGCCGGCACTGCAGTACTTGCCCTTTCCGGACAGCGTCGACAGCCAGACCGCCGCCGCCGTGTTCCTGAAGGGCGCGACGGTAGAGGCGCTGGCCGAGCGCTGCGCTCCGCTTGCGGCGGGCGAATGGGCGCTGGTCCCGGCCGCGGCGGGCGGAGTCGGTCAGCTGCTCGTCCAATGGCTGAAAGCGCGCGGCGTGCGGGTGATCGGCACCGTTGGCAGCGAGGAAAAGATGGCCCTCGCCACGGCTGCCGGGGCCGAGACGGTGTTCCTTTCCAATGACCCCGAACTCACCGCCAAGGTTCGTGCGGCGACCGGCGGTAGCGGCGTGGCGGTCAGCTATGACGGGGTCGGCGCGGCGACCTGGGAGGCTTCGCTGGGGTCGGTCAGGCGGCGCGGCACGATCGTCAGCTTCGGCAATGCCAGCGGGCCGGTGACCGGCGTCAACCTGGGCGTACTCGCTGCGCATGGCTCGCTGTTTGTCACCCGCATGACCCTGTTCGACTATTACCGCGAACCCGTCGAGGCGATGGCCGGCGCAGCCAAGCTGTGGGATATGATCGTCAGCGGCAAACTGTCGGTCCAGATCGGCCAGACCTACCCTCTTACCGAAGCCGCCCAGGCGCACCGCGATCTTGAGGCGCGCAAGACCACCGGCTCGACCCTGCTTTTGCCGTGAAGACTGGACTATGGTAATTCGTCGGCCATGACGGTGCTCGATTCCTTCGTAGCCTTTGCCAAGGCCTTGCCGGCAGATCGGCTCCAATCAGTCGAAGATGCCTTGGGCTTGCTCATGCAAACCCATCTCGCTGGCCGGGATTTCAACGCGGGCGAACTGGCCGAACTTGATCGCCGACTGGCTGAACCGAAGGCGGAGTATGCCAACCCCGCAGACATTTCCGGGCTTTTCGGCAAACCGTTCCCTGGATGATCGCCCTCCGTTTTCGCAAGGAAGCTGAAGCCGATCTGCGCGATGTCGTTTCCTACTATCGGGACGTCGCGCCAGAAGTTCTGCCGCGCATTCTCGACGATATTCATCACGCGCTGCGACGCTTGCAGGATTATCCGCAGCTAGGAGCCGCTGTCGAGGGGCGCAGTTTCAGAAGGATCGTGACACTGCGATACCACTTCAAAATCGCTTATTTGATTGAGGAACCGTTTCTGACCGTACTTGGTATCTTTCGCTATCAGGACCGGGAGTCCTGAGCCGATGACGCTACCCGTCATCGACCTGATCGGCCTGCCGAGCGACGTGAACTCCTCGTTCGAGCGCGGCCCGGCGCTGGCCCCTGCGGCGATCCGCAAGGCGCTGTGGTCCGATCGCGGCAATCTGGCCTGCGAGGACGGGCAGGAGATCGGGATCGACTTTGCACTGCACGATCGCGGCGATTTGCCGCTGGCCGAAACCGCGGCGGACGATGCGGCGATCGCAGCCGCAGTCGAAGCCTCGATCCGCTCGGGCGCGACGCCGCTGCTGCTCGGCGGCGATCACGCGATGAGCCATCCGGCGGTGCGCGGGGTCCACGCGGTCCATGGCCCGCTCACCATCCTGCATTTCGACGCCCATCCCGATCTTTACGCCGATTTCGCAGGCAATCCGCGCAGTCACGCCTCGCCTTTTGCCCGGATCATGGAAGCTGGGCTGGCGCGGCGGCTGGTCCAGGTCGGGATCCGCACACTCAACCGCCATTGCCGCGAACAGGCCGAGCGCTTCGGCGTGGAGATCGTGCCGATGGCCGATTTCGCGCCCGGCAAGGTGCCGGTGCTCGAAGGTCCGCTGTATGTCAGCATCGACCTAGACGGAATCGACCCCGCCGAAGCCCCAGGCGTATCCCATCCCGAACCGGGCGGACTGACGGTTCGTGAAGTGCTGGCCATTCTGCGCCGCCAGACCGCGCCAGTCGTCGGCGCCGACATTGTCGAACTCAACCCCCGTTTCGACCAGAATGAACGGACAGCGATCCTCGCCGCCAAGCTGGTGCGCGAACTGTCGGCGCTGATCGTCCGCAACCGCGCCTAGGTGCGCGCGAACCAGATCACGTGGCGCGGGCCCTTGCCCTTGCCGCTCGCATCATAGCGCGCGCGGACTTCGACTTCCTCTACCGCGAAGCCGACATCCTGCATTCGCCGCGTGAACCGGGGATCGGGGAAAGCGGACCAAACTGCCAGTATCCCGCCCGGCACCAGCGCCTTGCGGGCGTTGTGGAGGCCGCTCTTGGAATAGAGCCGGTTGTTTTCGGCGCGAACCACGCCGTCCGGCCCATTGTCGACATCGAGCAGGATTGCGTCGAACGGATCGGGGGCCAGCAGCATGGCATCGCCGACATCGTCCATCCGCAAGGTCACCCGCGGATCGTCGAGACAGCCCGCCGCCACTTCAGCCATCGGCCCGCGCGCCCAGGCGATGATTTCGGGCATCAGCTCGGCAACCGTGCAACGCCCCTTCGGCCCGAGCTTTGCGAGCGCCGCGCGCAGGGTGAAGCCCATGCCGTATCCGCCGATCAGCAGGTTGGCATCGCTCTTTCCGCCCAGCCGCTCGAGCGTCATCGTCGCGAGCGCTTCTTCAGAGCCGCGCATCCGCGTGCTCATCAGTTCATTGTGGCCCATCACGATCATGAAATCGCGGCCGTGGGCAAACAGCTTGAGCTCCTCGCCGCCGGGGACCTGCGCAGTACCGAGCAGTTCGCGGGTGATCACGCCGCGCGCTGGGCCCGGTCGACGGCTTCCTGGTTGAGCATGTCGGCCAGCAGGAACGCCAGTTCGATCGACTGCGCGGCGTTGAGCCGCGGGTCGCAGTGGGTGTGATAGCGATCGGCCAGCGCCGCATCGCTGATCGCGATCGCCCCGCCGACGCACTCGGTCACGTCCTGGCCGGTCATCTCGATATGGATCCCGCCGGCATGAGTTCCTTCGGCGCGGTGGACCGCGAAGAAGCCGCGCACCTCGTTCAGGATCCGGTCGAACGGCCGGGTCTTGTAGCCGCTTTCGGCCTTGATCACGTTGCCGTGCATCGGATCGCATGACCAGACCACCGGGTGCCCTTCACGCTTGACCGCGCGGACCAGCGGCGCAAGCCCGACCTCGACCTTGTCATCGCCGAACCGGCTGATCAGGGTGATCCGTCCGGCTTCGCGGCCCGGGTTGAGCAGGTCGAGCTGGCGCAGCAGTTCGTCGGGTGCGAGGCTGGGCCCGCACTTGAAACCGATCGGATTGCCGACCCCGCGGAGGTATTCGACATGGGCCGAACCTTCGAACCGGGTCCGGTCGCCGATCCACAGCATGTGGGCGGAAGTATCGTACCACTGCCCGGTCAGCGAATCCTGACGGGTCATCGCCTGTTCGTAGGACAGGTGCAGCGCTTCGTGGCTGGTGTAAAAGGTCGTGCCTTGCATTTGCGGCACGGTCTGCGGATCGATCCCGCAGGCTTCCATGAAATCGAGCGCTTCTCCGATCCGGGCGGAGACTTCGGCAAAGCGCGCTGCCCACGGGCTGCGCCCCATGAAGTCGAGCGTCCACTGGTGGACCTGGCGCAGGTTGGCATAACCCCCGGTCGAGAACGCCCGCAGCAGGTTGAGCGTGGCGGCGCTTTGCGAATAGGCCTGCAGCAGCCGCTGCGGATCGGGGATGCGCGATTCCGGGGTGAACTCGATCCCGTTGATGTTGTCGCCGAGATAGCTCGGCAGCTCGACCCCGCCCTGCACCTCGACCGGCGAGGAGCGCGGCTTGGAAAACTGCCCGGCCATGCGGCCGACCTTCACCACCGGCTGCTTGCTGGCAAAGGTCAGCACCACCGCCATCTGCAACAGCACGCGGAAGGTATCGCGGATGTTGTTGGGGTGGAATTCGGCAAAGCTCTCGGCGCAATCGCCGCCCTGCAGCAGGAAGCCCTTGCCGGCCGCAACCTCGGCCAGGTCGGCCTTCAGAGCGCGCGCCTCGCCGGCAAAGACCAGCGGCGGAAAGCTGGTCAGCGTGCCCGTGACCTTGTCCAGCGCCGCGGCATCGGGATAGGCCGGCAGATGCCGTGCTTCCTTGGCCTTCCAGCTTTCGGGAGTCCAGTTACTCGCCACTTTGCTTGCTCCACTTGCTTGCCCGATCATCGGCAAAGCGCGGCCCATAGCCGCACCGCGCCGCAAATGCAAAACATGCAAACCCGATCAGGCTAATCGGGCAATAATGTTGCGCAAGTTCGCGTTAGCGTCCAGCAGCGGCCGGCGCGGAGATGCTTGCCGGCACCGGCATCTTTGCCAGGGTCTGCCCTTGCGGGATTACCGCAACCCGCCACGACTTGCCGGGTGCGAGGAACTTCTTCGCCAGGGCCTGCATCGCTTCGGGCGTCGTCTCGGTATAGTCACCGAGCAGTGACCGGACCGACCGATAACGCGCCGGATCGTTGGTTCCGCCTTCAATCAGATACATGAAGAAGGCGCTCGACGATGTGGCGCGAGTCAGCGCTTGCTTGAGCGGTTCTGTCACCCGACCAAGTTCCTCGGCGCTGACAGGCTTGGCGGCAAGATCGGCAGCGATCTCCTCGGCCGTGGTGAAGAACACCGGGACCGACTTGGGCTGAAGGTTTGCAATTGCGAAGACGTTACCGCCGCTGGTCAGCTCGGTTGGCCAGGAGTTGACCACCTGCGGCGAATAGGCCTCGCCCAGCTTTTCGCGCAGCTTGTCGAGCAGGCGGTTCTGGAACAGCTGGCTCAGGATCTCCAATTGGCGGCTCTCGCGGATCTGGGCGGTACCTCCACCGGTCGGCCAGCCGATGATCCCGGCGGCCTGATTGGCATCGCCGCGATGGTAAAGCAGCACCGGATCTGTCGACGGGCCAAGCGTCCGCGTATCGAGACCGGCGGTCCCGGCGGGCAGGTCGCCCCGCACCGGCAGGGCACCGAAGGTGCGGTTAAGCGCGGCGATCGCCTTGGTCTTGTCGAAATCGCCGAACAGCTGGACTTCGATCGGTCCCTGCTTCAGCAGCGGTTCCCACACCTTGCGGAAGCCCTCGACAGTGGTCGCGTCGATCTCGGCCGGGGTCGGGGTGCGGAATACGGGATCGCGGCCGCGCTCAAGGAACTTGAGATCGCGTTCGAGCACGCCTTGCGGGCTGGCGGCAAAGCTTTCGTAGTTGATCTTGGCGGCGGCCTGGGCGCGCAGCACCGGATTGCCGTCCCAGCGCGGATTGGCGAACTTAGAGGCGAACAGGTGCAACTGGTCTTCCAGGTCGGCGGCGCGGGTATCGGCCTTGAACACGAAGGTTGCATCGTCGATCTCGAAATCGAAGCCGATCTTCCGCCCGGTCGCGGCGCGGTCCATCGCCTCGCGGTCAAACGGACCGACCCCGGCATCGACCAGAGCCGTCTTGCCCAGCGTCGCATAGGGCGCATTGCCGGGGCTGAAGGCGCGCCATCCGGCACCGAAGCGAACTTTCAGCGTTACCCGCCCAGGCTCATCCTCGGTCGGCCAGAACTGCACCTTGACCCCGTTGGCATAGTCCAGCTGCTCAATGTCGAGCAGCCCGGTCGGTTTACGGTCGATCGGCTCGCTTGGCTTGCCGATCGCCGGCAGATCCGAATACTGGATGCTGGTTGCGGCAAGACGCGATCCGGCATTTCCGGCTACCGGTGCTGCAAGTGCCGCCCGCAGCGTTGCCGGAGTACTCTCTCCCGCCGCCGGGGTGACATAGACTGCGCGGGTCACGCTTCCACCAAAGATCGCCCGGGTCTTGGCCAGGACATTGGCCGGCGTGAACAGCGGCTTGGAACGGTTGAAAATGTCCTGCACCACCTCGGGCGAAGCGATCGTCTCGCGAATGTCGAGCGCGGAGACCATATCGTCAGCCAGCTTCCGGCCCGGCAGCAAGCGGCGCTGCTCGACACCGCTTTCAAAGGCTACGCTGAATTCCTTGACCTCGCGGTCGATCTCTTCCTGGGTTGGCGGCTTGGCCATGGCGTCGGCAATCACGCCGCGGGTATCGCGCAGTGCGGCCTTCCAGTCGGGCCCCAATGGGGTGATCGCAACAAAGGTGGTGTCGGCCGAACGCACGACCTTTTCCTTGTTGACCTGCGCCACCAGGAACGAGCCCCCGGCGCGGGCCTTGGCCTCAAGTCGGCGGTTGATAATTGCCTGGGCCAGCGATTCGACCATGATCCCCTGATTGTAGACCACCGTATCGCGCACCGGGCGCCACGGCCGCAGAATCGCATAGGTGATCGAGCGCGGCATCTCCGGCTCGACGATCACCCGCGTTTCCCCGATCGGGGCCAGTCCGGCCGCGCCCTTGGGCGGCAGCGGATCGCCGAACGGTGGCTCGGGGCTACGCGGGCCGACGCCTTGCCAATCGGCGAACCATTTCTTGATCGATGCTTCCATCGCCGCTGGCGAAATGTCGCCGACAACAATCACCACCGCGTTTTCCGGCCGGTACCAGCGCTGGTGAAAGGCCGTGACGCTGGCCGAGGTCGCCCCGGTCAGCGTCGATTCGGTCCCGATTACCGGGCGCACGGCCAGCTTTTGCCCGGCGAACAGCGTCTGCTGGGTCTGGTCGAACACCCGCGTCGCGGTGCCGCCGCGCTCGCGCATTTCAGCGAGCACAATCGGCACGTCGGTGCGCACGTTCTTTTCGTTCAATACCGGGGCGATCATCATGCCCGACAGCAGCTTCATCGATTCATCGACCGAAGCCTCGGTTGCATTGGGCAGATCAAGTTTGAAGGTGGTTGCGATCGGACTGGTCTCGGCATTGGTATCGCTACCGAAACTCGCGCCCATCTTCTGCCAGGTCGGGATCGCTTCGCCCTCACCCAGATACTTCGACTGGCGGAATACCATGTGTTCCAGCAAGTGCGAGAAGCCGCGCTCGCTGTCTTTCTCATACATCGAGCCGACATCCATCCGGATCCGGATCGATACCTGCCCCGGCGGCACCCCGTTTTTGCGCACGACATAGCGCACCCCGTTGGGCAGCTCGCCGAACTGCCATTCGGGGTCGATCGGGATGTCGCTGCAGCGATAGAGCCAGGGCGCCGAAGGATCGCACATGGGTGCGGGGGCAGCGGCGGCCCTGGCCGGAGCCTTGCGCGCCGCCACCGGCTTCTTGCCCTTGGCCGTCGCCGCCTCCAGCGCGGGGGTGACGGTCATCGCAAGGGCGGGAAGGACAAGGGCGAAAGCGCGCAGCGCGCGGAAGAGCTTGAGCATAGGGGGCGGACTATAGGCAGCGGTTTTGTGAAGGGCCAGTGAATAGCGAAGCTATGCCCTGCCCACCAAATCCTCTCAAGCAGCGCCCTTGCCGCACTCCTCTGCAATCCCTACATTCCCACCATGTTCATCGAAACCGAAACCACGCCCAATCCTGCCACGCTGAAGTTCCTGCCTGGGCAGGAGGTGATGTATGCCGGCACCCGCGATTTCCGGGACGAGGAGGATGCCAAGGCATCGCCCCTGGCCGAAGCGCTGTTCGATCTGGGTGACGTCACCGGGGTGCTGTTCGGGCGCGATTTCGTTGCCGTCACTGCCGGGCCGGGCACGGACTGGTCGGCCTTGAAGCCGCAGGTGGTGGCGATCCTGCTCGACCATTTCATCACCGAAAGCCCGCTGTTCCATGCCCCCAGCGCCGGGGGCATCGTGGTTCCGCCCGAGGCCGAGGATTTCGGCGACGATCCCGCCCAGGCCGACATTGTCGCGCAGATCAAGGAACTGATCGAGACGCGGGTCCGCCCCGCGGTCGCCAATGACGGCGGCGACATCGTTTACCGCGGCTTCCGTGATGGCGTCGTCTATCTGGCCATGCAGGGTGCCTGTTCGGGCTGCCCCAGCTCCACCGCCACGCTCAAGAACGGGATCGAAACGCTGCTCAAGCACTATGTTCCCGAAGTGAGCGAAGTGCGCGCCGCCTGATTTTTTACTTTAGTTTCGGAGATTCCCATGACCCAGCCGCTTGCTGACGCTGCGCTTGACCAATTGTTCCTCACGGCCCGCACCTACAACGGCTATCTCGACAAACCGGTCAGCACCGAGCAGCTGCACGCGATCTGGGATCTGACGAAGATGGGGCCGACTTCGGCCAACCAGCTTCCCGCCCGTCTGGTCTGGATCACCAGCGATGAAGCCAAGCAAAAGCTGGCCGCCTGCACCATGCCGGCCAACGGCGAAAAGATCCTGAAGGCTCCGGTCAGTGTGATCATTGCGATGGACCTCGAATTCCACGAGCAGCTGCCCTGGCTGTTCCCGCACACCGATGCCCGCGCCTGGTTTGTCGGCAACGACGAACTGCGCAAGAAAAGCGCCTTCCTCAACACCACGCTGCAGGGTGCCTATTTCATCATGGCCGCGCGCGCTCTGGGGCTCGACACCGGGCCGATGACCGGCTTTTCGAACGAGGCGGTCGACGCTGCATTCTTCGCCGACCAGCCCAACTACAAGTCGGTAATGCTCTCGACCCTGGGTTATGGCGATCCGGCCAGCATCTTCGAGCGCAGCCCGCGTCCCGATTTCGACACTTTCAATTCGATCCTTTAACGTACGGTCGGCCCATCCGGGCCTCCCTGTTGCATCGCGCGGCCTTGACGCGCTATCGCCGACCCATGACAACTCTGGTTATCGATAGCGCGACCGAAGCCTGCTCGGTCGCGCTGTTTGACGGCGACGTGCTGATCGCCGGGGACTGCCGCGTGCTCGGCAGGGGCCATGCCGAACACCTGATACCGATGATCGCCGCACTTCCGGGCAAAGGCCGCGCGGACCGGATTGCCGTGGCGCTGGGCCCGGGCAGTTTTACCGGGGTGCGGGTCGGCCTGGCCGCCGCGCGGGCCTTGGCCTTCGCCTGGGGAGCCGAGCTGGTCGGCTATCCCACACTTGCCTTGATCGCGGCGATGGCCGGCAAGGAACATGCGGGCGAAGCCGTTACCGTTTGCACCACCGGTGGACACGGAGAATGGTTCGTGCAGGATTTCGACGTGGACGGCTTGCCGCTTGCTCCGCTCGCTTCGCTCACCCCGGCCTTTGCGGTACGGCACGGGGGAGCCGAACGTGTTGCAGGCAGCCAGGCCGAAGCCTTGGTCGCGGCGCGCGGCAGCGGGGTTGCCCGGCCGCTTTGGCCTGATGCGCGCCACTTTGCCGCGCTTGACCCGAACATGCTTACTGCAGACACGGCGCCGCTCTATGGCCGCGCACCTGATGCCAGGTTACCTGGGGCGGCATGATCGCACCGCGCGACGATATCGACCGGATAATGGCAGTCATGCAGGCTGCATTTGCCCCCGAATTTGGCGAGGCCTGGAGCCGCCGACAGGTGGAAGACGCGCTGCTCGTCGGCAATTGCCATTATGGTCTTGTCGCCAGCCACGGCGATGAACCGCTGGCCGGGGAACCGGCAGCGGGTTTTTACCTGTCAAGAGCCGGATATGAAGAAGAAGAGTTGTTGCTATTGGCAGTTCTTCCAGAACAGCGCCGCAAAGGACTTGCCAATTATTTGCTAGACTCGCTCAAAAGCGAAGCATTGTTGCGCGGAGCAAAGCAACTGTTCTTGGAAATGCGGCGCGGCAATCCGGCCGAGTCGCTGTACCGTGCCTGCGGATTTACCCCGATCGGGGAGCGGATTAACTATTACCGCACACCAACCGGTGAGCGACTGGACGCAATAACCTTCTGTTGCAAAATACAATAAATCCGGCACTTGCGATGATTACTCCGGAATGGCCGCAAATTTACTGTAGGGAAAGCCTGTTGCCATCTTGTTTTGTTAACGCGACTCGCTTAGGCGAAGATCGTCTCGCTTCCAGGTGCAAGACAAGACGTAAGCAAAAACGGGTTCAAAACTACAAGGAAGGAAAAGGGCCATGGATGCAACCCATGCCGATACCAACGAAATGCTCATCACTTTGACGTCAGACATTGTCGCTGCCCATGTCAGCAACAACAATGTCGCCGTAGAAGACGTGGCTGGCCTGATCAGCAATGTCTTCGGCGCCCTTGCCGGACTCGGCCAGGCTGTCGTCGTGGAAGAGAAGATGCCAGAGCCGGCGGTTTCGATCCGCTCGTCTATCAAGCCGGACTTCATCGTCTGTCTTGAAGACGGCAAGAAGCTGAAGATGCTCAAGCGTCACCTGATGACTCACTACAACCTGACTCCGGATCAGTATCGCGCGCGCTGGAATCTGCCCGCCGACTATCCGATGGTCGCTCCCAGCTACGCCGAAAAGCGCCGCGATCTTGCCAAGAAGATTGGCCTTGGTCGTAAGCCCGGCCAAAAGCGGGGCCGCAAGAAGGCAGCCTGATCAGGCCGCTTTCGGTTGAAGATATCGCCCGCCGGTCTATGATCGGCGGGCGTTTCTTTTTCCGAACGGATATTTCGTGCACCAAGCCATCGATATCGAAGCCCTCTGCGCAGAACGGGGACTGCGGATCACCGAACAACGCCGGGTGATCGCCAAGGTCCTGTCCGAAGCAACCGACCACCCCGATGTCGAAGCCTTGCATGAGCGGGCCTCGGCAATTGACCCGAAGATCTCGATCGCCACGGTCTATCGCACCGTCCGCCTGTTCGAAGAGGCCGGAATTCTTGACCGCCACGATTTTGGCGACGGCCGCTCGCGCTATGAAGCCGCGCCCGAAGCCCACCACGATCACCTGATCGACGTCGAAACCGGCAAGGTGATCGAATTCGTCGACCCCGAACTCGAAGCCCTGCAGCGGCAGATCGCCGAGAAACTGGGTTACCGGCTGGTCGACCACCGGATGGAACTCTACGGCGTGCGGCTCGAACGCCAAGGCTGATGGCGCTCGCCCTCGCCCGCCCCCGGTCGATCTCGCTGCTCGGCTGGCTGCGGATCGCCGTGCGACTGCCGGCGATGCTGTTGCTGCTGCTGGCCTGCCTGCCGCTATATTATGTCCACCGGCTGCTGCGGCTGCATAACCCCTGGCCGCGGGTGTTCCTGGGCGGGGTCGCCTGGATTGCCGGTGTCCACGTCAGGCACAAGGGCGAGAAGGTTCATCGCGGTGCCTTTCTGCTGGCCAATCATGTCAGCTGGATCGACATTCCCGCGCTTGCCGGGGCAACCGGGACCGCGTTCGTCGGCCACGATGGACTCGCCTCGCTGCCGCTGCTGAAAACGCTGTGCGAAATGAACGACACGGTCTTCGTCGCGCGGCACGATCGCGCCTCGATTGCCCATCAGGTTGAGGCTGTCCGCAGCGCGCTCAGCGATACAGGTGCGCTGACGGTCTTTCCCGAGGGCACCACCAGCGACGGTACCGGCTTGCTGGTCTTCAAGAGCTCGCTGCTATCGGCGCTGGAACCGCTGCCGGCCGGGATCGCCGTCCAGCCGGTGCTGCTCGACTATGGCCCGGAAGCGGCACGGATCGCCTGGGTCGGCGAAGAGCACGGGCTCGACAATTTCCTGCGGATCCTGGCGCGTGGCCGCGCCGTGCGGCTGACCTTGTACTTCCTGCCGCCGCTGGCGGGGGCTGACCTCGAAAACCGCAAGACAATCGCCCAGGCTGCGCGCGATGCGCTGTCCCGCGAACTGGCCAGGACACAGTGACAAAGCCCGACCAGCTGCCCGCTTTCGATTCCAACAAAGCCATCCCCTATCACGCCGCAGGCATGCGCCTGCCCGTTGGCGTGATCGGTGAGCTGCGGATCTGGGGCAGATCGGCGCTGCTGGCGCTGGCCATGCTGGTGTTGGTGCCGCTGCACTACCTGTTCCGGCTGATTAAATACGGCTCACCCTTTCCGATGTACTTCCTGCGCTGGGCCACCTGGGTGATCGGAGCGCGGGTCAAGGTTCACGGGGTGCCGCTGAAGCGCGACGTGTTCTTCATGCCCAACCACGCTTCGTGGTTCGATATTCCGGTGCTGGGCGGGATCACCGGCTCGGCCTTCGTATCCCGCGCCGAAATCGCCGACATGTGGATGCTCGGCTGGATGGCGCGGCTCAACCGCACGATCTTCGTCAAGCGCGAGGCGCGGATGAACATCGCCGAGCAGATCAACGACCTGCGCGAGGCGGTGGCCGATACCTGGTCGGTGGTGATCTTCCCCGAAGGGACCGTCACCGACGGCCATTCGCTGCTGCCGTTCAAGACCTCGATGCTGCGCGTGCTGGAGCCTCCGCCGCCCGGCATGCTGGTCCAGCCGGTGGTGCTCGACTACGGGCCGATTGCCGAGTGGCAGGCCTGGCTCGACCGCGAAACCGGGATCGGCAACGCCCGGCGCCTGTTCGCCCGGCGCGGGACCTTTGCGGTCCATGTCCATTTCCTCGATCCGTTCGATCCGCACGATGTTGCCGGCCGCAAGGCGGTTGCCGCCGAGGCCCGCCGCCAGATCGAGGGCAAGCTGACCGAATGCCTCGGCAAGCCGCCGCGCCCGTTCCGTTATGACCTGCCGATGGTCGGCTATGTCGCGCCCCGGGACGAAGCGTTGGATTCCGCCTGAAGCGCCGCTATAGGCCCGTCACCATGCACCCCGCTCCACCCCCAAAGACCTACCGGGTCAAAAGCTTCGGCTGCCAGATGAACGTCTATGATGGCGAGCGGATGGCCGAGCTGCTGGCCGACCAGGGCATCGTTCCCGCGCCGGAGGGCGAGGAAGCCGATCTGGTGGTGCTCAACACCTGCCACATCCGCGAAAAGGCCGCCGAGAAAGTCTATTCCGACATTGGCCGGCTCCGCCGCGAGGATGGCACCGCGCCGCTGATCGCGGTGGCCGGCTGCGTCGCCCAGGCCGAGGGCGAGGAGATCATCAAGCGCGCGCCCAGCGTGTCGATGGTGGTGGGACCGCAGGCTTATCACAGACTTCCCGGCATGATCGCAGAAGCGGTTGAGGGGCGCCGCTCGGTCGATACCGACATGCCGGCCGAGACCAAGTTCGACGTGCTGCCGGCCCGCCGCAAGGTTGGCCCCAGCGCCTTCCTGACTGTGCAGGAAGGTTGCGACAAGTTCTGCACCTATTGCGTCGTGCCCTATACCCGCGGCGCGGAAATATCGCGGCCCTACAGCGATTTGGTGGCCGAAGCGCACAGGCTGGTCGAAGCCGGAGCGCGCGAAATCACCCTGCTCGGCCAGAACGTCAACGCCTGGCGTGATGACAACAATCGCGGGCTCGAAAAGCTGATCGAGGCGCTGGCCGCGATCCCCGAACTGGCCCGCATTCGCTATACCACCAGCCACCCCAACGACATGACCCCGGGGCTGATCGAGGCGCACCGCGATGTGCCCAAGCTGATGCCGTTCCTGCACTTGCCGGTCCAGGCCGGGAACGACCGGGTGCTCAAGGCGATGAACCGCAGCCACACCGCCGAAAGCTATCTGCGGGTGCTCGATCAGGTCCGTGCGATGCGGCCCGACATTGCCCTGTCGGGCGATTTCATTGTCGGCTTCCCCGCTGAGACCGAGGCCGAGTTCGCGGATACGCTGAAGCTGGTCGAACAGGTCGGCTATGCCCAGTGCTTCAGCTTCAAGTATTCGCCCCGCCCCGGCACCCCCGCAGCGACCATGGCGGATCAGATCGCCCCCGAAGTGATGGACGAGCGCCTCCAGCGCCTCCAGGCCGCGCTGAATGCCAGCCAGCTCGTCTTCAACCAGGCCTCGGTCGGCAAGCGCTGCCAGGTGCTGGTTGAGCGCAAGGGCAAGCTTAAAGGCCAATGGCTCGGCAAATCGCCCTGGCTGCAATCGGTCCATTTCTTCGGCGATGCGGCGATCGGCGATCTGGTCGAGGTCGAACTGGTCGCGGCCGGTGGAAACTCGCTCTCGGCCAAACTGTTGCAGCCAGTCCACGCCTGAGCTGTTTTCCACTGCCCGTCATCGTCCTGTCGCTTGCGCGCGGCACGCTTGCGCCTATCTTCCGACTCAGGGCCGCACCGGCCCGGCTTGAAAGGAGCAAATGGCCCGCAAACCTGCTCGCGCCTGGCACGAGGCGCCAACCCGTTCCGCCCCCGCACGCGCGCGGGCCGAAATCGAGTTTGAAGAAGCGACCATGCTGGGTGCGCTGTTCGGGCAGTTCGATGCCAACCTGGTGCTGATCGAGAACCGGCTGGGCGTGTTCATTTCCGCGCGCGGCAACCGCGTCCAGATCGAAGGGCCGGAAGACAGCGTCGCTCGCGCCCGCGACGTGCTCAAGACCATGCATCAGCGGCTGCTTCAGGGCCATGAACTGGATCCCGGCGCGGTCGAATCGATCATCGTGATGTCGGCCGAACCGACCCTGGAAGGGATCGTGGCGGGCGATGACGGCGCTCCGCCGATCATGATCCGCACCCGCAAGAAAACGATCGTCCCGCGCAGCGCGACCCAGATCGAATATATGAAGGCGCTGGCCAGCACCGACGTGATATTCGCGCTTGGCCCGGCGGGCACCGGCAAGACCTATGTCGCGGTGGCCCAAGCGGTCAGCCAGCTGATGACCGGTTCGGTCCAGCGCCTGATCCTCAGCCGCCCGGCGGTGGAAGCGGGCGAGCGGCTCGGCTTCCTGCCCGGCGACATGAAGGAAAAGGTCGATCCCTACCTGCGCCCGCTTTACGACGCGCTCTATGATTGCATGCCGCCCGAGCAGGTTGAGCGGCGGCTGGCCAATGGCGAGATCGAAATCGCCCCGATCGCCTTCATGCGCGGACGGACGCTGGCCGACAGCTTCATCATCCTCGACGAAGCGCAGAACACCACCCGCGAACAGATGAAGATGTTCCTGACCCGGTTCGGGATGAACAGCCGGATGGTGATCTGCGGAGATCCCAAGCAGGTCGACATTCCCGGCGGCCCGGCGATGAGCGGCCTGAACGACGCGGTCGCCCGATTGGATGGCGTCGAAGGCATTGCGGTGACGCGCTTCACCGTCGCCGATGTGGTCCGCCACCCGATCGTCGGGCGGATTGTCGAGGCTTATGAAGGTAACGAGGGTTGAGGCATTGGTTCGCATTGCCGCTGCTGGCGTTTGCGACGCCGGCTGCCGCCGATTGGCAGTATACCCGCTGGGGCATGCCGCTTGACGAGGTGATTGCTGCGTCATCGGGCAAGGCAACGCTTGTTCCGGAAGAAAAGGGCAAGCGGATCCGCAAGCTGCAGCGCCTGGCCATCGGTTCGGTGACCGAAGGCAAGGCGGAGTTCCAGGTCGAATTCTATTTCGACAAGAAGAAGCTGAAACTGATCCGTTATGTGCCGACCAGCAAGATCAGTTGCGGCGAAGAGGAGCAATTGCTGATCGAGCAGTTCGGGCCAGCCGAGCCGAGCACGATGCAGTTCCAGTTCACCACAATGAACAAGGCTGTTGGCAAGAGCCGGAAATTGAAATGGGCTTATCCGGTCGAAAATCAACTGACCTTCTCGACGCTTTGGTTCGAACGCGAGGACATGCCGGGGATCAAGACCGAACAGATCTGCACCGCAGTAATAGAGCCAAAGGAAGCCGCCTGATCTCGCCCGTTCATTGCGTCGCACCGGATTTGATCCGGGGCCCCGCTTTTCTTGGTTGCCGCTTGGCGCTTGCCCGCCCTAGGTAGCCGCACCCCGGGTCAAGCCCGGGGTGACGGAGTTAGATTTGGAACTCGAAATCGACATTGCCGCGTCCTGGCCTTCCCCGCCCGACTGGGAGGAGCTGACCGCGCTCGCTGCTGCCGCGCTGTCCCAAACCGTCCCCGAACTCGCCAATCCGCGCCTGTCGGTTTCGATCCTGTTCGCCGACGATGCCGAGGTTCACGCGCTCAATGCCGAATGGCGCGGCAAGGACAAGCCGACCAATGTGCTGTCCTTCCCGATGCTGGAGCGGGAGGAACTGCTGGCGCTCGGCCCGGACGGTCCGCCCGAACTGCTCGGCGATATCGCACTGGCACTCGAAACCTGCACGCGGGAGGCGGTGGACAAGGGGATCGGCCTCGAACACCATGCAACGCACCTGATCGTCCACGGCCTGCTCCATCTGGCCGGATACGATCACGAAACCTCGCCCGAAGATGCCCGGGCGATGGAGCGCCTTGAAATAAAGGCCCTTGCCCTTTTGGCCATTGCCGACCCATATGGCGACCACGACGAGCAATAGGGACTGCGACAAGGGGCAATGCCCGAAATATCTTCCGGAGACGCGGACAGTAGAAGCCTGCTGACCCGCCTGATGCGCCGCTTCCTGCACGGGGGCGACGCCGACCAATCGCTGCGCGCCCAGCTGGAAGAAGCCATCGACGAGCACGAGGAAGACGGCGAGGCCGATAGCGGCAACGGCGATCTCTCTCCGCTCGAGCGGCAGATGCTGCGCAACCTGCTGCACTTTTCCGAGCACGACGCCGATGACGTGGCGATCCCGCGCGGCGAAATCATTGCGATCCCGCGAAGCGCCACCTGGGACGAGGTGATCGCGGCCTTTGCCGAACACGGCCATTCGCGCCTGCCGGTCTATGCCGATACGCTGGACGAAGTGGTCGGCATGATGCTGATCAAGGACGTGTTCTCGTTCCTGGCTCAGGGCAAGGTGCCCAAGGACTGGACCCAGCTGATGCGCCAGCCGCTGTTCGTGCCGCAGGCGCGCAATGCGCTCGACGTGCTCAACGACATGCGCGCGAGCCGGGTCCACCTGGCCGTGGTGGTCGACGAATATTCCGGCACCGACGGGATAATCACGATCGAGGATCTGGTCGAGGAAATCATCGGCGAGATCGAGGACGAGCACGACGATGCGCCGACCGAACTGCTGATCCCGCTGGATGGCGGGCTGTGGGAAGCCGATGCCCGGGCCGAACTGGACGATGTCGGCGAGGCGATCGACGCGCGGCTGGGCGAGATCGACGAAGACGTCGACACCCTGGGCGGACTGGCCTTTGTCCTGGCCGGCCAGGTCCCCTCGGTCGGCGCGGTGCTGGCGCATGACAGCGGCTGGCATCTCGAAGTTATCGCCGGCGACGAAAAGCGCGTCACCCGGCTGCGGCTGCATCCCCCGGCCACGGCCGAAGCGGCGGAGGACTGAGCGCTTGGCGATCCGCCGCCTTCCCCCGCTGCGCGCGATCGAGGCCTTTGTGCGGATCGTCCGGCTCGGCTCGGCCCGCGCCGCGGCGGACGAGCTCGGCCTTTCGCCCAGCGCGCTGTCGCGACGGGTAGCGGCGCTGGAAGAGTTCATCGGCAAGCGGCTGTTCACCCGCCAGCACCAGTCGATGAAGCTGACCGACGATGGCCAGGCCTTCTACAACGCAGTCGGCCCGAAATTCGATGAGCTCGCCGCTGCGGTCGAAGGTCAGGTGGAAGACAGCAGGGTGCTGCGTCTGCACCTGGGCATGTTGCCGCTATTCGGCAGCCAGCGGCTGTTCCCGCGCCTGCCCGAGCTGCGCAAGCAGTTCCCCCGGCTGCACATCGATTTCGATACCAGCCCGCACCTCGAAACCCGAGTGGGTGATACGCTCGACGCCGCGATCGTGCTGTCCAAAAAGCCCGAGGCGATGTTCCACGCGGTCCAGCTCGACCAGAACCGGGTCTATGCGATAACCAGCAAGGCACTGGCCGAAGAAATCGGTCCCGCGCCCGACCGGGACACCCTGTCGCGCCAGACCTTCCTGATCCACACCGAACTGCCCGACAGCTTCAGCGCTTGGAAAGTGGCGATCGGCCTGCCCGATCTTGAGCCCGCCGCGATCGACCACTACGATTCGGGCCAGCTGATCCTCGAGGCCGCCGCCAACGGCCTCGGCATCGCGATCATGCACGATGATCACTTCATCCGCGCCCATGACAGCCGCCTCGCCCGGCTGTTCGATGTCGAGGTGGAGAGCCCCTATTCCTACTGGTTCATCTGCCGCCCCCACGCGCTGGACGTGCGCGCGGTGCGGATCTTCCACGACTGGTTGGTGAAGGCCGGGCTTTGAGTCAGAATGGGCGGATGAAACGCCGATTCGTCCTTGCCGCCCTGCCCGCCATGCTGCTTGCGCTGACCGGCGCGGCGAAGCCGAAGAAGGGAGCGGCCAAACCGGCACCCGCCCCTGCTCCGCCGCCCTTGAGCGATGTGGTGCGGATCGAGATCGTCACAGAACTCGGCACGATCACCGCCGACCTGTTCCACAAGCAGGCCCCGATCACGGTCAAGAACATCGTCCGCTATGTCGACAGCCGCCGCTATGACGGGGTGACCTTCTACCGCGCGATGAAGCTTGAATGGGGGACCCAGCCCAACGGCCTGATCCAGACCGGGATCCGCGATGCGACCAAGCTGTTCCCGCCGATCGCGCATGAGCCGACCAATGTTACCGGGATCAAGCACAAGACCGGCACGCTCTCGCTCGCGCGCAATGCCCCGGGCACGGCGCGGGCCGATTTCTCGATCCTGATGAGCGATCTGTCGGGCTATGACGCGGTGCCGGATTCGCCCGATCCCGAGGCGCGGGCCGGTTATTGCGCGTTCGGCCAGGTGGTCAGCGGAATGGATGTCGCCCGCAAGATCTTCGACGCGCCGCGCTCCGCCACGCTGGGTGAAGGGGTGATGAAAGGCCAGATGCTGAGCCCGCCGGTCAAGGTGCTGCGGGTGCGCCGGGTGCCGATCGGCCCGGCTTAGCAATACCTTAGCCATTTTGCCTTAGTCCGTCCGGCGATTGGAAACCGTCGGGGGGCGATGCAATGAACGATTACGTTGGCGTACCGCCGCAGCGGGGTGGTCTAGGTTTTGGCCGCCGGGGCATGGCCGAAACGCCAAGGCCCGCCGCCGATTCCTTCACGCTGAGTACCGCAGCGCAGGAATTCATCGCCCAGGACCGGATGCGCCGCCAGGCCGAGCTCGATGCCGCACAGGCACAGGCCCAGGCAGCCCCGCCGCCCGAGGCCATGGTCAACGACATCGATTTCGAAATCGGCGGAACCGATTCGCAATACCTGGTGGTCGAACTCGATCCCGGTGAAGCGGTAATCGCCAAGAACGGGGCGATGATCTGGAAGGACACCGCCGTCAGCTTCGACACCGTGATGGGTGACGGCGCCGAACAGGGCATACTCAAGAAGGTGATGTCGGCCGGAACCAACCTGCTGGGCGGCGAGAACCTGTTCCTAGCCCAATTTCGCCACATGGGTGCAGGCAAGGCGCGCGTCGCAGTTGGCGGACACAGCACCGGTCATATCCTGCCGGTCCGGCTCGAGGCGATGGGCGGGCGGCTGATCTGCCAGCGCGGCGCCTTTCTGGCCGCAGCCAAGGGCGTGGCGGTTACCGTGCGCTGGGCCGGCAGTTTCTGGACCGGGCTGGAAGGCGGCGAAGGCTTTATCCTGCAGGAGCTGGCCGGCACCGGCTGGGCCTTCATCCACGTTGGCGGGAGCCTGATCGAGCGCGAACTTGCCCCGGGCGAGCAGCTGCACATTGACGCCGGATGCATCGCGGCGTTCGAGCCCAGCGTCCACTTCGATACCGTCGATGTCGGCACCACCATGCTGAAGGATATCAAGAACACCCTGACCGGCGGCGAAGGCTGGTTGTTCGCGCGCCTGACCGGACCGGGCAAGGTCTGGATCCAGACGCTTCCGTTCAGCCGCCTGTCGCGCACGATCGTGGCCGAGGCCGACCTCACCCCCGAAGGCACAACCTTTGGCGGCGGCAAGGATGGGATATCCTATGGCGACGTGATCGACGGCATGAGCACCGCGATGAAACTGTTCCGCTAGCCAGCGGAATGACGGATGGCGGAGCTGTTGGGCGATGGCCCCAGCAAGTTCGATTGGGGCCTGGCCCCGCCACCCGTCGCACAAGTACCGACCCCGCCTGTCACGAGGGAATCCGGCCAGGCCGGCTGTGCTACCGGTCTGCTGCGGACGATCCACCGGATTTCTGGGGGAACGGTGGGCCGCCGAAGCGAACAGGGCCCAATAGGCAGGTTCGCTTCGGCTCTGCACCAACTAAATGAAAACTTGTAAGATTTTTCAGGACAATCAGCAGCTGCTTAGCTGACGGTGGCCTTCTCGATCACGCCCGGTTCGCGCGGCGGCTCACCCTTGGGCAGGGCATCGACGAATTCCATCCCTTCTTCGACCTGGCCCCAGACAGTGTACTGGCGATCAAGAAAGGTGGCATCGTCGAAGCAGATGAAGAACTGGCTGTTGGCCGAATGCGGCGCATTGGTCCGCGCCATCGAGCAGACCCCGCGCACGTGCGGTTCGTTGTTGAATTCGGCCTGAAGGTCGGGCTTGGACGAGCCGCCCATCCCGGTGCCGTTGGGGCAGCCGCCCTGGGCCATGAAGCCGGGGATCACACGGTGGAACTTCACGCCGTCGTAAAAGCCTTCGTTGGCCAGCTCTACAATCCGGGCAACGTGACCCGGAGCAAGGTCCGGACGCAGCTTGATCTTGACGTCGCCGCCGCTGGAAAGCGAGAGGGTAAGGTATTCGGCCATGGGTAGTCTCCTGCAATTTGCGGGCTGATATAGGGGGCCTGCGGACAAAGTCACGCCCCGAACATCTGGGCAGTTGCATTTGCCTAGCGTCCGCCTAGACCGGCGCCCATGACTGTCGAGGATCGCCCCGAAAACCTGCTTGAAGCCGCCGCCGCGGCCGATGAGGTGCAGGCGGTGGAAAGTCTCGACGAAGAAAACACCCTGACCCGCGATTTCGTCCGGCTGGTCCGCGATGCGCTGGAAGCCGGGGAGACCGACCGGGTCTACGATCTGGTCGAGCCGCTCCACCCGGCCGACATCGCCGATCTGTTCGAACTGGTCGAGGCGGACGAACGCCCGTTGCTGGCCAAGGCGATCAGCGACCTGATGGGCTCGGAAGTCTTTGCCGAGCTCAACGATCACGTCCGCGAACTGCTGGTCGAAGCACTGCCGGCCGGTGAAGTGGCCGACATCGCCGAACAGCTCGACACCGACGACGCGGTGGCGATGCTGGAGGACCTTGACGAGGACGACCAGCAGGCCGTGCTCGCCGAGATGGAGCCTGAAGACCGCGCGGTCATCGAAGCCGCGCTGTCCTATCCGGAAGAATCCGCCGGGCGCCTGATGAGCCGCGATTTCGTCGCGGTGCCCGAACACATGACCGTCGGCGATCTGATCGATTTCCTGCGCGAAGGGCGCGATCTCGCCAACGAGTTCTGGGAAATTTTCATCGTCGACGCGCGGTTCCATCCGGTTGGCACCTGCGCGCTCAGCTGGATCCTGCGCTGCCCACGCGCGATCGCGCTGAGCGACGTGATGAAACGCGACCAGAGCCTGATCCCGGTCGACATGGATCAGGAAGAAGTCGCGCTGCGGTTCCAGAAATATGCCCTGATCAGCGCGGCGGTGGTCGATCACGACGGGCGGCTGGTCGGCCAGATCACCGTCGACGATGTGGTCCACATCATCCAGGAAGAAGCCGGCGAAGACGTGCTGCTGCTCTCCGGTGCGGGCGATGGCGACATCAACGAGCCGATCCGCGAGAGCTATGTCAGCCGGGTCCGCTGGCTGATCGCCAACCTCGCAACCGCGCTGCTGGGCACCAGCATCATCGCCAGCTTTGGCGGCGCGATCGAAAAGCTGGTTGCGCTGGCCGCGCTTTCGCCGATGGTCGCCTCGATCGGCGGCAATGCCGGAACCCAGACCATGGCCGTCGCGGTCCGCGCGCTCGCCACCAACCAGCTGACCCGGGCCAACACCGGGCGGATCCTGTGGCGCGAAATGCGTGTCGCCATGCTCAACGGGGTGACCGTCGCGACGCTGATCGGCCTGGCCACCGCCTTCTTCTTTGCCAACCCGCTGCTCGGCCTGGTGATCGGCACGGCCGTGATACTCAACATCATTACCGCGGGCCTGGCCGGTGTGATGGTCCCGGTGCTGTTCGACCGCTTTGGCCAGGACCCGGCGGTGGCGAGTTCGGTGTTCGTGACGATGATCACCGATTCGATGGGCTTCTTCGCATTCCTGGGGCTGGCGGTGGCCAGCGGGCTGGTCTGATCCGATGCCGCTGCATCTGACCAAGGTCGCCTATGGCGCCACCTCGCTGGAGGACATGCGCGCTTGGTTTTCCCAGCGCGGCGATGTTGCCCGGCTGACCACCCGCTACCTGCCGAAGCGCCATGCGGAGATCGTCCCTGCCGATGGTTCCGGGGGCGGCTCGCTGTTCTGGATCTACAAGCACCAGCTGGTGATGCGCAGCCCGATCCTGGGCTTCGAAGAGGCCGAGGGCGGCAAGACCCACATCGTCATTTCGACCGAACTGATCCCGGTCCACCCCCGCCCCAAGCGCGCGCATCAGGGCTGGCGCTATCTCGACCAGGCGGACGCTCCGATTGATCTGAACGCAGGCGAGGAAGCGGGCGAGATGCTGCCTGGCGAACTGGCCAGCGAACTGGCCCGACTGGGTCTCGTCTAACGCCTACCAGCGCAGCAGGCGCGGCAAGGCGATCCGCCCGGCGATCCCGGCGAGCACTACCGTCATACCATGCCAAACGCCGATGTGGGCCAGCGCGTTGACCGGGCACTGCAGCGCAACCGCAAATATTCCGGCCGATCCCGCCGCAACCCCGGCGAGCAGCCCCGCGCGCGCTGGATTGGATGGTGCTCCGCGCCGCAGCCACACCACCAATGTTGCGGCGGTGAGCAGGCTCCAGCCGAGGCCATAGAGCATGCATTCAAGCCCGCCCCAATGCACGCCGCTGTCTTCGCCTTGGCTTAGATTGCCGCTGATCACCACGATCGCAGACACCGGCAGAACTGCAGCCATCAGCGCGGTCCAGACCCAGCCTTCGCGGCGCGAGCCGACTGCCGGCCGGGCCATGTCGACCGCCGCCCAGGATGAGGCCAGGGTCAGGACCAGGAACAGCCCGGCCGAGATCAGGAACATCGCATCGGGATGCCCGCCTGCCAGATCAGGCCGGGGACCGCGCAGCCAGAGCATGGTCAGCGCGCCGGCCAACAAGGCCGCCACGGCCCAGCCCATGCCGCGCCGTTGCTGCAGCGGTCGGGCCGGCTTCAGATCATCAACCAGCCCGGCGATGAAGTCGTCATTGGGGTGCGGCATCGGGTTCAAGCCTTCTCTATCAATGCGGTGAGGCGCTTGAGGCCTCGATGAATGTTGACCTTGATCAGGCTTTCGCTCTGTCCGGTCGATTGGGATGCTTCGGCAATCGACAGCCCTTCGATCTTGACCAGCTCAATTGCCCGTTGCTGGGCATCGGGCAAGGCCTCGAACAGCCGCTCCAGGCTGATCCGGGCGGTGATTTCGGGCTCGTCGGAATGGGCCGCAAGGTCGTGGTCTTCCAGATCGTCCTCGGCCCGGCGATAGGCTTGGCGCAGGTGATCGACAAAACGATAGCGGGCGATTGCCGCCAGCCAGGGAATGAAGGGCCGGTCGGGTTGATAGCTGGCCAGCTTGCGGTGAACCGAGAGCAGGGTCTCCTGCACCAGATCGTCAAGCTGCCAGGGCATCACCCGGCGGCGGAAATAGCGATTGAGCCAGCCCCGCGACGCTTGCAGCAGCGCAGTATAGGCCTGCCGGTCGCCGCGCTGCGAAAGCGCGGCGAGCCGGGCCAGACTGGCTTCATCGGCAATCATCCGCGCTTGCCCGCCAACAGGGCGTCAAGGCTGAACAACCCGCCGCCCCGAGCGATCAGCACCAGTGCCAGCGCGGCCCACAGCGAATGCTCCGGCCACCAGGCATCGGGATAGACGAAGAACTGGATCACCAGGGTCATGCCGAGCAGCGCCAGGGCCGAAAACCGCGTGAACAAGCCGGCCAGCAGCAGCGCGGGCAGCACATGCTCGGCGGCATTGGCCATCACCGCCGCGAACTGGGGCGGCAACGGAACGCCGGCATATTCGGTGCGGAACAGTTCATAGGTTGTCTCGGTCAGCTTGAACCAGGTGCCTTCTTCTACCTTGGTCTGGCCGGAACGCCAGAACACCCCGCCAAGGACCACCCGGACGAAGGCCAATACCAGGCTTTCGGGCACGCGGCCCGAAAGCTTGGCGGTGATCGCGTCGTAATGTCCGGTCAGGCTGGACACCAGGCTCACGCTTGGGGTTCCAGCGAGCCGTGACCCTTGGGGGTCTTGATCGTCAGGCAGGTGCCCTTGGGTACCAGCTTCCAGGCGTTGCCCTGGTAATCGCGGGTCGACGATCCGGCGCAGCTGGTGCCGGGGCCGGCCTTGCAATCGTTCTTGCCTGCCTTGGAGATGCCATAGCACTTTTCGGTCGGCTTGGCACTGGCCTGCTGGGCCTGGGCCGTGCTGGCCAGCGCAGCGATGGCGATTGCAGCGATCAGCGGCACGGCGGTCTTGGTCGGGTTCATCGGGTCTCTCCTTCAACAAGCGAGCACCGCCAGACGGGCGCTCTGCCGGTCAATTCGCAGGTGGGACGCACCCGGTTACAAAGTGACGCGGAAAAAACTTTTTGAGCGGCGCTGTAACCGCGCGCGCCGTGCTGGCGAACCAGCCGATGCCATCCTGGCAGAACCGAACCTCAGGAGAGTCCCCCCATGCTTACCTTCAAGACCAGCGCCGCGATTGCCTCGGCCGCCTTTGCCGTCGCCCTGTCCGCCGCCGCCCAGGCCGCCCCCGCCCCCGCAGGCAGCAGCGGCGCCGCGCTTGCCGGCACCGACACCGTCCATTGCTACGGCGTCAACAGCTGCAAGGGCACCGCCGATTGCAAGACCACCGAGCACGACTGCAAGGGCATGAACGCCTGCAAGGGTCACGGTTTCAAGGCGATGGCCGCGGGCCAGTGCCTGAAGCGTGGCGGCACGATCGGCGACATCGGCCAGTAAGCCCCCCGGCCCGGCGGGTCCCAGCCCCCCACCCCGCCCGCCGGGCCACCCCTTCTGGATGCTCCCAACCATGAACCAGACCATCGACCCGTTCACCGGCTTCGGCCTGGGCCTGCGCAAGGAACATCACGCCGATTTCCTGGCGGAGCAGCAACCGGTCGATTTCGTCGAGATCATCTCGGAGAATTTCATGGCCTGCGGCGGCCGACCGCTCGCCACCCTGCGCGCGGTGCGTGAGCGCTATCCGGTGATCATGCACGGCGTCTCGATGTCGCTGGGTTCGGCCCGCGGGCCCGATCGCGCCTATCTGGCCGAGCTCAAGGCGCTGGCCCGCCAGATCGATCCGCTGTGGCTGTCGGACCATCTCTGCTGGACCGGGATCGATGCGCACAATTCGCACGATCTGCTGCCGCTGCCCTATACCGAGGAAGCGCTCGACCGCTTCTGCGCCAACCTGACTTTCGCGCAGGACGTGCTGGAACGACCGCTGCTGATCGAGAACCCTTCAAGCTATGTCAGCTTTGCCGAAAGCACGATGACCGAATGGGAATTCCTCGCCGCCATGGCTGAGCGGACCGGCTGTTATCTGCTGCTCGATGTCAACAACGTCTATGTCACAAGCGTCAATCACCGCTTCGATCCCGCTGCTTTCCTGCAAGCGATCCCGCCGGACCGGGTCCGCCAGATCCACCTCGCCGGGCATAGTGCCGGACCCGAAAGCATGCTGATCGACACCCACGATGCTGCTGTGCGCGCCGAAGTCTGGGAGCTTTATGCTCAGGCCGTGCGGCTGTTCGGCCCTTGCGCGACCATGATCGAACGCGATGACGCGATCCCGCCACTGGCAGAGCTGCTGGCCGAACTCGATCAGGCGCGCAGCGCCGCCAGGCTGCCGGCATGAGCCTGATCGACACCCAGCGCAGCTTCCTGGCCGAGATCGCGGCGGATGACGATGCGCCGCCGTCTTCGCTGGGCATGGCGATCTACCGCAACGCCTATCGCGCCCGGCTGAGCGATGCACTGGCGATCAGCTTTGAACGCACTCGCCGCTGGGTTGGCGAGGACCTGTTCGACACGGCCGCCGCGCATTACATCCTCGCCCACCCGCCCTCGAATTGGACACTCGACGCTTTTGGAGACCGCTTTTCCGAAGCGCTCGAAACGCTGTTTGCCGAAGACCCCGAAGTGGCCGAGCTGGCCTGGCTGGAATGGCACATGCAGCAGGCCTTCGCGGCGCCGGACCGATCCGAGCTCACCGCCGCCCAGCTCGGCGCAGCGGGACTTGCCGACCCGGACTGGGCCGAGATCCGCTTCACGATGGCCGCCGGCTTCGCCGCACGGCCGACTCGCCACGATCTTGCCCGATTATGGCATTCGTTGAGCGACGTTGGGACCCCCGTGGAAGGGGTGGACACCACCGAACCGCAAGTCCTGATTGTCTGGCGCCAGCAATTTCGGCCGCGTTTCCGCTTGATCGATCAGGAGGAAGCCGCGGTGCTCGACAATCTCTCGAACGGATTGCCGTTCGGTCAGGCCGCGTCCGAATGCGATCCAGACCAGCTTGGCCGGTGGCTGGCAGCCTGGCTGACGGACGGCCTTTTCTCAGCCTTCTCGGTTGACGCGGCTACTGACCTTGCCGTTCCTGACGCAGCTTCGCGATCACTGACCTGACGTCGTATTCGTCGTCCCCGTCATAGCGCGGGGCGTGTTCCGCAAAGGCCGCATAGAGCGCGTCGATCCGTTCGTGGATCCGGACGACATTGTAGGCGTGGGCAACAACGAACCGTTCGCAGGCCAGTATCTGCGGCACGATGATTTCCGCGAACCGGCTTGCCGCCATGCCGTTGCGCATCACTGCATCGGGGCCGATTGCAGTATGGACCCAACCGGGGATTACCAGGCCGGCATGGACGTGGCCGGGCAGATCCTCGCGCAGGCTTTCGGTCAGGCCGAGCACCGCATGCTTGGCGGCGATGTATGCGGCGGTGTGCGGAACCGCGCAGAACAGCGAATTTTCCGAGCCGGTGTTGTAGATCGCGCTTGGCGACTGCTGCGCGGCGAGCCGCGGGGCGAAGGCGCGGCAGCCATGCCAGACGCCCCAGAAATTGATGTCGAAATGCGCACGCGCGACCTCCGGATCGACTTCCCACAGCTTGCCGCGCGGGCCGCCGACACCGGCATTGTTGAACACCAGATCAACCTGCCCGAACGCAGCGAAGGCAGCTTCGGCCAGGGCTTCGACCGAGGCCAGATCGGCGACGTCACAAACCTGCCCGAGCGCCTTGATCCCCGCATCGTTCAACCGGGCGCCCGCCTCAGCCAGAGCATCCCCGTCGCGGTCCGCCAGCATTACTGCCGCACCGCGCCGCCCCAGTTCTTCCGATACGGCCAGCCCGATCCCGCTCGCCCCGCCGGTGATAACTGCGGCGGAAACGGTCAGGGCCTCGGTCATGCCGCCAGACCCTCCTTCATCGCCACCCGCTTCAGCGCATTGGCGTAAACCTCAGGCTCCTGCGCGCCAGGGATCAGGTACTTGCCCTGGACCAGCATCGCGGGGACGCCGCTGATGTTCATGTCCCAGGCCTGGGCCTCCTCGCGGCGGACCAGCTGGCCCAGCACTTCATCGTCGATCGCCGCGCGGGCCTTGGTCCGGTCCAGCCCGACCGAGGCAGCTACATCGGCGAGGACTTCGGGATCGCCCAGCTTTCGCCGCTGCTGGAAATGGGCATCGAACAGCGCGCGCTTCAGTGCGGTCTGCCGCTCGGCCCCGGCTTCGATCAGCGCCCACTTCAGCAGCTTGTGTGCATCGAAGGTGTTCCACATCATCGCGGGCGGGGCTTCGCCCTCGCCGCTCCAGGCAAAGGAGTAACCGGCCCGCTCACCGATCTCGAGCAGGCGGGCGCGGTTGCTCTCGGCTTCCTGCACCGTCCGGCCATATTTGCGGGCGATGTGCTCGCTCTGCCCTTCTCCTTCGGGCGGCATATCCGGGTTGAGTTCGAACGGCAGCCAGCGGACCTCGGCCTCGATCTCACCCTCCAGCAGAGCAAGGCCCTTCTGCAGCTGGGCATAGCCGATGATGCACCATGGGCACATCACGTCCGAATAGATGTCGATCGTCAGTTTTGCTGGGCTGGTCATTGGGCAAGCCACCATTTCAGGAGGTGATGGGCGATCGCCTGCGGCGGCGGGGCGATGAAGCGGCCGTCCTCGTCCCCGCGCATCGCCGCTTCGACTTCGGCGCGAGTAAACCAGTCGGCCTCTTCCAGCTCGGTCCGGTCGATCGTCAGCACATCGTCCAGCGCCTGGGCATAACAGCCGATCATCAGGCTGGAGGGGAATGGCCAGGGCTGGCTGCCGACATAGGACACGGCTCCGACCGCCACCCCTGCCTCTTCCAGCACTTCGCGCGCGACGGCTTCCTCGATGCTTTCACCGGGTTCGACAAAGCCCGCCAGCGCCGAGAAACGCCGCGGCGGAAAGCGCGGCTGGCGGCCGAGCAGCAGGCGGCCGTCATGTTCGACCAGCATGATCGTGACCGGATCGACCCGGGGATAATGCTCGCCCTTGCAGACATCGTTGGTGCAGTTGCGCTGCCAGCCGCCCTTGGCCAGTACCGTGGGATTGCCGCAGCGGGCGCAATAGCGGTGGCGGGCATGCCAATCGACCAGGCTGCGCGCGGTGCCGTAAGTCGCCAGTTCCTCATGGCTGAGGCTGCCCATCGCCGCCCACAACCGCGGATTGGCCGGCGCCACGCTGCCCAGCAGCCTGGGTGCGACCTCCGCAAAGCAGCCCTTGCCCGCGACCAGGCCGAGGAAGACCAGTTCGCTTTCGGGATCGGCATCGGCCAAGGTGCCCCATTCCAGCCCGCCTTCGGGCGAGAACACCGGATCGAGACCGTCAAGCTTGAGCAGCCGGGCCCGCCAGTCCATCAGCGCGGCCAGCCTATCCGCATCGGCGCGGATATGATCGGCCCGGTCGAGCCCCGATCCGGCAAAGGCGATCGCGCCAATGGTCACGCCGGCTTGCCCTTTCCGGCTTGCAAATCGGACCCGACCGCCTTGGGGAATTCAGCCAGGATCGGCAGCCGGTCCTGCGGCATATATTGGACATAAAGCCCGGTCCGCAGTTTCAGCTTGGTGTTGCACATCCCGACCGTGCCAGCCGCGCCCGACCAGCCGTAGAGCCCCTCGTTGGCCCCGGTGCCAACGATCCCTCCGGCGCCAAAATGGCTGCCAGCGACCCAGGTGCCAGACAGGTCCGCGCCTTCGGGGAGCAGGTTGGAAGTGCCCTGCCGAACCGTCGCCTCCTTCATGATCCGCTTGCCGCCATGCAGCCCGCCATTGACGATCATCGCCAGGAACTTGTCGAAGTCGGCCGGACTGGTGACCAGACCGGAGCCGCCATAGGCAAAGGGCGTGGGCTTCAGGTAGATCGAGTTTCTTGGCTTGTCGATCGGCAACGGAGTGGAGCCCAGCAAGCCATAATTGGTGGTCAGCCGCGCCGTTGCGGAACCCGGTACGTGAAAATAGGTGCTGGCCATGCCGAGCGGATCGAACAAGCGTTCCTGCAGGAACGCGGCAAAGCTCTTGGCCCCGGCGGCCCGCTGAATGATGATCCCCAGCACGTCGAGCGCCATCGAATAGCGCCAGACCTTGCCCGGCTCCGCGACCAGCGGCACACTGGCGGTACGGCGCAGAAACTCGTCGGGCTCGGGGACCGGCACACTGGTACCGATTCCCGGGATCGGCATGGTGGTGACGATTGCCGGGACCAGCCCGAGCCGCTCGAGCTCGCGGGTGATCGGCTTATTCTTGCCAACCCCGGCATAGCCAAGGCCAGCAGTGTGGGTCAGCAGGTGGCGGACGGTGATCAGCTGATCGGTCGGCTTGGCGTCCAATCCCTTGTCCGGATCAATTGCCACCTTCATTTTCGCAAATTCGGGCGCGAAATCGGCGATCGGCTGGTCGAGCCGCAGCTTGCCTTCCTCGATTAGCAGCATCGCCGCCATGCCGGTCACCGGCTTGGTCTGCGAATAGGCCCGGAACAGGCTCTGCTCGGCCGCCGCATCGGGATCGTCGAAGCCTTCTTTGCCGCGGCGGATATAGCCGGGAGCGGCGGTGCCCCAACCGAGCGCCGCAACCATGCCGGCGACCTTGCGTTGGCTAACGTACTTGTCGAGCATCGCCGTCACCGCCGGCCAATCGGCATCGATCGCGCGCGGGGCGGCTTTGGCCTTGGCCAGCGCCTCGGCCAGTGGCAGCGCCGACAGCGCCGCACCGGCTCCCAGCCAGGCGCTGCCGCGAAGAAGGTTGCGGCGCGAAAGCGCCAGGTCTTCGATCTGGTACACGTTCAATTCTCCCGGTCTTGGGCCAGCGCGAGCCGCGCCGCCTTGGCAAACAGTGTGGGCAGCCCCGCCTGGTCAAGCTCTGCCACCGGCCACCATTCGCCCTGTTGTGCCGCCAGCCTAGCCCAATCGCATCCCGAATAAAGCATCAATTGCAAATCGAGATCGAAGTGGGTGAATGAATGGCGGACGTTGCCGTGCGGCTCCCACGCGTCCGGCAGCGGCGGATCGGCTGCTCCATCGCCGCGCGCCGACCAGCTATCGTCAGGCAGTGCCCGCATCCCGCCGAGCATGCCCTTGTCGGCGCGTTTGACCAGCCAGACCTTGCCGTCCTGCTCGATCCAGAAGGCCCGTCCCCGGCGCTGCGGCTTGGCGGTCTTGGCCGGCTTGACCGGAAAGCGCTCCGCCCCTTCGCGGCGCCCCGTGCACAGCTCGCTCAGCGGGCAGAGCAGGCAGCGTGGCCCTCGGACCGTACATATGCCCGAACCGAGGTCCATCATCGCCTGGGCAAAATCGCCCGGCCGCTCATCGGGGGTTAGCTGCTCGGCCCGCTGACGGATCGCCGCCTTCGCCGCCGGCAGCGGCTCGTCGATCGCGAACAGCCGCGCCACCACTCGCTCAACATTGGCGTCGACGACTATGGCGCGGCGGTCAAAGGCAATCGCAGCGACAGCGGCGGCGGTATAGGCCCCCAGCCCCGGCAGTTCGCGCAAGGCGGCTTCGCTATCGGGAAAAGTCCCGCCCCGCGCCGCCACGGCCCGCGCGCAGGCCAGCAGGTTGCGGGCGCGGGCGTAATAGCCCAGCCCGGCCCAGGCCGCCATCACATCGGCATCCTCGGCTGCGGCGAGGTCTTTCACGGTCGGCCAGCGCGCCAGGAACTTCGCGAAGTAGGGTCCGACTGCCGCTACAGTGGTCTGCTGCAGCATCACTTCGGAAAGCCAGACCCGGTAGGGATCGGGCGGCGGTGCGCCCGGCGGGGCGCGCCACGGCAGGACGCGGGCGTTGGCGTCGTACCAGTCCAGCAGGCGTTTGGCGGTGGCTTCCATGTGCCGCCTATGGCATTGGCAAAGGCGCAATGGAACGGGACGCAGACAAGAAGGGCAAGAAGCCCACGGCCGGCGCTCGCCGCTATGAACGCCCGCGGGGGAGCGCGACCCGCCCGATCGGTGAGCTGATGCCCGAAATCGGCCGCACCGCCTTTCGCAAGTTCGGCTTCATCCAGTCCAGCGTGGTGACTCGCTGGGGCGAAATCGTCGGCGAACGCCACGCCCGGGTCTGCATGCCCGAGGCGATCCGCTTTCCTCCCGGCGAGAAGAGCGACGGGATCCTCGAACTGGTCGTGGTTCCGGCCCACGCGCCGTTTATCTCCCACGTTACGCCCGAGATCATCGAGCGGGTGAACCGCTTCTTCGGCTACAAGGCGGTGGCGCGGATCAAGCTTCGGCAAGGCGCGGTTAATCCACCGCCTGCTCAAAGACCCGCCGTGGCTCCGCCCTCGCTGCGGCCGATTCCGGTCGAACTGGGCGACAGCCTGCGCGACATCGGCGATGCCGAGCTGCGGACGGTGCTGGAATCGCTGGCCCGCAACCTGGGCGATGAAGACGGGGACTAGGGATTGAAGCCGGGTTTGAAAGCCGCACTGCTGGCCGTGGGAGCCGGACTGGCGCTTGCCGCGGCCCCGCCCGGCGGCTGGACCCGGACGATCGCCTTCACCGCCGATGCCGGGCATCTGGTCGGAAATCCCGAGGCGCCGGTGCGGCTGACCGAATATGTCCGTTACACCTGCCGCGAATGCGCGGCGTACAACCTGCAATCCGAAGGGGTGCTCGGCCTCGCCTACCTGCCCTCGGGCCGGATCGCGATCGAGGTCCGGCTGCTGACCGACAGCCCGGTCGACCTGACCACGGCGATGCTCGCCAGCTGCGGCGATCCGCGCAATTTCTTCATGAACCACAACGCCTTGTTGCGCGGCCAGAGCAAATGGATGGCACCGCTTGCCTATGCCACGGGAACGCAGAAGCAGCGCTGGAAGCATCCCGATCTCGGCACCCGCAACCGCGCAATTGCCGCCGACCTCAAGCTCTATGACATAATGACAGCGCGCGGATACGATCGCCAGCAGGTGGAACGCTGTCTCAATGACAAGGCACTGGCCGCCCGGCTGTCCGCCGCATCGCAGCTGGCCCTTTCCGCCGGCATTGCCAAAACTCCCGGTTTTTCAATCAACGGCAAACTGCTAGAGAACACCCATGACTGGGCCGCGCTGCGCCCGCAACTGGACGAAAGCCTGAGATAATGACCAAACTTCTTGCCGCCGCCATCGCCGGAACCCTTGCCGCCACCGCGCTCGTTGTTGCCGCGCCGGGGATTGCCGCGCCCGCCGCCAAGGCCAAGCCCGCCAAGGGAGCCTGGGACGCCAAGCTGACCCGCACTCCGGCCGGAAACCACCTGTTCGGCAATCCCGCCGCCAAGGTCCGGCTGGTCGAATTCATCAGCTATACCTGCCCGCACTGCGCGCATTACGCCCATGACAGCCAGGGCCCGCTGTTCACCGGTCCGGTCCGCCAGGGCAAGGTCGCGGTGGAAGTGCGGCCGTTCTTCCGCAATGTCGTCGACGTTCCGGCCACGCTGCTGGCCCAGTGCGGCCCCGATGCGAAGTTTTCTGGCAATCACCACGCGATCCTCGCTGCGCAGTCCAGCTGGCTCAAGAATCCGCCGGAAGAAGCCCAGAAGCGCTGGGCCACGCTGGAATTCGCGCCCCGGATGAAGGCCGTGGCTCAGGACATGGGCCTTTACCAGCTGATGCTCGGCCGCGGCTATACCCCGGCCCAGCTCGACCAGTGCCTCTCCAACCGGGCCCTCGCCCAGAAGCTGGCCGATCAGACCCAGGAAGCCAGCACCAAGATCGGCGTCCAGGGTACCCCCAGCTTCCTGATCAACGGCAAGCTGCAAGAGGTTTACGACTGGCAGAGCCTGCAGCCCCTGCTGGCCGCCGCCGCGCGCTGATTCACCTGTGGAGAAGCGCGGGGGGCCGAACCTGCCCGCTTCTTCGTCTGCCCGTTCCGGGCTAGCTTTCCCGACTCGAACACCAAGGAAACGACCCGCCATGCTTCCCACGCGCACCCGCCTGTTCCTGACCCTTGCCCTTGCCCCGCTGGCGCTCGCCGCCTGCAAGAGCGAACCTGCATCGCCCGCCGGGGACGCCCCAAAGGGTGAACCGGTCGCGGCGGTCGCTCCGCCGGCCGGCAAGGCCTGGACCGACGTGGTAGCGGTGACCGCCGATGGCGGCTACAAGATGGGCAACCCCAACGCGCCGATCAAACTGATGGAATATGGCGCGCTCAGCTGTTCGCACTGTGCCGAATTCTCTGAAACCGGTTCGAAGGAGCTGCTCGCCGATTTCGTCGCCAGCGGCAAAGTCAGCTATGAACTGCGCTTCTTCATGCTCAACGCGCTCGATGTCCCGGCAACGCTGCTCGCCACCTGCGGCGCACCCGAAGCGGTGATCCCGCTGGCCGATCAGTTCTGGGCCTTCCAGCCCACCATGTTCGACAATCTCAAGGCCAACCAGGCGCAGTTCCAGGCCGCTGGCGAACTGCCTCCGCAGCAGCGTTTTGGGGCAATTGCAAAGGCCGGCGGGATGGACCAGTTCTTCGCCAGCCGCGGCATCGCGCAGGCCCAGGGTGCGGCTTGTACCGCCGATATTACCAAGGCCACCGCGCTGGCCAATGCCACCAACAAGGCAACCAGCGAAATGGGCGTGACCGGCACGCCGACCTTCTTCCTCAACGGCGCGAAGATCGAAGGCAACACCTGGCCGGTGGTCAAGCTGGCGCTGCAGAACGCCGGGGCCCGCTAAGCCGGGCCACGGGGGGAACGGACCGGCACGATGCGGATCAAGCGGCTCAAGCTCTCTGGATTCAAGAGCTTTGTCGAGCCGGCTGAATTGCGCATCGAACCCGGGCTGACCGGGGTCGTCGGCCCCAACGGCTGTGGCAAGTCCAACCTGCTCGAGGCGATCCGCTGGGTGATGGGCGAAAGCTCGCCCAAATCGATGCGCGGCGGCGGGATGGAAGACGTGATCTTCGCCGGCACCGCCACCCGCCCGCCGCGCGATTTCGCCGAAGTGGTCCTGCATTGCGACACCGGGGACAACGACAGCGAACTCGAAGTCGTCCGCCGGATCGAGCGCGGGGCGGGCAGCGCCTACCGCGTCAATGGCCGCGATGTCCGGGCCAAGGACGTCAGTCTGGTCTTCGCCGACGCCGCCACCGGCGCGCACTCCCCCGCACTGGTCAGCCAGGGCAAGATCGCTGCGGTGATCGCGGCCAAGCCGGCCGAGCGCCGGATGATGCTGGAAGAAGCGGCCGGGATTGCCGGGCTGCACGTCCGCCGCAAGGATGCCGAGCAGAAGCTGCGCGCGACAGAGGCCAATCTCGCCCGGCTTGAAGACCTGATGGGCCAGCTCGACGCGCAGATCGGCTCGCTGCGCCGCCAGGCCCGCGCGGCGGAACGCTACAAAGCGCTGTCCGACAAGATCAAGGTGGCCGAGGCCCGGCTGATCTTCGCCCGCTGGCGCGATGCCGCCGCCGCGGCCGAAGCGGCCCGCGCCGAAGCGCAGGGGGCCGAAGCCCGCGTCGCCGAAGCGCAAGCGGCGATGAAGGCGGCACAGGACGCGCAGCACGCCGCCGCCAATGCCCTGGCCGAAGCGCGCGACGAACTTGCTGATCGGCGCGACGACGCCGGCGCGCACGGCCACCGGATGGCCCAGCTGACCAGTCAGCTCGAAGCCGCCGAGGAAAAGCTCAAGGATCTCGACCGTCAGCACCAACGGCTGGAGGAAGACCGCGGTGATGCCGACCGGCTGACCCGCGATGCCGCCGAAGCGCTGGCTCGTCTCGAGCGTGAACTGGCCGATGGCGAAGAAGCGCTGGTCGCTGATGAAAAGCGCCGCCCGGTCATCGCCGCCGCGCTCGACGATGCCGATCGCAACCTGCGCGCAGCCGAAATCGCCCTCGCCAATGCCACCGCCGCCCAGGCCGGGGTCGAAGCCGAATGGCGCGTCGCCGATGCCGAGCTTTCGCAGGCCCAGCAGCGCCTCTCGCGGCTGGAAGCCGAAGCCCGCCGCCAGGCCGAGCTGGCCGATAGCCTGACCCGCGAAGGCGATCCGCTCGAGGCGCTGGCAAGAGCCGAGCAGGCGCGCGATGCCGCAGTGACTGCGCTGGCCGCGGCGCGCACCGCGCTGGAAGGGCAGCAAGCCCGCAAGTCCGAGCTGCAGGCGGCGCGTGATGAAGCGTCTTCCGCGCTCGCCTCGGCCAGGGCCGAACTGGCGGGGGTGGAACGCGAACATGGCGCGCTGGTCCGCGACCGCGATGCCCGGGCGAAGCAGGCCGCCGGAAAGCATGGCAGGGTCGCGCTTGACGCGGTCCGCGCCGCGCCGGGCTATGAACGCGCGCTCGCGGCGGTGCTGGGGCGCGATGCCAAGGCACCGCTCGGCCCGGCGCAGCAGGGCGACGGGCGGTTCTGGACCGGCGCTGAGGCACCTACCGCCGTGGCCGGCAGCCTCGCCGCGCATGTCAGCCAGTGCCCGGACGAGCTCAAGGCCCGGCTGGCCCTGGTCCACGTGGCCGACGCCGACGATGGCCGCGCGCTGGGCCCCGGCGAATGGCTGGTCACCAAAGGCGGCCGGATCCGCCGCTGGGACGGATTCGTGAGCCAGGGCGAAGGCGCCGCCGAAGCCGCCCGGCTTGAGGCCGAGAACCGGCTGACCGCGCTTGAGGCCGAATTGCCGGCGCTGCGCAGCACGGCCGAGGCTGCCGAAGCGAGGGCTCAGGCTGTCACCGCCGAGCTGAGCGAGCTGCAACTGGGCGTGATTGCTTCCGAACGCGGACTGGCCGCTGCCGCCGATGCCGAACGCGCCGCATTGCGCGCGCTCGACCAGGCTGAGGCGGCCAAGGCCCGGATCGAAGCGCGGCGGGCCGAACTGGCTGCCAGCGCCAGCGATCTGGCCGAACAGCGCGGACAGGCCGAGGCTGAGCGCAAGGCCGCCGAGGCTCGCCGCGCCGAACTGCCCGATCCCGCAACCGGCCGCGCCCAGCTTGCCGCCGCGCAGGCCCGCCACGATGCCGCGCGCCAGGGCCTGCAAAGCGCCACCGCCGGGCTGGCCGCGCACGATCAGGCCCTCGCCG
>NZ_DJUW01000031.1 GCF_002440635.1 Novosphingobium sp. UBA6272 | reverse complement strand
TGGCCGCCGCGACCGCGCTGGTCTGGCCCGGCGCGCAGCCCGCCGCCGCTCTGCCCGAACCGGCCCCGGCCGAGGCGAGCCGGCTCGATCCCTATGAAGCCGCGCTGACCACCGGGATCGACCTGCGCTCCAGCGTGATCCTGCCCGAGCGCCCCCCTGCCGAGCCCGCCTCTGCCCCGCCCGATCCGGCCGCGCTGGAAGCGGCGCGGCGGATCGCCCCGGCCATCGCCGAAACCAAGGCCGCGACGCTGGCCTCGATCGTCCTGCTCGACCGCGACGGGAAAATGGTCAGCGGCCGCCAGATCGGCCTGTCGCTGGGCATGCTGCCCGAGGTTCGCGCTGCCCTGGCCGGGGGATCGCAGACCGTGCTGCGGGCCAACTCCTCGTTCGCGCACGGCTATTTCGTCAACTGGCTGAGCCGGGCGACCGACCTGCGGCTGCACCATGCCCGCGCGATCACGGTCAATGGACAAGTGGTCGGTGTGGTGCTCGTCTCGCGCTCGCCCAGTGCGCTGTTCCGAGGGATGTGGGAGGACTGGGGCAAGATCGCGATTGGGGTGGCGGTGATCTTCACGCTGCTGGTGCTGATCGCTGCGATCCTGGCACGGACGATCGTTGCCCCGCTCGAACGCCTGTCCGCCGCGACCCGCGCGCTGGCCGAAGGACGCAGCGCCTGGCTGCGCCGACCGACGCTGGAAGTGCAGGAGGTCCAAGGGCTCTACACCGATTTCACCGTGATGGCCGAGGCGATCGAGCGGCGCGGGCGCTATCTGCGCGATTTCGCCGCCAGCCTCAGCCACGAATTCAAGACCCCGCTGGCCGGCATCCGCGGCGGGATCGAACTGCTGCAGGATCATGGGAGCAGCATGAAGGACGCCGAGCGGACCCGGTTCCTCTCTAACATGGAAGGCGATGCCGATCGCCTCTCGCGCCTGGTCAGCCGGCTGATGGAACTGGCCAAGGCCGATATGGGCAAGGCCAGCGGCGATGCCCGCACCGCGCTGGAGCCGGTGCTGGCCCGGCTGGCCGATGCCCACGGCAGCGCCGCGTTCGCGATCCGCACCGGGCTGCCCGAAGCGCTACCGCCCCTGGCGATGGAGGAAGGCGCGCTCGAAACCGTGCTTGCGACCCTGATTGAGAACGCCCGACAGGCTGGCGCAACGGAGCTGGCGATCTCCGCCGAACTGACCGATGGCACAGCCCGCATTGCGCTGCACGACAATGGCCCGGGGGTGCCCGAGGCTGATCGGATCCAGGTGTTCGACCCGTTCTTCACCTCCAAGCGTGAGGCCGGCGGCACAGGCCTTGGCCTGCCCATCGCCCGCGCGCTGGCCCAGGGCTGCGGTGGCGATCTGGAGCTGTTGGAAAGCGATGGCGGAGCGTGTTTTGTGCTAGCCTTGCCGGTGGCAGACTAACCCCGCACCGGATACCCCTGCCAGCGCTTGATCCGGCGGATCGCGAAGGCTGAGCGCATCGAGGAAACTCCGGGCAGTGCGGCGAGGCAATCGCGGTGGATCCGGTCATACTGTTCCAGATCGCGCGCGGCGACCCGCAGCAGATAGTCGGCGTGGCCGGCCATCAGGTGGCAATCGAGGATCTCGTCGAAATCGGCCACGGCCCGTTCGAACCGCTCCATCGCCTCGCGGCTCTGGCTGGTCAGGGTGATCTCGACGAAGGCCTGCAGCTTGAGCCCGAGCGCCTGCGGGTCGAGCTGCGCGGCATAGCCGGTGACGATCCCCGCCGCTTCCAGCGCCTTGATCCGGCGGTGGCAGGCCGAGGCCGAAACCCCCGCGAGCTCGGCCAGTTCGGCAATCGAACGCGACGAATCCTTCTGCAGCGCTTCCAGAATCAGGATATCGTTGCGGTCCATGGGATATAATTCCGTATTGCCTCGCAAAATCGGAAATTATCACCGTCACGACGAAATTCATAGCCAAACTTTGGTGAAACATTCGCGCAATTGCGGCGTATCCTTCCGTCAGACTATGTCAAGGAGAGGCCCGATGCGCGTCGGTACCGTCAAGGAAATCAAGAACCACGAATACCGGGTCGGTCTGACCCCGGAAAGCGCCCGCGAACTGGTCGCCCATGGTCACGAAGTCTGGGTCGAAACCGGCGCCGGCAATGGCATTGGTGCCAGCGATGCCGGCTACGTAGCCGCCGGGGCCGTGATCAAGGCCACTGCCGCCGAAGTGTTCGCGGAATGCGAAATGGTGGTGAAGGTCAAGGAACCGCAGGCGGTCGAGCGCGCGCAGCTGCGCAAGGGCCAGATCCTCTACACCTACCTGCACCTCGCCCCTGATCCCGAACAGACCGCCGACCTCGTCAAGTCGGGCGTCACCGCGATCGCCTATGAAACCGTGACCGGTGCGGACAATTCGCTGCCGCTGCTCAAGCCGATGAGCCAGGTCGCCGGGCGGATGAGCATCCAGGCCGGAGCGACCGCGCTGGAAAAGGCCAATGGCGGTCGCGGCGTGCTGCTGGGCGGGGTTCCGGGCGTGCTGCCGGCCAAGGTCGTGGTGATCGGAGGCGGCGTGGTCGGCTTCAACGCCGCGCAGATGGCGGTCGGGCTGGGCGCCGATGTGACGATCCTTGATCGCGATCCTGGCGTACTGGAGCGGCTCGACAGCCATTTCGAAGGCCGCGCGCGCACGCTCTATTCGGGCCGTGCTGCGCTCGCCAGCGAAGTCTCGGAGGCTGACCTGGTGATCGGTGCAGTGCTGGTTCCCGGCGCTTCGGCACCCAAGCTGGTGACCCGCGACATGCTCGGCACGATGAAGCCGGGTGCGGTCCTTGTGGACGTCGCGATCGATCAGGGCGGCTGCTTTGAAACCAGTCATGCCACCACCCATGCCGACCCGACCTATGTCGTCGACGGGATCGTCCATTACTGTGTCGCCAATATGCCCGGCGCGGTGGCGCGGACCAGCACCTATGCGCTCAACAACGTGACCCTGCCGCACGCCCTGCGGATCGCCGATCTGGGCTGGAAGGAGGCGCTGCGCGCCAACCCGCATCTGGCTGCGGGCCTTAACGTCCACGAGGGCAAGGTGACCTACGAAGCCGTGGCCCGCGACCTGGGTTATGACCATGTTCCGCTAAGCGAAATTCTGGCCTAACGCGCGAAAGCTAAACAAGGGCACGGCCAATCCTTGGCCTGCCGTTAACCAGTTCATGTCACCAATTGGCATGGCCGGCATCCTATACCCTTGCGCATGGATGCCGGCCGCACCTTTTCACCCACGTTGACCCGTGGCGCCCTGTGGTTTCTGGCCGTCGTTATGGTGGCCCTGTTCGGCATGACCGAACCGGCAATGGCCAAGGCTGGCGAAGGCGGACTGCCGCCAGCATGCCATGCCGCAGCCGATACCCGGACGCAGGCCGATCTCTTGCGCAATTCGAACCAGGGCTGGACCTGCGGCGACCGTGACTGGAGCGCGGCGCAGCGCCACGTCCTGCTGCGCTTCGATCTTGGCATTGACGGGCAGGTTCCGGCCGAGCTTACGACCCGGCTGGCCCGCTTCGAAGCCTTGCAGATCGAGATCGAGCGATCCGACGGCAGTATCGGGCGCCATCAGCGCTCGATGCATGATTTCAGCCCGAAGGGGCACATGGGCCAGGCCATGGTTCTGCCCGAAGGAGGCGAGCGCGCGCGGCGGCTGACGCTCGAATATGTCGGTCCAACCGTCACCACGCTGGTTAGCGAAACCCGCCTTCACGCCAAGGTGCAGTCGCTGCTGCGCGGCGAACAGATCTGGATTGCGATCCTGTGCGGGGTGCTGCTGGTTCCGCTGTTTTTCAACCTGGCACTGTACCGCGCGCTGCGGGACCGGTTCCTGCTGTGGCATGTCAGTGTTGTCGGCTTCATGCTGCTGCACGCCACGATAACTTCAGGCCTGACTCCGCTGGTCGCCCCTCTGCCGGTTGGCTCCATTTCGTTGTTGATCGCGCTCACATTTTGCGGCGGAGCGGCGTCGGCACTGATGATGGCCAGCGACTTCATCGAGCGTGACAAGCTGGATGATGCGCATCGCCGCGCCCTGCGCCAGACCGCGCTATGGCTAGTGTTCAACGGCGGCTTTTTCGTTGCGACGATCGACTGGCTGCAGAGCCGCGGTCTTGCCATCTACTTCGCCAATTGGCTGGTGGTAATTGGCGTCATGATCTGGGCCATGGGCGCAGCGCTGAAACGCGGCAGCCGCGCGGTCAAATTCCTGATCGCATCGTGGCTGCCGCTGGTTGCAACCGGTATCTGGCAGATCACCGCCGGAGCTTTTGGCCTCCAAAACGAACCAATGGAACTGTTCATCGCCCAGCGCATTGCAATCGGGCTCGAAGTGCTGATCGGTTCGATTGCCATCGCCGACCGTTTCATCCAGCTGCGCCGCGATCGTGATACGCACCGCCTGCGCGCGGGTGAAATGGCGCGTCTCGCCGAACGCGATCCGCTGACCGGGCTGCTCAACCGCCGCACCATCGAAAGCCGTTTTGCCGCACTGCGCAGCGACGGCTTCGAGACGCTGGCGCTGCTCGATCTCGACCATTTCAAGGCGGTCAATGATCGCTTCGGCCATGCGGTGGGCGATACGGTGCTCAAGGTGGTCGCCGCCGCCTTACCAGAGGACGATGACATCCTGCCGATGCGAATGGGCGGCGAGGAATTCATGCTGGTCTTGCGCGGACCCGACATGGTCCAGCGCGCCGAGCGGATCCGCCAGGCGATCACCGCGCGGATCGCCCAGGAAGTCCCGGGGCTCGATCGCCCGGTTACGGCATCGATGGGGATTGTCGAAATCCCGGCGCAGGTGATGCCCGACGCCAGCTTCGCCGCGATCTATGCCAGGGCCGACGGGTTGCTTTATCAGGCCAAACGGGCCGGGCGGAACCGGATGGTCTGCGAGCGGCTGCAGATCTTCGACCGCCACCGCGAACTGCGCCGTCCTGCCGCGGCCTAGGCCGGATCAGTTTCCTCGGCAAACGGCCGGAACGGAGCCGTAACATCCTCGCGGACCCGGGCGAGCCGCCCGCTGGCCCGGTCGATCATCGCCCAGGTGGTATTGGCGCTGACGATCACCTTGCCCGCCCCATCGCGAAAATCGACCCGCCGGTCGAACCGTGCCCCGCTCGGCGCGCGCGGGATAAAGGTCTCCGCCGTCACCGTTTCGCCCGGACCGACATTGCCGCGATAGTCGATCTCGTGCCGGGTCACGACCCAGATGTAGGCCGCCTGGTGCTCCGGCGCGGCGACGGCCGACCAGTGCGCGGTGGCGATCTGCTGGATCCAGTCGACCCAGACCGCGTTGTTGACATGGCCAAGCTCGTCGATGTGCTCGGGCTGGGCAGTGAAGGTGATTGTGTGGCGGTTGGTCATTTGGATTCACCCGAAGAACCGAAGACGTTCGGCTTGCGGCGATGCCGCGGTCGCAATCCAGCCTCGCCGCCAAGGCAGGGCACTTTCGAATCGCCGAGCCTTCGGCACCAGGCAACCTCTTCGGTTCTTCGGGTGAGCCCCATCAACCCTCCACCCCCAGCTGCCACAGGATGAAGGCAAACTCCTCGGCCGTCTCCTTCAGGCTTTCGAACCGGCCCGACTTGCCGCCATGCCCGGCGCCCATGTTGGTCTTGAGCAGCAACTCGTTGTCATCAGTCTTGAGCTCGCGCAGCTTTGCGACCCATTTGGCCGGTTCCCAATAGGTCACCCGCGGGTCGTTGAGCCCGGCGGTGACCAACAGCGGCGGATAAGCCTGAGGCTTGACCTGATCGTAGGGCGAGTACGAGCGGATCAGTTCGAACGCCGCCTGGTCCTCGATCGGATTTCCCCATTCGGGCCATTCGCCCGGGGTCAGCGGCAGGGTGGGATCGAGCATGGTCGCCAGCACGTCGACAAACGGCACATGCGCCACAACCGCGCCCCACAGCTGGGGATCGGAATTGATCACCGCGCCCATCAGCTCGCCCCCGGCCGATCCGCCCGAAATGCTGATCCGCCCGGCCTGGGTATAGCCGCGCTCGATCAGGCCCTGCGCGACGTCGACGAAATCGGTGAAGGTGTTGGTGCGCGCTTCCAGCTTGCCCGCCTTGTACCAGGCCCGACCCAGATCGTCGCCGCCGCGGATGTGGGCGATGGCATAGGCAAAACCGCGATCGACCAGGCTGAGGCGCGTGGTCGAGAAACCCGGATCGATGGCGATGCCATAGGCGCCGTAGCCATAGAGATGGAGCGGTCCGCCCGCCGCGCGATCCTTGCGATAGACGATCGAAACCGGGATCGCCGTGCCATCACGTGCCGCAATCTCCAATCGTTCGGTGGCATAGAGCGAGGCATCGTAGCCCGAGGGGATTTCCTGGACCTTGAGGGTGGTCATGGTCCGGGCGGCTACATCGTATTCCAGCACCGAAGCCGGGCTGACCATCGATTCATAGGACAGCCGCAGCTTGTCCACCGCCCATTCGGGATTGTCGCCCAGGCCTGCCGAATAACTCGCTTCGGGAAATTCGATTGGCTCGACCCGCTCCGGCTCGCCGTAATAGCGCACCTCGACCCGGTCGAGCCCGCGGACCCGGCTTTCGACCACCCAGAATTGCTCAAACAGGTCGAATCCGGTCAGGTAGACGTCATCGCTGCCTTCAACCAGTGGCGCGGTGGTTTCCGGTTCGGCCAGCGGGCCAAAGACGATGCTGAAATTCTCGTGAGTCTTGTTCGAATGGATGAAGACGATGTCTTCGATCAGATCCACATCGTATTCCACCCCGGTCTGACGCGGCCAGATCAGCCGCTGGGCGCCCAGCGGGTCGTTCGCCGGCACCACCCGCACTTCGCTGGTTTCGTGGTCCGAGGTTGAGATGATCAGCCATTCCTCGTTGGCTGACAGCGAAGCACCAACGCGAAAGCCTTCGTCGTCTTCGTGATACAGCTCGATATCGCTGCTTGGCGGCTGGCCCAGCCAGTGCAGCCTGGCATTGTCGGTCCGCCACTGCTCGTTGGCGAGCGAATAGACCACAGCCTTATCCCCGGCGACCCAGACCAGGCTGGACAGGGTTCCCGGAATCTCGTCGGGCAGGATTTCCCCGGTCTCAAGGTTCTTGAACCGCGCTGTAAACCGCTCGGACCCATTATCGTCAACCGACCAGGCCAGCATTTTGCCGTCCATCGAGACCGAGATCGCACCGAGCCGGAAGTATTCGTGGCCCTCGGCCAGGGCGACCTCGTCGAGCACAAGCTCGTCGGGTCCGCCAGTTACCGGGCGGCGCCACCACTTCTTGTATTCGGCGCCTTCCTCGAACTCGATCCAGTAGAGATGATCGCCGTCCTTCTGCGGGACCGACTTGTCAGCCTCCTTGATCCGCGCGCGCATTTCCTTGAACAATGCGTCGATCCGCCCCTGCTGCCCGGCCATGCGGCTTTCGAACCAGGCGTTTTCGGCATTGAGGTGCGCAAGGATCGCGGGATCGGTCACCTCCGGATAGTTCGGATCGCGCAGCCAGGCGTAATCGTCGGTCACGGTGATCCCGTGATGGGTCACGCTGTGGGATTTCTTTGCGGCAACAGGGGGTGTGGCAATGCTCATGCCCTCGCTCTATGGTGGGGTCAGAAGGACTGCAAGCCATGCTGATGAATACCCATGAAGCGCGCCTCGATGCACTGCGCAAGGAACTGAAGACCCGCGGGCTCGATGGGTTCGTGATCCCGATCTCTGACGAGCATATGAGCGAATATGTCGGCGCCTATGCCCAGCGGCTGGCCTGGCTGACCGGCTTTGGCGGATCGGCCGGAACCGCGGCGGTACTGGGCGACAAGGCGGCGATCTTTGTTGACGGTCGCTATACGCTGCAAGTGCGCGAGCAGGTCGATGGACGCCTGTTCGAATACCAGTCCTCGCTGGAAACCACGGTGGCGGCCTGGCTGGCGGACAATGCCGCTTCGGGAATGAAGATCGGGTTCGACCCTTGGCTCCATGGCAAGCCCTGGGCCGAAGCAACCGCCAGGGCGCTGCAGGCCAAAGGCGCCACGCTCGAACCGGTCGACGGAAATCCGATCGACGCGATCTGGGCCGACCAGCCCGCGCCCTCGCCGGCCCCGGCGCTGGTCCACGGCAACGAATATGCCGGCCAGTCGAGCGAGGCCAAACGCAGCCAGGTGGCCGAATGGCTGAGCGCCAAGGGCCTTGATGCCGCGGTCGTCTCGGCACTGGACGGGGTGGCATGGCTGCTCAACCTGCGCGGCACCGATGTCGATCGCACCCCCGTGGCGCTGTCGTTCGTGCTGGCCCATGCCGACGGCACGGCCGAGCTGTTCATCGCCGAGGAAAAGGTCACGCCCGAACTGCGCGCCCACCTGGGCAATGCGGTCACCATCCGCCCGCGCGAAGCCTTCGTGCCGCAATTGCAGGCGCTCGCCGGAAAGAAGGTCGCGGTCGATCCGGAACGCTCGGTCCAGGCCGTATTCGGCGTGCTGAGCGGAGCCGGAGCGCAGGTAGTCGAGATCACCGACCCGACCGTGCTGCCCAAGGCGCAGAAGAACCCGGTCGAGCAGGCCGGCCAGCGCGCCGCCCAGTCCCGCGACGGCGCGGCGATTGCGAAATTCCTCCATTGGCTGAGCGTCGAAGCTCCCAAGGGCGGCGAGACCGAACTTTCCGCTGCGGCCAAGCTGCGCGCCTTCCGCGATGAGAGCGACCTGCTGCGCGATCTGTCGTTCGATACGATCTCGGCCGCGGGGCCGCACGCCGCCAGCCCGCATTACCGGGTCGATGAGGAATCCAACCTGACCATCGCCCCCAATTCGATCTACCTGGTCGACTCGGGCGGGCAGTACCTCGACGGGACCACCGATATCACCCGCACCGTCTGGGTCGGGCCGGGTGAGCCGACCGCCGAGCACAAGGACCGCTTCACCCGCGTGCTCAAGGGCCACATCATGCTGGCGCTGGCGGTGTTCCCCAAAGGCACGGTCGGCGCCCAGCTCGATACCTGCGCGCGCTATGCGCTGTGGCAGGCCGGGGTCGACTATGCCCACGGCACCGGCCATGGGGTCGGCAGCTTCCTTTCGGTCCACGAAGGTCCGCAGCGGATCGCCAAGGCCAGCGGCGGCCAGGCCGGAACCGGCACCGAGCTGCTCCCCGGCATGATCCTTTCGAACGAGCCCGGCTATTACAAGGCCGGCGATTTCGGAATCCGGATCGAGAATCTGGTGCTGGTCGAACGCCGCGAGATTGCCGGAGCGGAAGGCGAATACTTCGGGTTCGAGAACCTGACCTGGGCCCCGATCGACAAGACACTGGTCGAAACCGCCCTGCTGACCCGCGAAGAGCTCAAGTGGTGGGACGATTACCACGCCCAGGTCGAGACGATCCTCGCCCCGCAGCTGGAAGGTGCGGCGCTGGCCTGGTTGAAAGAGGCCTGCGCGCCGCTCAGCCGGGGCTAGGTCGCGCTTGACTCATGGTTGATGTTCCTATCATGTTCTCATTGCGAACAGAGGAGTCGATTCGATGATCGGATATGTAACCGTGGGCACCAATGACCTGCCCCGCGCTGCGAAGTTCTATGATGCGATCGCTGCCGAGATGGGCACCGGGCGGATGATGGAATTCGATAGCTTCATCGCCTGGGGCACGCCCGGCGGCGGCTGCGGGATTGCCGCAACCAAGCCCTTTGACGGACAGGCAGCCAGCGTCGGCAACGGGGTGATGGTCGCGATCGAAGCGCGCGACAATGCCCAGGTCGACCGGCTTTACGCGATCGCGCTGGCCAACGGCGGCAGCGACGAAGGCGCCCCGGGCCCACGCGGCGACGGGTTCTACGCCGGCTATTTTCGCGATCCCGATGGGAACAAGCTCAATGCATTTGTGATGGGCTGAATCAGTGACTGGAATTGCGATCGCCAGCAGGCCATTGCACCTTGGCCTTGGTGCCAAGGCCGTACCGCAGCCGCCCTTCACCGGCATGGATTGGTATCAGGCCTATGCCGAACGCAACGCGTCCGACGGCGCGGAGGGTCGGCTGGTCAGCTTTTCCGAATTTGCGGAGAGCTGGGACAGCTGGGAAATGCACCCGGTCGGGGATGAAGTGGTGCTGTGCCTATCGGGGACCATGACACTTCACCGCGAATTTCCCGACGGCACTGCCGACACGGTGACGATCGGTTCGGGGGACTATGCGATCAACCCTCCGGGCGTGTGGCACACCGCCGATATCTCCGGCAAGGCAAGCGCACTGTTCATAACTGCCGGCATGGGCACGCAGCACCGCCCGCGCTGAACCGCTTGCCCCCGGATGAACGGGTGCCGCAGTCTGCGACAATTTGACACAAAGTGCTTGCCCCGCGGCATAAATGCGCGACATCCCGGGTCTAGACGGAATACAGGAAGCCATGGGGCCGGGTTCTCCCCCTCCCCTTGCCCGCCCCGTGGCTTCTCCTGCTTTTCCTGCGACAAGGAGTTCGCGACATGAAGAAGACCATTCTGGGCCTGGCCCTGCTGACCACCGGCCTTGCCGGTACCGCGATTGCCCAGGGTCAGGGCCCGATGGGCGATCCGATGGGTGACAAGACCGTGACCAAGGCCGAAGCCCAGGCCAAGGCCGGCGAAATGTTTGCCATGATGGACGCCAACAAGGACGGCAAGCTCGACGAGGCTGACCGCGCCGCGCATCAGGCCACCAAGCAGACTGCAATGTTCGACCGGCTCGATACTAATAAGGATGGTTCGGTCAGCCGCGCCGAATTCTCCGCCGCGCGTGAGCGCAAGGGCGGCGAAGGCCGGATGGGCAAGCGCGGTGAACATGGCGGCAAGCGCGGCATGATGATGATGCGGATGGCCGATACCAACAAGGACGGCGCAGTCAGCAAGGACGAATTCGTCGCCGGGCACGCCATGATGTTCGATCATGCCGATGCCAACAAGGACGGCAAGCTGACCCCCGAAGAGCGCAAGGCGCATCATGCGCAGATGCGCCAGAAGATGGGCGGCAAGCGCGGCCCGGGTGCGCACGCCGGCCATGGCGACATGCCCCCGCCTCCGCCGCCAGCCAACTGACCCGAACCCCGGAACCGACCAGTTAACATGGATCAGAGCGCCGCAACCCGCCTGCTCCTTGTCGATGACGAGCGGACCCTGCGCGAACCCCTGGCCGAGTATCTTGCTCGCCAGGGGTTTGTCGTCGACCAGGCCGCCAGCGCCGCCGAAGCGCGCACCCGGCTGCGCGACGAACCGCCCGATCTGGTCCTGCTCGACATCATGATGCCCGGCGAGGACGGCCTTTCGCTGTGCCGCCACCTGGCTGAAAGCCAGGCGATCCCGACCATCCTGCTGACCGCCCGGACCGAAGCCACCGACCGGATCGTGGGCCTCGAAATCGGCGCCGACGACTATGTCACTAAGCCGTTCGAGCCGCGCGAGCTGGTCGCGCGGATCCGCTCGGTGCTGCGCCGCGCCAGCAAAGGCGCGCAGGCGCCGGCCGAGGAGGAGGATTTCCTGTTCGATGGCTGGCGGCTCGATCCGCTTAAGCGCAAGCTGACCGATCCCGAAGGAGCGGTGGTGGCGATTTCCTCGGTCGAGTTCCGCCTGCTGCTGGCCTTCGTCGAACACCCCCGCCAGGTGCTCGATCGCGACCGCCTGCTCGACATGGTCCAGGGCCGCGAGGCGCACCTGTTCGACCGCGCGGTCGACAATCAGGTCAGCCGTCTGCGCCGCAAGATCGAGGTCGACAGCCGCAATCCCGCCCTGATCCAGACCGTCTGGGGCGGCGGCTACATGCTGGCCGCCGATGTCCGCCGCGAGCCGACGCGGAGGGAATGATGCGGCGGATCAGGGGGCTCATCTGGCCGCGCAGCCTGCAGGGGCAGCTGCTGCTGGCCATCGCACTGGCGCTGCTGCTGGCCCAGGGGATCAGCGCAGTGCTGCTCTACCGCGCCCAGGCCGAGCGGCGCGAGGCGGCGCTGATCCACACCGCCGCGCTGCGCCTGTTCGGGGCCGCCCGCGACGAAGGCCTCATCGGCGGACCATTCCGCCATCAGGGCGAAGGCCCGCGCCGGCCGCAAGGGGAACGCCAGTTGCGGGTCGAAAGCAGCGCCGCCGCGCCTGCGCTGGGCAACGGTCGCCGCCACCCGGACGCCGAGGAAGAGCTGCGCGAAATCGTCGAAAGCCAGGGGCTTGATCTCGGCCAGGTCGTGGTGATCGACCGTCCGTTGAGCGACGATCCGCGCCTGCTTTCCCGGCTAGAGCGGCGCTCCAGAATTCTCGGCCGCGATCCGGGCCGGCCGCACCACCTGATGGCCGTGGCGCTGGAATTGCCACAGGCGCGGCGCTGGCTGACGGTGCGGGTTCCGGTGCCCAGGGGCGAACCGGCACTGGTTTTCTCGCTGCTCGCCCAGACCCTGCTGCTCTACGGCCTGATGGTCGGCGCGATTGCGCTGATTGTCAGCCGGATGACCAAGCCGCTGGCCGCGCTGACTCATCGACTTGAGCAATTCGGCGCCAACCGCGAAGGCGCGGGGCTGCTCGTCCCGCAAGGGCCTGATGACGTGCGCCGCCTGATCGTGGCGCACAACGCGATGGAACAACGGATCGCCGCGTTGCTCGATGAAAAGGACGTGATGCTCGGCGCGATCGGGCACGACCTCAAGACCCCGCTGTCCGCTCTGCGGGTGCGGATCGAAAGCGTGGAAGACGATACCGAGCGCAGCAAGATGGCGGCGACGATCGAGGACATCACCCGCAGCCTCGACGATATCCTGAGTCTGGCCCGGGTCGGCCGGCCGAGCGACCCGCTCGAGCAGACCGAGCTCAATGCCCTGGTCGGCCAGATCGCCGAGGAATTCGAGGACATGGGCGAAGCGGTCAGCTTCGAGCCGGCCGAACGGCTGGTCCTGCCGCTGCGCGCCACCTGGGTGCGGCGCGCGATCCGCAATCTTGTCGTCAACGCGCTGCGCTATGGCCAGACGGCGCGGATCGCCATCGACCGCTCGGGTAGCGAAGTGCTGATCCGGATTGACGACGACGGCCCCGGAATCCCCGATGACCGGATCGCGGCGATGCTGCAGCCTTTCACCCGCGGCGAACCATCGCGCAACAGCGAAACCGGCGGGGCGGGACTAGGCCTGACCCTCGCCCGCGCGATCGCAGAACAACATGGCGGAGGGCTGACCCTGGCCAACCGCCGGGGCGATGACGGCGCGGTGAGGGGGCTGACCGCCACTCTCGCGCTGCCGCTTTGATCCCGCCGCTTACTTTACCTTCTTGAACGCCGCCGAAAGCTCGGCCCCGCGCGCATCCTTGAGCACGCCGCATGAACGGACCCGCTCGATCGTGCGTTCCAGCTCGAGCGCGCCGGTCTTGCCGGCCAGCTTGGGGCGCAGGAACGCGGCAATCTCGTCGGCCTTGGCGGCCGAACAGTAGCCGCCGACCATGCCCGGCAGGCGCGATGCGAAGAAAATCCCGCCGCCGCCCGCAACAAGGTCCTGATAATTCGCCTGAAGCCAGGCAAAGCCCATGTCGCGGGTGCCCTTGTTGGCAACAACGCCGCGGATCATGCCGAGCCGTTCGCTGCGGCGCAGGCGGCTGTCGGTGAAGGAATCGAGCACCCAGCGCCCGATATCTTCCTTGCCTGAGGTGGCGACTGCGCCCAGCGCATTGGGCCGGAACAGCGGGTCCTGTGAAGCGAGGCCGGCCTCGGCCAGTTGCTTGGCGGCGGCAAGGCCGCCTTCTTCAACCACGATTTCGAAGCCGATCCCGAACCATGACGGGTCGAGCGCCTTGGTATCGCCGGCCAGATAGGCCCGCGCCGCATCGCCGATCTTCTTGCGCAACGCCGCATCGTGGCCCGCGCCGGCCAGCTTTCCGACGGCCTGAATCCGCTTCTGCGACTTTTCCGGATCCTCGGCGGCGTAAGCGCCTGCCCGCGGATCGAAGCCCATCGCCGCAACCTTGGGTGCGAACAGCTGCCGGATCAGGCGGCGATAGCCCTGCTCTCCATCCGCATCGAGCAGCCCGTTGCGGTAGAACCATTCAAGGCTGCCGACCCCGGCTTCGCTGGCGTAGCTATCCGGATTTGCGGCCAGCTTGACCGCCCCGGCGATAAGCTGATCGGGGCTGGCGCGGCCGGCCTGGAAGCTGGCGAACAGCGAATCGTCGAGCGCCAGCGCCTCTCCACCCGGCAGCTTGTCGGCCACCGCGATCAGCGCGTTCCATTCCGCAGCTGGCAGTTCGAAGCGGTAATAGCCGGTGCCCCCGGCATTGGGGATCAGCGCCCCGCGCCCGGCTACCCTGACGCTGCCACTGGCCTGATCAAGCAACTGGCATTGTTGCTTGGAAGCGGCGCGGCGGACGCAGAGCGGAATGCCCCAGCGGATCGCCGGAGCCTGCGCACCGAGCCGGGCATAGCGGCTTTGGCTGACCGAATAGCCGCCCTTGCCATCGGCGGCGAAGGTCACCAGCGGCACGCCCTGCTGGTCAGTGAAGCTCTGCATTGCCGGCAGGATTCGGGGATCGCCCGAAACCTCGGCCATGGCGCGGAAGAAATCGGCGCTGGTGGCATTGCCATATTTGTGTGCGGCCATGTAGCGGCGCACCCCGTCACGGAACTTGGTATCGCCCATGTAGCCGGCGATCATCGCCACCACGTGGCCACCCTTGCCATAGGTGATCGAATCGAACGCTTCGTCGATCTGGGCATTGGTCGGGATCGGCTGATGGATCGCGCGGCCGGCGACCAGCGCGTCAGTACCCATCGCATTGAAGCCTTCGGCCAGCGCCCCGGCCCGGATGTTGAGGTTGGGCCGCCATTCGTGCCCGATTCTAAAGCCCATCCAATTGGCAAAGCTCTCGTTGAGCCAGATGTCGTCCCACCAGGCCGGCGTGACGAGATCGCCGAACCACTGGTGTGCCAGTTCATGCGCCACGACCATGCCAAAGGTCCGCTTCTGCGAAGTGGAGGCCTTTTCGTCCATGATCAGGATCGAATCGTTGTAAAGGTCCGCCCCGGCATTCTCCATCGCCCCCGGCAGGATCGGCGTGGTGATCTGGTCGAGCTTGGGATAGGGGAAGGCCTGGCCAAAATAGGCCTCAAGGTGCTTGACGATCCCCTTGGTGCCCTGCAGCGCGAAGTCCATCTTGGCTGCGTTCTGCTTGGTCGTGACGATCCGGATCGGCAGCGGGGCCTGGCGCTGCGGCGTGGCCGGGACGGTCCCCGAAACCGAAGCGAAGGGGCCGACCATGAAGGCCATCAGATAGGTCGGCATCGGCAGGGTCGGGGCGAATCGGTGAACGTCCATCCCGCCCTCGCGCGTGGTCGATACCTGCGGCGCATTGCTCACCGCCATCTGTCCCGGAAGGGTCCGCAGGGTTACCGTGAAGGGCACCTTGAAGCCCGGTTCATCGAAGCCCGGAAAGGCGGCGCGGGCATCGATCGACTGGAACTGGGTCCAGCTGTACCAGTCTTCGCCGACCTTGACCCGGAACATGCCGGCCGGGCCACTGTTGAATGGCGCGTCATAGTCGAATTGCAGCGTCACCGGCCCCGCCGGCAGTGCTTCGGAAAAAGTCAGCCGGGCCACGCCGCTCGGATCAAGCTCGAAATAGCGCGCCGGATAGCGCTTGCCCCCGGCCAGAGCGACGGCGCTGCCCATCTTGAGATCGCGGCCATGCAGATCGATGAACCGCGCCGAATCCTTCAGCACCGCGTCGATCTCGACCTTGCCGGAGAAGCGCTCCTTATTGGGATCGATGGTCAGATCGATGCGGTAGGCGGTCGGCCGCGCCGCGTCGGTCAGCTTGCCCGGCGGAACCGGAGCCAGGGCCAGCGCGGCCTGGGTTTCGGCATCGGCGGCAGCGATCGTGGCAGGGGCAGCGGCGGCAAGCGCCAGCGTCAACGCCGAAGCGGCGAGCAGAAGGGTACGCAATGGATTCTCCGGAAAAGCGACCGTTATGGCCGGTTCCAGACCTCACTTCGCTCGCGAATGCAACCGTCCGGCTCGACCAAGTGCCGAGCCGGTTCGACCAGCGACGGTCACGCGCGCCCAATGGCACCCTTGGTCAGCGCAGCAGCGCCCCCAGCAGCCCGCGCGCGAACCGGCCCAGCATCTGCCCGCCCAGCGCGGTGCCTAGCGAACCGGCCGCTGCGCTGGCTGCCGATGCCATCGGCGAGCTGCTCGATTTGCGGCCGCTGATCTTGCGCGCAACCATGGTCCCGGCCGAGGCAGCGGCGGCACCGAACGCCGCCTTGCCGGCCTTTTCCCACATCGACGGGGTCGCGCGGGGCTGGGCGCGCTGGGCTTCCTCGCCCTGCTCTTCAACCACCTGGGCGGCGGCGGCGGCATCCTGCGCCTTCTGGGCGAGCACTTCGGCCGCACTCTCGCGGTTGACCGCGGCATCGTATTTGCCGTCAAACGGACTGATCGACTGGATGATCGCGCGCTCCTTGGGCGTGATCGGGCCCAGGCGCGAGCGCGGCGGAGCGATCAGCGTGCGCTGGACGATCGTCGGCGCGCCCTCCTCGTCAAGCGTGGAGACCAGCGCCTCGCCGGTCTTGAGCTCGGTAATCGCGGTTTCGACGTCGAGTTCGGGATTGATCCGGAACGTCTCGGCCGCCGCCTTGATTGCCTTCTGGTCACGTGGGGTAAAGGCGCGCAGCGCGTGCTGGACCCGGTTGCCAAGCTGGCCGGCGATCTTTTCCGGGATATCGATCGGGTTCTGGCTGATGAAATAGACCCCGACGCCCTTCGAGCGGATCAGGCGGACCACCTGCTCGACCTTGTCGAACAGCGCCTCGGGTGCGTCCTCGAACAGCAGGTGCGCTTCGTCGAAGAAGAACACCAGCACCGGCTTTTCGGGATCGCCGACTTCGGGCAGCGCCTCGAACAGTTCGGACAGCAGCCACAGCAGGAAGGTTGCGTAGAGCTTGGGGCTCTGCATCAGCTTGTCGGCGGCGAGCACGTTGATCACGCCCTTGCCGCTCTCGTCGCAGCGGATGAAATCGTTGATCTCGAACGCCGGCTCGCCAAAGAAGCGGTCCGCGCCCTGGCTTTCGAAAGCCAGCAACTGGCGCTGGATCGTCCCGACCGAAGCCTTCGAGATGTTGCCATAGGTCGTGGCCAGTTCACCCGCGTTTTCCGCGCAATGGATCAGGGTCTGCTGCAAGTCATCCATGTCGAGCAGCAGCAGGCCGTTGTCGTCGGCCCACTTGAACGCGATGTTGAGCACGCCTTCCTGGGTCTCGTTGAGGCCCAGCAGGCGCCCGAGCAAAAGCGGGCCCATTTCCGAAATGGTGGTCCGGATCGGGTGACCGCTCTCGCCATAGAGGTCCCAGAACACCGCCGGATTGTCATGATATTCGAACGGGTCGATGCCCAGTTCCTTGGCGCGGCCCTCGATCTTGTCGGCATGCTTGAAATCGTGGCTGCCGGCCATCGCAACCCCGGCAAGGTCGCCTTTGACGTCGGCCATGAACACCGGCACCCCGGCGGCCGAGAATTGTTCGGCCAGGGTCTGCAACGTCACGGTCTTGCCGGTGCCGGTTGCCCCCGCGATCAGGCCATGGCGGTTGGCGCGGCCAAGGCGCAGGTTCTGGCGTTCGCCGTTGGCAGCAAGGCCGATGAAGATGTCGTCCATAGGGGATGTGCTCCGGGGTGTGATTCAGCTTTGCGCCACAGATAGAACGGCCTAGCCCCTTGTGCGAGTGGCTTTTTGCATGAGCGGCGATAGGCGGCTAGAAGCGCCCCGATCATGACCGAACCCTTCATCCTGCTTGACGATGCCCGGCCCAGCGGGGCCAGTTCCGCCCGCGTCTATCGCACGCCGTCCGAAGTGGTGGTGGCGCGCCGCGCGGCCGAGGTTGTCCCGGCGCTGGAACGCCTCGCCGAACTGCGCGATCAGGGCTTCGAACTGGCCGGATACATCGCTTACGAAGCCGGGCTGGCGCTGGAAGAACGGCTGATGCCGCTGGCCGACGCCCGCTCCGGCGCGATGGGGCCGCTGGTCTGGTTCGGGGCATTCAAGCACTACGAGACCGTTCCCGCCGAGGCGATGCCGGACTGGCTCGCCGCCCGCGCCGAACCCGGAATTGCGCAGATTGGCCCGCTCGAGCCGCAGATCTCGCCCGGGGGCTACATGGCCGCCTTCGCCGCTTTGCAGGAAGCGATCTCGGCGGGGGACATCTATCAGGCCAACCTTACCTTCCACCTCGCCGGATCGTTTCGCGGCGATCCGCTGGCGCTTTATGCCGCACTGCGCCCGGCGGCACGGGCCGGCTATGGCGGGGTGGTTTATGACGGGTCGCACTGGCTGCTGTCCTGCTCGCCCGAACTGTTCTTCGCCGAGAAGGACGGCGCCGTCACCGCCAAGCCGATGAAGGGCACCCGCCCGCGCGGCCGCGACGCGGCGGAAGATGCCGCGCTGGCAGCGGAGCTTTCAGCATCGGACAAGGACCGGGCCGAGAACCTGATGATCGTCGACCTGCTCCGCAACGACTTGTCGCGGGTGGCCGAAGCGGGGACGGTCAAGGTCGAGCGGCCCTTTGCGGTTGAGAGCTATCCCACCGTCCACACCATGACCACCACGGTCCGCGCCCACCTGTTGCCCGGCAAGGGACCGATCGACATGGTCCGCGCGCTGTTTCCCTGCGGATCGATCACCGGTGCGCCCAAGATCCGGGCGATGGAGCTGATCGACCAGATCGAACGCGATGCGCGCGGTCCCTATTGCGGGGCGATCGGGCGGATCGACGCCAATGGCGACGCCGCTTTCAATGTCGCGATCCGCACCCTGCGGCTGACCCCGGGCGAGAACGGCCGCGGCCGGGCGGTGCTGGGCGTCGGCGGCGCGATCGTTGCGGATAGCGAGGCGCTGTCCGAATGGCGCGAATGCCTGATCAAGGGCGGATTCGTCCGGCTCCACGCCGCCGGGGCTGACCTGATCGAGACGATGCGCTTTACCCCCGACGAAGGCGTGCCGCTGCTTGAGCTGCATCTCGAGCGGATCATGGCCAGCGCTGCGGAATTGGGCTTTGCCTTCGATCGCCATGCGGTGCGCAACGCGATCCAGGCACTGTGCTTCGATGCCGAGGATCCGGCACGGCTGCGGCTGCTGGCTTCGCGCAGCGGGGCCTATTCGCTGGAGCTGGGGCCGCTCCCCGCAGAGCTGAATCTGCCGGCGCGCTGCGCGGTGCTGCCGCTGCCGATCGATGCGGGCGACTGGCGCTTGCGCCACAAGAGCAGCGACCGTGGTTTCTACGATGTCGGGCTGGCCGCGGCCAAGGCTGCCGGGGCGGACGAGGCGCTGCTGCTGCGCGACGATGGCCGGCTGACCGAGGGCTGCTTCACCAACCTGTTCGTCGAGCGCGACGGCCACTTGCTGACCCCGCCCGCGCAGCTCGGCCTGCTGCCCGGCGTGTTGCGCCGCTCGCTGCTGGAAAGCGGCCGGGCGATCGAGGCAGAGCTGACTCTCGATGACCTGAAGGACGGGTTCCTGATCGGCAATGCGCTGCGCGGCCTGATCCCGGCGGTATTGCTGTGACGCTGAGCCAGGCGCTGTCGCGCATCGCTGCATCGCGGACCACCGCTATCACCGACCGGGCGATCAAACTTCGCGCGGCGGGCAAAGACGTGATCTCGCTGTCGGTCGGCGAGCCTGATTTCGCCACCCCGCCGCATGTCATCGCGGCGGCCAAGGCCGCACTCGATGCCGGGGATACCAAATATACCGCCGTACCGGGCACCGCTGCCCTGCGCAGCGCCGCCGCGCTGCACTTCAAGCGCGATCTGGGGATCGAAGTTCCTCCCAGTCAGGTGATTGTCAGCGCCGGGGGCAAGCAGGCAATCTTCCATGCGCTGCTGGCGACGCTCGATCCGGGCGATGCCGTGCTGATCCCCAGTCCGTGGTGGGTCTCCTATCCCGAGATCGTCCGTTTCGCCGGAGCTCAAGTGTTCGATTTGCCGACCACGGCTGCTGGCGGCTTTCGCATCACCCCGGCGCAGCTTGAAGCGGCGATCACTCCGCAGACCCGTTGGCTGCTGCTCAACAGTCCCGGCAACCCGACCGGCGCGACCTATCGTGCCGAAGAGCTGCGCGCGCTAGGCGAAGTGCTGTGCCGCCATCCCCAGGTGCTGGTGATGAGCGACGATATCTACGCGCCGCTGCGCTACACGCCCGGCACCCACGCCACTCTGGCGGCGGAGTGCCCGGACCTCGCCGATCGTATCCTGACCGTGTCCGGCGTCTCCAAGAGCCATGCGATGACCGGCTTCCGGATCGGGGTCGCCGCCGGGCCGGAATGGCTGATCAAGGCCATGGGCCGGCTGCAATCGCACTCTTCCGGCAATGCCGCCTCGATCAGCCAGGCCGCCGCCGTCGCCGCTTTCGAAGGCCCGCAGGACTTCCTGCGCGACTGGTGCGAGCGGTTCCGGGCGCGGCGCGACATGGTGGTTGCGGCGATCAATGCGGTGCCCGGCCTGTCCACTCCGGTCCCCGACGGCGCGTTCTATTGCATGGTCGATGCCGCCCCGCTGATGGCGCGGTTCGGGGATGACGAGGCGCTGTGCCTGCACTTGCTGGAGCATGGCATAGCCGTGGTTCCGGCATCGGCATTCGGCGGCCGGGACGGATTCCGGATCAGTTTCGCGGCCGACGAGGCCAGATTATCAGAAGCGGTGCGCCGCATAGCGGAGGCCCTGCAATGAAACCCCTGTCGATCCTGTTTGAAGACGGCGAAGCTTTGGTTATCGACAAGCCCGCCGGGCTGCCGATCGAAAAACCGCGCGCCGGTGGCGCTTGCCTGGAAGACCGCGCCGCCGAACTGCGGCTGGGCTTTGCCCGGTCCCCGGTTCCGGTCCACCGGCTCGATACCGATACCTCTGGCTGCCTGCTGTTTGCGCGCAACCCCAAGGCGCTGAAGCGCTTCAACGCTGCTTTCGAGGCGCGCGGAGTGGAGAAGGTCTACCTCGGGATCGTTTCCGGACCAGTCGAGGGCGAGGAAGGCACGATCGCGCTGTCGCTCAGCAAGATCTCCAGCGCCGAAAAGGGCTGGCGGATGATCGCCGCGAAGAAGGGCAAGGAGGCCGTCACCCACTGGCGCAAGCTGGCCGAGCGGGACGGGATGACACTGGTCGAGTTCCGCCCGGAGACCGGGCGCACCCACCAGATCCGGGTCCATGCCGAACACGGGCTCGGCCACGCCCTGGTTGGCGATCCGGTCTATGGCGACGGCAAGAAGGGGGGCAAGGCCGCGCGGACAATGCTCCACGCCCGTGCCCTGACCATTCCCCGCGAAGGCAAGGAGCCCGTCACCGCAGTGGCGCCGATCCCGGCCGATTTCATCGCCCTGGGTTTCAGCGATGACGACCTCGGCGCATGATACCGTCCAGCGCGCGCTGGCGCTGGTAAGCGAAAGCTTCATCGCCGCCTCCGGGCCCGGCGGGCAGAACGTCAACAAGGTGGCGACTGCGGTGCAGTTGCGGCTCGATATCTATGCGCTGCGCTTGCCGCCCGAAGTGTTTGCGCGGTTCCGGCAGCTGGCCGGTAGCCGGATGACCGCCAAGGGCGAGCTGCTGCTCTCGGCCCAGCGCTTTCGCACCCAGGAGGCCAATCGCGCCGACGCCCGCGACCGCATGACCAAGCTGATCGAGGAAGCCTTCGACTTGCCCGAAAAGCGCGCCAAGACCCGGCTCAACCGGGTGGGCAAGACCGAGCGGCTGGCGGGCAAGAAGATCCGCGGCGCGGTGAAGGCAGGGCGTGGGAAAGTGCGGCTGGACTGAAGGGGCGCTCGCCAAGGCGCAAAGGCGCGAAGAGATTTTTGGCTGGCCGCCAGGCCCCTGTCATTCCCACCCTTCGGCTGGACACAACGCTTCCCTTGAAAGGCGGCTTCGCCGCGGACGAAACCTCTTTGCGCCTTTGCGCCTTTGCGAGCGTCAAACAGATGCCGAGGCGCTCATCACCTGACGGCCGTCTGCCGCAAACGCCCCAAGCTCGAATGCTGCATCTTTGCTGCGCAGCATCAGGTGCAGCATTTCTCCGCAGATCGCCGGAGACACGCCGCGAAAAGCAAACGATTTGAGCGCATTATCGCCCAGCTCGCGCTGCGCCAGATCGAGCAGTAGACTAGCGGTCAGCGGGCCATGCACCACCAGCCCGCGATAGTTCTCTGCGCCTGCAGCATAGGGCAGATCGTAATGGATCCGGTGGCTGTTGAAAGTCAGCGCCGAATAGCGAAACAGCAAGGTCTCGCTGGGGACCAGCGCGCGGTGCGCCCGGCAAACGCCCGGATCGAATGCGCCGTCACCCAGGGCAGGCGGACTGGGCGGCGTGCCCGGCCCTGGCGGGGCGCGATAAACCAGGGTCTGCTGTTCCCGCACCGCCAGGCCCCGCTCACCTTCGGTCTCATGCTCGATCTCGACGAACACCAGCTCTCCGCTGCCGCCGCTTTTGGCGGTGATCGACAGCACCCGTGAGCGGCGGCTGACAGCTTCGCCAACCCGCAGGGGCTGATGGAAAGCGAGCTTGCTCGACGCCCACATTCGCCGTGGCAGCTCTGGCAAGGGCGGCAGAAAGCTGGCCGGGCCGTCATCGCGTAGAGGATGCCCATCCGGCCCAAGCGCGGCGGTGGGGGCATCGGGCAGGCACAGGCACCAGTGAAAGCCTTGCGGCACCGTGCCGTCAGCCGGTGCGATGCGATCGAGCGTAGCGCACCAGCGGGCGAAGTGACCGGGATCGACCCGGTCCTCGCGGCGCTCCTCACGCCCGATCCAGGCCTGCCAGGGGCCGCTCAATTGCGGCCTTCCAGCAGGCCGCGCGCGATCACCTGGGCCTGTATTTCCGCTGCGCCTTCGAAGATGTTGAGGATCCGCGCGTCGCACAGCACGCGGCTGATCTCGTACTCCATCGCATAGCCGTTGCCGCCATGGATCTGCAGCGCCGCATCGGCATTGGACCAGGCCGCGCGGGCGGCGAGCAGCTTGGCCATGCCGGCTTCGATATCACAGCGCTTGCCGGTGTCCTTGGCGCGGGCGGCGGCATAGGTCAGCTCGCGCGAGGCGACGAAATCGGCGAGGCTCATCGCCAGCTTGTCGGCCACGCGCGGGAACTGGACGATCGCCCTGCCGAACTGCTTGCGGCTCAGCGCATAGCCAAGCCCCAGTTCCAGCGCGCGCCTGGCGACGCCGACCGCGCGAGCGGCGGTCTGGATCCGGGCGGCCTCGAAGGTCCGCATCAGCTGCTTGAAGCCCTGCCCCTGTTCGCCGCCGAGCAGCGCATCGCCGGGCGCGCGCATGCCATCGAACTGCAGCGCATATTCGCGCATTCCGCGATAGCCGAGCACCTCGATCTCGCTCCCGCTCATCCCTTCGGCCGGGAACGGATCGCCATCGGCCCCGCGCGGTTTGGGGACCAGCAACATGGAGAGGCCGGCATAGCCCTTGGCGTCAGGCAGTGTGCGGCACAGCAATGTCATCAGGTCAGAGCGGCTGGCGTGGGTAATCCAGGTCTTGGCCCCGTCGATCACCCATTCGCCGTCCACCAGCCGCGCGCGGGTTTGCAGCGAGCCGAGGTCGGAGCCGGTGTCGGGCTCGGTGAAGACGGCTGTGGGCAGGATCTCTCCGCTGGCGATCCGGGGGAGCCAATGGGCCTGCTGCTCCGGCGTGCCGCCCATCGCGATCAGTTCGCCGGCAATCTCGCTGCGGGTGCCGAGCGAGCCCGCCCCGATCCACCCGCGCGACAGTTCCTCGGTGATCAGGCACATCACCAGTTTGCTCAGGCCCAGCCCGCCGAACTCCTCCGGGATCGTGGCGCCGAAGGTGCCGAGATCGGCCATGGCCTGGACGGTGGAATCGGGGATCAGGTCGTTGGCGAGGTGCCACTTGTGCGCGTGCGGGAGGATTTCGGCATCGGTGAAGCGGCGGAACTGGTCGCGGATCGTGTCGAGCTCGGCATCGTTCAGGCCTTCGCTTGGCCACTGCCCTTCGGCCAGCGCCGCGGCCACCGCATCGCGGACTTCGGCGTGATCGGCTTCGACCAGCTCCGCGCAGGCCTGGGCCAGGTCGCGGGCGCTCTGGCCCAGGCCAAGGTCGGCCGGACGGAGCAGCTCGTTCTGGCCCATCGGCAACCCGCCGACCAGTTGCCCCAGCGTTTCGGCGAAGGCCAGCACCGCCACCTGCCGGTCAAGCGCGGTTCCGCCGCCGTTTGATTCGAGCCAGCCGACCACCGCCTCGAGCGCGGCGACGCTGGTTGCGATCCAGGCAAAGCCGTGGTGCGCGCGCTGGTTGGCCGGGTCGATTCGTCCGGCCGCAGCCCGCGCCGCATCGCGATAGGTTCGTGCCGCATCGAGCTGGAAGTTCACATTCATGACAGGGTCCATGGAGTTGAAATCACCTTCGCTCACTGTGCGTCACCCTGTGTCACCCTGTGTCACCCTGTGACACCCACTGTCACCGCTGGTCACCTTGCGTGATCGTGGCGGGCGGCAGGGACGGTCGGGGCAGCGGGCCATTGCGCGACTGTGGCATAGTCCCGCGGAGTAGGAAAACCGGCCCCGTGGCCTCATGCCTTTTCAAACACCGCGGCGATCCCCTGCCCGCCACCGATGCACATCGTCTCCAGCCCGTATTTCACGTCGCGGCGCTGCATCTCGCGGGTCAGGTTGGCCAGGATCCGGCCTCCGGTGGCACCGATCGGATGACCCAGTGAAATGCCCGAGCCGTTGACGTTGAGCATGTGGTGGCGGCTGTCATCGTCCGACCAGCCCCAGCCCTTGAGGCAGGCGAGGACTTGCGGCGCGAAAGCCTCGTTGAGCTCGATCAGGCCAATGTCGTTCCACGACAGGCCATTGCGGGCAAACAGCCGCTCGGTCGCCGGCACCGGGCCAAAGCCCATCCGGCTGGGATCGCAGCCCGCCGCCGCCCACGAGTGGAACCACGCGATCGGTTCCAGCCCCAGCTCTTCAAGCTTGTCCTCGGCCACCACCAGGCAAGCGGCGGCGGCGTCGTTCTGCTGGCTGGCGTTGCCGGCGGTAACCACGCCGTTTTCCAGCGCGCGCAGCTTGCCGAGCGATTCGGCGGTGGCATCGGCGCGGTAGCCTTCGTCGTGCGCGAAGATTACGGACTCGCCCTTCTTCTGCGGGATCTCGACCGGGACGAGCTCGTCGGCGAACTTGCCCTCGGCCCAGGCTGCGGCGGCGCGCTGGTGGCTGCGCGCGGCATAAGCATCGCAGGCTTCGCGGCTGATGTTCCAGTCCTTGGCCAGGTTCTCGGCGGTTTCGATCATGCCCGAAATTACGCCGTAACGTTCGATCGGCTGGCTCATCACCCGGCCGCGGGTCAGCCGGTCGTGCAGCGTCAGGTTGCCAGCGCGCACGCCCTTGCGCACATCGGTGCTGTAATGCTCGACGTTGGACATGCTTTCGCAGCCGCCCGCGACCACCACGTCGCTGTGCCCGGTCTGGACCATCATCGCCGCGTTGACGATGGCTTGCAGCCCCGATCCGCAGCGGCGATCCAGCTGATAGCCGGGAACATGTTCGGGCAGGCCGGCCAGCAGCCACGACCAGTGGCCGATGCACGGTGCCTCGCCATTGCCATAGCCCTGGCTGAACACCACGTCGTCGACGCGGCCGGGATCGATCTTTGTGCGCTCCATGAGCGCCTTCAGGATCGTCGCACCCAGCTGACCGGCGGTCAGCGAAGACAGCGCTCCGCCGAACTTGCCGACGGCAGTGCGGATCGGAGCGACAATGGCGGCGCGGCGAAGCTGGGTCATGCTGATTTCCTAACCTCAATATCCCGCTCAGCCTGAGCCTGTCGAAGGCCCCGCAATGGGCAAGCGCTGTGTGCGGCATTCGACAGGCTCAGGCTGAGCGGGCTTTGTGTGTGGGTCATTTCTTGTCTTTATCCGATGTCGCAACAATCCCGCGATCGATCAGCCTGGCGATCTCGCCCGAGGAGAGGCCGAGCCGTTCGGCCAGCACCTCTTCGCTGTGCTCGCCCAGGTATGGCGCCGGCTTGGGGTCGCCGACCACCTCGCTCGGCAGGTTGGCGAAGGAGCGGGTGGCGGGATAAGCGAAACCACTGGGATTGGCGGGGGAAGGGCCGAACAGCGGATTGTTCATGACAAGCTCCGGGTCCTGCGCGGCTTCGAACATGGTGCGATAGCGTTCGAAAGTGGCCCCGGCCTTGCCCAGCCGTTCGGCCAGATCGGCATAGTCGAACCGGTCCGCGGCCTGCTGGAACAGCGCGAACAGGCGGTGGCGATTGACGAAGCGGGCATGGTCGCTGGCGGCAAAATCGACGCCGAGTTCGGTTTCGAGCGCAGCGACTTCGGCTGCGAGACCAAAGGCCTCGACCGTCGCCTTCCATTGCTTTGGCGTCAGCGCGGCGACCATGAAGCGCTTGCCGTCCTTGCTCAGGAAATCGCGCCCGAAGGCACCCCAGATGGCATTGCCGAGCCGCTCGCGGTCGGCCCCGCGATAGAGCATTTCCGCCCCTGCACCGGCGTTGAACATGGTCCCGATCGCGACATCGCCCAAAGGCACGCGCATTTCCGCACCCTTGCCCGTCGCATCGCGGTGGCGCAGCCCGGCCAGCAGTGCGAAAGCGCAGTAGGCCCCGGTGATGAAATCCCACGCTGGCAGCACCTGGTTGACCGGCGGCGCGGTCGCCGGGTCCCAGTCTTCCGGTCCGGTCATCAGCGGATAGCCCGAGGCAGCGTTGACGGTGAAGTCCATTGCCTGACGACCATCGTGCCAGCCCATGATCCGCACCGAAACCAGGTCTTCGCGGCCTTCGGCCAGCTTCTCGTGGCTGAGGAAACTGCTGACCGGCAGGTTGGTGATCATCTGCCCGGTCTTGCGGACCATGTCCGCCGCCAGCTCGCGTCCTTCACCGCTGTTCAGATCAAGCGCGAGGCTCTTCTTGGCGCGGTTTAGGTTCTCCCACGATAGCGAGCGGCCCTCAGCCGTCATCATGTAGCGATCGTAGTCGAGCCCGCCGGCCTTGTGATCGATCCGCACCACCTCTGCACCCATCTGCGCGCAGTAAAGCCCGGCGGTGGGCGAGGCGACGAAGCTGGAAACCTCGACGATTTTGAGGCCGGAGAGGAGATCGTACATCAGTTCCTCCCCAGCATGGGGAGGGGGACCATGCGAAGCATGGTGGAGGGGTACGGGCAGGTGATCCCGAGGGTGCCGGGCAGGTCAGGATCACTCGCGCGTACCCCTCCACCCCCGCCTGCGGCGGCGGTCCCCCTCCCCGTGCCGGGGAGGATCACCACACTGCTCCTTCGGCCGCAAATTCGCGCAGCAGGTGCTTGGCGATCTGCAACTGCATGATCTGGCTGGTGCCTTCGTAGATTCGCAGGATCCGGGCATCGCGGAAGAAGCGTTCCGCCGGGTATTCGGCCAGATAGCCGGCCCCGCCGAACACCTGAACGCAGCGATCGACCACGCGCCCGCAGGTTTCGCTGGCGAACAGCTTGGCCGCGGCGGCCTTGCGCATCACGTTTTCGCCCCGGTCGGCGCGCGCGCAGGCATCGGCGACCATGCATTCGGCGGCGTAAAGCTCGGCCTCGCTGTCCGCCAGCATGGCCTGGATCAGCTGGAAATTGGCAATCGGTTCACCAAAGGCCTTGCGTTCGGTGGCATAGCGGATCGCGGTATCGAGCGCGCGGCGGCCCATGCCCACGCTCATCCCCGCAACCGACAGCCGCCCGTTGTCGAGGCTCTGCATCGCGATCTGGAAACCGCGCCCTTCCTCACCGCCGACCAGCGCCGAGCCGGGAATGACCACGTCTTCCATGATCACATCGGCGATATGCGCGCCGGACTGGCCCATCTTCTTGTCGGGCTTGCCGATGGTGATTCCCGGCGTGGTCATGTCGACGATGAAGGCCGAGACGTGGGCGTTCTTGGGCAGCGCTTCCTTGTTGGTGCGCGCCATGATCAGGCCAATGCGGGCATGCGGACTGTTGGTGATGTAACGCTTGGTGCCGTTGAGCTTGTAGCCGTTGCCATCCCTGACAGCAGTCGTCTGCATCGCCGCGCTGTCCGATCCGGAGCCGGGCTCGGTCAGGCCGAAGCAGGCAATCTCGCCGCTGGCGATGCGCGGCAACCATTCGGCTTTCTGCTCTGGCGTGCCGAAATTCTTGATCGCACTGCCGGTCATCCCGATGTTGATCGACACGGTCGAGCGGTAGGCCGGCGAGGCATAGCTCAGCTGCTTCACCGTTTCGATATACTGGCTGATATTCATCCCCGCGCCGCCAAACTCTTCAGGGATGGTGATGCCAAACAGGCCCATCTCGCGCATTTCGGTCAGGATATCGTCGGGGATGCGGTCCTCGGCGATGACCTGCTCTTCGGCCGGGATCAGCCGCTCACGGACATAGCGGCGCAGCTGTTCGATGAACTGATCGAAGATATCCTGGTCCATTGGGTTCGCCTCAGATCGGATCGTAGGGGAAGACGTGCGCAGAAACCTCGTCGCCGCGGGCCATGCTGGGCTTGAAGCTGGGGATCAGCTCGGCAGCGATCGCCTCGGGGGTCCAGCCTTCCAGCTTGGCCATCGAACGGATCGGTCGCGGTTTGTTGTAGAGCGTGATCTCGTTCTTGCGGACCGAGAAGATCTGGTTGGTCACGTCCTGACTCGCATCGGAGGCGAGATAGACCACCAAGGGCGCGATCTTGTCGGCGCTCATCGTCTTGAGCCGCTCGACCCGTTCCTTCTGCTCGGGCGTCTCCGCAGGGATCGAGGCGGTCATCCGGCTCCAGGCGAAGGGTGCGATGCAGTTCGAGCGCACCCCGGCGCGGGCCATGTCGAGCGCGATCGACTGCGACAAGCCGACAATGCCCAGCTTGGCGGCGCTGTAGTTGGCCTGTCCGATATTGCCGATCAGCCCGCTGGTGCTGGTGAAGTGGATGAAGCTGCCGCTCTGCTGCTCGCGGAAATAGGGCGTGGCCGCTTTGGAAACCAGGAAAGCACCGTTGAGGTGCACGTCGATCACTGCGCGCCAGTCTTCGAAACTCATCTTGTGCCAGATCGCATCGCGCAGGATCCCGGCGTTGTTGACCACCGCATCGATCCGGCCGAACCGCTGGACTGCGTCCTCGACAATGCTGGTCGCGCCGACCGGGTCGGCGACCGAGGCCAGGTTGGCGTGCGCCTTGCCGCCTGCTGCCAGGATATCGTTCGCGGTTTCCTGGGCCGGACCGGCATCGCCGCCTTCACCCCCGCCGCCGACACCCGGATCGTTGACCACCACCGCCGCGCCGTGCTTGGCGCAGAGCAGCGCGATTTCCCGTCCGACCCCGCGCCCGGCGCCGGTTACGGCGACCACCTTGCCTTCGAGCATGCCCATGGTTTCCGCGAATCCTCCGCCAGTTTAATCGATCGCTTAAGCTCCATTACGGGGCCAAGCGGCAAAATCAACCGCTCGGCTCAGCACTCGGCTGCGGCGCAGGGGATTCGAGCGGCGGGCGCGACTGCTCGACCATTTCGGCGGCATCGTCGAGCGCCTCGGCCTCGCTCTTGGTCACGCCGCCGGCCTGACGGTTGTCATCGCCGCAGGCGGCAAGGGCCAGGGCCAGCGAAAGGGGTATGATCCAGCGCATGGCCTCACCATAGCGCCGCCTGCGCAAAGGAAAAGCGCTGCGGTCGCCGAGGCAGAGCCGAAGCGGAGCATTCAAATAGCGGGCGAACAGCCCCAGCTGTTCGCCCGCCCATCTATGCGCTGAACTGCGCTTACTGCTTGGCGGGTTCAGCAGCGGCGCTGCTGGTCGCCGCTTCTGCGCCGGCTGCGGCCGAGGCATCGGCCACCGGGGTCGCCGCGACATCGCCGACCGCTTCTTCGGCGGGCATTTCGACATTGTCAGCCTGGGCATCTTCCTTGGCCGTTTCCGACTGACCGCAGGCGGCCAGCGCGAGCGCCGCAGTGGTAGCGAAAGCCAGGGCAACAAACTTCTTCATGGAAACGACCTTTCAAGACTGTGCGGCCCAGCGGCACCATTGCCGCAATCCCGCGAGTCTAGCCCCAGCGGAATCGCCTGCCAAGCCCGCAAAATCGCGCAAAACGCGATTTCCACGATCGCCTGTTGATCGGATATAAAGATTTCTTTATATGATGTCCAAATGCGGATCGAACCCACCCTTCGCGCCCTGGCCGACCCGACGCGGCTCAGGATCATGCGCCTGCTGGCAGCGATGGAGCTGGCGGTGGGTGAACTGGCGCTGGTGCTGGGGCAAAGCCAGCCGCGCGTATCGCGCCATATCCGGATCCTGTGCGATGCCGGCCTTGCCGAACGGCGCAAGGAAGGCGCCTGGGTGTTCCTGCGCAGCGCGATCGGGGAAGACCGCGCGCCGCCCCTCGGCGCTGCCGCCGCCCGCCTGCTTGCCACGGCCGAACAGGACGATGCCCAATTTGCCGCACGCTGCGCCGAAGACCGCCGCCACCTCGCCGCGATCCGTGCGGCGCGCGAGAGCGCTGCCCAGGCCTATTTCGCGCGCTATGCTGCCGAATGGGACGAACTGCGCGGGCTGCATTCGCCCGACGGCCCGGTTGAGGCCGCACTGCTTGAGGCGCTCGGTGGAGACAGGCTTGGCGCGCTGCTCGATGTCGGCACCGGCACCGGACGGATCGCCGAACTGCTCAGCCCCCGCGCCGCGCGGGTGACCGGGCTCGACAAGAGCCCCGAAATGCTCCGCCTGGCCCGGACCCGCTTGCAGGACCTGCCAGCCGACCGGCTCGATCTGGTCCAGGGTGATTTCACCGCGCTGCCATTCGCTGCGCAAAGCTTTGACACCGTGGTGTTCCACCAGGTGCTGCACTATGCGCAGGAACCGGCCCCGGCGCTGAGCGAAGCGGCCCGGGTCTGCCGCCCCGGCGGGACCATCGCGATCGTCGATTTCGCGGCGCACGACCGCGAGGAACTGCGCAGCCAGCACGCCCATGCCCGCCTTGGCTTTTCCGACGAACAGATGCTTGGCCTGCTGGCCGAAGCCGGTTTCCGCGCTGCGCCGCCGCTCGCCTTGCCCGGCAAGCCGCTAACGGTCAAAATCTGGACCGGATCGCGCACGGACCGCCCTCCCGCCAAGCGCAACGCCCCCACTCAAGCCAAGGCTGCCGACAAATGACCCCCAGTTTCGATGCCCTGCGTGAGGCGCGCACCGCGCTTGATACGCCGCTGTTTGCCGGGCTTCCCGGCGATATCGGGGTGTCGTTCGAATTCTTTCCGCCCGCTACCGACGAGCTGCGCGAGCAGCTGTGGAAGGTGGTCCAGACCCTGGCCCCGCTTGAGCCGCGCTTCGTTTCGGTCACCTATGGTGCTGGCGGATCGACCCGTGACCGGACGCATGCCACAGTCTCGCGGATCATCGCCGAGGCACACCTTCCCGCTGCCGCGCACCTGACCTGTGTCGATTCCAGCAGGGATGAGATACGCGCCGTGGCAGAGGCCTATTGGCAGGCGGGAGTGCGGCATATCGTCGCGCTGCGCGGCGACATGGGTGCACCGGGTGTACCCTTCACGCCGCATCCCCAAGGCTATGCCAATGCCGCCGAGCTGGTCGCCGGGCTCAAAGCAATCGCTCCGTTTGAAATTTCGGTCGCTGCCTATCCCGAAGCACACCCGGATTCGGCCAGTGCCGCTGCCGATATCGACAACCTGAAGCGCAAATTCGATGCCGGTGCCTCAAGCGCGATAACGCAGTTCTTCTTCGAGCCGGAGGTATTCTTCCGGTTCCGTGATCGATTGGTGGCAGCCGGGATTGATGCCCCGGTCTACCCGGGGATCCTCCCTGTCACCAATGTCGCCCAGGCCCGCAAGTTCGCCCGGGCCTGCGGGGCGAGTATTCCGGGCTGGATGGACGGCCTGTTCGAAGGACTCGACGCCCGTCCTGCCAGCCGCCAGCTGGTCGCCGCCACAGTCTGCGCCGAATTCTGCCGCCGGCTCTATGCCGGGGGCGTGCGTGATTTCCATTTCTACACCCTCAACCGCGCCGAGCTGAGCTATGCGATCTGCCACCTGCTCGGCCTGCGTCCCAAGGAAGCCCAAGCATGAGCCCGCGTGAAACCCTGCTGGCCGAAGCGGCCAAGCGCATCCTGATCGTTGACGGCGCCTTCGGAACCGAAATCCAGCGCTGGAAGCTGTCCGAGGCCGACTATGCCGGCAGCCTGGGCCTGAGCAAGGACCAGAAGGGCAACAACGACATCCTGGCGCTGACCAAGCCCGAAGTGCCCGAATCGATCCACCGCGCCTATTTCGAAGCCGGGGCCGATATCGCCGAAACCAACACCTTTTCGGCCAACCGGATCAGCCAGGCCGATTACGGCGCCGAACATCTGGTCCGCGAAATCAACCTGGCCAGCGCGCAGCTGGCCCGCCGCGTTGCCGACGAGTTCACCGCCCGCGACGGCCGCCCCCGCTTTGTCGCCGGCGCGATCGGGCCGACCAACAAGACCCTGTCGCTCAGCCCCGATGTCAACGATCCCGGCTTCCGCGAGATCGACTGGGACTTCCTGGTCGACGTCTATCTGGAACAGGCCCGCGCGCTGGTCGAAGGCGGCGCCGACTTCATCCTGATCGAGACGGTGTTCGATACGCTCAACGCCAAGGCCGGGATCATGGCGGTCAAGCAGCTCGAGGCCGAGCTGGGCCGCGAGGTGCCGCTGATGCTGTCGATGACGCTGACCGACCTGTCCGGTCGCAACCTGTCGGGCCATACGGTCGAGGCCTTCTGGTACGCGGTGCGCCACGCCCGCCCGGTCACGATTGGCCTCAACTGCAGCTTCGGCGCGACCCAGCTGCGCCCGCACGTCCGCGCGCTGAGCGGAATCGCCGACACGCTGATCATGGTCTATCCGAATGCCGGCCTGCCCAACGAGCTGGGGCAGTATGACGAGCAGCCCGAAACCACCGCCGCGCTGGTCCGCGAATGGGCCGAGGCGGGGCAGGTCAACGTGCTGGGCGGCTGCTGCGGATCGACCCCAGAGCATATCGCGGCGATCGCCCGCTCAGCCCAGGCCCTGCCCCCGCGCGCCCTGCCCACACCCCCACCAGTCACTCGCCTGGCCGGGCTCGAACCCTTCGTAATGGCGGCCTGATTACCATGACCCAGCAAGTAGCCTCCTTCGTCAACATCGGCGAACGCACCAACGTCACCGGCTCGGCCGCGTTCAAGAAACTGATCCTCGCCGGCGACTATCCCAAGGCGGTCGAGGTCGCACGCCAACAGGTCGAGAACGGCGCGCAGATCATCGACGTAAACATGGACGAGGGTCTGCTCGACGCGGTCGATGCGATGACCACCTTCCTCAAGCTGATCGCCGCCGAGCCCGACATCGCCCGCGTGCCGGTGATGATCGACAGCTCGAAGTGGGAAGTGATCGAGGCCGGGCTGAAATGCGTTTCGGGCAAGCCGGTGGTCAACTCGATCTCGATGAAGGAAGGCGAGGAGCAGTTCCTCGAACACGCCCGCAAATGCATGGCCTATGGTGCGGCAGTGGTGGTCATGGCTTTCGACGAGAAGGGCCAGGCCGACACGAAGGAGCGCAAGGTCGAGATCTGCGAACGCGCTTACAAGCTGCTGACCGGGATCGGCTTCCCGGCCGAAGACATCATATTCGACCCGAACATCTTCGCGGTTGCGACCGGTATGGAAGAGCATGATCGCTACGCGCTCGACTTCATCGAGGCGGTGGCCGAAATCAAGCAGCGCTGCCCGCATGTTCATACTTCCGGCGGGCTGTCCAACCTGTCGTTCAGCTTCCGCGGCAACGAGCCGGTCCGCCGGGCGATGCACAGCGTGTTCCTGTACCACGCGATCCGCGCCGGGCTGGATATGGCGATCGTCAACGCCGGCCAGATCGACATCTACGATACGATCGACCCTGCGCTGCGCGAAGCCTGCGAGGACGTGATCCTGGCCCGCGGGGTGGGTGGGGACCAGACAAAAAGCGCAACCGAACGCCTGATCGCGATGGCCGAAAGCTTTCGCGGGACCGATGCCAAGGCCGAAAAGGAGGCCGAGGAATGGCGCGGCTGGGAGGTCGTGCGGCGGATCGAACATGCCCTGGTCAAGGGGATCGACGCCCACATCGTCGATGACACCGAGCTGGCCCGGCAGGAAATCTTCGCCCGCGGCGGCCGCCCGATCGAGGTGATCGAAGGCCCGCTGATGGATGGCATGAACACCGTTGGCGACCTGTTCGGGGCTGGGAAAATGTTCCTGCCGCAGGTGGTCAAATCGGCCCGCGTGATGAAGAAGGCGGTCGCTCACCTGATCCCGTTCATCGAGGCGGAGAAGACCGCAGCCTCCAAGCCCAAGGGCAAGATCGTGATGGCGACCGTGAAGGGCGACGTCCACGATATCGGCAAGAACATCGTCGGGGTCGTGCTGCAGTGCAATGGCTACGAAGTGATCGATCTTGGCGTGATGGTGCCCTGGTCCAAGATTCTCGACACCGCCAGGACCGAGAAGGCCGACATGATCGGGCTATCCGGCCTGATCACCCCGAGCCTAGACGAGATGGTCACCGTCGCCGAGGAAATGCAGCGCGCCGGGTTCACCATTCCGCTGCTGATCGGCGGGGCGACCACCAGCAAGGTCCACACCGCGCTGAAGATCGACCCGGCCTATGACGGGCCGGTGATTCACGTTCTCGATGCCAGCCGCGCGGTCGGGGTGGCCAGCCAGCTGCTGTCCGATACCCAGGCCGAGCCTTTCATCAAGGCCACGGCCGACGAATACCAGCATGTCCGCGATGTCCGCTCGGGCAAGGACGCCTCGGTCCTGCTCAGCCTGGCCGATGCCCGCGCCAACATGTTCAAGGCCGACCTCAGCGAGAAGGCTCCGCCGCCCGAGCAGCCCGGCCTGCACGTGTTCGAGGACTGGGACCTGGCCGATCTGGTCGCGGTGTTCGACTGGACCCCGTTCTTCCGCGCCTGGGAACTGGCCGGGACCTATCCGGCGATCCTGTCCGATGAAGTGGTCGGCGAAAGCGCCCGCTCGCTCCATGCCGATGCCCTGGCGATGCTCGACAAGATCGTCAGCGAAAAGTGGCTGACCGCGCGCGGTGTGGCGGGCTTCTGGCCCTGCGCCCGCGAAGAGGACGACGTGATGGTCTATCTGACCGAAGAGGAGCGCCAGGTCCGCCTGCCCTTCCTGCGCCAGCAGATCCGCAAGAGCCGCGACCGGGCGAACTATTGTCTGGCCGATTTCATCGACCCCGATGGCGACTGGATCGGCGGCTTCGCGGTAGGCATCCACGGGATCGAGCCGCACCTGGCGCGGTTCCAGGCCGCGCACGACGACTATTCGGATATCCTGCTGAAGGCCTTGGCCGATCGCTTCGCCGAAGCCTTTGCCGAGCGGCTGCATCAGCACGTGCGGACCACGTTGTGGGGCTATGCCCCGGGCGAGCAGCTGACCAACGAGGCGCTGATCCGCGAACAATATCGCGGCATCCGCCCCGCCCCCGGCTATCCGGCCTGCCCCGACCACTCGCTCAAGCCGATCCTGTTCGACCTGCTCGGCGCGACCGAGAAGACCGGGATCACACTGACCGAAAGCCAGGCCATGCTGCCGACCGCGGCGGTAAGCGGCTTCTACTTCGCCCACCCCGAAAGCTCGTACTTCGGAGTCGCGCGGATCGGCCGCGATCAGGTGGAAGACTATGCCAAAAGGCGCGGGATCGAACTGAGCGTGGCGGAGCGGTGGCTGCGGCCCAATCTGGATTGACCTTGCAAGATCCTCCCCGATTTTGGCGAATGGCACAAATGGGGAGGATCTTGCCGATCGTTTGCCTCAATCCTCAATACTCGGCCACTCCACGATCAGCACTTCCAGATCGCCCTTGGGCTCGAAATTCTTGCGGCGCACTTCGAACTGGGTGGGACTGATCTTTTTCACCCCGTTCATGCAGAAGCTGACCATGTTCTCAGGCTTGCCCTTGTCGACCACCAGCCGGAAGTCCTTGATCGGCCCGCGCCAGTTGCGGCCCGAGGAGAGAACGTAGCCGATCCAGGTTTCGCTGTAGGCCATCGGCACGCTGTCATCGCCCTTGCGGGCGGCGAGCTTCTTGTCGAAGGCGGCGAGGAAGGCCTTGTCGATGCAGTATTGCCTGATGTTGCCGGGGAATTCCTCGCGCACCCCGGGAAGCAGGCTGCCTGCAACCGAGCCGCCGATCATCGGCGCATAGCGGTGCGTCACTTCAACCGTACGCCCGGCCGGAAATACCTGCTTGCGGGTGACATGGGTGACCACATCCCAGGTCGGGAAGTGATCGCCATTCTCGGTCTTGCGGAGCAGGCCATCGGCCACCCGGGCGGCCTTTTCGGCTGCGGTCAGTTTGCCGACGAAGCGCGGCTGATCGCCGCTGCCGGTGATCCATTCCAGCGGCCAGCCGAGCTGAGCCAGCCGCTGGGTCACGTCGCGGCCCTTGATCTCGGCACGCTTCATCACCTGGAACTTGACCGGCTTGCCATCGACCGCGGTGTGGAATTCCAGCTTGGTGAAATCGGGCACTGCCTGGTCACCATAGAGCTCCTCGTCGGCGGCTTTGATTGGCGGCAGCGGGAAGGAGATCGTCAGCTCAAGGTCCCTGGCCGAATGATTGGTATAGCGATAGCGAACCCGGACCTCGTCCTTGGCGATATAGAGATCTTCGGAATCCATCGACACATCGCGGTTCTGGACCAGCTCGATCCCGCCAAGGTTGATCGCAGCCTCGCTGTCATTGGCATGGGCAGGAAAGGCCAGAACAGCAGCACTCAAAAGCAGGACGGTAGCCAGACGCATTGCGCAATTCTCCCCGATACCGGCTCGACAGCTAAGCCAAAGCTCCATAGCCTGCTTGCATGAAATCGACGCGGTTCTTCCTGATACTGGCAGCCCTGGCCGCGCCGGTAAATGCCAGCGTTATGGCTGAACGGCTGGACTACAAGCCCGCTTCGGTTGCCGTGCGATTTGACCGCGCCAAAATCACGCCCGTTCTGGCCGAAGGCTTTGCCGACCGGGCGGCCGAACGGCTGGTCAGCGCCGACGATCCGGTCCGGATCGCCTCGATCTCCAAGCTGGTCACCGCGCTGGGGGTGATGCGGCTGGTCGAGGCGGGCCAGCTCGATCTCGATCGCGACGTGTCGGATTACCTTGGCTACCCCGTCCGCAATCCGGCCTTCCCCGAGCGGGTCATCACCCTGCGCCTGCTGCTTTCGCACCGGTCGAGCCTGATCGATGGCGACGATCTCTACCTGATCCCGCTGGGCGCGACGCTGAAGGAGCGGCTGGCCGATCCGCGGGTCTGGGACCAGAACCATGCGCCCGGATCGGACTGGTTCCACTATACCAACCTCAACTTTCCGGTGGTGGGCAGCGTGATCGAAAAGGTCACCGGCGAGCGGTTCGACGTGGCGATGCATCGGCTGGTGCTGAAGCCGCTGAAACTCGATGCCTGTTTCAACTGGGGAGCGGGCTGTTCGGACGGGGCCTACAGACGCGCGGTGGTGCTCTACCGGGCCAGCGGCGAAGTGGCGCGCGACGATCTGCACGGGCTGCCGCCGGCCTGCCCGGTGTTCACCGCGCCGGGGTCGCTCTGCCGCCTGACCGACTACCGCCCGGGTGAGAATGGCGCGCTCTATTCACCTCAGGGCGGCCTCAGAATTTCGATGCGCGATCTCGCCCGGCTTGGCCAGGTGCTGGCACGCGGCGCACCGGGCTTTCTCAGCCGCAAGAGCATGGCCGAACTGACCCGCCCGGCCTGGCGCTTTACCGGCAGCAACGGTTTGGGCGAAGACGGCACCGCCAGCGGCTTCTTCTGCGGTTATGGCCTGGCCTTCCACACGATTGGCGCAGGCGGCCCGGGCTGCCACGATGACCTGTTCGGCGATGGGCGGCTCCGGATTGGCCATTCCGGCGATGCCTATGGCCTGAAAGCCGGGCTGTGGTGGGATCCGAAGACCGGCAAGGGACTGGCCTTTTTCACCAGCGCGGTTGCTGCCGATGCGCCAAGCGGACGCAGCGCCTTTACCGCTGCCGAAGAGTCCGTTGTGGAGAGAACGCGGTCCGCGCCCTTCCCCGTCCGGCGATAGCCCGCTAGGCGAGAGGGCAATGACCGCGCCCGATCTCCTCGATCAGCTTCACACCACCTTCGGCTTCTCAACCTTTCGCGGGGTGCAGGATCAGGTCGTTGCGCGGGTCATGGCCGGGCAGAGCACGCTGGCAGTAATGCCGACCGGGGCGGGCAAGAGCCTGACCTACCAGCTGCCCGCCGTCGCCTTGCCGGGAACCTGCGTGGTGATCAGCCCGCTGATCGCGCTGATGCACGATCAGCTGCGCAGCGCCCAGGCCAACGGGATCCGCGCCGCCAGCCTGACCAGCGCCGATAGCGAAGAATACCGCGAAGCGGCGATCGATGCGTTCCGCGCGGGCGAGCTCGATCTGCTCTACGTGGCCCCCGAACGGGCCAGTCAGGGCCATTTCCGCGAGCTGCTGTCCAAGGCCCCGGTCAGCCTGTTCGCGATCGACGAGGCGCACTGCGTCTCGGAATGGGGTCACGATTTCCGCCCCGACTACCGCCTGCTCCGCCCTTTGATGGACGCGCACCCCGATGTGCCGCGGCTGGCGCTGACCGCCACCGCCGACGCCGCGACCCGCGCCGATATCCTGGCCCAGCTTGGCATTGCCGAGGAAGGCCTGATCGTCGCCGGGTTCGACCGGCCCAACATCCGCTACATCGTCCGCCACCGCGACACGATCACCCGCCAGCTGACCGCGCTGATGGCCGAGCAGCCGGGGCCGGGGATCGTCTATGCCCCGACCCGCAAGAAGACCGAAGACCTCGCCGAAAAGCTCAGCGCTGCGACCGGACGCCAGGTGCTGCCCTATCACGCGGGTCTCCCGGCTGAGGTCCGCGCCGTCAACCAGGCCGCATTCGTCGCCTCGGAAGACATGGTGATGGTTGCGACGGTTGCTTTCGGGATGGGGATCGACAAGCCGGACGTGCGCTTCGTTGCCCATGCCGGTGTGCCTAAGTCGATCGAAAGCTATTACCAGGAAACCGGCCGCGCCGGGCGCGACGGCGATGCCTCGGTCGCGCTGCTGCTGTGGGCGGCGGAAGATTTCGCCCGCGCCCGCCACCGGCTCGGCGAAGTGGAAGAGGTCCGCCGCGAGGGCGAGCGCAAGCGGATCGACGCGATGGCCCAGCTGGTCGAGACCGCCGGCTGCCGCCGTGCGCTGCTGCTGCGCCACTTCGGCGAGGATCCGCCGCAAACTTGCGGAAACTGCGACAACTGCCTTGAGGCACCGGGGGTAGTCGATGCCACCACCTTGGCGCAAAAGCTGCTTTCGGCAGTCTATCGCACCGGGCAGACCTATGGCTTTGGCCATATCGAAAAAGTTCTGACCGGCGCGGGCGACGAGCGGATCAGCCAGCGCGGGCATGATCAGCTCAGCGTGTTCGGGATCGTAGCGAGCGAGGAGGCGCATCTGCTGCGGCCGCTTGCCAGGGCCTTGCAGGCGCGCGGCAGCCTGGTGCCGACCGAACACGGCGGGCTGGCGCTGGGCGGCGATGCCAAGGCCGTGCTGAAGGGCGATGCGGCGGTGCTGATCGCACTCGCCCCCAAAGCCGAACGCAGCCGCAAGAGCCGGCGTGAACGGCCGGGCGGGGTCAATCCGGCGGGCGATCCGCTGTTCGAGGCCCTGCGTGCATTGCGCCGCGATCTGGCCGCCGAAGCCGGACTGCCGCCCTATGTGATCTTCCACGATTCCACTCTGCGCGAAATGGCCACAAGCCGCCCCGCGACGCTCTCCGCGCTGGGCGAACTGGGCGGTGTCGGCGCGCGCAAGCTGGAGGCCTATGGCGAGGCCTTTCTGGCCGTGATCCGGCAGCACTGACCTGCACTTTGGGGAAGCCGGGTGTTGACAGGCAGGCACGGATAAGGTCTGGGCCCGGTCTCGAAACCGGACAAGGAACCTGCCGTGCCCGCCTTCGAGACCCTGCTATCCCCCGTCATCCTGTTTTTCGTGCTCGGCGCACTTGCTGCGGCGGCGCGATCCGATCTGTCGGTACCAGAACCGCTCGCCAAGAGCCTGTCGCTGTACCTGATGGCGGCGATCGGACTGAAAGGCGGGGTCCAGGTATCCCAGGCCGGGTTCACCCCGCAACTGCTGCAGGTATCCGCCGCAGGCATGGCGCTGAGCTTCGCGTTGCCGCTAATGGCCTTCGCACTGCTGCGCGGCTTTGCCCGGCTTGACCGGTTGAATGCCGGGGCGGTCGCGGCACACTATGGTTCGGTCTCGATCGTCACCTTCGTGACCGCTTCCGACGCGCTCACCCGCAGCGGGATTGCGCCGGCCGGCTACATGGTCGCAGTCATGGCGCTGATGGAAACCCCGGCGGTCATCACCGGCCTTTTGCTGGCACGCGGCAGCGGCACCCTGTCAAGAGGACAGCGCGGCAAGCTGCTGCGCGAAGTGCTGCTCAACGGCTCGGTCGTGCTGCTGCTTGGCTCGTTCCTGATCGGCCTGGCGATCGGCAAGACGCGGTTTGAGCCGATCGCCCCGGTCTTCGTCACCGGCTTCACCGGTCTGCTCTGCCTGTTCCTGCTCGACATGGGGCTGATCGCGATGCGGCGGCTGCGCGAAAGCCGGGCGCTGAACTGGCGAATGGCAGCCTTGGGGATTGCCCTGCCGCTGGTCAACGGCGCGATCGGGCTGGGCGTGGCTGCACTGCTCGGGCTTGATCCCGGGACCGGCGCGGCGCTGGCCATGCTGGCGGCCAGTGCGTCCTACATTGCGGTGCCCGCTGCGGTCCGCCTGGCCTTGCCCGATGCCGACCCGGGGATTTACCTGTCAATGTCGCTGGCGGTCACTTTCCCGTTCAACATCCTGCTGGGAATTCCGCTGGTGATCCAGCTGGCCCCGCTGGTCCTGACTTAGGAGCAAGCACGATGATCACGACTCACACCCGCAAGCGGATCGACATTCTGATCGATGCCCCGCTGTGCGATTGGCTGATCGAGCAGGCAGCTGCTGCTGAAATAGTTCACCATTCGATCCTGCCGGTCGAGTCCGGCCTGGGGAGAACCGGGGCCTGGCGCGATGAGGGTTTTGGCACAGTGGCCAAACGGATGTTCGTGGCGCTGTCAAACAAGCAGAAGGTGGCGGCGCTGCTGGAGCGGTTGGCCCCCGATATCGAGCGCTACGGCCTGGTGATCGCGGTCTACGACGTGGAAGTGGTACGCGGCGAGCGGTTCTGAAACCGCCCGCCGCGTGTTTCGCGCCAGAGGGACTGTGCGACGCGAAGGAACTTACTTGGCCGTGTAGGGCAGCGATGAGTGGTGCAGAACGATGCGCAGCTTGCCGTCACCATCGCGGACATAGCCCCAGGTCTTGTCGACCTTGGTCAAGTTGCCCTTGGCATCCCACATCGTGACATTGCCCATCGAGATCGCGCTGTTGCCAGTGATCACGATCCCGGCGTTCTCGCTCTTGCACTGGCGCCAGCCCTTGAGCGCGAAACCGGTGTCGCTGGGATAGGCCGCGTCGCCGCCGACGAAATAGGCCAGCGCGCCTTCACGCGTGGTGCGAAAGGTCTGCGGGGCAACCGTCAGGGTCGGTTTGAACAGCACCGGACCCATGTTGTAGGCATAG
>NZ_DJUW01000023.1:1205-2539 GCF_002440635.1 Novosphingobium sp. UBA6272 | reverse complement strand
GCCCGGCCCCGGCCGCGGCGGCACCGCGTCCGGCCGCTACTGCGGGTGGTGCTCCCTTTGCCCCGGCGAGCGATGCGCCGCGGATTGTCTCGGTCGGCCCAGGCGGGTTCCTGCGCCAGGGACCCGGCGATCAGCAGGCGCCGATTCCGCCCGCGCCGCCGCGCCGCCTGGTCCCGGCCAAGCCGAGCGCCGAAGTTGCGGACAAGACCAGCCTGCTCGATCTGAATGACCGGATCTGCCGCTGGCCGATGGGCCACCCGGGTGAGCCGGACTTCCATTTCTGCGGCGAAAAGGTGAACCCCGGTTTCCCCTATTGCGTCGAGCATTGTGGGCGCGCCTATCAGGCCCAGCTGCCCCGCGGCCATCGCCGCCCGCCTCCGCCGCTGCCATTCGGCGGACCACGGGTGCGCTGAAAGTGCGCCGGCTTGCAGCGCGGCTCGCGGCATTCTCGCTGCTGGCATCGACTGCAAGCGCCCCTGCCATGGCCTGGTCGGAAGAAAGCCACCAGACCACCGGGGCAATCGCCTGGATCGACCTCAGGCAAAACCATCCTGCCGAATTGGCGGAGCTGCTCACGCTCGCGCGGCAGCATCAGGATTACCCGCGCTTTGCACCGTTCCTGCAGCGGCTCAGTCCAGAGCAACAGGAGCGCGTGCTGTTCGAGATCCTGGCGCGCTGGCCCGACGATATTCGGGGCGGGCCTGAAGATCAGCCCGAATGGCACTATCAATTGCAGGTCGTTTCGGGACGAACCTGGCTCTGGCCGATCGAAAACGGTGCGGCGCTTTCCGGCTTCACCGATAACTTCGCCAAGCTTTCCAATCCCTGCGCCGCACCTAAGCAGCGGGCCAAAGCGATTGGCTGGCTGATCCACATCATCGGCGATATCCAGCAACCGCTGCACGCCGGGCACCAGATGACGGCAGCCTACAGCATGACCGATCGCGCGGGTGAACTCGCCTTTGTGCGTCGTCCTTCAGGTGAGGTCACCAACCTGCATCAGTTCTGGGACAAGACGATCGAGCGCGGCGGCCTGGCCCTGCCGGCAGGACAGCCAAGCTGGGCCGATGCGCTGGTGCAGGAATGGCCGCGCAGCCGGTTGCCCCGCGAACTTGGCAAGAACGGCGATCCGCAAGCACTGTTTCGCTATAACCTGACTGAAACCGCCGAACTGGCGCGACTGTTTGGCTATACGGGCACCTTTCTGCTGGCTTCGCCCGATCAAGCTGCAGCGCCGCAGGTCAGCGAGATGGAGCAAGCCGCGACCAATGCCCTCGCCAAGCGCCGGATTGCGACGGGAGGCTATCGGATCGCCGACCTGCTGGCCCGGGCGA
>NZ_DJUW01000023.1:901-1108 GCF_002440635.1 Novosphingobium sp. UBA6272 | reverse complement strand
GCCGACCTGCTGGCCCGGGCGATGAACACTGCCAGCAAGAATTCTACGGCCTGCCCGGCCGACCAGGCTTAAACAAAGACCTGTCCTGCCGTTAACCAAGGCATGACCGCGCATGATCCCAATCTCAGCCGCTCGGGAAGCGGCCTGCTCGGCTGGCTCGGCTTTGGAGCGCGACCGGTCGATCCACCGATCGAAGCCGCCGCCGCC
>NZ_DJUW01000023.1:228-801 GCF_002440635.1 Novosphingobium sp. UBA6272 | reverse complement strand
ACCGATCGAAGCCGCCGCCGCCTCAGGGCAACTCGAACGGCGCGGGGCCCTGCAAGGCCGGCAACTGGAGGAAATTGGCAATTTTCTGTCCTTGCACAAGATCGAACTAACACCGCTGGCCCTGACGGTCGCATGGAACTATCTGACTGGCGCAGACAGTCAGGTGGTCCGCGCGATCGATCGCCAGATTCAGTCGCGCCAGCCGATCACCGCGGCCTGGTTGGAGGAGAACCTGGCCGAAAACAACGGTGATGACCTTGCCCTGCTGGCCCAGCTGATGGAGCGGCTGGAAAGCTCGATCGACGAATTCGGCAAGACCAGCCGCGATGCTCACAACGCCACCAGCGATTACCAGTCGGCGCTGGAAGAGCATGTCAACGAACTGACCCAGGTGACCAAGGCCGGTGAAGTGATCAGCGAACTGGCCACGATCGCCAAGGTCATGCTGCGCCGGACCCGCGACATCGAGAAGCAGATGCTGCGCAGCGAGGCCCAGACCCGCGCCTTGCGCCGCCGTCTCGACGAAGCAAGGCGCAGCGCCGAGGAAGACCACCTGACCGGCCTGCCCAACCG
>NZ_DJUW01000023.1:0-128 GCF_002440635.1 Novosphingobium sp. UBA6272 | reverse complement strand
GACCGGCCTGCCCAACCGCCGCTCGTTCGAGGCGACCTATGCCGAGCAATACCGCCTCGCCCGCGCCGCGACCGAAACGCTGTGCGTCGCCTTCTGCGATATCGACCATTTCAAGGCGATCAACGACA
>NZ_DJUW01000027.1 GCF_002440635.1 Novosphingobium sp. UBA6272 | reverse complement strand
CACCAAACCGGCAGCAGGCCAGAGCTTGTATTACACCTGTGACGTGACCCCCAACTTTCATCCAGTTGCGATTAAAGCCTCGGCATCGTTGTTGCGCGGTTGCGCGGGTGAAGCAAGGGGCTGCGTAGCGTAGCCTCCGGCTATGCGGAGCGCAGCAGCCCCTTGCTTTTTGAGGTCGGCGGCGAAGGCCGCCGGGGTGGCGTATCCGAGTGAGGAGTGCGGTCGGTCGGTGTTGTAATCGTCGGCCCATGCAGTGATCTTCTCGCGGGCATGGGCCAGCGAAGTGAACAGTGTCTCATTGAGCAGCTCGTCGCGCATCCGCCCGTTAAATCTCTCGACGAACGCGTTCTGGGTCGGCTTGCCCGGCGTCGTGTAATGCCATTCGACCTTGGCATCGCCGCACCATTCGAGCACCGCGTTCGAGGTCAGCTCGGTTCCGTTGTCGCTGACGATCATACCGGGCTTGCCCCGCACCGCGATCAGCTCGGCCAGTTCGCGCACCACCCGCTTGCCCGAGATCGAGGTGTCGGGAACCGCCGCCAGGCACTCGCGCGTCACATCATCGACGACGTTGAGCACCCGGAACCGGCGACCGGTGATCATCTGATCATGCACGAAGTCCAGGCTCCAGCGCTGGTTGGGTAGCGCCGAAACGGGAGCTGGCACCCGTGCACCAACCGCGCGTTTGCGCCCTTTGCGTCGCCGCACGGTCAAGCCTTCCTCGCGGTACAGCCGCTGGGTCTTCTTGCGGTTGATCGTCAGCCCCTCGCGCCGCAGCAGGATGTGCAACCGCCGATACCCGAACCGGCGGCGTTGATGCGCCAGTTCCCGCAGCTTCTCGCGCAAAGCACCATCATCGCGCCGCGACTGGTAGCGAATGACTGTCCGGTCCGCATCGATGACCCTGCACGCCCGCCGCTCGCTGACATCAAGCAGGGCCTGAAGATGCGCGACCGCTTCCCGCTTGGCGGCAGGCGTTACCATTTTTTTGCCAGCAGATCCTTCAGACCCGCGTTGTCCAGCATCGCGTCGGCAAGCAGACGCTTGAGCCGCCCGTTCTCGTCCTCGAGCGCCCGCAGCCGCTTCGCCTCCGACACCTCAAGGCCGCCATACTTGGCCTTCCAGTTGTATAGCGTCGCTTCCGACACGCCATGCTTGCGGGCCAGGTCAGCCGTCTTCGCGCCTGCCTCTGCCTCACGCAGAACCCCGATAATCTGCTCTTCTGTAAATCGTAGTCGCTTCATCTGTCCGTTCCTTCTCTCAAGGGCCGGACTCTAATCAATCTTGGAGGGAAATCAGGGGGTCACGTCACCCTGGGTCCCCGACAGTGACATTTCTATTTAGCGGAGACCGTTCGGTATGATAATATTTCATATGATAAAATGGATTTCGGCTCAATTCGTCCGCAAAACCAATGTTGAGCGATCTAGATGTGTGGGTCTGAGTGTGGGTCCATTGCGCTTTTGAAACATTTTATCAGAGCAATATCAATACTATATGACAGATTCAGGGCGGACACCCTCTCCGCCAGCTATATCATCTCACGAATGCCAGGTTGATCCCGGAAAGTCGGGGATTTCTGGGCTTTTTCGGCTTAGATCGCACTTTCAGTATCTTATATTGTTCTTCATGATCTCTCCAACTCCGCGTTCGAATGTGGGGGGATTGTTGGGGTGGAACCGGATCATCGACCATGGGCGCGCCTCGCGCGCTGCCTTCGATACTAGAGCGCCCTCTTCGAGGAAATCGACATAGAGTCGAGCAAGGCCCACACCCGTCGCAAATCCGATCGCAGACGGAGTCTCAACCGAACACCGACACAAGCGCGCCGGGCGTTCCTGCCAATTGGATGCGCCACAACCAGCGCGCCTTTACCGTTGGCGCAGCAAGAATATCAAACCGCTTGAATCTCGTTATGGCCGCGGGACCTGCAGGGGCTACGACAAGAGGCACGGACATTCTGTGCTGGGATCTCGTCGGTGAACGAAGATGGCGGCAGACTGATTAATTCGCTTCTCCAGGAAGCTGCGCGCGCAACGCAGCAATTTCGGTTTCGAGTTCGGCAATTCGAGCATTGAGGTGCGCCATGGCTCCGGCAACCTCGGCCAGATCGATTTTCTGCGGGATATGCTGCGGGCAATTGATGTCCCATGCGGAGACATCGAACAGGATTGCCCGCTCTCCCTTAGCCGGATAGCCCTTGGGCATCAGCCGCGCGACGACTTCGGGATCGTTTGACACACGCGCCCGACCCCAGACCTTGATCCGCCGCTTGTAGGCATAGTCCATAAGGAACAGGAACGCCTGGTCGTTGTCGGCAAGGTTGCCGTTTGTGATTTATTGCTGGTTGCCGGCGTATTCAGCGAAAGCGAGTGTTCTCGGTCCAACCCGCCGGATGAAACCTTTTGGCCCGCCGCGATGCTGGGCATAAGGCTGACCTTGCGCGTTCGCGGTGGCGAGATACGCGGTGTCGATTCCTGCGATGAACTCTTCGAACCCTTCGTCGATCTCGGTTCGGAAGCCGCCCTGCTTTTCAAGCTGTGCATAGCTATCGCGAGACCCGCGTGCCTCCTGGAGCGCCTTGACGGTCGGGGTGAAGGCAATGTCGCTGGCGGGCGAGTTTGCGATCACTTGCTGTTGGCTTCCGCAGCCTCGTATTCTGCAATCAGGTGCCGGTCATTGACGTCCCAAGGGTGAAAGCCTGGCTTGAAGTAGAGCAACCAGGGAATGATCATGCGGCGATAGAGACCCGGCTTGCCAAACATGTAATTCAGAAACCGGAGTTTGTTCTTCCATCCCGACAAACCGTCCTGATCCAGCATTTCCTTGCTGCTATTCCAGATCATCAGGACAAACCTGATTGTTGCGACGATCATGACTTGCGATCGAAACCTCCAGCGTTTCCAAGCGCTCCAATCGCGCGTGACATGCAGCCAAACATCAAACGCGACGGCCTTGTGTTCTATTTCCTCGATGGCATGCCAGCGCCAGATCGACGCGAATCGTGGAGCCATGCCCTCCATGTGAATTGGATTCGTTAGAAGTTCATGCGCGGCAATTGCCGTATAATGTTCAAGCGCCATAGTTGTCCCGAGCCAGACTAGCGTCGGCTCGGCCTTAATCTTGGCGATTCCCTCGGCCATAATTTCATCAATCTTCCGAAGGTCATAGCCGGAATTCTCAACCAGCCTGTTGAATATGGCGTGCTCTCTGCTGTGATTGGATTCCTGCCGCATAAACGAGCGGACCTCACCGGAAAGTTTTGGCGGCAAGTCGTCGCTAAATTCCCTTACTGCGTCGATAAAGGCGGCTTCGCCGCGCGGGAATGAGGCGGAATGAACGGTAAAGAATATTGATCCGAACGGGTCTCCGTTCAGCCACCACCGGCTGGGGGTGGATTCACGAGAGAAACGACGATTGCGGACCGTTAGATGCACTTCGTCTCCGAAATTGGCCCTGGTGCGGCGCTCCATCTTTGTGGGCGAGAGCTCTTGGCTGAACATTACGATCCCCATATTGCTGCAATTGACACTAGCCGGCGTGCTGTCCGAAGTACTAGTCGATTCGAATTGCGATTGATCAAAGCAACTAGGCTTCCTGAATTATCGAGCGGCTCTTTCTGAATAGTTCCTCGGACAATTCTGATATGCTTTGTACTTCCCAGAATATCTCGGGCTTAACAGTAAAATCGCTGAACATGTCGTCTAGACGGCAGGCCAGACTGACAGATTCAACGGAATCGAGACCCAGTGCAGCGAACGATGCCTTCGGGTCGATATCGTGAATATCAAGATCAGTTTCCTGACTGAGCATTTCGATCAAGGTTTGCTCTAGAGACTGAACGGAATCAAATTGCATAAATAAATCCAATCTTTTTTATGCGACTAAATGGTGTGCGATATGGAAAATGTTAATCTTATATTTTGAAGACATTGGGAAACTATCGATTCAATACGAATTTTCAGATCCGTGCTGATTATTTCCAACGAACCTGCTTCTTCGCTCAAAATAGTCAAAGGTTGCCGATATCCGCCTTGGATCAAGCGTCCAGTCACGTGCTTCCCGGGCCAAAGCCGGATCGAGTGCACGAATCTCGCCCCCTCCAGAGGTGGCGAGCAGCTGCATCCGCGCGGCTCGCTCGCATTGGACGGCCATCACGCATGCTTGCTCGACTGAGGCTGCGGCGACGATCAGTCCGTGATGAGCCATGATGAGGACGCGCTTGGAACCGAGCGCATCGACAATCGTGCGACCTTCTTCGTTACCGACCGGTACGCCTGGCCAATGATCGAGCGTGGCGATCTCATCATACAGCATGCAGGCATCCATTTGTGCCACCTGCAACTCCTGTCCCGTTAGCGACAGCGCACACACATGCATCGGATGGGTGTGCACGATACAGTTGACGTCATCCCGCGCCCGGTAGACCCAGCTGTGAAATCTGTTCGCCGGATTGGGGACGCCTTCGCCTTCCAGCACTGCAAGGTGTTCATCCACTAGCAGGACATTGGCCGGAGAGATTTCGTCGAGGCCTCTTCCAAGAGGCTGGGTCAAGTAGGTCCCCGCTCGTTCGCCGCGGGTTGTTATCTGCCCGGCAAGCCCTGAATCGTGTCCAAAGTGAAACAGGATTCGGCAAGCCGCAGCCACTCTCTCTCGGGCAGACATGCGCGCAGGCTCGAACGCAGCATTGAAGGTTGCTTGCGCGCCTGCCTTCAAATCATCCTTCCCAGCCTGGAAACTGTCGACTTGTCCGATAGAAGTAATTGCCGTTTCTCGCATGAGATCCTCGATGCTCTAGCCGACGTTCGCAAGCTGCTGCCCTGCATGGGTCAGGATGCCATCAAAGAAGCTGTATCGGGCCTCCACAATCCTGCGTCCGGCAGTTGTCAGGATCGGAATTCGGTGCGGACTTTTTGTCACTATCTCGATCATGATCTGTTCCATGGTTTCGGCGTGTCCATCGTCACAATCGACGTGAATCTGGAAGAAGACGCAGTCCTCATCGCGATATCCAAGGGCTTTCAAACCCAACAGGATATCCCCGTAGACCGCCGGAACGAGAGCTTCTGCACCAAGGCACAAGGCTCCAAGGCCGCTCGCGCAATCATCGTCACGGCATAGTTCGTACATCTCAGCGATCAGAGCGCGTGTTTCCGGCCGGGCAATGTCATCGGCGGGCTGCGCAATTCCAAAACTCCGCAACATATCGCGATAAATCTCACTGTGCGGGATCGTTTCCGCGCCATCCAGGCCAAGTTCTTCAAACAGATTGGCGGCCAGAGCCAAGACCTGGTCGTTTCCTTGAAGGCGGCTCATCAGCGCGCAGAGGAAGCGAGTGAAATGGTGGCTGTATAGCGCTTGTTGTTCAAGGAAAGTGCGCATGGCTTGCGCGGTTACCGTGCCATCGCGGCAGCAACGCAGAAAGGGATGCGAGCGGATCCTTGCGGTCAGCTCGTCGCGCAATTGATCAATAGTGTCGGTCATTCGTTCAACTCCGATTTCTGCGCGTTCATCGGCGGGCTTCGAACAAGGCGCAGCACCCGACGGTTTCGATCCGGACGTCCGTGAAGTGTTGGCTAAGAGATCTGCGCAACGCGTGCTCGCTGTCCGCGTGGTTGGAAAATATATCAAATTTCGAATAGCCCCACATAAGTGCCCGGGCGATTGCAGTGCGCTTTATGCCAGCGCCAAGTAAGGTGCTTCCGAATAATACGCCACCGGGACTGAGTAGTGACTTCAGATTTCCGAATGATTTGCCTTTGCTGCTGAATTCTCCTGGAACACAATGGAGAACATAGTTTATGCCAATTGAATCGAATCTGCTGGTGTAGTTTTCGGGAAATGGCTTTAGTATGTCGTGGTGATACAATTCCGGATCATATCTCTTCAGGCGTCGTGATGAATAATCCAGGCAATTGCGACTGAAATCCATGATGCCAATTCGACGCTCAGCTGGATCAAGTGATGCCTTATCAAGTAGAAATCCGGTCCCTACACCTACTTCTAAATGATTTTGGCTTGTCAAATCGCGATATTGATCAATGAGCCGTTCGGTCGGGCACTTCCAGGCATATTTGTTGCAAAAGCCGTGTACCCAAAGATCGTAACCATTGAGGAACGAAGTATCATAGACTTGCACTGATCTTTTCACCTTAAGATCCAGATCGATCTTTGTGGTTTCAGCCATTGACCCTGCCTCCTCTTTTCTTATTTTCGCATTCGGCGCCTGCGGCGCTAAGAAATGGATCGATGCAGCCGTCCTCGCCGATTTCCAAGGGATCGGCATCGCCGATGTCTTGTCGATAACCGGCAATCGTGGCTCGCAGATCAGCAGCCGCCGGTTGAGGATCAGCCGCTTCGGCGCTAATTTCGGCAAGCGCACATGCGTAGCGCCGCTGGATCCATTTTCTGGCCGGGCTGCCTGGCGGCTGGGCACAATCAAGCAGTGCCCAGGTAAGCAAGCGGCCGGAATAGTCCCGCATGAGCAGCCGCCGGTCGATTGATGAACCGGGTTGGCTTGATCCGGCCATGACCGCTTTCAGTTCGGCGCAATCGCTTAACGCTCTTTCGACCTGACCAGAGCCCGGGAAAGCGGCTGCGGCGAAGGCTACGAGATCGACAGGTGAGTGATCGGCGGTTGAACCCAGATGAGCCAGAAGTGTCTCGGTCGGCCCTTCGAAGATCCGCAAAATCCGGGCATCCCGCCAGATCCTGGGGGCAACATTCGGTTCGATATAGCCGCGCCCACCCAGAAGCTGAATCAAGTCGTCGGCGGCTTCGCCAAGTAGCTCGCTCGCGGCAATCTTGCAGGCGGCCAGGATGGCAGGCGGCACCGGAAGCTCGCGGTCGACTGCATCCAGGACGGAGAAAACCAGGTGCTCCACGGCCTCGGCGCGGAATGTAAAATCGGCCAGTTTGCGCTTGGTTACAGGGTTGTGCGCAAGCAGGCCGGTCGCGATCTGCCTTCGGTTCGCGTACTTGTCTGCCAGGACAGCGCAGCGCTTGATCGCACCGATCGTCGCGGCGGCTATGACCAACCTGCCGCGCATCATCGTGTCCTGCGCAACCTCCAGGCCGCCTCCCAATTCGCCCAGGATGCAGCCTGGCGACACCCGGACGCCATCAAGGACAACCCGGGATTGTGCCGTCGCGCGCATACCCAGGGTCTTCGCTTCGGGCCCGATGCGGAGACCCGGCGTGCCGCGATCGACTGCGAAGCAGGTTATGCCAACGAAGGCGCCGCTTTCGTCAATGGTGCGGGCGAAGACGTAGATAATTCCGCACCAGGAAGCATTGCCGATCCAGTGCTTGGTTCCGTCAATCACATAGTCGCCGTCGCTCCACCGCGCGGTGGTCAACATCGCTTGAGGCGCCGATCCTGCTGCAGGCTCGGTCAGCGCAAATGCGCCCAGCAAGCGGCCGGCGGCCAGGTCCTGCAAATAGCGATCGCGAAGTGCCCCTTGGCCGAACTGCTCAAGCGGCCTGATGCCCAGAACATTTGAAAGTCCGACAAACAGGCAAAGGGTTGGATCGATCGCACCAAGCTGCGAGATGACTTCGCCAAATTCACGGTTTGATAGCCCCAGTCCGCCATCGCTCGGTGAAACCGATAGTCCGAAGAGGCCTTTGTTGCCGAAATCGAGCACTACGTGCGGCGGCAGACACTTGCGCTCGTCGGCGAGTGCAAAGTCAATTCGTGCCCCGCAGTAGTCTTGCAGCCAACGCTTGAGCTCTTGCACCCGAGGGGTGTGGCTCACGAACGGGATCGAAACCTGGTCGTCAAGCATCCTGCAGCACCTTGTCGCCAACCTGCTTTTGCGCAGTTGGCGAGCCCGAACTTGCTTGGCCAAGGGATGAGAAATCGAAATCCCGCGGCGAGAAAGTCAGGCGGGTGATCAATTCCATGACGATGGTTGGAAAGGGCAGGAAGGGCAGATTGGCAGCTGTCTTGGATGGAAGCTGACCTGCGGATTCTTGGCCGGTGTTTGACAGGAGATAGCGGTATGAGGGGCAATCGGGTTGAAGGACGATGTGCTTGCGATTGAGCTTTTGGACCATGGCAGTCATCTTGGCGGCCTTGGCCGAATTGATCCGCGCACAAGTCAGCCCGTTCCGCCGCATGTGCCGCACGAGCTTCAGGAAGGTCTTGGTATTGAATTCTGCAAGCCGTGGCGGAATGATCCAAAGCGGCGAACCGAAGATGGCCAGGAGGGAATTCGGCAGGCCGTCAATCACTCCGTAGAGGCCGCGGATGTTGTGTGGATCGAGGCTGAAGGTTTCGCCGTCAACACTGATGTCGAAGGCTATTTCGGCCATGTGATAGCCAGTTGCCAGAACGACGATATCGGCCTGAACCGTCTTGCCGTTAACGATCAGGCTGTCTGGGGTGTAACGTTCGATGCCGGAACTGCCAGCAATCGAGACGAAATCGACATCTGGTCGCTTCAGACTGTTGCGAAAACCAAGGTAGTCATACCCGCGGCGGGTACACTGAACCGGCTGCGTCAAAGGCGGGATTGCCGCAGCTGGCATTCCGTCGCGCTTCAGCACATATTCGCGAAATCGATAGGGCCAGCGATACAGGGCTTCGAGATGCGGGTGGCTGTCGAAAATCGAAATGATCTCATTCTTGCATCGCAGGACTGCGCCCTGCAGGCGGTAGCCCAGCAAGGACTTTGGGCCCGGAGTCATTCGCGTCTTCTTGATATAGGGGGTGGTGCGGCTGATCAGTGTGATCCGCGATGCGGCGTCCGCGATCGAAGGGACGAGTTGCACGCTCGTGGCTCCGCAGCCGACAATCGCAACACGCTTGTTCCGAAAATAACCCGGATCATTCGGCAGTTCACTGGCGTGGACAATTGTGCCCTGGAATTGCTCTTGTCCTTCGAAAACGGGGCGCTTCGCCTTTGTCACGTCGGCGCCTGAAAAATTCGCCCAAATGACAAATCGCGCGCGCAGGACTCCCCTGTTGGTGGCGATGTGCCAGAGGTGATCCTTCGTTTCAAAAGATGCGCCCACAACGCTGTGGTTGAGGCGTATGTTTTTCAACCCCACATGCTTTCTGGCAAATAATTTACAGTATTCAAAGAGTTCCGCCCGGGTCGCGAAGCGTTTCTTTGAGTACAGCGGTTCAAGCAAGGGGACATAGGTCGATGCTTCGGTATCGGCGCCGCATCCTGGGTAGTCATGATCGCGCCAGGTTCCTCCAACCTCGCCGGCGCGCTCCAACACTGCAAAGCGCAACCCATCTCGGCGCAAATGCGCCGCAGATGCGAGGCCCACAATGCCCCCACCGATCACGATTACGTCAAGCGCTTCCATTTGCAGGATCAATCGAAAGGCTGATTGGATTCGCGCGGCAAGCCCAGCAATCGCCGGCTTATGGTAGATTTTGAGCGGTCCGCTGAAACCGAGATGTGTTGCTGACCGGTCAGTGCATCACGCAGAAGCTTTTCGATGGGAAGCTTGCGGGAAATCGCTGCGGCGCCACATGACGCGAAGATCTTCTGAATTGCAGCTACACTCATCTCGGTCGTCTGGTAGGCAGCCATCTGCAGATGCGCTTCTTCCTCAAGCGTGAAGTCACGGTTCGCGAGACAAATTTCCCAGGCCTCGTCCGCGGTAAAAAGTAGGTGTGCTTTTGCAGTTCGGACCATAGTTGCGGCTTCGGCGATCGCGGCCCGAGTGGCCGGAATGGTTGCCTGGCTTTGCAACTTATTGGTCAGCATGATCTTGCTGGTCGTGTGGGTAACGAAGGAGTCCAGCGCACGCTCGGCAATACCAATCACAACCGCTGCGGTATGGAAGCCGGTCCAGGGGACATAGGGCAGGCGGTAAATCGGCTCGTCGAACTCGGCCGGCTTGCGGTTGACGTGTGCAATTATATCGATCGCGAACGCTTCGGGGACGAATACCTCGGTCAGCTTCACATTGTTGGAGCCGGTGCCGCGTAGACCGATTACGTCCCAGTTTTCGACAATCTGGCAGTCTTCCTCCGGGACTAGCATCGCGCGGATTGCTGGCACTTCTCCTTTGGCGATGTCAGCGGGATTGGTCGGATCCGGGACCAGGGCCAATGCGACTTTGTAGCCTGAACGATAAACGTTGCTGTTGAACGAGCTTTCGCCGGAGACGATGTATCCGCCATCGACCGCTCTTGCGAAGAATGCTGGAATGAAGCTCCCCGCGACGTGCCTGGAGCGATCGGCGAAGGCCGCGCGCATGGCTTCGGTTCCGAAATCGCGACCGACTTGCCAATTGAATCCGGTCGAGACCATGAAGCACCAGCCGGCCGAAGCATCGGCCTTGGCCAGTTCAATGATCGCCTCGCATTGAATTCGCGGGGAAGGGCAGGACCCGCCATAGGCTGGAGGCGTGTTGATAGAATATAGCCCGCTTTCCTGGAACGCGCTGACAACATCGTCGTGCAGCCGGCCGTTCTCCTCGGCAAATGCTTCGTGTTGCCGCGCCAACGGGGCGATCTTCCTGGCCATTGCCAGGCAATCGATATCGTTGGATTCAAGGGTGTATTCTTCCGAGATCGCTTGAGTTGCCATTATCCTGCCTTTCAATTCCATTTGCCTGACGGGGCGGTTGGTTGTGACTATGCTGCCGCTTCGACCCGCTCGCTTTCGGGGAGCGCATTGACCCCATGCTCGATGAATGCATCGAGCATTCGCTTCACGCTGTGGCTATTTTCCTTGTGAATATAGTGAGATCCGCCAATGATCTGGAACCCGACCGAATTGGCGAAGTTGCGCCCAACCTTTTGTGCTAGGCGAGGATCCGCGATATTGTCACGCTCACCGCTGAGTATCATGATCGGAACTTCGAGCGTCGAATAAAGCTTGCTGATGTCGTGTTGCCAGAATTCGAGCAATTGACGCGAGTAGTTCAGAATGCTGCTCTCAGCCACGAAAGGTGCAACCAACAACGGCCGAACATTGCGATTGACCATGTTGAGGATATCGGTGACGTTCCGGCTCAGATCACCGCCACGTTCTTCATTACTGGTGTCTGCGCCGCCAAAGAAGCTGCCCATGAACTCCTGAACAAGTTTGGCATTTTTCGGCGCACGATCGACTGCCCGGCAAATTGGCTCCATGCTTATTTCATATTGGGTGTCGAGATCTTCGCCTTTGGTGCCTTTGAAAGATGGAGTCAGGCAGACCACTCTTGCAACGCGGTCTTTGGCGCGCGAAGCAACTTCAAGCGCGATTTTGCCCCCGGTGCACCAACCCATCAGATTGCAATCATATAGGTCTTCTGCACCCAGGATTCGCAAAGCATCCTGCACATGGTCTTCGGTTGAAAAGCACCCCTGCATGCCACCAGCAACAACCGAAGTACCTCTGATCTCCCAAAGATAGATGCGATATTCGTCACGCATCAGATTGAATAATTCTGTCCAGAAATGAAGACTTTGCCCATAGGCATTGATAATCAATACTGGAACCTTGCCGCTCCCGCCGACCAGATAGGAAAGGGATCCCGTAGCGGTGGAAATGGACCGTGCTTCAAAATCTTCGACCGGAGATTCGAACAGGGTCGCACGACTATCCTCATTGTTGAACCGCGCGTAGTAGACCTCAATCAAACTTCGGGCGTCGGCTCGTGTAATTTTCTTGGCGTTGTCGCTTCCCAGGAATTTATCTACGTTTGACGTATCGAACTCGTAGAGGTTGCTGAAATATTTCTCGTATTCGCCCATTTGTTTACGAACCAGATGATCCAATGGTTCGAATTCATCGGTTGATTTTACGCAATGAACCCTAATTCCCAGCACCTGCTCCATTTCTTCGAGCAGTTCGGAGTGGGCCAGTTGGCTCTTGTTGACCACGTGGAAAATGTGACCGAGCGAATCCGGGCGATCGGCCAGCTGCGAAATCTGCGCGACGACATCGTCGACGTAGATTAGGTTCATGGCCGAGTTTTCATCAGTGTTGGCAAGTTTGATCGGGTGATGAGAGAGAAAGCCTGGAATCTTGCTTTCTATTTCGTTCTTTAGCTTGGCGCAGATCGTCACGAGGCCGTAGAATCCCGTGTCGGTCTTGCCGTCGTGCGTCTGGGAATGCCCGACTACAATCGAAGGCCTGAAAATGCGCCAGCCGATCCCGGCGGCTTCACAACTATCCCGCACCGCCAGTTCGGCCTCCCGCTTGGCAAGCTCGTAAGATGTATCGGCACCGTCCATCGTTTCGTGGAAGGATTCGTTGTTGAAGCCGACGTGGTTGCCAGCAACGATCGCGGTTGAGAGGTAGTTGAAAGTTGTGACGCCGAGCCGCTTTGACAGGGCCAGGACCTCTTCTGTGCCGCCAACGATGCTTTTGGTGACATATTGCCGAAGCTTGATGCTGAACCGCAGCATCGCAGCGAAGTGCCACATTTCAGTAGCTTCGATGGAATCAATCTCAGCCTCGGACAGTCCGCAATTTGGCTTCTCGATGTCTGCGGCCAGAACGCGGCATTTTTGCGCAAAGCGCGCTTCGATTACGGTGAAGTGTTCAGAGAGACCTTCGTCCTTGACGGCCCTTGCGAGCGCTGCGGCCATCCGCTCCTGCGCGGATGCGCGTAGCGTGTCCCGAACCAGACAGGTAATCGTCCCGACCTCGTTCGCCCTATTGTACAACAGGTCGATCAGGAAATGGCTGGCGATAAATCCAGCGGCTCCCGTAATGATTATGTTTCTGGACACTGTGTTCTCCGGAGGAATATAATTATGCTGCATCTTTACTAATAGTCATGCTTCGGAAAATCGTGATGATGAATATATATAGTATAATTCAAGGATATTTTGGTTGAATCTTGTTCTCGCAAGGGAGCGTTGAATCTTTCCGCTGGATGTTCGCGGAATTGATCCTTTTGCAGCAAAGGCAATTCTTCCAACTGAGAAGCCTTCAGTTCGTGCCAGTTCATTTGCGAGTCTTGCCGCGAGTACCTCCATGCGCTCGTGCTCCATTCCTGCCCGGGTCTCGCAGACTATTGTCACCGCCTCACGGTCGGCCATGTCATTGACGGCAAAGGCAACGGACCGCCTTATTTCGGCAATTCCGAGGTTCTCGATCGCGGCTTCGATGTCCGAGGCATGGTGGTTGGCACCATTTAGAATGATGACATCCTTGAGGCGGCCCGTAATGTAGAGGTGCTCATCGGCGATGAAGCCGAGATCGCCGGTGCGCAGGAAGGGACCTTCACCATCCGCCAGCTGCGCCTTGAACTGCAAATCGCTCTCGGACGGTTTGTTGAGATAGCCGCTCGCTACGCTTGCACTGCGCAACCAGACTTCACCGATCACCTTTTCGTCAAGTTCCTCGGCTGTGTCGGAGTCGACGATGGCCAGACGGTGCATGGCATGCAGCTTGCCGCTTGCCACCAGGCGCCGTGTCCAACCCTCGGTTTGGCCGGGTAGGTCCGCGTTGCTTGCGGCTTGCATTGGGACCAGCCGGTTTGATTGCAAGGCCTCGCGGTCAACGTCCAGAAAGCGCGGACCGGTTCCAACCGGAGACCCCGTTGCCATCAGCGTCGCCTCGGCGAGTCCATAGGCTGGCGCCAGTGCACAAGGATCCAATCCGCAATCGGCATAGGCGGCAATAAACCGCTCGAGCGTAGCAGCCCGGATCGGCTCTGCGCCGCACAGGGCAACCTTCAAGGTCGAAAGATCGAGTGTTTCCTTGTTGGCACGGCGAGCGATCCGGGCACTGAGCTCGTAGGCAAAATTTGGACCAGCGGTGTGGGTGGCACGGTATTCGGAAATCCGGCTCATCCACAGATGCGGCTTTTGGGCGAATGTTTGGTGGGAGAACAGGACGTTCGGTCTGCCGATGTAAATCGGGTAATTCAGGCAGGCGATCAGTCCCATGTCGTGAAAGACGGGAAGCCATCCCAGCCCCAGGTAGCGGCTCCCCTTGGCCCCCTGCATGTGATGCTCGATCACTGTCAGGTTGTGCATCAAATTGGCATGCTTGACGCGGACTCCCTTCGGATTGCTGGTCGAGCCCGATGTATACTGGATAAAGCAATCATCTTCCGGGCGGCCATGGCCGGGGGCGATTGCGGTGCTGTGCCCAGGTCCCGTCAAGCGATCGGTCGCAACAATCGGCCCAGCGGACAGCCCGGCGACTTCAAGAGCTGTTCGCACCGCTTCTACCGTCGATGAATGGGTCAGTATTATCGATGCACCGCAATCTGCAGCGATTGCGGCCAACTTTTCCGCTTCGCGCGGCGTTGTTGGGCTGAAGGCATTTACGCACGTGGCTCCAGCATAGAGTACGCCGAAGTATGCATCCGCAAAGTCGGCACAGGGCGGATAGGCAAGGATTACGCGCAATTGCCGATCGGGGCCGCGATGTTGGACCTCATCCGCCAGATAGCCGGCGATGGTCCTCGCGCGTCGGTCGAGCTCGCGGTAGGTGCGGACCACGTCTTCATCATCGGTGGATGAGAGGTAGACAAACGCAACGTCGTTTGCCTGGTCTTCGGCACGCCGACGAAGAATGTCGGCAATGCTGGTTGCGTCCGGATACATTGGTTGGGGGGCGTGCAGGTTGCTTGAGCGCTCAAGCAACCCAACGGTATCCGTTAGCTCGCAAATGGTCATGCCAGCTGGCTCCGGAAATGGTAGAATACGATGTCCATCCGCTCGCGCAGGTAAAACCGGTGGGCTTCGTGGCGCTGGACGCCGGAATCAAGGTGAAGTTCGCCGCAGCCTTCAGCCTTTCCGATCGCCGCAATGTGGCGGAGCAGGGCCGACCCGCAGCCGAGAGAGCGACTTTCCTCGGCCGTAACAAGGTCGTCGATATAGAGATGTTTGCCCCAGGCCAGCGAATGGCCGATCTTAAACACACCGGCGCAAACGACGGCACCTTCGTGATATCCTGCGATCACGCGGGCCCCCGAAGGGATGAGCTGGTCCTGAGCAAGGCGCACGAATTCGTCCAAGGAATATTGGGGGCGCAGCGCTGCCATGACAGGATAGACCGCCCGCAGCTCCAGCTCAGTAGTTGCTGGCCGAAATTCGAGGCCGGGCGTGAGGTTCGTGCCTTCCATCAGGCGTACCTCACGAGTCTGGTCAAATCAGCAACCGTGGTCGCTGACCCGATGTTCTTGACGTCTACCGATATCTGGTCGCTGCTGCTTTCAAGATCGATGATGAGCATCATGTACCGCAGTGAATCAAGGCCCAGTTCGTCGATACGGCTATCCAATCCGATCTCCCGTGTCGGGTCATCGATCTGGCTCTTGATGGCTGAAATGACGAGTTCGTGCGTGTTATCCATTCATGCCGCTCCAATGCTGCTGGGAGAAATTGACCTGAAGGTCTCTCCGAAGATGTTCGCCAACTCCCGCTGGGTGAGAATGCCGTCGGTGCAGAGCTGCTTGAAGCGGTCCACCCACTTCTTTTGTGCGCCGAGAAGGCGGTGGATCGGCCAATCGGTGCCGAACAGGATCTTGTTGAGGATGCCGTTTTCCTTATGGAACCGCATCAAGTCGTCGAAGCGTCCGCGGCTGGCTGCCGCTTGGAACCCGGACATATCGAGAAAGACGTTAGGCCGGTATTCGGCCAGCACCGCGGCATCGCGAAAATGGGTCGAACCGGCGTGGCCCAGCACGAACTTGACTTGGGGGAAGCGCCTTGCCGCCTCGTCAATTCCTTCTGGTCGGGCAAAGTTAAATGACAAGGATGGGGTCGTGGGTCCGATGTGCGAAAGCACCGGAAGCTGGTATTGCGCGCATACCTCGTAGTAAGGATCGAGCCGCTCGTCGCTTGGGCTGAATCCACACGGCGGATAAAGCTTCAGGCCAGAAAAGCCGTATTGCTCTATGCCCAGTTCGAGCAATTCAACGCCGGCCCTGCCGCGACGGGGATCGACCCCAGCGAAGCAGATGAACCGGCCTGGATGGCGCTCAAGGATTTCCCGGTGCCGGCGATAGATTTCGACCATGTCGTCGAACGGCTCGCCGTAGACGTATTTGAAATCGATGATCAGCAGGACAGCACGGGCGATCCCTGCCTCGTCCATCTGCGCGACATATTCATCGCACAGCGGATCTTCGTTGATCTTGCGAAAGACCTGCCGCAGCGCGGCCCCGTGGCGGTCATCCTTCGAGCCTGATGTCGCCAGGATATTGTCGACCCAGCCATCGAAAAACTCGTCAGGGATATAGCGCGACGAGGCGACATGAGAGTGGCAGTCAATAACTTCCACGTTGAAGTCCCTCTGCCAAAATCTGTCGTTTGAGCTTTCCGGTCGGCGATCTCGGAATCTGCGCGATCGGGATAAACCGGTCGGGCATGTGGTCGATGCCAAGCCGTCCCGAAATCAATTCGCTGACGCTGCGATCGTCGTACTTTTCGGCCTCATAAAAGAAGACGAATCTCTCACGATTTTCGCCGCCCTGCGCCACTGCCGCCACGGTCCCGGCGTCGAACAACGCCTCGAGATCCTCCAGATAAACCTTCTTTCCACCACGGATGATCAGGTTCTTCGATCGACCGGTAATGAACAGCTGGCCGTCGCAGTCGAGATATCCAATATCGCCAGTTCTGAGCCACCCGCCATCCGCGTAGCTTTCCTTCAACGATGCTTGGTTGTTGAAGTAGCCGTTCCGGATGACCGACGTGCCTTTGACCTGGATGTTTCCGATCTTGCCTGAGGTGACCGGATCATCGCGGTCATCGACAATCCTGAGCTCAACCCGCGGAACGCCCGCCGAGCCAGGCCGCACGCGAGCCGGATCGCTGATCGAGAGGAAACAAACACCTTCTGTCATTCCGTAGCACGGGACGATTGGGTGATCGAACAGGCGAGCATAACGCTCGACAAGTTCAGCCCGCAGCGGGGCTGCTCCAGATGTTACGAAACGCAAGGTCAGCCCTGTCATGCGATCGGCAAAGGCCGTCATGACCTCATGAATGACCGGCACCCCACTAAACGTCTGAACCTGGTGAGTTGCCAGCGCTTCCAGAATAAAGTCGAGCTGCGCAATCTCGAAATCCGGCAGGATCACGCAGGAACCTTGGACTGCAAAGGCGGTCATGATATCGCCGATCAGCGTAAACGTATGATAGGCCGGCAGCATGCTAGCGGTGCGAAAGCCTGGCTCGAACGGCAATGCATCGAGTGCCAGCCGAACGTTATGACGAACCATGTCGGACGAGAACTCGACACCTTTGGGCGTCCCGGTCGAACCGGAAGTGAAAAACAGCCAGTGACTTTGCATGGCCGGGAACGAAATCACCCGATCAGGTTCGTTTGCGGCAAGCAGCAGTTCCTGGACCGTGATTACCGTTTGGCTGTCTGACCCGGTGTCAATTTCGTGGTCGGCGATGATCGTGCGGGCCCCACTGGCAGACACAAATGCCGACTGCGCTGCAGCGGGCGAAAAGGGATCGAGTGGAACCAACCGCACTGCCAGTTGACTGGCTGCGAGGAGGACCGTGACCAGGTCGAACTTGTCGGCGATCACAATCGCGACGCTTTCACCGCGCCGATCTGAAAGCCTGCTTTCCAGAGCGGAAGCTACTGACGCGATCAAAGCCAATGTGCGCAATTGGCCGGTGCGGGCATCGACCAGCCGAAATCCAGCGAGATCATGCATTTTTGTAGTATTTTTTCGTGAAGGATTGCACGATCGCCGGGTTCGCGCTTGGTTGCGGACTATCCAGAACCGCCTGGAGCACGGCGCGCAGATAGGCAGTATGGCGCCGGGCGCAGATCAGGTCCTCCAATTCAAACGGATCGCCGTCGCTCCGCATCAGCCGAATGTCGAAAAGTCCATGCTGCTTTTTGCCATTGACCATCAGCCCGCCGGGTGAACGGATGCAATGACGGACTTTCGCGAGAATGTGTCCTTGGTGACGACTGTCGGACCAAACGGTCAAATCCGACATTCTCGGCGGGACATAGAAATGCCGGTCATTTGGAACCGCATCGATCGGAACATGGCCTGGGGTGTAGTGCCAGCTGTTGAAGGTCATTCTCTGCGCTATTGCAGTGAAGACCTTGCTCAGCTGATCAGCGGAACGCAGCTGCACCTCGGTCTGCTGATCGGCAAAAACCGCGCAATAGTAATCGGCCGGGGCTAAGTCACAAAGCTCGACATAAGAGTGGTTGGCGAACAGTGCCGACCACCGGTGAAGGTCGCGAACGCCGCGGGTCATACCGATATGGGCACGGGTCTCGGCGATGGCCGAACGAACGATCAATTCAAACAGCTGCTCAAGGGGTGTCAGCGCTTGCCTGGCTTGACTATTCCGGTTCAACGCTGCAGCTGCAGCGGCCCCAAAGAAGTTATCGATTGATGCGTGATCGTGGCGATGAAGTCCAAACCGGGCTTCAATCGCCGCAGCCATTTGCTCAGGCATGGCACCAATCGAAAGGTCAATGCCAGCTCGGTCGAAAAAGTGCTCGTGCTTGTTGAATGTCAGGCCATTCACCGTACGGTAAACGAACTTTTGAGAACGTACGCGGTTGCGCAGGTCGACGATGCTGTCTGCCAACTCCACAAGGCCAAGCGCCTTGACCCCCAAGCCGGTCTCATCGCACAATTGTTCGTATTTAGAGCGGAGATGCGCTTCAACACGGACAAGGTTCAGCTGCTGACCATTAAATTCTTCAATCCTACACTTCGCTCTGGTCAGAATATAGATGCAGGATACAAGCATTTTCTCATCATATGACCAATCCTCAAAGTCACGCTCTCTCAGATCTGTCAGCGTAAATCCCGACCGCTTCACAGCTGGACGAGCCAAAAGATTGTTAAATTGATCGAAGTTTGTGAATGTTTGTTGTCCAACATGCAATACAACTGGATCTATATGATCAATGTGGTACTGTGCTTTATCCAAGATATCTAAAATATGTTCCGAACCTCTGGATTCGAAAATATTCTCAAATATTGAATTGGTGTTGTTTGTCGCTGAATTAAAATTCAATATATCATAGGTATCGATCCGAATTTTCGCTACTTGTTGAAAATACGGAATTGTTTCGTTAGGAAACTGTATTGCAATTTTTGAAATTTCACTAACGACTAGCGATGGATAAATGGAATTTACTTCATTATCTGTTTCGGAATCGAGAAATATTTCGCAATATCCAAACTGCTCGATAAAATGCGAATCTCGCTTCGTCAGACAAGAAATGGCATCTTCACTGTCTATGCGTCCGTCAAGAGTTGCCAATACCAAAACTGCCTCAGACAGATTTTGCTTATTCTGAGCCACTGAAATTAAGTTATGCAGGATGGCAGAGTAAGATGTATTATCAAAAGCGTTGGCATTGTGATCACTGCGAACTTCAAGATTCGAGTGCCGATTGCTACTAAGTGACTCCGGAATTGTAATAATATTCACCAGCACGAACTCCGGGTGCAATTGATCGAACACTAGTCGAATCGAGTGCGCAAGGTTACGCAAACGTCATCTGTGAGAGCTCAATCAATTGTAAAACTCTTATAATCAGAATCTATCTGTTGGGCGATGATTTCGCGGAATGGCGAAAACGAATCGAAGAATAACTCAAGGGTATGTGCAAAAATATGACAGCACAACCCCCAATAGATTTTAGTTCATTCCAAAGCCATCAATGCACTGCAGTTATGTTCGGCAAATCAATCTTTTATCAAAACCGATTCACCAGGTTGTTCGAGCTTGACAGTTTTGTGCGGTAAAAATAGCTTGAAGGCCTGAGGAGACCGCAATGGCATATTATTCGTTGATGCTTGGAAAGTTTGGTCTCGCTCTGTTTGTTTGGGGCTTACTGATTGGAGCTTTGATTCCGAAGTTTCGAAATCCAAGAATGTCTCTATCGGCTCACTTGACGGCCGTGCAGTCCGGCACTTTCTTGTTGGCGATGGGTGCATTTTGGCAGGAATTCGCAATTCCTGAATCGATTCAGGCAGTGATTGGATGGTCACTTGTCCTGTCGAGCAGCTTCTTGATCATTGGATTGCTGTTGTCAGCTGCGACAGGTGCGTCGAGAGTTTTGCCCATTGCCGGAGCTGGGCACAAAGGTAGCCCCGGGCATGAGAAACTTGTGGCTATTATTGTCCTCGCATCGAGTGTTTGGATGCTCGCAGGAGCTGGTGCTTGCTTGTGGTTCTTTTTGATCGCCAATTGAGCATGAAAATTGTGTCGCGCGGCTCGATTAGGGAGATCGCTTTGCGAGTGCTTAGAACCGGGCAGGGTGAGTGAGCCGTTTGCCGAACCAATTGGGCGGGATGTTTGGCCGTTTGGCGGCCTTGTTCGTCATCGCGGCCGCTCTTGCTGGGGCAACTTCCGCTTGCACTCGCGCGCAGGAACCACAAGCCGCAGACCCGTTGCAGGTGACCGCTTTCCGCATCGGTGCAGATCAGGTTGATCGTGCCGATCGCAGCTTTCCGGTTGTAATCCAACGCGAACGCGAAGCGGCATTGGGCTCTCGGCTTAGCGGGATACTTTCTGCTGTTCGGGTGAAGGTCGGTGACCGCCTGCGCAAGGGCAGCGTGGTTGCTGCGATAAGAGCGGAAAATGTCCACGCGGAACGGACAAGGATTCTGGCGGCGCGAAACGAACTGCGCTCAAGAGTTGCCCGCCAGCAGTCCCTCTTCGCAATTGGCGCGATTTCCAAAGCAGAACTTGAAGCCAGTCAGGCTGAGTTGCGGGCGGTCGAGGCATCGTTGTCCGCTGCAGACTTCGACATTCGGTCAGCCGTTGTCGAAATGCCCTTTGATGGAGTGGTCTTGGCGGTGCAAGGCGAGGTGGGAGAAGTCTCCTTGCCAGGCAAATCAATCGCGAGAGTAGCCGACGTAACGAGTCCTCTCATCGCCAGGGCGAAGATACCGGAAGGGATTGCTCAGCATTTGCGGCGCGGGCAGGTGATGCAGGTTAGCGTTCCTGGACGTGACGGACCGTTGGATGCGCGGCTCTTGAGAGTGGGCCTTCAAAGCGATCCCCGAACCGGAACGGTCGATGTGGATTTCGCATTGCCGGCGTATCTGAATTCATTGCCCAGCGGTGCGATTGGCTCGGTCCGGGTGCCGGACGTTAGCCAGAACTTTGCGGGCGGGGGGCAGCGCGTGCCAATCGAGGCCCTTCTCGAAATCGAAGGTGAAGCGGCCTACATCTACGTTGTCGATTCCAAGACACAGCAGGCTCTCCGAACCAAAGCCCGGCTGCTCGGGGTCGATACCGATTGGGTACGGATCTGCTGCTTGCCTGTTGGATCCGTCATAATTGTGGATGGCGCGGGCTTTGTGAAGGATCACGAGGTTGTGGCTCCGCGCTTGCTATGACCGAACGCGCGATTCGATTTGTTCTGAAGCAATGGCGGTTCGTCGGGCTACTGGCCGCGCTCCTTGCGGTCCTAGGCACAAGCGCATTTTTTGGCCTTCCGCGAACGGAAGATCCGCAATCCGACGGCCCGATGTTCTACATTACCGCGGTCATGCCGGGCGCCAGCGCTGCGGAACTTGAAAAACTTGTCGCGGAGCCAATCGAGGACTCGATATTCTCGTTGGAACAGGTTCGAGAAGTCCGCTCCAACAGCCGGCAAGGCGTGGCAACAGTTTACGTTGAGTTCGAATGGGGTAAGGATTCTGACAGGGCTTATGACGCGCTTAGCCGCGAACTAGCGAACCGCCGCCCTACGCTTCCGGCTGAGCTGACCAGAATGGACATAGTCAGGGGACGGCCCACTTCGGCGGCAATTGCCGAGGTGGCATTGGTCAGCGATACCCTCCCGCCGCGCCGGATGCACAAATTGTCCGAACGGTTGAGGGAAAGGCTGAGCAGTGTCACTGGGGTTGAAAGGGCGCAGGTCTGGGGCCTGCCGGCCAGTGAAATGCGGGTACAATTGGATCCCGGCAAGTTGCAGGCGCGCGGCAAGAGTCCAACGGAGATAGCAGCGGCGATCGCCACTCAGGGCCGCGAAGGGCCCGTTGGAACAGTTCGGAGTGATGGCCGTAGACTGAATGTTGACTATGCCGGGGCCTTTCCGGATGCTGACAGTGTCGGCGACGTTGCACTGACGGTCTCGAACGGTGCAGTTCTGCAGGTAAGAGACGTCGCGGAAGTCGCTTGGGGTACCGCGCGACCTAGCCACCTTATCCGCTACAACGGTCATCAAGCGGTTGTCATCTCGGTCAATCAGAATATCAACGTTGACTTGTTCGACGTGACGGAAAAAATACGCCAAGTTCTTGACGATTTTGAGAAGACTCTGCCCGGCGGCGTGCGGCTAGAACGCCCCTATTTTCAAACTGAAAATGCGGAAAATCGTCTTAATCATCTTTATCGTGATTTTTTGATTGCATTTTTTGTTGTAAGTATTTCGCTTCTGCCATTAGGTCGGAATGCCGCATTGGTTGTAATGACCGCAATTCCCTTGTCATTGTTGTGTGGAATACTCACGCTGCAATTGTTTGGATTGTCGCTGAACCAGCTATCGATTGCAGGATTGATCCTGGCCCTTGGCCTGCTTGTCGATGACGCGATTGTGATCACTGAGAACATCGTGCGATGGATGGGGTTGGAGCCGGATGCTGACAATGCGATTGTCCAGGGAACCTCGCAAATCGCACTCGCCGTAATTGGCTGCACAGCCTGCCTGCTTTTCGCCTTTTTGCCACTGCTGGCTCTGCCCGAAGCCGGCGGCGATTTTGTTCGCTCGCTGCCCGTTGCGGTCGTGGGAACAATCGTCGGCTCATTGGTGGTCGCTTTGTTTGTAATTCCACTTGTCGCAAAACTGCTGCTCCGAAAGAGTCATGAGGTCTCCGAAAACCAAATACGCGAGCGGATCAAAGCTGCGATTTCGAAGTGGTACGCCCCCGTACTGAAGCGCTGTTTGGACAGGCCGAAGACGGCTGTTGTGATTTTGCTTGGCGCGACTGCGCTCTCCATTCCCTTGCTGGGCGTAATAGGTTCGAGTCTTTTCCCAGCCGCACAAACCCGGCAGTTTCTTGTTCGCGTCGAAGCGCCCGAAAGCGCAACCCTGGGGATTACAGATGGCTTTACGCGAAAGGTTGAGGCGGCGCTGCAGGCTGAACCAGCGGTGCAATGGGTCATCGCGAATGTCGGCCGCGGCAATCCGGCGCTCTATTACAATCAGCCGCAAAAGCCGGAGGATGAGGCTTTTGCCGAGCTGGTAGTCGGCCTCAAAGATTGGAAGGCGGAAACCCGCAGCAAATTGATCGACCGATTGCGGGACAAATTTGCCAACGATGGCACAGCAAGGCTTAGCACGGTCGAATTCGTTCAAGGCGCCGTTATCGAGGCGCCCATCGTCATCAGGGTATCTGGGCCAGATCTCAAGATATTACGCGAGCTTGCTGGCCAAGTGGAAACTACCATGGCGGGCACAAAGGGCCTGCGCGACATAAAGAATCCTTTGCGTGCATCGCAAATCGATATGACGCTTGACACCAACGAGGCCGCCGCCGCGGCATATGGCATTGGCCCGGCAGAGCTTCGAGATGCGATGCGAATTGCCTTGAGCGGGACTGCGGTTTCGCAGCTGCGTGACGTCGATGGAGACACGTATCCAATCACCCTTCATGCTTCCGAAGGGAAGGATCAACAACCAGGGCAGTTCGCGCAGATCTACGTCATGGGCCGGGGAGGGCAAGCGGTATCGCTTGACAGTCTTGTGACCAAACGACTGATTTCGGGTCCCAAGCAGATTGACCGCATCGACCGGATGCGCGTTGCGACCTTGACCGCCAATGTCGACAAGGACGTGCTGATATCACGCGCCACAACGGATGTGGTTGAACGAATCCGGGAGGCGGTCAAGCTGCCGGCTGGCTACACATTGTCGCTGGGCGGTGAAGCGGAATCCCAGGATCGCAATTTTTCCGGTCTGGTTCCGGCCGCCCTGATCGGACTTTTCGGTATTCTTGCGGTCCTGACCCTGGAGTTTGGGCGACTCCGGATGGTAACCGTTGTAATTGGCATCATACCCTTTGGCTTTTTTGGCGCGATCGTTGCGCTTTGGCTGACGGGAAATTCCCTGTCGTTTACCGCATCAATCGGCTTGATCGCGCTCATTGGAATCGAGATCAAGAATTCGCTCTTGCTGGTTGAATTTGCTGAAAAACTGCGCGCGCAAGGGGTCGGAATTCGGCAGGCAACAGAAGAGGCTGCCGAACTGCGGTTCCTTCCCGTGTTGCTGACGACTGTCTCTGCCGTTGCCGGCCTGCTGCCTTTGGCGTTTTCGGATAGTGGTCTGTACGGGCCGCTCGCAATCACGATAATCGGCGGGCTGATTGCCTCTACGCTTTTGGCCAGGATCGCGACCCCGGTGATGTACGTTCTGTTGGCCCCTGCTTCAGCTAAGACCGCAGGAAGCCAAGCATGAGGTACCTGGCGAATATCCTGCTCTCGATCGGTTTGGTCGGATGTGTGGCGGGCCCCGACTACACGCGGCCCGATCTGCCGGTTGCATCCGATTTCAGAACTAAAGGCGGAACGGAGCCGATTAGCTCGCAATGGTGGCTTGCCTATGGCGATCCCAGACTCAACCAATTGCAGCTCGAAGCGCTTTCAAAGAATCTGTCGATCGAAGCTGCCTTGGCGCGGGTCGACCAGGCCCGGGCGGCGCTGCGCGAGCAGGGCGCATCGACTCGCCCAAGTCTCGATGCGGAGGGATCAATCGGGCGTGCCATGCAATCCAAGAACTCTGGTGTTGGCATACTCTCACGAATAATCCCGGACTACCCGAGGACGATCACCGACGTTTCGGTGGGATTTGGATCGACCTGGGACCTCGACTTGGCCGGAGGCCATAAACGTCGGGGGGAAATCGCCAGGGCAGAACTTGCCCAATCCGAATGGGGTGTCGCGGCGGCCCGGGTTGCGGTGTCTGCTGATCTAGCCGATGCCTATTGGGGACTGCGCGGAGCGCAAATCCGACAAGCACTCTATGCCCGGCTGGTTGCGCTGGTCCAACGCCAGCACAAGATCGTGGTCGGTCGTCGGCAACTCGGGGCGGCCTCTGAGCAGGAAGTTGTCAGTTCAGAGGCCGATCTGATTCAGCTTCGCGCTGGTCAACCCCTGATAGACGCGGACGTGGGGCGCTATGAGAATACCATTGCAGCACTTCTGGGAAAATCTGCCAGTCAATTGATGCCTTGGCCGCCTGAAAGCTTTGCATTGGCCGAAGTGCCCAATCCCGAAACCGGGTTGCCAGCTGACCTTGTTTCGCGGCGGCCGGATGTGATCATTGCAGAGCAGCGTCTGATTGCCGCGAACGCTGGGGTTGGTCTTGCAGTGTCGGAGTATTATCCAAAACTCTCGCTTAGTGGCCTGTTCGGGATTCGCGGAGCGCGTCTTGGCGATGTGGGCAGTGCGGATTCCATCACGGCGTTTGGTGGGGTGGGCTTGCGTTGGCGGTTGTTTGACTTCGGCCGCATCGACGCCGAGGTCGCCCGGGCCAAAGGCCGGACCCGTGAAGCCTTGGCCGAATATCGCCAAGCCGCTTTGGTCGCCAGCACCGACGTTGAGCAGTGCTTCGTCACACTAAATGGCGCACGCCAGGCCATGGCCTTCATGGATGACGCAATGAAGCGTGCATCAAGGGATGTGGACATCGAAGAAAGAGCGGTTTCGCTTGGCGGCCGCAGCCTGCAATCGCTCTTGACCCATCAAAGGCAGCGCGCGGAACTCGAAATCCAACTTCTCAACGCACGCGAAACGGGGTTGCGGGCGAGCGTTGCCTGTTACCGAGCCCTTGGGGTGGTGCCGTGACAGCGATAGCGGCCCGCTGCAAGCCTGTCAGTCAAGCTGGCGGCATTTACGGTTCGCTTGCCTTGCCTGAATTATTCGGGCCTGCCGGACCGAGTTGGGGGCGACGCATTACGAAGGTCAGCGGGATGACCGCCAGGGTCATCCACATCATCAGGTAGAAATCATTGATATAGGCGATCATGGCCGCTTGCCGGTTTACCTCGCCATCCAGCGCCAGCAGCGCTGCTTCGCCCAGCCGCTGGAACCGGTCGATGGTCGAAAAGTCGACCACTGCGCTGACCGAATTGGTAACGTGGCCGGCCAGATCGGCGTGCGATGTCTGCAGGTTGCGGGCGAACATCGTTATCACGATCGAAATGCCGACTGACGAGCCGATCGAGCGGGCGAGGTTCAAGAGACTTGAGGCTTCGGTACGCAAGTGCGCCGGCAAGGTGGCAAAGGAGCTGGCGTTCAGAGGAATGAAGACCAGCCCCATGCCAAGCCCCTGGACAAAACCCCACAGCACAATCTGGTTGAAATCGGTTTCGAGCGACCACTGCGTCATGGCCCACAGCGAATAGGCCGCGATTGAAAACCCCGCTGCGATCAGTACCCGCGGATCGAACCCGCGCCGGACCAGCATACCCGAAATCTGCATGGTCAAAAGCGTACCGATCCCACGCGGCATCAGCGCTTCACCGGTATCGATCACGCCATAGCCGAACAGACGCTGCAGCATTGGCGGCAGCAAGGCGATGGTGGCGAACATCACCACCCCCATGGCCAGACTGAACAGGATCCCGAAAATGAAGTTGGGGTTGGCAAACATCTCGCGATCGAACAGGGCTTCCCTGGTGGTCAGGAAGTGGATGATCGCCATCCATGCGGTTGATAGGAACAGGAAGGCATAGACCCAGGTTTCGGCGGAATCGAACCAGTCGACATGGTTGCCGCGATCGAGCAACAACTGAATCGAAACCAGCATGGTGCCGACCAGCGCAAAGCCCATCAGATCGAAGCGCCGTCTGACGATCTCGCGCGAGGGCAGCGCGGCAATCAGGATGGCCAACGAAATCCCGCCGAGCGGCACATTGACATAGAATACCCAGCGCCAGTTCCAGTTTTCGGTCAACCAGCCGCCCAGCAAGGGGCCCAGGATCGGCCCGATCATGATCCCGATGCCCCAGATAGCCATCATCTGCGGCTGGCGGCTGGGCCGGTTGGTATCGATCATCGCGGCTTGGGCCAGCGGGGCGATGAAGGCCCCGGTCGCACCCTGCATGGCTCGGAAGATCACCATCTCGGTCACATTCTGGGCCATTCCGCAGAGCATCGATGAGACTATGAAACCCGCGACCGAACTGATGAACAGGCGGCGGGATCCGACCCGGTCGGCCAGCCAGCCAGTGATCGGCATGAACACCGCAACCGCCACAATATAGCTGGTCAGGACCCAGCTGATTTCGTCCGGGGTCGATCCCAGGCTCGATTGCATATGCGGGATCGCGACGTTGGCAATTGTCGTATCCAGTACCTGGATCAGCGACGCGGTCATGATCCCCAAGGTCAGAAACAGCGGGTTTGCGACCGGCAGATGGGGAACATCCTCCTCCGGCGCGAAGCTTGCAGCGACCGGACGGGTCCTGGCTTTGCGAGGTGGACTGGCGGCGCTGGCCATCGACCGATTCTAGCGCTTGCGGCCGTCGATAAAGACCGTGACCTTGGTCGAAAGCCCGGAAATCAGCGCGCGCGGGCTGGCTTCATCAAGCACGATCCGTACCGGAACGCGCTGCGTTACCTTGACCCAGTTGCCGGTGGCATTCTGGGCCGGCAAGACCGAAAACTCGCTGCCGGTACCCGCCCCGATCGAGGCGACATGGCCTTTCAGGACTAGCCCTGGATAGGCATCGAAGCGCACTTTGGCCTCTTGGCCCACCCGCATTTCGGCCAGATCGGTCTCTTTGAAGTTCGCTTCGACATAGGCGCTCCCATCGGCAACCAGGGTCAGCACCGGGACTCCGTTGATGATGTCCTGGCCCGGATGCAGCCGGTTCGCCTGGCTGATGACCCCGGACACCGGGGCGCGGACCTCGGTTCGCCTCAGGCTGAGTTCCGCAACGCGCCGTTGGGCTGTGGCGGCGGCGACTTGCGGGTAGATGCCGGGCAGCTGGCGACCGGAGGAGAGCTTGGCGGCGGCCTCGTCGCGTTTGGCACGGGCCAGCTTGAGCTGCTCTTCGGCAACGGCCACGCCGTGCTGTGCCGCTTCGTAATCGGCCTTGGTGGTGAAGCCCTTCTTCCATAGTGCTTCCTGCCGGGCGAGGGTGGAACGGGCGAAGGCGATGTTCTGCTCCGCCGCCGAGATATCGGCTCCCGAAAGCGCGCTGGAATTGGCTGCGGCAATTTGACTGGCCTGGGCCGAGGCGATCGCCGCATCGGCCTGCGAAAGCTGCAGCTGGAACGGCTCCGGATCGATCCGGAACAGCAGATCGCCTGCCTTTACGTGCTGGTTTTCCTTGACCAGTACCTCGGTGATTTGTCCGCCGACCTGCGCGCTGACCGAAACCTTGTCGAGGTGGACATAGGCGTTGTCGGTCGAAACCTGGCCCTGCAGGCTGCGCCAATAGATTACTCCGCCGATCAGCAGCGCGAGCGGCAGCGACAGCATCAGCAGCAGGCGGCCCCATTTGCGTTGCGGCTTGGGCGGGGCAGGGGATTCTGCTTCCAGTTCAGCGGTGGCGGTGGCCAGTTTTGGATCTGCTTCAGCCATGGACTGTCTCCGCTACCGGCCGGCTTGATGAAAAGTTCACGCGAATTGTCTCCAGCATGGTGCCAAGCGCATCGCGCTGGGCGGCGGACAGGCCCGCCAGCATTTCTTCTTCCAGCCCGGCGAGGCAGGCCCGCACCTGGTCGATCACCTGATGGCTGCGCTGGGTCAGGAACAGGCGCCAGGCCCGGCGGTCAGCCGGATCACGGCGGCGCTCAATCAGACCGGCATCTTCCATCCGGTCGATCATTCGGGTCAACGAGATCGGCTCCACTTCCAGCCGTTCGGCATAATAGCCCTGATTTTCGCCCTCGGTGACGTGCAGGATCAGCAGCAGCCGGGCCTGCGGGCTGGTCATCCCCAGCTCGCGCACCCGGGCATCGAAGGCCCGCCGCAGCAACCGCGCGCTATCGGACAGCAGGTAGGGCAGACTCAGCATGCCACAGTTATAATAGACGTGCTTATGATAAGCAAGTCTTGCGAATCGGCGCGGACTTTGCTCAAGGGCGATTGCCAAATTTAACTGATCGGTTAAATCGACTCGCAAGTCGAGCCAAGGAGAGGAAGCCAGATGGCGATCAAGACCCGGATTACCGAACTGCTCGGGATCGAGCATCCGATCGTCCAGGGCGGGATGCAGTGGGTCGGCGTGGCGGAGATGGCAAGCGCCGTTTCCAACGCCGGTGGCCTTGGCATCCTGACCGGCCTGACCCAACCCAGCGCCGAGGCCCTCGCGGCCGAAATCGAGCGCTGCCGGGGCATGACCGACAAGCCGTTCGGCGTGAACATGACCGTGTTCCCGACGATCAACCCGCCCGATTACAAGGCCTATACCCAGGCGATCATCGATAGCGGGGTGAAGATCGTCGAGACTGCCGGGACCCCGGCGGTGCGCGAATTGTGGGAGATGATGAAGCCGCACGGCATCACCATTCTTCACAAGTGCACCGCGGTGCGCCACGCGCTCTCGGCCGAGCGGGCCGGGGTCGACGTGATCTCGATCGACGGGTTCGAATGCGCCGGTCACCCCGGTGAGGACGACATTCCCGGCCTGATCCTGATTCCGGCCGCGGCCGACAAGGTCAAGATCCCGATGCTCGCCAGCGGCGGTTTCGGCGATGGACGGGGTCTGGCCGCCGCGCTGGCGCTGGGGGCAGACGGGATCAACATGGGCACGCGTTTCACGGCGACGGTCGAAGCACCGATTCACCAGGCCTTCAAGGATGCGATGGTCGCCAATGACGAGCGCGGGACCGACCTGATCTTCCGCACCTTCCGCAATACCGCGCGGGTCGCGAAGAACGAGATTTCGCAAGCCGTTGTCGCGGCCGAGCGTGAGGGCAAGGAATTCGCCGCCGTGGCCGATCTGGTCAAGGGCGTGCGCGGCCGGGAAGGGCTGCAGACCGGCGATACCAATCACGGGATCTGGTCAGCGGGCATGATCCAGGGCCTGATCCATGATATCCCGACCTGCGAAGTGCTGATCAGCCGGATCGTGGCCGACGCAGAAAGCATCATCCGCCAGCGCCTTGCCGGCATGCTGGCTTAAGAGGAGTACCTGAAATGGCCGAAGCCTATATCATCGACGCCGTCCGCACCCCGCGCGGAGTGGGCAAGCCGGGCAAGGGCGCGCTTTCGCACCTGCATCCGCAGCACCTCGCCGCCACCGTGCTCAAGGCGATCAAGGAGCGCAACCACCTCGACACCGGGACCGTCGACGACATCGTCTGGTCGACTTCCACGCAGAAGGGCAAGCAGGGCGGCGACCTGGGCCGGATGGCGGCGCTGGCTGCGGGCTATGACACCAAGGCCAGCGGCACCACGCTCGACCGGTTCTGCGGTGGCGGGATCAGCTCGGTCAACTTCGCCGCGGCCTCGGTCATGTCGGGCATGGAAGACTGCGTGATCGCCGGCGGCACCGAAATGATGAGCTACACCTCGGCGATGGGGGCGGAAGAAGCCAACGCCGGGATCAAGCCGCTGGGCATGGGTTCGGGCAACCGCGCGCTCGACGAACTGCACCCGCAGAGCCACCAGGGCGTTTGCGGCGATGCGATCGCGTCGATCGAAGGGATCAGCCGCGAAGCGCTCGACGCGCTGGCGCTGGTCAGCCAGCAGCGCGCCGATGTGGCGATCAAGGAAGGCCGCTTCGCCAAGTCGGTCGTGCCGGTGCTCAACGAGGACGGCACGGTCGCGCTGGACCGTGAGGAGTTCCCGCGCCCCGAAACCACCGCCGAAGGGCTCGCTTCGCTGAAGCCGGCCTTTGCGCAGCTGATGGACTTTGACCTTGGCGGAACCAGCTTCCGCAAGCAGATCAACCGCCGTTACCCCGATGTCGAGATCGTTCCGGTTCACCACGCCGGCAACAGCTCGGGCGTGGTCGATGGCGCTGCGGCGCTGCTGATCACCAGCAAGGACTACGCCGACAAGCACGGGCTCAAGCCGCGCGCGCGGGTGGTGGCCTATTGCAACCAGGGCGATGATCCCACGCTGATGCTCAACGCCCCGGTTCCGGCAGCTAAGAAGGTGCTGGCCAAGGCGGGTCTGTCCAAGGACGATATCGACGTCTGGGAAATCAACGAAGCCTTTGCCGTGGTCGCCGAAAAGTTCATCCGCGACCTCGATCTCGACCGCTCCAAGGTTAATCCCAATGGCGGCGCGATGGCGCTCGGCCACCCGATCGGCGCCACCGGCTCGATCCTGATCGGCACCGCCCTGGACGAACTGGAGCGTTCGGGCGGCCGTTATGGCCTGGTCACCATGTGCGCTGCTGGCGGCATGGCCCCGGCGATCATCATCGAGCGCATTGACGGCTGATTCTGCAACTCTTCCGCCGATTTTGCGCTGTTCGCCCCGGCCGTAGCTGATACGGTCGGGGCGACGTTTTTGAGGGGATGGCCATGACTGACCTGCTGACCCGGATCGCCGCTATCGTCGGCCCGCAAGGTATGCTTACCGGTGAGGACGTAGCGGGCCGCGCCGCCGATTTCATGGGTTTCACCCGGGTGCAAGCCAAGGCAATCGTTCGCCCGGCCAGCACGGCTGAGCTCAGCGAAGTGATGAAGCTGTGCCATGCCGCCCGGCAGCCGGTGGTTCCGGCCGGCGGCTATACCGGATTGGTCCAGGGCGCGGTCTGCCAGCCGGACGACATCCAGATTTCGCTCGAACGGATGCGTGCAATAGAGGAAATCGATCCGGTTGGGAGGACCATGACAGTGGGTGCGGGCCTGCCGGTCCAGGCCGCGCAGGAAGCGGCGCTGGAGCATGGATTGCAGTTTCCGGTCGACTGGGGGGCGCGCGGCTCAGCGACGATCGGCGGCGGCATCTCGACCAACGCGGGCGGCAATTCGGTCGTTCGCTTTGGCATGATGCGAGATTCGGTTTTGGGGCTGGAGGCGGTGCTGGCCGATGGCACCGTGATCAGCGCTATGAACCGCCTGATCAAAAACAATGCCGCCTATGACCTGAAGCATCTGTTCATTGGCAGCGAAGGCACGCTGGGGATTGTCACTCGGGCAGTTCTCAAGCTGCAGAGCGCTGCGCTCTCCACGCAGACTGCACTGGTTGCGCTGGAAGATTTCGCGGCAGTGCAGGCGCTGTTTGTTGCGGCCGGCAAACGGCTTGGCGCGGGTCTCACCGCGTTCGAGGTGATGTGGGCCAACTTTTACGAACCGATCGCAATCGGTACCGGCCGCCACACCCCACCGCTGCCTGGCGGGCATGGATTCTATGTTATCGTCGAGATGAGCGGCACCGATGCGGAGCGCGATCCCGCCCAGTTCGAAGAGGTGCTGGCCGGCCTGCTCGAAAACGGGATAGCGGCCGATGCGGTGATCGCCGCCAGCCAGACCCAGGCCGCGCAGATCTGGGCGATCCGCGACGATATCGAGGCGCTGTTCCACTATGCCGCGCCCAGCGTGACTTTCGATGTCAGCCTGCCGATCCGCGACATGGGCCAGTATGTCGAGGCGCTGGAAGCCAAGGCCCGGGCCGAACTGGGCGAGACTACCAAGCTGGTGGTTTTCGGCCACATGGGCGACGGCAATCTGCACATTTTGCTGGGCGCGCAGCCGTTCGACGCAGGTATGAAGCACAGGATCGAGAAGCTGGTGTTCACCCCGCTTCAGCCACTGGGCGGCTCGATCAGCGCCGAACACGGGATCGGGCTGGAGAAGCGGCAGTGGCTGCATCTCAGCCGCACAGCCGAGGAACTGGCTTTGATGCGGACCCTGAAAACGGCGATGGATCCAGAATGCATACTCAATCCGGGGAAAGTTTTGCCATGACCGACATGACCTACGAAGTGGCGGACTATGTCGCCACAATCACGCTCAACCGGCCCGAGCGGATGAACACGATTTCCTCGGCCATGCTTGACGAGCTGACCCGGACCCTGGTCAAGGCCAACGAGGACCGCAACGTGCGGGTGGTGGTGCTGACCGGCACCGGCCGGGCATTTTGCGCCGGGCTTGACCTCAACGAAGCCTCGGCCGGGCAGGGCATCGGCGGCAAGGACCGCCGCCCGCCCGAAACGATCGACCTGCGCAACACGCCGCCGACGGTGCTGTTCGCGATGGACAAGCCGGTGATCTGCGCGCTGAATGGTTCCGCGGCTGGCTATGGCATGGATCTCGCGCTCGGCTGCGATATCCGGATCATGGCTGACAATGCCAAGCTCGCCGCCGCCTTCGTCAAGCGCGGTGTCGTGCCCGAATCCGGCGGAACCTGGTTCCTGCCGCGGATGCTCGGCTGGGCCAAGGCGGCCGAGATCATCTTCACTGGCCGCACGCTCAGCGCGGCCGAATGCCTGGCAGAAGGGCTGGCCAACAAGGTGGTTCCCGCCGATGACGTGGCCTCGGCCGCGCGCGCGATGGCGCTGGAAATTGCGGCCAACGCCCCGCTCGCGGTGCGCGCCAGCAAGCGGATGATGCGGATGGGCCTGGACGAAAGCTTCGAAACCCACGTCCAGCACGTCTACCTGCACCTGCTCCCGCTGTTCGCCAGTGAGGACTTCGGCGAAGGGGTGAAGTCGTTCCTCGAAAAGCGCCCGGCGGCGTTCAAGGGGCGGTAAGCGCTAGAGCAGGACGGCGGAGGTAACCTCCCGCGCATTGATCGCGCCGGAAAGGCCCAGCGCGGTGCGCATGTCCTGCTTGACCAGCCCAAGGTAGCGGCTCAGCGCCGCTTCGCCCCCGGCGGCCAGCGCCATCACCCATGGGCGCCCGACCAGCGCGGCCCTGGCACCCAGCGCCAGCGCGCGGACCAGGTCCTGGCCACTGCGGATCCCGCCGTCGACCAGCAGGGTGGTCTCGCTGCCCACGGCATCGGCGATGCGCGGGAGCATGGAGGCAGTCGAGGCGGCACCATCAAGCTGGCGCCCGCCGTGGTTGGAGACGATCATCCCGTCGGCGCCGACCGCGACAGCCTGCCGGGCGTCATCGATATCGAGAATGCCCTTCAGCACCAGATTGCCTTTCCACACCGTGCGCAGCCACTCGATGTCCTTCCAGGTCACCGAAGCGTCGAACTGTGTCCCGGTCCAATGCAGGTAGTCGCGCGGGTTCTTCGATTGCTTCACGTACATCGCGATATTGCCGAAGCCGTGCGGCCCGCCGCGCAGGCCAACGTCCCAGGCCCATCCCGGATGCAGCGCGTAGTCGAGCGCACCCGAACGGAACTTGCCCCACGGCCCGAGCCCCCCGGCCATGCCGTTGCGGATATCGCGATAGCGCGTGCCGAGCACCGCCAGGTCGATGGTAAAAGCCAGGGTCCGGACTCCGGAATCCCAGGCACGGCCGAGGATTTCCTGCACGATCCCGCGATCCTTCAGCATGTAGAGCTGGAACCAGGCCGGCCGGTCGCTGACCGCGCCAACTTCTTCCAGCGTGCAGATGCCCACGGTCGACAGGCAGAACGGGATCCCGGCCTTGTCGGCCGCGCGCTTGGCCTGAACCTCGCCGCGCCGCGCGCTCATCCCGCCCATGCCGATCGGTGCGAGCACCAGCGGCATGGCCAGCTTCTCCCCGAACAGCTCGACCGAGCAATCCATCGCAGAGGCGTCGCGCAGCACCTTCTGGGTCAGCTGCACCGCCTCCCAGTCGGCGGTGTTGCGGCGCAGGGTCACTTCGGCGCCGGCGCCGCCATCGTAATAGTCGAACAGGAAGCGCGGCAGCCGCCGTTCCGCCTCGCGCCGGAAATCGACGAAGCTGGCGGAGAGGAGGTTGAGGGAATCAGGCATCGTGCAATTATTCCATTATCGCTCATCCTGAGGAGCGGCTGAGCGTAGGCGAAGACGCGTCTCGAAGGACCTGCGCGTTGGTGGTTCGAGACGGGCCTTCGCCAAGCTCAGTCCCTCCTCACCATGGGCGACATTTTGATTGTCACAGCAACGCTTCGATCAATCGCGGTCCCTTCTGCGCCAGCGCATCGGCCAGGGCAGCGCGGAAGCCCTCGGCGGTATCGACCCGCACCGCCGGCACGCCCATGCCTTGGGAAATCTGCGACCAGTTGATCGCCGGGTTCCTGAGGTCGAGCATCGACAGCGCCTTGGGTCCCGCGTTCTGCACGCCGACCCGCATCAGTTCGATGTTGAGGATCGCATAGGAGCCGTTGTTGAGGATGATGGTCGTCACGTCGAGATTTTCGCGCGCCATCGTCCACAGCGCCTGAACGGTGTACATCGCCCCGCCATCGCCATGCAGCGCGATCACCTTGCGGTCCGGGCAGGCCACCGCGCAGCCGACCGCGAGCGGCAAGCCCTGGCCGATGGCTCCGCCGGTCAGTTGCAGCCAGTCGTGCTTCTTGGCGGAGGCACAGGCCAGCATCGAGGCGCCGCCTTGGGTCGCGCCTTCGTCGGAGACGATCGCGTTTTCGGGCAGCAGTTCGGCCAGAATTGCGCCCAGATTGGCGCTGTTGAGCGCGCCTTCCTGCGCCGGAAAGCTGGCCGCCTGCTGGACCAGTGCCGGCTCGGCGGGAGCATCCAGTGCAGAGGCGACGCCCGACAGCGCGTGCAGCGCATCCTCGCGCAGGCTGGCGAGGCGCACCAGCGTGGCGCCTTCGGGCGAGAGCCAACTCGGCTTGCCGGGATAGGCGAAGAACGAGACCGGCGGTTCGGTACCGCAGAACACCACAGTCTTGAACTCGGCCATGAAGGCCTGTGCCTGCTCGCCGAAATAGGGCAGCTTCTCAACCGCGACCCGGCCGATCCCGCGCTGGTGGCGGGTTGCAAAGGTTTCGGCGACCAGCCGGCAGCCGGTTGCCGCTGCGATCCGCCCTGCTTCGACCAGTGCTTCCTCGCGCAGCGCCCGCCCGCCCAGGAACAGGCACTTGGGTCCGTCACAGTCCTTCAGCGCCGCTGCCGCAGCGGCAATCACAGTGTCGGGCGTCTTGGGCACTTCCGGCACGGATAGCGGGGCGACGCTTTGCGAACCCTCGGTCCAGGCATGGTTGGCGGGGACGATCACGGTGGCAATCTTGCCGGGATAGCCCTGGGCCACGGCAAAAGCTTCGGCCCCGGCCTGGGCCAGGTCGCGTTCGGAGGTGGAGGTGCGGACCCAGTCCGACATCGGCCGCGCGACGCCTTCGGTGTCCGAGGTCAGCGGGGCGTTGAAATGCTTGTGATAGGTGGCGTGCTCCCCCACCATGTTGATAATCGGGCTGCCGGCCTTCTTGGCATTGTGGAGATTGGCAAGGCCATTGCCCAGACCCGGGCCGAGGTGCAGCAGCGTTACCGCCGGCTTGTCCGCCATGCGGCCATAGCCATCGGCCGCCCCGGTCACCACGCCTTCGAACAGGCCCAGGATCGCGCGCATTCCGTGCTGGCGATCGACCGCCGCCACCAGCTGCATTTCCGACGTGCCGGGATTGGCGAAACAGACCTCCACACCGCAGGCATGCAGGGTTTCGATAAAGGCTTCCGCACCGTTCATTTCAGTCAGTCCTCCCTTGCAACCAGTCGTAGCGGGGCTGCCCACCGGCGCAACAGGATTGTGCGATTGCCCGCCTCCGCTATGGCGAATGCACAGCGACGGAGGACGAATCGCGCCATGAATTACGACGTGCTGATTGTCGGGGCCGGGCAGGGCGGCGCCTATGCCGCGATCCAGCTGCGCCAGCTGGGTTTCGAAGGCTCGATCGCGCTGGTCGGGCGCGAGGCTGAGCCGCCCTATGAGCGGCCGCCGCTGTCCAAGGAATACATGCTGGGTGACAAGACCTGGGAACGGCTGCTGATCCGCCCGGCCGATTTCTGGGCCGGCAAGGATATCGCGCTGAAACTCGGCGTAGAGGTCGTCTCGCTCGATCCGGCGGCCAAACGGGTCAAGCTGCAAAGCGGGGACGAGATCGGCTATGGCAGCCTGATCTGGGCCACTGGCGGCGATCCGCGCCGACTGAGCTGCCCGGGCGCAGAACTGAACGGTGTTTACGGGGTGCGGACCCGTGCCGACGCCGATGCAATCCTGGCCGAGCTCGACCACGTCAGCCGCGCGGTGATCGTCGGCGGCGGCTACATCGGGCTCGAAGCAGCGGCTGTGCTGCGCAAGCTGGGCAAGGAAGTGACCCTGCTCGAAGTGCTGCCGCGCGTGCTGGCGCGGGTGGCGGGCGAGGAACTTTCCGCCTTCTACCAGGCCGAGCACCGCGTCCACGGGGTCGACCTGCGCACCGAAACCGGGATCGAGGCGATCGAGGGAGAAGGCCATGTCACCGGTGTGCGCCTGTCCAACGGATCGCTGGTCGAATGCCAGCTGGTGATCGTCGGGATCGGGATCGTGCCTGCGGTCGGCCCGCTGATCGCGGCCGGGGCAGCGGGCGGCAACGGCGTCGATGTCGATGAGTTCTGCCGCACCAGCCTGCCCGATGTCTATGCGATCGGAGACTGCGCCGCCCATGCCAACCGCTTTGCCGATGGCGCGGTGATCCGGCTGGAAAGCGTCCAGAACGCCAATGATCAGGCCAGCTGCGCGGCCAAGGCGATCGTCGGAGATCCGCAGCCCTATGGGGCAACGCCGTGGTTCTGGTCGAACCAGTATGACCTCAAGCTGCAAACTGTCGGCCTCTCGGGCGGACACGATCAGGCAGTGCTGCGCGGCGATCCGGCCAGCCGCAGTTTTTCGGTGCTGTACCTGCGGCAGGGCAAGCTGATCGCCTGCGATGCGGTCAATGCGATCAAGGACTATGTCCAGGCGCGCAAGCTGGTTGAAGAAGGAGCGGTGATCGCGCCGGAGGACCTGGCAGATATCAGCCGCCCGCTCAAGGAATTGGATCGGCTCTAGTCGCCGTCGCGGCGATAGCTGGGCAGCGCCAGTCCGCGGCTGATCGCCAGGCCGCGCAGCGCGAAACCGGCCAGCGCCGCCAGGGTCCAGACGAGGGCGCGTGGTAGCTCCAGAACAGCGCCTAGCGCGCAGAGCCCGGACGCCAGCGCTGCGGCGGTGACGTAGATCTCGGGCCGCATGATGATCGATGGCCGACCGGCCAGCACGTCGCGGATCACTCCGCCGATGCAGCCGGTAATCACCCCCATCAGCACCGAGGGAACCGGCGGAATGCCAAAGGCCAGCGCCTTGGCCGTGCCGAGCACCGAATAGGCCGCGAGGCCGACCGCATCGGCCCAGTCGAGCAGTTTCCCTTCCCACCACTTGCGCGGGGTGAACCAGGCGATCAGCGCCACGCTGAGGCAGACCGGCGCGACCCACGGATCGCGGACCCAGAACACCGGCACCCCGATCAAGAGATCGCGCACCGATCCGCCGCCAACCCCGGTGACCAGCGCGAAAAAGGCCATCGTCACGAAGGTCTGCCGCAGCCGCGCGGCCAGCAGCGCCCCGGTCAGCGCGAAGACCGCCGTACCGGCCAGGTCGAGCACGGCCGGGATTTGCGGCAAAGCGGTGCTCATCGCGCAGTCCGCCGGCGCCGGAACAGCAGGGTCGTGCCAAGCACGCTGCTGACCAGCGCAATCACCGAGAACAGCCACAGCAGCGGATGGCTTGCGTTCTCACGGCCAAGCGGGTCCATGATGTGCAGCCCCCACATGAAGTCGTAGGCGCGCCACCACTTGCTGCGCAGCGCCAGCACTTCGCCGGTATCGGCATCGATGTATACATGGGTGCCATCGGCAAAGGCTGCCTGCCACGAGGGCCGCTCGCGCCGCAGATCGAGCGGCGCGGCGTCGGCGCCGAAGCGCTGCAGCGAAACCAGCGCCGCATCCCCGGCAAAAGTTGCGCGGGCAAGCTCGCGGGCTTCGGCTTCGCCAACCGGCGGGATCGGCATTCCGTCCGCGGCATAGCGGGCCTGGTTACCGGCGTTGTCAGTCACCACCCAGACCGCCGCACCCTTCTGCTCGGTCAGCGTCAGGCGCTTGACCGGGCCAGGCAGGCGCGGTGCGGTAAGGTTCGCGGTGGGGATCAGGGCAGCGGGCCGACGCAACTGCTCGCCGCGCACATCCTCGATCGGGCGCAGCGTCATGAACAGGCCGCTCAGCGTCCAGAGGATCAGCGGGATCGCCGCCAGCCAGCCCAGCCAGATGTGCCAGCGGGCAAAGCGTTGCATCGGGGTGCGGCGGGCCATGCGACGCGCGCCTTATTCGTCGTCGATGTGCTCGCGAAGCTTTTCGATCAGCACCTGGATCCGGGTCGCCGCCTCGGAGAAGGTGACGATGTCTTCGCGGTTGTTGTTCATCCGCGCTTCCTTGGCCGCCTCGGCATAGCCTTCCAGATCGACTTCGAGCGCATCGACCAGCATCTCGAGTTCGTCTGGGGAGAAGCTAAGGGTAATGTCGGCCATGGAACTTGCTTTCTTTCGGTTAGTTTGCGCGCCGGATGGTTGGCGTGGTGCTTGTCCTAGCGCGAAAACCGCAGCACCGCGAGGGCCAGGCCATAGCCCAGAATTGCCGAAGCGCCATAGCCAACAAGTGGCTGGGGATAGGCAGCCAGCAGCGATGGCAGCGTGAAGCCGATCATTGCCCCGGTCAGGCCCCTGGCCGCCAGATGCCGCTCGGCGCTGGCCCGTGTCAGCAGCCAGGGCGGAAGCACCAGCGCCAGCACCAGCGCCAAGGCCATCACCAGGCCCAACACTGGATGAATCGTGAAGCCATCAGACAAGGCAGTTTCGACGAAGGCCACCGGCCCCAGAGGATCGGGCTTAAATGCGGTCAGCACCATCGCCGTCATGGTGATCAGCCGCGCGGCATGCTCGATCGGGGCGAGGACCCTTCCGGTAGTGGCGAATAGAACGCCGCAGGCGACGGCCATGGTGGTGGCGAAATCAGGTTGCAGCCAGGCCAGCACGCTGCATAGCCCGGTGGCGGCGAGCGAGGGCAGATCGCGGCGATGGGCCAGCACCGTGATCAGAGCCGGGACCAGCAACATTCCCGGATGGAGACTCAGGCCGCCCAGCTCTATCCACCGCTGCACGCCCAGCATGGCAGGGCCAATCAGCAGGCTGGCTGCGATCGAGATCGGTGCTGCCAGCAGCACGAGGTTGCCCAGTATTTCGCTGCCGCGTTCCCCGGGGATCAGCAGCACCAACGCCGTCAGCATCAGTGCCCCGGCATTGACCGGCGCATAACTGGCCGGGGCCTGGCCAAGGCTGAAGGCAATCAGCCCCGAACCGACCGCCAGAGCCAGAACCGCAAGCGCGCCAAGTCGCTCGCTCTGCGAAGCTCCGGCTGCGGCCGGACTGACCATGTCAGATATGGATCGGCTTGCCGGTCACGGCCATCGCCGCTTCCTTGACTGCTTCGCTGTGGGTCGGGTGGGCGTGGCAGGTATAGGCGATGTCTTCCGATGTGGCGCCGAATTCCATCGCCAGCGCGGCCTCGGCGATCATCGTGCCGGCGACCGAGGCGATTGCCCAAACGCCCAGCACCTTGTCGGTCTTGGCATCGGAGATCACCTTCACGAAGCCTTCGGGCTCATGGTTGGTCTTGGCCCGGCTGTTGGCCATCATCGGGAACTTGCCGACCTTGATCTCGCCCTGCTCCTTGGCCTGCTCTTCGGTCAGCCCGACCCCGGCGAATTCGGGCATGGTATAGACCACACCCGGGATCACCGCGTGATTGACGATGCCGACGCCGGTGGCGATATATTCGGCTACGGCGATGCCCTCGTCCTCGGCCTTGTGCGCCAGCATCGGGCCGGGGATGACGTCCCCGATCGCGCGGACGCCATCGACCTTGGTCTTGAAATCGTGCCCGGTTTCGATCTGGCCGCGCGCGTTGAGCTCAAGCCCGATCTTGTCGAGCCCAAGCCCTTGGGTGTTGGGCCGGCGGCCGATTGCGACCAGCACGCAATCCGCCTCGATCGTCTCGGCCGTGCCGCCCTTGGCCGGTTCGAGGGTGAGGGTGGCCTTCTTGCCCTTGACGCTCGCCCCGGTCACCTTGGTGCCGAGCTTCAGCTCCATGCCCTGCTTCTTGAAGATCTTCGCGGCTTCCTTGCGCACGTCGCCGTCCATGCCGGGGAGCAGCTGATCCAGGAACTCGACCACGGTCACCTTGGCGCCGAGCCGGCCCCAAACCGAGCCCATTTCCAGCCCGATCACCCCGCCGCCGATTACCACCAGATGCTGCGGCACTTTGCCCAGCGCCAGCGCGCCGGTTGAATCGACGATGATCCCCTTGTCGTTGTCAACCTCGACCCCCGGCAGCGGCGTGACGCTCGATCCGGTGGCGATCACAACTTCCTTGGCGGTATAGTCCTTGCCGGCGACGGTCACGGTATGGGCGTCCTTGAAGGTGCCGTAACCCTTGAGCCAATCGACCTTGTTCTTCTTGAACAGGAACTCGATCCCGCCGGTCAGGCCCTTGACCGCCTCGGCCTTGTCAGCCTGCAGCGCAGCCAGATCGAGCTCGACCTTGCCCAGCTTCACGCCATAGCGCGCCAGCGATCCACTGGCCGCCTCGGCATACTTTTCCGACCCGTGGAGCAGCGCCTTCGAGGGGATGCAGCCGACGTTGAGGCAAGTCCCGCCCAGCGTCTCGCGGCTTTCCACACAGGCCGTCTTCAGCCCCAGCTGCGCCGCGCGGATCGCGCCGACATAGCCGCCGGGACCGGCCCCGATGAAGATCACGTCATAGTCGTATTCAGCCATGGTGGCCTCCGTTCCGCAGGGGGCTTCGACAAGCTCAGCCCGAGCGGGAATTGGTTATCTGGTTCAAACACAACATCCGTTCATCCTGAGCCTGTCGAAGGATGCCGCGCGTCATTTGCATCACAAATCGATCAGCAGCCGGGTCGGATCCTCGATCGCTTCCTTGATGATCTTCAGCGCAGTCACCGCCTCGCGACCGTCGATCAGGCGGTGGTCGTAGCTTAGCGCGAGGTACATCATCGGGCGGATCACGATCTGGCCGTCGCGGACCACCGGACGGTCTTCGATCCGGTGGAGGCCCAGCACCGCCGACTGCGGCGGGTTGATGATCGGGGTCGACATCAGCGATCCGAATACCCCGCCGTTGGAGATGGTGAAGGTACCGCCGGTCATGTCGGCCATGGTCAGCGAACCTTCCTTGGCCTTCTTGCCATAGTCGGCGATCGCCTTCTCGATTGCGGCAAAGCTCATGTCCTGCACATCGCGGACCACCGGCACGACCAGGCCATTGGGGGCCGAAACCGCCACCGACATGTCGACGTAGGGGTGATAGACGATTTCATCGCCCTCGATTCTAGCGTTGACGCTGGGAATGTCCTTCAGCGCCAGGCAGGCGGCCTTGGCGAAGAAGCCCATGAAGCCCAGGCGCACGCCGTGCTTCTTTTCGAAGGCGTCCTTGTAGGTCGCGCGCGCGGCCATCACCGCGCTCATGTCGCAATCGTTGAAAGTGGTGAGCAGCGCCGCAGTATCCTGCGCTTCCTTGAGCCGCTTGGCGACGGTCTGGCGCAGGCGGGTCATCTTGATCCGCTCTTCGCCGCGGCTTCCGGCAGCGGCAGCAGCCGGCGCGGCCACCGCGGCAACTGCCGGGGGCGGCGTGGCGCTCTTTGCGGCAGCTGCGGCGACGACGTCTTCCTTGGTGATCCGCCCGTCCTTGCCGGTGCCCTTGATCGCGGCCGGATCGATCCCGTGTTCCAGCACCGCACGGCGCACCGCGGGGGAGAGCGCGGCGGCGGCATCGCTGGCCGCGGCGGGAGCAGTGTCCTGCGGCGGGGCCGAGTTCGAGGCGGGGGCGACCGGGGCTTCGGTTCGAGCCGCGACCGGTTCGGCCCCGGCAGCGGGCGTGCCGTCCTCGATCGTCGCGATTACCGCTCCGACTGCAACGTTGTCGCCTTCCTTGGCGAGCAGCTGGCCCATCACCCCGGCGACCGTGGCGGTAACTTCGACCGCGACCTTGTCGGTTTCCAGGCTGGCGATCGGCTCATCGAGCGCGACAGCTTCGCCAGGCTTCTTCAGCCATTCGCCGATGGTTGCTTCGGATACGGATTCGCCAAGGGTCGGAACTTTAACTTCAGTGGACATCTTGTTCTTCCTCAAGCCTTTTTACGGCGACGGATTTCACTGCGGATCGAGGTGCCGAGCGCGTGGGAGATCAATGCGCCCTGTTCGCTTTCGTGGCGCTTGGCGAGACCGGTGGCCGGCGAGGCGCTGGCGATCCGGCCGGCGTAGCGTGGGCGGGTGACCTTGCGCTTGGCGGCGATCAGCGCTTCCTCGATGAACGGTTCGACGAAGAACCAGGCACCGTTGTTCTTCGGTTCTTCCTGGCACCAGACGACCTCTTCGAGGCCCGGCATCTTAGAGAAGCGCAGCGCCAGCGGCTCGCCCGGGAAGGGGTAGAGCTGCTCAAGCCGGATGATCTGCGTATCATCGATCCCGGCGGCGTCGCGCGCTTCCATCAGGTCGTAGGCGACCTTGCCCGAGCACAGGATCACCTTGCGGGTATCCTTGTCGGCCGAGCCATTTCGGTCGGACAGGATCCGCTTGAAGTGGGCCTCGCCCAGGAACTCGCTGGCCTCGCTCTTGGCCATCGGGTGGCGCAGCAAGGACTTGGGCGTCATGATGATCAGGGGTTTGCGGAAACCGCGGTGCATCTGCCGGCGCAGCACGTGGAAATAGTTGGCAGGGCTGGTGATGTTGCAGACCTGGATATTGTCCTGCGCACAAAGCTGCAGATAGCGTTCAAGCCGGGCCGAGCTGTGTTCGGGACCCTGGCCCTCGTAGCCATGCGGCAGCAGCAGAACCAGGCCATTGGCGCGCAGCCACTTCGATTCCGAGCTGGCGATGTACTGGTCGATCACGATCTGCGCGCCGTTGGCGAAATCGCCGAACTGGGCTTCCCACAGCACCAGGCTCTTCGGATCGGCGCTGGCATAGCCGTATTCGAAACCGAGCACGCCATATTCCGACAGCGGACTGTCGTGCACTTCGAACTTGCCGTGCGGCACGGTGCTGAGCGGCACGTATTTGCGCTCGTCGGTCTGGTCGACCCAGACCGAGTGCCGCTGGCTGAAGGTGCCGCGGCCCGAATCCTGGCCGGAGAGCCGCACGTTGAACCCTTCGGAAGCGAGGCTGCCGAAAGCCAGTGCTTCGCCGGTCGCCCAGTCAAAGCCCGAGCCGCTGGTGAACATTTCGCGCTTGGCATCGATCACCCGGGCCAGGGTCTTGTGGATCGTCAGGTCAGCGGGAACCGTGGTCAGCGTCCGGCCCAGGCTGTCGAACAGCTTGGGCTCGATCCCGGTCGGCACGTTGCGCCGCGCGTTCTCGGGGTCAGCCGGGGCGTGCAGCCCGGTCCAGCGCCCGGCGAACCAGTCGGCATGATTGCTCTTGTAACTCTTGGCCGCCTCGAACTCGCTTTCAAGCGTGGCGGTGAAGCGCATTTCGACTTCGGCGCCGTAATCCTTGTCGATCACGCCCTGGCTGACCAGCCGGTCGGCGTAGAGCTTGCTGACGGGAGGGTGCTGGCGGATGATCTTGTACATCAGCGGCTGGGTAAAGCCGGGCTCGTCGCCTTCGTTGTGGCCGAAGCGGCGATAGCACCACATGTCGACCACGATATCGCGGCCGAAGGTCTGGCGGTAATCGACCGCCAGCTTGCAGGCGAAAGTCACCGCTTCGGGGTCATCGCCATTGACGTGGAGGATCGGTGCCTGGACGCCCTTGGCGACGTCCGAGGGATAGGGCGAGCCGCGCGAGAATTGCGGGCTGGTGGTAAAGCCGATCTGGTTGTTGATGATGAAATGGATGCAGCCGCCGGTGTTGTAACCCTTCACGCCCGAAAAGCCGAAGCATTCCCAGACGATCCCTTGCCCCGCAAAGGCCGCATCGCCGTGGATCAGGATCGGCATGACCTGCTTGTGCTTGCCCGGGCCGATATCGTCGCGGAACATCTGGTTGGCGCGGGCCTTGCCCAGCACGATCGGATCGACCGTTTCGAGGTGGCTGGGGTTGGGGACCAGGCTCATGTGCACCTTGATCCCGTCGAATTCGCGGTCGGTGCTGGTGCCGAGGTGGTATTTCACGTCGCCCGATCCGCCGACGTCTTCGGGGTTGGCGGTGCCGCCCGAAAACTCGTGGAAGATCACGCGGTAAGGCTTGGCCAGCACGTTGGCCAGCACGTTGAGGCGGCCGCGGTGCGCCATGCCGTAAACGATCTCGCGCACGCCGCGCTGGCCGCCGTACTTGATCACTGCTTCCAGTGCCGGGATCATCGATTCCCCGCCATCGAGCCCGAAGCGCTTGGTGCCGACATATTTGCGGCCCAGGAACTTCTCGTACTGCTCGCCGCGCACCACCGCGCCCAGGATCGCCTTCTTGCCTTCGGGGGTAAAGTCGATCGACTTGTCGCCGCCTTCAATCCGGTCCTGGATGAAGCGGCGTTCCTCGACATCGGCGATGTGCATGTATTCGTAGCCGACCTTGCCGCAGTAATTGCGCTTCAGCACATCAACCAGTTCGCGCACCGTGGCCCATTCCAGGCCGAGCGTGCCGCCAAGGTAAACCTTGCGGTCCAGCGCAGCGCCGGAAAACCCATGGTAGGCGGGATCAAGATCGGCCGGCAGGTTCTGGTGGCTGAGCCCCAGCGGATCGAGATCCGCCCCCAGATGCCCGCGCACGCGGTAGGTGCGCACCAGCATCATCGCCCGGATTGAATCCGCCGCAGCTTCCTCCACCGCGCGCGCATCCATCGCCGCGCCGGCCTTGGCTGCCGCCGCCTTGACCGCGACCTGCATCTGCGTCGGATCGAGCGCTGCGGTCAGGTCGTCCTGCGCAGAGCGCCAGTCGGGACGGGCCCAGCTGGGACCCGGCTGGGGATCGTCGGGGAGGAAATCGTGGCTCTCGTTGCCCATCTCAGGCAGCCCTTTCCGTTTTGGTCTTCCGAGGCCGGAGCGCTCCCGGGGAGGAGAACGCGCATGCCCGCATCATGGTTGCCCCCGGCCTGAACCGGGGGCAGGGGTTTCTACTCAGGCGCGTTCCTTAAGCGCTTCGGCCAGCGTTTCGCCCAGCAGGCTGGGTGAAGCGGAGACGCGGATCCCGGCGGCTTCCATCGCCGCGATCTTGCTTTCGGCATCGCCCTTGCCGCCCGATACTATCGCCCCGGCGTGGCCCATGCGGCGGCCCGGAGGGGCCGTGCGCCCGGCGATGAAGCCAGCCATCGGCTTCTTGCGGCCGCGCTTGGCCTCGTCGATCAGGAACTGCGCGGCCTGCTCTTCGGCATCGCCGCCGATTTCGCCGATCATGATGATCGACTTGGTCTCGTCATCGGCCAGGAACAGCTCGAGCACGTCGATGAAGTTGGTGCCGTTGACCGGATCGCCGCCGATCCCGACCGCGGTGGTCTGGCCCAGGCCGATCTGGGTGGTCTGGAACACGGCTTCATAGGTGAGGGTGCCCGAGCGCGAGACCACGCCGACCGAGCCCTTCTTGAAGATCGAACCCGGCATGATCCCGATCTTGCATTCGTTCGGGGTCAGCACGCCGGGGCAGTTGGGGCCGATCAGGCGGCTCTTGCTGCCGGTCAGCGCGCGCTTGACCTTGACCATGTCGAGCACCGGAATACCTTCGGTGATGCAGACGATCAGCTCGATCTCGGCATCGATCGCCTCAAGGATCGCATCGGCCGCGCCCGGGGGCGGAACGTAGATGCACGAAGCGGTCGCGCCGGTGACGGCCTTGGCCTCGGCGACGCTATCGAACTGCGGCAGCCCGATATGCTCGGTCCCGCCCTTGCCGGGGGTCACGCCCGCCACCATCTGCGTGCCGTAATCGAGCGCCGCCTGGGTGTGGAAGGTGCCGGTGGCACCGGTCATCCCCTGGGTGATGACCTTGGTGTTCTTGTTTACGAGGATGCTCATTTTGAAATCCTTTGACGACCCGTGTCACCAGACACCAGCGAGTTCAGGCCAAGACATTGTTGCTGTTCAATAAACTTCCAGATTGATCAGGATGCCACCGACGCCAGAGTTTGGCGTCATGCGAATGTCATCCTTCGAGCCTGATATCGACCACTCGAAGTAGGTTTGTTTCTTCTCTTTGCTCGATTTGGCAGTCAGGCCTTCAGTCGCATCGAGTGCAGCCTTGACCGATCCGGAAAGCAATCCCGCTGTATCGGCGGGCGAAGTTGGTTGCACGACGAAACAGCCGTAGCGACCGCGCTTACCGGGTCGGATTAGGTATTCTCGCCCCGCTGCATCTTCGAAGGTGCGCATCGGTGCAGCACGGGTTCCATAGCCAGGCAGGTTCGGACCTTCCTTGATCCCACGTTGTGCCAGGATCGCGGCCACGGCCGCGTCCATCCCCTTGCCGCGGGTGGCCAAGCAGACGTCGCGAAACACCCCCACGGCCTTCCACCCCGCGTCGGGCAGCGGCACCTCTTCGCCTGCAAGTGGCGCGCTCAGCATCAGGCCAAGCGTCCCAAGTGAGGCGAGCGCCTTAACCAAGGGTAGGCTCAATCGCCTTGCAGGCCACCAGCAGTTCCTTGACCGCATCGACGCTGACCTGGAAGTTGGACTTGGCCTCATCGTCGAGGGCGATCTCGATGACTTCCTCGGCACCGTCCTTGCCGATCACCACCGGCACGCCGACATAGAGCCCGTCGAGCCCGTACTGGCCCTTGACGTGGACCGCGCAAGGCAGGATCCGCTTCTGGTCGCCGAGGTAAGCTTCGGCCATGGCAATCGCGCTGGTGGCGGGGGCGTAATAGGCCGAGCCGGTCTTGAGCAGGCCGACGATCTCGCCGCCGCCGGCGCGGGTGCGGGCAACGATTTCGTCGAGGCGGGCCTTCGAGCTCTTGCCCATCTTGACCAGGTCAGTGACGGGAATGCCGCTGATGGTCGAATATTCGAGCACCGGCACCATGGTATCGCCGTGGCCGCCGAGCACGAAGGCGTTGACGTCCTTGACCGAGACGCCGAATTCCCAGGCGAGGAAAGTGGCGAAGCGGGCGCTATCCAGCACACCGGCCATGCCGACCACCTTGTTGTGCGGCAGGCCGCTGAATTCACGCAGCGCCCAGACCATCGCGTCGAGCGGGTTGGTGATGCAGATCACGAAAGCATCAGGAGCGTGGTTCTTGATCCCTTCGCCCACCGCCTTCATCACACCCAAGTTGATGCCCAGCAGGTCATCGCGGCTCATCCCCGGCTTGCGCGGCACCCCGGCGGTGACGATCACCACGTCGGCTCCGGCGATGTCGGCATAATCGTTGGTGCCCTTGATCTGGCAGTCAAAGCCTTCAACCGGGCCGCACTGCGCCAGATCGAGCGCCTTGCCCTGGGGAATGCCTTCGGCAATGTCGAACAGGACGATGTCGCCCAGTTCCTTCTTGGCGGCGAGGTGTGCGAGCGTGCCACCGATCATGCCGGCGCCGATCAAGGCAATCTTCTTGCGAGCCATGTTGCGAAATCGTCCTTCCTGCGAATGCGGGATCGCGGCTGCAATTCGGACGACCTTTCCCATCCCGCTGGTTGCAGGTGTCCGGCTAATATCATCGCCCTAGTCCGGTGATTTCGCGATTGCAAGGTAGTAAAAGGTCGTAGGACCAACTATTTCGTGATAATAGTTCGCAATTGCAATAAGCAGTGTGACTTGCGCGCCGACGCGACAAGGGAAGGGCGCAACGCTGGCGTTGCGTACCTATCCTGTCGGTCAGGCCTGGAGCCAGACTTCCTTAGTTGGGTCGATCTTACGTCAGTGTTTGGCGCGCTTGGCCAGATTGCTTGCCAGCGCGGTCGCCATGCGCCGGTCGAGCGTACGGCAGATTGCCAGCCAGTGGAGATAGCCCGCACGATCTCCCGCGAAATGCGCGGTGCGGGCCTGGTCGCGGGCATCGGCCGCAGCGGCGAGGCCAAGCTTGGCAAAGTGCTGCAGGGCGGCGCGCAGCACGTTGCTGCGGCTCTCGCTATCGCCATTGTCATTGGCGGCGCGGGCGGTGATCCGGCCCTGCTGGGCGCGGACGAGATAGGAAGGCAGCGCCACCGGACGGGCAGCGGCAAAGCGGAGGGTCATGCGTTATGTTCTCAACCGGACTATTGGAATCGCGGTCTAGCAGCGCCGCGCTAAGCCTTGGTGTCGCGGAATGGTTGACGCGGTTTTACCAAGAGGGGCGGCGATCCCCTATTTCCCCGGCTGGCCGATCCACTGGCCGGAGTTCTGATATTCCGGCTTGACCGTCGAACCCGGCAATTTTTCGCCGGCGTACTGCTTGTCCCCGCCGCGCTGCTCGACGTCGGGGGCATAGCGCGGCGCGGCGGCCGGGCGGCCGACCGGCTGGCCGACATCGCCGGGCTGGTTAAGGCCGGGCGCGGCCTGGGCTGCGCTCTGATAGCCGCTGTCATAAGCCTTCTGCAGCGCCAGCGGATCAAGCACTGGATCGGGGGTCTTGTCAGCCGCCGGGTTGCGGGCGTGAGGCACGGCCATCGGCTCACCCCCGGCAAAGGCGAAGCGGAAGGTGCCGCTTTGGCCGGCCTTGCCCTTGAAGCTGTAGAAGCGGTGCGCGCCGATCGTGGTGATGAAGTTCAGGCTGGGCGCCCAATAGGGGTGGATCTGGATCGTGTGGTAATGGGTCGCGAGGCCGACGCTGGGTTCGACATAGCCCGCGAGTGCCGCCGCTGCGGTGCGCCGCGCGCGTTCCCAGAAAAAAGTGCTGGGCCGGCGACCCAATGCGCCGTCGCAGGTAAAGCTGAACTGGCAGCCGGTGCTGCGCTCGCTGCCCTGATAAACCACCCCGCAGACCGTGTTGGGATAGGCCGGATGCGCGACGCGGTTAAGCACCACCTGCGCGACCGCGCGCTGGCCCTGATCGGGCTCGCTGGCGGCTTCATAATAGATCGCGGCCGTCAGGCAATCGAGCGCGCGGCTGCGGTCGACGCCCGACAGGTCCATCCGCATCGCCCGGGCGACCGGCCCGCCGGCAAAGTCGGTCAGGCTGGCGAAGGTTCCGTCGCTGGCGAACTGGCCTTCGGCGATCATGTCGGGTGCGGTATCTTCAGCGGCGAGATAGTAGAACGCCGAACCGGGGAAACTCGCACCCTGCTGCTCGAACGGCATCGGCTCCATCGCGAAGTCAGAGCTGCCGGCGCTGCCGATGTTGAAATCGCGCCAGCTGTCGGGCGCGGCAAGGGCAGGGACTGCGACCGCCGCCAGCAGCACCAGCGCCCGCCGGCCGATATGCTTGCGCCGCCCCCGCGCGCCCAGCTTGCGCAGCCCGCGCCGCTTCAGCCGCGCGGCAAAGTCACGCGGGCGCGGTTCATAGGGAAGGGCGAAAGCGTGGTTCACTCGGGTCCTTTTGCAGCAGACTTACGCGCCGAGGCGCGTAGCCGGAGCGGCGAATTCCCGCCACGGCGCGTTTCGCGGCGTGCCGAAGCGGAACAGTCCCGCGCATAGCCGTGAAGCCTTCAAAAAATGCTAAGCGACCATGAAAAAGCTGGAACTTGCGCATTAGCGGCGGCGGGACTATCGCGCGGCCCACGTCACGGGTTGCCTGTGCAAGCAGGCCTAAGAGGGAAGCAGGTTCAAACCCTGCGCTGCCCCCGCAACTGTGACCGGGGAGTGATGGGCCCATTATGCCACTGGTTTCGGCCGGGAAGGCGGGTTCAAAGCGACGATCCGGGAGCCAGTAGACCTGCCCATGACGGTCGTTCCGCAGCCGGGCGGGGTGTACCGGAATGCAGCGCAAGGCCCGCAATGGTGCGGGCGCTTTCGCCATGAACGGCTTGTTCATGACGGGAGTATTGCGTGTGAAATATCTGTTATTGCTGGGTTGTTCGCTGGTTGTTGCTTCGCCTGCGGTGGCGCAGGACACCGTAGGCGGCGAGGATGAAGCGCGAATCTGCGCCGGCACTTGCATGACGACAGTGCCCTTGGATACGACGATTACCGTACTTGCCTCGGGCCAGAGCGAACGCGTTGACCTGAGCGGCCAGTCGATCAGCGTGATCGGGCTGGACGAAATCAAGCAGGTCCAGGGCCCGGACCTTTCGCGCGTGCTCGAACGCCTGCCCGGCGTCAGCCTGGCGCGCAGCGGGCCGCTGGGCAGCCAGACCAGCCTGTTCGTGCGCGGTGCGCCGTCCGAACAGGTTGTGGTGATGATCGATGGCGTGCGGATGCAGGATCAGGCCGCGCCATCGGGCGGGTTCGATTTCGGCACGCTGCTGACCGGCGGGATCGGCAAGATCGAACTGCTGCGTGGCTCCAACTCGGTGGCCTGGGGCAGTGACGCGATGGGCGGGGTGCTGGCGGTCACCAGCCGCGAATTCGACGGGCTCGACGCCGGACTCGAATATGGCGCCAACGATTCGGTTAGCGCCAATGCAACGCTGGGCAAGACCGGATCGGGCTATGGCCTGACCGCTTCGGGCGGCTACGTCTCGACCGACGGGATTTCGGCTTTCGCCCCGGGTACCGAGCGCGACGGATTCCGCCAGTGGCAAGGCGCGCTGCGCGGGCGGGCCGATCTGGCCGATGGACTGAAGTTCACCGCCACGGCCCGCTATGCCGATAGCCGGGTCGATTTCGACGGCTTCCCGCCGCCGACCTATGCCTTTGCCGATACGCTGGAATACCAGACCACCCGCCAGGCCAGCGGGCGCACCGGGCTTGAGTATGACAGTGATGGCTTCAGCCTGCGCGGCGGCGTCGCCCTGTCCGATACCCGCCGCTCCTATTTCGACCGCAGCTTTGGCCCGGCCTCCTCGTTCGACACCGTCGGGCGCAGCTGGCGCGTCGACGTTGCCGGCAAGATCGACGCCGGCGACCGGCTCGCCCTGCTGTTCGGCGGTGACAGCGAATGGACCCGGTTCTCGACCACGTTCGACAGCGAGAAGACCGCGCGGCTGTCCAGCGGCTTCGCCATGATCCAGTTCCAGCCCGGCCCGCTCAGCCTCGCCGCCGGGGTTCGGCTGACCGATCATGACCGCTACGGCAGCAACTGGACCTTCGGGGCCAACGGCACGGTTCGGCTGGGCGATGCCTGGCGGATCAAGGCCAGCTTTGGCGAAGGCTTCAAGGCACCGACGCTCAGCCAGCTTTATGGCTACGGCGGGAATGCGGGTCTCAAGCCTGAAACCTCGACCGCCTTCGATTTCGGCATCGAACATGGTAGCCGCAGTCGCGGGCTGTACTTCGCCGCTACCGCCTATCGACGCGACAGCTCGAACCTGATCGATTACGTTTCGCCGACCGGCTATTTCAACATCGGCCGGACCCGCGCGCAGGGCTTTGAACTCGAAGGCGGCGCGCAGGTTGACGAAAACCTGCGGGTCGGCGCGGTCTATAGCTACCTCGACGCCGTCAACCGCAACACCGGCACAGAACTGGCCCGCCGGCCCAGGCACGCGCTGACCTCCTCGATCGACTGGCGCACCCCGCTGGCTGGCCTCAAGCTGGGGGCCGATCTGCGGCTGGTGGGCGACAGCTTCGACGATGCCGGCAACCTCACCCGGCTCGATGGCTATGCCCTCGTCACGCTACGCGCCTCGGTGCCGTTGGGTGACAAGCTGGAGCTCTACGGCCGGGTCGAGAACCTGACCGATGAGAGCTACCAGACGGTCGCGGGATACGGCACCTATGGCCGCTCGGCCTATGCCGGGGTCCGCGTGAAGTGGTAAGAACGGCCAAAATCCTCCCTGTCGCGAAGCGATGGGGAGGTGGCAGTCCCAAAGGGACTGACGGTGGGGCCATTCCGCCAGTGCCGAAGGCCCCACCGTCAGCGCTGCGCCCTGCCACCTCCCCATTCGCGGCGCGAACAGGGAGGATCGTTTGGATGCTTCTCCCAATTTTACTCGCCGCATGCTCCCCCGCCGCGCCGCCGCAGGTCAAGGCACCGCAAAATCACCCCACCATCGTCAGCCTCAACCCCTGCACAGATGCGATTCTGGCGGAGGTCGCCGATCCACAGCAGCTGCTGGCGATCTCCAGCTATAGCCAGGACCCCGCCTCCAGCTCGATGGACCTGGCCCGCGCCCGGGCGATGACCGGGGTCAGCGGGACGGTCGAGGAAGTGCTGGCGCTGCGTCCGCAGGTGGTGGTTGGCTCAAGCTTTACCGCGCCGGGCACGCGGATGGCGCTGGAGCGGCTGGGCTACCGGTTCGAGGCGTTTGGCCTGGCCGGGACGATTGCCGAAAACAAGGCGCAGATCCGCAGCCTCGCGAGGATCGCCGGGCATCCGGAGCGCGGCGAGGCGCTGGTTAGGCAGATCGACGCCGCGCTCGCCGCCGCGGCGCCGCCGCCGGGGCCGCCGGTGCCGACCGTTGTGTGGCAATCGGGCGGGATCGTGCCGGGCGAGGGGACGCTTATCACCGAACTGCTGGCGCGCACCGGCTTTGTCAATTTCGCCGCCCAGAAGGGCCTGCATCAGGCCGAAATGCTGCCGCTGGAAGTGATGCTGGCCGATCCGCCGCGGCTGATTCTGGCGGCTGGAAATACCTATTCCGAAGAAGACCGCCTGCTCTCGCATCCGGCGCTGGCCGGACTGACGCGGACCCGGCGTGAGCGGCTCGATCCGGTGCTGCTGTGGTGCGGCGGGCCGACGATCATCAAGGCCGCCGAGCGGCTGGCGCAAGTGCGGCGTTCGCTGTGAGCCGGCCCAACCTGCTGCTGCTGATCGGCATCGTGCTGGTCGCGCCGCTGTCGCTGCTGGCAGGCCGGGTCTGGCTCGATCCGTTCGCGGATCTGTCTCCCAACGCCCTGATAATCCTGACCGAACTGCGCCTGCCGCGCGCCGTGCTGGCGCTGGTTTTGGGCGCGGGGCTGGGCGCGGCGGGGGCGGCGATGCAGGGCTATCTCCGCAATCCGCTGGCCGATCCCGGACTGTTCGGGATCGCCCCCGGCGCAGCGCTGGGCGCGGTGCTGAGCTTCTGGACCGGCCTTGCCGGAACCCCCTGGATCCTGCCGCTGTTCGCGCTGCTGGGTGCTGCCGGAGCAATGGCCTTGCTCGGCATGATCGCCGGACGGACCGGGTCGGCGCTGCTGTTCACCCTGGCCGGGATGATCATCGCCAGCCTGGCCGGGGCACTGATGAGCCTGGCGATCAGCCTTTCGCCAACGCCCTTCGCAATGAGCGAGATCGTCACCTGGCTGATGGGCGCGCTGACCGACCGGTCGTGGCACGAGGTGTGGTTCGCCGCACCACTGACCGTGGCCGGGATCGCGCTGTTGCTGCGGGCCGGCAAGGCGCTCGACGCACTGACGCTGGGCGAGGCAGCGGCGCGCTCGCTGGGGGTTGAACCGCGGCGGCTTCAGCTGCTGATGATCGGCGGGGTCGGGCTGACGGTCGGTGCGGGGGTCGCCGCGGCCGGAATCATCGGCTTTGTCGGGCTGATCGTGCCGCACCTGATGCGCCGTTACACCGATCGCCGCCCGTCCCAACTGATCGTGCCGAGCGCCTTGGCCGGGGCCTTGCTGTTGCTGGTCGCCGATTGCCTGTGCCGGGTGCTGCCGCTGCAGAGCGAGCTGCGACTGGGGATCGCCTTGTCGCTGTTGGGGGCGCCATTCTTCCTGGCGTTGCTGCTGCGGATGCGGAGGGAGCTGGCATGACGATCGCCGCCCAATCGCTTTCCCTCGGCACCCGGCTTGGCGGCGTAACCCTGCAATTGCGGCAGGGTGAGGTGACCGCGATCTGCGGCCCCAACGGCGCGGGCAAGAGCAGCCTGCTGACCGCGCTCGCCGGGATTCTGCCGCTGGACGGCGGGTCTGTCCGGCTCGACGCCGATCTGCTGGCCGATCTCGACCCGGCCGACCGCGCCCGGCGGATCGGTTTCCTGCCGCAGCAGGCCGAGCTGGCCTGGGACCTGTCGGTTGAGGTGCTGGCCGGGCTGGGCCGTCTGCCGTGGAACCTGGGCGCCGAGGCCGACCGTGCGGCGATCGACCGGGCTCTGGCCGACATGCAGCTCAGCGACTTCCGCCAGCGCCCGCTATCGCGCCTGTCCGGCGGAGAGCGGGCCCGCGCGATGCTGGCGCGGGTGCTGGCGGGCGAGCCATGCTGGCTGCTCGCCGACGAGCCGCTCGCCAACCTCGATCTGGCGCACCAGCTGACGCTGCTGCGGCATTTCCGCAAGCTGGCCGGGGAGGGACTGGGCGTGGCGTTGGTGCTGCACGATCTGGCCCAGGCGATGAACCATGCGGGGCGCGTGGTAGTGCTGAACGGTGGCCAGGTGGTCGCCGATGGTCCGCCCGAACAGGCGCTGTCGGCCGAGGTTATCGAACGGGTCTGGGGCGTAACTGCGCGCTGGCTGGGCGATCCGGGCGCACGGGCTCTGGTGGTTTAGTTCCTCTCCATTTTTGGCGAATGCCGCAAATGGAGAGGATCTAATTTGCCTTACTTCAGTCCGCGCGCCTTCAGCATCGGTTCGACGCTGGGATCGCGCCCGGCGAAGTTGCGGTACATCACCGAATAGTCCTGCGAATGGCCCTTCGACAGGATGGTGTCGCGGATGTGCTGCCCGTTCTTGCGGGTCATGCCGCCATTCTCCTTGAACCAGGCATAGGCGTCGTGATCGAGCATCTCGGTCCAGCTGTAGGCGTAATAGCCTGCGGCATAGCCGCCGCCCCAGATGTGGCGGAAATAGCTGGTGCGATAGCGGCTCGGCACCAGGCTGGTCTGCAGCCCCTTGGCGTCGAGCGAGGCCATGGTGCTCTGCTCAAAGGCGTTGACGTCGCTGGGGGTCATGCCCGGACCCATCGAGTGCCATTTCAGGTCGAGCAGCGCCGCGGTCATCACTTCACCCAGTGCATAGCCCTGGTTGAAGGTATTGGCCTTTTCGATCTTGGCGATCAGTTCGGCCGGCATCGGCGCGCCGGTCTTGTAGTGCTTGGCGAAGTTGGCCAGCACCTTGGGCTCGGTCATGAAGTTTTCCATGAACTGGCTGGGGAACTCCACGAAGTCGCGCGCGGTGTTGGTGCCAGAGATCGAGGGATAGCGCTGGTTTGACAGCATGCCGTGAAGGGCATGGCCAAATTCATGGAACATGGTGTTGGCATCGTCCCAGGTGATCAGCGCCGGCTGGCCGGCTGCCGGCTTGGTGAAGTTCTCAACATTGAACACCACCGGCTTGGTTCCGGTCAGCCCGTTCTGGTCGACGAAGTTCGACATCCACGCGCCGCCGGACTTGTTGTCGCGCTTCCACGGGTCGAAATAGAACAGTGCCAGCTCGCTGCCGTCCTGGTCATAGACGGTGTAGACGGTGACATCCGGATGATAGACCGGGATGTCGGTGCGCTTCTTGAAGGTCAGGCCATAGAGCTGGTTGGCGGCATAGAACACGCCGTTTTCCAGCACGTTGGTGATTTCCAGGTACGGCTTCACCTCGTTCTGGTCGAGCGCGTAGCGCTGCTTGCGCAGCTGCTCGGCGTAATAGTCCCAGTCTCCCGGGGTGACGGTGAACTTGCCGCCCTGCTTCTTGATCAGCGCGTTGAGATCGGCTGCGTCCTTCTTCTGGGCGGCGCCCAGCGCGGGCAGGAAGCCTTCGAGCAGGCCGATCGCGCGCTCCGGGGTCTTGGCCATCTGGTCGGACAGGGCATAGGCCGCGAAGCTGTCAAAACCGAGCAGCTTGGCCTTTTCCGCGCGCAGTGCCGCGATCTTGGTGATCAGGCCGCGGGTATCGTTGGCATCGCCGCGCTCGCTGCGGTTCCAGCTTTTCTCGAACAGAGCCTGACGGGTCGCGCGGTTGGTCAGCGATGCGGCGAGCGGCTGCTGGGTGGTGTTCTGCATCGACAGAACGAAGCTGCCCTTGGCCAGTCCGCGATCGGCCGCGGTCTTTTCGGCGGCGGCTATGTCGGCATCGGACAGGCCGGCCAGCGCCTTGCGGTCGGTCACCATCAGCGCGCCATCCTTGGTGCCCTTGGTCAGCTTCTGGCCGAAATCGGTCTGCAGGGTCGAAAGCTGGCCATTGATGTCGGTCAGCCGGGCCTTGTCGGCATCCGACAGGTTGGCACCATTGCGGACCATGTTTTCATAAGCCAGCGTCAGCACCTGCATCTGGTCCGGCGCCAGACCCAGTGTGTCACGGGCATCGTAAAGCGTCTTGATCCGGGCGAACAGTTTGGGGTTGAGCGTAATCGCATCGCGCGCCGCGGCCAGCTTGGGCGACATGCGGCTGTCGATCGCATCGAGGTTGTCGTTGGTGTTGGCCGAAGTCAGCGCGCCGAACACGTAATAGACCCGGGTCAGCATCTGGCCCGAATTTTCCATCGCCACCATCGTGTTATCAAATGTGGGTGCGGCAGGGTTATTGGCGATCGCGTCGATCTCGGCCAGCCAGATGGTGATTCCCTGCTCGATCGCGGGTTCGTAGTCGCTTTCCTTGATCTTCGAGAAATCGGGGGCCTGGAACGGCAGTGTCGAAGGCTCGGCGAAGATCCCGGTGCCCTTGGGAATGGCCGGAGCGTAGGGGGCCGGGGTAGCCGTGGCGACCGGGGCCGGAGCGGGTTCGGCGCTGGAAGCGGCACAGCCGGCCAGGACCAAAGCGGACATCGAAACTAGAGAAAGCTTGCGCATGGATCGGATCCTCATGGCAGATAAGGCAATGGGGGCAGCCTAAGCGCCGCCCCCGTGACTGGCAACTGAACGATACCGCCTCCTACCAGAGGCGGGCACGCTTATCGGGGGCGATGTAAAGCTTGTCGCCCGGCTGAACGTTGAACGCGGCGTACCAGGTATCGACGTTGCGCAGCGGTGCGAAGGCGCGATACTGGGCCGGGCTGTGCGGATCGGTCGCGACCTGATTGCGCAGCGAGGTTTCACGGGCCTTGGCCCGCCAGACCTGCGCCCAGGCCAGCAGCACGCGCTGTTCGCCGCTCATCCCGTCAAGCACCGGCGCATCCTTGCCGCCAAGTGCGGTGCGGTAGGCGTCGAGCGCGATCGAGATCCCGCCCAGATCGGCGATGTTTTCGCCCATGGTCAGGTCGGGGTTGATGAAGGCACCCGGCACCACTTCGAACGCGGCATATTGCGCGCCGAAGATCTTGGCCTGCTCTTCAAAGCGCTTGGCGTCTTCCGCGGTCCACCAGTCACGCACCGCGCCGGTGGCATCGATCTTGCGGCCCTGATCGTCGAACCCGTGGATGATCTCGTGCCCGATCACGCCGCCGATCGCGCCATAGTTGACCGCATCGTCGGCGTTGGGATCGAAGAACGGTGCCTGCAGGATGCCGGCCGGGAAGACGATCTTGTTTTCCAGCCCGCCATTATAGGCGTTCACGGTCTGCGGGTTCATGCCCCACTTCTTGCGATCGACCTTCTTGCCAAGGTCCGCCATGTTGTAGGCGGCGTTGAACTGTCCAGCGCGCTGGACGTTGCCGTACAGGTCACCCGCCACGATGTTGAGGCCGGCATAGGAACGCCACTTGTCGGGATAGCCGACCATCACTTCCATCTTGCTGAGCTTTTCGAGCGCGGCGGCCTTGGTCGTGTCGCTCATCCAGCTGTTGCTCTTGATCCGGCTGGCCATGGCGACCTTCAGATTGGCGACCAGCACTTCCATCTTGGCCTTCGACGAAGGCGGGAAGAACTTGGCGACATATTCCTGGCCGACCAGCTCGCCGAGCTGACCACCGACCAGGTCGACGCCGCGCTTCCAGCGTTCGCGGTTGACCGCAACGCCCGACAGGGTCTTGGTATATTCAAAGCGGTTATCGACCATCGCTTTGTTCAGATAGGGCGCGGCCTGATCTGCGACATGGAAGGTCTGCCACAGCTTCAGCGTGGAAAGCGGGGTCTGGGCATAGATCTGCGCGATTGCCTTGACCGCCGTGTTCTCACCCACGATCAGCCGCTTTTGCGCGGGCACCTTGGCCCCGGCAAAGTACTGCGCCCAGTCCAGACCCGGGGCATAGCTGGCCAGTTCGGCCGAGCTCATCGGATTGTTGACCTTTTCGATCTGGCGGCGATCGGCAATCTTCCAGCTCTTGTAGGCGATCTCGGCTTCGAAGCCCATGATGATGTCGGCGGCCTTTTCCGGATCGGCATTGCCCAGCATCTTCATCGTGCGGACGATATAGGCCTTGTAGGCCTCGCGCTGCTTCTTGAACTGGTCGGCGAAATAGTACTCGCGCTCGGGCAGGCCGATTCCGCCCTGACCCAGATAGAGCACGTTGATTTCCGGATTGGCGGTATCCGCGCCAACCCCCATGTCGATCACCGAGCTGCCGAAGCGGCCATTTGTGGCGCCCATGTAACGAGCGAACTGGGCCTTGGTCTGGATCGCGTTGACTGCGGCGACATCGCGCTTGAGCGGAGCGAGGCCGACCGCCTCGAGGCGCTTTTCATCCATGAAGCTGGCATAGAAGGCGCCAACCTTGCTGGTCGCCGGAGCGGCAGTGATCAGGCTCTTGACCTGATCCTGGGTCGTTTCGCGCAGGTCATAGAACGTGCCCAGGCTGGGACGATCGGCCGGGATCTCGGCCTTGTCGTACCAGGCGCCCGAAACGAAGCGGAAGAAATCGTCGCCGGGTTTGACCGACTTGTCCTGGCCGGTGGCATCAAAACCCCAGGCCCCGATCCGGGCCTTGGCGACAACCTCTGCAACCTGGGCGCCAAGCTGGGCAGTGGCGAACGGTACGGCCAGCGCGGCAAGCGCGGCACCGGCGATCAGCAGGCGTGACTTCATGATGGCAAACTCCCAAATCGCTTGGGCTACCGGCACTACCGGACCCGAAAATGACTGCCCCCGCCCTCGCGCGCGGGGGCAGGGGAGTCAATGTCGTTCGCCGAGGGAGATGGGGCGTTGGTGGATGCCTCAATTGAAGAATATCGAGAAGGGCACCCCCACAAACAGACCTATGGCGAAGTCGTCTTTTGATGTGTCATAGGCCATGCGAACTCCGCCATTGAGGCGTTTGCCATCCTTCGCGGGTGCAAGGTAGACTGGCAATTCCAGATAGAATGCATCGCTCTTCACTTCATAGCTTACGGTTGGAGCGATACCGATTTTGGCACTGTCAGCTGACCGTCCAAGGGCAAACAGCACTCTCGCTTCTCCACCGACCGTGTATCGATCCGATTGGACAGGTGCGCCAAGAGCCCCGGTAAAGCACTGAATCTGAGACCCAACTCCGTTGGGTGCGCAGAGCTCAACATCTTCGCCGGGGGTGAACGTCCTTGCATACGAGAACCATCCGGTGAGTGATGCGTTGCCTGAAGGGAAGATCCATCCACCAAACCCTTGCACCTTGTACTTGGTCTTACTGACTTCGGATTTGGTCAATGGGGTCTGCGTAAGATAGCCGTAGTTGGACCGTGCGAGAGTGCCGTTTAGGCCAAGGTACCAAACACCTTTGATGCCTTCATCGTCAGCAAACTCCCCAAGCTGACCACCCATATTTTGGTATGCGATCACTCCGGGATTTTCGTCGCCCTTGGTGTTCTCACACTTCTGGGACAGCAGTTTGGCCAAGGGCTTGATATCTTTGTCTTTGGTGTCCTCAGACTTGGCGATCTCGGACAATGCCCAACCTGGCCCCCAAGTTGGATTTGCGGTCATGAGCCCATCGACTCTGGTCCGGAGCGCTGTCGCTGTTGTTCGAGCTGCGGCTTGATCCTGCTGCGAGCTTACCCATACGCTCGAGCCTGCGTCCAAACAGAAGCTGACCAGGGCGTTTTCGCGGGCAATCAGGCTCCGAGGATCGGTTGAAAGTCGATATCTTGGCCTGCTGCCGGTTTGGC
>NZ_DJUW01000026.1:116175-269564 GCF_002440635.1 Novosphingobium sp. UBA6272 | reverse complement strand
CCACCAAACCGGCAGCAGGCCATTCGAGCATAGCGACAAGGTCAAGGCCCTGCTGACCCAGGTCAGCGCCTTCATGGACCAGCACATCTATCCCAATGAGCAGTCCTATCACGATTTCGTCACCGATCCCGCCAACCAGTGGCAGGAATGGCCGGGGATGGAAGAGCTCAAGGCCAAGGCGCGGGCAGAGGGGCTGTGGAACCTGTTCCTGCCGCACGAATTCGGCGAGTTTTCGCCCGGACTGACCAATCTTGAATATGCGCCGATCGCCGAACTGCTCGGCCGGGTGCCATGGTCCAGCCAGGTGCTCAACTGCTCGGCCCCTGATACCGGCAACATGGAAGTGCTGGCCAAGTTCGGTTCGCCCGAGCAGCAGGAAAAGTGGCTGAAGCCACTGCTCGATGGTACAATCCGATCGGCCTATGTGATGACCGAGCCGCAGGTGGCCTCGTCCGACGCGACCAACCTGGAACTGTCGATCATGCCCGATGGCGATCACTATGTCCTCAACGGGCGCAAGTGGTGGATCTCCAACGCGATGCACCCGCGCTGCATGATCTGGATCGTGATGGGCAAGACCCACTTCGACGCGCCGCGTCACGCCCAGCATTCGCAGATCCTGGTCGAACCGGACACACCGGGGATCACTATCGTCCGCCACCTGACCGTGTTCGGATCGCATAATTCGCCGGGCGGGGAGGTTGAGCTGCGGTTCGACAATGTCCGCGTGCCCAAGGAGAACCTGATCCTGGGCGAAGGCCGCGGGTTCGAGATTGCGCAAGGCCGCCTTGGGCCGGGCCGCATCCACCACTGCATGCGCTCGATCGGCCAGGCGCAGCGCGCGCTTGAGATCATGGCCCGCCGCGCCGACGATCGCGTCGCCTTCGGCAAGAAGCTCGCCGACCAGTCGAGCATCCGCCAGGATGTAGCCAAGAGCTTCTGCGAGATCGAAATGTCGCGGCTGCTCACGCTGAAGGCCGCCGATGCGATGGATCGCTTTGGCAACAAGGTCGCCAAGGACCTGATCGCCGCGATCAAGGTGGTCGCCCCGCAGATGGCCCAGACCGTCTGCGACCGCGCGATCCAGGTTCACGGCGGGATGGGGGTGAGCGACGATACGCCGGTGGCCCGGTTCTTCACGCTCAACCGCTTCGTGCGGATCGCCGATGGTCCGGATGAGGTCCACATGAGCCAGCTCGGCAAGGCCAAGATCAAGGAATACGTCGCGATGAACGAGCGGTGAGGGCTACGCCGAACATTCGCTCTAGCACTCATCGCCCCTCCCCGTTGGGGAGGGGTTGGGGTGGGGGCTCCAAGCCATCGTAGTACCCCCACCCCCAGCCCCTCCCCAAGGGGAGGGGGGAATGAAGCTGTCGGGAGTCAACCACGTATGAAAGCCCTGCGATACCACGGCGCCCGCGATGTGCGCTATGAGGCGATGGACGATCCCGTGCCGCAGTCGGACCGCGACGCAATCGTCAAGATCACCGCTTGCTCGATCTGCGGATCGGACCTGCACATCTACCACGGCCATGGGTTCAGCGAGGACCTGGGTTTCTGCGTCGGCCATGAAGCAGTGGGCGAGGTGGTCGAGGTCGGGCGCGGGGTAAACCGGCTCAAGGTGGGCGACAAGGTGATGCTCCCTGCTGCCGTGGGCTGTGGTTCGTGCCGATCATGCCTGTCGGGCAATGTCGCCAATTGCCAGTTCAACGCCGGGGCCTGCTATGGCCTTTCGGCCAAGCTGCAAGGCTCGCAGGCCGAAGCGGTGCGGGTCCCTGCGGCGGACATGAACGCCGTGCCGGTGCCCGAAGGCGTCTCGATGGAACAGGCGCTGATGATGACCGACGCGCTCGCCACCGCGTGGTTCGGCGCGCGCAATGCCGACATCCGCCCCGGCTCAAGCGTTGCCGTGATCGGGCTGGGGCCGATTGGATTGATGGCAGTCGACAGCGCCTTCGTGATGGGCGCGCATGTTGTTTACGCTATCGATCCGATCCCGGAGCGCCGCGCGATGGCAGAAGCTTCCGGCGCAATCGCGCTTCACCCGGACGAGGCGCTGGAGCGGATCAAGGCCGATACCCACGGGGCCAAGCTCGATTGCGTGGTCGAGGTAGTCGGCAGCGACGCGACGGTCGATTTCGCGCTGCGGCTGGTGCGCCGGCGGGGGACCGTTTCGGTGATCGGCGTCCAGCAGAGCCGCCGCTTCGCTTTTCCGCTCGAACGCGCCTTTGCCGCCGGGCTGACCTTCCGGGTCGGAACCTGTTCGGTGCCCGAGGAATTGCCTGCGCTGTTCCCGCTGGTCCAGTCGGGTCGCCTGAAGCCCGAACGCTATGTCAGCCACCGCATGCCGCTCAGCCAGGGCGCCGAAGCCTATCGCCTGTTCGAGGCGCGCGAGGCCGGGGCGCTCAAGATGGTGCTGCTGCCCGACTAACCCCGTGCCGCCTCGTTCGCCGCGCTGAGAACGGCGCGGACCGAGGCGGTGGCGATGTCCTCGTCGATGCCCACGCCCCACACGGTCTTTCCGTCGGGGCCGATGCATTCGACATAGGCTGCGGCGCGTGCGTCCGATCCGGCGGTCATCGCGTGCTCGGCATAGTCCTTGACCTCTAGCGCAACGCCGAAGGTATCGGAAATCGTCGCCACGACCGAGCTGATCAGCCCGTTGCCACGGCCCGAGACTGACTGTTCCTGGTCATCGACCGCGATCTTCCCAGCGAACAGGCGGGTGCCGTCAGCAGCCTTGGTTTCCTCATAATCGAGCAGCTGGAAATGCTGCGGGGTGCCCAGGTGATAGACCCGCTGGAACACCTGCCAGATGTCTTCGGCAAACAGTTCGCGGCCAACCTCGTCGGCCAGCTCCTGGACGTGCTTGGAAAAGTGCGCCTGCATCTTCTTGGGCAGCTTCAGGCCCTGGTCCTGTTCCAGCACCCAGGCGAAACCACCCTTGCCGGACTGCGAATTGACGCGGATCACCGCCTCGTAATCGCGGCCCAGATCGGCCGGATCGATCGGCAGGTAGGGCATTTCCCACAGCTCGTCGTTCTGCTTCTCGCGCGCGGAAAAGCCCTTCTTGATCGCGTCCTGATGGCTGCCCGAGAACGAGGTGTAGACCAGTTCGCCGACATAGGGATGACGCGGGTGGATCGGCAGCTGGTTGCAATATTCCACGGTCTTCGCGATCTCGTCGATGTTCGAGAAATCGAGCAGCGGATCAACACCTTGGGTGTACATGTTCAAGGCAACTGTGACGAGGTCGCAGTTGCCGGTCCGCTCGCCATTGCCGAACAGGCAGCCTTCGACCCGGTCGCCGCCGGCCATCAGCCCGAGCTCGGCCGCCGCGATCCCGGTGCCGCGGTCGTTATGGGTGTGGAGCGAGATCACCACGCTGTCGCGGTTGGGGATCATCCGCCCGAACAGCTCGACCTGATCGGCATAGATGTTGGGCGTAGCGCATTCGACGGTGGCGGGCAGGTTGAAGATGATCGGCTTTTCCGGCGTCGGCTGCAGCACGTCCATCACCGCCGCGCAGACCTCGACCGAGTATTCGACTTCGGCGGTCGAGAAGGTTTCGGGGCTGTATTCGAACACCCAGTCGGTTCCGTGATACTTGGCCGCCTGGTCGCGCAGCACCTTGGCACCCTCGATCGCGATCGCCTTGATCTCGTCCTTGCTCATCCCGAACACGACCTTGCGCCAGACCGGCGACACCGCGTTGTAGAGGTGGACGATTGCGGTCTTCGCCCCTTCAAGGCTGGCAAAGCTGGTCTCGATCAGGTCGCGGCGCGATTGGGTCAGCACCTGGACAGTCACATCGTCAGGGATCTTGCCGTCCTTGACCAGGCCGCTAATGAAATCGAAGTCGGTCGCGCCCGATGCGGGAAAGCCGACCTCGATTTCCTTGCAGCCGACCTTCAGCAGCAGATCGAAGAAGCGCATCTTTTTTTCCGCGCCCATCGGATCGATCAGCGCCTGGTTGCCGTCGCGCAGGTCGGTGGAAAGCCAGCGCGGGGCCTGGGTGATCTGGCGGCTCGGCCACTGGCGGTCGGGCAGGTTGATCGGCGGGAAGGGGCGATACTTGACGCCCGGGTTCTTCAGCATGGTCATGACGGTATCTCTGATTGGCTCTGCGACTAAATGGCGGTGTCAGGTCCCTTGAGCGGCGCTGCGTGCCGCCTCTGCGCACGCCAGCTCACGCCCAAGGGCGGATAAGTCGCAGGGTAAGGCCAATCGTGCGGATCATGGCCACAGCCTATGGCGGCACGAATCCGCGCTGTAAAGGGGCTTGGGTGGTTTGGCATCGGTCCGCGGCTATCAGGGGCGGGCCCATTGTGGGAGATATCGGGTCTGTTAGCCTAGTAGACGCAGACCCGGCCCCATTCGCCTTGCCAACAGGCAGGTGCCTTCTTGTCGCGCAAGACCAAGCCCCATTGGTTGAGCTTGCCAAGGCCGGGAACCGAACCGGCGATTCGGGCCCGGCCCGGTGCGGTCAGGGTGACCTCGATATAATTGACGTAAACAATCTCCGCGGCTGCATCAGGCAGGATCAGGTCGAACGATCCGCCTTTGCGGGCCGTAAAATCGCAGGGGCCGCGATAGCGTTCACCATCGGCCGTGGTGATATCGCAGCGCGCAGTCTTGGCCAAAGCAGGGGCCGGAGTCAGCGCTGCCGCACAGCCGAGTGCGACCAAGGCCAACGCCAGTTTTCCATTCATCACGTCAATCCTCTCTTCTGGCTTGCTGAATCCGCAAGCCGCTCGCTTCCCATGATAATCGTGGTTTCGCAAGGCGCTTGTCGGCTCAGCAAGCATGGCGCGGCGACCCCAGGATCTGGATCGCCGCGCCGAGAAGTCATGGGGTGCCAGAAACGTACAACGAAATTCCGGCGTCGCTGGAACTGGCGAAGTAGGTCAAATTCTGGAGATTGGGATCGTTGTCGACGAATAGGGTAGCTTTGGAAACGACCCATGAATTTCCGCTGTTCGACTGTGTAACGCCGTTGCGGGTTGCGCCAGCCACCAGGGGGTACGCAGCTGTCGGGATCAAACCGCCCGGTCCCCGGAAATGGGTGGCAACAACCAGGCAGCCAACGGTGCTGATGCTTGAAATCGGAAAGCCAAACAGCTTGATCGTGGCGTTGTTTGCAACCGTGGTGGCTACAACCCGCAGAGTACGCCATTTCTTCCCAAAGCCCGATCCGGTTTCGCCAGAGGCACTGCCGGTGCGGACAGAGGAGTAGTGACGGTTCTCAAATTCGAACCACTTCTTGAGCAGTGCCAGCCAGGGGGCCGCCTTGGCCGTTGCAGCACCTGTTCCGCCAGCAGCTCCGGACTTGAGCTTGCCGTCTTGCTGAGCCGCTGCGAGTTCCTTTTCAAGGTCCGCGGCCTGCCGGGCGCTTATCGGAATCAGCCGCATGATCTCCTGATCGAGCATGGCGGTAACTGCGTCGAGCCGCTTTTGTGGTTCAACCCCCTTTTCCAGCAGTTCCGTGTTGTGGTTGCACAGCTTGTTGAACGCCTCTTCGCCCAAAATCGCGCAAACCGGGTGATCGTCGGGATTGAACTTTGCAGTATAGACCTTGAGAGTCTTTTCAATTGACTGCGAAACTTCGCGTTTGTTCATACCAATCTGCAAGAACGCCTTTTCAAGTGAGCTAGCACTCGGAATTTTAAGTTCAGTCATTTTTGCCTCCAGCAGCCCACCCGACCGTTTGCCCGGTGGATGCTGGTAGTCGTGTGGAGCCTGGATCTGGTTCAAAGTGTCCGGGTGTTAGACAGGTACTGCTCAATTTTGTTTGGTGTTATTGGAATTCCTGAATTTGATCCAGAATTGTTAAATCCGGACCTGACTGCCGAGTTCGATCACCCGGTTGGACGGCAGCTGGAAATAGTCCATCGCAGATTCGGAGGCTTTCGACATCCAGGCGAAAAGGTGTTCGCGCCACAGCGCCATGCCCGCGACTTCGCGCGCGGCAATCAGCTTTTGCCGGCTCAGGAAATAGCTGGTCCGCATCGGATCGAGTGCGATCCCGAACTTGGTCGCCGGGGCAAGATCGCGCGGCACGTCGATTTCCTCGGTAAAGCCATAGCGCATCACCACCCGGTGAAAGCCGTGGCCGACATGGCTCAGTTCCAGACGGTCTTTGGCTGCGACGCGCGGCTCTTCGGTCACCTCGATGGTCAACAGGATGACATGCTCGTGCAGCACCTGGTTGTGCTTCAGGTTGTGCAGCAAGGCCGGCGGAACCCCATCCCTGGCGGCGGACAGGAAGATCGAAGTGCCCTTGACCCGGTGCACCGATTCCCGGGTCGAATTGATGAAGGTCTCAAGCGGCATGCCATCGGCCTGCAACTGTTCTCGCAGCAGGTTGCGTCCCTTGGCCCAGGTGGTCAGGATGATGAAGATCACCCCGGCTACCGTCAGCGGAACCCAGCCGCCGTCCGCGATCTTTGCGATGTTCGACAGGAAGAAGGCCGTATCGACCAGGGCGAACAGGGCAATGGTGCCAGCCGCTGCCCAGCGGTTCCAGCGCCAGACCTTGAACAGCAGGAAGGCCAGCATGGCGGTGGTAATCAGCATCGTTCCCACCACTGAAATGCCATAGGCCGAAGCCAGCCGGGTCGATTCCCCGAAGCCGATCACCAGCACCAGCACCATGATCAACAGGCCCCAGTTGATCACCGGAATGTAAATCTGACCTGCGGCTCTTGCGCTGGTGTGCAGGATCTTTAGCCGCGGCAGGAAGCCGAGTTGGATGGCCTGATGCGTGACCGAGAAAGCGCCCGAAATAACGGCCTGGCTGGCAATGATCGTAGCGCAGGTCGCCAGCAGGATCAGCGGCAGCCGTGCCCATTCCGGAGCCATCAGGTAGAACGGATTTTCGACCGCCGCCGGATTGGCGAGCAACAGGGCACCCTGTCCCATGTAGTTGATCAGCAGGCACGGAAAGACAATCGCGATCCAGCTGAGCCCGATTGCCTTTCGGCCGAAGTGGCCCATGTCGGCGTAGAGCGTTTCTGCACCGGTGACAGCAAGGAACACGGAACCCATGGCGAGGAAGGCCAGCTTGGGATCGTGACGGAAGAAGTCGACCGCCCAGGCCGGATTGACGATCGTCAGGACTTCGGGGTGAGTGACGATGTTGGCAATGCCAAGCGCCGCCAGGACCGCGAAATAAACCAGCACGATCGGGCCGAACACGGCACCGACGCGGGCCGTGCCGCGCGACTGGATGAAGAACAGGCCCAGCATGATCAGCGCGGCGATTGGCAGGACCAGTGGCTGCAGCCGCGCTTCGACAATCGTCAGGCCCTCTACCGCAGACAGCACCGAGATCGCCGGGGTGAGCATGGCATCGCCATAGAACAGCGCTGCCGCCAGCACGCCCAGGACCAGCAACATGGCCTTGTGCCGCTCGCTAAGGTGATGTGAAATCAGCGCGAGCAGGGCGAAGGACCCGCCTTCGCCGCGATTGTCGGCGCGCATGGCAACGAACACGTATTTTACCGTCACGATCAGAACGAGCGCCCAGAAAATCAGGCTGAGCACGCCGAAGATGTGCAGGCGATCTACCGCCAGCGGGTGCGGGCCGATGAAGCTTTCCTTCATGGCGTAAAGCGGCGAGGTTCCGATATCTCCGAACACCACGCCGATCGCCCCGAGCATGAGGACCGAGAGGCTATCCTTCGGCGGGCCCCCGAGCGGGACAGGCGTGATCGCGGGCGATGAGTTGCTGGACGTTTTCATGCCTTATTAGTGGGGCCGGGGCGCATAAAGATTCCATGTGGATTTGCGCGTTGGGTCCCGTAATTTCTCGACGCAAGCGGGCGGCACAGGCAAAATGCCATCATGAAAGCTGATCTGACCATTCCGATGCCTCGGCTGAACCCGTTGGGCCAGACTTTGGCCGGGTACGCCGGTGCGATGCTGCTCGTTGCTGTTTCGACGGCGATCGCGTTGCTGATAGAGGCGCGCTGGGGAACTTCCCCAGTGGGCATGCTTTACCTGCTGCCAGTCCTGGTCGCAGCGATCTATGCAGGGCTGGGCGCAGGCCTGACCGCAGCGGTCGCTTCGGCGGCAGCGTTCAACTACTTTTTCACGGCGCCCTACCACACGTTCGTGATCCATAGCCCTGCCGACATCGTTACCGTCGTCATGCTGTTCGTGGTCGCTTCCGTTTGCAGCCAGCTCGCGGCATCGGTGCGCCGCCAGGCCCAGATCGCATCGGATCATGCCAGCCGCAATGCGACCATCGCCGGCTTTGCCAGGCGCTTGCTTTCGACCCGGGGCGAGGCCGAGGTGGCTGAGATATGCGTCGCTCAATTGGCGGACCTATTCGGCTGCCACGTGGCGGTCCTGGCTGGTCCGGATGGCGCGCTGGACCTCATCAGCAAGCCGCGTGACATTGCCTTGAGCCCGAGTGATCTGGCCGCCGCTATGTTCACTCTGGAATCGGGCGAACGCTCCGGGCGGGGAACACGCCGGGCGCGCGAGGCGGATTGGCAGTTCCATCCGATTGCTTCGGGCGAGCAGGTGCTGGCCACGGTCGGGCTGGCCCGCGAGGACGGCACCCCCCCGATTTCCGAAGGCCAGGAGCTGCTGTTCGAAAGCCTGCTTGATCAGATGGCGCTGGCGCTCGAACGGGCAAGGCTTGAATTCGACGCGCGCGATGCTGCTGCCTTGCGGGCGCGGGACAGGTTGCGGTCAGCCTTGCTGACCTCGATCGGCGACGACATCAAGCCGCGCCTCAAGATTGTCCAGGCTGCCGTGCGGGGACTGCGCCGCGAAGGCACATCGAACCGGGGGCTGGTTGCCCAACTGGAGAGCGAAGTTGCCTCGATCGAGCGTCACATCGACAATCTGGTCGATGTCCGCTCCGGGTCGCAGGAGGAAGCGATTCCCCTGGGCAACATTACGATCGACCTGCATCGCCGCATCGTCACCCGGTCAGGCGCGGAGGTGCACCTGACGCCGAAGGAGTTCGCGGTACTGGCAGAGCTGGCCAAGAATGCCGGACGGGTGCTGACTCACCCGCAGTTGCTGCGTGCGGTCTGGGGACCAGCGCAGCAGGATCACGTCGACTATCTGCGGGTCGCGGTCCGGGCCCTGCGCCAGAAGCTGGAACGCGATCCGGCCAATCCGGAACTGATCATCAACGAACCGGGTGTCGGCTACCGCTTGATCGTTGCCTAGGAAGCGAGCGGTCCAGCCGAAGGTGCGGGGCACCGCGCGCACCGCTCGCCCTGGATAAATTGTTCCATCACCTGCTCTTCCCGGCTTACCGGACGCCCGCAAGCCTTGCAGCTGGCGTAGTCCCCCGGCACCAGGCCGTGGCCGACGCTGACCCGCTCATCGAAGACATAGCATTCGCCCTGCCAAAGGCTCTGTGGCTCGGGCATTTCCTCCAGGTATTTCAGAATCCCGCCCTTGAGGTGATAGACCGCCTCAATCCCCTCGGCCTTGAGGAAGGCGGTGCTTTTCTCGCAGCGGATGCCGCCGGTGCAGAACATCGCGACCTTGCGCTTGCCCTGGCCGAGCAGTTCGTCGCGGTGCTGGCGAAACCAGCCGGGGAATTCGCGGAAGCTGCGGGTGCCGGGATCGACCGCGCCCGCGAAAGTGCCGATCGCCACTTCGTAAGCGTTGCGGGTGTCGATCACCACGGTTTCGGGATCGGCGATCAGCGCATTCCATTCTGCGGGATCGAGGTAGTGGCCGGGAGCGAGCGGATCGATATCCGGCTGGCCCATGGTGACGATCTCACGCTTGATCCGCACCTTCATCCGCCGGAACGGAAGCGCGGGGGCGCGGGAGTATTTGACGTCGAGATCGCCGCAACCGGGAAGCGCGCGCAGCGCGGTAACTACGCTTTCGATCGCCGCGTCTTCCCCGGCGATGGTCCCGTTGATCCCCTCGGGCGCGATCAGCAGGGTGCCCTTGATCGCCTGGGCTTGACACAATTCGAGCAGGCGCGTGCGCAAAGCGCCCAGGTCTTCCATCGGCGCAAAGCGGTAGAGGGCGGCAACCCGGATTGGCAGGTCAGCAATTGTCACGCATGCCCCCTAATCGAAGTGCGGCGGCATTGACCAGCCCGCACAGGCCCGCAATAGTCGGTTCGAAACAGCAACCGATCACCTGCGGAGAGTTATGACCAGTACCACCGGCAAGTTCGATTCCGCGCGGCTCGCCCGCATCGACGGGTTCGTCAAGGAGCGCTATCTCGATACCGGCCTGTTGCCGCATGTGCAGGTGCTGGTCGCGCATCGCGGCGAGATCGCGCATTTCTCTTCGCAAGGCCCGGCCCGCGAAGGCGGCCAGGCGATCGACGAAAGTTCGATCTTCCGCATCGCCAGCATGACCAAGCCGGTCACCTCGGTGGCCTTCATGCAATTGCTGGAGCAGGGCAAGGTCGCGCTCGAAACCCCGGTCCATCACGTGCTGCCTGAATTCAAGGGCCAGGGCGTCTATGCCGGCGGCGGGGGCGGGTTGCCGTTCCTGACCCGGCCGTGCGACCGGGCGATGACGATGCAGGATCTGCTGCGCCACACCTCGGGCCTGACCTATTCGTTCCAGAACCGCAGCAACATCGATCTCGTCCACCGCGAGGGCAAGCTGGAGAACTGGCATGGCAACCTGTCGCTTGACGAACTGGTCGCTGCGCTGGGCAAGCTGCCGCTGGAGTTCTCGCCCGGAACGGCGTGGAACTATTCGGTCTCGACCGACGTGCTGGGCGCGGTGGTTCAGCGGCTGTCGGGGCAGAGCCTCGACGCCTATTTTGCCGAGCACATCTTTGGGCCACTCGGGATGAACGACACCGGCTTCATGGTCCCGGCGGAGAAGATCGACCGGTTGACCGACTGCTATACCTTCGTCCCCGGTAAGGGGCGGGTGATGTATGACAAGGGGGTTGAAAGCGCCTGGAGCCGGATGCCGCGCCAGTTTTCGGGCGGGGGCGGGCTGGTTTCGACCGCGCTCGACTATCACCGCTTCACCACGATGCTGCTGAACGGCGGCGAGCTGGAGGGCGAGCGGGTGATCGGGCGCAAGACGCTTGAGCTGATGACCATGAACCACTTGCCGGGCGGAGCGGACATCGCCTCGATGTCGAAAAGCCTGTTCAGCGAAGAGGCCTTTGGCGGGGTCGGCTTCGGGCTGGGCTTTGCGGTCAACCTCAACCCGGCGCGCTCAATGCTGCCCGGCTCGGTCGGCGAGTATAACTGGGGCGGGATGTTCTCGACCTACTTCTTCGTTGATCCGGTCGAGGAAGTGACCATGGTATTCATGACCCAGCTTTCGCCCAGCAGCACCTATCCGATCCGGCGCGAGCTCAAGACCCTGATCTATGCGGCGATGACCTGATGCCGGTGGACAGCCTGTATAAGACGATGGGGCTGACCCGGATCGTCACCATGGACGGTGAAGGCGGGCGAGCCTGCCTCGAGTACCTCGCCAAGCCCGAGCAGTGCCATTCAGGCGGGGTGGTGCAGGGCGGCTTCGTCAGCGGCTGGCTTGACGCGGCGATGGCCCACGCCCTGATCGCCAAGTTGGGGGACCAGGTTGTGCCGATGTCGCTGGAACTGAAGGTCAGCTTCCTCGCCCCGGCGCGGCCCGGCCCGGTCTTTGCCGAGGGCTGGATTATCCGTGCCGGCCGCAAGACCGCGTTCCTGGAAGGCAGCCTTAAGGACGGCGCGGGCATTGAACTTGCCCGCGCGAGCAGCACCGCCATGCTGGCTGACCGCGGCCGGGTGGAAGCAGCGGCCAAGGCGGCCACGGAGTAGTGAGCAAATGACCGACGTCCGCCCCTTCACGCTCGAAATCCCCCAGGCGCAGCTCGATGATCTCAATCTGCGGCTGGACCTGACCCGCTGGCCCGAGCGGGAATGCGTGGCTGACTGGATGCAGGGAACACCGTTGGCGGCGTTGCAGGAGCTGTTGGGCTACTGGCGGAACGGTTACGATTGGCGGCGCTGCGAGGCCCGGCTCAACGGGCTGGGGCAGTTCGTGACGACGATCGACGGGCTTAACATCCACTTTATCCACGTCCGTTCGCGCCATCCGGGGGCGATGCCGCTGATCATGACCCATGGTTGGCCTGGCTCGGTGATCGAATTCATGGGCGTGATCGAGGCGCTGACCGATCCGGACGATCCGGCTCAAGCCTTCGATCTTGTGTTGCCCTCGCTGCCGGGCTTCGGCTTTTCGGGTAAGCCGACTGCAACCGGCTGGGGGGTGGAGAAGATTGCCCGGACCTGGGGCGAACTGATGCGGCGGCTGGGTTACACCCGCTGGGTAGCGCAGGGCGGCGACTGGGGCAGCGCGGTGACCACCGCGATCGGGGTGCAGATGCTGGAAGGCTGCGCCGCGATCCACCTCAATATGCCGATCGGGAGGCCGCAGCCCGAGGATCTTGCCGATCCTTCACCGGCCGAGCTCAAGGCGTTGGCAGCGCTCAAGCATTATCAGGACTGGGATTCGGGCTATTCAACCCAGCAGCGCACCCGGCCGCAGACTGTCGGCTATGGCCTGGTCGACAGCCCGGCCGGGCTGGCGGGCTGGATCTTCGAGAAGATGTGGGCCTGGACCGACAATTCGGGCTCACCCTATGACGCGCTGAGCAAGGATCAGATCCTCGACAACATCATGCTCTACTGGCTTCCGGCGACCGGGGCCTCTTCGGCGCGGCTCTATTGGGAGAGCTTTGGCGCCTTTGCTCCGCAGGAGATCGAACTGCCGGTCGCGGTCAGTGCGTTCCCCAGGGAAATTCTCCCGACCCCGCGCAAATGGGCCGAGCGCAATTTCAAGAACCTGATCCACTGGGGCGAGATGGACAAGGGTGGGCACTTCGCCGCCTGGGAACAGCCCGCAGCCTTCGTTGCCGAACTGCGGACTGCCTTTTCCCAGATCCGTTAGCCACCTACTTCTCAAAAGCGGCGGTGATGCTCAGGCTGACCTGATCGCCAACCAGCGGTACATCACCGCTCAGCCCCCAATCCGAGCGCTTGAGCGTTGCCGCGCCATGAAAACCGACGGTCTGTTTGCCACTGAGCGGGTTCTTCCCCGCGCCTGAAAAGGTCGCGAGGATGGTCAGCGGTTTGGTGACCCCGTTCAGCGTCAGGTTGCCGTCGATCGCTGCGCTGCGGCCATCGTCCATCGGGCTGACCTTGGTCGAGACGAACAGGGCGTCGCCCGGGCGACTGCCGAAGTAATCGGGCTTGCCGCCGCCCTTGGCATCGCGCAGCAGATGCCCGGTCAGCCCTTCGCTGGCGGTGATGACCTTGCGCACCGGAATCCGCACGGCAACCCGCGCCGCTGACAGATCGGCCGGATCAAGCACCAGGCTGCCGCTGACCGAACCGAACAAGCCGAAGTAATCGTTGAAGCCAAGGTGGTTGACCTTCCAGCCAACCAGGGTGTGGAGCGGATCGACCTTGTAGGTTCCGGCCGTGACCCGTGCCGGATCGGGGGCGCCCGGCGGCGAACCTGCCGCCCACAGCGCGGCGGAGGTTCCCAGCAAGGCAAGGGCGGCAAGGGCAGGGCGGAACATGCGGATTCTCCTGAAAGGCTCGCGCTGGACCATCGCAGAGCAGCGCTTGCGGTCAAGTGAATGGCGACGGCCCCCCCTTGCCCTGCGGCGGGCATCGGCTAAGTCTGCGGCACTAGGGGAGCAAAGCGCCAATGAGCAATCAGTTTACCACCACCGAGGAAGCCGAAGCGCTGATCGGGCACAGCGACACGCAGCTCGGCCGCAGCCTGGAAAACCGCCACGTCACCATGATCACGCTGGGCGGGATCATTGGGGCGGGGCTGTTCGTCGGTTCATCGACCACGATCAGCCAGGTCGGACCGGCGGCGGTAGTCTCTTTCGCGATTGCCGGGCTGGCGGTGATGCTGGTGATGCGGATGATCTCGGAAATGGCGAGCTCGCTGGAAGGCGTGCAGGCCTTCCCGGATTTCGCGCGCGAAGGGATTGGCCATTGGGCCGGGTTCCTGTCCGGCTGGCTCTACTGGTATTTCTGGGCCGTGGTCGTCGCGGTAGAGGCGGTGGCCGGGGCCAAGATCCTGCACGAATGGTACCCGATGTTCGCCGAATGGCAGATCGGCGTGGCACTGATGCTGGCGCTGACTGCGGTCAACCTGCTCTCGACCCGCGCCTACGGTGAGTTTGAGTTTTGGTTCTCGCTGATCAAGGTCGGCGCGATCCTGGCCTTTATCGCGATTGCCGGGGCCTGGGTGCTCGGCTTCACCAATCCGGCCGGGGCCAGCGTCGCCAACTGGACCCAGCACGGCGGATTTGCTCCCAATGGCTGGGGGCTGGTGCTGGCGGCGGTGGCATCGACCATCTTCACCATGTGCGGCGCCGAAATCGCCACCATTGCTGCCGCCGAAAGCAAGGAAAGCGGCAAGGTTATCGCCCGGCTTTCGCTCTCGGTCTCGGCTCGGATTCTGGTGTTCTACGTCATCACGCTGGCGCTGATCGTGGCGATCCTGCCGTGGAACGGGGTGGTCGCAGGCTATTCGCCGTTCGCCGCCACGCTGGAGGCGATCCACGTGCCCGGCGGTAAATTCATCATGACCTGTCTGGTGCTGGTCGCGGTGCTTTCGTGCCTCAATTCCAGCCTCTACATTACCTCGCGCACGCTTTTCGGCCTCGCCAAGCATGGCGATGCGCCGCAGTGGCTGGTGGCGGTCAACAACCGCAAGGTGCCAGCCCGCGCGATCGTGATGGCCAGCCTGTTCAGCTATGCCGCCTATATCGCCGAGCGGGTTTCACCCGATAGGGTGTTCAGCTTCCTGATCAATTCATCGGGCGCGACGATGCTGTTGCTCTACATCCTCTGTGCGGCGGCGCAGCTGCGGATCCGCAACCGGCTGGAGAAAACCGCGCCCGAGAAGCTGCAAGTGCGGATGTGGCTATTCCCCTGGCTGACCTGGGCGACCATCGCGGTGATGGCGGCGGTGCTGCTGTTCATGGCGATCAGCCCGGCGCGGCAGATTGAGCTTTGGACCAGCCTGCTGGTGGCTGGCGCGTTCCTGCTGGGGTTTGCGGCAATGAAAAAGGCCCGGGCGTAAACCCGGGCCTCATTCGTTTTCAGCCTAGGCCGAGCGATCAGTTCTTTTCCTGATCAACCAGCTTGTTCTTGCCGATCCACGGCATCATCGCGCGCAGCTGAGCTCCGGTCTGTTCGATCGGGTGCGCCTCGGCGGCTTTACGGGCGGCCTTCAGCTCGGGCTGGCCGGCGCGGTTGTCGAGCACGAAGTTCTTGACGAAACGGCCCGACTGGATGTCAGCCAGCACGCGCTTCATCTCGGCCTTGGTTTCGGCGGTGATGATCCGCGGGCCGGTGGTGATGTCGCCGTATTCTGCGGTGTTGCTGATCGAATAGCGCATGTTGGCGATGCCGCCTTCATAGAGCAGGTCGACGATCAGCTTGGTTTCGTGGAGGCATTCGAAATAGGCCATTTCCGGGGCGTAACCGGCTTCGACCAGCGTTTCGAACCCGGCCTGGATCAGGTGAGTGATCCCGCCGCAGAGCACGGCCTGTTCACCGAACAGATCGGTTTCGCATTCTTCCTTGAAGTTGGTCTCGATGATGCCGCTGCGGCCACCGCCGACGCCGGAAGCATAGGCCAGGGCAACGTCATGGGCATTGCCGGTGGCGTCCTGGTGGACCGCGATCAGGCACGGCACGCCGCCGCCCTTGAGGTACTCACCGCGCACGGTGTGACCGGGGCCCTTGGGGGCGATCATGATCACGTCGATGTCGGCGGGAACTTCGATCAGCCCGAAGTGGATATTGAGGCCGTGAGCAAAGGCAAGGGCGGCGCCGGGGCGCAGGTTGCCCTTGATATCGTCGGCCCAGATTGCCGCCTGATGCTCGTCGGGGGCAAGGATCATCAACACGTCGGCCCAGGCTGCGGCGGCCTTGTTGTCCATCACCTTGAAGCCCGCACCTTCGGCCTTCTTGGCGCTGGCCGAGCCCGGGCGCAGCGCGATCGCCACGTCCTTTACGCCGCTGTCGCGCAGGTTCTGGGCATGGGCGTGGCCCTGGCTGCCATAGCCGAGCACGGCGATCTTCTTGCCGGTAACCAGGTTGAGATCGCAATCGGCGTCGTAGTAAACCTTCATTTCCGCTTCCTATTCAAACGTCATGCTGAACTTGTTTCAGCATCCATTGTGCAACAAATCCTGCCCTGGCCTGTGAGGCACCATGGACCCTGAAACGAGTTCAGGGTGACGGTGCAGGAGAGGGTAGGGGTGAATCCTAAGCCGCGCTGGCTCCCCGCATCATCCCGACCACGCCGGTGCGGCCGACTTCGACCAGCCCCAGTTCGCGCATCAGCGCGACGAAGCGGTCGATCTTGTCCGGGGCGCCGGTCAGTTCGAACACGAAGCTCGACGTCGTGGTGTCGATCACCGAAGCGCGGAATACCTCGGCCAGGCGCAGCGCCTCGACCCGGGCGTCACCCACACCGGCCACCTTGACCAGCGCCAGCTCGCGCTCGACGTGGTCGCCGGCTTCGGTCAGGTCGATAACCTTGTGGACCGGGACCAGCCGATCGAGTTGCGCGTGGATCTGGTCGATCACCGCCGGCGGGCCGTGGGTGACGATCGTGATCCGGCTGACCGCGTGGTTCTCGGTAATGTCGGCCACCGTCAGGCTGTCGATATTATAGCCGCGCGCGGTGAACAGCCCGGCGATCTTGGCCAGGATCCCCGCCTCGTTATCGACCGTGATCGTCAGAACGTGGCGTTCGGAGGCTTCGTGCTTGATCTTCATGATGCTTCCGCCCCTCCCGCAGGCGGGAGGGGAGCGAGACTTGGTGAGTGCAACGAACCTAGTCGCAGCGGGGTGGGCCGTGCGGCCCACTCGACCTGACGGTCGCGCCCACCCCTAACCCCTCCCGCCTGCGGGAGGGGGGCAAGGTCATGACTTTGGAGATCGAATTCCATCACACCAGCGCCTTGGCTTCGTCGTCCATGGTCCCGGCGACGCTGTCGCCATAGAGGATCATGTCGGTATGCGCGGCGCCGCTGGGGATCATCGGGAAGCAGTTGGCTTCCTTGGCAACCAGGCAATCGACGATCACCGGCCCGTCATGGTCGATCATTGCCTGGATTCCGGCGTCAAGCTGGCTTTCGTTCTCGATCCGGATGCCCTTCCAGCCATAGGCTTCGGCCAGCTTCACGAAATCGGGCAGGCTGTCCGAATAGGAGCTGGAATAGCGGCTTTCATAAGTCAGTTCCTGCCACTGGCGGACCATGCCCATCCATTCGTTGTTGAGCACGAAGACCTTGACCGGCAAGCGGAACTGGGTGGCGGTGCCAAGTTCTTGGATGTTCATCTGGATCGAGGCGTCGCCGGCAATGTCGATCACCAGATCGTCCGGATTGCCCAGCTGCGCTCCGATCGCGGCGGGCAGGCCATAGCCCATCGTACCAAGCCCGCCCGAGGTCAGCCACTTGTTGGGGGCGTAGAACGGAAAGTACTGCGCCGCCCACATCTGATGCTGCCCGACTTCGGTGGCGATGATCGGATTGCGGTGTTTGGTCAGTTCGAACAGCCGCTCAACCGCCAGTTGCGGCATGATCGCGGTCTTGTTGGCCGGATAGGCCAGGCTCAGCCTTGCACGCCAGCCGTCGATCCGGGCCTTCCATTCGGTCAGATCCTGCGCCTTGCGGGTGCCCCAGGCCTGGACCAGCTGGTCCAGCACTGCGGCGCAATCGCCCAGGATCGGCAGGTCGACATGGACCGTCTTGTTTATCGAGGCGCGGTCGATATCGATGTGGATCTTGGTCGAATTGGGGGCGAAGGCATCGAGCCGGCCGGTGACCCGGTCGTCAAAGCGCGCGCCGACACAGACCATCAGGTCGGCCCGGTTCATCGCCATGTTGGCTTCAAACGTGCCGTGCATGCCCAGCATGCCGAGCCAATCGGGATGGTCGGCCGGGAAGGCGCCGAGGCCCATCAGCGTCGAGGTGACCGGCGCGCCGGTCAGCGCCTGAAGCTGGCGCAGCAGCTCGGTCGCGCGCGGGCCGGAGTTGATCACCCCGCCGCCGGTGTAGAAGATCGGCGCCTTGGCATTGGCGAGCAGCTCGATCGCCTTGGCGATATCGCGGTCGCTGCCGGTGCTGGGCGGGTTGTAGCGGATATGGCGCTGCGGCGCGGCTTCGCTCCAGCTGGCCATGGCGATCTGGACGTCCTTGGGAATGTCGATCACCACCGGGCCGGGGCGGCCGGTGGTGGCGATCTGGAATGCCTCATCGATGATCGCGGCAAGCTCACCCGGGTCTTTGACCAGGTAATTGTGCTTGGTGCAGTGGCGGGTGATGCCGATCGTGTCGGCTTCCTGGAAGGCATCGGAACCGATCAGCCCGGTCGGGACCTGCCCAGTGATTACCACCAGCGGAATCGAATCCATAAAGGCATCGGCGATCCCGGTGACCGCATTGGTTGCACCGGGGCCGGATGTGACCAGCACCACCCCCGGCTTGCCGGTGGAGCGGGCATAGCCTTCGGCCGCATGGGCCGCGCCGGCCTCGTGCCGGACCAGGATGTGGCGGATCCGGGCATCGCCGAACAAGGCGTCATAGATCGGCAGGACCGCGCCGCCGGGATAGCCGAAGACGAATTCCACCCCCTGGCGGACCAGGCTTTCGACCAGGATGCTGGCGCCGCTGCGCTCCTCGCTCACCTCAAATCACCTTTCCAAATCGTCGTCCGGCCTGAAATGGACGACCCGGCACAGCGGGCTGTGCCGGGTCTCCTCTCCAACTCGGGACCAATGCGCAAGCGCATATCGTGGGCACGCCTCTAGGCGATGGAAAATAACGCGTCAACCCCTAATCGCGCAATAATGATGCGAACATTTGTTCCAGATCGTAATGTTCTGACTCAATGCGCTGCCATTCGGGCGGGGGCTGGTTGCGGAACCAGGTGAACTGGCGCTTGGCATAGTTACGGGTGGCCTGGGCACCGCGCGCGGCAGCCTCGTCGCGGCTGATCTCTCCGGCCAGCAGCGCGCTCAATTCGGGCACACCAATCGCCCGCATGACGGGAAGAGCCGGATCGAGCCGCCGTGCCAGCAGCGCTTCGACTTCGGCCAGCGCGCCCCGGTCCAGCATCATGGCAAAGCGCAGGTCGCAGCGATGGTATAGCCAATCGCGCGGCGGCAGGAGCACGGCCGGGTGCAGCGCAACTATTGCTCCAATTCCGCCGACCAGATCGGCCTGCCACGCCGCCAGTGAGCGGCCAGTCGAGCGCACGACCTCCAGTGCGCGGGCAACGCGGGCGGTATCAGCCGGAGAGAGCACGGCGGCGCGCGGCGGGTCCTCGACTTGCAGCGCCGCATAGGCCTCGGCCACCGGCATCGCCCTCACAAGTTCCCGCACGGCGGGATCGATCGGCGGTACCGGCGCGATTCCGTCGAGTAGCGTGCGCAGGTACAGCCCGGTCCCGCCAACCAGGATCGGCACCGCGCCGCGGGCATGAACCTCGGCAATGACGTCGCTTGCCCGTGCTGCCCAGTCAGCCGCAGAGCAGGCTTCGGCGCCGTCCCATTCCCCGAACAGGCGGTGCTCGATCCCACGCATCTCCTCCACCGAGGGGCGGGCGCTCAGCACCGCGAGGTCGGCATAGACCTGCGCGCTATCGGCATTGATCACCACGGCTTCACGGCCGGCGTCGCGCAATCGTATGGCCAGCTGCACCGCGACATCGCTCTTGCCGCTGGCGGTCGGCCCTGCGATGAGCGCCAGCGGCGGCTTGCCTGCCGATTCAGGGGATTCCAACGTGCTCATTGCCCGCGTGATAGCAGAACCGGCGGTCTTGTCCGCCCATCTCGATGCAGCGGTTCACGCGATCGAAGCGCAGGGCGCGAAAGTCCTGGGCGCAGATTCGCTGCCGGGGCTCGACACAGTGTTGCAATTCATGGCCCAGGATGCCGATCCGGTCGCGGTTCGCGGCGTGATTGATCGGCATTTCAGTTCCTCGGACCACCTGATCGTCGATCACCTGCCGCAGGTGCCGGGGGTATTCGTCTCCGACATGGATTCGACCATGATTGGCCAGGAATGCATAGATGAACTGGGCGACTTTGCCGGGATCAAGGACCAGATCGCCGCGATCACCGAACGCGCGATGCAGGGTGAACTCGATTTTGCCGAAGCGCTGGGCGAGCGGGTGCGCCTGCTCGGCGGGCTGGGGGAGGATGCGATCCAGCAGTGCCTCGACCAGCGGATCACCGACATGCCCGGCGCGCGGACCCTGGTCGCCACGCTGAAGGCCCATGGCTGCGAGACGGTGCTGGTTACTGGCGGGTTTCACCAGTTCGCCGATCCGGTCGGGGAGCGGCTTGGGTTTGAGCGGGTGGTCGGCAACCGGCTGGCGGTGAGCCACGGCAAGCTGACCGGCGGCCTTATTGGTGACATTGTCGACAGCGCGGTCAAGGAAGCGGTGCTGCGCGGTGCGGTCGAAGCGCGGGGCGGGGCGGCCAGCCTGGCGACCGGCGATGGAGCAAACGACATCCCCATGCTGGTCGCAGCCAGCTATGGTCTGGCCTATCACGCCAAGCCCAAGGCCCGCGCTGCCGCCAACGGCGCGATCGACCGCGGCGACCTGACCGACGTATTGCGGCTGCTAGGGATTCCGGAAGGAGAGTGGGCCTAGGTCCGCTTGCCCTTGCGCCAGGCTGCGATCCGCAAGGCCAGCGCGACCAGACACAGCAACACCCCATAGCTGGCCTCTGGCAATTTGCCCGGTTCGGCAAAACGTCCGGCATAGGCGAGCATGAAGATCAGCCAGATGTAGTGAATTCCGGCGCTGTGGAGCCGCTTCCAGTTCTTGCCCAGCACCCGCATGGCCGCGTCGTTGGAGGTCAGCGCCATCAGGAAGATCGCCAGATAGGCAAGGCCTCCCGGGATCAGCGAAGCCAGCGTGCGCTCTTCACCGCTGGCCTGGAGGGCGCGGATCAGGGCGTAAAGGTGGATCGAATGGCTGGCGGCAAAGCCCAGTCCCCACCAGCGCCGGTTACGCCAGATGGCCCGGGTCAGGTCATTTGGCCAGAGCCGCCCGAGCGACGAGGCGGCATAGGTCAGCAGAAAGATCGGCAGCCCGATCCGCGCCGTCCAGCGCGCGGCGCGGCCCCATTGATCTGCGGCATCGCTGCCCGTGGCGAGCCCGAGATATATCGCGGCCAGTCCGGCTATCAGGCCCAACAGCAGTGGCCAGCGGCGTGTCATGGCATTCCCCACCCAAGTTTTGCTGCGCCTCTTAGCGGGAATTCGGCGCTTTCGCCAGCGGGCGCGCACTGTATTGACATTTCTGTAAGTAGTTCGCAGTATCGGCTTTGCCATGAACATGATGACCACTGTCGCCGCGGGGCCTCAGGCCCATGTCGATTTCGCCGCGCCGGACCTGCCGCTTATGCTGCCGGGCCGGCCGAAGATGCGGTATGACCTGCCCAAGGCTTGGCGTCACTTCAAGGAGCTGATCAAGGACAAGGACGATACGGCGCAGGTCACGCCAATCTTTGAGGCTCTGCCGTGGCTGGGCGTCTATGACGCGGCCCTGGCCTTTCTCAAGACCGATCGGGCCCAGGAAATCCGCCGCAAGGAGCCCTCGCTGGTCAAGATCCTCGACGATCGCGCCAGCCTGCGCAGGCTTCCGGCAGGCAGCGTCGCCCAGGTCTATTGCGACTTCATGGAGGAGGCCGGGTTTTCGGCCCAGGGCCTGGTTGACGAGCTTGACAAGAACCGGCCTGCCGAGCGCTATTATGACGATCAGGTCACCTGGTACTTCAACCGGATGCGCGACACGCATGATCTGCTTCACGTTCTGACCGGGTTCAGCCGTGACGCACTGGGCGAGCTGTGCGTGCTGGCCTTCACCTACAGCCAGCAGCCGAGCCCGGCGCATCTGTTCCTGGGTTATGCCGGCGCATTCCAGGTCAGCAAGCACCCGGTCAAGGCGCCGGTCTTCCGCGCCGTGCGCGAGGCGCAGAAGATGGGCAAGGCGTGCCCGCGGCTGGTTGAGATGGCGATCACCGAACTGCTGCCGCTCCCGATCGAAGTGGCCCGCGCCAGGCTCAATATTGCCGAGCCGAAGTTCTATCGCCAGGCCCATGCCGTTTGGCAGGGCCAGGGAGTCGATCCCTACGATCTACTGGCGCCGGTCAAGCAGGCGGCTTGAGGTGAGGGGGGCTGCCCTCTCGCCAAAGTCTTCACCCTGAACTTGTTTGAGCAAGCTCAGCTTCGCTTCCAGGGTCTATTGTGCCATTTGCCCAAAGCGCAGGATAGTTAGCAAACCGAGCGGTCAGTGCATTCCAAGCGCCAACTGGGCCATCCGTAAAATGGCCCCTGGAAGCGAAGCTGAGCTTGCTCAAACAAGTTCAGGGTGACGGGCGTGGGTTGATGGCCGGTAAGGCCTAAATCACCGCAGCTCTTTGCGGATCACCAGCTTCAGCCCTGACCAGACATCGTCCACCGCGCAGACCTTGGTATCGACGAATCCCAGCGGCAGGCACAGCTCGCGAATGGTGTCTTCGGTGATGTCGGTGGGCAACTTTGAGGCCTTTTTTGGCCAGCTGACCCAGACCTGACCATCGGGCGCGATTTGCTTGCGCAGCGCGATCAGCCGCGCTTCGAGAACCGCGCGTTCGGTAACGAAGACATGGGCGGCGTCGATTCCTTTGGCGGGATCGGCGACAAAGGTCAGTTCCAGGGCATATTCGGCGATCTCGTCGAACACGTCCTCGGGCATGGCATCGAACCACACCCGCATCCCATCACGCAGCGACAGCTTCTTGGCGAGGGGTGTGCCAGAGTAGCCTGTGGTCATGCCTGACAATCCTTCTAAACCAAGTTCGTCACCCTGAACTTGTTTCAGGGTCCATCGTGCTGCCCGCCCGAAGCGCGGAATCGCTAGCAAACCGCGCAGTCAGCTCATTTCACCCAGCAACTGGGCTATCTGCGAAATGGACCCTGAAACAAGTTCAGGGTGACGGGTACGGTAAGGGAGGGGTGCAGTCCGCCCCTCAAACCCCACGCTTGCCCAAATGCTCGCCAATCAGCCCATCAAGCGCCGCAATCCGGTCGCGCTCCGGCGTCCCGATCGCCAGACCCTTGAGCCGACAAGTCGCCCACAACTGCTTGCGTTCACTCTCGAGCGCCTTGAGGTACAGATCGGCCATCAGGTTTCCATCCAATCGCGGAAAAATGCTTCGTTGGCAGCCCGCAGTTCGGCAAGTGTAACCGATTGGCGCTTACCGCCATCAATCCATTCGAAAGTGCAGGCATCACCGCCGGTCAAGCCAACTGGTACTGCGATCAAGCCAGCTGCGTCGGCACGGCCCTTGATCGCGGCGAAATCTGAGCCGGTCACGATGTAACGACCCTGGTCTTCGCCAAAGTAGAGACCGGCCAGCGGAGGCAGGTTGGGGGCGATCTGGCTGGTAAACCCGATGTTTCGGGCCAAGGCCATTTCCGCCATCGCCACAGCGGCACCGCCATCGGCACAGTCGTGAACCGCGCTCACACTGCCATCGGCAACCAGCGCACGGACGAGTTCACCCGCCGCGCGTTCCTTGGCCAGATCAACCGCCGGTGGATCGCCGTCCTCTCGGCCATGCAGTTCGCGCAGCCACAGCGACTGACCGAGGTGGCCGGAAGAGTGGCAGATCAGCACGATCATTTGCCCCTCGGCCTTAAACCCGATCGTCGCCATCTTGGCGTAGTCGTTCATCAGACCCACGCCGCCGATCGCCGGGGTCGGCAAGATCGCAGAGCCGCCGCCGGTGGCCTTGCTCTCGTTGTACAGCGACACGTTGCCGCTCACGATCGGGTAATCCAGCGCGCGGCAAGCGTCGCCCATGCCGCGCAGGCACTCGACGATCTGGGCCATGATCTCGGGCCGCTGCGGATTGGCGAAGTTAAGGCAATTGGTAATTGCCAAGGGCTTGGCCCCGACAGCTGAGATATTGCGGTAGGTTTCCGCGACCGCCTGCTTGCCGCCTTCGTAGGGGTCGGCGTAGCAATAGCGCGGGGTGCAGTCGGTGCTCATCGCCAGCGCCTTGCGGGTGCCGTGGAGCCGCACCACCGCCGCGTCGCCGCCGCTCTTCTGCAGCGTATCGGCGCCGACCTGGCTGTCGTACTGTTCCCAGATCCAGCGCCGGCTGGCAAGATCGGGGCAGGCCATCAGCTTGAGCAGATCGGCGGCGATATCGGTGCTTTCGGGAATATCGCCCAGCGGCTTGACCGCCGCCCAAGTCTTGTATTCCTCGAGGCTCAGCGCCGGACGATCGTACAGCGGCGCGTCCTCGGCCAAGGGGCCAAGTGGAATGTCGCAGACGGTCTCGCCTTGCCAGGTCAGCACCATGTGGCCGGTATCGGTCACTTCGCCGATCACCGCGAAATCGAGCTCCCACTTCCGGAAGATCGCCTCAGCCATCGGCTCCTTGCCAGGCTTGAGCACCATCAGCATCCGCTCCTGGCTCTCGCTCAGCATCATCTCGTAGGGCGTCATGCCCTCTTCGCGGCACGGCACCTTGTCCATGTCGAGAATGATCCCGGCCTTGCCGTTGGTGGCCATTTCGACCGAGCTGGAGGTGAGGCCCGCCGCGCCCATGTCCTGAATCGCGACGATCGCGTCGGTTGCCATCAGTTCCAGGCAGGCTTCGATCAGCAGCTTTTCGGTGAAGGGATCGCCGACCTGCACCGTCGGGCGCTTTTCTTCCGAATCCTCGCCGAAATCGGCAGAGGCCATGGTCGCGCCGTGGATTCCGTCGCGTCCGGTCTTGGAGCCAACATAGACGATCGGATTGCCGATCCCGGTGGCGGCCGAATAGAAGATCTTGTCGGCATCGGCGACGCCGACGGTCATCGCGTTGACCAGAATGTTGCCGTCATAAGCGGTGTGGAAGTTGGTTTCACCGCCTACGGTCGGCACGCCGACGCAGTTGCCATAACCGCCGATCCCGGCGACCACGCCCTTGACCAGACTTTTCATCTTGGGATGGTCGGGCCGACCAAAGCGCAGCGCGTTCAGGTTGGCAACCGGACGCGCGCCCATGGTGAAGACATCGCGCAGAATTCCGCCGACGCCGGTGGCTGCACCCTGGTAGGGCTCAATGTAGCTCGGGTGGTTGTGGCTCTCCATCTTGAAGATCGCGGCCTGCCCGTCGCCGATGTCGATCACCCCGGCGTTCTCACCCGGACCGCAGATCACCCAGGGAGCCTCTGTGGGCAGCTTCTTGAGGTGGATACGGCTCGACTTGTAAGAGCAATGCTCGGACCACATCACCGAGAAGATCCCTAGCTCGACCATGTTCGGCTCGCGCCCGAGTGCATGGAGCACGCGCTGGTATTCATCCTCGGAAAGCCCGTGCTGGGCGACGACTTCGGGAGTAATCTCGGCCATGCGCGGGCGCATAGCGGGGCAGGGGGATTCGCACTAGTCCTGGGCAGAGCCTAAACGGGGGATTTTTGGGGCAGCGGAGCCGGATATCGATCCCTTAACCTTTTTGCGGTTCTATTCTCCCGCCGAGAAGGGGAGGCACGCATGGCGAAATACAACGGTGACATTTCCGCATTCCAGGGTTCGTTTTACAAATCCGGAAGCGACAAGAACCTGTTTGTGGCCATTTTGCTGTGCTTTTTTCTGGGTTTCACTGGAATTCACCGCTTCTACCTGAACGAGCAAGGCCACGGCTTTTTCCACCTCGGACTGTGCTTCATTGCGGTCATTTTCGGGCTGTTTACGCTGAACTTCTGGCTGTTTGCCTATATCATCATGGCTCAGTCGCTGATTCTGCTGGTTGAGATTGTTCTGCTGTTTATCCGGGTTATCAACGAAGGCGGCTGAACGCCTCCTTCCGGTGCATCAAGCCCGGGCGCTTTTCCCCATCCACCAGGCGGCCAGAGTTGCCAGACCAAAGGCAACAAAGGCCAGCAGGCTCGTGCCTGCGGTCACCTCGGGTTCGACCGGGCCGAACCAGTTGACCGCTTGCAGCGCCAAGAGCACCGCGGCCAGCGTCCAGACCCGCGCTGCGGCGGGCTGGCGATTGCGGGCATAGAGCCACAGCGCGCCGAAGGTGATGCCCAGCTCAATCGGCATTTCCAGATACGGATAGTTCCACAGCGCAAATCCCAGCTTCGGCGGCGATCCGGCCAGGGTCAGGTCAGGCACGTGGACCAGCAGGTCCAGCAACCAGTGTGACAGCACCACTGCCCCGGTCGTCAGGGCCGCACCACGATCTCGGGTTGCGGCCAGCACCAGCCCGGCGAACCCGGCTGCGAAAATCGCCGAGCCGAGCAGGCTGTGAGTATAGGGCATGTGATAGAGGTCCAGAGGGTTCATCGCGCTGATCCCGGGGGAAAAGCGCATGTGCTCCACCCCGGCAAGCAGCAGGCCGAAGAACGCCCAATCGACCAGCTGAGCTGCGACAAACAGAACGCCGATCGTCGGCATCGGGCGCCGGGCCGCGACAGCCAACGCCGGTGCCCAGTGCCCGATGAACATCGCCGGTCAGCCCTGGATTTTGATCATCGCCAGGGTAGCGGCACCGGCCGCCAGCCCGCTGGCGACTGTACCCCAGGCGATATCGACCAGAGTCATCTCGATCGGCCAGTTCTTCAGTGTGGCCATATTGGTCAGGTTGTAGGTCGCATAGGCGGTCAGGCCCAGCGCCGCACCGAAACCGGTGGCGATCGCGACGCCGTAGTTGGTCGGCGCAAGCAAGGTGCCCGGGGCGACCGCGAACAGCGTCAGCGCGGCGAAATAGATCACGTAAAACACGATCGCCGGGCCGATCCGGAACTTGTCGGTCAGCAGCTCGCCCAGCGCCGGGCGATAGAGCACCGGCGTTGCGAACCGCAGCCAGACCATGTCGAGGATCAGAAACAGTGCGCCCACGATCGGGTAGGCAAGGTACCACTTGAACATCAAGAAATCTCCCCGGGAGCAATGCGCCCCGTGCCTTCCTAGCTTGACCGCTGCGGCGCGCGCGGTCAATGGTCGATGCCATGAGCGAGACCGATCCCGAGATTGCCGCCCTGTCGTTCGAGGACGCGCTGCGCGCGCTGGAAGACATCGTCCGCAAGCTGGAAAGCGGCGAAGTGCCGCTGGATGCGACGATGGACCTTTATGAGCGCGGTGAAAAGCTGCGCCAGCATTGTCAGGCCCGGCTCGATGCGGCGCAGCTGCGGATCGAGAAGATCGTCGCCGGGGCGGACGGCCAGGCGGCCGGCACCCAACCCTTCGACGCCGGCTGATCGTGCCCACCGAACCGCTGCTGGCCGATGCGCTTGGCGCGATCGCCCGCGATATCGATGGCATGTTCGACGCGCTGTTGCCGTCGCAGGGTCGGCTGGCCGCTGCGATGCGCCATGCCGCGATTGGCGGGGGCAAGCGGCTCCGCCCGCTGCTGCTGACCGCAACCGCCGCGATGCACGGCGCCGATCGCACCCATGCCATGCGCGCCGCGGTGGCGATCGAGGCGATCCATGCCTATTCGCTGGTTCACGACGATCTGCCCTGCATGGACGATGACGCCATGCGCCACGGCAAGCCGAGCACGCATATCGCCTTTGGCGAGGCGATGGCGGTGCTGGCGGGCGATGCGCTGCAGAGCTTCGCCTTCGAAGTGCTGTCCGATCCGGCAACCAGTGGCGATCCGTTCGTCCGGGCCGAAATGGTCCAGGTGCTGGCGCTGGCATCGGGCGCGCAGGGCATGGTCGGCGGGCAGGTGCTCGACATCGAGGGTGAGGGGCAGGCGCTGGACCTGCCGGCGATCACCCGGATGCAGCAGCTCAAAACCGGGGCGCTGCTTTCCGCTGCCGTGGAAATGGGCGCGGTGCTGGGCAAGTTGCCCGCCGAGGGGCGGATGCACCTGAAGGGCTATGCCCGCGATATCGGTCTCGCCTTCCAGATCGCCGATGACCTGCTCGATCATGCCGGCGATGAAACCAAGGCCGGCAAGGCGCTGCGCAAGGATGCCGAAGCGGGAAAGCAGACCTTCGTTGCCGCGCTGGGTGCGGACCGGGCGCGCGAGCAGGCGCGGATGCTGGTCGATCAGGCGATTGCGCACCTTGGCTCATACGGGCAAGAAGCAGACCTGCTGCGCGCCGTGGCGCGCTACATCGTGGAGAGGGACCACTAGATGACCAAGCGCATCGGCGTTTACCCCGGCACTTTCGATCCGATCACCCTGGGCCACATGGATATCATCGAGCGCGGGGCCAAGCTGGTCGACGAGCTGATCATCGGGGTGACCACCAATATCGCCAAATCGCCGATGTTCAGCGATGACGAGCGGATCGCGATGGTCGAGCGTGAAGTGGCGCGGGTCGGCAATGCCAAGATCCGGGTGGTCGGGTTCAACTCGCTGCTGATGGACTTTGCCGATGCGATGAACGCGCAGGTGGTGATCCGCGGCATCCGGGGCGTGACCGACTTCGAATACGAGTATCAGCTGACCGGCATGAACCGGCAACTGAACCACGAGGTAGAGACCGTGTTTCTGATGGCCGACGTCGCGCTGCAGCCGATCGCCTCGCGGCTGGTCAAGGAGATCGCCAAGTACGGCGGCGACATCTCCAAATTCGTCACACCGGCGGTCCGCGATGACGTCGTGGCGCGAATTGCCAAGGATTGACCATCGGGGACGAGTAGTTTCCGTTCATTGCCATGACAGCGTCGGGGCGCTATCCCGCCGCCGACGATCGGCCGTTTGGCCCTATTGCGAGAATTCTGATCCATGAACCGCCGCCTGTTTGCCTCCATTGTCCTCGGCCTGACGCTGGCTGCCACCCCCGCGGTCGCCAAGAAGAAGGAGCCGCTCGCTCCGGCTGCGCCGGCCATTTCCGTGGTGGTAAGCCCTGACGTTTCGGTCGATCCGGACAATATCCTGGTGCTCGACCTGTCGAACGGCGGGCGCGTCATGATCCGGCTGATGCCGACCTGGGCTCCGGGCCATGTCGAGCGGGTCAAGACGCTGACCAAGCAGGGCTTTTACAACGGGATCATCTTCCACCGCGTGATCGATGGCTTCATGGCGCAGACCGGCGATCCGACCGGGACCGGGCAGGGCGGTTCGCAGCTGCCCGACCTCAAGGCCGAATTCAACTATGTGCCGCATGTGCGTGGAACGGTTTCGATGGCACGGACCGACCAGCCCGATACCGCCAACAGCCAGTTCTTCATCGTGTTCTACCCGCGCTTCGCGCTTGATCACCGTTACACCAACTTCGGGCGGGTGATTTCCGGGATGGACGTGGTAGACGCGATCGTGCGCGGCGAGCCGCCGTCGAACCCGACCAAGATCGTCCAGGCTTCGATGCTTTCGGAAAACAAGCCGCGTCCAGCCGTTGCCGCACCGGCACCGACGGCGATCACCGCCGACATGCTGAGCAATTCGAAGTCGAACTGAGCGCACTACGCCGGGGGCTTCGACAAGCTCAGCCGGAGCGGGACTTGAATGTGTTTTACCCCAAGACCCGCTCCGGCTGAGCTTGTCGAAGCCCCTGCGCTGCTCTAGCGGCGCAGAATGCGCGTTGATCTGTTCGACTTCGAACTTCCGCCCGAACGGATTGCTCTGCGTCCCGCTCGCCCGCGCGATTCGGCGCGGATGCTGGTGGTGCCGGGCGCGCAGCCGTTGCGCGATCTGACGATGCGCGACCTGCCGGGCCAGCTCTGCCCTGGCGACGTGCTGGTCTTCAACGATACCCGGGTGATCCCCGCTCAGCTGGAGGGTTATCGCGGCCAGGCCCGGATCGGCGCGACGCTGCACAAGCGTATCGACCTGCGCCGTTGGCAGGCCTTTGTCCGCAACGCCAAGCGCCTGAAAGACGGCGACAGCATCGAATTCGCCGCCGGCGTTTCCGCCACGGCCGTAGCGCGCCATGCCGATGGCAGCTGGACCCTGGCTTTCGCCGGGGAGGAACCTGTCGAAGTTCTGCTCGACCGGGCTGGGCAGGTGCCGCTGCCGCCCTATATTGCCGGAAAGCGCGCGATCGACGATCGGGACCGCAGCGATTACCAGACCATGTTCGCCGCCAAGGATGGTGCCGTCGCCGCGCCCACCGCCGCGCTGCACTTCACGCCCGAATTGATGGCGGCGCTGGCAGAGGCCGGGATCGGCCACGAAACGCTGACCCTTCACGTCGGAGCCGGCACCTTCCTGCCGGTCAAGGCCGATGACACCCAGGATCACCAGATGCACGCCGAATGGGGCAGCATCGAACCAGAAGTCGCCGCCCGGCTCAACGCGGCGCGCGCCGCTGGCGGGCGGATCATCGCGGTTGGCACCACCTCGCTGCGCCTGCTCGAAAGCGCCGCCGACGAAGCCCGGGTGATCCATGCCTTTTCCGGGGACACCGCGATTTTCATCACCCCGGGCTATCGCTTCAAGGGAATCGACGGGCTGGTCACCAACTTCCACTTGCCCAGGTCGACCCTGTTCATGCTGGTCAGTGCATTGATCGGGCTGGAGCGGATGCAGGCGGCCTATGCCCATGCCATTGCCGAGGGCTACCGGTTCTACAGCTATGGCGATGGATCGCTGTTGCTACCAACCTGACAGTCGCGGCTTGCGCCGCTGCGACATTTCCGGTCTGTTACGGCACCCGGCATGCAAACAGCGCGCGGGCGGAGGGGATTGATCATGAACGATTCAAATTCGGCGCCCGCGGCGGCGCCCGGTCCGGTTGCGGGGCTGGCGATTGTTGCCATCGTGGTGGTGCTGGTGATCGCCTGGGCGGTGCTGGGAACCATGCTGTTTTCCGATCTGACGCTGTTCGGCGGGTTCCTGCTGCTGTGGCACTGGGCCAACCTTGAGCAGCTTGAGATCAAGCGCATGCCCGCGACGATTGCCGGGGCCTTGGTCGGCATCGGACTGGCCTGGCAGGTTGTTTATTTAACCCAGCAGATGGGCTCGACCGGCACGATTATCGGCCTGCTGGTGATGATCGCGGCGATCTACATCCAGATAATCAATGTCATGCCGATGCTGTTCAATGCCGCGGCCATGCTGTTTCTGACAGTGGCTGCCGCACCGCTGATCCAGCTCAAGGTCGATTTTGCCGAACTGGCGCTATCGACCGTTGTCGCCGGATTGTTTTTTGGCGCACTGGTCGAAGGATTGAAGCGCGCTGCGGCGCGGTTTGGCGGCGGGGCCTAGCGCGGAAACAGCGTCGCGGAATCAATCACCCGGTCGATCATCGCATCATCGTTCGGGAGCTGCTGATCGAGCATTAGCATGGCAAGGCCGTGGACAACGGCCCAGGCCTGGATCATCAGGCGCTGCTCGGCCTCGGGATCGCCGCCGGTCGCTCCGGCAGCCTTCTGGCGCAGCAATTGCGCTGCCAGATTATCTCCGAATAGAGTCTGCCCGGCGCGGTCGCATTGGCTGAAGGTCAGGCGGAACAAGGCCGGGTTGGCCAGCGCCCAGCGGACATAGGCGCGCCCTGTTGCGGCAAAGGCATCGGCGCTGCCATCCGAATCGGCTGCGGCCTGCTGCTGGAATCGCCCCAGCTGTTCGATCCCGGCATTGGCAAGCGCCTGCATCAGCGCCTGCTTGTCGGGGAAGTGGCGGTAAACGGCGGTGGCGGAAACGCCGACTTCGCGGGCCAGGTGGCGGAGCGAGAGATCGGCGAAGTCGGTGGTTTCCAGCGCCTTCAACCCCGCTTCGACCAGGGCTGCGCGCAGATCGCCGTGGTGATAGGTGCGCGTCGCCGCTTTCGATGTTGACACTGTTACCATAACCTCTATGTTTACGGCATAAACATTAAGGAGAGTTTCCACCCATGGCAAGCGCCGTCGAAACCGCGATCCGTTCCGTGGTCACCAAGGGCATAACCACCGTGGCCAATCTCAATCGAGCCTTGCAGCAAAAGGATCGCGCGCATCCCTATCTTACCGGGATCTATGCCCCGATGTCGGATGAGCGCACGATCACGGATCTCAAGGTGACCGGCGAGATCCCGGCCGAACTGAGCGGTCGCTACGTCCGGATCGGGCCCAACCCGTTCAACCCAGATCCGCGCGGCCATCACTGGTTCGTCGGTGACGGAATGGTTCACGGCGTGCGGCTGCAAGGCGGCAAGGCGCTGTGGTATCGCAACCGCTACATCCGATCGAAGGCGCTTGAATCCAAAGGCGGACCCAAGGCAGCCCCGGGGCCGCGCCGCGGCCGGCGTGATCTGATCAACACCAATGTGATCCAGCACCATGGCAAGGTATTGGCGATCGTCGAGGCCGGATCGTTCCCGGCTGAACTGGACGAGAATTTGGAAACGGTCGCTTACACCGATTTCGGCGGTTCGCTGACATTGCCCTTCAGCGCCCATCCGCACGAAGACCCGCTGACCGGAGAGCTGCATGCCGTGGTCTATGACGGGATGACCCAGAACGCCGTCTGGCATGTGGTCGTCTCGCCGGAAGGCAAGGTTGTCCGGCAGGAGCCGATCCCGGTGCAGGACGGTCCTTCGATTCACGAATGTGCGATCACCAAGAATTATGTGCTGGTGTTCGACTTGCCGGTGACCTTTTCGATGAAGGCACTGATCGGCGGCCAGCAGTTTCCATTTGCCTGGAACCCGGAGCACAAGGCCCGGGTCGGCCTGCTGCCGCGCACCGGCAGCGCCGAACAGATCGTCTGGTGCGAAGTTGATCCCTGCTATGTCTTCCATGTTGCCAATGCCTATGAGCGCGAAGATGGCGTGGTGATCTGCGACAGTTCGGTTCACGAAACGATGTTCGCCGGCGGTCCTGACGGTCCCAACGGCAAGGCATTGGGGATGGAGCGCTGGCTGATCGATCCCAAGGGCGGCAAGGTCGAACGGATCACGCTGGATACCGCGCCGCAGGAATTCCACCGTCCCGACGAGCGCCGCTTTGGCCAGACCTATCGCTATGCCTGGTCGCTGGGGCTGCCTGGCGGAGAAAGCTCGTTCCTCGGCGATGCGCCGATCTATCGCTACGATCTGGAGACCGGTGAGCGCCAGGTCCATGATTTCGGGCCGGGCAAGGTTCCGGGCGAGTTCGTCTTCGTGCCGCGCAGCGCCAATGCGCCAGAGGGTGACGGCTGGGTAATGGGCTATGTGATCGACCGGCTGACCGACACTACCGATCTCGTCATTCTGGACGCCGCCGACATGTCCAAACCGCCGGTCGCCAGCATCCACATCCCGCACCGAGTCCCGCCGGGTTTTCACGGCAACTGGCTGCCCGACGCTTGATCCAGGGCAAGACAAACCCGCTCCGTCCCTGCTAGGCCAAGGCCTGGAAGGGGCGGAGCGATGACGGATCTGGCAAGCAAAGCGGCGATCGAAGCCCGGCTGGAACGCTATGCCGAAAGCCATGGCGATCCGACCGGGCCGGTCATGGCCGAATACTACCGCCGGTACCCCGATGCGCGGGCCAGCTTTGCCCACCATTCTCCGCACGATCCGGCCAAGCTGGAAGCGGAGATGGTCGGCAACACGATCTATTACCTGCTGTGCTGGTTCGAAAATCCAATCGAGGCGCGGATTTATTTCGATACGTCGGTGCCGCATCACCGTGTCGCACTGGCAGTCCCGCCGGACTGGTACCGCGGGCTTATCGAGGCGACGATCGACGTAATCGAGAATGCCACTAATGCCGCGAATGCCGCTGAGGAGGCTGCCTGGCGCGAAATGCGCGCCGGGCTGGTTGGGCTGGTCGAACGCAACCGTTTCGAATAGGGCGCGGCGGATGACCGCTCCGCGCTTCGCATTCTCGATCCACGCCACCGATGGCAAGGCCCGCACCGGCACCATTGCCATGCGCCGGGGCGAGATTCGCACACCTGCTTTCATGCCGGTCGGCACCGCCGCCACGGTCAAGGCAATGAAGCCCGAGAGCGTGCGGCAGACCGGCGCTGATATCCTGCTTGGCAACACCTATCACCTGATGCTGCGCCCCGGAGCGGAACGGGTCGCGCGGCTGGGCGGGCTGCACAGGTTCATGAACTGGGATCGCCCGATCCTGACCGACAGCGGCGGCTATCAGGTGATGAGCCTGTCTGACCTGCGCAAGATCACCGAGGAGGGGGTGACCTTCAAAAGCCATCTCGATGGCTCCAAGCACCTGATCACCCCCGAACGCTCGATGGAGATCCAGCGCTTGCTGGGCAGTGACATCGTCATGGCCTTCGATGAATGCCCGCGGGCCGATGCTCCGCGCGAGGTGATCGAAAAGTCGATGCAGATGTCGATGCGCTGGGCCGCCCGCAGCCGCGCCGGGTTTGACAGCGGCGAAGAGCACGCCAGCCACGCTGCGTTGTTCGGTATCCAGCAGGGCGCGCTCGACGAAGCTCTGCGCCGCGAGAGCGCCCAGGCGCTGCAGGAAATCGGCTTCGATGGCTATGCAATCGGCGGTCTGGCGGTGGGCGAGGGGCAGGAGGCGATGTTCGCCACGCTCGACTTCGCCCCGGGCATGCTCCCCGCCGACAAGCCCCGCTACCTGATGGGCGTGGGCAAGCCCGACGATCTGGTCGGCGCGGTCGAGCGCGGGGTAGACATGTTCGATTGCGTGCTGCCCAGCCGCTCAGGCCGGAACGGGCAGGGCTTCACCTGGCACGGCCCGGTCAACCTGCGCAACGCGCGCCATGCCGAAGATACCGCACCGCTTGATGAACGCTGCCCTTGCGATGCCTGCACCAAGTACAGCCGCGCCTACCTGCATCACCTCCACAAGAGCGGCGAAATTCTGGGGGCGATGCTGCTGACCGAGCACAACCTGACCTTTTACCAGCAACTGATGGCGGCCATGCGCGAGGCGATTGCGGAAGGGCGGTTTGCTGCGTTTGCGGCAAGTTTCCGGCGGGACTACGCCTGAATCCAAGCCTTCGTTTGGTCATCCCCAGCAACCCTGCTAGGGGCGCGGCGCAATGTTTACGATCAACGCAGTCACCGTGCGGCTTGGCGGCCGGGTCATCCTCGATGGGGCTTCGGCGACGATTCCGCCCGGGGGCCGGATCGGGCTGATCGGGCGCAACGGCGCGGGCAAGTCAACCTTGATGAAAGTGCTGGTCGGCGAGCTCGATGCCGACGAGGGCTCGGTCGAAATGCCCAAGCGCACGCGCCTGGGCTATATTGCGCAGGAAGCGCCGAGCGGGGAGATCACGCCGTTCGAAGCCGTGCTCGCCGCCGATGCGGAACGCACCGCGCTGCTCGAAGAGGCTGAGCACTGTGTCGATCCCCACCGGCTTGGCGATCTGCATGATCGGCTGCTGGCGATCGATGCCTATTCCGCCCCCTCGCGCGCGGCGATCATCCTGACCGGGCTGGGTTTTGACGAAGCCATGCAGGCCCAGCCGCTCGACAGCTTTTCGGGCGGGTGGAAGATGCGGGTGGCGCTGGCGGCGCTGTTGTTCTCGGCGCCCGACGTACTGCTGCTCGACGAGCCGTCGAACCACCTCGACCTCGAATCGACGCTATGGCTGGAGAGCTTTTTGAAGGGCTATCCCGGCACGCTTCTGGTGATCAGCCACGAGCGGGACCTGCTCAACAATGTGGTCGATTCGATCCTGCACCTGCAGGGCGGCAAGCTGGCGCTCTATCCCGGCAACTACGATTCGTTTGAGACCCAGCGGGCCGAACGCGCCGCGCAGCTGGCTGCGGCCAAGGCCTCGCAGGATGCCCAGCGGGCCAAGCTGCAAGACTACGTCGCGCGCAATTCGGCGCGTGCTTCCACCGCCAAGCAGGCCCAGTCGCGCGCCAAGATGCTCGCCAGGATGCAGCCGATCGCGGCCTTGATGGAAGATCCCAGCCTCAGCTTCGATTTTCCCAGCCCCAAGGAAATGCGCCCGCCATTGATCACGCTCGATCTGGCGGCAGTGGGGTACAACGACAAGCCGATCCTCCAGCGGCTCAACCTGCGGATCGATCCCGATGACCGGATCGCGCTGCTGGGCCGCAACGGCAACGGCAAGACCACGCTGGCGCGGCTGCTGGCGGCGCAGCTCCCTGCGCTCGAAGGTTCGATGCGGGCCTCGGGGCAGATGACTGTGGGCTACTTCACCCAGTACCAGGTCGAGGAACTGGCAGGCGGCGATACCCCGCTGGAGCACATGACCCGCGCGATGCCGAACGCCACCCCCGGCGCGGTGCGGGCGCAGCTGGGCCGGTTCGGCTTTTCGGGCAACCGCGCCACGACCAAGGTCGGGTCGCTTTCGGGCGGCGAGCGCGCGCGGCTGGCGCTGGCGCTGATCACCCGCGATGCGCCCAACCTGCTGATCCTCGACGAGCCGACCAACCACCTCGACGTCGATGCGCGCGAGGCGCTGGTCCAGGCGCTCAACGAATTCAGCGGCGCGGTGATCCTGATCAGCCACGATCGGCACATGGTTGAACTGACCGCCGACCGGCTGGTGCTGGTCGATAACGGCACCGCCAGCGACTATGCCGGATCGATGGAGGATTACATCGACTTCGTGCTGGGCCGCAATCAGCCCAAGGCCGATGGCAAGCCCAAGGGCGAAAAGAAAGACAAGAAAGCCGCCGCCCAGGCCCGTGAGCTCGCGCGGCAAGTGGCCAAGGAAGTCAGCGAGGCCGAGGTCGTGGTCGCCCGCTGGCAGAAGCAGCTATCGGCGATCGACCAGGCGATATTCGCTCCCAATAGCGCCGCCGCCGATTTGCGCGACCTCACCATGGGCGAACTCTCCCGCCGCCGCGGCGAGGCGCTGCGCGAGCTAGAGCAGGCAGAGGAGCTGTGGCTGGTAGCGAGTGAGCGGCTGGAGCGCCAGGAAGCCTAGAGTCTTGTTTTCACACCCTACAATAATTTCCGGTTCCCTATTTTGCGAACGCGGTCGCAAGCTGCTGGGCAACAAATCGAGCCTCCGCGAAACGCGAATTCGCCGCCAGAAACCTGGCCAGGCCGGCATAATGCCTGCGCCTGGCCTGAAGCCGTTTTCTCCCGGCCGAGCTTTTGGCTTCCCGCATTTTGGACGGGACGAAGGTATAGCCAAATGCGGCCCGCTTGATCGCAAAGGCAGTATAGGCGCGCTCGCGTTCTTCGGCATCGAATTCATCCAGACCGGCTTCATCACAATAATGCTTGACCAAATCCAGTCGCTGATTCCAGCCTTCGCTAGTGTTTGCGAAAACCGGATAATCGTCGATCAATTGCGATATGTCGCGAAACACGATTTCCGGCTTTGAAGCTTCAAGATCGATCATTACGATCCGAGACCGCCGGTCGACGATCCAGTTTTCGGGATGCGCATCCTTTTTCTTGGAGACCGGCAGATCGCTGGGCAACAATTTGAACCAGGCCTCTGCCGCCCGTTGTGGAGCTTCGATATTCTCTATTTTTGAGAGGTTTCCTTTGAAACGCTCCAGGGTTTTCCGTGCAAACGCGTTGTCGTCGTCCCAATTGATCCCGCACCAGTCATGGTAGATCCGCAGAAAATCGAGTGATTTCATGACAAGTTCGCTGCCAGCGTAGCCGTTGGGCGTGTCCTTGAAGATGTACCTTCCCAGATCTCTCCCGCTTTCGCGCTCCATCGCATATATGCTGTCGATATCCGGTTTCTTGCGTCCGTTGGCGGGGGCGGGTCTATAGTCGATCATTGCAATCGGCTTGGGCAGGAGCAAATCCTTGAAGTCCGTGTTCGTTCCCAGATAACTAGCAAACTTCTTGGTGGCATCGATTTCTTTTTGCGCATCAGCGCGCCCCATCGGTTTCAGCACCATCGCACTGCTCAGCAAGCGATGCGGATCCTCGAGAAAGAAGACTTGCGATCGTCCGCCGAGCAGCTTCCGCTTGAATTCATCAGAGCTGGCAGCCCTGTGCACCGCAGCGTCGAGCAAATCCTGACGCTTGCCTGCCAGCACTTTCTCCCGGACATCGGCAAGCATGCCTGGCAATTCCGGGCACGGTGCTATCAATTGAGACAAGGCCGAAGCGGGGCGCTCGGCATAGCCGGCGAGCTGGAACAACGGCCAGGGCCAGTTTGGTTCCTCGCAATGCGCGCTGAGCGCCGCTTCGATCGCTTCCCTTAGGTGTGCCGGATCGCCCGATTGCTCGTAAAAGAACTCGTGAATCCTTGCAATCATGCTGCATTGTTCGCGGGATTTCTGACCTTGCTCTCTGGCCTGGAGTTTGAGTTCCAGGGCTTGTTTGAACAGTTCGGGATCTCTGGCTGCCCGGGCCTGGCGGTAATAGGCATCGCCCAAAAGGCCCAAAAGGTGCGGGGTTTGGTTGCCGTAGGCCTTTGCTTTCTGAAAATGAAAGATCGCCTTTTGATGGGCGTCTGGTCCAGCCAAAGCTATCCCGGCCCGCAGATAGGCTTCGCCCAATTTGGAATGGCTCACCATAAAGGAAAATGAATCCGGAAGTGACTCAATGGTCCCTACGGCCACGGCTTGCGCTCGTTCGAAGTAAGCTATCGCTTCGACGATAAGCTCTGGTGCATCCTCGTCGGTAATGACTGTTTGGCCAAGCTTTGAAAGCCGCAGAGCATAGTCCGCAGCCTGTGAGAGCAATGAGGCATTGGGCTCCTTCAGAATGTCGATAGCCGCAGTATAAAGCCGATAAGTTTCCATACCTAGATTGTCGGCATCGAGGCGTCGTGACAGGCCTGCAGCGTAAGAGAGGCAAAGTCCGGTATGCTCGCTGGTTTCTTCGAGTTCATCGACAAATGAGACGACCTGATCGATGACCGCTTTGGTCGTTATTCCAAGTTCGATGGTCCCGTTCAGTTGTTCGCTCCAGGATTGATGCAAGCCCAGCAAGGCAGAAAAATGCCAGCGATTTCCCGCTGTGCCGATTGCCAGCAATTGGTTGCAAAACGCCAAGATGCCCGGATTGTCATGAGCCGCAATGGCTTCACGCAGCGCAAGCTCCAGCTTGCTGGCTGCAATTTGTTTGCCAACCTTGTCTCTCAATTCAGGGGAGCCAACCAAATGCAGGGAAGCTTCAGCTTCATCCAGATCGGCCAATGCCTGGTCAGGTTGGACCAGACTATTCAATCCGGAATGGCGTAGCAGCGCCAGCGACAGATCGGCGCCTCCGAACCCATGAGCGGCCGCCAAACGAAGATCGGGAAGCGCGGCTTCGATATCTTCTAGCATCCGCTGTTCCGCGGCATCTCCAATCAGGCTCCAGCGCAGCGAGGTGGTATGTCCCCGATACCCGTGAAACACGTAATCGGAATTTTCGTTAGTGGAATCTTGAAGCGTAAGTGCCTTTGAGCAGGCGGCTATCGCCGCTTCAACATGATGCACCCGAGCTGGATCGCCGCTTTCAATAGGTTTCAACGAAGCCATGTGCCATTTGTAAACGTCGGAGTAGTACTGACGATCTTTGAACCTGGTGATGCCGAGCAACTCCGCCAGGCTGTCATGGGCTGCATGATCAAACCCTAACTCGAGCCTACGAACAAGGCATTCACGAAGGTAGGTTTGGCACTCAGCGCCATCGTTGCCGAGCTCATACGAGTCATAAAGATCGTCGAACGCCTCTTCGAGTTCGATTTCGTCAGAGCGCGTGCGGCAAAGCAGGATGCGTGAGACGCCGCGCATGCCGGTGGCAAGTCGCAGCTGGGCCTGGGTGAGTTTGCCCCTGTCGGTCAGAAGCTGGTTTAGTATGGCAATAGCGGCTTCGAGCAAGCTCGCATCTCGCCCGTCGGCGATGAAGATCTTTCGGCCCACTCCAAAATAGCCGGAACCGGCCCGCATCATCATCTCGGTTCGGGTCTTGGCGAAGCCCAGCATCTGGTCGCTAAGGGCTCTACGCATTTCATAGGTCTCAACGACCGTGGCGGCCACAAAACCGCCATAGACGGCCGCCCACTCTGCTTCTCCACGCAGCTCGATCGAACTTCTGTTATCGAGGATTTCTCTCCAACCGATAGCGACCAAACGCGGGCAATGTTCCTTGCCCGAAATATCCGGCAATCCAAAAGTCTCGAATACGCGTTTAACGCGGGCTTTGGCAGGAGGATCGAGCAACGCTTCGATCGCCGGATGGGGGGGCATCATGAGTCACTTACAAAGTATAACACTGTCGTGAACACTGTCTCATACTTGGTGGAGCGCAGTCAACCAAGTAGTTCAATACCCCTTTTGAGAGCCCTTTTCGCTAAATATTGCGCGTGCCAGTTCGAGTTTGATCAAGCCTCTTCCAGGTCGAACCCCACCCAGCGCGTGGCCTCGTCCACGCTCTTGCGTTCCGACACCACGGCGTTCGCGGGGAAGCTGTCATCGGGCCAGCCCAAGGCCACAGCCTTCATGATCACCTGATCGTCAGGAATTCCGGCGTGTTCGCGCACTACCGGGCTTTGCATGATTCCCTGGCTGTTGATCACGCAGCCGAGCCCGCGTGACCAGGCCGCGTTTACCAGCGCGGTGGTGACCGCACCGCAATCGAAGGCGGTATCGTCGCTGTCGGCCAGTTCCTTGTCATAAGTGACGATAACGCAGACCGGGGCGTCGAACTGGCGGAACCCGCGCAGTACCCAGTCGAGCCTGGCCTCCTTGTCTTCGCGGGCGATGCCCTGGGCAGCGAACAGCTGCTTGGCGACCCCGATCTGGCGTTCGCGGTGGACCCCTTCAAAAGCATGGCCGGTGCGGAATTCGCGGCTGTGCGGTACGCCGGCGAGATTCCGTTCGGTATTGCCTGCGCGGATCCGGTCAAGCGGTTCGCCGGTGATGATGTGGAAGTTCCAGGGCTGTGTATTCATCGAACTCGGTGCGCGCATCGCCAACGTCAGCACTTCCTCGATCAGCGCGCGCGGGACCGGTTTGTCCAGATAGCCGCGTGTACTGCGCCGTCCCATGATCACGTCATCGAAATCCATTCGCATTCCTCCACCCTGTCTGAGTGTCGAGGTAGCAAATTAATTGGACGATTAAACCCCCTTCAACGCGTCTCAAGACGGGTTTCGCGATAGGCCTGGAACATACCATTCCGGCCATCGAGAAAGCCTGCGCCGATCGCGGCCGCGTAGCGCTGGGCCTGGGTCAATTCGGGATACCATTTGCCGCAGCGGTGCGGCGTGACAAAGCGGAACTGGGGCATCGGCCACCTCCTGCCGTCTTTGTCGCAAACCGGCATGAAGGCTGCGCAAACAAACAGCCCCAACGAAAAAGGGCGGCCCCATACGGGTACCGCCCTAATGCGTTTGCAACTCTGGCTAAGTGATTAGCGCGAGTAGAATTCGACCACGAGGTTCGGTTCCATCTTCACCGGGTAGGGCACTTCGTCAAGCGTCGGAACGCGGACGAAGGTTGCCTTGTCGGTGCCATCGGGCGCGACATAGTCGGGGATTTCACGCTCGGGCAGGCCCTGCGCTTCGGCGATCAGGGCCATTTCCTTGGCCTTCTTGCCCAGGCTGACCACGTCGCCCGGACGCACGCGGCGGCTGGCGATGTTGCACTTCACGCCGTTCACATAGATGTGGCCGTGCGAAACGATCTGGCGGGCCGAGAAGATGGTCGGCGCGAACTTGCAGCGGTACACAACCATGTCGAGGCGCTGTTCGAGCAGGCCGATCAGGTTCTGACCGGTATCGCCCTTCATGCGGCTCGCTTCCTGGTAGGTGCGCTTGAACTGCTTTTCGGTGACGTCGCCATAGTAGCCCTTGAGCTTCTGCTTGGCGCGCAGCTGGATGCCGAAGTCCGAAAGCTTGCCCTTGCGGCGCTGGCCGTGCTGGCCGGGACCGTAGGAGCGGCGGTTGACCGAGCTCTTCGGACGGCCCCAGATGTTTTCGCCCATACGGCGATCAATTTTATACTTCGACGAATTGCGCTTTGACATGGCGCGTCTGTCCTTCAATTTGCATGCGGTACGCGGTGTGCCGCTTCTGGTCCGGAACCGCACCGCCCGGCCTGTTGCCGGACGCGACCAAGGCTTCACCGGAGTGCCTGGTCAATTGCGAAGGCGCGCCTTTGGCCGCGAAGCGCGTGAAAGTCAACCCTTGGGCAGGTCTTTGGTGCCGGGCCGCCGCGGCCCCTTGCGCAAGGCGGACAGCACGCCGCGGAAGGTGCGCACCTCAAGATGGTTCCAGCCGGGCTTGGTGAGCAGGGTCCGCAAGGTCCGGCGCGTTGCAACGGCGCGCTTTTCGGGCAGATAATAGCCGGTTGGCGCCAACATCTCCTCCAACTGACCGATCAGGCCTTCCAGCTCTTCCTGCGGTGCCGGGGGCAGAAGCTCTTCGATTGGGGGCTGCTCCAGCGCGACATGTTTTGACCACTCATAGGCCAGCAGGATCACCGCCTGGGCAAGGTTGAGTGAGCCGAATTCCGGATTGATCGGCACCGTGACGATTGCCCTGGCCAGCGCAACATCTTCGGTCTCCAGCCCCGAGCGTTCCGGCCCGAAGATAAAGGCCGAGCGGCCCTGGTCGGTATGGACCGCGCGGGCAGTCTGCTCGGGGGTCAGAACCGGCTTTGTCACCCCGCGCTTGCGCACGGTGGTGGCATAGACATGGGCGCAGTCGGCGACTGCATCGGCCAGCGATTCGAACACCTCGGCCTTTTCCAGTACCAGGTCGGCGCCGGCAGCCGCGGGACCCGCGCTGGGATTGGGCCAGCCATCGCGCGGGGAAACCAGCCGCAGTTCGGTCAGCCCGAAATTGAGCATCGCCCGAGCCGCCTTGCCGATATTCTCACCCAGCTGCGGGCGGACGAGGACGATGATTGGTTCACTGACGGTGGCCAGATTTCGCTCATCCTGAGGAGGGGAAGAGACTGAGCTTGTCGAAGGCTCTTGCCCGTCTCGAAGGACCCGCGCTCGGCTCGCAAGCTGACGGATCACATCCCACTCACCACGGATCAAGGCCTCCTTCTTTGCCCGGGACCAGCCCTTCAACTTGCGTTCGTTGGCAAAGGCGGTGTCTCGATCGGCACAAAGATCCGACCAGACCAGCTCAACCGGTCTGCGATTGTGGGTGTAACCGGGATAGGTTCCATCATTATGCTGAGCCAGGCGGACATCGATGTCATCGGTGTGCCCGATGTAATAGCTGCCGTCGGAGCAGCGCAGCATGTAAGTCCAGAACTGCAAGGTCATCGCGTGGCAACAGGTCCTTCGAGACGCGAATGAGCCTTCGACAAGCTCAGTCTCCTTCGCTCCTCAGGATGAGCGAGCAGGGAGTTTGCATATTGGCGAGAACGACCAGTGGCAAGTAGCTATGCTTTGCCCGCATCCCTTACCGTGCTGGCGAAATCCTCGAAGTCCTTGGCTTCGGTAAAGTCGCGATAGACGCTGGCGAAGCGGATGTAGGCGACGCTGTCGAGCCCGCGCAGGCCTTCCATCACCATTTCCCCGATCCCCCGGGTAGTGACTTCGCTTTCGCCCATGGTCTCGATCTGGCGCTGCACGCCAGAAACCAGCTGATCGAGCCGCTCCTGCGCCAGACCGCGCTTGCGGCAGGCGAGGGCAACCGACTGGTCGATCTTGGAACGGTCGAAGCTTTCGCGCGTACCGTCAGACTTCACCACAGTGATTTCGCGCAGCTGGACCCGCTCGAAGGTGGTGAAGCGCGCGCCGCAGCTGTCACACTGGCGGCGGCGGCGGATCGCCGTGTTGTCTTCGGTTGGGCGCGAATCCTTTACCTGGCTGTCATCATGAGCGCAGAACGGACAACGCACTTACGGGCGGACCCGCTTGTAGAACATGATGCCTGCACCAATGACCAGACCAGCCGGAATCGACAGCACCGGAAGCAGCAAGCCTGCCGCTGCGCCGACTGCCGCCCCGGTCAGCACCGGCTTGGTCGATGGGTGCCGCATGCCTTCCTTGGCCATGCCGCTGATTTCCGCCTTGGCGTCGTCCACGAAGTTGTCGCTCATGATCAGAGTCCCGGATAGATCGGAAAGGCGGTGCACAGTTCGGCCACACGGTCGCGGACGCGCTGTTCCACCTGACCGTCGCCTTCATCGCCGTTGCGGGCCATGCCGTCAACGACCTCGGCGATCAGCTGGCCGATCACGCGGAACTCTTCCTCGCCGAACCCGCGGGTGGTTCCGGCCGGCGTGCCGAGCCGGATCCCCGAGGTGACGAAGGGCGAACGGGTATCATAGGGAATGCCGTTCTTGTTACAGGTCAGCCAGGCCCGATCGAGGCCCTTTTCGGCAGCCTTGCCGGTAACGTTTTTGGCCGAAAGGTCGACCAGCATCAGGTGATTGTCGGTCCCGCCCGAAACCACCCGCAGCCCCTGCTCGGTAACGCTGGCGGCGAGCGCCTTGGCATTGGCTACAACCTGCGCGGCATAGGCCTTGAATTCCGGCTTCAGCGCATCGCCAAAGGCCACCGCCTTGGCCGCGATAACGTGGACCAGCGGCCCGCCCTGCAGGCCGGGGAACACCGCCATGTTCATCTTCTTGGCGAGATCCTCGTCATTGGTCAGGATCACGCCAGAGCGCGGTCCGCGCAGGCTCTTGTGTGTGGTGGTGGTCACGACATGGGCGTGGGGGAAGGGCGAGGGGTGCGCGCCTCCGGCGACCAGGCCGGAGAAGTGCGAGATATCGGCCAGCAGCCAGGCGCCCACCTCGTCGGCGATTTCGCGGAAGCGCTTGAAATCCCAGTGGCGCGAATAGGCGGTGCCGCCGCAGATGATCAGCTTGGGCTTGTGCTCACGGGCGAGGGCCGCAACCTCGTCCATGTCGATCTGCTCGTCTTCCTGGCGCACGCCATAGGGGACGGGGACGAACCACTTGCCGCTCATGTTCACCGGGCTGCCGTGGGTGAGGTGCCCGCCGGCGTTGAGGTTGAGCCCCATGAACTTGTCGCCCGGGCTGAGCAGCGCCAGGAATACTGCCTGGTTCATCTGGCTGCCGGAATTGGGCTGGACATTGGCGAACTGGCAGCCGAACAGCGCCTTGGCCCGTTCGATCGCCAGGTTCTCGACCACGTCGGCATATTCGCAGCCGCCATAGTAGCGCTTGCCTGGATAGCCTTCGGCGTACTTGTTGGTGAAGACCGATCCGGTCGCCTCGAGAACGGCCAGACTGGTGATGTTCTCGCTCGCGATCAGTTCGATGTTGTGGCGCTGGCGATTGAGTTCGTTCTGGATCGCGGCATGGACCTCCGGGTCCGCCTCGGCCAGGTGAGCGGTGAAGAAACCGGCTGAACGCACCGGGGCAGTGGCAAGGGTGGTGGTCACGCGGGGGGGTGCTCCTCAGCAGGAAGGGTTGGTCAGTTTGGCGACGCGGCCAGCATGGCGGCCGCCACCGAAGGGGGTCGAAAGGAAAGCGTCGAGACAGGCCTTGGCCATGTCGCTGCCGGTCAGCCGCGCGCCCATGGCGATGACATTGGCATCGTTGTGTTCACGGGCGAGGGCGGCCGACAGCGGTTCGGACACCAGCGCGGCCCGGCAGGAGGGGTTGCGGTTGACCGCGATTGAGATCCCGATCCCGCTGCCGCACAACGCCACGCCATATTCGGCGGTCCCATCGGCGACCACTGCGGCCAGCTTGTAGCCATAATCGGGATAGTCGACCCGGTCGGCGGTTTCCGGACCCAGGTCGGCAACCTCGTGGCCCAGCCCGATCAGGTATTCGCGCAGCTCGGCCTTGAGGTCGACAGCGGCATGATCTGAGGCAATGGCGATGCGCATGGCTGGGCGGGCCCCGCTATTGGTGAGAATCGTTCGCGCCCCCCTTAGTCGCGAGGGCGCGCCAAGGCCAGCGCGGGCCACGCACTATTCGCAATCCTGATGGGAAATTGCACCGGCGGAGCGATAGACACGCTTCCACCGGTGCGATTGGGCTTATTGATCGAGGAACGAACGCATCTTCCTTGACCGGCTTGGGTGCTTGAGCTTGCGAAGCGCCTTGGCTTCGATCTGGCGGATACGTTCGCGGGTGACCGAGAACTGCTGGCCGACTTCTTCCAGCGTGTGATCGGTGTTCATGCCGATGCCGAAACGCATGCGCAGTACGCGCTCTTCGCGCGGTGTCAGACTGGCGAGCACGCGGGTGACCGTTTCCTTGAGGTTGGCCTGGATCGCCGCATCGACCGGGATCACCGCGTTCTTGTCCTCGATGAAGTCGCCGAGGTGCGAATCTTCTTCGTCCCCGATCGGGGTTTCGAGGGAGATCGGCTCCTTGGCGATCTTCATCACCTTGCGGACCTTTTCGAGCGGCATCGAGAGGCGCTCGGCCATTTCCTCAGGGGTAGGCTCGCGGCCTTGCTCGTGGAGGAACTGGCGGCTGGTGCGGACCAGCTTGTTGATCGTTTCGATCATGTGGACCGGGATGCGGATCGTGCGGGCCTGATCGGCGATCGAGCGGGTGATCGCCTGGCGGATCCACCAGGTGGCATAGGTGCTGAACTTGTAACCGCGGCGGTATTCGAACTTGTCGACCGCCTTCATCAGCCCGATGTTGCCTTCCTGGATCAGGTCGAGGAACTGCAGGCCGCGGTTGGTGTATTTCTTGGCGATCGAGATCACCAGCCGCAGGTTCGCTTCTACCATTTCCTTCTTGGCGATCCGCGCTTCGCGCTCGCCCTTCTGGACCATGTTGACGATCCGGCGGAATTCGGTGAGCGCCATGCCGGTGGCTGAAGCGATATCCGAAACCTCGGCGCGGATCCGTTCGACCGCGTCGGCTTCCTGATCCGCAAAAGCGGCCCACTTCTTGTCCTTGCTGGCCTGCGCGGCCAGCCAGGCATCGTCGAGCTCGTGCCCGACATAGCTGTCTAGGAAGTCCTTGCGGTTGACCTTGTGGCGTTCGGCCAGCCGCAGCATCTGCCCGCCCAGCGCGGTCAGGCGACGGTTGAAGGCATAGAGGTTGTCGACCAGATACTCGATCTTGGTCGCATGGAATTGCACGCTTTCTACCTGCGCAGTGAGGTCTTCGCGGAGCTGCTGGTAGTTCTTTTCCTTGGTCGGCGAGAAGGCCCCGCCGCCGGCCATCACTTCGAGCCGATCGTTCTGGATCTTTTCGAATTTCTTGAACAGCGCGGTGATTTCGGCGAACTTTTCAAGCGCGTGCGGCTTGAGCTGGGCTTCCATCTGGGCGAGCGAGAGGGTGTTGTCCTCTTCTTCTTCCTCGACCGGACGGCGGGCGCGGCGTTCAATGCCGTCCTCGTCCTCTTCGCCGTCGGCCGCTTCTTCTTCCTCGATGTCCTCTTCCTCCTTGTAGGAGGGGCCGGCGGTTGCTTCGGTGATTTCCCCGTCGCCTGCTTCCTCACCGTCTTCGGTCAGGTTTTCGGGCGCAGGCTCCTTCGAAAGCATCGCGTCGAGATCGAGGATTTCGCGCAGCTGCATTTCGCCGGCGTTGAGCGCTTCGGACCACTGGATGATCGCATGGAAGGTGATCGGGCTTTCGCACAGGCCCAGGATCATCGTGTCCCGGCCGGCTTCGATCCGCTTGGCGATGGCGATTTCGCCTTCGCGGCTGAGCAGTTCGACCGCGCCCATTTCGCGCAGGTACATCCGCACCGGATCGTCGGTGCGGTCGATCGTTTCCTTCTTCTTTATCAAGTCGGGACGCTCGGCCGCGCCCGAATCGGGCTCGTCGATCTCGTCGACTTCCTTCTCGTCCGGATCGACCGCATCCTCGTCGCTTTCGACGATGTTGACGCCCATCTCGCTGATCGCGGACATGATGTCCTCGATCTGGTCGGTGGTCATCTGGTCCTGGGGCAGGGCCTCGTTAAGCTCGTCCATTGTGATCACGCCGCGCCGCTTGGCGCGCGCGATCAGCTTCTTGATCGAGGCTTCGTTAAGGTCGATCAGCGGCGCATCGCCGCCGTCCTTTTCGCCACCCGAGATATCGTCTTCGTCCATCATTCCGCCGTCTTTTGAGTGGCCGCCCCGTCAAGGGCGGCGGTCCGCGCGCTGGCCATTTGCCGCAAGCGCGCATCGAATTCCAGTTTTCTCTTCAGCAATCGCTGCTGCTCTGCGTAGGCCCCCTCGGACAGATCGCGCTCGAACCGGGTGGTAGCCTCTGCCAGGGCCGCTTCCAGCGCCGGACGCTCGACCAGCAGGCCGATCGCCTGAGCCAAACTATCCCGGGCCAGATCCGGTTCCGCATCGTCAGCCAAAAAGCCGAAACGCAGCGAGGCATATTCCACAGGGTCCGGGACAGCGAGTCCCCGAGCTGCCAATATGGTGGACATATGCCCGGTTTCAAGCGCTTCGCCCGCATCGAGCGCATCAACCAGCGCGGCGAAACGCGGATCGGCGAGGTCGGCATGGGCCAGGGCATCGCCGTGGCGCGCCAATTCCTGCGGAAAACGCATCAATCCGGCCAGTACCGCGGCCGACAGAGCATCGCGCGAACCCGTGCTTTTGCGCAGCCGCGCCATCATTGCCGGATCGCTGCGCTGGACCGGCGCCTTGCCGCGCACGCCCGGCTTCCACTCGCGCCGTTCGCGTTGGGGAAAGGCGAAGGACGAGAACCGGTCGCTCAGTTCGCGCCGATATAGCGCCTGAATATCCCTGTCGGCGATCATCTCGACATGGGCCATCAGCCGCGCCTTCAGCCCGGCCTTGTCCTCGGGACTGGCGAGGGGGAGGGCATCGCGCTCGTGCTCCCATAGCTGGTCGAGCAGCGAGCGGGGATTGGAGAGCAGGTTTTCCAGTGCGGCCACACCGTCGCGCTTGATCAAGTCGTCGGGGTCCATGCCCGGGGGCATCCGCACGATCTTCAGGCTGTGAGCCGGGCGCAGCATTGGCAGGGCGCGGGTGATCGCGCGCATGGCGGCGCGCTGGCCGGCGGCGTCGCCGTCGAAGCACAGGATCGGGGTCTCGACCAGCCGCCACAGCATCTCGAGCTGCCGTTCGGTCAGCGCGGTGCCCATCGGCGCGACGGCTTCCTCGATCCCCGCTGCGGCGAGCGCGATCACGTCCATCTGCCCTTCGACCACCACGATCCGCCCGCTCTGGCGGCTGGCCGGCCCGGCGCGATGCAGGTTGAACAGCGTGCGGCCCTTGTCGAACAGCGGGGTATCGGGCGAGTTGAGGTACTTGGGCGCGTCCTTCTTGTCGGCATCGAGGATCCGCGCAGCGAACCCGATCACCCGGCCGCGGGCATCGTGGATCGGCATGGTCAACCGGTCGCGGAAGCGGTCGTAGGGTTCCTTAGCCCGTCCTGAACTTGTTTCAGGATCGACCGCGATGCGCATGCCGCCTTCGATCAGCATCGCCTCGGGAAACTGCTTCAGCGCGGCTTTAAGTGCCTGCCGGCCGGAGGGGGCATAGCCGAAGCCGAACCGCTCCATCGTGTGCGGATCGAACCGGCGAGAAGCGAGGTAGGCCCGCGCCTTCGCGCCTTCGGGCGTATCGAGCTGCGCGCGGTAGAAATCCTGCGCCGCCGCCAGCACCTCGTGCAGCCCGGCCTGCTGTTCAGCCTTGGCCGCCGCGCGGGGATCGGGGGCGGGGACTTCCATCCCGGCTTCGCTGGCCAGTTCCTTGACCGCATCCATGAAGGCGAGTCCGCGCTGGTCGGTCATCCAGCGGATCACATCGCCATGCGCGCCGCAGCCAAAGCAGTGATAGAAGCCCTTGCTGTCGTTGACGGTAAAACTGGGGCTCTTCTCGTTGTGGAACGGGCAACAGGCCTTGAACTCATGCCCCGCCTTGGTCAGCCGCGTGGTCCGGGAAATGACGCTGGACAGCGTCACCCGGGCACGCAGTTCATCAAGCCATTGCGGGGTGAGGGTCATGGTCTTCTATTGCGCGTGTTGGGCGATAAGTCGAGCGGTGGGCGGGGAAATCGAGGCTGATAATTGCTCTCGCAAAGGCGCAAAGGCGCTAAGATGTCGCGCAAGGTGGCGAAGCCGCATTCCCGATTTGCCGTCGCGCTTGGCCGAGCCGTTAAGATCAATCGCAAGCCTGCGGCTTGAGGAACATCGTTGCGCCTTTGCGCCTTTGCGAGAGAATATCGATCCCGAGCCTCAGCTCAGCGCCCCCTTCACCAGCCCGCTGGCCTTGCCCATGTCGATCTGGCTGCCATGCTTGGCTTTCAGCGCGCCGACGACCTTGCCCATGTCCTTCATGCCCTCGGCGCCCACTTCGGCGATGATGCTGGCGATTGCGGCCTTTACCTCGTCTTCGCCCATCTGCTGGGGCAGGAATTCCTCGATCACCGCCAGTTCGGCCTTTTCGACCTCGGCCAGTTCCTGGCGCCCGCCCTGTTCGTAAAGCGTGATCGATTCGCGGCGCTGCTTGGCCATTTTCTGGAGGACATCGACCACCAGCACGTCGTCATCGGGCACAGCGGCGGCGGTGCGCAGTTCGATATCCTTGTCCTTCAGCTTGGCCAGGATGAGGCGCACGGCGGCGAGGCGCGATTTGTCGCCGGCCTTCATCGCAGCGACCTGCGCAGACTTGATCGAGTCGCGGAGCATGGTTTTCCTTCGAATAGGTTTGCAGTTGGGGAAAGTTGGAACCTAGCCCAAAGAATCCGGTTTTCATAGGTTGACGGTGGGGGGCATGGGGTCTAGCGGCGGTGCCTTAGCGACATTGCTGGAAACCAACCAAACGGAGCGCCCCTTCATGGCCGACGCCGCCACCTCGCACGCGCAGCAACCAGCTGGCGCGACGGGAGTCCTCGTGCTCGCCGATGGGCACGTCGCCTGGGGCAAGGGCTTTGGCGCGGAAGGCGCTGCGGTGGGCGAAGTCTGTTTCAACACCTCGATGACCGGCTATGAGGAGATCATGACCGATCCCTCCTATGCCGGGCAGGTCGTCACCTTCACTTTCCCGCACATCGGCAATGTCGGCGTGAACGAGGAAGACGTTGAAAGCCACGTCGATGGCGCGATCGGCTGCGTGGTCCGCGAAGACGTTACCGCACCGAGCAACTTCCGCGCCGCCGGCACCTTTGGCGATTGGCTGGCGGCCAAGGGCAAGATCGGCCTGGCCGGGATCGACACCCGCGCGCTGACCCGCCGGATCCGCCTGTCGGGCGCACCCAACGCGGTGATTGCGCACAGTGCCGATGGCCGGTTCGACATTCCCGCACTGCTGAAGCGCGCGCAGGAATGGCCGGGGCTGGAAGGGATGGACCTCGCCCGCGTGGTCTCACGCTCGGCCCAGCAGGACTGGGAAGGCGGCACATGGGCGCTGGGCAAGGGCTATGCCCGTTCTCGCTGGAAACGCGCTCATGCTGAGCTTGTCGAAGCACCGCACGTGGTGGCGCTGGATTTCGGGGCCAAGGACAACATCTTCCGCAGCCTTGACCATGCCGGGGCGCAGGTGACCGTGGTGCCGGGCAATACCGGGCTGGACGAAGTGCTGGCGCTGAAGCCGGCGGGCGTGTTCCTCTCCAACGGTCCGGGCGATCCGGCTGCGACGGGCACCTATGCCGTGCCGGTGATCCAGGGCCTGCTCGAACGCGACATTCCGGTCTTCGGGATCTGCCTCGGCCACCAGATGCTGGCGCTCGCCGCCGGGGCCAAGACCACCAAGATGCACCAGGGCCACCGCGGCGCCAACCACCCGGTCAAGCGGCTGGAAGATGGCGTGGTGGAGATTACCAGCATGAACCACGGCTTCGCGGTCGATAATGCGAGCCTCCCCGACGGCGTGGTGGAGACCCACGTTTCGCTGTTCGACGGCAGCAACTGCGGCATCGCGATCAAGGGCAAGAAGGCCTTCGGGGTGCAGTATCACCCGGAAGCGAGCCCGGGGCCGATGGACTCGTTCTATCTGTTTGAGCGGTTTGTGGGGATGTTGGGGTGAATAGGGAGTCCAGCATTGCCGTCCGTGAACTACTGGTAGCGATGCTATATGAACAGGGACAGTCTGATCAGCGGAGTGTCGCAGTCAGCGTTCTTCGTGACTCGTTTATGTTTGGTGATGAACTAGATAGATTGATTCAAAGCTCTTTGGACTACGGGTACGTAAGACCATCGATCTATGATGATCGAAATAAGAGTATCGCAATCGGCCTTACTGAAGATGGAATACGCGAGGCAACCTTGTTAATTCGAGATGGACACAGCGTTGAGAAAAAATTGGGACCAAGGGATGCCGACTGGAGTTATTCAAAAGCAAGGGTACCGCCAGACGGGGCACAGTTCCTTGTCGATATTGGCGTCGATAGTCCACAAAGTAGCTTCCGCTGGATGGATGTTGAACCGCCACTAGACGATGAGCGTCATCCTGAACTGAAGGTCAACAGCGCATCGTGGACCGGCCTTCAAACTGAAGGGACGTTAAGCGGAGAGGCACTGGTTAGGCTGAGGATGGCCCTTTCCGTCGTCGATGATGCCGTTGAGAAATCGAACATTAGCAATCAAGAGAAATCTCAGGCGAGAGCATATGTCTTGGCAATACATGCTCTTGCTGATGCGCCAGACCCTCCTGCGGACTTGATCTGGCAGATCGTGCAAAGGGTGGCTGCCCTAGCGGGAGTCGCCGCCCTTTTTGTAGCCCTTATCGACCTCTATAAGTGACCTTACATGCCCAAATGCACTGACATATCCTCGAACCTCGTCAGCTCCCTTCCCCTTGGGGAAGGGTTGGGGATGGGGGTTCGGCGGTGAAGGGGCAGCGCTGCCAGTCCGGCGTGGTACACCCATCCCCAACCCGTTGGCGCTTCGCGCCAGCTTCGCTCCCCCTCAAGGAAAGGGGCTATGGTTGCGTCAAAGCTGGGGGCTCAAGTGCGATTTCTAGCGATCTTCAGTTCTTCGAGGATCGCGATCAGCACGCCGTCGGTGTTCTGCAGGACATCGTTGTTCCAGAAGCGGATTACCCGGTAGCCGTGCGCCTCGATCACCTGCGTGCGGGCATCGTCGGCGGGGTTGTCGGCATGCTGGCCGCCGTCGAGCTCGATGGCCAGCCTGGCGGAGCGGCAGGCGAAATCGACCACGAAGTCGCCGATCGGATATTGCCGCGTGAATTTCACCCCTTCAAGCTGACTGGCGCGCAGGTGCGTCCACAATCGCCGTTCGGCATCGGTCATGTCGCGCCGCAGCTTGCGCGCGATGCCGGTCAAGCGCTTCTCAGCCACTCAAACTCTCCTTCAAGCTCCCCTCCCCGAGGGGAGGGGTGGGGGTGGGGGCTCTCACCTTTCAAGCAAGCGCCGAACCCCCATCCCAACCCTTCCCCAGGGGGAAGGGCTTTCGCAGTTCAATTAGCAAAGTAGAGCTAAATGCCCAAACGCACTGACATCTCCTCGATCCTCGTCATCGGCGCTGGCCCGATCATCATCGGCCAGGCTTGCGAGTTTGACTATTCCGGAACCCAGGCGATCAAGGCGCTGAAGGAAGAGGGGTACCGGGTGGTCCTGGTCAACTCCAACCCCGCCACGATCATGACCGATCCGGACATGGCCGACGCGACCTATGTCGAGCCGATCACGCCCGAGATCGTTGCCCGGATCATCGAGAAGGAGCGCCCCGATGCGGTGCTGCCGACGATGGGCGGGCAGACCGCGCTGAACACCGCGCTGGCGCTGTTCAACGATGGCACGCTGGAGAAGTACGGGGTCAAGATGATCGGCGCCGATGCCGATGCGATCGACAAGGCCGAGGACCGGATGCGGTTCCGCGAAGCGATGACCAAGATCGGGCTGGAATCGGCGCGCAGCGGCATTGCCCACAACGTCGACGAGGCCTTTGCGGTGCTCGAACGCACCGGCCTGCCGGCGATCATCCGCCCCAGCTTTACCCTCGGCGGCACGGGCGGCGGCGTGGCCTACAACAAGGCCGAATTCGAGCATATCGTCCGCACCGGGCTCGATGCCTCGCCCACCACCGAAGTGCTGATCGAGGAATCGCTGCTCGGCTGGAAAGAGTACGAGATGGAGGTCGTCCGCGACCGCAACGACAACTGCATAATCATCTGCTCGATCGAGAACCTCGACCCGATGGGGGTCCATACCGGGGATTCGATCACCGTCGCCCCGGCGTTGACGCTGACCGACAAGGAATACCAGATCATGCGTAACGCATCGATCGCGGTCCTGCGGGAAATCGGCGTCGAAACAGGCGGTTCGAACGTACAGTTCGCGGTCAATCCCAAAGACGGCCGGCTGATCGTGATCGAGATGAACCCGCGTGTTTCGCGCAGTTCGGCGCTGGCATCGAAGGCCACCGGCTTTCCGATCGCCCGGGTCGCGGCCAAGCTGGCGGTCGGCTATACGCTCGACGAGATCACCAACGAGATCACCGGGGCGACCCCGGCAAGCTTCGAGCCGACGATCGACTATGTCGTCACCAAGATCCCGCGCTTCGCTTTCGAGAAGTTCAAGGGATCGGAGCCGCTGCTTTCCACCGCGATGAAATCGGTCGGCGAGGTGATGGCGATCGGCCGCAACTTCAAGGAATCGGTCCAGAAGGCGCTGCGCGGGCTGGAAACCGGGCTCGACGGGTTCAACCGCGTGCTGTGGCTGGAAGGCCGCGGGCGCGAGGCCGTGGTCGAGGCGCTGTCAAAGCAGACGCCCGACCGGATCCTGATCGTGGCCCAGGCCTTCCGCGAAGGCTTCACGATTGAGGAAGTCCAGGCGATCACCCATTTCGATCCCTGGTTCCTGCGCCACATCGCCGAGATCATCGCCGAGGAAGAGGCGATCATGGAGAACGGCCTGCCCAACGATGCGGCCGGGCTGCGGCGGCTGAAGGCGATGGGCTTTTCCGACAAGCGCCTGGCGATTTTGGCGGTACGCGGAGTCCATGTTGCCGGCGGGCTGGGCGAAACGCTGGCCGCGCGGCGCTCGGGCCTGCTCCACGATGCGCTGCGGGCGATGGCCGGGGCGACCACCGAGGAAGAGGTCCGCGCGCTGCGCACCAAACTCGGCGTCTACCCGGTATTCAAGCGGATCGACAGCTGCGCCGCCGAGTTCGAGGCGGTGACGCCGTACATGTACTCGACCTACGAAGGCCCGCTGTTCGGCGCGCCGGAGTGCGAAGCCGCGCCGAGCGACCGCCAGAAGATCGTGATCCTGGGCGGCGGAGCCAACCGGATCGGGCAGGGGATCGAGTTCGACTACTGCTGCTGCCACGCCTGCTTCGCGCTGGAAGAGGCGGGCTATGAAACCATCATGATCAACTGCAACCCGGAAACGGTCAGCACCGATTATGACACCTCCGACCGGCTCTATTTCGAGCCGCTGACCGGCGAGGACGTGCTGGAAATCCTGCGGGTAGAGCAGCAGAACGGTACTCTGGTGGGAGTGATCGTGCAGTTCGGCGGGCAGACCCCGCTCAAGCTGGCGCAGGTGCTGGAAGATGCCGGGATCCCGATCCTCGGCACCTCGCCCGATGCAATCGACCTCGCCGAAGACCGCGAACGGTTTGCCGCGCTGGTCAACAAGCTCGGCCTGAAGCAGCCCGCAAACGGCATCGCCCGTAGCCGCGACGAGGCAGTCGCGGTGGCCAATCGGATAGGCTATCCGGTGCTGATGCGGCCCAGCTATGTGCTCGGCGGTCGGGCGATGGAAATCGTCGACAGCGAGGCGCAGCTCGACAATTACATCAATACGGCGGTCTCGGTTTCGGGCGACAGCCCGGTGCTGATTGACCAGTACCTGCGCGATGCGATCGAATGCGATGTCGATGCGCTGTGCGACGGGGATCAGGTCGTGGTTGCCGGGGTGATGCAGCACATCGAGGAAGCCGGGATCCATTCCGGCGATTCCGCCTGCACCCTGCCACCTTATAGCCTCCCGGCCGAGATCATCGCCGAGATGGAGCGCCAGGCCGAGGCACTGGCGCTGGCGCTGGGCGTCAAGGGGCTGATGAACATCCAGTTTGCGGTCAAGGACGGCGAAGTCTTCCTGATCGAGGTCAACCCGCGCGCCAGCCGGACCGTGCCGTTCGTCGCCAAGGCGATCGGCCAGCCGGTGGCCAAGATCGCGGCGCGGGTGATGGCCGGGGAGAAGCTCAGCACCTTCCCGCCGTTCAAGCGCGAGTTCGATTACATGGCGGTCAAGGAAGCGGTGTTCCCGTTTGCCCGCTTCCCCGGGGTCGATCCGGTGCTTTCGCCGGAGATGAAATCGACCGGCGAGGTGATGGGGATCGACGATACCTTTGCGGTGGCCTTCGCCAAGAGCCAGCTCGGCGCCGGCACCCGCCTGCCCGATGGCGGGGTGGTGTTCGTCTCGGTCAAGGACAGTGACAAGCAGGTGATCCTGCCGGCGGTCAGCCAGCTGGTCGAACTCGGCTTCACCATTATCGCCACAGGCGGGACCCAGCGCTATCTTGAAGAGGCCGGTCTGCCGGTCGAACGGGTCAACAAGGTGGCCGAAGGCCGCCCGCATATCGTTGACCGGATCATCGATGGCGAAGTGGCGCTGATCTTCAACACCACCGAGGGCTGGCAGAGCCACAAGGACTCGCAATCGATCCGCGCTTCGGCGCTGACGGGCAAGGTTCCGTACTATACCACCGCGGCCGCTTCGGTCGCGGCGGCGCAGGCGATTGCTGCATTGCGGCACACCAGCCTTGAAGTGCGATCATTGCAGGACTATTATAGCCACTGATCAATCGCGCTTTCCCCACATCGCGACTGGACAGGCCCGTAGCCGGATGCGGCACGGGGCAGGGTTCTAGTCGCTGCGGAGGGTGCGGCAGGAGGACGAGGAACGATGGCGAGTGTCGAAAAGCTGCCGATGCTGGCGGAAGGCTATGAACGCCTGATTGCCGAGCTGAGGGCGCTGCGCGAAGAGCGGCCCAGGATCGTCGACGCGATCGAAGAAGCGCGCGCCCATGGCGATCTTTCCGAAAACGCCGAATACCATGCCGCGAAAGAGCGCCAGGGGCAGGTCGAAATGTCGATCGCCGATCTTGAGGACAAGGTCAGCCGCGCGCAGATCGTCGATCCGACTTCGCTTTCGGGAGACCGGATCATCTTCGGTGCCACCGTGACCCTGCTGGATGATGACGACAAGCCGGTGAAGTACCAGATCGTCGGCCCATACGAGGCAGACGCCCGGATCGGCCGGATCAGCTACAACTCGCCGCTGGGCAAGGCCCTGATCGGGCGCCGGGTGGAGGACGAGATCGAGGTGACGGTCCCGGCCGGAGACCGGTCCTATCTGGTCCAGAAGATCGAGTTCGTCTGACAAACAAAGGCCCCGGAAATCCGGGGCCTTTTCGTTTCAGCGCTTCAGCAGATCGGGCTGGAGCAAGCGGTGCAGGTGGACCACCACATATTTCATTTCGGCATCGTCGACTGTCCGCCGCGCGGCGCTGCGCCAGGCTTCTTCGGCGCTGGCATAGTCGGCAAACATCCCGACATAGTCCATGCTTTCAAGATCGACGAAATCCAGCGTCTGCGGGTCTTTGACGCGCCCGCCGAAAACAAGGTGAAGTTTCTGTTCGCTCATCGTTGGTAACACCTGGGAGGGAGGAAAGGCGCCGCATAATCGCGCCCATTCCCTAAGGCAAGTGCCACCTAAGTCTTAGGCAGAGCTACTTCCTGAGCCGAGCGGCCAGCTTTACCGCTTCGCCGGCCAGCCGCACCCCGGTGCTGCGAGCGTTGCGCGAGGCCGACCCAGCCATTTCACCGGCCCGGCGACGCAACGGGGCGGTGCTGTCATCCAGCCGGGTGAGGCCTTCGCGGGCGCCGTCGCTGGCGGCTTCGCGGGCATTGCGGCTGAGCGCGATGGCCAGTTCGGCCCCGGCAGCAGCCAGGCCCAGCGCGCGCGATGCGGTCTTCGATCCGGCCCGCTTGGGCAGCAAGGCACCGGCCAGCAGGCCGATCCCGGCTCCGGCGGCGACCAGCAACCAGGGATGCTCGTTCGCCAGCCCGCGCCAGTCTTCCGGCGGATAGGCATCGGCGGGGGCCCGGCGCACAGGCAAGGCGGGCAACGCGCTGCTTTCGCGCGAAAGGCGTTCCTGCGATTCCTCAATCCGGGTCCGGATCCGGTCGCGCTTTTCGTCGGTCTCGCTCACGAGTCATGCTCCAGTTGGTTCGTTTCGTCGGCACTATCGTCCTGTTCCTGAACCGGGGATTTCGCGAACCAGCCGCCGAAGCTGCGGATCAGCGGTTCGCGAAACACCCAAAGCGCGATTGCCCCGGCCGAAGCGGCAATAATGCCTTTGCTTTCTTTCGCGACATCAATCGCCAGATCGGCCGCCTTGAATACTTCGTCCTGGGCCTTGGCCTTGATCCGCTGCGGGACCGAACGGGCCGCCAGGTCTTCCTTGACCCTGGCCAGGCGCCGGTCGAACAACCCGCGCGCGGCATTGCGGTTCCCCCGATCAGCGGAAAAACGACCTTCAGCGTCGCTCACGACCCTTTCTCCGGCTCGGCCATCAGCGCGGCGGCGCGTTGCCAACGGCGCACCGCAACCCATCCGGACAATGCACCCATCGCCAGCAGCCCAAGCACCACCGCCACCGTCGCCCAGATCGCACCAAGCGCCGGGACGAGCGTGAGTATCAGCCCGAGCACCAGCGCCATCAAGGCAAAGAACAGCAGCGCCAGGGCCAGCGCCATCCATCCGGCAACGCCTTTCGCAGCCTGCCCGGCGACCATGGCGCGGCTCTTTTGATAAGCCAGTTCGGCTTCCAGCAAGGTGCGGCCATCCTCGACCAGTTGCCGCACGTCGGCAACCAGCGAGCGCTCGGCCGCATCCTCTTCGATCAGGGGTGGTGATTCATCGGCCATGACCGCGGTGGTAGCCGCGCTCAGGCTTCGTTGGAACCGCCCTTGAACAGGCGCGAAAGCAGGAAGCCGGCGACCGCCGCGATTCCCAGCGCCAGCGCCGGGCTCTTGCGCACGAATTCCTTGGCGTCGTCACCCAGCTCGTTCAGGTCCTTGGCTTCGATCTTGGCGGCGGTTTCCTGCATCGAACGGGCGGCGGTGCGGGCATAGTCGCCGTACTTGGCGCCGAGCTTCTCGTCGATCGTCCCGGCATTGTCGGCGACAATCTTGCCCAGGCTGGCAATGGCATCGCTGGTCTTGGCCTTGCCTTCCTTGGCGAGGTCGCCCGCGCGGACCTTGGCCTGATCGGCCAGATCCTTGGCTTCATCGGCCCAGTCGCCGCTTCGGGCAGTGAGCTGGTCCTTGTAGGCGCCGGCCTTGGCCTGGGCGTCCTGCGACAGCTTGTGCGCGCGGGTCTGGGCTTCGCTCGCCAGTGCCTGGGCGCCGGCCTTGGCTTCCTCGATCGCCTTGGCGAACTTGACCTTGGCTTCGCCGGTTGCCGCAGAGGCTTTGGCGGCGGGCTTTCGTGCCGCCGAAGCCTTGGTCGCAGCGGGCTTTTTCGCGGCAGTGGTCTTGACGGTTTCCTTGGTGGTCTTGGCCATGGAGTATTTCCTTATCTAGCCCCCGATGCGGGCCCTTGAACTCATGTGGTAACGCGCACGGCGATCTGCAAGTTCCCCTTATGCGTGGCAAAATGCTGCGTTGCAATGCAATGCATGTTGCCTGACCTTACGGCACTGCTAAGGAGCCTCGCGATATATCCGCCAGGAAGGTGCTGCGCCATGACCGCGATCATTGACATCCATGCCCGTGAAATCCTCGATAGCCGGGGCAACCCGACCGTCGAAGTCGACGTCCTGCTCGACGACGGTTCGTTCGGCCGCGCGGCGGTGCCTTCGGGCGCCTCGACCGGCGCCCATGAAGCGGTCGAACTGCGCGACGGCGACAAGAAGCGCTATCTCGGCAAGGGCGTGCTCAAGGCGGTCAAGGCCGTGAACAGCGAAATCAGCGATGCGCTGCTGGGCTTCGATGCGGAGGATCAACGCGATATCGACGCACTGATGATCGAACTGGACGGGACCGAGAACAAGGCCCGGCTGGGTGCGAATGCGATCCTTGGCACCTCGCTGGCAGTGGCCAAGGCTGCGGCCAATGCCCGCGGTCTGCCGCTTTACAGCTATATCGGCGGCGTCTCTGCCCACGTCCTGCCGGTGCCGATGATGAACATCATCAACGGCGGCGAGCATGCCGACAATCCGATCGACTTCCAGGAATTCATGATCATGCCGGTTGGCGCGCCGAGCCTGGCCGAAGCGGTGCGGTGGGGCAGCGAGATCTTCCACACGCTGAAGAAGGGCCTGCACGACAAGGGCCTGGCTACCGCGGTAGGCGATGAAGGCGGCTTCGCCCCGAACCTTTCCAGCACCCGCGCCGCGCTCGATTTCATCATGGGATCGATCGCCAAGGCCGGCTTCGAGGCCGGGACCGAGATCAAGCTGGCGCTCGATTGTGCCGCGACCGAATTCTTCAAGAACGGCAAGTATGAGATCAGCGGCGAAGGCCTCTCGCTCAGCCCCGTTGAAATGGCCGATTACCTCGCCGCGCTGTGCGCCGACTATCCGATCGTCTCGATCGAAGACGGCATGGGCGAAGACGATTTCGAAGGCTGGAAGGCGATCACCGACAAGATCGGTCACCAGGTCCAGCTGGTCGGCGACGATCTGTTCGTGACCAATCCCAAGCGCCTGACCATGGGCATCGAAAAGGGTCTGGCGAATTCGCTGCTGGTCAAGGTCAACCAGATCGGCTCGCTGTCGGAAACGCTCGACGCGGTCAGCATCGCCAATCGCCATGGCTATACCGCAGTGATGTCGCACCGTTCGGGCGAAACCGAGGACGCAACCATCGCCGACCTGGCGGTTGCCACCAACTGCGGCCAGATCAAGACCGGCTCGCTTGCCCGTTCGGACCGGCTGGCGAAGTACAACCAGTTGATCCGGATCGAGGAAGAGCTGGGTGATGCGGCGCGGTATGCCGGGGCAGGAGCTTTCGGCCGGCTCGCCTGAACAGGTCAACGATTTGAATTGCATGGCGCTGTAATTCGCGCATAGTTCGCCTCTGGGTCGCGACCAGGGGGAACTATGGCGACCAATACGGACAGGCGCGGGCAGGACGGCTGGCAGAACCGGTTTCTCGACCGGGTCGAGCGGTTGGGCAATGCCTTGCCCGATCCGGTTGCAATCTTCGTGGCAATCATCGTTGTGCTGATGCTGGTCTCGGCGCTCGCCGCCGCGCAGGGCTGGAGCGTGACCAACCCGGTGACCGGGGAAGTGCTTGCCGCCAGAAGCCTGTTCTCCGAAGAGCTGATGCGCCAGCTCCTGACCGAGGTTCCCAAGACCTATACCGGCTTCACGCCCTTGGGCTTCGCGCTGACGATCATGCTGGGGGCAGGGGTGGCCGAGCATTCCGGGCTGCTTCCCGCGCTGCTGCGCCGGATGATGCAAAGTGTGCCGCAGAGGCTACTGGTGCCCGCGACGATCCTGCTCGGCATGCTGACAATCCATGCCTTCGATTTCGGTTATATCGTCTTCGTGCCGCTGGCCGGGATGATGTTCGCGGCGGCGGGTCGCAATCCGCTGCTTGGCTGCATCCTGGGCTACGTCGGCTGCTGCACCGGGCTGGTCGGCAACCTCCTGCCCGGTCAGTACGACGTGCTGATTTTCGGGATAACCCAGACCGGTGCGCGGCTGCTTGATCCGCAGTGGGAGATGAACCCGTTCGGCAACTGGTGGTACATGATCGCGATCGCCGTGACCTATATCCTGATCGGCTGGTATCTGGCCGAGCGGGTGGTCGGGCCACGGCTGGGTTCGTGGCAGGGGCACGAAGACGGCAGCTATGAGCCGCCGGAGCCGCTCACCGCGATCGAGAAAAAGGCGCTGAAGCGGGCCGGCATGGTGCTGGTCCTGTTTGTGGCGACGGTGCTCGCCCTGATTTACCTCCCCGCCTATGCGCCGCTTTACGATGCCAAGGCGGAACCGGCACAGCGGATCCTGCCGTTCTACCGCGCAACCGTGCCGCTGCTGAGCGGATTGATGCTGATTGCAGGCTGGGTTTATGGCCGGACCACCGGGACGATTTCGACGCACCGCGAGGTGGTGACGATGATGGGCAAGGGTCTGGAAGGGATGATTCCCTACCTCGTGCTGGCCTTCTTCGCCGCGCATTTCGTGGCGATGTTCGGTTGGTCAAACCTTGCGCCGATCGTGGCGATCGAGGGCGCGGCCGCGTTGCGCGACCTGGATGCGCCGCCAGCGCTGCTGTTGCCGCTGCTTGCTTCGGCCTCGGCCTGGCTCGACTTCCTGATCGCGTCGGGCTCGGCCAAGTGGACCGCGATGGCCCCGGTTGCAGTGCCGATGCTGATGCTGCTGGGCGTCTCGCCGGAAATGACCACGGCAGCCTACCGGGTGGGGGATGTGGTGACCAACCTGATCTCGCCGCTCAACGCCTACTTCATTCTGGCGCTGATCTATTGCCAACGCTTCGTCCCCTCGTTCCGGCTTGGCTCGCTGCTTTCGGCGACACTGCCGATAGCGATCGCCTATTATCTGGCGGGAATGGCGCTGACCGCAGGCTGGGTGGCACTGGACCTTCCGGTGGGGCCGGGCGTTTCGGTGGGCTACCACCTGCCCGAGCGCTGAGAGCTCAGCTCTTCGGCAGGATCGGCGCGAAGATCAGGCCAAGCAGCGCGCTCACCACCCGCAGCGGCGGGTGGAACAAAGCGTTGCTGAAGCCAGTGAGGCGCCGGGCCCAGGCCGGTCCGTCCTTGCGCCAGTCGACCGGCTGCGGCGGGCCGGAGAAGCCATAATTGCCGTTCCATTTGTCCGGCTGCCACATCGGGCCGACCGGTCCTGAATTGTCAGCCACCGTGCCCATCAGCCGCGCGCCGGCCCCGCCGCCCAGCAGCAGCGGCGCGAGTGCGAACAGGATCGCCGTAAGTCCCAGCGTAACGAGATGAAGCAGGAACACGGTCGTTGCCATCCGCCCCTCCATCAGGGCCTTGGCGCCGTCGACCAGCTGGCGCGAAAAGCGTCCGCCCTTGGGCGCATAGGCTCCCCAGCGATAGGGAAAGCGCAGCCATGACGGTTCGCGAACCACCGGGTCTTTCCATGAGGTTGAAATCAGCACGTGGTTAAGCGGATCGCCCAGGTTCCAGGTCCGTCCGCGTTCGATCCGGTCGACCAGCCCCAATTCGATTCCGATATGGACGAATGGCCGCCACAGGTAGAACAGCGTGCGTTCGTGGACATGGGCATAGGTGGCATGGCCATAGAGTGAGGAATAGAGCTGGATACGGCCGGTCTCGTCGCGCTCCAGCCGGGCCATGGCATCGGGCCCGAGATGCATGTCACCATCGCGGTGTTGCGAAAGGATCACACCGCAAGGCTCCAGCGTGGCATGATCGATCCGGATCACCGCCAGTTCCCAGTCGGCCTCGTGCATGCCGCCGGGCCACAGGCTAAGTACCTGGTCGGCGCGGGTCGCCCCCAGTTCAACCGGGCGGACCCGCGCAAGGCCTGGACCGTCGTAGGGATAGAACATCCAGAACTGCAGGTCGGTTACGCCCTGATCGGGCAAATGGACCGCGCGGACATAGGCCGGGGCATGATCGGGATCCCCGCGCCGGGGATCGTCTTGCGGGGCAATGTGCGGCTCGAGCGCCGGCCCGGCGAGCTTCTCGTCAAAGCTCAGCCACAGCCGTTCGGGGTTTGCCGGATCGGCTGCGTCCGTGGGGAGCTGGGCAAGACTGGGATGCCAGATCAATGGCTGCCCAGTGGCGCCATGGATCAGATTGGCGCGGTCTAGATACCATTCAACGCTTGATGGGAAATAGGCTTCTTCCGGGTGAAAGTGAATCACCGGCGCATGACGGGCAATCAAGGCGTGCAGCAGCGTATTGGACAAAGGCTTGTCACCCGCCCAGTGTGAGGCGAGCTCGACTCCTGTTGGAGTCTCTTCTGATTCAGGCACCGGTTTGCTTCCCTTGTTCTACGAGGCGCATAGATCGCCTTGCGAACAAATACTTGCTGAAATTCGCCAAGTTAAGGTTGCTTCCAGGTTGCCAAGTAAGGTCGGGACTGATTAATCGTACGATTAAGAAGAGAACGAGGAGAGGGCATGGCCGGGTTCCCAACGCATCCAGCAGACGTTTCGCCCGCGTGGATGACGGAAATGCTGCGTTTGGCGGGCCAGATCGATGGAGCGAGTGTCAAGGGTGTACGCTGGGAACCGATCGGCACTGGACAGGTTGGAGACAGCGCCCGGTTCCATCTAGAATACGAATGCGCAGGTGCCGGGCCCGCGACTGTCGCAGGCAAGTTCCCTGCTGCCGATGCGATGAGCCGTGGCACGGCAGCTGCATTCGGACTCTACGCCAAGGAAGTTGGCTTCTACCGAGAGATCGCGCCGCAACTGGGGGTGCGCGTTCCCGGTGTCTTCGCGGCTGAGATCGCAGACGACGCCGTCGATTTCATCCTGTTGTTCGAAGACCTTGGTCCGGCCCGCGGCGGCAACCAGCTCGCTTCCTGCTCCGCCGCCGATGCCCGGGCCGGAATTCGCCAGGCTGCGGCGATCCATGCCCCGAGCTGGAACAATGAGGCACTGACCGGGATCGAATGGCTACATCCGAGGGAAGGCCACGTTGATCAGGTCAAGGCGCTTTACGGCAATGCTCAGGTGATCTTCCGTGAACGCTATGGCGAACTGCTCGAGCCCGAATTCATGGCGCTTTGCGAGGAATTGAACGAGGGCCGCGATCAATGGTTTGGTCGTCAGGGCGGGCCGAGATCGATTATCCACGGCGATTTCCGGCTCGACAATATGCTGTTCGATATCAAGGGCGGGGCAGAGGAAATCGCCGTGCTCGACTGGCAGACGGTCGCTGCCGGGAACCCCCTTCTCGATATCGGTTATTTCCTTGGCACCGGGATCGGCGACAGGCTCCGGCGTGCGCATGAGGACGAACTGCTCAATCTCTACTGCGAAGAAATGACCGGTCGCGGCGTGCCGCTCAGCCGCGACGCGATCTGGGACGATTACGTGCTGGGCGCGATCCACGGTATTTCCACCGCCGTATTCAGCGCCGCCTATGTCGAGCGTACCGAGCGCGGCGATGCCAATTTCCTCTCCATGGCCAGGGGGGGCTGCGCGCTGGCGCTGCAACACGGCAGCATGGCCAAACTGAAAGGTTGATCCGATGGTCCTGACCAGGGGCGACGACTATCCGCTGCATCAGACACCGGAACCGGTGGCCTATGCGGGGACCGACCGGAACTTCTACGATCGCTATTTCTTCAATGGCTATGCCCCCGATGGCTCAGGCTTCTTCGCTGCGGCGCTGGGGGTCTATCCGCATCTCAACATCATGGACGCGCATTTCTGCGCGATCCGCGACGGGGTGCAGTACAATCTCCATGCCAGCCGCGAGCTGGGGATGGAACGGATGGACACGGCTGTCGGGCCGATCCGGATCGAGATCATCGAGCCGCTGAAGATGCTGCGGGTGGTGGTCGATGGTGAGGGGCTGAAGGCCGACGTGACCTTCACCGGCCGGGCCTTTCCGATCGAGGAGCCGCGCTTCATCCACCGGATCGGGCCGCGCACCTTCATGGACTATACCCGGCTGACCCAGAACGGCCATTATACCGGCTGGATCGAGATCGATGGCGACCGGCAGGATTGTGCCCCTGGCACGGTCGGCACCCGCGATCGCAGCTGGGGCGTGCGCCCGGTCGGTACGCGTGACGAGCAGCCGCACGGCACCGGGGTGATCCCTGGCTTCTTCTGGCAGTGGACCCCGCTCAATTTCGCGGATCGCAGTGTGTTCTTCCACGTCAACGCGGATGCCAAGGGCAACAAGTGGAACACCCGCGCGGTCATCGCACCCGACGGCGCCGATGCCGCCGCGCTGATCGACACCGATGGTGAGATGGCATCGCCGCTCACCACGGGCACCCGCTGGCCGGAGAAGGGCACCTTGGTTATCGAAGGTCAGGACGGACCGGAGACGTTGACCTTCGAGCCGGTCGGACGGTTCCAGATGCGGGGGCTGGGCTATACTTCCCCCAAGTGGAACCATGGCCTGTGGCACGGCCCGCTGGTGGTGGAGCGCGAGGATTTCGGTCTTGAACAGTGCAACCCGGGTTCGATGGACAATTATCACGTCCAGCTGCCCTGCCGGGTGGTTTCGGACAAACATGGCGCGGGTTTTGGCGTGTTCGAGCAACTGATCATCGGGCCTTACCAGCCCTATGGCTTGAAGGAGTTCATGGACCTTGGCTGATCTGCAGAAACCATCGCGCTGGGCTGTCGCTGCCACCATTTCCGGGGGCTTGATGGTCGGGCTGCTCAGCGGCTGGTGGGCGATCACCGGCGGGATGGGCGGGCAGAACTATTCGGGCTGGTATGGAAGTTCCGTAACTGGATCGACCGATGCCGGGCCGTGGCTGCGTGCGCGCGTTGCGATCAGCGGATTGCTGGCGCTCAACAAGAGCCAGGCGATCTACTTCACCCGCAAGACCGACGATGGCGGGCAGCCGCTGCGCGAAGATTGCAACTACCGGGTCAACGGCGGAGCCATGCCGGGCCAATGGTGGTCGATCACGGTTTATGCCGCGGACAACTACCTGCCGCTCAACGATGACGATGCGCTGTCGTTCGATGCCACCGAAGTGCAGCCCGATGCCCAGGGGAAATGGACCGGCGTGCTTTCTGCAACCAAACCGGCGGAAGGGGCCTGGGCCTCAACCCGCAAGGCCGGGAATTTCGACATCACCTTGCGGATCTACCAGCCAAGCAAGTCCGCCCAGACTAATTTCGCCGCGATCCCGATGCCAACGGTGACGCGGCTTGAATGTGGAGGCAAGGCATGAAGCGTCCGGTCAAGCTCGCGCTGCTGTTCGCCGTGGCGGCGGCCGTCGGCCATGTCGGACTGGTTTACGTCACGCCGCACTTCCTGATGAATATCGCGATGAAGCGTATTTCGCAGGATGGGAAGCTGATCAACCAATTCTACTTCGGGCCGCGTACCACGCAGAATTCGCGTGGGGTGGTGCGACCGTCGCCGGATCTGGCCTATTCCAGCTGCGCCTATGACCTGTCCGGCGGGCCGCTGCTGATCGAAGCGCAGCCCAGTCCGGACAATGGCTATGTCTCGATCTCGGTCTTCGCTGCCAATACCGACAACATCGCGGTGTTCGACAGTGCGATCAACCCGCAAGGCATTCGTTTTGTCCTTGCGCGGGAAGGGCAGGCGACCCCGGCCGGTGAGAAGGTCGTGATCTCGCCATCGGACAAGGGGATTGTGCTCGATCGGCGGCTTGCGCCAAGTGCAGAGCGCTTTGCCGCAATTGATCCTGCGCGCCGCGGCGACAAGTGCCAGCCTATTTGAGCAGGGTGACGTGACCGGTTTTGGTATGCTTCATCTGGCCGCCGGTAATGGTCATCGTAACCGGACCGGCCAGATCGCAGTCGGCCGCCGAGCACACTGCTGCCCGTCCGCTGGTCTGGCGCGGGCCGGATAAGCAGGTCACTGTTGCATCGGTGATCTCAAAGAGGTCGCCGGTGCTGCTGGAGCGCAAGGTCGCCTTGTCGAAATGCTTGCCGTTGCAGACACCGCGCCATTCGACAGTAATCTTCTGGAAGGTGAATGACAGGTTGCTGACTTCATTCTGAGCGCCGGCGAAAGCCAGATCGGCCCGGCCATCGCCATCGACATCACCGACCGCGACATTGACCCCGCCAGCCGTGCGGGCGCCCTTGTTGGTCGCCAGATCCCAGCTGGTGCTGCTTGGCTTGCCCTTGCCGTCGGTCTTGCCGGTGGCCAGCCCGCTGGCGGAATCGCGCGGGGCGACGATTTTTGTGCATTGACCGGCGTTGCAGGCCCTGAACGACCAATCGTCGACCGGCATCGGCGCTGCCTTCGTTTCGCCTTTGATGCCTTCAATTTCGAGCAGATAGTCGCTCGCGGCAAGCGCTGGGGCAGCGCTGAACAATGTTCCAACGAGTACGATGATAGAGTTTGTGAGTTTCATTTGCCCTCTCCCTATTGACACGTTCAGGAATGCTGCGTTCAACCTGAGCAGAACATGCGCGTCCGGTTGCCTTCCTGCAAGGTCCAACTGGCGGTCACGCTGCGGCCAGCAGCATTGCCGCCCCACTGGCGATCAGCCCGGCTCCCAGCACCCTTGCCTTTCCGATCCGCTCATTCAGGAACAGCCAGGCGATCAGCACCCCGAACAGGATCGAGCTTTCTCGCAAGGCGGCCAGGCGCGGCACATCGCCCAATCGATAGGCCCACAGCGCCAGGCCATAAGTGACAATCGACAGCGCACCGGCGATCAGCCCCGGCTTCCACTCGCTGCGCGCCGCGGCAAGGAAACGCGGACCGCGCCACAGCGCAAATATCGCCCCGACCCCGAACCCCAGCATCAGGAATACCCAGACGATATAGCTGAGCGCAGACGGAGCAGCCCGGGCCCCCTTGGCGTCGATCACGGTATAGGCGGCAATCGTTGCACCGGTTGCAAGGGCCCAGGCCAGCGCGCGCTTGTCGGGCGTGTTCCACCAGGCGACCAACGCGGTTCCGGCGCTAACCAGGCCGATGCCCAACGCCACCGGCAGGCTGATCGGATCGCCCAGCAAAAAAACCGATGCCAGTGCTGCCAGTACCGGCGCGGTCCCGCGCATGACCGGATAGACCGCACTCATGTCCGCGCCTTCGAAGGCCTTGATCACGGTAATCAGGTAAACCAGGTGCACAGCAAACGAGGCCAGCAACCAGGTCCAGGCGCCGTGGGGCAGGGGCACCACAAATACCAGCGGCAGGATCAGGAGTGCGCTTGATCCGTCAATCAGCGCCCGGCTCGACATCTTGTCGCCACCGGATTTGAGGATCGCGTTGACCACGGCATGCGCCGCGCCCGATGCAAGCATCAGCAGTGAAGCGCTGACGATCACACCTGCGGGACAGCCTTGTTCAGCTGGGTGATCTGGTCGGGCATAAGTTCGATATCGACGGCTTCGACCAATTCATCGAGCTGGTCGGCAGTGGTCGCGCTGGCAATCGGAGCAGCGATTCCGGGCTGGTCGAGCAGCCAGGCTAACGCAACTTGCGCCACCGTCGCTTCGCATTCCTTGGCGATCCGGTCCATCACGGCGAGCAGGGCAGGGCCGTGGCCGTCATGGTATTTCCTGACCCTGTCGCCCCGGACAAAGCGCTCGAAATCGGCGGGTTTGCGGTACTTGCCGGTCAGGTAGCCGCTGGCAAGGCCGAAATACGGCAGCATCGCGATGTCACTCACCACACAGCAGTTCTGATAGCTGTCATCGAAATCGCCACGTTCCAGAAGGTTGAACTGGTTCTGCAGGACCGTGAAGCCGCGTACCCCGGCGGCCTTGGCAGCAGCGATCGCGGAACGCAGGCGATCCTCGGTGAAGTTTGACGCGCCCGCCTCGCGCACCTTGCCTTCGGCGATCAGTGCGGAAAATGCCGTGACGACTTCGTCCTGCGGGGTCTTCGGATCATCGCGGTGGGCATAGTAGAGATCGACGTAGTCGGTCTGCAGCCGCTCCAGCGAACCGGTCAGGCGGGTGCCCAGCGTGGCAGGGTTGAGGTCGCCGTGTTCCATGCCCCAGCCGGTTTTGGTAGCGATCCGCATGTCCTTGCGCACGCCGCGGTCCTTCATCCAGGCGCCGATCACCTTTTCGCTTTCGCCGCCGCTGTGGCCCGGAACCCAGGCCGAATAGACCTCGGCCGTATCGACCATTCGCCCGCCGGCCTCATAAAATGCGTCGAGGATTTCGAAGCTGGTGTCCAGGTTGGCCGTCCAGCCGAAGACATTGCCGCCCAGGACAAGTCTGAGGCCGGCAAGCGAAGGATGGCGGCTCATGCAAACTTCTCCTTCAAGGCGAGCAGTGCGAGCGCGGCCTTGGCTGCTTCGCCGCCCTTGTCCTTTTGCTTGGGATCGGCGCGGACCAGCGCTTGCTCCTCGTTCTCGACTGTCAGGATGCCGTTGCCGATGGCGATGCCGTCCATGGTCAGGGCCATGATCCCGCGGGCGCTTTCACCGGCGACGATCTCGAAGTGATAGGTCTCGCCCCGGATTACCACACCGATCGCGACGAAACCGTCATAGGCGCCGGACTGTTCGGCCAGCGCGATCGCGCCGGGAATCTCCAGCGCGCCGGGCACGGTGATGACATCGATCTGGTGCCCCGCCGCCTTCAGTGCGGCGCGCGCGCCATCGACCAGCATGTCGTTGAGGTGGTCATAAAAACGGGCTTCGACGATTAGGAAACGGGCCATGGAATTACTCCACAATCGGCTGTTCGCCGACGATGTTGATGCCGTAGCCTTCGATGGCAACGACATTGCGATGGGCATTTGTCATCAGGATCATGTTGTGAATGCCCAGGTCGGCAAGAATCTGGGCACCGATACCATAGGCCCGCAGATCCATTTCCGGACCTTTCGTGCCGCTCACTTCGGCGCTGAGCTGGTCTGGAGAGGTCGGCATGAGCAGCACAATTACGCCTGAACCATGCGCGCCGATTGCATCCATCGCGCGCTGCAGGATCCGCTTGCGCGGGCCGGGCTTGCCCAGCACGTCTGAAAATATCGAGATCGAATGCATCCGCACCAGGGTCGGTTCGGCACCATTGACCTGGCCCTTTTGCAGCACGATGTTGACCGAGCCATCGACCTTGTTGCGATAGGTCTTGGCGGTCCAATCGCCGCCATAATCCGAAGTGAAGGGCGCTTCGCTGACGCATTCGACCAGATGGTCGTTCTTGCGGCGGTATTCAATCAGGTCGCGGATCGTGCCCATCTTCAGGCCGTGGCGCCGGGCAAAGGGAACCAGATCGTCCATCCGGGCCATGGTCCCGTCCTCGTTCATGATCTCGCAGATCACGCCTGAGGGATTGAGCCCGGCCAGCCGGGAAATATCGACAGCGGCCTCGGTATGACCAGCGCGGACCAGCACCCCGCCGTCACGCGCGATCAGCGGAAAGACGTGGCCGGGGGTGACGATATCCTCGCGGCCCTTGCCGGCATCGATGGCCACCGCGACGGTCCGGGCGCGGTCTCCGGCGGAGATCCCGGTGGTCACACCTTCGCGGGCCTCGATCGAGACAGTGAAGGCGGTCTCGTGCCGGGTGCCGTTGTTGCGGCTCATCAGTTCCAGCCCGAGGTGATCGGTCCGCGCCTTGGTCAGCGTCAGGCAGATCAGCCCGCGGCCGTGGGTGGCCATGAAGTTGATCGCATCAGGTGTGGCCATCTGCGCGGGAATTACCAGATCGCCCTCGTTCTCACGGTCTTCATCATCGACCAGGATGAACATCCGGCCGTTGCGGGCCTCCTCGATGATCTCTTCAATCCCGACCAGCACCGGCTCGTCTTCGCTGTCCCACAGGAAGCGTTCGAGTTTGCGCAGGGTTTCGGTGGTCGGGTTCCAGCCCTCGTCGGTGCAGTCCCGAAGGGTATTGGCATGGAGCCCCGCCGCGCGGGCAAGGCCGGCTCGCGACATGCCGCCGTCGGTTATGAGGCGGCGGACGCGTTCGATGATGTTGGTCGACATGATTCGCCAGGTATCACATTATAATGTGATACCCAAACCTCGATCTCACATTCCTGTGAATCAGTCGCCTCGGAACACCGGCTTTCGTTTCTCCAGAAAGGCGCTGACCGCTTCCTTGTTGTCTTGGGTGGCGTGCGCAACTGCCTGCATCGCGGCTGACATTTCGAGGACCTGGCCAATGCTCATCGACTGGGCGTCCCAAATCAGGCGCTTGGCCATGCGCACCGCGAACGACGGATTGCAGGCAATTCGGGCCGCAAACTTGCGGGCAGCATCCATCAGTTCGGCATCGGGCACGACCTGGTTGACCAGCCCGATCTTCAGCGCTTCGGCGGCATCGATCGTCTCGCCGGTCAGGGTAAGCTCGGCGGCCTTGGAGAAGCCGACGATCCGCTGGATCAGCCAGGCCCCGCCATCGCCGGGGATGATCCCCAGCTTGACGAAACTCTCGGCAAACTTGGCGCTTTCCCCCGCCACGCGCAGGTCGCACATGCAGGCCAGATCCAGTCCTGCGCCGATCGCCGGGCCGTTGACTGCGGCGATCACCGGTACTTCCAGCGCGGCGAAGGCGAGCGGCAAGCGCTGAATCCCGCTTTTGTAATTGCGCCGGGTCCGTGCCGGCAGCGAAGCGTTGAGCCCGCCCGAATCCGGCAGCATCGCCTTGAGGTTGCCGCCTGCCGAAAAGGCCGAGCCCGCGCCGGTCAGGATCGCAACCCGAACTTTGGGATCGTCCTCCATCTTCGCCAGCGTATCGAGCAGCGCTTCGATCAGATCGATGTCCGAGATCGGATTGCGCAGCTCGGGCCGGTTGAGCGTGATCGTGGCGATACCATCGGTGTCGAGCGAATAGAGGACGGGGCTGTCCATGGGGCAAGTCTCCGGTTCAGATGTTGCGGGCGGCTTTGGCACGGGCCTCTCGCTTCGACAACCACCATGTCAGCAGCACGCCGGCCAGCAAAGCAGTGCCGGCGGTCAGCCAGGGGTTGGCGTTATTGATGTAGCCGTTGCGCAGGACCGTCATGTGGATCGCATAAAGCGGGAAGGACAGCGCGCCCGAAAGCACCGCCCAGCGCGGTGCGCCTTTGAGCCGCAGCCCGCCGGCTAGGAGCAAGGGGCAGAGCAGCAAGGTGAAGACCAGGTCATAACCCCAGCCCAGCGCGGCAAACGGGGTGGACATCAGCAGCGGCGCGGCGATGATCGCGGCCATGGCCGGGACTTTCAGCGGCGGCCGGTCTTGCCAGCGCCGCCACAGCACCACGCCGATCGAATAGGCCAGCAGGGCTCGGGCCAGCGCCAGCCCGAACTGCATGGAGAAGGCTCCGAAATCGGCATCGCCCTTGACACTGGCGAAATAGGCCAGCGGCTGGACCAGCAGCAAGGCCAGGCCCAGCAGCACCCCGCTCGACAACCGGCGCAGCAGCACCACGTGGGTGAAGTTGGCGGCAAGCTCGTAGAAGATCGACCAGGCCGGCAGATTGAGCGGAAACAGTTCCTGGTTGAGCGGGAAGGGGACTAGCAGAAGATTGAAAACCAGTGCCAGGGCGAAAGTGCTGGGATCGCCCGCTGCCAGCCACAGATAGGGGATCCCGACAATTCCGCCGACTGCCATGGTCAGCCAAAGCCGCCTGTAGCGCAGCGCCAGAAACCGCTCCGGACCGATCTCGCCACCCATCCGCGCTTCATAGGTCCGCGCCATGACATAGCCCGAGAGCATCATGAAAAAGTCGACCGCAAGGTAGCCCTTTGCAAACAGGTTGGGCAGGGTGGGGAACAGGTAATGGGCGTGGAAGGCGAACACGCACAGCGCCGCCAGCCCGCGCATGGCATCGAGGCCGTGGATGCGGCCGGGGCCGCTCACCCGATCAGCCGCTCGATGAACCAGAAGCTGGCAGTGATGCCAATTGCATAGGTACTGACCACGGTTGCGGGGCGCAGCTGCTTTGGGGCAAAGCGGCGCAGCGCCGTGATTGCCAGCATCACCGCCGCGACGATCACCAGTTGCCCGGCCTCGACGCCAAGGTTGAAGGTCAGCAGCGCGGTCGGCACGTCGCTCTCGGGCAGGCCGATCTCGCGCAGCGCTCCGGCAAAGCCGAAGCCGTGGATCAGACCGAACAGGAAGGCGACGATCCATGGTGCGCGTTCGGCCAGATTGGGCGCCTCCGGGTTCTGTTTCACGATCTCCACCGCCAGAAACACGATCGATAGCGCGATCAGCGCCTCGACCGGGGCCTGGGCCAGCCCGACGAGCCCGAGGGTCGAGCCGACCAGCGTGATCGAGTGCGCCACGGTAAAGGCGGTCGCGGCTTTGACTACCATGCCGAACCGGCCGATCAGCAGCACCAGCGCGATCACGAACAACAGGTGGTCATAGCCTTCGAGGATATGGATGATCCCCAGCACGAAGTAACTGCGCGCCACTTCCCAGCCATCGGGAACCAGCGCGATCTCGACCATCGCCTTGTCCTGCGTCAGCCGCGCGGCCTGGACCGGACGGCCCAGCGGCGCGACCCGGAGGAGCGCATCGGTGAAGGCGGCGTCCATGCCAGCGAGGCCGACCCGCGATCCGGCGAGATCCTTGCTGCAGGTGAGCCGGCTTTCTGCGACCAGCACCAGTCCTTCGACCCGCGCCTGTGGCGGGGACTGGGTGCAGAAATCGGGGAAGGCCGGCCTAGTGCGGGTGGCGAGACCGCCGAGCACCGGCGCCTTCCAGACCAGCTTCCAGTGCTGCGCATCCTGCTGGCTGAATTCGAGGTAGCCTGGCCGCAGTTCGTCGGCATGGGCGGGAAGGGCCAGCAGCGCCGCGAACAAGGCCAGGACGAGGCGCAGCAGCCGCGTCACTTGGGCAGCTCGATCACCACGTCATAGCCCTTCAGCATCCGCGCATAGGCTTCGGCCTGGGCCCGGGCGGTGGCTGCGGCGCGCCAGTCGTTCTCAACCCGCTGGCGGACCTTGGACAGCACCGGCTGCTGCGACGCGCCGCGCGCGCTGACCTTTACCAGGTGCAGCCCGAGCCCCGAGGCAATCGGACCAGTCCATTGCCCCGGTGCGACATTACGCAGGCCAAGGGTGAACTCGTCGCCAAACGCGCTCGATATCTCGTGGCCGCTCGCCTTGTCGAAGCGCGCGGGGATGGGGATGGGCGGTCCGGAAACCGCCTCGCCCTTGCGCAACCGCGCCAGCTGAACTTCGGCCATGCTGCGGTTCTGCGGCGTATCGGCACCGATATAAACCTGTTCGAAGCTTGTCTGCGGATCCTCGGCATAGCGGGCCGGGTCCTTGTCGATCAGCGCCTGCAGTTCGGCATCGCTGGGGGTCTTGGTTTCGGCATCGGCGACCGCCATCGCCTCCATCTTGCGCCGCATCCGCCGGACGACGACTTCATCGCCTTCGTCAAGACCAAGGCTGAGCGCTTCGCGGTAATAGACCTGGTCGGCTACCCAATCACGGATCAGTCCGTCGGTCTCGTCCTTGGTCGGCATCCGCCGGAAACTGTCATAGAACCGGCCGACCAGCGCGCCGACCACCCGTTCGTCGACCACGATCCGCCGCTCGCCCAGATCGGGCGCGCGGCCGGACAGCAGCGTGAAAACGAGCGCGCCGGCGATCAGGAAATGCACCAGCGGCTCGCGCAGGAGCCGCCGGGCCGAATCTTTTAAAGCCATGTCAGGCGGGGTTGTACCAGATCGCCGAGGTATAGGCGCGTTCCTGATGCTTGAGCGGAATTTCCGGCGGCAGGGTCAGCTTGTACTTGACCATGTCGTAGGTCATCCAGGTCGGCGTCGGGATCTGCAACACCCGGACGTAGTAGAACGCCCGCTGCTTGGGATCGAACTCGGGATCGGTCCAGACGGTGGCCAGGCTCGGTGCGCCGATGGTGTTCTGGTAGGTCGCGGTTGTCACGTCGACCGTATCGCCAACCGCCGGGACCTTACCGCCTGCGGCAACGCGTTTGTCCATGTCGGACCAGACGACGTCGAAGACCTTCTCGTGGGCCTGCCCGGCGACATCGACCCAGCCCTTGATCACCTGAACCCGGTCCAGATTCCCGTCCTGCGGGTCCTTCAGTGCCGAGATCAGAAAGGCTGGCTTGCCCGATCCAGCCTTGAGCTCGCCGCCCATCGGCACGCCGCGGGCATAGCCGGCCTTGACCCAGTCTCCTTTGAGATCGTCAGCCTTGAAGTCCCAGCCGCCGAACATCCGCACGGTCATCCGCGGGCCGGTGGTGGCATAGACTTCGCGCCGCATCATCGCATCGAAAATCGCCTCGCGGGTGTTGCTGGTGGCCCAGACCGCGGCATAGCCGCTGGCCAGGCTTTGCCAGTTCATTCGCCCGGAATTGACACCCGGGACGAATCCGGCTGTCGCCCGCTTGGGGGATGGTTCAACCCCCGCGTGCTTGCCGAAGAAGTTGTTCTCTTCGGGGGTGGACAGCGAAGTGTGACTATCGGTCGATCCGATCACCCCGAACTTGTAGGGGTTCACCCCGGTGCGCTGTTCGATCAGCAGCCCGCGTTTCAGGGCTTCGCGGGCATAGGAGCCGGGCAGGTCGCTCTGCTTGGTCTTGATGTTGCCAAGCAGATTGGCCTGGTCCCAGCCGGACGTTCCATAACCGGCGAATTCGTCGTTGGGCGACATGAACGGATGGGCTTCGCTGTCACCCTTGATCTGGGTGATTTCGGCGATCGGTTCGTGCAGCGCGCGGCGGCGGGCATATTCGGCGGTGATCGGGCCCCCATTGGGCTCGGTCATCATCCACATCAGCCCGTTCGAGAGGTTGCCGTTGTGCGGGATCGCCAGCACCTTGCCGCCGGTCTCCTTTTCATAGGTTTCCATCTTGGTCCAAAGATCGTCCGGCCACAACGTGCCTTCGGGATCCCAGGGCATGATTTTGCCGACCCGGTCCTTGCCATCGCGGAAGATCACGTTGCGGTGAAGGTTATTGCCGGTCTGCATCAAGGTATATTCAAAGCCCATGAAGGCGGTGAACTTGCCCGGCTCATTGTAGTCCTCGACGGTGTCGAGATGCGAATCCCACAGCTTGCGCATCCGCTCCTTACCGCGAACCGGATCGTTGAGGGCGGGGGGGAAGGTACCTCCAGCGCGTGCAGCCAGCATTTCGCCAACCGCCTTCATCGATCCTTCGGGACCCTCGTGCATCATGTCGTACCAGCGCAGCGCGGTAGGGTCCTTGATCATGATCCGTGGGGCTTCGTAAAGCGCCTTGGTTGCACCGATGTTTTCGGCATGGTCGCTGATCACCAGGAAGTCGAGTGGGCGGGCCAGCTTGGCCTTCACTCCGGTGGTTGATTCCACCTCTTCGCCCCGGGCAAAACGCAGTGCCGCTTCGGGATCGAGCCGGTTACCGAACCCGAAGGCGTCGACCGAGTTGCTGGTGTGGAGGTGCGTATCTCCCCAGAATACCTGCTCGGGATAAGCAGTGTTCTTCACCTCGGCCTTACCGCCCCCTGCCTGGCCCAGCTTGTCGCAGCCGGTAACAAGAGCGGTGGAGGCCAGCAGCAGCGCTGCACTGACAATCGCTTTGCGCATGGGTCTGTCTCCTAGGCGGGGTTGTACCAGATCGGCGAGGTGTAGCCGCGTTCCTGCTGTTTGAGCGGGATCTTGGGATCGAGCGTCAGCTTGAAGCGGACCATATCGTAGTTGACCCAGCTTGGCGTCGGGATCTCGAGAACGCGGACGTAGTAGAACGCACGCTGCTTCGGATCGAATTCGGGATCGCTCCAGACCGTGGCCAGGCTCGGCGCGCCGATGCTGTTCTGGTAAGTTGCGGTCGCGGTATCGACCGTATCGCCGACTGCCGGGACCTTGCCGCCCACTGCCGCGCGCTTGTCCATGTCCGACCAGACGACATCGAAGATCTTTTCCTGCGCCTGGCCGCTGGCATCGACCCAGCCCTTGACCACCTGGACCCGGTCAAGGTTGGCACCCTGCGGGTCCTTCAGCGCTGAGATCACGAAGCTCGGCACGCCACTGCCGGCCTTCAGCGTACCGCCCATCGGCACGCCGCGCTGGTAGCCCGCCTTGACCCAGTCACTCTTCAGGTCGTCAGCCTTGAAATCCCAGCCGCCGAACACCCGCAGCACCATCCGCGGGCCGGTGGTGGCGTAGACCTCCTTGCGCATCATCGCATCGAAGATCGCCGCGCGGGTGTTGGCCGTTGCCCAGACCGCAGCATAGCCGCTGGAGAGGTAGTTCCAGCCCTGGCGCTCGTCATGCCGGCCAAGCCCCTGGGACCGCGTTACCCGCTTGTCGGATGGTTCTGCGCCCGGGTGCTTGCCGAAGAAGTTGTCGTCATCGGCCGTCGACAGCGAGGTATGCGAGTCGGTCGAGCCGATCACGCCGTATTTGTAAGGGTTCTCGCCGGTTCGCTGCTGGATCAGCAAGCCGCGCTTCAGCGCCTCACGAACGTAGGAGCCCGGCTGCATATCGGGCGTGGTCTTTTCCGAGAAATCGAGGTTGCCCAGTTCCCAGCCGGCATCGCCATAGCTGGCGAATTCATCATTGGGCGACATGAACGGATGGCTTTCGCTGTCGCCCTTGATCTGGGTAATTTCGACGATCGGTTCACGTGCGGCGCGGCGGCGGGCATATTCGGCGCTCATCGGACCGCCCGACGGATCGGTCAGCATGAACATCTCGCCATTGGAGAGGTTCGAATTGTGCGGAATGGTCAGCGCCTTGCCGCCGGTTTTCTTTTCGTAAGCGTCCAGATAGTCCCACAGGCCATCAGGGACGATCGTGTTGTTCGATGCGATCGGCAAGACCTGTGCCACACGGTTACCGCCATCGCGGAAGATCACGTTGCGGTGCAGATTGTTGCCCCGGTTCATCAGGGTATATTCGAAACCGAGGAAGGCAGTGAAATTACCGGGATCGTTATAGCGCTCCACCGTTGCAATGTGCGCGCGCCAGTTGTTCTTGAGCCGCTCTGCCGCGCCTTCGGGATTGAGCAGTTCGGGGGGCAGGTTGTTCTTGGCCTTGGCATCGATGATCTCGCCCACGGCCTTGATCGACTGCTCGGGGCTTTCGTGCATCATGTCATACCAGCGCAGCATAGTGGGATGAGTGATGAAGCTGCGCGGGGCGTTGTAGAGATCCTTGATCGAGGCGAAACCGTCAGAGTGATCGGTGATCACCAGGAAATCGAGCGGGCGGGCCAGCTTGGCCTTGATTCCGGTGGACGAGGTTACTTCCTCACCCTTGGCAAAGCGCAGCGCGGCTTCGGGCTCCAGGCGGTTGCCGAAGCCAAAGGCATCGGGCGAGTTGGCGGTGTGAAGGTGGGTATCGCCCCAATAGACCCGCTCCGGATAGGGTGCTTCCTTGACCTCGCTCTGGCCGGTGACGACCTGCTTGACCTGGTCGCAGCCGCCGATCAACGCACTCGTAGCCAGCAGCATCGCCGCCAGCGCAGTTGTTTTGCGCATCCTCCAACCCCTCATCCCGTTTTCATTGGCAACTTGCCACGCTGTAAGCACAGGTCAAGCGGGGAGAGCGCGATTCTCCGCGATTGTGTGGTTGGGTCAGCCGAACGGCCGGATCGGCGCGGCCATCGAGGTGCGCCGGGCAGGGGTTGGCAGCAAGACCATCCGTCCGCGCTTCGCGCTCCATGTGAATTCTCCGGGACAGGCTTCGGCCCCCGTGCCGCCGCACTCGGTCCCGTGGAAATCGAAAACAAAGACAATCCGGCCGGCGCGCTTTTCGATCTCCAGTCCGCGCATCTGGCGGTCGAATACCCGCACCGGCATGCCGCTCTTGCGGCCGAGCCAGAGCTGGTAGCGACACCCGCCCGTACCGCACCAGGCCGGACCAAAGGTGTTCCAGGAGACTTGCCAGTCCTGAATACCGTCTGCGTTGATATCGACCGGTTCAATCGCCGCATTGATATCCGCCGGGCTGTGACGGTTGAAATCGTCCTGCAATTGCCGGGCCAGAACCTTGGCGATCTTTGCCTTGGGGCCGGCTGTTTCCCTCGCAAGGGTGGGGGCGGCGATCAGCGATACGGCGGTGAATGCAAACAAAAGGCGGGCGCGCATGGGAATCCTCGATAGTTGAGGTTCCCTACCTAGAATGAAATGCCGCCCTGTCGCTTGCGAAAATGCGACACGCCCGGATCAGGCCATACCGAGCTTGTCGACCGCTGCGCGGGCGATCGGGACAAGGCCATCGCGGCTCCCCGACAGGATCGCAGCTTTCATCCGGGGATCCCAGAAATCGCGCAGGTGCTGAAGCGTCAGCTCGGTCGCTTGCACCTCGCCCTGGGGGGCGAGGTTGCGGGCGATCTGGTTGGCCATGTAGGTCAAACGGTCGAGATCCATGGTCTTACTCCGCCGGGACCCGCGCCACGCGGCGGCTCTTCTCCGACCAGCTGGCATAGGTTTCCTGCCATTCGGTCGGGCCGTTGCTCGGCAGGACCTGCACCGCGGTGACCTTGTATTCTGGGCAGTTGGTGGCCCAGTCGGAATAGTCGGTGGTGACGACGTTGGCTTGGGTCGCGGGGTGGTGGAATGTGGTATAGACCACACCCGGCGCGACCCGGTCAGTGACTTCGGCGCGCAAGGTGGTTTCACCGGTGCGGCTGGCGAGGCGGACCCAGTCCCCATCCTTGACCCCGCGGTTTTCGGCGTCGAGCGGGTGGATTTCGAGCACGTCTTCCTCATGCCAGACATTGTTCTGGGTGCGCCGGGTCTGCGCACCGACGTTGTACTGGCTGAGCACGCGGCCGGTGGTCAGCAGCAGCGGATAGCGCGGGCCGGTCTTTTCGTCGGTCGGCACATAGTCGGTGACAATAAACTTGCCCTTGCCGCGCACGAAGCCGCCCACGTGCATGATCGGGCTGCCATCGGGATTGGCGTCATTGACCGGCCATTGCAGCGATCCTTCGGCATCGAGCCGGGCATGCGAAACGCCTGCGAATGTCGGGGTCAGGCGGGCAATCTCGTCCATGATCTCGGCCGGATTGGCATAGTTCCAGCCCAGGCCCATCGCCTTGGCCAGTTCCTGCGTCACTTCCCAGTCGGCATAACCGTTGGCGGGTTCCATCACCTTGCGGACCATCTGGATCCGGCGCTCGGCGTTGGTGAAGGTCCCGTCCTTTTCGAGGAAGGTCGAACCCGGAAGGAAGACGTGCGCGTAGTTGGCGGTTTCGTTGAGGAACAGGTCATGGACAATGACCAGCTCCATCGCCTTGAGCCCGGCGGCAACGTGATGGGTGTTGGGGTCGCTCTGCAGGATATCCTCACCCTGCACGTAGAGCGCCCGGAACGAGCCATCGAGCGCGGCATCGAGCATATTGGGAATGCGCAGGCCCGGTTCGGGATCAAGATCGACCCCCCAATCGGCCTCGAACTGCTCGCGCACGGCCGATTCGGAGATATGGCGATAGCCCGGCAATTCGTGCGGGAAGCTGCCCATGTCACAGGCGCCCTGGACATTGTTCTGTCCGCGCAGCGGGTTCACGCCCACACCGCGGCGGCCGATATTGCCGGTGACCATCGCGAGGTTGGCAATCGCCATCACGGTCGAGCTGCCTTGCGAATGCTCGGTTACGCCAAGGCCGTAATAGATCGCGCCATTGCCGCCGGTCGCGAACAGGCGAGCGGCGGCGCGCAGTTCTGCGGCCGGAACGCGGGTGACGGGTTCGAGCGTCTCTGGGCTGTGGCGCTCGTCCGAAACGAACCGCGCCCAGTCGTTGTATTCGTCGATCTCGCAGCGTTCCTGAATGAACGCTTCGGCGGCCAGGCCTTCGGTAACGATCACATGCGCCATCGCGGTCATCACCGCGACATTGGTGCCGGGCTGGAGCGCGAGGTGATGCGCGGCTTCGATATGCGGGCTGCGGACGATGTCTGTGCGGCGCGGATCGATCACGATCAGCTTGGCACCTTCGCGCAGCCGCCGCTTCAGCCGGCTGGCGAACACGGGATGCCCATCAGTGGGGTTGGCACCGATGATCATTACCACATCGGCGTCCATCACGCTGTCGAAATCCTGCGTCCCGGCGCTGGTGCCGAAAGTCTTCGACAGGCCGTAGCCAGTCGGCGAGTGGCAGACGCGGGCGCAGGTATCGACATTGTTCGAGCCAAAGCCGGCCCGGACCAGCTTCTGGACCAGGTAGGTCTCCTCGTTGGTGCAGCGGCTGGAGGTGATCCCGCCGAGCGCGCGCGGGCCGTGCTGCGCCTTGATCGCGTTGAGCTTGGTCGCGGTGTAGCTGAGTGCCTCTTCCCAGCTCACTTCGCGCCAGGGTTCATCCACGCTGTCGCGGATCATCGGGTTCAGGATCCGATCCTGGTGATTGGCATAGCCCCAGGCGAAGCGGCCCTTGACGCAGGAATGCCCGCGATTGGCCTTGCCGTCCTTCCACGGCACCATGCGGACCAGCTGTTCGCCCTTCATCTCGGCGCGGAAGGTGCAGCCGACGCCGCAATAGGCGCAGGTTGTGATTACGGACCGTTCCGGCTTGCCCAGTTCCTTGACGCTCTTTTCCATCAGCGCCGAAGTGGGGCAGGCTTGGACGCAGGCACCGCAGCTGACGCAGTCGCTCGACAGGAACGAGTCCTCGGCCTGCCCGGCGCGAACCTTGCTCTCGAACCCACGTCCTTCGATGGTCAGCGCGAGCGTCCCCTGCACTTCGTCACAGGCGCGTACGCAGCGCGAGCAGGCGATGCACTTGTCGGGCTCGAACGCGAAGTAGGGGTTCGAGACGTCGTCGGCCTGGCCCATGTGGTTCGCGCCGTCATAGCCATAACGCACATCGCGCAAGCCGACTTCGGCGGCGGTATCCTGCAGTTCGCAGTCGTTGTTGGCGCTGCAGGTCAGGCAGTCGAGCGGGTGGTCCGAGATGTAGAGTTCCATCACCCCCTTGCGCAGGCGGGCGAGCTTCTCGGTCTGGGTGTGGACCACCATGCCCGGCGCCACCGGAGTGGTGCAGCTGGCGGGCGTGCCCCGCATCCCGTCAACCTCGACCAAGCACATCCGGCACGATCCGAACGCCTTGACACTGTCGGTCGCGCAAAGGCTGGGGATCGAGCCGCCGCATTCGCTGGCGGCACGCATCACGCTTGTGCCGGCCGGGACGGTCACGTCGCGACCATCGATCGTCAGGGTGACAAGAGTGTCGCTGCGGACCTCTGGCGTGCCGAAATCGACTTGCCGTTCATAGCCCATGACGCTTCTCCGCTTCGGCCAGGTCTGCTGGCGTATTGATGTTCAGGGTGGCGCGGCCCAGTTCGACCGGGCGCGCTTCGATTGCTTCGGCGAACTGGCGCATCGAATGCTTGCCATCGCCGTGAAGGATTTTTTCCAGCGGCTTGATCGCGCTGACCGGCCACAGGCCGACTACCGGCTGATCGGCCAGATAGGCCGGCGCTGGGGAGAGCAGCGCGGGCAGGTTCTCAGGCAGGTCGACCGAGTCCACCCCGCAGGTTAGGACCAGCTCATAGCCTTCGTCGCGGGCATCATAGAGCGCGGCTGCGATCCCGCCGAGCGGGCCCATCCCGGCGCGGGGGCGATCGGGCAAGGTCGGGGCAGGGGCCTCTTCGCGGCCCACCACCACCACCTTCTCGCACCAGCCCGAGAGCATGTCGACCGCGCAGATCAGCAGGCTTTCGCCGCCCAGTTCGGCCAGCGCCTTGTCGCTGCCGAAGCGGGACGATTGCCCGCCAGCCAGGACCGCGCCGAGGATCATGCTTTGGCGCTCTTGTTGCGCAGGGGCTTCGACAGGCTCAGCCTGAGCGGGTGTGGTGTTTGAGGCATTTCCCCAACCCCGCTCTGGCTGAGCCTGTCGAAGCCCGCACGCGACCTCACGAAAAATCCTCCGGCCAGTGCTTCAGCGCCGAACGCACCGGATAGGGCGTGAACCCGCCGAGTGCGCAGAGCGAGCCGAACTGCATCGTCTCGCAAAGGTCTTCGAGCAGCTGCAGTTCTTCCTCGCGGCTGCGCCCGGCCTTGCGGGCATTGTGCATCTGCGGCAGCGCCTCGACCGCATCGGCGGTAACCTTGCCACCTTCGCGGATCCGGTCGATCAGTTCGACCCCGCGAGTCGATCCGATCCGGCACGGGGTGCACTTGCCGCAGCTTTCGGCCGCGCAGAACTGGAAGGCAAACCGCGCCATCGCGCCCATGTCAGTGCTGTCGTCGAATACGGTGATCCCGCCGTGCCCAATCAGCGCATCGGCGCCGGCATAGGCTTCGTAGTCGAACGGCAGGTGGAATTGCGCTGGCGGGATATAGGCGCCCAGCGGTCCGCCGACCTGGACCGCCTTTACCGGGCGGCCCGATGCGGTGCCGCCACCGATTTCGTTGACCAGCTCGTCCAGGCTGATCCCGAACGCAGTCTCGTAAAGCCCGCCGTGCTTGATGTTACCGGCCAGCTGGATCGGCATGGTCCCCTTCGAACGCTCGATCCCGAGCCGGGCGTAAAGCGCGGAGCCGCCGTCGGAGAGGATGTGCGGCACGGCGGCCAGGGTCAGCACGTTGTTGACCACGGTCGGGCAGCCGAACAGACCTTCCAGCGCGGGGAGCGGCGGCTTGGCCCGGACTTCGCCGCGCTTGCCCTCGATCGAGTTGAGCAGCGAGGTTTCCTCGCCGCAGACATAGGCCCCAGCGCCAACCCGAACCTCAAGCTGGAACGGGGCGATGTGCTGCTGCGCCAGCTTGATCGCGGCATTGAGCTTGGCGATCGCGTGCGGATATTCGCTGCGGACGTAGATATAACCCTGGCCCGCACCGACTGCGTAGGCGGCTATCGCCATGCCCTCGATCAGCTGGAACGGATCGCCTTCCATCAGCATCCGGTCGGCAAAGGTCCCGCTGTCGCCCTCGTCGGCGTTGCAGACCACGTACTTTTCAACCCCCGGCGCATCGGCCACGGTCTTCCACTTGATCCCCGCCGGGAAGCCCGCCCCGCCGCGGCCGCGCAGGCCGGAAGACAGCACTTCGGCGACAACATCGGCGGGTGCCATGGCGCGGGCGCGGGTCAGGCCGTGCCAGCCGCCGCTGGACTGGTAGTCCTCAAGGCTGAGCGGGCGGGTCTTGCCGGCGCGGGCGAAGGTCAGGCGCTGCTGGCTGGCGATCCAGGGATGATCGGCGATAATGCCGATGGCCTTGGCTGAGGAGCCATCGAGAATGGCCACGACGTCGTCCGGGGTAGCCGGCCCGAAACCTTTGCCGTCAATCTCGACCAGCGGTTCAAGCCAGTGCATACCCCAGCTCGATACGCGCTCGACTTTGCGGCCGGCTTTGGCGAAGGCCTCGGCCAGCGCATCGGCTCCCAGCGCAATCGCCTGGGCGTCATCGGGAATGCGCACTGTCGTCATGCCGACTTCACCAGTTCCACCAGCCGGGCTTCATCGAGAGCGGAATAGAGCTTTTCCCCGATCCGGGCGTTGGGGCCCATTGCACAGAGTCCGAGACAGTAAACCTCGCGCAGGTTGACCCGTTCCCCGGCTGCCGCTTCCGCCGCCGGCACCAGCGCTTCGACGCCTCGGGCCTTGCAGGCTTCGGCGCGGCACAGTTCCACCTTGGGGCGCGGGTCGGGGGCGGGGGTGAAGTCGTGATAGAAGCTCACCACCCCGTGCACCTCGGCGCGGCTGAGGTTGAGCGCCTTGGCAATGGCGAGCTCCGCAGCGGCGTCGATGCAGCCATAAGCGTGCTGCACGTCGTGAAGGATCGGCAGCAAGGCGCCTTTGCGCCCCGCATGCGCGGCGATGATCTGGTCTAGTTCGGTCCCACCCATGGCGCGGGCATGCGCGAGGAGGCCACAACCGTCAAATCGATAGATTTGAAGGTTGATAGAAAAAATCTATCATGTCGGCAGGGTCGATTTGCTGCGCCACGGTCAACCCGGCCCGCGCCATCGAACCCAGCGGATCGCGGTTGACCACCACCAGCCCAAGCCGCCGCAGCGGGGCTTCGGGTTCGATCCGGATGAACTTGCACCAGTCGACCCCGGCCAGCGGCCCAGCATAGGCATCGGGCACGATCGAGGCGAAATGGCCTGAGCGGACCAGTGCCAGCAGCGAAACGTAATTGTCCGCGATGGAACGCGGGCTGACCGACAGGCCATGCCGTGCGAACTGGGCGTCGAGGATCCGGCGATACTGCATGCCCTGGTGCAGCAGGCACAGCGGCATGGCCGCAACTTCCTGCCAGCCAATCGATTCCGCATCGTCGAACCCGGTCCCGCGCCGCACGATCAGCCGGTACTGCTCGTTGTGGAGCGGGGCGCTCAACATGTTGGTCGGCGGCTCGTGATCGAGATAGGTCAGCCCGGCATCGACCTCATTGGCGTGCAGCGCATGCTCGATCTCGCGCGATGTTCCGGCGGTGATGTTCAGCGTCAGCCCGGGGTGGCTTTGCAGCAAGGCGTCGCCGAACGGACCGACCAGAGGCTGCGCCGAAGGGATTACGAACAGACGGAATTCGCCGCTAAGCGCGGTGGGATTGGTGGCGGCGGCCTGACCGAGGCCCCGGACCGCACCCAGCGCCTGCTCGGCCCAGGGCAAGATCGCTTCGCCATGCTCGGTCAGGCCGATGAAGCGTCGGTCGCGTTCGACCAGCCGCTTGCCGAGCTCATGCTCCAGCGCAGCCAGCCCCGCCGACAAGGTTGGCTGCGACACGCCGCATTCGCTCGCGGCCTGGGCGAAATGCCGGGTCCGCGCCAGTGCGACGAAATAGCGCAGGTGCTGCAATTGCATCGCGGGCCTCCCGTTAAGAGGCTGCGTCTATCATATCACTCAGTCGGCGCGAAGCCGTTCCGCGTGCCAGGCGACGTGATCGGCCATGAAGCTGGAGATGAAATAGTACGAATGGTCATAGCCCGGCTGCATCCGGATCGTCGCCGGGATCCCGGCCTTCTTCGCGGCCATGACCAGCAGCCCGGTCTTGAGCTGTTCGTGCAGGAAGTTGTCGGCATCGCCCTGATCGACCAGCAGGTCAGGCAGGCGGGCGCCGTCCTCGATCAGTGCGCAGGCATCATACTCGCGCCAGCTGGCCTTGTCCGGCCCGAGATAGCCGCCCAGCGCCTTTTCGCCCCACGGGCAGTTGAGCGGGCTGACAATCGGCGAAAACGCGGTGGTCGAGCGGAACCGACCGGGATTGCGCAAGCTGATCGTCAGCGCGCCGTGTCCGCCCATTGAATGGCCGGTGATCCCCTGGCGGTCCATGTCGAGCGGAAATTCGGCCGCGACCAGCGCCGGCAGTTCCTGCTCGATATAGCTGCGCATCCGGAAGTTCGTCGCCCAGGGTTCTTGCGTGGCATCGACATAGAAACCGGCGCCCTTGCCGAAGTCATAGCCCTCGTCATCGGGCACATCGTTACCGCGCGGGCTGGTATCGGGCGCGATGAAGGCGATCCCGTGCTCGGCGCAAGCCGCGCGGAACTCGCCCTTTTCGGTGACATTGGCGTGGGTGCAGGTCAGCCCGGAGAGATACCACAGCACTGGCAGCTTTGCCCCCGGCGCATGATCGGGCACGAAGACCGAAAAGGTCATCGGCGTGCCGGTGCTCTCGCTGTGATGCGTGTAAACACCCTGGGTGCCGCCGTGGCTGCGGTTTGCGCTGATCTGTTCCATGGCCGCGCCTTTGCCCATGGCGGGACGGTCAAGGCAAATGCTTTTTGTGAATGTGGGAAATGGGCCAAGCGGAACCATGGCTGCGGCCACGTCAAGGGCGAAGGCTGCAAATCAAAAATTGAGGGTGGGGAAGGAGTGGTGGACGCACTAGGGCTCGAACCTAGGACCCGCTGATTAAGAGTCAGCTGCTCTACCAACTGAGCTATGCGTCCACTTTCCTGCGTTACCGCTGGACCCGATTCGCTCGGGAGCGCCCCCTATAGCGATTGATCTGCGCGATGGAAGGGGTTTCTTTGCGCCATCATGTAGAGAGCGATCCGCTCCGCCGGCTCCAGCGTTCAACCGCCATGATCGTGCCGATGCAGGCCATGTTGGTCATCAAGGCAGAGCCGCCGTGGCTGATCCAGGGCAGCGGGATGCCGACCACCGGGGCCAGGCCCATCACCATCAGCATGTTGATCGCCATGTAGAAGAACACGGTGAAGGTCATACCCGCTGCGAGCAGGCTGGAAAAGCGATCGGGGGCATTGCGCGCCACCTTGAGGCCCCAGCGGAATGTCCACAAAAACACCGCGATTACGAACAGCCCGCCCAGCACGCCCCATTCTTCGGCCATAGTGGCAAAGGCGAAGTCCGTTTGGGCTTCGGGCAAATATTCAAGGTGGCTCTGGCTGCCATTGCCGAACCCCTTGCCCCAGAACCCGCCCGAGCCAATTGCGATTTTTGATTGGGTGATGTGATAGCCGGTCCCGAGCAGGTCTTCCTCGGGATTGAGGAAGGTCAACACACGCTTGCGCTGATAGTCGTGCAGCAGGGTGAAGAAAGCGATTGGGGCAAGCGCAGCTCCGGCAAGCCCGGCACCAACAAACCACCGCATCGGCAGGCCGGCAAGGAACACCACTACGGCCGCGCCGGCGGCAACCGACAGGCCGGTGCCAAGATCCGGCTGGATGATAACGAGCAGGGTCGGAACAACGATCAAGGCGCCAGCGGGCAGCAAAGCACGCCAGTTCTTGGTCATGGCCGGGGGAAGGGTATCGAAGAAATAGGCCAGGGTCAGAACGATTCCGGGTTTCATCAGTTCCGATGGCTGGAGCTGCATGAAGCCGATATCAATCCAGCGCTGGCTACCGCCCCTGACCGCGCCGAACAGGTCAACGATCAACAGCAAGGTCACCAGAATGGCATAGGACGGATAGGCCAGCGCCTTGAAAAACTCGCGCGGCAGGCGCGAGATCACGAAGGCCATGACCAGGAATACCGCGAAATGGATCGTGTGGAGCAGGGCCCAAGGCTGAAGGTTCCCGCTCGCCGCTGAATAGAGCACCACCGAGCCAAAGGTATTGAGCACGAACAGCGGGATGATGACCTCCCAGGACTCGCGCTTGATCGCTTCGGGGATGATCCGGCGTGTCATGGTTGCGGGGCCTGGCTGGGAACAGAGCTGGGTGTTTGCGCGGGGCTGGGCGGGGCGGCGTTGGCAACTTCGGCCGGCTCTTCGGCCCGCGTGGTGGCGGGGGCATTGGACGGCGTCTCGATCGGGGCCTGCGCCTCGTCCGCCTTCTTGATCGCGTTCTTCACCGCTTCATCGTCGCCGACCTTGGGCGCAGAGGTGCCGTACTGCGAGACGAACGAGCGATATTTGGAAGCCATCCGCTCTGCCGGCGTGCCGCCCCAGCTGCTTTCCAACTGGTGCAGCCGCTCCAGCGCGGTAGCGGGGTCGAACAAAAAGGTCATCACGTCCTTGGCGATTGGCGCGGCCGCGCGGGCCCCGAAGGTTCCGTGTTCGACCACGACTGACATGGCATAACGCGGAGCATCGGCCGGCGCATAGCAGACGAACAGCGCGTGGTCGCGGCCCTTCCAGTCACCAAAGTGGCCGCGAGTGACCAGGGCCTTGACCTGGGCGGTCCCGGTCTTGCCGGCCATCTTGATCCCGCCGATGTCGATCCGGCTTCCGGTGCCTGTGCCCGATCCATTGACCACGTCGAACATGCCGTCATGGGTCACTTGCAGCATCTCTGGTGTGAACGGCAGGTCGGGCCCAGGCGGCAGCTTCTTGCCGAACAGCAAAGAGGGGGTGAGGTTCTTGCCCGATGCAATCCGTGCGGTCATCACCGCCAATTGCAGCGGTGAGACCGAGACATAGCCCTGGCCGATCGAAGCATTGAGCGAGTCCGCCGCGCTCCATTCCTGCTTGTAGCGGCGCATTTTCCAGGCGGCGTCCGGGATCGTACCATAGCGCTGGTTGGTGCCGGGCAGATCGAACTCCTGGCCCAGGCCGAGCATCTTGGCGACGGGGGCGATCGCATCATAGCCCACGCGGTGCGCCATCGACCAGAAATAGGTGTTGCAGCTGTGCTCGATCGCTTGGCGCATATCGACCGATCCATGCACTGCGTCGCAGCGAAAATAGCGGCTGCCAAGCCGGTAGCCACCCGGACAGCCAACCCGTTCATCGGGATCGACCCCGTGCAGCTGCAAGGCCAGAGTAGCCATGGGTTTCATCGTCGATCCAGGCGGATAGAGTCCGCGCACCGCCTTGTTAAGCAAGGGGATATGATCGTCCTCGTTCAGCATCTTCCACTGCAGGCGGCCAATCCCGCCGGCGAAGCCGTTGGGATCGAAGGCCGGCATCGATGTCAGCGCGACGATTTCACCGGTCAGGCAATCGATTACTACCACGGCCGCAGATTCAAGGCCGATCCGACGCGAGGCATAGTCTTGCAAGGGGCCATCGATGGTCAGTCGGATCGACTTGCCGGGAACGTCATCGCGACGCTCAAGATCCCGAACGAACTTGCCCGAGGCCGTTACTTCAACCCGCTGTGCCCCAGGTTGGCCGCGCAGCAATCCTTCGTAGTACTTTTCAAGTCCATCCTTGCCGATCTTGAAGCCGGGAGTGACCAGCAGCGGATTGCGCTCCTTTTCATATTCCTTGGCAGTGGCCGGGCCGACATATCCGACCAGATGCGCCACCGAAGGTCCGGTCGGGTACCAGCGCGTAAAGCCCTGGTGCGCCACTACTCCGGTCATTTCCGGCAGGCGGACCAGCACCTTGTCGAAGTCCTTTGACTCGAGCCCCGAGATAACTTCGATCGGTTGATAGCCGTGGGCCTTGTCCAGCTTGTCCTGCAGGTCCTGGATCTGGACCGGGTCGAATCCGAGCAGGCTGCCAAGGGTAGCGACAGTCCGGTCCTTGTCGACCAGCCGCTCGGGAATGATATCGATCCGGAATTCGACCCGGTTGGAGGCAAGCTGCGCTCCGCGCCGATCGAGGATTGCGCCGCGGCGGGGCGGGATCAGGGTCAGGTTGACGCGATTGCTTTCCGATGCCGTCGTATATTTCTCATTTTGGACCAGCGCGATCCAGCCAATCCGCGCCGCCAGCAGCACGCCAACCGCGGTCTGCAGGCCGCCAATCAGGAACGAGCGCCGCTCAAAACTGTTTTTCAGCGTTCCCGAGCTGACATGCGACGATTCGCCCAGCATGCTTAGAACTTCCGGATCGGAATCAGGCGAAACCGGTCAAATGCCCCCACCAGTCTTGCCGCTATCGGGTAGACCAGGATCGACAGGACGATTTGGGGCAGCATGTGCAGCAAGCTTGAATTTCCTCCGGCCAGATCAGCCAGTTGAGCCGCAAGCACGATGTAGAGCGTGACAATTCCGCTGGCGGCGAGCCAGTTGAGTTCAACTCCGCGCCAGGGAAAGCGAACTTCAAGAAGGTCGAGCGCGATCATCGAAGCGGACCACAGCAGCACCGCCGAGCCGAACGGCTGCCCCGAATAGAGATCGTCGAACAGGCCGAGCGGCAGCCCGGCCCAGACCGGAAACAGCCCCGGGCGCAGCTGCTGCCAGGCAACCAGCAGGATGAAGCCAAACGGGGGCACCAGCGCCGCCGAGCTGACGATCGGAAAGACCGGGCTGAGCGAACCAAGCATGACCAGCAGCCAGGGCAAGGCGATTGCCAGCGTTGGCGATGGTGCGCGGTTGATCCGCGGCTTGCCGAAATCCCGCAGCGTATCGGTCAGAGGCTCGGCCAGGGGAAGCGGCATCAGCGTGCCTCCGGCTGGGCTTCGGCTGGGGCAGCCAATTCGTCGTAGAGAGGCTCGACCGCGACAAATTCAGTCATCCCAGGATCGCTTAGCGGACGGGCAATTGCGCCATCGGGAAGCAGGGAAATAACAACCGCAACGGCTTCGTTGGGGCGGAACAGTCCGCCGGACCCCGACGTGACGATCGCATCACCCTTGCGCAGCGGATTTATTCCGGTGGCCGCCAGCCGAACCTTCAACGTGCCATCGCCTTGGCCCGTGGCATAAGCCTGGACCCCATCCTGCGCACGCCGAACAGGGATCGTGCTTTCGCTATCGGTGATCAGCAGGACGCGAGCCGTGACCGGGCCAACTTCGAGCACGCGCCCGACCAGCCCTTGCGGCGAGCGCACTGCCATGCCGATCTTTATGCCCTGGCGTGAACCTGCGCCGAGCGTTGCAAACCGGCGCGTCGACGACGAGGTCGATCCGATCAGCCGGGTTACGGTCACCGGGCGGGGATCGCTTTCGGTCAGGCCCAGAAGGGCTTTTAGCCGTGCGTTCTCTTCCTTGACCGCAGCTTGTTCGGCCAATTGCACGCGGGCTTCGGCTACTTCGCGCTCTAGCTTGGCAACGCGGCTGCCGCGGGTGAAGTAGCCGCCGATGATCGAAAGCCAACCCTGACCGTCGCTGCGCAGTTTTGCCCCGGCCTGGCCGGCCGGCGCAACCGTTGCACTGGCGCTTGACCGTGCCCCGGCGAATGCGCTGCTGTCTCCCAGCGAAACCAGCAGCAACAAAACACCAATACACAGGCCGACCACGGCCGCCAGATACTGGAAGAACGTACTGTACTGCGCCCGGCGGGAATGGCCCGGGCGCCGGTTGCCTGGCGCCACCATGCGGACCTACTCCCCTTTGCCGGCTGCGCGAACCACGACCTCTGTGTCCGCTCAGGCCGTCATCAAGACGCCGCGATAGATCGGATCCTCCATTGCCCGGCCAGTGCCGAGTGCAACGCAGGACAGCGGATCTTCGGCGATGGTTACCGGCAGGCCGGTTTCCTCACGCAGGTATTCGTCAAGGCCGTGGATCAGCGCGCCGCCGCCGGTCAGGACAATGCCCTGATCGACAATATCGGCGGCGAGTTCCGGCGCGGTGTTTTCCAGCGCGATGCGGACCCCTTCGACGATCGCCCCGATCGGTTCCGACAGAGCCTCGGCGATGTTGGCCTGGGTGATCGTGATTTCCTTGGGCACCCCGTTGACCAGGTCGCGGCCCTTGATGTGGATCGTTTCGCCGATCCCGTCGGCGGGAACACTGGCGCAGCCGTGATCCTTTTTGATCCGCTCGGCCGTGGCTTCGCCGATCAGCAGGTTGTGGTGGCGGCGGACGTAGGAAACGATCGCTTCGTCCATCTTGTCCCCGCCGACGCGGACCGAAGTGGTATAGGCCAGGCCGCGCAGCGACAGCACCGCGACTTCGGTGGTGCCGCCGCCAATATCGACGACCATGCTGCCGACCGGTTCGGTCACCGGCATGTCGGCCCCGATCGCCGCAGCCATCGGCTCGAGGATCAGATAGACCGCGCTGGCCCCGGCGTTGCTGGCGGCATCGCGGATCGCGCGGCGTTCAACCGAGGTTGAACCCGAAGGGACGCAGATCACGATCTCGGGATAGCGCAGCATCGAGCGTTTGCCGCCGTGAACCTTGCGGATGAAGTGCTTGATCATCTCTTCGGCGATTTCGATGTCGGCAATCACGCCGTCACGCAGCGGGCGGATCGCTTCGATGCTGTCCGGGGTCTTGCCCATCATCATCTTGGCGTCGTCGCCGACCGCCTTGACCTTCTTGACGCCGTTGATCGTTTCGATCGCCACAACCGAGGGTTCATTGAGCACGATGCCGCGGTCCTGTACATAGACCAGCGTGTTGGCGGTTCCCAGGTCGATGGCGATGTTCTGGGTGCCGAATTTCAGGAATCGAGACAGGAACGAGCTCATTGAAATGTCCGTGTTTTTCTAGCCACTTACCGCGACTCGCGCGGCAGTGTTTGGCCGATGCGTTAGCGTGAGAGCGCACCCCCTAGCGCAAGGCTTGGCGAAAGGCCAAAAAATTGTGTCGATTGACCGCTTGAGCAGCACTCCCTGTCTCGAATTTCCGGCAATTCGCCGCTAGGCCCACAGCCATGCCCACAATCCGCCGCCTGCCCGAAGACCTCGTCAACCGCATTGCTGCGGGCGAGGTGGTCGAACGGCCGGCCTCGGCACTGAAGGAACTGGTCGAAAATGCGATCGATGCCGGGGCGGCCAACATCATGGTGCGGCTCAGCGAAGGGGGGCTGAGCGGGATCGAAGTGACCGACGATGGCTGCGGGATGACGCCAGAGGAGATGGCACTCGCGCTGGAACGGCACGCCACCTCGAAACTGCCCGACGAACACATCGAACTGGTCGCCACGCTTGGCTTCCGGGGCGAGGCCTTGCCCTCAATCGCGTCCGTCGCGCGGCTGACCCTGGAAAGCCGCCCGCGTGGTTCGGGCGAAGGCTGGCGGCGGGTGGTCGATCACGGGGGCCTGGTTGAGGAAGGCCCGGCCGCGCTGCCACCGGGCACCCGGATCCGGGTTGAGGACCTGTTCGGCAAGGTTCCCGTTCGGCGCAAGTTCCTCCGTTCGGCCCGCAGCGAATATGCTGCCTGCCTCGACGTGGTTCGGCGTCTTGCGATGGCCCGGCCCGATATCGGCTTCGTGCTGGAACATGACGGGCGGCGGGCGCTGGCTGTCCGGCCGGGCGAGGAGCTTGCGGCGCGGGTCGCGCAGATCGTTGCGCGGGAACTCGCGCAGGACGGGGTGGCGATCGATCTCCAGCGCGGTGCAGCGCGGCTGACCGGGGTGGCTGGCCTTCCGACCTTCAACCGCGGGGTGGCCGATCACCAGTACCTGTTCGTCAATGGCCGCCCGGTGAAAGACCGGCTGCTGGTCGGTGCAGTACGGGGCGCCTATGCCGACATGCTGGCGCGCGATCGGCACGCGGTGCTGGCGCTGTTCCTCGAGGTTCCGTCCGAAGAGGTCGACGTCAACGTCCACCCGGCCAAGACCGAAGTCCGCTTCCGCGATCCCGCTTTCGTCCGCGGGTTCATCGTTTCGGGGCTGCGCCATGCGCTCGATAGCGAAGGGCAGCGCAGCGCGCAGGCACCATCGGCTGCGGCGATGGGCAGCTGGCAAAGCGAGCCGATCGTGCCGGAACCCGCGCCGGCGTTGTCCTCATTGTTCGCGCGTGAGTATTCCAGCCCCGGCGTGCGCGATGCCGGTCAGGTCTGGCGCAGCTATGAGGCCGAGCAACTCGCGCCGCTATCCGGACGCGCCGAAGCCGCAACCGAAGCGCCGCAGGCCAGTCATCCGCTTGGCATTGCGCGTGGACAGGTCGCGAACACCTATATCGTCGCCGAGGCAGAGGACGGACTGGTGATCGTCGACCAGCACGCCGCGCATGAGCGCCTGGTACTCGAACGGCTCAAGGCCGCCGGCGCGCAAGGCGCGGTCGCGGCGAGCCAGGCCCTGCTGATCCCCGAGGTGGTCGAGCTGGACGAGCCCGATTGCGATCGGGTCGAAAGCGCAGCGGAGGCGTTGGCCGGGTTCGGTCTGGCGCTGGAGCGGTTCGGCCCGTCCGCGCTTCTGGTCCGCGCGGTTCCTGGCGCGCTCGGCAAGGGCAATGTCCAGGCGCTGGTCCGCGACATTGCCGATGATCTGGCCCAGAACGGAACCGCGCTGCTGCTCGGCGAACGGATCGATCATGTGCTCGCCACGATGGCCTGCCATGGGAGCGTTAGGGCCGGTCGTGCGTTGTCGGTGGCGGAGATGAATGCCCTGCTGCGCGAAATGGAAGTTACCCCCCGGTCGGGCCAGTGCAACCACGGCCGCCCGACCTGGGTCAAGCTGGCGCACGGCGACATCGAGAAGCTGTTCGGCAGGCGCTAGAGCGAAGTGCGCAAAATCTGAACCTCAAAGTCCTTCCCCTCAGGGGAGGAGAGCGATTCATGCCAATCGCGCACCGCTCTCGCTGCTCACCACATGCTGCGGTGATATTCGAACAGGCGTTCGATCTGCGCAAATATCTCAAAGCGCAAAAGCCACAGCGTGATCACGATTCCCACGATAATCAGCTGCTTGCGCCGTGCCTTGCCGGCCAGCAGCTTTCCGCCCGGCAGCCTGAGCGGGGTCTTGAGCCGGTCGAGCAGGAGCACCGGATAGAGATACAAGGCCAGCCATGGCACGCCGATCATGGCGACATACCACCATTTCGATTTGAGCCCGAGCAAGGCCATCAATACTGAACCAAAGATCGCAAGCGGAACGAGGCCGACGATCACAAGTGGCAGCGATTCGTACTCATCGCTGTGCTGCCGGGCCTCGCCGCGGAGCTTCTGGCGATGCTCTTCCGCCGCCCTTGCTTCAGCAAGCTCGGCTTCTTCGTCGGTCATTCCGGATTGCGGACCCGGATCAGGCCGATCGACCTGAAGCTCATCACCACCTGATCGTCCTGGTTGAACACCTGCACGATCGAGCGGAAGCTGCCCATTTCCGGGCGTGAGCGGCTGCGGGTCTTGTCGAGCAGTTCGGTTTCGATCCGCAGCACGTCGCCGGGATAGACCGGGCGATGCCAGCGCAGTTCGTCCTGGCCGGGCGAGCCGAGCCCGGCCTGCTTGCGCTCGGTGATGTTGTCGACCAGCATCCGCATGGTCATCGCACAGGTGTGCCAGCCGCTGGCCGATATCCGCCCGAAATGGGTCTGGGCAGCGGCCTCATCGGAAAGGTGGAAGGGCTGGGGATCGTACTTCTTCGCGAATTCGATCACTTCCTCGCGGGTGACTTCATAGCGTCCGAATGACGCCTTGGCCCCCGGCTCCAGGTCCTCGAAATAGACCAGCCCTTCCTCTCCCATCGTCAGTTCCCCAGGCTTATCCGTGCAAACAGCGTATAGCCCCATGGGTTGTCGCCATAGGCCGCGTCAAGCGCTGCCGGCTTGGCATAGGCGGCGAGCGAACCGCCCAGCGCCAGTTCAAACGGACCCATCGGGATCCGCCGGGCATAACCGGCCTGAAACTTGGTGACACGGAACTTCACGTCGTGCAGCGGATCGTGGTGATCGGGGAACAGCTCGTCGTTGGCGACATTCTCGATCCGGCCGAACAGGCTGTTGTGCCGGTCCAGATCCCAGTTCACTTCGCCCAGAAAGGCGCTGAGCGCCTCGCCAGGAACCCGCTTCTTGGCCGAAAAAGCCGCCATGGCGGAGAGGCCGCGGCCATTGGCATAGTGCGCCGAGGCGGTGAAGCGGTGCTCGTCCTCGCCCGGATGCACCGCCTCGGGCTCCTTGATCTCGCCATAGCTGGCCTGGATCGCCCAGTTGGGGGTAGGGGTCAGCGTAGCGCGGACCGACCAGCTGTCGAGCTTGGGTGTCTCGATATTCCAGCGCTGCTCATCGGGTTCGGCCCCGCGAAAGGCGCTGGCCTCGATCTGCCACTTTAGCGCGGCAAAGCCCAGGGTGACCACGCCGTAGGTGATGTGAGTCGAATCGAACCAGTGGTGCGTGATCGGCGGTTCGGGATTATAGCGGGCGGAGCCGCGGTGCATGAAGGCCGAGGGCCCGAGCGCTGGTTCGCCGACCGGGCCGCCATAGACGAACACCGTTCCGCTTCCGGCATTGATATCGACCCGCGCCGCCAGCTCCATGAACAGGTCATGTGGATGCTGGCGATCAACCAGCGGCAGGCCGCCCGCTGTCTCTCCAGTGGCGAACAGGTTGGGATAGCCCGCCGCTTCCATCGCCGGTTCCAGGCTCAACGACGATTTAAGCTGAACCCTGCCCCAGCTTGTGTCGCGCGTCGCCGAAAGCATCGCCATGGTGGTGACGTAGGTCTTGCTGTCCCCGCGCTGGCCCTTGTGATCGGTGTACTGCAGCGACGCGGTGCCGTGCGCCATCAGCATCCAGTTACCGGACATGATATGCAGACCGCGCATCGGTCCCTCCCTTCCGGGGAGGCGAGCTGTACCGGAGCCTTCGCTGGAAGCCGGCGTAGAACGAACGTATTCTTGTGGTGGCTCGCCGGTTTCCGCCTCGTCCATCCGGGAATGATCCATCTTCGAATGATCGACCGGTGGCGTCGTCGCAGGCGCTGCAGGTTGCGGCATGTCGTGTCCGGCGTGCCCGGAATGATCCTGCGCCAGCGCGGGCGAGGAAATGGCGGTAGCGCCCAGCAGAGCCGGGATAATCAGGCGTTTCATGATGATTTCCAGAAATGAGGTGAACCAAGTGGCAACGCTCAGGCTGCCGACTGCGTTCCTCAGGCCTTGGGTGGTGGCGTATCCGGTCCGGCGCGGGTCTGCGGCATTTGCACTGAAAACGGGACTGTCGGCTGTGCCTCTACGGGAATTGGAGCGGCAAGGCTCGGCACCATCCCGTCATACCGGGCAATGCAGCCGATGCATTCGTGCTTTTGCCCGTGATCCTGTTGCGGTGCCTGTTTGGCGGGCTGGTGGCAATTGTGGTCTGCCTGCGCCTTGGCACTGGGCATCTGTGCCATCGCATGGCCCGTTGGCATCGCCAGCGCGGGCAGCGCGAGGCAAATCGCCAAAAGGGAGAGAAACAGGCGGCGCAGCATCGCCGGGAACATAGGCCCTGTCTTCCCGGGCTGCAATGCCGGGTCAGCCGGTCAGCTCGCGCCGCAGCCAGCAGTTCACGTTGAAGCGCGAATCCGCGAACCGGCCCGAGGGACAAGAAACCCGCGAAACCGAATGCGGCAGAAATGAGGGAAACACGGCGAGCCGGTCATGGCGCGGGTGGATCGCGGTGCCCGGGAGGCCGGCAATTCCGTCGATCACCAGATCGCCGCCGGAGTAACCGGCCGGTTCGCGATTGAGGTAATAGACGCAGCTGACCATGCGCAGGCTCCGCTCGCTCGTCTCAGAGCGGGTCCGGGTGTCGATATGGCGGTCATAGAAATCGCCGTCGTGATGCGCGACCACGCTGCATTCGCGGTGCCAGACCGGGAAGGGCTTGACCCCAATTGCCGAGATCAGTTCCTCCTCCCGCGCGGACAACGCTTCGAGGAAGCCGGACAAGTCCACTCCAACCCGTCCGGGCAGGCGCATCGAAGAGCGGACTTGCGGCACGGTTCCTGCGCCTGCTGTCTTGCGCACTTCGCTGGGGGTGAAACTGGCTTCGGCCGCGATGATCTGGTCCAGCAGTCTTCCGGCCGCCTCTGCACCCAGGAAGCCGTCTATGATCAAATGCGGGCTCGCTCCGGCGTTCAAGCTGGTCTCAAACGTTGAACTTGAAGTGCAGCACGTCACCGTCCTGGATAACGTACTCCTTGCCTTCCTGACGCAGCTTGCCGGCTTCCTTGGCGGCGTTTTCCCCGCCGAGGCCAATGAAATCGTCATAGGCGATGGTTTCGGCGCGGATGAAGCCGCGCTGCATGTCAGAGTGGATCTCGCCCGCTGCTTCGGGGGCCTTGGCGCCCTTATGCACGGTCCAGGCGCGCGCTTCCTTCGGGCCGACGGTAAAGAAAGTGATCAGGTGAAGCAGATCATAGCCCGAGCGGATCACCCGGGCGAGGCCGGTTTCGTGCAGGCCCATTTCCTCGAGGAACACCATCCGTTCCTCGTCGTCCATCCCGGTCAGTTCGCTTTCGATCGCAGCCGAAACGATCACCGCATTTGCGCCCTCTGCCTTGGCCTTTTCGAACACCCGGGCTGAGAAGGCATTGCCCTGCGCCGCCGACTCTTCCTCGACATTGCAGACATAAAGCACCGGCTTGGCGGTAAGCAGCTGCGCCTGGTTGAATACGCGCAGCTCTTCCTCGTCGCTGGGCCGGGCCAGCCGCGCCGGCTTGCCTTCGCGCAGCAGCTCGAGCGCGGGGGCGAGCACGGCGGCGATCAGCTTGTTTTCCTTGTCTCCCTGCGCGGCTTTTTTCTGCGCGGCGGGCACCCGCTTTTCCAGGCTCTCAAGGTCGGCCAGCATCAGTTCGGTCTCGACCGTCTCGGCATCGGAAACCGGATCGATCTTGTTGTCGACGTGCTGGATGTCGTCGTTCTCGAAACAGCGCAGCACGTGGACGATGGCATCGACCTCGCGGATGTTGCCGAGGAACTGGTTGCCCAGGCCTTCGCCCTTCGATGCGCCGCGCACCAGGCCGGCGATATCGACGAAGCCCAGCTGGGTCGGGATGATCTTCTGGCTGCCGGCGATCGCGGCCAGCTTGTCCAGCCGCGGATCGGGCACGCCGACGTTGCCGACATTGGGTTCAATCGTGCAGAACGGATAGTTTGCCGCCTGCGCCGCCTGGGTTTCGGTCAGCGCATTGAACAGGGTGGACTTGCCGACATTCGGCAGACCAACGATACCGCAACGAAAACCCATCATTCACTCCGCTCAGGCGCCAAGCGCGGGCCAATAGCGGGGGGAGCGCGGTTTGGCGAGTCAGTCATGCACCACGCCTGCCCGGGGCACGGACGGGACGCCCGCCAGCCAGCGATCGGCCTGTGCAGGATTTGAGAGCCGCATCACGTTCCCGGAGAAATCCGCCAGCGCCGCCGCATTGCGCGCGTACCAGGCCGCGCGAAAGCTCAGGACATAGAGCAGGAATTCCAGATTGAGGTTTTCGGGGCAGCCCTCGGTCATGTCCGGCCGCGCGCTGCCGCGATACTGCCACCAGCGCTTGAATACGCGGGCCAGGCAAAGCCAGGTTGGATAGTCGAGCCAGACCACCGTATCGGCGCGCTTGATCCGCAGGGGCAGGGTCGAGCCGTAATTGCCGTCGATGATCCAGCGATCCTGGGCCAACACTGCTTCGACCATGCCGCGCGCTTCGTTGCGATCACGCTCGATCCAGCCGGGGAGCCAGTGGAGTTTGTCCATGTGGAACAGCGGCAGGCCGGTGCGCCCGGCCAGGGTGTGGGCGAGGGTCGATTTGCCCGCGCCGGGCGATCCGATGACGAGGACGCGGTTCATGCTGTCATTCCGACAGACGCAGGGCCAGCTCGCTCATGAACCGGGCATCGTCGCCTTTGGCCAGCCAATCGGCTTCGCCGGCGATCGCGCCAAGCATGTCGGACAACGGTTCCAGTTCGGCCTTGGCATAATTGCCTAGCACATGGCCGGTAACCCGATCCTTGTGGCCGGGGTGGCCGATCCCGATCCGTACCCGGCGAAAATCGGGGCCGAGGTGCTGGTCGATCGAGCGCAGTCCGTTGTGTCCGGCCAGTCCTCCGCCGGTGCGGACCTTGACCTTGAACGGGGCCAGATCGAGCTCGTCGTGGAACACGGTCAGGCTTTCGACCCCAAGCTTGTAGAACCGCAAAGCCTCGCCCACCGCGCGGCCGCTCTCGTTCATATAGGTGGCCGGCTTGAGCAGCAGGATCTTCGCCCCGCCGATCCGGCCTTCCTGGACCCAGCCAAGGAACTTCTTCTGGACCGGGCCAAAGCCATGCACTTCGGCCAGAGTGTCCATCACCATGAAGCCGACGTTGTGCCGGTGCAGTGCATATTGCGGTCCCGGATTGCCCAGGCCTACCCAGATTTGCACGAGGTTCGTCCTTACCGGATCACTTGTTGCCCGCTTCGCGGAGGAACTTGAGCTGGCCTTCGTCGGCCGCCTTGAGGCACTGCATGGTCTGGCGGCTCTGAACCGAAACTTCCAGCTTGCTTGCTGCGTCCCAACGCCGGACGACTTCAGTCTTGAATTCGGCATTCGTCGGCCCAGCCTGGAGCCGTCCGATGAAGAAGGCCAGTGCCCGTTCCGAACGGTTCTGGAGGCGCATTGTCGCTTCGCGCTCCTTGATCTGGTCGGCTGGCTTTTTCATTTCGGCCAGCGTTACGGCAAGGACTTTCATCACCCGAACCGCGCAGTCTAGATCGTCTAGCGGGGCATCGACCGTTTCGACCAGCGGCGCCGTGGCAGAGGGCCGGTTGGCATTCTGGGCCTGGGCCGGAAGCGACGATGCCAACATGGCGGTGGCCAAAAGCGAAACGCGGGCGATGTTCATTTGGGACCCCTGAATAGAAAAGCCGGGCCGTGTTACCACGGCCCGGCTGAACTTTGGCTGGCAAAAGCCGCTGCGGCAACCGCGATTGCGGTTTAGCCTTCGGCCTTGCTGTTATCGCCTTCTTCGCTGCGCAGGCCCGAAGGGGCAACGATGGTGGCGATGGTGAAGTCGCGATCGGTGATCGCGCTCTTCGAACCGGCCGGAAGATTGACGTGGCTGATGTGGATCGAATCGCCGACGTCGAAGCCGGTGACATCGATGTTGATGTCTTCGGGGATCTTGTCCGCTTCGCAGACCAGTTCCAGTTCGTGACGGACGATGTTGAGCACGCCGCCGCGCTTCAGGCCCGGGCTGGCGGCTTCGTTGACGAACACCACCGGCACTTCGACGTGTACGGTCGAATTGGCCGAGAGGCGCAGGAAGTCGGCATGGAGCGGACGGTCGCTGACCGGGTGGAAGGCAACATCCTTGGGCAGGGTGCGGACGGTCTTGCCGCCAACTTCCACTTCGACGATCGAGTTGAAGAAGTGGCCGGTGCCCAGCTGCTTGCGCAGCAGCTTTTCTTCGACGTGGATCGCCAGGGGTTCTTCATTACCGCCATAGACAACGGCAGGGACGCGGCCTTCACGACGCAGGGCACGGGAGGCTCCCTTGCCTGCCCGTTCGCGCGTCTCGGCCGGCAGGGTCAGCGTATCGCTCATAACTCAAGCCTTTCGAAATTCGTAAGTTGGTCCATTTCTCCGCCACGCCTCCAGGGATGACCATGACGGGAAGCGCGGGCCGTTAGCGGCAAAGTGGGGGAAATGCAAGCAATCCCCGGCCTCGGCGCTGCTATTGCAGCCGGGTGACCTTCCAGCCGCGCGCCGCCAGCATCGCAGGCAGGCCATCGCGCCCCGCCAGATGTGCGGCCCCGACTGCCACGAATGGCCGCGCGCCGCCGGCCAGCATCGCTTCAAGCTTGCCCAGCCACGCCCGGTTGCGGCCGACCAGCAACTCTTCGCGCAGCGCCGGGGCCTTGGCAAAGTCTTCGTCGGTCACCCGCGCGATCAGGTCCATGTTTCCGGTGGCCCAGGCCTGCTCCAGATCGCGCAGCTGGACCTCACGGCCATCTGCCTCGATCAGCACGGCATCGAGCAGGGCGCGTTGCTCGGCTTCGGGCAGGGCGTCGAAGATCGCCAGCTGTGCCCGTGCGCCTTCGAACTCCTCGATCGGGCCGCGCCAGGCGAGCGCGATGGCGCGGTCAATCCCGTTGCCGCTGTCATTATCGCCTGCTGCGGCCGCGGCGTTCTGCAGCATCAGCGCCGCCGCCCAGGTCTCATAAGGATCGAGCGAACCGGGCTTCAGCCCCCCGGCGGCCAGATCTTCGGCCAGATCATCGCGCAGAGCGGGCTGCACCCGCGCTTCCAGCGGCGGAAGGCCGGGTGACTGGGCCAGGTCGGCGAAGGCCTTCGCCGTCTTGGCGTCGTCGGTAATGTCCGCAACTTCCAGCACCAGGCGATCGGCTGCCTTCAACGCCGCATCGACTTTGGCGGAGCGCCATTCGACCGGTGCGGGCAAAGCGTGGATCGTCCCGAACAGCCAGGCCTTCTCGCCCTTTGGTCCTTCGACCAGCCACAGCGCCGGATGGACCTCGGGCGCGCGGGCGCAGCCGGCCAGGGCCAGCAGGGCCAGCAGCGCCGCGATCAGCCTATTGGACACGAACCGCCTTGATCCCGCTCTTGGCGAGGAACGACTGGACCGAATCCTTGCCGCCCAGGTGTCCGGCGCCCACCGCGACAAAGACCACCCCGGGCTGATCCAGCCGATTGTCGATCCACACCGACCAGTTGCGGTTGCGATTGGTCAGCAGGGCTTCCCACAGCACCGGATCGTCGGTTTCGGCATTCATCAATGCTGCCAGGCCCTTGGCGTCGCCCTTGGCCCAAGCCGCCACCATCTTGTCGATCTGCGGCTTGATCTCGGGGATTCCGTCGATCACTTCGAACAGATAGCGCTTCTGGTCTTCCGGCTTCAGGCCATTGAAGATGCCGAGCTGGAAATCGAGCGTTTCAAGCCCGGTGCGCGGACGGCCCAGTGCCTTGTTACGCTTGCCGAGCTGGTTTTCCACCCCGCTGTCGAGCGAGTAGCCGGATTTCTGCAGGGGCAGGGTGGCTATGGCCACGGCGGCGAACCAGGGCTTGTAGCGATCAAACGCACTCACAGGCAGGCCCAGGCTGGTCATTGCCGCTTCGAACTTGGCTTTCTCTTCCAGGCTCATCCCGTCGCGCAGTGTCTGGCCGGGAGGCAGGGTGCCGTGCTTGAGCATCATCGAGATGCTCTCTCCATCCGATACTTCGGGAATTTCGGTGACCAGTTCCTGCGACCGTTCGAATGCGGTCTGCAGCTTGCCGTTGTACCACTCGATCCCCTTGGGCAGCAGGTGGACCGTGCCGAACAGGTAGATCGTGGTGTCCTTGTCAGATACCTTCCAAAGTGCCGGTTTGGCGGCAACCGGAGCAGGCGCAATGGGTTCGGCCTTTATAACAGGAACGGGGGCGTTCTGGGCAATCGTAGCCGGGCCGAGCAGGGCAAAAGTGCTGGCACTGGCGGCGATCAAAAGCTTGCGAAGGTTCATGGGATGCTCTTTTCCGGTTTGGGGGTGAGTTTCAAGGCTGCCGGTCAGGCCTAGCGGTATTTCTGCCAGAGCCAGCCGGCGAACCAGACGAACACGGTCAGCACAAAGGCGGCCGCTGCGTCATAGGGCCGGGCCAGCCCGCCTTTTGCGGCGGTCCACCACGCCAGGGTGACCAGGATGTAGACATTGATCGCCAGCGTAGAGGCAAATCCCTGCGCCGCGCGTTCGTGTTCGTCGATATTGCGGTAATAGACCACCGTGATCAGCGCGGTTATGGCCAGCGCGAGCAACAAGGCGATCGCGATGCCGGAAGGGATCGCGCTTTCCGAAAGCAGCGTGCGGAATGTCGCGTCAAAGCCACTGCCGCTTTTCTCCTTGGAGGTCAGCACCAATCCGGCCCCGATCACCGCGCCCAGCGCCAGGCTGAATGTCCACAAAGTCTTGGCCATGCGGGTGCGCGGGCCCGTTTTCCTTCGGTCCATTCCGACCAGACGCCGGATCTGGACAATGAGCAGCCAGCAGATCAGCGCCGCGAACAGCACCACCGGCGCGCCGACAAGAATATCGCCCGGCGAGACCCGGGTGCCCGAATGGCTGCCGAAAAAGCCCACCACTACGCCGATCGAAAAAATCAGGGCCACGCCCAGTGCCAGGATGATTGCCAGCCGCACAGGCCAGGCATCGCTCCATTTCGGGGTGTCATTGGTCGGTGTCATCGAACACTTCCTCAATCGGCATTTCGAACAGTCGGGCGATGCGGAACGCCAGCGGCAGCGAGGGATCGTGCTTGCCGGTTTCGATCGCGTTGACCGCCTGGCGTGATACGTCGAGCCGCTCGGCGAGGTCCGCCTGGCTCCAGTCGCGCATCGCCCGTAGGACTTTGAGCTTGTTCTTCACCTAGGCATCCCGCCAGCGCTGCCACTTGTAGAGGCAGATGAACACGAAGGGCAGGTAGACAGCCGTGTAGAAAATTACCTTCAGGGCGCCCGAAGCATGGGCCAGAATCGCTGCCTCCTGCGGGGTGCCGACGTCAGAAGGAATCGCATCCGGGGCCTGGGTGCGAAGCCAGTCGACAATCTGATCCTGGAATATCACTGCAGCCAGGAAGATCAGCGGCAATGCAGTCGTCAAGAGCTTCACAATCTTGGCTCCGGCCCTCTGCCACAGCCCCTGAGCATATTCATCGCGCATGAACCCGGCCAGAATCAGGAATTCGATCAACAGCCAGGTGCCAATGAACAGGCTCATCGACACCGTGCTCCACACCCCGTGGAGCTGGGAATCCGTCAGGCCAAGCAATCGCAGCCACGGAATGATCGACTGGATCAGAAAGCTCCAGAAAGCGATGTCGATCAGCGTGTCGTAATAGCGGTAATGCTTTCTGGTTGTATTCACGATTGCGCTCTCTCCAACTGGGTCCCGCATAGGGGCTTGGCCGGGCAATGCAAAGGGCGACCCGGCGGGGCAAAGGGTGCCGGGCCGCCCCATCCGCGTGAGCGGATCAGTCGATCTTCTGGCGCGCGCTGGCAATCACATCATCGATGCAGCGTTGTTCTGCGATCCGGGCGCCCGGGCTGAAGTAGCCGGTCCGGCAGGCGTCGCGGGCGGCGGACTTGAGGCGGGTTTCAAAGCGCTCGCGGTCAGCCGATTGGGAGAGATCGAGGCCCGTAACCGAGATTTCGACGTTCACCACGTCCTGGGCAAGGGCAGGGCTGGCAGCGGCGACCAGGGCAAGCGAAGCGATAAGCGAACGAACAATCATGGTGCAACTCCTCGGTTGGTGTCTCGTATACCTGTCTAGATGTCAGGTATGCGTTACACAATGTCGTGATTCGCTGACAATGTCAAGCTTACCTGACATGGCTCTCGAAATGCCCGCAGAACGGTTGATTTGCGCGGGGTTCTCCGCCAAAGGCCGCTGCCATGACCCTTCGACAAGCTCAGGACGATCGGGCCGCCGTGGCCCTTTCCTTCCAGGACATGATCCTCACGCTTCACAATTACTGGAGCGCGCAGGGCTGCCTGATTCTCCAGCCCTATGACATGCGGGTCGGGGCGGGGACCTTTCACCCTGCGACCACGCTGCGCAGCCTTGGGCCAGAGCCGTGGAACGCCGCCTATGTCCAGCCCAGCCGCCGGCCCACCGATGGCCGCTATGGCGAGAACCCCAACCGGCTGCAGCACTATTACCAGTACCAGGTGATCATGAAGCCGAGCCCGGAGAACTTCCAGGAGCTCTATCTGGGCAGCCTGCTGGAGATCGGGATCGATCCGCTGGCGCACGATATCCGCTTCGTCGAGGATGACTGGGAAAGCCCGACGCTGGGCGCCTGGGGGCTTGGCTGGGAAGTCTGGTGCGACGGGATGGAAGTCAGCCAGTTCACCTATTTCCAGCAAATGGGCGGGTTCGACTGCAAGCCGGTCGCGGGCGAGCTGACCTATGGGCTGGAACGGCTGGCGATGTACATCCAGGGCGTCGACAACGTCTATGACCTCGCCTTCAACAAGGCCGGGGTGACCTATGGCGAGGTGTTCCTCAAGAACGAGCAGGAATTCTCGAAATACAACTTCGAGGTTGCCGATACCGACAGCCTGTTCAAAGGTTTCCAGGCCGCCGAGGCCGAATGCCAGCGCTGCATCGATGCCGATATTCCACTCGCCGCCTATGACCAGGCGATCGAGGCCAGCCACCTGTTCAACCTGCTGCAGGCCCGCGGCGTGATCTCGGTCCAGGAACGGGCGAGCTACATGGGCCGCGTGCGCGATCTCGCCAAGGGATCGGCGCAAGCCTGGATCGAGAAGAACAAGGATCAGTGGGCGAAGGATTTTCCGGAGTGGGTGCTGTGAGCGGGGCCGCCAGTCGATCCTCTCCATTTTTGGCGAATGCCACAAATGGGGAGGTGGCGCGGCCGAAGGCCGTGACGGAGGGGTCTCTGCCCTGCCGCTTTACCCCTCCGTCAGCCGCTTCGCGTCTGCCACCTCCCCATTTGGCTTCGCAAAATGGAGAGGACCTTTATGTCTGACTTCCTCCTCGAACTCCGCTGCGAGGAAATCCCCGCCCGGATGCAGGCCGGTGCGCGCGCCGATCTGGAGAAGCTGTTCCGCACGGAAATGGATGCCGTCCTTCGACAGGCTCAGGATGAGCGGGTTGAAGTTGAGATCACCGTCTGGTCCACCCCGCGCCGCCTGGCGCTGATCGCGCGCGGCTTGCCCAGCGCAACCGCCGCCGTCAGCGAAGAGCTGAAGGGCCCGCGCGTCGGCGCGCCGCCGCAAGCGCTCGAGGGCTTCCTGCGCAAGACTGGCCTCAGCGAAGACCAGTTGGTCGAGCGCGACGGGGTGCTCTACGCCATCACCGAAAAGCCCGGCCGCGCCACTGCCGAAGTGCTGGCCGAAGCGATCCCCTCAATCGTCCGCGCCTTCCCCTGGCCCAAGAGCCAGCGCTGGGGCGCGGCCTCGCTTTCCAGCGAGAGCCTGCGCTGGGTACGCCCGCTTTCGGGGATCGTCGCGCTGCTCGATGGCGCGGTGGTGGACTGCGAAGTCGGCGGGATCGCCGCAGGCCGTACCACAGTGGGCCACCGCTTCCACGCGGAAGGCGAGATCGGCATCGACGGTGTGGATGACTACGCCGACAAGCTGCGCGCCGCCCATGTGATCGTCGACCACGCCCAGCGCCAGGACCTGATCCGCGCCGAAGCCGCCAAGGCTGCCGCCGACGCCGGGCTCACACTGGTCGAGGACGAGGGGCTGGTGATCGAGAATGCCGGGCTGACCGAATGGCCCACGCCGCTGCTGGGCCGGTTTGATCCGGCCTTTCTTGATGTACCGCCTGAAGTGATCCAGCTAACCGCGCGGACAAACCAGAAATATTTCGTGTGCACCGACGCGGCGGGCAAATTGGCCAATGCCTTCGTCTGCACCGCCAACATCACCGCGACCGATGGCGGCGCGGCGATTGTCGACGGCAACCGCAAGGTGCTGGCGGCGCGGCTCAGCGACGCGCGGTTCTTCTGGGAGCAGGACCGCAAGGTGCCGCTGGCGCAGCAGGCGAAGAAGCTGGAGCGGATTACCTTCCACGAAAAGCTTGGCACCGTTGCCGACAAGGTCGAGCGGGTGGCCAAGCTGGCCCGGTGGCTGGTTGAGGAAGGAATCGTCGGCTCAGATGTTGCCCTCGCAACCAACTCCACTCGTCGCCCCGGCGAAGGCCGGGGCTTGGCTTCCTTGTCCACGGATGCGGACAACCCAGAGGCCGATAAGAAAAGCCAAGCCCCGGCCTTCGCCGGGGCGACGGAGAGTTTGGCGGATATGGCCGAACTCGCCGCCCGCCTGTGCAAGGCCGACCTCGTCACCGAAATGGTCGGCGAGTTCCCCGAACTGCAAGGCCTGATGGGCGGCTACTACGCCCGCGCCGAGGGCCTGCCCGACGCCGTCGCCGACGCGATCCGCGATCACTACAAGCCGGTCGGGCAGGGCGATGACGTACCGACCGCGCCGGTGACGGTGGCGGTGAGTTTGGCGGATAAGCTGGATACGTTGGTTGGGTTCTTCCTGATCGATGAAAGGCCAACGGGCTCAAAGGATCCGTTTGCGCTCCGTCGTGCAATGCTAGGTATCATCCGCATTATACTCGAGAACCGAATGCGGATCGGTGTCACGGAGCCGTTCCAAACGGCAATGGTCCTTCAAATTCAAAATATCGCTTGGCAGCAAGCCATCCCGTTCGAGGAAGATTTTTGGGCAATTCAATCGCGCAAATTCGCTGAAGAACTTCGACCAGTATTGGCTGGCGCCGCACAGGAAGCCAAGGATCAAAAGCAGCGTGAACTGATTGAGGCGGGTGAACAAAATGCCCGACACTTGGACCAGTTCCTCGCCGACCGCCTCAAGGTTCAGCAACGCGAAGCCGGTGTCCGTCACGACCTGATCGACGCGGTGTTCGCGCTGGGCGGCGAGGACGATCTCGTCCGGCTGCTCGCGCGGGTCCATGCGCTCCAGGCCTTTGTCGGGACCGAGGACGGCGCCAACCTGCTGGCCGGGTACAAGCGCGCCGCCAATATCCTCAAGAAAACTCCCCTCCCCGAGGGGGAGGGGCTGGGGGTGGGGGGTGCCACATCTCCGGCGTCGAACACCCATCCCCAACCCCTTCCCTCAAGGGAAGGGGCTTTTGTGCTTTCCTACACCCCCGAACCTGCGGAAAAGGATCTGATCGACGCGCTCGCGGCGGCGGGGCCCACGGCGGCTTCGGCGGTCGCGGCGGAGGACTTTGCCGGGGCGATGTCGGCGCTGGCCAGCCTGCGCGCGCCGATCGATGCGTTCTTCGACCAGGTCACCGTCAACGATGCCGATCCCGCCAAGCGCCAATACCGCCTCTCGCTGCTCGCGCAGTTGCGCAATGCGGTGCACGGCGTGGCCGATTTCTCGCGGATTGAAGGCTGACACATCGAAGGCTGACCCAAGTCACCGCAAGGTGACACAGGGTGACGGGGGGAGACACAGGGCGACGGAAAGTTTTTTCCGCCGCCTGGACCCTGTCAACTTTGTCAGGTTCGGACCTTCGATCCGGTCTGGCTTATGGCAAAAATCAATCAGCAGCCGCACCTTGCTGCATTGCACAATGGGGGTTAGGGGCCAAAGGGCACCGGCCACCGAGTCGCCGGTTCATGGAAACGGCGGAAAACCATGACTTCATACGTATTCACATTCGGTGGCAATGCCCGCAGCGACGATCCGCGCAGCCGCGACAAGACGATTGTCGGCGGCAAGGGCGCCAACCTCGCCGAAATGGCCGGGATCGGCCTTCCGGTCCCGCCGGGCTTCACCATCACCACCGAAGAATGCGTCCGCTATCTCGCCCAAGGCGCCCTTCGACAAGCTCAGGGTGAGCGGCCTGACTTCGATGACGCGGTGAAGGCCGATGTCGCGGCGGCGCTGGGCCATATCGAGGCGGCGGTCGGCAAGAAGTTCGGTGATGCAGCCGATCCGCTGCTGGTCTCGGTCCGCTCGGGCGCGCGGGTCTCGATGCCCGGGATGATGGATACCGTGCTCAACCTTGGCCTCAACGATGCGACCGTTGAAGGGCTGGCGGCGAGTTCGGGCGATGCCCGCTTCGCCTGGGACAGCTACCGCCGCTTCATCCAGATGTACTCCGACGTGGTGCTCGGTATCGACCACCACCTGTTCGAAGACGCGCTGGAAATCGCCAAGGAAGACCAGGGCTATTATGCCGATGTCGAGATGCAGGCCGATGACTGGCAGAAGCTGGTCCGGGAATATGCCGGGATCGTCGAGGAAACGCTCGGCCGTCCGTTCCCGCAGGATGTCAACGAACAGCTGTGGGGCGCGATCCGCGCAGTGTTTGACAGCTGGGATTCGGACCGGGCCAAGGTCTACCGCCGGCTCAACGACATTCCGGGCGATTGGGGCACCGCGGTCAACGTCCAGGCCATGGTCTTCGGCAACATGGGCGATACCAGCGCCACCGGGGTCGCTTTCACCCGCGATCCTGCGACCGGCGAAAAGGCCTATTACGGCGAATGGCTGGTCAACGCCCAGGGCGAGGACGTCGTCGCCGGGATCCGCACCCCGCAGTACCTGACCAGGGCCAGCCGCGAGCGGGCCGGGGCCAAGCCGCTGTCGATGGAAGAGGCGATGCCCGCGGCCTATGCCGAACTCGCCGCAGTGTTCGAGCTGCTCGAAAAGCACTACCGCGACATGCAGGACATCGAATTCACGGTCGAGCGCGGGCACCTGTGGATGCTCCAGACCCGCAGCGGCAAGCGCACCGCCAAGGCCGCGCTCAAGATGGCGGTCGACATGACCCACGAAGGCCTGATCGACGAGAAGACCGCGATCCTGCGGGTCGATCCGATGGCGCTCGACCAGTTGCTCCACCCCACGCTCGATCCCGCGGCCACCCGCGATGTGCTGACGGTGGGCCTGCCGGCCAGCCCGGGCGCGGCTTCGGGGGCGATCGTGCTCGATGCCGATAGCGCCCAGAACCTGGCCGAGCGCGGCGACGCCGTGATCCTGGTCCGGGTTGAGACCAGCCCCGAGGACATCCACGGGATGCACGCCGCGCGCGGCATCCTGACCGCCCGTGGCGGCATGACATCACACGCCGCCGTGGTCGCCCGCGGCATGGGTCGGCCCTGCGTTTCCGGGGCTTCGGCAGTGTCGATCGACATGGCCAGCCGGACCCTGCGGATCGGCGGGCGCGAGCTGAAGGAAGGCGACCAGATCACCCTCGACGGCACCACCGGCGAAGTGATGTTCGGCCACGTCCCCACGATCGAGCCCGAGCTGGTCGGCGATTTCGGGGTGCTGATGGGCTGGGCCGACCAGCACCGCCGGATGAAAGTGCGCACCAATGCCGAAACCCCGGCCGATTGCCGCACCGCGCGACAGTTCGGCGCGGAAGGCGTCGGGCTGTGCCGGACCGAGCACATGTTCTTCGACAGCACCCGGATCGCGGCGGTGCGCCAGATGATCCTGGCCGAGGACGAGGCCGGGCGCCGCGCCGCCTTGGCCAAGCTGCTGCCCGAACAGCGCGCCGATTTCCACTCGATCTTCGAGGTCATGGTCGGCCTGCCGGTCACGATCCGCTTGCTCGACCCACCGCTGCACGAATTCCTGCCGCACGCCGATGCGGAATTCGCCGAACTGTCGGACATGATCGGGATCGGGGTGGATACGCTCAAGCGCCGCGCGGGCGAACTGCACGAATTCAACCCGATGCTCGGCCACCGCGGCTGCCGTCTGGGGATCACCTTCCCCGAAATCTACGAGATGCAGGCCCGCGCGATCTTCGAGGCTGCCTGCGACGTTGCCGCGCAGAGCGGCGAACCGCCGGTGCCGGAAGTGATGATCCCGCTGGTCGCGACCCGCAAGGAACTGGCGATCCTCAAGGCGCTGGTCGACAGGACCGCCACAGCGGTCTTCGCCGAAAAGGGCCGCACGCTGGACTACCAGGTCGGAACCATGATCGAACTGCCGCGTGCAGCGCTGATGGCCGGGGAAATCGCCGAGGAAGGCGCGTTCTTCTCGTTCGGCACCAATGATCTGACCCAGACTACACTCGGCGTCAGCCGCGACGATGCCGGGCGGTTCCTGGGCCCCTATGTCGAAAAGGGGATCTTCGCCCGCGATCCGTTCGTCAGCCTCGATATCGAAGGGGTTGGCCAGCTGGTCGAGCTCGCTGCCGAACGCGGCCGCGCGACCCGGCCCGATATCAAGCTGGGCATCTGCGGCGAGCATGGCGGCGATCCGGCCTCGATCGCGTTCTGCGAAAAGATCGGGCTCGATTACGTTTCGGCCAGTCCCTACCGTGTGCCGATTGCCCGGCTCGCGGCGGCGCAGGCGGCGCTGCGCTAGCGCTTCCAGCCGCTCAGCGTCAGGATTTCGAAGCTCTCGACCGTGCCGGTGCCGAACGCGGCCCGGGCCCGCTCGCGCGCGGCGCGGGTCAGCGGCGGGCCAGAGCGGGACAGGCAGTTCGACAGTCCCTGGCTGCGCAGATCCGCGACGAGCCGGTCGAGCGAGGAAAAGCGTACCGCCAGGCTGCGGCTGTCGACCACCGGATCGCCCCAGCCGGCGCGCTGGAGCAGCTGACCGCCGGCGCGAACGTCTACCATCGGGTGCAGCCGCGGCGCGGGGCGGTCGCCATCGGCCTCGAGCATCGCTGCGCGCAGGGCCGGCAGGCTGCCTGCGCCGACAAAGCTGGCCAGCGCCAGACCGCCAGGTGCGAGGGCACTGCGAATGTGGATCAGCGCGCCGGGCAGGTCGTTGGCGGTATCGAGCATGCCGAGGCTGGCAATCAGATCGAACCCGGCGAAGGGGAAGGGGCGTTCCTGATCGAAATCCAGAGCATCGGCGCTGACTGCTTCCGCACCCTGTGTCGTCAGCCAACTTGCCAGAGCACCGGTCCAGTCACCGATCACCAGCGCGCGGCGCGGCTCGACCCGCAGAAAGCCGAGACGTTCGATCACGTCTTCGACCATATCGGCGATCAGGTAGTCCGGCGTGTGGCCCGCCCGTGCTGCGGCCAGGTGACGGGCATGCCGCGCGCGGCGGCGAGCGGGAGAGAACACTTCGGGCGGGGCGGGCTGGGTCACGTGGCCAGCCCTGCCTTGCACCGCGCGCCCGCGCAAGCGATACCGCAGGACGATGCAGTTGCACCCGCTCCTCGTCCCGGTCGCCGACCTGCTGTTCCCCCCGCGCTGCCCGCTGTGCGGCGAAGGACTTGCCGCGCAGTCGGGCCTGTGCGCAGCCTGCTGGAGCGAGCTGGCCATTCCGGGCGAACCGAGCTGCCCAACGTGCCAGCGCCCGCTGGGTGACGGCATGGCGGCGGGAACAGTCTGTGCGCCGTGTCTGGCCGATCCGCCGCGTCATGACGGGATCGCAGCGGGCACGCTCTACAACGATGCCTCGCGCAAGCTGATCCTGGCGCTGAAACACGGACACCGGATCGCGCTAGCCCCGCTGCTGGCGCGGCTGATGCTGGCACAGTTGCCCGAGGAGATCGGGCCGGGCTGGGCAGTTGTGCCGGTCCCGCTACACCGCTGGCGGCTGTGGCGGCGCGGGTTCAACCAGGCGGCTTTGCTGGCTGTAGAACTCGCCCGCGCACGCGGCGCAGAGCTGCTGGTCGATGGTCTGGTCCGGCGCAAGCAAACACCGACGCTGGGCGGATTGGGCAAGGCGGCGCGGGCGCGGGCGCTGTCCGGCGCAATTGCGCTTAACCCACGGCGGGAGGCGGCGATTCGCGGCGCCCGGATCGTGTTGGTCGACGATGTGCTGACCAGCGGGGCAACCACCAGCGCCTGCGTCTCGGCGCTCAAGCGCGGCGGCGCAAAGCAGGTCCGGATTGCCTGCTTCGCGCGGGTGCTCGATGAGGCGCTCGATCTGGTCTGAAAACGAAAACGCCCGGAACCGAAGTTCCGGGCGATCTCGTGACGAAACTCATAAGGCTTCCGCTTTGTGCGGTTCGGCAGACCCCCCTTCGGTCTGCCTCGCCCAAATTCCTCATGCGGCGGTCCCTGAACCTGGCCTTCGGCCTTCCGCAGGCTCCCAATCACCGAATCTGCGACCGTTGAAAAGTGCCTTGCGCAATCGCGCGCTTTTTTGCTCGACACATGTGGTTATCTTGCAACAAGGGAGCGAAATGAGCAGCATTGATGCCAGCGACCGTGAGGCCGGAACCGCCTTCTTGCCGAAGTTCGACGGGCAGGGGCTTTTGACCGGCGTGGTAATCGATTTCGCTACCCGCGAGGTGCTGATGGTCGCCTTTCTCGATCGCGAGGCGCTCGATGCGACGCTGGAAACTGGTTTTGCCCACTTCCATTCGCGCTCGCGCGGGCGCTTGTGGAAGAAGGGTGAGAGTACGGGCCACGTGCTGAAAGTTATCGAACTTCGAGTCGATTGCGATCAGGATGCACTGGTGATGATCTGCGAACCGCACGGTCCAGCTTGCCATACCGGCGCGGTTACCTGCTTTTATCGCCGGATCCAGGATGGGGCTCTGGTTCGCTTGCAAGATTGACGCTTACGTAAAGGTAAGCTAATTTCCGTGCATGGAACAGCTCCTCGACAGCCCGACCGCGCATGATGGCGCCCATATCGACACGCCCGATGCGCTGCAGCGCGAACACTTCTCGATCTCGGATCTGACCGGAGAGTTCGGGGTTACCGCCCGCGCGCTGCGCTTCTACGAGGATGAGGGCCTGATCGCCCCGGCCCGGATCGGGCTCAACCGGGTCTATTCGAAGCGTGACCGGGCCCGTCTGGCCTGGATCCTGCGCGCCAAGAACGTCGGTTTCAGCCTGACCGAGATCAAGGAGATGATCGATCTCTACGATCTGGGGGACGGGCGGGTCGAGCAACGCCGGGTGACCGTGCAGCGCTGCAAGGAAAAGGTCGGCCGGCTCAGCCAGCAGCGCGCCGATCTCGACGCGGCCATCGCGGAGCTGACCAATTTCATCAATCTGGTCGAGAATATCGACCTGACGGCCCGCAAGGCCTGATCGCACAACCAAGGAACGATCCCATGCCGATCTACAAGGCGCCGACGCGCGACACCCGATTCGTGATCAATGAAGTTCTGAAGCTGGAAGAGTACTCCGGTCTTCCTGGTTTCGAGAACGCCAGCGCCGATATTATCGACGCGGTGGTGGAGGAATGTGGCAAGTTCTGCTCCGAAGTCCTGGCGCCGCTGAATCTCTCCGGCGATCAGGAAAGCTGCACTCGGCATCAGGATGGCACGGTAACCACGCCCAAAGGTTTCAAGGAAGCGCATGCGCAGTTCCGTGAAGCGGGCTGGGGGACTTTGTCGGCACCGGAAGAGTTCGGCGGTCAGGGCATGCCGCACGTGCTGGGAATGGTGGCGGAAGAGTTCACCGCCTCGGCCAACCAGGCCTGGGGGATGTACCCTGGCCTGACCGCAGGGGCGATTTCCTCGATCCTGGTCAAGGGCAGCCCCGAACAGCAGGCCAAGTACCTGCCCAGGATGATTGCCAACGAATGGCTGGGCACGATGAACTTGACCGAGCCGCACTGCGGCACCGATCTTGGCCTGATCCGCACCCGCGCCGTGCCCAATCCCGACGGGTCCTATGCGATCACCGGCACCAAGATCTTCATCTCGGCCGGCGAGCATGACCTGACCGAGAACATCATTCACCTGGTTCTGGCCAAGACCCCGGACGCGCCGGACAGCACCAAGGGGATTTCGCTGTTCATTGTTCCCAAGGTTCTGGTCAACGATGACGGCTCGCTGGGCGAGCGCAACGCCGTGTCCTGCGGCTCAATCGAGCACAAGATGGGCATCCACGGCAATGCCACCTGCGTGATGAATTACGACGGCGCAAAAGGCTGGATGGTCGGCGAGGAGAACAAGGGGCTCGCCGCGATGTTCATCATGATGAACGCTGCCCGCCTGGGCGTCGGCATTCAGGGATTGTCGCAGGCCGAAGCGGCCTATCAGAACGCGGTCAAATATGCTGCCGAACGCCGTCAGGGCCGTGCGCTGACAGGTGCTGCGGAACCGGGCGAGAAGGCCGATCCGCTGTTCGTCCATCCCGATATCCGCCGCATGCTGATGGATGCCAAGGCCTTTACCGAAGGAATGCGCGGCCTCTGCCTGTGGGGTGCACTGCAGGTTGATCTTTCGCACAAGGCGGCGAGTGAGGAAGATCGCCAGATGGCGGACGACCTTATCAGCCTGCTGACCCCGGTGATCAAAGGCTACGGCACCGACAAGGGTTTCGATACCTGCGTAAACATGCAGCAGGTGTTTGGCGGGCACGGGTTCATCGAGGAATGGGGGATGAGCCAGTTCGTCCGCGATTGCCGGATCACCCAGATCTATGAAGGTGCCAACGGTGTCCAGGCGATGGACCTGGTCGGACGAAAGCTGGCCATGCACGGTGGCCGCGCGGTTCAAGCGTTTTTCGCCGAAGTCGACTCAGCATGCGCTGCTGCCAAGGACCGACCTGAGCTGGCCGGGCTGGCCGGGCAGGTTGAAAAGGCCAATGGTGAGCTCAAGGCCGCGACCATGTGGTTCATGCAGAACGGCATGACCAACCCAAACAACGTCGGCGCCGGCGCGCACCACTACATGCACATCATGGGAATCGTCGCGCTGGGGCTGATCTGGCTGAAGATGGGCACAACTGCCGCCGATGCACTGGCAGCGGGCAGCGAGGACAAGGCTTTCTACGAAGCCAAGCTGGTCACCGCCCGTTATTTTGGTGAGCGGTTTGTCCCCGATGCTGGCGCACTGCGCCGCAAGATCGAGGCGGGCTGCGCCGCAATGATGGAACTGCCGGTCGAGGCTTTCGCGACGGCGTAAGGCGGGTCGCTATTCCCCAGCCGGTGGGCCGGGGAAGCCCCGTTCTTCCTGCTTGATCCACCAGGCATTGCCGGCGGTCACCTGTACTTCGCCGGCCAGCTTGTTCTTCTTGCGGTAGTTGTCGACCGCGATGCGACAGCCGATCAGGTGCCAGTCGTCGATCATCACCGCCCCGCCGCGGTTGAGAAGTGGATAGAGGTATTGGAGCGAAGTCTCGGTTGATTCGAGCGAATCCGAATCGAGCCGGATCAGTGCGAGCGTGCGCCCGGCCAATCCCGGCAGCGTATCGGCGAAATAGCCTTCGAGCAGTTCGACCTGCTCATCAAGCAGCCCGAACCGGGCGATCGCGGCCCGGACTTCCGGCAGGCTGGCTTCCCAGCGGTCGGTCCACGAATTGACGGTGTCGTGCTTGAATTTGGCGCTTAGCGGGATACCGGCGAAACTGTCAGCGGCGATGACCTGACGATCGGTTACGCCGTGAGCTTTGAGCAAGGCACGCATGAAAATGATCGCACCGCCGCGCCACACCCCGGCCTCGATCAGGTCCCCAGTTATCCCTTCGGCCGTTATCCGGTCGAACTGCTGCTCGATCAGTTCGAGTTGGTGGACATTCTGCAAGGTCCGCGGCCGGGCAATGGGCGGGATCGTCCATTCCGAGGCCTTCGGATCATAGAAGCCGGCACTGTGAAAGCGACCGAGCGGTAGTTCGTCGCCAAGCTGGATATAGTTTGTGACCGTGCGCTTGATCAGATCGAGGTAAGCCTCACGCATCAGGTCTGGATCACCGCTCATGGCGACGGAAAGGTCTCGTCAAACAGGCCGAGCATCGCTGCCCAGCTCTGGCGGTCGGCGCTGGCGTTGTATGACGGATTGGGCGTGGCATCGGGGCGCAGGCGGTTGGTGAAACCGTGATCCACCCCGGCATAACTATGGAAATGCCAGTCCGCTCCGACCTGGTCCATCTCCTCCCAGAACGCCAGCACATGGCTGCGCGGGACGAGAAAGTCGATGTCGCCGTGGCAGACCAGAACGCGGGCAGGGATGGGCTGGTTCGCCGGCAGGGGCGATTGCAGCAGACCGTGGAAGCTGACAACAGCCGCCAGATCCTGCCCGTCGCGCGCCAGTTCGAGCACCGCCATGCCGCCGAGGCAGAAGCCGATCGCCGCCATCGGCAGGTCTGGCTCGAGCTGGCGAAGTGCATCGAGCGTGGCTTTCAAGCGCACGCGCATGGCCGCAGGATCGGCTCTCAGCCGCATCATCACTGCGTTGGCCGATTCGAAGTCGTGCGGGGTCTCGGGTCCGTAAAAATCGGCGATCAGCACTGCGTAGCCCGCTTCGACCAGTGCGCGCGCCTTGTCTTCAACCCCCGGTGTCACGTTCATGAAGGTAGGAAAGACGGCGACGGCTGCCCGCGCCTTGCCGGCCGGGCGGAGGTGCAGGCCGGAAAGCGGAGTTTCCCCGTCGCGGTAGTCGATCCTGGTGAAGGCGCTCATTCGGGCAGGAAGTCCGGCACCGAAAGGTACCGCTCACCAGTATCGTAGTTGAAGCCGAGAACGCGGCTGCCTGCGGGCAGTTCGGCCAGCTTCTGCTTGATGGCGGCGAGCGTGGCGCCGGAACTGATCCCGACCAGCATGCCTTCCTTGGTGGCGCAGAGCCGAGCCATTTCCTTGGCGTCAGCAGGATCGACCTGGATCGCACCGTCGATCGCCTGGGTGTGGAGGTTGGCCGGAATGAAGCCGGCGCCGATGCCCTGGATCGGGTGCGGGGCCGGCTGGCCGCCCGAAATAACCGGGGAGAGGCTGGGTTCCACTGCCCAGGCTTTCATCGCCGGCCACTTGACCTTGAGGAATTCGGCGCAGCCCGTGAGGTGGCCGCCAGTGCCGACCCCGGTGATCAGCGCGTCGATCGGGCTATCGGCAAAGTCTGCATAGATTTCCTGTGCAGTTGTGCGAACGTGAACCGCTATATTGGCGGGATTTTCAAACTGCTGCGGCATCCACGATCCGGGCGTGCTGGCGATCAGTTCATGGGCCCGCTCGATTGCGCCCTTCATGCCCTTTTCGCGCGGGGTCAGATCGAAGGTTGCGCCATAGGCCAGCATCAGGCGGCGCCGCTCGATCGACATCGATTCGGGCATGACCAGCACCAGCTTGTAACCCTTGACGGCCGCCGCCATGGCGAGCCCGATCCCGGTGTTGCCGCTGGTTGGTTCGACAATCGTGCCGCCGGGCCTGAGGCTGCCATCCTGTTCCGCGGCCTCGATCATGGCCAGGCCAATGCGGTCCTTGATCGAACCGCCCGGATTGGCGCGTTCGGCCTTGATCCACACTTCGTGATCCGGGAACAGGCGCGAGAGGCGGATGTGCGGGGTATTGCCGATGGTGGCGAGGATGCTGTCAGCCTTCATGGGGACGGGTCCTTTTGTCGATACTGGGGGGCGAAGGTCTTCGCCCGGATGAGTTCAGGGAAAAGCACTGCCCAGATGGCAGTGACCAAGATAGCCCCGGCGCCGCCAAGCGCAACTGCGCCAACCGCCCCCAGAAACGCGGCTGCCAGGCCAGACTGCATCTCACCCAATTCGTTGGATGCGGAAATCGCGAGCCCGGAGATCGAAGAAACCCGCCCTCGCATTTCGTCCGGTGTGTTGAGTTGCACCAATGTGTTGCGGATGAACACGGAGATCGCATCCGCAGCGCCGAGCAGCGCCAGCATCGCCATGCTAAGCGGGAAGCTGGTCGACAGGCCGAATATCAGCGTGGCGAGGCCATAAACCGCTACAGCCCAGAGCATCTTGACCCCAACGTTACGGGCGATGGGACGGAAGCCCAGCCAAATTGCCATCAACATGGCCCCGGCCGCCGGTGCAGCACGAAGCAGGCCCAGGCCTTCGTCGCCAACATGGAGCACGTCATAGGCAAATGCCGGCAGCATCGCGGTTGCCCCACCGAGCAGCACGGCGAACAGATCGAGCGTTACACAGCCCAGCAAAAAGCGCTCGCGCCAGACGAATTTGGCCCCTTCGCCCATCAATTTCAGCGGGTGATCCGCCTCGGCTGCGGGAGGTGCGCGGTGGCGGATAGCGAGAAGCGAGCCTATTCCAAGCACCAGCATTGCCGATGCAAACCAATAGGGCATCGCGGGATCTTCGGCGAGCAGGAAACCGCCAAGCGCCGGTCCAATCACCGCAGCGGATTGCCAGGCGATCGAGCTGGTAGCAATCGCCTTGGGCAGCAATTCGGCCGGAACCACATTGGGGGTAATTGCACTGATCGCCGGGCCAATAAACACCCGTGCCGCGCCATAGCAGGCGGCGAGCGCGAACAGCAGCGGAAGCGAAAGGAAATTCCAAGTATTGGCTGCAGCCAACGCCAGGCCAATCGTGAGGTCAACCGAAACAGCCAGCGCGGCAAGGTGTCGGCGATCCATTCGGTCAGCCAAAACCCCGGCAATCGGAGTCAGCAGCAGGAACGGAACAAACTGGATCAAGCCAAGCAGGCCGAGCAAGAAGGCAGCTTCGCCTTCGCTCATTCCATATTGTTGCCTGGCGAGTTGGTAGACCTGAGCCCCAATCACAACAACCATTGCAGTCGTGGCTGCCGTGTTGATGAAGCGAGCAAGCCAGATCAGGCGATAGTCACGGACCTGCAAGGGGTGTGTTGGTGCATGCATTCCATTGGAATGGCAGCGCACCGGGCTCTTGCCAAGCGGTCAGAAGTTTTGGGTGTTGATACCGGAGCTATCAACGCCCCGGTAAGCTTACCGGCTGCGACGGAGGCGTGGGTTGGGCTGGATCGTGTCGATCATCCGCATGAAATCGTCAAAGCGAATGATTCGTTCGAACTGGAACCCGGCGCGGCCTTCAGCTGCCCAGATCAGGTGCGCTTCGATCCGGCCAATTTCCGGCAAGCGGATCACGACGCGCTCGCCGCGTTCCATATCGACTTTGCCCGACGCCATGAAACCATGCGCCGAGAGGTTGACGATATGCAGGTGCACGTCGCCAAGGCGGCGGTGCTCGCCGATAACCTTGTGATCAACAGGATGCCGCGCCGCGCGGCGCAGATCGGTAACGGTCAGTTGTGCTCCTGCGCCCATCAGCGCACGCCTCCCGGAAAAACCTCAGTAAGGCTTACAATGAACTCGAAAGGCAAAGATTGGGTAAACCGGGAGAATTCCGTAGTTCAGACCCGGCGAAGAATCCCGTGCTTCTTCTTACCGGAAGAAATTCTGATCTCGTTTTCCACCATGATAAGAGCGGTTTCGTCGGTTAGCGCGGCGCCATCGACGCGCGCCCCGCCACCCGCCACCAGGCGCTTGGCTTCGCCTCGACTGGCGGCGAATCCGATCCCGACCAAGGCATCGATCAGGCTGATGCCGGCCGAATCGACTTCCAGGACCGGCAAATCGGCTCCGAGTCCGCCGCCCGTGAATGTGGCTGAGGCCGTCGCTTCCGCCGCCGTGGCAGCTTCTCCACCGCGGCACAGGCGGGTGACTTCGTTGGCCAGCACGATCTTGGCGGCGTTGATCTCGCTGCCTTCGAGCGCCTCGAGCCGGGCAATCTCGCCCAACGGCAGGTCGGTGAACAGCCGCAGGAACTTGCCGACGTCGCGGTCGTCAGCGTTGCGCCAGTACTGCCAGAAGTCATAGCTGGGCAGGGCATCTTCGTTAAGCCAGACCGCGCCGGCGGCGGTCTTGCCCATCTTGGCACCATCGGCCGTGGTCAGCAGCGGAGTGGTCACCCCGAACACTTCGACCCCGTCCATCCGGCGCGCCAGGTCAATCCCGTTGACGATATTGCCCCACTGGTCGCTGCCGCCCATCTGCAGCCGCACGCCCATCTCCTTTTCCAGGTGCCGGAAATCGTAACCTTGCAGGATCATGTAGTTGAATTCGAGGAAGGTCATCGGCTGTTCGCGCTCAAGCCGCAGCTTGACCGAATCGAACGTCAGCATCCGGTTGACCGTGAAGTGCGTGCCGACTTCCTGGAGCAATTCGATGTAGCCCAGCTGGCCGAGCCAATCGTGGTTGTTGACCATCACCGCATCGGTGGGCCCGTCGCCGAAAGTCAGGTAGCGTTCGAACACGGTGCGGATCGAGGCGATATTGGCGTCGATCGTGGCATCGGTCAGCATCTTGCGGCTCTCATCGCGCCCGGTCGGATCGCCGATCCGCGTGGTCCCGCCACCCATCAGCACCACCGGCTTGTGCCCGGCCTGCTGCAAACGGCGCAGCAGCATGATCTGAACCAGCGATCCGACATGCAGCGATGGCGCGGTGGCATCGAAGCCGATATAGCCAGGCACAACCTGCTTTGCGGCAAGGGCATCAAGGCCTTCGGCGTCAGTCGTCTGGTGAATGTAGCCACGCTCGTCGAGCAGGCGAAGCAGGGTTGAGGTGTAGGTCATGGCGGCCTTCTGAATTTCGGGGGCGCCTAGCACGAGGAAGCGCGGTTTGGAAACCTATTGGCTGACTTGCCATCCGGATACGCCTGGCAAGGCGATCAAGGCGATTTCAGCCAAAGTGTCGCACGCGTCAGCGGACAATATCGGTCTGTGGTTCGATCTGCATGGTGAAACAGCGCAATTGGTATGGCCGCAGTGGGCGCTGCCCAGGCGGGCCGACAACCTCTGGCAATCGACTTGCTTTGAAATGTTCATCGCCGATGGAGCTGGCCCGGGATACCGGGAGTTCAACTTTTCGCCCGGCGGCGCCTGGGCCGGATACGGCTTCGACTCCTACCGCGAGGGCATGCGGGATCTGGACTTCGATCGCGTGCCTGAGGTCTATGAGGCGACGAGAACGCCCGAATGCTGTTCGCTCCATGCCCGGATTGTGGCGCTGGCCAAACGCGAAGCCCGAATTTCCCTCTCCGCCGTGATCGAGGAACGCAACGGCACCAAAAGCTACTGGGCGCTGGCCCACCCTCCCGGCAAGCCCGATTTCCACCATCCCACTTGCTTTGCCGCGACGCTTCCGCCACCCAGCACAGCATGAAATTCGGTATCGACCGGCTGCTGGCCGACCCCGCACTGCTCAATCAACTCAAGGGCCGCCGCGTTGCCCTCGTCGCGCATCCGGCGAGCGTTACGGAAGACCTTACTCACTCGCTCGATGCGCTGATCGCCGCGGGTGTCAACGTCTCCTCCGCCTTCGGCCCGCAGCATGGGCTGAAGGGCGACAAGCAGGACAATATGGTCGAGACCCCGGACGAGGTCGATCCGACTTATAACATCCCCGTGTTCAGCCTCTATGGCGAGGTTCGCCGCCCCAGCGGGCAGATGATGAGCACGGCCGACGTGTTCCTGTTCGACCTGCAGGATCTCGGTTGCCGGATCTATACCTTCGTGACGACGCTGCTTTACCTGCTGGAGGCTGCCCAGGCCGCCGGCAAGGAAGTCTGGGTGCTCGATCGCCCCAATCCCGCCGGGCGTCCGATCGAAGGAACGCTGCTGGTCCCGGGGCAGGAAAGCTTCGTCGGGGCTGGGCCGATGCCGATGCGCCATGGACTGACGCTGGGCGAGATGGGCCATTGGTTCATCGACCATTTCAAGCTCGACCTGCCGTACCGCGTGATCGCGATGGAGGGGTGGGAGCCGGAAGGGCCGGGCTTTGGCTGGCCCGAAAGCCGGATCTGGATCAACCCCAGTCCCAACGCCGCCAGTGTCAACATGGGCCGCGCCTATGCCGGCACAGTTATGCTGGAAGGCGCAACGCTCAGCGAGGGGCGCGGGACCACCCGGCCGCTCGAGGTGCTGTTCGGCGCTCCGGACATCGATGCGAAAAACGTCCTGGCCGAAATGCACCACGTCGCCCCGCAATGGCTGGCAGGCTGCGCCCTGCGCGAATGCTGGTTCACGCCGACCTTCCACAAGCATGCCGGGCATTTGTGCAACGGGGTGATGATCCACGCCGAAGGCAAGTTCTACGATCACCACGCCTTCCAGCCCTGGCGGCTGCAGGCGCTGGCCTTCAAGGCGATCCGGCGGCTTTATCCCGACTATGAAATCTGGCGCGATTTCCCTTACGAGTACGAATTTGAAAGGCTGGCGATCGACGTGATCAACGGCGGTCCCGCCTTGCGCGAATGGGTCGATGATCGCGCCGTTCAACCGGGTGACCTGGACCACGTTGCCAGCGCCGATGAAGCTGCCTGGTCGGAAACCGTGCGACCCTTTTTGGTGTATTGAGTTACGCGAACTAAATCGGTCAACCGACTGGGCGCAGATCCAACGGAGCCGCAATCTGACGGGAGAGATCATGAACGAAGGCAAGGCAGCTCCAGGCAAGTTCGACAAATCGACCCGGCTGATGCTGTGGACCCTGCTGGTCGTCTACATCTTCAATTTCCTGGACCGTCAAATTCTCAACATCCTGGCAGAACCGATCAAAAGTGAACTTGGGCTCAGCGATACGCAACTTGGCCTGCTGGCCGGCCCCGCATTTGCCGTTTTCTATGCCGTCCTCGGCATTCCCATTGCGCGTTTTGCCGATCGTGGCAGCACCAATCGTTCAAGGCTGATCTCGGTTTCGCTGATCATATGGTCAGGCATGACCGCGCTGTGCGGCTTTGCGCAGAATTTCTGGCAGATGGCACTGGCCCGGATTGGTGTTGGGGTGGGCGAAGCCGGCTGCACGCCATCCGCGCACAGCCTGATCAGCGACACGGTTGCCCCCGAAAAGCGCGCTTCGGCAATCGCCTTTTATGGCATGGGCGTGCCGATTGGTTCGCTGCTGGGTCTCATAATCGGCGGTGTAGTCAACGATATCTGGGGCTGGCGGGTCGCGCTGATGCTGGTCGGCGCGCCCGGGCTCGTGCTTGCGCTCTTGCTGCCCAAGTTGCTTATCGAACCGCGCCGGATCGGGTTGATGAAGGGTGAAGCCAGCCCGTCAGGCCCGGCCCAGATGCCGGTGGGCAAGGCGGTGGGCGAAGTCTTTGCCTCGCGCGCCTATGTCTTGCTGCTCGTTGCCGCCTCGGTCGCCGCTTTTCTCAGTTACGGCAAGGGGCTTTGGACGCTCTCGCTGTTCATCCGCAGCCACGGCATGACAACCACCGAAGTCGGTATCCTGGGCTCGGTTACACTCGGCATCGCCGGGGTATTCGGCACCTGGCTGGGTGGCTGGGCGGCTGACCGGTTCGGGGCAATCAACCGCCGTCACATCCTGACGCTTCCTGCGGTTGGCATGGCGGTTGCCGCGCCGATCCAGTTCCTTGGCTATGGTGCCCCGATCTGGTGGGTGGCAGGGCTGCTGATCCTCGTGCCGACGATCCTCAATGCGGCTTATTACGGCCCTGCCTATGCCTGCGTACAGGGGCTGGTCCGCAAGGAATTGCGCGCCGTCGCAGCCTCGGTCATGCTGTTCGGCCAAAACCTAATCGGACTTGGCCTGGGCCCGTTCGCGTTCGGTGCATTGTCCGACTGGCTGCAACCCATGGCGGGCACGGAAAGCGTTCGCTGGGTGCTGTTTGGCGCGGCGTGGCTGGGTTTCATCCCCGCATTCTTCTTCTGGCGTGCCAGCCTTCGCCTTAACGATGAGCTCGACAAGCAGGGCTAGGTGCTGAGCAGGGCTGTGTCGCCGATCAGGTAGCTGGTCATCGACAGCGCACCATCAATGCTGTCGCTGAACACGCCGACTTCATCACCGGGCACCCGCGCGCCTGCGATATAGAGCAGCGGCAGGTAGTGTTCAGCGCTGTTGATCGCGGCCATGGCGGCCTGATCCTCTGCGGTGAACCGGGTCAGCGCGGCTTCATCGCCGGCGAGCATGGCCGCATTGATCCTGTGTTGGAAATCGACCGCCCAGTCCGGCCGCGTCCCGGCAAACTGGCGCCACAGCCGCAGATTGTGGACGACATTGCCGCTGCCAATAATCAGCACGCCTTCATCGCGCAGCGGCGCGAGCTTGCGGCCCAGCGCAATATGCTCTTCGGCCGGCAATCCGCGATCAAGGCTCAACTGAACCATCGGTATCTCGGCAGCCGGGTACATCGGCCGGACCACGCCCCATGAACCGTGGTCAAAGCCCCAGGTATCATCACGGCGGATGCGGTCTTCACCGAGCAACGCGGCGACGCGTTCGACCAGTTCGGCCGACCCGGGCGCCGGATACTGGATCGCGAACAGTTCATCGGGAAAGCCGCCGAAATCATGGATCGTGCGCGGCTGCTCGCCGACGGTGAGATGGCTCGCGCCGCTGGTTTCCCAATGGGCCGAGATCACCAGGATCGCGCACGGGCGGGGTAGGGACTTGCCCAGGGCCTGCCAGGCGCGGCGTTCGGGTCCATCGGTGATGACAGTCATCGGCGAACCATGGCCGAGGAAAAGGACGGGAAGGCGTTGGGTCATGCCGCCAATATGGCCCGGAGGCTGCCGACTGCAATCGCAGCATATGTTGATCCGCCAAAAGCGGCGCTGCGGTTACGCTGCGGTAACCCGCATCAGTGCTTCTTGCGGGTCAGCTCACGCATCGCATCGTCAAGCCCGCCCAGCGTCAGCGGGTACATCGATCCGCCAACCAGTTCCTTGATCATCTTGGTCGACTGCGAATAGGACCACTGCTTTTCCGGGACCGGGTTGATCCAGACGGTGGCGGGATAGACGTGGGCCACCCGCTTGAGCCATTCGGAGCCCGCCTCCTCGTTGAAGTGCTCGACCGAGCCACCGGGATGGGTGATCTCGTAAGGGCTCATCGCCGCGTCGCCGACGAACACCACCTTGTAGTCATGGCCGTACTTGTGGAGGATGTCCCAGGTGTTGGTACGCTCGCTCCAACGGCGTTTGTTGTCCTTCCACACACCCTCGTAGAGGCAGTTGTGGAAATAGAAGAACTCCAGGTTCTTGAACTCTGTAGTTGCTGCGGAAAACAGCTCCTCGACCAGCTTGATGAACGGATCCATCGAGCCTCCGACATCGAGGAACAGCAGCAGCTTGACCGCATTGTGCCGTTCGGGTCGCATCCGGATATCGAGCCAGCCCTGCTTGGCGGTGCCGTCAATCGTCGCGTCCAGATCGAGCTCGTCGGCATGGCCTTCGCGGGCGAAGCGGCGCAGACGGCGCAGCGCGATCTTGATGTTGCGGGTGCCGAGCTCGCGGGTGTTGTCGAGATTGGCGAACTCGCGCTTTTCCCAAACCTTCAGCGCGCGCTTGTGCTTCGATTCGCCGCCGATCCGCACGCCTTCTGGATTGTAGCCATTGTTGCCGAACGGCGAGGTCCCGCCGGTGCCTACCCACTTATTGCCGCCTTCGTGGCGCTTTTGCTGTTCGGCGAGCCGCTGCTTGAGCGTCTCCATGATCTCGTCCCAGGTCCCGAGCTTCTCGATCGCGGCCATTTCCTCGGGCGTGAGGAACTTCTCGGCGACAGCCTTCAACCAGTCTTCGGGAATGTCGACCGGGTCCTGACCGTAATTGGTCATGATACCCTTGAAGACCTTGTTGAAAACCAGGTCGAATTTGTCGAGCAGCCCTTCGTCCTTCACGAACACCGCGCGCGACAGGTAGTAGAACTGCTCAGGCGTCTGCTCGATCACGTCCTTGTCGAGCGCTTCGAGCAGCATCAGGTGCTCCTTGAAGCTGGCCTTGATCCCGGCGGCGCGCAGTTCGTCGACAAAGTTGAAAAACACGTGAGGCCGCTCCTTCTCTTAATCGCTTGATTAAGGCGAAGCGCGGCCTTGGGCAAGAGCAGTTGCGGCCCGGCCTCCCTGTTGGGATAACCGGGCCGCTCCGGGTCAACGCGTGGCCGGTTTGAGCGGGGGACCGGCAGAAGGCGAAGACGTCGGGGTGGCGGAAGCCGCGGGGGGGACGCGGTCCGCGATCGACCAGAGTGAGTCCACCCCGATCAAACCGTTGAAAATGGGCTGGTCCTGATAACGGAACGCCTGCAGTGCACTAGGCCCGCCGTCGCGCAAATATGACCCGGCATTATCGCCTTCGGGCCAGGCCGCGCGCTTGTGACAGTTCATGCAATTTGTATCGATCGGGTGCGCTGCGGCCAGTTCGATGTATGGGTTGTAAGCGATCGGCCAGTTGGCGGGCTGGGCCACATCGCGCCAGCCATAAGTCGATGCCATCAGGTAGTTGCGCCATGGACCTTTGGCGGCAGGGTTGCTCGGACGGTCAGCGGCGTATGGACCGGTCCCGGCCCGGTCGCTCCACCAGACCGACTGGAAGGTCCAGTCAGGCTGTTCCTTGGTCATGATGTGCATGGCGATCAGTGCAAGGTAGTCGCCCTGCTTGAACGGTTGGCCATAGGCGTAATAGGCCGAGGCATCGAGGATCGCCTGATCGCAAGGATCAAGCGAAGCGAGGTCGGGCTTGAAATGATAGAACTGTTCGATCCCGACGGTACGGGCCTGCTTGTACGTATTTGGACCAAGCTTGCCTCCGGCCTTAGTCGTCACGCCGTGAAGGTAGGTCACGTCGACCGTGGCGATCTGTGAGGCGGATTGCGGCGTCACCGCCATCGCCCGCGGCCACTGCGACTGGATTTCGAACCCGGAATAGCGGCCGAAATCGTCTTTCCGATCATCCCAGACGGGTAGCGCGGTGTAGCCGGACTGTTTGATCGGCCAAAGCATCGGCTTGAGCACGATCGAGCCGGAAGGCATCGCGGCCATCTCGCGGTTCTGGTTAGCGGGTGGCAAGAGGCCTTGCAGGGTCGCGGTCTGATAAAGACTTTTGTTGCGGATCCATTGGTAAGCGGGATCGTTGTAGATCACCCCTGCAACCATCACGTCGCCGTTGTTCTGGAACTGCGGTCCGCCGGCCAGGGTCTGCAATTTGGCCCCCTTGGCTGGAGCCTGAATGCATTGCTTGTACTTCGGATTCGATAGAACCTGTGGGGGAATCGGATATTGGGGGACATCAGTGAAGTTGATCGGGTCTGCGCCGGTGGTTGGACCATTTTTCTGCTTGAACATCTTCATCGGCAGCTGGCCGTGTGTGGTCGCGGCGGCGGCTTCTGCGCCCTCTGCATCAGGCGAGCCGCTCGGCGAGGCCTGCCCAGCAAAGGCCTGCGTAGCGGTGCACCATGATCGCCAGACCCATTGCCCGCCGGCATCGCTCTGGAGCCCGGCAAACAGATTCCAGCCATGCTGCCGAGCAGCTGCGATATCGCGCTTTGCGACCCAGTTCTGAATGGTCTGGGCGCTTTGCGGATAGTCGAAGCCGCCGGGGAACGGCACGGGGCTGGCGCAAACCTGCGCAGCACTTGCAGCTTCGGGCTTGTCACCGCCCGACGTACAAGATGTCACTACCAATGCCGAAATCGCGCAAGCGATCAGCCCAACCGGTTTAATCACTAGGGATTCTCCCCCGCTTTATTTTGCAGGGATAGAATTGCGAATATTCATATTAAGTAAAGTGGATTCTTCAATTTGTTTGTTGGCAATAAACAAATTGCCGGAAATCAACGCCAATGCGTGCGCGTCTGAACGCAAGCCGATCCGCAGCTTGAGCACTTAGGGCAGTTTGCACAGCGCGAATCACGATTGCCTAGCCTGCTTACATGATGATCTGGATTTCCTTTTCCTTGCCAGGCAGGCGCGAACGGGCCCAGATTGGTTTGGCCGCGTTGAGGCTCCTCATGACCTGCTTGGGTGAAGGCAAGGCAGTGTAAGGGGCAAAACCCACAGCCCGTTCGGCGGTCAAAAGTGTCGGACTGAATCGTGCTTCGCGCTGACCGGAAAGCTCTCCCAATGCATCGCGTCCGACGGTCATGGTTACGCCGCCATCGCCTATGGCAAGCAAATAGCGGTCCATGGCACCACCCGGTCGATAGACCCCGTAGAGCCCTTCCGAAGCCGCGTCGCGGCAATAGACTGGTGCCCTTTCCGGCTTGTTCTTGGCCGGCATCGGAGCGATGCTGTTGATCAAGGCACCGGCCATTACGCCATCGTCTTTGCCGCGTTCGACAAGGCTGGCTTCGGTAGCGGGCAACCGGTCGGGGCAGAGCTGAATAGCATAGGCCGGTTCCGCTCCGACCTTGTCAGGCTTGAAGGCAAGCCCGGCGAAAAAGCTGGCGAGCCGGGCTTCGACAGACGCGGCATCGAGGCGGTTGGATGTCATCCGGATCTTGATTAGCCATTCGCCGCGCTTGGCCAGCATCAGGCCGGTCGCCGAAACCCCTTTGCCGGAGAGCGGAAAGGTAACCCGCACCGCGCTATTGGGGGCATTGCTCCAGGGTGTGTAGAACGAGAAGCGGCGTCCGTCCTTGTCGAGTGTGCCATAGGCTGCAGCATTGGCAGCGATGCTGGACTCGGCTCGGTCCGCCCAGATTGGCACACTCGCACTACCGGCACGGTAGAGGTAAAGTGTTACGCGGGTTTCGCTGACCGTATCGCGGTATTGGAACATCACATCGGACTGGCTACTGCCATAGTCAGCCGCCTCGTAACGCGCAAAACCATCGACCACCGCTGGAACCTTGAGCTTGGTCTGCTTGTGCTCCCAGGCCTTGCCCTTGGGCAATGCGATCGGCGCAGCCGCCATGGCAACGCCTGGCAGCGCAAGCGCGGCAAACGCAATCAGTGTGGTTGCCAGTCTTTGCATTGGCCTGTCCCTCAATATCGCGCGCGGCCTGCCATCGGGTCGGCGTTGGTTGGCAACATGACACGCGCCATATGCGGGGGCAAGGCGCTCTGGAGGCACTGGGGCAGCTTCGGAGGGGGCGGGACTTGCACAGGCTGGGGCTAGAATCCGGTTGAGTGCAACAGCTTAACGGTTCATGGTGAAAAGACTCGGTTAACGGGTGTTTACCATGATCCGTGCTGCTGCCGTACTCGGCGCAACTTTCTTGCTCTTGTTGGTTGCAGGCCTCGCCATCCCGGGCCTGGAGGCTGTGCCCGGCGCGCACGTGGCCCAGGCGCAGGCATCGGCAGTCTTGGCTCCGATGCCCGCCAAGCCGGCCGCGCAAAAGGTTCAACTGCCGCCGCCGGTCACCAAGGTATTGCAATCGGGCGTGTTGATCGTGGTCAGCAAATCGTCGCGCCAGATGTTCGTATTCAAGGACGGTGCGCTGTGGGCCAAGTCGCCGGTATCGACCGGAAAACGCGGGCACGGGACTCCGAATGGAGTTTTCCCGATCCTGCAAAAGCGCAAGTTTCACCGCTCGAACCTCTACAGCAATGCGCCGATGCCCTTCATGCAGCGCCTCACCTGGAGCGGGATTGCGATCCATGCCGGGCACGTTCCCGCGTACAATGCCTCGCACGGCTGCATCCGCGTGCCGCACGGCTTCGCCCGCTCGCTGTTTGCGCTGACCAGGGCCGAGGCAACGACGGTGGTGGTGACCAACGCGGCGGTGAAATCGGACCAAGCTGCGATCAGCATGGCGCTCAACATGCCGATGCCGGGCACCTCATTGCCGGGCAGTGCCGCGCCGCCGGTCCTCGCATCTGCCAATCCGCCGCCACAAATTGAAGCGCTGGTGTTGGTCCCGGTCCAATCGCAGCCCGCGCCAACCGGCCAGACGATCCAGTTGGCCGCCGCACAAAGCCAAGCGGAGGCCGATGCGCTCTGGGCCGATCTGACAAACCGTCATCCACAATTGCTCGGTACCCAGCGCATGATAATCCCGGCCGTGGTCGGATCGCGCCGGGTCTACCGCTTGCGCACGACCGCGCCCGGCGCCCATGCCCTGTGCTCTGAGCTGAAGCGCAGCGGGACCGCCTGCTTCAACGTGAGTTAGCTGGCAGGATCAGTTCTGCCGCCGGGCCATGAAGGCCAGGCGTTCGAACAGCATCACGTCCTGCTCGTTCTTGAGCAGGGCACCGTGGAGCGGCGGGATCGCCTTGGTCGGATCCTTCTGCTGCAGCACATCGAGCGGCATGTCTTCGTTGAGCAGCAGTTTGAGCCAGTCGAGCAGTTCGCTTGTGCTCGGCTTCTTCTTCAGCCCCGGCACTTCGCGAACCTCGTAGAAGATGTCCATCGCCTTGGTCACCAGGGTCTTCTGTATCCCGGGGAAGTGGACGTCGATGATCGACTGCATCGTCTCGCGGTCGGGGAATTTGATGTAGTGGAAGAAGCAGCGGCGCAGGAAGGCGTCGGGCAGTTCCTTTTCGTTGTTCGAGGTGATCACCACGATCGGGCGCTCGGCTGCCGCGATCCGCTCCTTGGTTTCGTAGACATCGAAACTCATCCGGTCGAGTTCCTGAAGCAGGTCGTTCGGAAACTCGATGTCGGCCTTGTCGATCTCGTCGATCAGCAGGACCGGCAGCTGCGGGCTGGTGAAGGCTTCCCACAGCTTGCCCTTCTTGATGTAATTCGAGATGTCGTGGACACGCTCGTCACCCAGCTGGCCGTCGCGCAGCCGGGCGACGGCGTCATATTCGTAGAGCCCCTGCTGGGCCTTGGTGGTCGACTTGACATTCCATTCGATCAGCGGCGCGTTGACGGCCTTGGCAATTTCATGGGCCAGCACGGTCTTGCCGGTGCCGGGCTCACCCTTGACCAGCAGGGGGCGGCGCAGCAGCACCGCTGCGTTGACCGCCACCTTGAGATCGTCGGTCGCGACATAGTTGCTGGTGCCCTCGAAGCGCATGGGAACTCCCTGTTCGTTTAATCGTTCGGTTAAGCGGGATAAGGCGCTTGCGCGGGGCTGGCAAGAGGGCTGTGTGGAGCCGAAAAAAAAAGCGGGCGCCGCAGCTCGAAAGCGCGGCGCCCGCAACCCCCTCTTCCAATTCCCCCCAGAATTGCGCGACCCGAAGGGCTCTTGTGGCTGTCGGTCTAGCTTCCGTGCAGTTTTGCGAATATAAACTTTTTTATGTTTTGAGGCGGACCGCAATGATTGCTCTGGCCGGCCATGAATTACTTGATCTAATTTCGGCCGAGGCGCGGGATTGGCTGGCGCTGACCGGGCAACGCCGCGCCTATTCGGATGGCGAACTGATCCACAGCCGGGGCGATTCCGAGGCGACAATGGGAATCGTGATCAAGGGCCAGGTCCGCCTGTGCCGGCTCCATGCCGACGGTTCGCAAACCTTTGTTAGCCTGGTCCGAAAGGGCCAGCATTTTGGCGATGTGCTGCTGGTTAGCGGGCCGAACCGGCGCACCCACGATGCGGTCGCTGTGGGGAACGTCCTGATCGATCACTTTGATGCCGCGGCGTTTCAGTCGCTGATGGAGCATCCCGAGGTACTCGCGGCGCTCTACCGGATCACCGCGCTGCGCCTGAAGGCCGCGATGGCGATGAGCGACGATCTGCGGGCCATGTCGCGCGAAGCCCATCTCGCCAAGATCCTGCTGGCGCTGCTGCGCCAGGCGGGGGCATCGAATCGGATCAACTGCGTGCAGGAAGACCTCGCCAGCATGCTTGGCACTTCGACCATGACCCTGTCCAAATGCCTGTCGGCGCTGAAGAGGCAGGGCCTGATCGAGACCGGATACCGGGTTGTGCGCATCCCGGACCCCCCACGGCTGCGCAAGTGGCTGGCCGATCAGACCTGAAATCGAAAGAGTGCCCCCGCGCCGGGAGGGGGAGGGAGGCGCGGGGGCGGAAGCCTTACTCGCTGGGAGCAGGCTCCGGGGTCCGGATCCGCAGGCGGCGCAGCCAGCGCCAGGCCAGTACGCCGCCACCAATCAGGGCGACCCACGGCAGCGCCACGCCCAGCAACAGCGTGATAAAGGCGAGCAGGCCCTCGACGCTCGACCAGCTGGCACTGGCGGCCTTGGTGAAGGTGCCTTCGCCAGCCAGAATACCCTCGCTGGCATAACTGAAGCTGACCGGGGTGCTGGCGATCGAGGCCTCCCTGGCCTTGCGATCAGCCACCTGACCGCGCAACTGCTCACGCAGGCTGGCCAGTTGCTGCTGCAGTTCGACCCGTTCCGCAGCCGTCAGGCCCTTGGCGGCAAGGCGATCCTCGATCCGGGCAATCTCGGCCTGGATCCCGGCGCTGTCCGATTGCGACAGCTTGATCGCGTCGCCGGCGTTCTCGCCCTGGACCGATGCGTGTTCGATCTTGCCATCTGCCGCTTCGACCGCCGCAATCGCGTCGTTGCCGAAGGCATGCGCGACATCGGGGGCGAGCAGCAGATCAAGCCGAGCTGAGACTTCATCCTCGCGCGGCTGTTCATAGCTGACCCCGGTGACGCGGCAGCGATCAGGGCCAAGCTTCTGGCAGGCCGCGGCATGCTTTTGCTGGACCTGCGAGATCGCTTTTCCGGGCAGAGTGAAGGCATAGTCGTAACGAAAGGCGACACCGGGCGCGACAGCGCCGGGGATGTTCGGTGCGCCCGCGGCAGCGGCGTCTTCAGAGGCAGGGGCTTCGGACTTTTCGGCGGCACAGGCGGACAGCAGCAAGGCCGGGGCGCACAGCGCCAACAGGGGCAGGGGGAACGAACGCATGACACTCTCCCAAATAACTACCGAATCGGTAGAGTATTAGGTCTATCAATTCAGTAGAGTTTGGCAAGGGTGTGTTATGGCCCGAGCATTCGCATGGCTTGAATCAGTTGGAAGTGGCGGAATAGCGCAGCTTGACGCTGCCCTCAGCCGGAATGCGCAGCACGAAAACGGGCACCCCGTCGCGCTTTTCCCACTTGGCTTCGCTGCTGCCGATCTTCCAGCTGCCGTATACCGCGACCTTCAGCTCGAACACGATCTCTTGCGGACTGGCGTTGGACACTTCGACCTCAACCTCGCTCTCCTGACCCTCGCGGCGCAGGGTACGGCGTACAACCGTCACGTCGGGCGAATAGCCCGCACCCAGCTCGATCTTCTCATCCTCGGCAGTGTCGCGCAGACTGGGTTCGGCAATGCGCATCGTCCGGCCCCAGTGATCCTGTTCGATCACGAAAGCCCCTGAGGGCAGCGGCAGACCAAGCTGGTGCTCCTTGTCGTTTCTGGTGCGCAGGATCACCAGCGTCTGTGGCCGTTCTTCCCCGCTGCCATAATTGACGACCGAGATCATCGCGGTGTGGATCCGTTCGAACGGCACGCCGCGCTGTTCGACCAGCCGGGTCTGCTTCATCTGCATGCCGGCGACAGTGGTGCGCTGCGGGACGCGGTAGAGTTTGAGATCCCCAAGCTGTTCGGGCGGTGGGGGCGGCGGAGGCGGGGGTGGTGGAGGCGCCATGGCCATGACCGGCGACGGCGGTGGCGCGAAAACGCCCTTCCGGCGCTCCGCAGTCAGCACAATCGCATCTGATTCGGCATAACGTTCATAGTCCTCGCCCATGTAGGGCTGGACCAGCTGATAGGGCCGCTCCGGCTTGCGCGGAACCTGATGGGTGCGCTGGCTCGGCCAGCACTTGGCCACAACCTGCGGCTGATTGTTGACGAACTTCTGGACATAGGCCCGGTTGAGCCCGCCGGCGACGATCTGGGTCCGGGCATCGGGCAGCGACATGCCGTTGCCATTGGCCAGTGTGATCCACCCGCCGATGTCCATGGTCTTGCCGTCGGGATTGATATGCGCGGTGTAGTTGGCGCTCCAGTCGAACCCCTCGGCGATGTAGGTGAGGGTGACTGTCGCGGTGATTTCGCGCGGGCTGCTGGTCAGCACCGAAAGCGTCGGCCTAGCGGAGAGGCCCTCGGCTCCGCTGGAATAGCGGAAGGTCTCGGGCAGGCCCGAACACCGCAGGTTCTCGATTCCTCCGGCGGTCTTGAACACCACCCCGTCAGGCCCGGCCGAGATGATTTCACCGGGAAGGCTGATCGCCTTGCCGGTCGCCGGATCGGTGCGCTTCAGCATCACCACCTTGCCCCGCACCGCGCGCATCAGCGAGGAAGGATTGAGCAGCGCCGCATCGCGGTTCTTTTCGATCACCCCGCCCGGCAGGCCCGATACGATCGCGCTTTCGGGCAGGATCCCGTCGACCACCCCTTCGAAACGCAACCGGCTCTTGCCCGCCGGGATCCGCAAGGTGCGGGTTTCCATAACCACCGCGAACCCGCCCAGGCTGTCGAGCCGGATCGATCCGCCATTGCGGTATGGCGCGCGGTAGATCGTGACCGAAATGTCGCTGGGGTCAGCCGCTTTAACTTCGCGCACCTGGGCCTGCGCGGGGAGCGCAGTGATCAGCGTCAGAAGCAAGATCAGCGAGCGGCACACGGGCGCAGCCCTCAGTACCGCGTGTCGAAGGTGGCGGTCAGGTCGGTCTTGCCGTTGGCCGGGACGGTTACCGTCCAGAGCACTGAATCCGCATCGCGGCGTTCGCTCTTGGCGCTTTCGGTTGTGATCCGGACATCGCCCCACAGACCTGACTGGATGACCCGGACGGTGACCGGCTTGGGCAGGGCATTGCTCAGCGTATAGCGCATCGAGGTCTTCCAGCGCCGGTCGCTGACCTTGGTCCGCGCCTCGACCACCGGCTGCACCTTGACGTCGAAGGCCTGGCCGGTGCTGATCGCCAGCTTCGATCCCATCGGGGTATGGCCGATCGCGTGCTCGCCAATGAACTGAGCCTGCCCGCGCGCGTCGCGGAGATAGAACCGGACGATGCCGGCGGGGAGCTGATCGCCAAGTCCGCCCTTGGCTGAATTGCTGAAGCTATAGACCGTCGCCGCGCTGATCGGGGTTTCGGAGGTCTGCATCCAGCCAAACCAGGCTTCATAACCATGCTGGGCCGGGGCGCCGTGGACATCGAGGAAGCTGACCTGCTTGGTCTGGAGATTGGCCACAGTGGTCCGGTCGCCCAGCGGGTAGAGATAATAGTCGCCAAGCCGCTCACGGGTGCCGCTTTCGGTGCCGGCTTCGACCATGCCTTCGCCGTCATGGCCCGGCTGATAGCCGCGCCCTCCGCCGTTCTGGCCGATCAGCCGAGGATTTCCCGCAACCAGCACGGTCCGCGCATTCTCATAGGTCGTGCCCGAATTGTTGGTCAGCGTAACCCAGCCCTGGACATCGATCGTGCCCTGTTTGTCGTCATAAAGCGCGACATAATCAGCGCGCCATCCTAGTCCCGGAGTCAGATAGCGCAGCGCAGCCTCGCGCGTGCCGGGGTTGCCTTGCAGGGTGATCGAAAGCGTCGGATCGGCGCGCATGTTGGGCGGGACCTTGTCGAAGATCACCCGCACCGGCAGGCCATCGTCGCGGAGAACCTCGATCCGACTGCCGATCTGCAAAACCACTCCGCCGTTGGCCGCAAGCACGACCGCCTGTTCGCGCGTCTCCGCCCCAGTCGCGGGGTTGGTGCGAACCAGCGTGATCGTCTGACCGACCGCATTTTCCATGATCTTGGCGGGAGAGAGCAGGTCGTAATCGAAGTTCTGCTCGATGATCCGCATGTCGCTGGCCGCCAGACTGGCGGTCTCGGGCCGGATCTGGGCGGAAACGTTCTTGAACTCCACCTTCTGCGGCGCGCCGGTGAAGGTGACCTGGCGGGTGTCCTGCACCAGCGCCTGGTTGTCGGCATAGATCGTGATATCGATCCCGGGATCGGCCGAGGCGGCGGTTGCGAGGGTGAACAGGGACGCGGTGAGGATCAGGGGCAGGCGGGGCATGGAATGTCTCCTCTCAGCGCAATGTGATAATGTTACACGGCGTGGTGTCAATGCCGCAGACTTGGTCTTTCCAATCTTAACGGTATGTTGCCGGGATGATCGTGATTACCGGCTCTGTCCAGCTTCGCCCCGAACACATTGATGCCGCGATCGCGCTGGGCATCGAACATTCGCGCCGGTCACGCGCTGAACCCGGCTGCATTGCGCACAATTGCCAAATCGATGCGGAAAGCCCCAGTCGGATCGTGTTCGTCGAGGAATGGGCCGATATCGCGGCAGTAAAGCAGCATTTCGCCGTACCGGAATCCGGGGAGTTCGTGCGGGCCATGACGGCCATGGCAGTTGCCCCGCCCGAAATGAAGCTGCTCGAGGCGCGGGAAATCAATCCATAGCGGCAATTTTGCAGTGTCGGGTTTTTCCAATGACGCAAGCGAAAGGGGCGGTTATCACTTGGGCAACCTCAAGGCCGCCTTGGCCTGTCACTGAGGGGTCCGCTATGAGGGGTAACCTAATGAAGACTGTTTCGCGCGTTCTCGCCGCTGCTTCGGCGCTTTCGATGCTTGCTGCCATTCCGGCTCCGGCCCAGGCCCAGGAATACGATACCGCGGTCCACAGCCTGCTACTCGATTGCACTGCGCTGCAGATCCTGTTCGCCAGCGCGTCGGACAAGGAAGCAGACAAGACCCAGTCGGCCAATGCCGCTGCCGCGTTCCTGACCGCTGCCAACATCATGTCGGGTTCGGAAATCAAGGACCTTGGTGCCGAGATCAAGCCGCGTCGTGAAAAGATCATGGGCTGGATCACCAAGAACGATCCGGCTGCTACGCGCCTGACCAAGAGCTGCGCCTCGATCATCACGGTCGGCCGCAACGCTCCGGCCAAGTAAGCCAATCTGACGGCGGCGCGGGCAGCAAGGCCCGCGCCGCCGCTCAGGCGTCGATCATATCGCGATCGACGTCTCCGGCGCGGTTCTGGATGAACATGAACCGCTGCGCCGGATCGCGGCCCATCAGCCGGTCGACCAGATCCTTCACCGCCGCGCGGCCTTCGTATTCGGGCGGCAAGGTCACGCGCAGCAGGCTGCGCTTGTTGGGATCCATGGTCGTTTCCCGCAATTGCTGCGGGTTCATTTCGCCAAGGCCCTTGAACCGGCCGACCTCCACCTTCTTGCCCTTGAAGACCGTCGCTTCCAGCTCAAGCCGGTGCGCCTCGTCGCGGGCATAGGCGCTCTCCTTGCCGGCGGTCAGGCGATAAAGCGGCGGCTGGGCGAGGTAGAGGTGACCGCGCCGCACCACTTCGGGCATTTCCTGGAAAAAGAAGGTCATCAGCAAGGTGGCGATATGCGCGCCGTCGACATCGGCATCGGTCATGATGATGATCCGGTCATAGCGCAGGTTGTCCGGGTTGCAGTCCTTGCGAAACCCGCAGCCCATCGCCAGGCCCAGATCACCGATTTCGGTATTGGCGCGGATCTTGTCCGCCGTGGCGCTGGCGACGTTGAGGATCTTGCCGCGGATCGGAAGGATCGCTTGGGTCTTGCGGTCGCGTGCCTGTTTGGCCGAGCCGCCGGCGCTGTCCCCTTCGACGATGAACAGTTCGGTCTCGGCATCGCCTTCGCCGGTACAGTCGGTCAGCTTGCCGGGCAGGCGCAGCTTGCGGGCGTTGGTGGCGGTCTTGCGCTTGACCTCGCGCTCGGCCTTGCGCCGCAGCCGCTCATCCATCCGTTCCAGCACCGCGCCGAGCAGCGCTTTGCCGCGCTCCATGTTGTCGGTCAGGAAGTGGTCGAAGTGGTCGCGCACTGCATTCTCGACCATCCGCGCCGCTTCGGGGCTGGTCAGGCGGTCCTTGGTCTGGCTCTGGAACTGGGGATCGCGGACGAACACCGAGAGCATCACTTCGCTGCCGGTGATCACGTCCTCCGGCGCGATGTCCTTGGCCTTCTTCTGACCGACCAGGTCGGCGAAGGCCCGGATCCCCTTGGTCAGCGCAGCGCGCAGGCCCTGTTCGTGAGTGCCGCCGTCGGGGGTCGGGATGGTGTTGCAGTAATAGGAATACGACCCGTCCGACCAAAGCGGCCAGGCCACGGCCCATTCGACCCGGCCCTGTTCCTCGCCGGGGAAATCCTGCGAGCCGGAAAAGAACTGGGTGGTGACGCATTCGCGGTCGCCGATCTGTTCGCGCAGGTGATCGGCCAGGCCGCCAGGGAACTGGAACACGGCTTCGGCCGGAACCTCTTCGCTTGCCAGCGAAGCCACGCACTTCCAGCGGATTTCGACGCCCGCGAACAGATAGGCCTTCGACCGGACCAGTTTGAACAGCCGCGCCGGCTTGAATTTTGCGTCCTCGCCGAAGATTTCACTATCGGGGATGAAGGTAACGCTCGTCCCCCGCCGGTTTGGCGTGCCGCCCAGGTGCTGCAGCGGCCCGAGCGGTTCTCCGCGCGAAAACTCCTGCGCGTAAAGCTCCTTGTTCCGCGCAACCTCGATCCGGGTGAGGGTGGACAGCGCATTGACCACCGAAACCCCCACGCCGTGCAGACCGCCCGATGTGGCGTAAGCCTTGCCCGAGAATTTGCCGCCCGAATGCAGCGTGGTCAGGATCACTTCCAGCGCTGACTTGCCGGGATATTTCGGATGCTCGTCGACCGGAATGCCGCGGCCATTATCGGTAATGGTCAGGCGGTTGCCTTCTTCCAGCGTTACCTCGATCCGGTTTGCGTGGCCGGCCACGGCTTCGTCCATCGCGTTGTCGAGCACTTCTGCCGCAAGATGGTGAAAGGCGCGCTCGTCAGTGCCGCCGATGTACATGCCGGGGCGGCGGCGAACCGGTTCAAGCCCTTCGAGGACTTCGATCGCGCTGCCATCATAGGATTCGCCGGTGCTGGCGGGAAGTTTGTCAAACAGGTCGTCGGGTGCTTGGGACATGCAGGGGCCTATAGAACCCCCGGAATCCGCAGTGCAAGCCGCACCCTGTCTTTATCGTCAGTCCACGAACTTCTCCGGCGCGGGGCTGACGATGGTCACGCCCCCGGCACGGGTCTCGCGCACTTCGAGCGAGCGTTCGCCAAGGCCGGCCGACGTGAAGCGGAACGGTCCGTCGAGACCGAGGAACCCGCCGGTATCGGCCAGACGTCCGACCGGGAAGGCCGAATTGCCCCGCCATTCCCGGGCAATCCGGACGGTCAGCAGCACCGAATCATATCCCAGCGTAGCCAGCCGATAGGGCGCTTCGCCGAAGCGGGCCTGATAGCTGGTCGAGAACTGTCGGAATCGCGTATCGGGCAAGGCTGCAAACCAGGCTCCGCGCAGCGCGGCGGAACTGCTGGCAACCGGATCGCCGCTCCACAGGTCGGTCCCGAGGATCCGTGGGCTGGCCGCCCCGGACGCCTTCAAACGCGAGGCTGCCTGCGCCGCCACCTTCGGCGTATCGGCGATCAGCACGGCCTGGAACCCGCCTTTGGCCTTCAGCCGTGACGCCGCGCTGAGCACCGAATTGTTGCCGCGATCATAGCTGTCGCTGGCGCTGAGCGTGCCGCCGGCAGCACGCACCGCATCGCCATAGCTCGCCGCCATGCGGCTGCCTTGCTCACCCTTGGGAGCCAGCACGGCAAAGCGGTTGATTCCCTTGCTCCGGGCGAACTGCACCACCCGCAGGATCGAATTGTCCTGCGTCGTGCCCATCACGAATACGTCGCGCGCGGCCACCCGGGGATCGCTGGAATAGGTAATCAACGGCACCCGCGCCGAGCGGGCGACCGCAGAAACGGTCGAAACATCCTCGGTCAGCATCGGGCCGAGGATCAGCTTGTTGCCTTCGTCGAGTGCCCGCGCCGCGGCAGCTGCCGCGCCGCCCGACGTATCGTAAGTGGTGATCCGCACCGTCTGGGCGTTGGTATCAAGGATCGCCATGGTGGTGGCATTGGCGATAGACTGGCCTAGACCGGCATTGGGGCCGCTCAGTGGCACCAGCAGCGCCACGCGGTGCCGCGCCTTGTCGGCGGGAAGGCCATCGCCGGGACCTTCGGGCGGCGGGGGATTGACCGGACCCTTGGGGATGACCTTGCACCCGGCCAGCAGGGCCACGCCGATCAGCAATGCAATACTGCGGCGGCTCATCCGTGGCTCGATCATCCCTTGTCGCTCCCTTGCGCGCAGTCCATGGTGGAACCGATGGATCAAGCGCTTGAACCCGGCCTCTATATTGTCGCGACCCCGATTGGCAATCTGGGCGACATTTCGCAGCGCGGCGGAACGGTACTCGGTGCCGTGGCTGCGGTAGCCTGTGAAGATACCCGGGTTACCGGCAAGCTGTTGCAGCACCTTGGCGTCAAGACGCGGCTGATCCGCTATGACGATCACGCCAGCGATGAAACGCGGGATTTCGTGCTGGGGCTGGCGCGGGAAAGCGCGGTGGCACTGGTCAGTGACGCCGGAACGCCGCTCATCTCCGACCCGGGCTACAAGCTGGTCCGCGGCGCGCGCGAACAGGGGATCGCGGTCACCTCGATCCCAGGGCCGAGCGCGGCGATTGTTGCGCTGACCTTGGCTGGATTGCCCAGCGACCGCTTTCTCTTTGCCGGCTTTCTCCCCAGCAAGGCCAAGGCCCGTGCCGACGCTCTGTCAGAGCTGGCCGGGATCAAGGCAACGCTGGTCTTCTACGAAACCGCCCCGCGCCTGATCGACAGCCTGGCCGCGATTATCGAAATACTGCCGGGCCGCGAGGTGGCCGTCGCGCGTGAACTGACCAAGCTTTACGAGGAATGCCGCAGCGGCACGCCAACCGAGTTGATCGCGCACTATACGGCGCACTCGCCGCGGGGTGAGATCGTGCTGGTGATCGCCCCGCCGGGCGAGGTGGAAACCAGCGCCGAAGACGCCGACTTGCTGCTCCGCGAGGCGCTGGCCACGCTCAAGCCCAGCCAGGCAGCCGCCGAAGTGGCGCGGACGACCGGGCTTGACCGCAAGACGCTCTATGCCCGGGCGATGGAACTGAAGTGAGCTCGCGCGCCGAACGCGAGGCGCGCGGACGGCGCGGCGAGGCATTGGCGGCATGGTACCTGCGGCTGAAGGGCTGGCGGATCGTGGCCCAGCGGCTCAAGACCCCGCGCGGCGAGATCGATCTGATTGCGCGGCGGGGCAGGGTGGTTGCCTTTGTCGAGGTCAAATGGCGGGCCAGTGCCGCCGAGCTTGACCTGGCGATCGATGCTTACCGCCTGCGCCGGGTTGCGGCTGCAGCCGAAGCAGTCGCGCATCGCTATGCCAAAGCGGACGATGTGCAGCGCATCGACGTGCTGCTGCTTGCGCCGGGGCGTTTACCGCGCCACATGGCGAACGCCCTGTTGCTGTGATTGGAGCCGAGTTCGCATGACCCTTCGCGTCGCTGTCCAGATGGACCCGCTCGAAAGCATCAACATTACCGGGGATTCCAGCTTCGCGCTGATCGAGGCGGCGCAGGCGCGCGGCCATACGGTGTTCGAATATGCCGTGCAGACGCTGGCCTATGAAAGCGGCCGCCTCACTGCCTGGGCCGCGCCGGTTACCGTCCAGCGGGTCGAGGGAGCGCATTTCACCCGCGCTGAGCATCGCCGGATCGACCTGGCGCAGGATGTCGACGTGGTGCTGATGCGGCAGGACCCGCCATTCGACCTCAGCTACATCACCGCCACCCATTTGCTCGAGCGGCTTGAGGGCCAGACACTTGTGGTCAACGATCCCGCCTCGGTCCGCAATGCGCCCGAGAAGGTCTTCGTGCTCGACTACGCGCACTTCATGCCGCCGACTCTTATCGCGCGGCGGTTCGAGGACGTGAAGGATTTCCACGCCCGCCACCCCGGCGATCTGGTGATGAAGCCGCTCCACGGCAACGGCGGAAAGGCAGTAGTAAGGATTCCGACCGACGGATCGAACCTTGGCGCGCTGATCGAACTGTTCGACAACGCCTGGGTCGAACCGCACATGTTCCAGCCCTTCCTTCCCGAGATCAGCGAGGGCGACAAACGCATCGTGCTGGTCGACGGCGAAGTCGCCGGCGCAATCAATCGCCGCCCGGGCGAGGGCGAATTCCGCTCGAACCTGGCCCAAGGCGGCTATGCCGAAGCCACCACGCTGACCGCCCGAGAAGAGGAAATCTGCGCCGCGCTCGGCCCGGCGCTCAAGGAACGCGGGCTGATCTTCGTCGGGATCGACGTGATCGGTGGCAAGTGGCTGACCGAGATCAACGTGACCTCGCCGACCGGCATCCGCGCGATCGACCGGTTCAACGGTACCGATACGCCAGGGCTGATCTGGGATGCGATCGAGCGGCGGGTGGGGCGGATCTGACCGGCTTGCCAATTTTTGCCATTCGGGCTACAATGCGCGTATGGCTACAATGAACATTTCGCTCCCCGAAGCGCTCAAGTCGTTCGTCGACCTGCAAGTGGATGAACGGGGCTATGGCACCAGTAGCGAATATGTCCGTGAACTGATCCGCAGGGATCAGGATCGGCAAAGGCTGCGCGCACTGATGCTGGAAGGCCTCGAGACGCCAGGCAGCACGGCTGCGGACGAGTCATACTTTGCCGGTCTGCGTGAAAAGGTGCGTCGCGCAGCGGCATGACAGCAAAATCCGTCATTCCAAGCCCGCTCGTGATGAGCGAGGTGGAAACTGCAATCGACTACTACTTGTCAGAAGCCGACGCCGCCACCGCACTGGCTTTCATTGGCGCGCTTGAAACAGCCTACCGGTTCATCGGCGAAAATCCGGCGGCGGGCTCGCCTCGCTGGGGGCATCTTCTCGAGTTGCCGGGATTGCGATCGTGGCGTTTGAAGGGGTTTCCCTGGATGGCCTTCTATGTCGAACGCAGCGATCAGATCGATGTCGTTCGTCTGCTTCATTCCAAACGCGACATTCCGGAATGGATGACGCGGGACGGAAACTGACGCAACTAACCTTGCTCCCTCGGATGTGCATTCCGATAAACGTCCAGCAGCACCGCCGCATCGACTTTGGTGTAGATCTGGGTCGAGCCCAAGCTCGCGTGGCCCAGCAGTTCCTGCAGGCTCCGCAAATCCGCACCAGCCCCAAGCAGGTGTGTAGCGAAGGAATGGCGCAGCGCATGGGGCGTGGCGCTCGCAGGCAGGCCTAGCGAAACGCGCGCGCGGGCCATGGCTTTCTGGACCATACCCTGGCTGAGCGGCCCGCCCTTGGCGCCGCGGAACAGCGGCCCGTCCTTGGGCAGCGGCCAGGGGCATTTGGTGGCATAGTCAGCCACCGCGTCGCGGACGAGCGGCAGGATCGGCACGACCCGCTGCTTGTTGCCCTTGCCGGTGACAGTCAGCGTCTCGCCGATCGGCATGGCACCGCCGGTCAGCGACAGCGCCTCGGCAATCCGCATCCCCGCGCCGTAAAGCAGCAGCAGCACCGCCCGGTCGCGCACGCCGATCCAGGGTTCGCTGGCATCCTCATCGACAGTGAAAGCGAGATTGACCGCCTCATCCGGCGTGACCGGGCGGGGCAGGCCCTTCTTGACCCGCGGTCCGCGCATCCGGGGCGGGGCGGTGTCGGCCATCCCGGCCTGCTCGCGGGCGAAAGCGATGAAGCCCTTGAGAGCGGAGAGTTCGCGGGCAGCGCTGGCATTGGTCAGCCCCTCGGCACGGCGGCGCGCCAGTTGCTGGCGCAGCGCGGCGGAATCGAGCCGGGCGATCTCGGGCCAGCTCTCCAGTTCGGTGGCATCGAGTAGTCTTGCCGCCGTTGCGACATAGGCGCGCACGGTGTGGGGCGATCGGCGGCGCCCGTCGCTGAGGTGCGCGTGCCACATTTCGAGGAGATCGGCGCGGGTCATTTGGATATCCATCCGAACCACAACCCACCCTGCCAATGACCGTCACCCTGAACTTGTTTCAGGGCCCATTGTGCGGTTGACCCAGCGGTGGTGGATCCAACACATGCTGCGAGGTTGGCTTTGGCACGAGGGGGCAGAGCAAAACGAGGATTGGGCCCTGAAACAAGTTCAGGGTGACGGAGGTCGCGAGGATGGGAGGGGGAGCTGATCATCCCTCCACCAGCTCCGCAGAAACCAACTCACCCAGCAAGGCATCGAGCAAGGGCATGCCTTGAGATGTCACGCCGAGCTTGCCCGGTTCCTGCCACAACAATCCCTGGGCGGAATAGAACCCGACCTTGTCGGTATCGAGCAATTGCGCCGCGCTGAAATCGAACCGGGCGGAGAGGCTATCGAGGTCCACCCCTTCGCGCAAGCGCAGGCCCATCAGCAGCGCTTCGGACGCCTGCTCACCGGCGGACAGCCGCCGTTCCTCAGCCATGCCGTCGCCCTTGTCCGCGACAGAAGCCAGCCAGTTCTCGGGTTTCTTGTGCCGCACCGTCGCCAGCCCGCCGCGCCGTCCGTGCGCGCCTGGGCCGATCCCGCAATAGTCCTGATAGCGCCAGTAGGTCAGGTTATGGCGGCTTTCCTCGCCCAGGCGGGCATGGTTGCTGATCTCGTAGGCGGGCAGACCGGCGGCTTCTGTCAGCTGCCGGGTCAGTTCGAACAGGTCGGCGGCGGCATCGTCGTCGAGCGGGGTGAATTCGTTCTGGCGGACCATGGTGGCGAACCTGGTGCCGAGCTCGATCGTCAGCTGGTAGAGCGAGAGATGCCCGGTGCCGAACCCCAGCGCGCGGGCCAGCTGCGCCTGCCATTGCGCCGGGGACTGGCCGGGCAGGGCATAGATCAGATCGAACGAGACCCGCGCGAAGTACTGCTGGGCCACTTCAAGCGCTTTCAGACCTTCATTGGCGTCATGCAGCCGCCCGAGAAAGCGCAGCGCCGCATCGTCGAGCGATTGCAGGCCAAGTGACACCCGGTTGATCCCGGCACTGGCCAACGCGGCATAGTTGGCGGCCTCGACCGAGGAGGGATTGCCCTCCAGCGTGATCTCGATCCCCTCGGCAAAACCCCACAGCCGCTCGGCCTCGCGCAGCAAGGCTTCGACCAGTGCCGGCGGCATCAGGCTGGGGGTGCCACCGCCGAAGAAGATCGATTCGAGCCGCTCGCCGCCCGCCAGCTCATGCTCGCGGCGCATGTCGGCCAGCAGTGCGGCCTGCCATTCGGCGTGGTCCACCGCGGCACGGACATGGCTGTTGAAGTCGCAATAGGGGCACTTTGCGAGGCAAAAGGGCCAATGGATATAAAGCGCGCGGGCCATGCGCCGTGCTTACCCGCCAAACTGCTCCGCGACCAGCTTGGTGAAGGCGTCGGCGCGGTGGCTGATCTTGTGCTTCTCGGCGGGATCGATCTCGGCAAAGGTCTCGGTCCGGCCCTGCGGCACGAACACCGGATCGTAGCCGAAACCCAGAGTGCCGCGCGGCGGCCAGGTCAGCGAGCCGGCGACCTTGCCTTCGTAGATCGCGCTTTCGCCATCGGGCCAGGCGATCGCCAACACGCAAGCGAAATGGCCGGAGCGGTTCGCATCGGGACCCAGCTCGCTAAGCAGGCCTTCGACCTTGCCCATCGCCATGTACCAGTCGCGCCCGGCAGGTCCTTCGAACCATTGCCGCTCGGCCCAGTCGGCAGTGTAGACCCCGGGGCGCCCGCCCAGAGCATCGACGCACAGCCCCGAATCGTCGGCCAGCGCCGGCAGGCCCGAGCTCTCCGAAGCCGCCCGCGCCTTCAGCAGCGCGTTTTCGACAAAGGTCTTTCCGGTCTCGGCCGGCTCGGGCAGGCCCAGCGATCCTGCCGAGATGCAATTCAGCCCATAAGGCGCGAGCAGCGCGGATATTTCCTTTAGCTTGCCTGCGTTATGGGTGGCGATGACCAGCGTTTCGGAGCCGAGGCGGCGCGGCATCACTTCACCGCGTCTGCCTGCGCCGCGAAGATCCGGTCGCAGCCGATCCGGGCGAGGCGGAGCAGGCGGAGCAGGGCTTCCTCGTCATAGGTCGCGCCTTCGGCAGTGGCCTGGACCTCGGCGATCTGGCCGCCTTCGATCAGCACGAAGTTGGCATCGGCATCGGCCGCGCTGTCTTCGTCATAATCGAGGTCGAGCACCGGATTGCCCTGGAAGATCCCGCAGCTGACTGCCGCAACCTTGCGGGTCAGCGGGTCTTCCTTGATCGCGCCGTCGAGCATCAGCTTGGCCACCGCGATCCGCAGCGCGACCCAGGCGCCGGAAATCGCCGCCGTGCGGGTTCCGCCATCGGCCTGGATCACGTCGCAATCGAGCGTGATCTGGCGCTCGCCCAGCTTCTTGAGATCGGTGACCGCGCGCAAGGAGCGTCCGATCAACCGCTGGATTTCCTGCGTCCGCCCGCTCTGCTTGCCCTTGGCCGCCTCGCGTGAACCACGGGTATGGGTAGCGCGCGGTAACATCGAATATTCCGCCGTAACCCAACCTTCGCCCTTGCCGCGTAGCCACGGCGGCAGGCGCTCTTCAACGGAGGCGGTGCAGATCACCTTGGTGTGTCCGAAAGAGACCAGCACCGACCCTTCGGCATGCTTGGTATAATGCGGTTCGAAGCTGATAGCGCGCATCTCGTCGGGCGCGCGGCCGGAAGGTCGCATGGGAATTCCTTTGCTAGATTTCCCGGAGCGTTAGGCGCATTGGGGTTGAGCCCGCAAGTGGGCAGTCTAAATTGGCCGCTCATGACCACACCGCCGATCACCGATCTGACCGACCGCGCCCGGGAAATTTTTCGCCTGGTGGTGGAAGGCTATCTGTCGACCGGGCAGGCGGTGGGATCGAAGACGCTGGCCGGGGCGGGGGCGCTCAATCTTTCACCGGCCTCGATCCGGTCGGTGCTGCACGAGCTGGAAGGGCTTGGCCTGCTGGCCGCGCCGCATACCTCGGCGGGACGCTTGCCGACCGACCAGGGGCTGCGGCTGTTTGTCGACGGGATCATGCAGGTGGCCGAGCCGTCGCTGGAGGAACGCGCGGCGATCGAACGCAGCGTGACCAAGCCCGGCCCGATCGAGGCCGCGCTGGAAGCAACCTCGGCGCTGCTGTCGAGCATCTCCTCCGCCGCCGGAGTAGTGATGGTGCCGCGCCGCGAGCAGCGCCTGGCCCATCTTCAACTGGTCCCGCTGGCGACTGACCGGGCGCTGGCGGTGCTGGTTGGGACCGACGGCGCAGTTGAGAACCGGGTGGTGATGCTGCCCCCCGGCGTGCCGGCCTCGGCGCTGGAACAGGCTTCGAACTATATCTCGGCGCACCTTGGCGGGCGAACCCTGCCAGAAGCGGTGCAGGCGATCCGGACCGAGATTGCCTCGGGCCAGAGCGCGCTCGACACGGCCAGCCGCGATCTGGTCGAACGCGGGCTGGCGGTGTGGAGCGCCGACGCGATGAGCCGCCCAGTGCTGATCGTCCGCGGGCAGGCAAACCTGCTTGATGAAACCGCGCTGACCGACCTTGAACGCGTCCGCCTGCTGCTTGACGATCTTGAGAACAAGCAGTCGATCGCCGAACTGCTCGATTCCGCCCGCGATGCCGAAGCGACGCGGATTTTCATCGGCGCGGAGAACCGCTTGTTCGCGCTTTCGGGCTCTTCGGTGATCGCCTCGCCCTATCGCGACCGCGATGGCCGGGTGGTCGGCGTGGTGGGTGTAATCGGCCCCACACGGTTGAATTATGCGCGGCTAGTCCCCATGGTGGATTTCACGGCCCAATCGCTGGGCAAGTTGATCGGTTAAGACAGGTTTTTGGACAAGATGAGCGACGAAAAGCAACCGCAGGGCGACCCGGCGGTGGAAGCCGAACTGGCCGGCGTGCCTGAAGAATTGCTGGAAAAGGAAACCGACAAGCTGGGCGAGGCGCTCGACCGGCTGCGCGAGGATCTGGATGCGGCCAAGCAGGAAGTCCTTTACGCCAAGGCCGAAACCCAGAACGTGCGCCGCCGTCTGGAAAAGGACATTGCCGATACCCGCGCCTATGCCGCAACCGGCTTTGCCCGCGATATGCTGAGCGTGGCCGACAATCTTGCCCGCGCGCTCGACGCGGTTCCCCAGGAATTGCGCGAGGATGAGCGGCTGAAAAGCCTGGTCGCCGGGATCGAAGCCACCGCGCGCGAGATCGACAAGGTCTTCGGCCTCCACGGCATCAGCCGGATCGCCGCCACCGGCCTGCCGCTCGATCCCAACCAGCATCAGGCCATGCTCGAAGTCCCCAGCGCCGATGCCGCCCCCGGTACCGTACTGCAGGAACTGCAAGCCGGCTACATGATCAAGGACCGCCTGCTGCGGCCGGCGATGGTAGCTGTGGCGAAGAAGCCGGATTAAGAAGCTTTGGATTGTGCGGTCGGCGCGGCTCCTGCAAGTAGACGGTTGATTTCACCAGCAACGTTGCTGACGTCGTCGGCTAGAGCGCGCAGTGACTTTAGGGAATATATCCTCGCTTCGGGCCTACCATCCACCAAATCTGCCGAGTTTCGGAAAATGGCCATCGTTTCCCCGTCGGTGTGAGCGATGAGCATTTCGGCATGAACGATGTCGGTTCGTTCTCGCAGTAAACTTTCTGCCTTTTCAAGAAGCCGGGCGGTGGCAGCTTGATCATTCTTGTCGAACAATTCTATAGTGCCAGGTTCGCGAAGCTTCTTAACTCTCTGGCCAACCAGCGCCCGACTGGCGAACTTCAACTCCGTCCGCCCGCAGAGCGTGATAATAGATAATTCTAATCTCGCAAACGAATCGACACACTGACTGCGGACCTTTGCATAGGCCTCAGTCTTGGGCGGATTTGGACTTTTGGCCACGGTATCGGAGACTAGGTTCATCTCGCTCCTTTACTACCGTGGCGCTAAAAAATCACAAATTCAGATCACCTGCGCCGCGTTCTCATCCCTGTGCTTCTTCAGGTACTTCATGAACGGCGTCCCCCCCGTGCCGACGTCAGGGTCATTGCCGGGCAGGGCCGAGGCCTGCTTGTTGATGTAGCTGGCGGCATATTCGAGGTGCCGGGTGCGGAAGCGGGCGACTTGTTCGAGGTTGGCATTGAACGCGTCCGTCAGGCTGGCTGAACCCGCTTCGGTGACAAACTGGCGCAGGGTCGAACGCGCGGCGATGTCCTCGATGAAGCGGCGATGCGGGACCGGGCGGTAGTGGTGCAGCTCGTCGAGGAAGCTCTTTAACGGATCGTCGCTGTGAGCCACCCCGAACAGCGCGTCCATCGCCGGAACGATCGAGCTTTGCGAGCCGGTCTGGCCCCGGAAGGCCATCGGCTTGCCCGCGTACTTGTCCACCCCTTCGTAAACCAGCCCGCCGCCCAGCGCTGGGTTGTTGGCCCAGCCGTGGATCCACGGGCGCACGCGGTTGAAGTAGACATAGGGGTCGCAATGCTCGGGCATCCGCCAGAAGATGGCGTAGATCTTGTCCCAGGCCGCGTTCATCTCGTGCAGCAGCGCTTCGCAGGTACCCGCATCACCTGCCGCGACCGCATCGATCAGGCGCACGGCATTGTCGAGCAGCACCCCGGCTTCCAGCTCGATCGCGATATGGATCAGCACGAACCAGTTCTCGTCCTCGCCCCCGGCGAAGTTCTGGACCATCCGGACATTGTCGAGGCTGAGCGGGGCCGACTTGTCGAGCCGGGCCCAGTTGTCGAGCACATAGCCCGAATAGGGCAGCAGCGGCGCCTGGCCGAGCCGGTCGGCAATCGCCACGATCGGGCGGGCGAGGTTGGCGGGGAGGTGCTGCGGCGCTTTGGGCTCACCCCAGACATAGGTCTGGACCAGAAACGAATAGCGCACCATCGCTGCGCGCACCTGCTCCTCCGGGGCTTCCCTGGCCCAGCTCTCGATCCGCGGATCGGGCAGCTTGCCCAGGAAGTGGCGCGGGCGGGTGGTGGAGATGATCCCGGATAGCCGCTCGGCCGCTTCGACGATTGGATGGAAGGCGGCGGGAAGGGTGACTTCGTCCAGTTCGAACGCAGCAAGATAGCCGCGCTCGCGCGACATGCCGTAATCAGACAGTTTCATGGAGAACCCATTGGCCGGGCGCGGGTTGGGCCGCCCGTAATGGTTTCAACTGTTACCAGTTCGAGGAGGTCGTCTCAATCCCCAGCGCCATTAAAATTCACCAGTTTGTCATAAGCCTTGCGCCCCTCGACCCCCGCGATCTTTGCGCCATTGCGCAGCAGGAAGGCGTGACGGACAATCTCCGCCTGCTGTTCGATCCCATAGCGCTCCAGCATCCAGCCCGGTTTGAGGCTGTAATCGTAGCGGCGCGAGAACGGACGGCGCAGGATCAGATACCAAGGGCCACGGGTCTGGACCTGCCAGACGTGAACCATTTCGTGGATGAAGTGGCCTTGCAGCGCCAGGCCTGCCCGACTGAAATCATCGCAGTAACTTGCTGACAGAGGGTGGAAATGGATGTGCCCGCGCGGGGCCATGGTCACCTTGCGGGGTTGAAACGGGAACCACCGCCGCCGCCGGATCGTGACCCGGCTTGTATCGATGGCGTTGCCGAAGACCGAGCGGACCAGCGCCACCTCTCCCTCGGTCAGCGGGCGTTCACCGCCGACCGGGCAGGTGTGCGCCAGATCGCTCAGTGGCTTTCCCCGTGATCCATGCCGCCCATCGCATCGGCGCCCATCGCCTCGATCTTGAGCGGGGCGGATACCTTGTCGCCATCGGCGAAGGTCACGGTCATCTCGGTGGTTTCGCCGGCCTTGAGCTGATCGCCCAGTTCAAACGCCATCACGTGCAGCCCGCCGCGTTCGAACTTGATCACGGTCTTGGCTTCGACGTCGATCCGGTCGACCGGCTTCATCTGGCCGCCAATGGTTTGATGGACTTCGGTCTTGCCGACTCCGTCGATCGCGATCGCCGCGATCGAAACCGTGCCTGTGCCTTCGTTGTCGAGCGCGAAATAGGCCGCGCCGGGATTGCCCGATACTGCGGGAAGGATCAGCTTGCCTTCGGCCACGCTGATCCCGGGCTTGCCTTCAGGAGCCTTCGTCGCCTCCGGCTTTGCCGCTTCCTTGCCGCTGTCGCAGGCACCGAGGGCAGCCAGCGAGAGCGCGGCGGCGAGGGGCAGGGCGAAGCGGCGGGCGTTGATCACGGTCGTAGTCCTTTCGGCAGGATGTGAATTTGCCCGCACCGCTAAACATCCGCTGCCCTTGTGCCAAGCAAAACCACTCCTATATCGCCCCTTGAAGAGCCGCCGGGCCGTCTTGCTGCAACTGCGGGAGGCGAAACAAGCGGTGTCACCAGTCTGAGTAAGGATGGGGTTCAAATGGCTAAAGTTATCGGTATCGACCTTGGCACTACCAACAGCTGCGTTGCCGTGATGGACGGCGGCAAGCCCAAGGTAATTGAAAATTCCGAAGGTGCGCGCACCACGCCCTCGATCGTTGCCTTCACCAAGGATGGTGAACGCCTGATCGGGCAGCCGGCCAAGCGCCAGGCCGTGACCAACGGCGACAACACGATTTTTGCGGTGAAGCGCCTGATCGGCCGCCGCTTTGACGATCCGGTGACCAAGAAGGACACCGAGCTGGTTCCCTATACCATCGTCAAGGGCAAGAACGGCGACGCCTGGGTCAAGGCCGGCGGCGAAGACTATTCGCCCAGCCAGATCAGCGCATTCATCCTTCAGAAGATGAAGGAAACCGCTGAGGCCTATCTCGGCGAAACCGTTACCCAGGCGGTCATCACCGTCCCGGCCTACTTCAACGACGCACAGCGCCAGGCGACCAAGGATGCCGGCCAGATCGCCGGCCTTGAAGTTCTGCGCATCATCAACGAGCCGACTGCGGCGGCGCTGGCCTATGGCCTCGAAAAGAACGACGGCAAGACCATCGCGGTCTATGACCTTGGCGGCGGCACCTTCGACGTCTCGATCCTCGAAATCGGCGACGGCGTGTTCGAAGTGAAGAGCACCAACGGCGATACCTTCCTCGGCGGTGAAGACTTCGACACCCAGGTGGTCGAATGGCTGGCTGAACAGTTCAAGAAGAAGGAGGGCATGGACCTCCGGACCGACAAGCTCGCGCTCCAGCGGCTCAAGGAAGCGGCTGAAAAGGCCAAGATCGAACTGTCGAGCACCGCTTCGACCGAGATCAACCTGCCGTTCATCACCGCCCGCATGGAAGGCGGCACCACCACGCCGCTCCACCTGGTCGAAACGATCACCCGCGCCGATCTGGAAAAGATGGTCGCTGGCCTGATCGAACGCACCAAGGAACCGATGAAGAAGGCGCTGGCCGATGCCGGCCTGAAGGCTTCGGACATCGACGATGTCGTGCTGGTCGGCGGGATGACCCGCATGCCGCGCGTGCGTGAAGTGGTGAAGGAATTCTTCGGCAAGGAACCGCACACCGGCGTCAACCCGGACGAAGTCGTCGCCATGGGCGCGGCGATCCAGGCAGGCGTTCTGCAAGGCGACGTCAAGGACGTGCTGCTGCTCGACGTGACTCCGCTGTCGCTGGGCATCGAGACGCTGGGCGGCGTGTTCACCCGGATGATCGACCGCAACACCACGATCCCGACCAAGAAGAGCCAGGTCTTCTCGACCGCCGAGGACAACCAGCAGGCGGTGACCATCCGCGTGTTCCAGGGCGAGCGGGAAATGGCCGGTGACAACAAGATGCTGGGCCAGTTCGACCTGGTCGGCATTCCGGCCGCGCGCCGCGGCGTGCCGCAGATCGAGGTCACGTTCGACATCGACGCCAACGGCA
>NZ_DJUW01000026.1:0-116067 GCF_002440635.1 Novosphingobium sp. UBA6272 | reverse complement strand
CGCCAACGGCATCGTCAACGTCAGTGCCAAGGACAAGGGCACCGGCAAGGAGCAGCAGATCAAGATCCAGGCCTCGGGCGGGCTTTCCGATGCGGACATCGACCAGATGGTCAAGGACGCGGAAAAGTTTGCCGAAGAGGACAAAAAGCGGCGCGAGGCGGCGGAAGCCAAGAACAATGCCGACAGTCTGGTTCATGCGACCGAGCAGCAGCTGGCCGAGCATGGCGACAAGATCGATGCCGATCTGAAGGCAGAGATCGAGACCGCGATTGCCGAGGCCAAGACTGCGATCGAAAGCGGCGATGCCGATGAAATGACCGCCAAGACCCAGGCGCTCACCGACAAGGCCATGAAGATGGGCCAGGTGATCTACGATAAGGAGCAGGCCGCCCAGGCTTCTCCTGCCGGAGAAGGCGCCGCAGCCGAAGCGGCCGAGGACGTGGTCGACGCCGAATTCTCGGAAGTCGACGAAGGCAACAAGGGCTAAACAGGCCGTGGATCGGGCCCGTCGCCGCAGCCATGAGCGCGGCGGCGGGCCTGTTCGTTGAGGGGCGACCATGTCTGTCGAAGCCGACTATTACGAACTCCTGGAAGTTACCCGCACCGCCGACGATGCGGCGATCAAATCGTCGTATCGCAAGCTGGCGATGCGCTGGCACCCGGACAAGAACCCCGGCGATGCCGATGCCGAAGCGCGGTTCAAGGCAATCAGCGAGGCCTATGACTGCCTGAAGGACCCGCAAAAGCGCGCGGCCTATGACCGGTTCGGTCACGAAGCCTTCAAGCAGGGCATGTCCGGCGGTGGCGGCGAGCAGGGCGCTGGCGCCGGTTTCTCCGACCTTGGCGACATTTTCGAGACGATCTTCGGTTCGGCCTTTGGCGGAGGAGGCGGGCGCCAGCAGGCGCGGCGCGGCGCCGACCTGCGCTATGACATGGAAGTCTCGCTCGACGATGCGTTCCACGGCAAGCAGGCCGAGATCGAGATCGAGGTTTCCGCCAAGTGCGAACCTTGCGATGGCTCGGGCGCAGAACCCGGCACGGGGACGCGCCGCTGCAACCTGTGCGGCGGACACGGCCATGTCCGCGCCCAGCAGGGTTTCTTCATGGTCGAGCGGACCTGCCCGACCTGCCACGGCCGCGGCGAAGTGATCGAGAAGCCGTGCCGGTCCTGCCGCGGCGAAGGCCGGGTCGATACTCCGCAAAAGCTCGAAGTGAACATTCCCCCGGGCGTCGATACCGGCACCCGCATCCGCCTGGCCGGCAAGGGCGAGGCCGGGCCGTTTGGCTCGCCGCCGGGCGATCTCTACATCTTCATCCACATCAAGCGGCACAACGTGTTCGAACGCGAAGGGACGACGCTGGTCACCCGCGTGCCGATCGCCTTCACCACGGCGGCGCTGGGCGGTGAGATCGAAATCCCCGGCCTCGATGGCGAGCGGATCGTGATCGACATCCCGGCCGGGATCCAGTCGGGCAAGCAACTGCGCAAGCGCGGGGCCGGCATGCCGGTGCTCCAGGCCCGAGGTCGCGGCGACCTCGTGATCGAGATCATGGTCGAGACCCCGACCAAGCTGAGCGCCAGGCAAAAAGAGCTGCTGCGCGAGTTGCAGGAAACCGAGACCGGGGATGAAACCCCGCAGTCGAAGGGCTTCTTTGACCGGATCAAGGAAGCGTTTGGAGGGTAGGGGGCGCGTACGCAGCGGGGGCTCCGATACTTCGACACGCTCAGTACTGAGCCTGAGCGGAGGTGAGAAAAACACCTTGGAACCCGCTCAGGCTGAGCCTGTCGAAGCCCCATGTTGGTCAACGCCCGTCACCTCTGCCCTGATTCCCGCCACCAGCCCCGGATCGGCCTTCAACCGCCCCTCTTCCTCGTCCAGCACGGCCAGAAAGGCCTCGCGCTTGAAGCGGGCCAGTTCCTGCGGTTCCAGCACCATGCCCCTGGGCAGCGCCGAGGCGAGCAGGTCGATCATTCGTTCCGCGCCGTGGAGGCGGCCCCAGAGATAGTCGTTCTCGCGGTAGGCGCGGCTGAAGAAGGCGCCAAAGTTGTAGAATTCGGTCCCGCGCAGCACCTTGTGAGCGCCGCCGGGGCGGATCGAATTGCAGTCATCGGGTGAGATCCGGTCAACCTTGGCGGGTTCGAATTCGGTAAGGCCTTCACCGCGCAGCAGCGGCAAGGTGACTGTATCGTAGAACGGAAAGCCCAGGTAGGTCAGCAGGATCCGCCGCCGCAGCTCGCGCGGCAGCTTGCCCAGGCAATCGACCATCAGGGCATCAACCACCACGTCGGTCGCAGCCAGCTGGCGGCGCTGGGCAACTGCGTTCAGTACTGCGCCGGGTTCATCCATCACCCGCCGCGCGACCGATCCGAAATCGCGGCCAAGCGAGCCGCGTGCCTCACGGTCAAAATACATCGACAGGGCCTGATAGACCGTGGCCCGAGCCTGTTCCCGCGCTTCTGGTGCGGCCGCGTCGATATCTTCCCAATCTTCCGAGAGCCGCCGGGCGAGCAGGCGCAGGCGGCGGATGCGGAAGCCCAGATCGTGGTCGCGAAAAAAGTCAATTGCAGCCGGGCTCGCCCCGCCACGCGCTGCGCCGATATGGTCAAGCCCGTGCAGCGTTAGCCAGCCGAAGAGCCGGTCGGCAATCGGATCGGCGTTGGGCAGCATCAGCTCGGGCGCGGCGGCCAACACTGTCTCAGCCAGATCGGACAGGATCCCGGTAGCCTTGACCTGGCCATATGCCTGAAAGGTGAACCCGGCCTGTTCGGCGGCGGCCTGCTGGGCCTTGGCCCGCCACGCGCTGAGCCGCTTGACGCTGGGACTGTCGAAGAACAGCGTCCGCCCGAACAGCCGTTCAACCGCCTCCTCTACATCCGGACGCAGCGAATCGACGATCGCTTTCAATTTGCTGAGCTGGCGAGATGACCGCTCGATTTCTTCCAGATTGTCGCGCACCGGCTGCTCGCGCGGGATCGAAGAGAGCGAGCCGAAGATCACATGGAAAAAACCCGGCGGGCGCGGATCAGCATGGCGCTGGCCGCCGACTTCATCGGGATGGGGATCGATATAGACGAACCGGCGATCGACTTCGCGCTGGGCCGGGCGGTCGCGCAGCACCCGCATCGCCTCGGAAAAAGGGGCATTGACCAGCACCGATCCGTCGATCAGCGCCACCGCATCGGCGTCGCCGCGGTGGCTGTGCTCGGGCATGATCCGTTCGACGAAGGCAGTGCGGCTGTGCCAGGGATCGCCGTGTTCCTTGGCCAGTGCATCGATTTCGCCCAGTTGCAGCGCCGGAAAGGCTCCGGGAAAGCTGGCGGTCGCGCGGGCCGCGAAGACCAGCTCGATCGGATTGGCCAGGGGCTCCCCGCCGCTGGCCGGCGTTACCCCGTGGAACCCGATCGACAAGCGGTGCTCGCTTTCCTCGATCTTCTCCGGACTGTGGAGGTGCAGGGTCTGGGCATGGCCTTTGAAATCGGTTGCGGTGACGAACAGGTCGAGCGGGTGGCTGGCTGGCAGCAAGGGTGCGTCCGCGCCGCCCTTGCGCATTGCCCCAAGCGCTTCGCACAGCAGCCGTGAGAAGCCGAGACCGCCGAATGGGGGCTCGAACCAGCGCGATCGGATCAGGCGCGAGAGCTTGCTGCGCACTTCGCTGCGGGTTTCGGGGGCGACGCTGGCCGAAACGACGTTGCCGGGGCGCTTGAGCAGCCAGTAGACGATCGGCATCGCCCAGAACTTGGCGATCCGCGAGGCTGGGCGAGCATCGGGGTCGAGCAGCACATCAACATCAGCGCGTTCCAGCCACAGCTCGGTCAAGGGTTCGAGGCTTTGCCCCGAATGGATCGCCTGAGCCAGGAACACTCCGTTGATCCCGCCGGCGCTGGCCCCGGCGACGATATCGGGCAGAACCCGCAGGCGCAGCTTGAAGTGCCGTTCGATCCGTTCGAGCAGGGCGCGGTAGACAGCCTCGGTCCCGCCTTCGGCCGCCGCGCCACCGTGATAGGCTCGGCTGGCGCGGGCCAGCTTCCACAGCTCCTTGGTCACCCCGTGCATGTAGACCGCCAGGCTGACGCCGCCGTAGCAGACCAGGGCAATGCGAAGTTCTTTTTGACGCATGGTCCCCTCTTTCCACGCCAATAGCCTGCTGGCAATTGCGTTCTTCTTACGTTCTCTCTATGGGCAATTGCATGGCTAAACCAAAGCGACGCTACATTTGCCAGGCATGCGGCAGCGTGACGCACCGTTGGCAAGGGCAGTGCGCCGATTGCGGAGAATGGAACACGCTGGCCGAAGAAGCGCCGGCCACGGTCTTTTCGACCAAGCATGACTTGTCGAGCGGTGGGCGGGCGATTGCGTTCGAGGCACTCGACGCCCCCGGTGAGGTTCTGAAGCGGCGGACTACCGGACTGGCGGAGTTTGACCGCGCCCTTGGCGGCGGACTGGTACCGGGCTCGGCGGTCCTGATGGGCGGCGATCCCGGGATCGGCAAGAGCACACTGCTGCTGCAGGCCGCGGCGAAGATCGCGCTCGGCGGAGGCAATGCGGTCTATATCAGTGGTGAGGAAGCGGCGGGGCAGGTGCGGATGCGGGCCGACCGGCTGGGTCTGGCCAATGCGCCGATCGCGCTCGCCGCGGCAACCTCGGTCCGCGATATCCTGACCTCGCTGGCAACGATGCCGCCGCCGACGCTGCTGGTAATCGATTCGATCCAGACCATGCATTCCGACCAGATCGAAGGCGCACCGGGCACGGTCAGCCAGGTTCGCGCCTCGGCGTTCGAGCTGATCCGCTATGCCAAGGAAAACGGCGTGGCGCTGGTCCTGGTCGGCCACGTCACCAAGGACGGCTCGATCGCCGGGCCGCGCGTGCTCGAACACATGGTCGATGTGGTGATGAGCTTCGAAGGGGAGCGCAGCCACCAGTACCGGATCCTCCGCTCGATCAAGAACCGCTTCGGTCCGGTCGATGAAATCGGGGTCTTCGCGATGGAAGGGGCGGGGCTGGCCGAGGTCGGCAATCCCTCGATGCTGTTCCTCTCGGGCCGCGACACACCGGTTGCCGGCAGCGCGGTATTCCCGGCGATCGAGGGGACCCGCCCGGTGCTGATCGAGGTTCAGGCCCTGATCGTGCGCCTCGCCAGCGGGGCGACTCCGCGCCGCGCGGTGGTCGGGTGGGACAGCGGCCGGCTGGCGATGCTGCTCGCCGTGCTCGAAGCGCGCTGCGGGCTGAACTTTTCTTCGGCTGAGGTCTATCTCAACGTGGCGGGCGGATATCGCCTGACCGATCCTGCCGCCGATCTTGCGGTTGCCGCCGCGCTGGTCTCGGCGCTGGCGGACAAACCCTTGCCCTCCGACGCGGTCTGGTTCGGCGAAGTGTCGCTGGCTGGAGAGATTCGCCCGGTGGCGCATTCGCCGATCCGGCTGCGCGAATCCGCCAAGCTTGGCTTTGCCAGCGCCTTCGGTCCCGGCGAAGCGGGCGGGGCAGGCGGCGGTACGAAGTTTACCGCGCTATCGCTGCTGCCAAATCTCGTTGACCGGATCATGGGCGCAGCCTAGTTTCCCGCGAATATGACGGGTTTTGATATTGCAGTCCTGATCCTGGTCGGCCTCGGCGCGATCACCGGGTTCATGCGCGGCTTCATTCAGGAAGTCTTTGCGCTGGCCGCATGGGTGCTTGCGCTGGTCGCGATCAAGAACCTGCACACCCCATTGACCGCAGCGCTGCTGCCACACATCGAGACACAAAGCGGATCGGCCGTGCTGGCTTTCGCGATCCTGCTGCTGGTCCCCTATGCCATCGTTAAGTTGCTCTCGAACCGCCTGGGCGAAGCTAGCCGTAACTCGGTGCTCGGCCCGATCGACCGAGTATTGGGCTTCGGCTTCGGCGCTATCAAGGGTATGGTTATCGTGGTCATGGCCTTTTCGGTCTTGGCGCTTGGCTACGACACGATCTGGGGCGCGGCCGGCCGGCCGACTTGGATAACCCAGTCCCGGTCCTATCCGTTCGTCGATGCCAGCAGCCGCTACCTTGTCGGCCTGCTGTCCGAACGGCGCAAGAACGCGGCCGAGGCAGAAGCCAAGCGGCTGGGCACCGAGGCGGTCAAGACGAAGCTTTCCGGCAAGTGAGCAGCACCGCCGCGCTCTACACGCCCGAGGTACTCGGGCTGGCGACCAGTCTTGCCCGCTATCCACTCAACGACGGGCTGCCATTGCGCGGTTCATCGCGGGCGCCGGTTTGCGGTTCCACCATCGAGCTGGGCCTAGTTAGCGACGCCGAAGGGAGGATCACGCAGATTGGCCTAAAGGCGCATGCCTGCGCGATCGGGCAAGCCGCAGCGGCCCTGTTTGCCGAGGCCGCGCCTGGGCGGACCAGGGCAGAGCTGGCCGAAAGCCTGACATCGCTCGAACACTGGCTCGCCGGTCCCGATGCGCCATTTCCCGATTGGCCCGGCCTTACCGCAATCGCCGCCGCGCGCTCCTTTCCCGCCCGGCACGGTGCGATCCTGTTGCCGTGGAAGGCCGCATTGGCCGCGCTTCCCTAAGCTGCGCGGCGCGGCTAGAGCTAGGTCGACAACCAAACGGGGAGACTTGGTCCATGAGCGAAGCCGCAGCGCATCATCCTGAACCCAGCGCCAAGGAAATGCGCCTGGTGATCGGCGCATCGTCGGCCGGCACCGTGTTCGAATGGTACGATTTCTTTATCTACGGCACGCTTGGCGCGATCCTGTCGAAGACCTTTTTTCCCACTGGCAACGCCACGCTGGAAATGCTGCTGTTCTGGCTGGTCTTCGCGGTTGGCTTTGGCTTTCGCCCGCTGGGCGCGGTGCTGTTTGGCTATCTCGGCGACAAGCTTGGCCGCAAGTATACCTTCCTCGTCACCGTCACGCTGATGGGTGTCGCGACAGCCGGGGTCGGCCTGATCCCTTCGGCGGCGAGCATCGGGTGGTGGGCCCCGGCCATCGTGATCCTCCTCCGCATCCTGCAAGGATTGGCACTGGGTGGTGAATATGGCGGCGCGGCGATCTATGTCGCGGAGCATTCGCCCTTCGCCCGGCGCGGCTATCACACCAGCTATATCCAGGCGAGCGTGGTTGGCGGCTTCGTGCTGAGCCTGATCGTCGTGCTCGGCTGCAAAGCGGTGATGAGCCCAGAAACCTGGAACGCGTGGGGCTGGCGCGTGCCGTTCCTGCTCAGCCTGCTGCTGCTGGCGATCTCGCTGTGGATGCGCTTCAAGCTTTCGGAAAGCCCGGTATTCCAGGCGATGAAGGAAGAAGGCGAGATTGCCGGCAATCCTTTCGTCGAAAGCTTTACCTATCCCGGCAACAAGCGCCGGATCTTCATCGCCCTGTTCGGGATCGCCGCAGGGCTGACCGTGATCTGGTACACCGCGATGTTCTCAGGGCTCAGCTTCCTGCAGAAATCGATGCACGTCGATGATACGGTGGCGGAGATCATCGTCGGCATTTCGGCGGCACTGGGCATGGGGTTCTTCATCTACTTCGGAAAGCTGAGCGACCGGATCGGGCGTAAGAAACCCATCGTGATCGGCTATGCGCTGACCCTGCTGCTGTTGTTTCCGATCTATTGGTTCATCGGCTCGGCAGCCAAGGATCCGGCGCACACCGCTTCGATCGAATGGACCCTGCGCGGTCCGGACTGCAGCTATTCGCCCTTCGCGACCAAGCAGGAGACGCGCTGCGGCAAGCTGATGGGCGACTTTGCCGGCGCAGGCGTGCCCTATACGCTCGAAAAGAGTGACAAGCTGGAACTGGTGATCGGTGGCAGCAAGGTGATCCCGCTGGACGATATTGCGCTTGACGATGCCAAGGCCCGCAAGGCTGAGATCGAGGCGCGCGCCGGGCAGACCGTGTTCAACTTCGCCAAGCACACCCCCAGCTTTGGGCAAGGAGTGCTGATCGTCGCCGGCTTGCTGGCGCTGATGGCGCTTTCAGGGGCTACCTATGGGCCAGTTGCCGCGCTGCTGGCTGAAATGTTCCCGCCCAGGGTCCGCTATTCATCGATGTCGATCCCCTATCATATCGGCACCGGCTATTTCGGCGGGTTCCTGCCGTTCATCGCCAGCTTCATCGTCGCACGGACCGGCGATCCCTATTCCGGGCTGTGGTACACCTGGGTGGTGGTGCTGATGGCCTTGGTGGTAAGCTGGTGGGGCCTGCCAGACGGAAAGCCCAGCGACTTTGCCGATGACCCCGCCTGAGCCGCCGCTTCGCCTGATTCTCGATACCGACGCGCTGGTTCACAACTGGCGCGTACTTGACCGTCTGTCAGGCACGGCGCGGGCGGGGGCGGCGGTCAAGGCCGATGGTTATGGCCTGGGCGCGGTACGGGTGGTCAGGGCACTAGCTGCAGCCGGTTGCCGCGACTTCTTCGTGGCCTATCCCAGCGAGGCAGCCGCGCTTGAAGGGCTGGTTGATTCCGACCGCATTGCGATCCTGCACGGGCCGCAAAGCTTGGCAGAAGCGCAGTGGATTGCCGCACGTGGCTTCCGTCCGGTTATCAACTCGGTCCGCCAGGCCAGCATGTGGGCCGATGCCGGCGCCGGGCCATGCGATCTGATGGTCGATACCGGGATCAACCGGCTCGGCGTGGCCATGGCCGATCTTGCGGCACCGGCAATAACGACGCTCAATATCAGGACTGTCCATTCGCATCTGGCTTCTGCCGACGAGGACAGCCCGCTCAACGCGCAGCAATTGTCACGCTGGCGTTGGGCTTGCGCGCAAATCGGGCAGGGCGAGGTCAGCCTGGCAAATTCCGCCGGGATCATGCTCGGCAGTGACTTCCACGGTGATTTGACCCGGCCTGGGCTGGCCCTTTACGGGGGCGTTCCCAGTATCGCACTTGCGAGCGAGATCCGGCAAGTTGCGTTTCCGGAAGCGGCGATCATGCAGGTGCGCACTGTCAATGCGGGAGAGGGCATCGGCTACAATGCCACCTTTGTTGCAGAACGTGATATGCGGGTCGGCGTGGTCGCGATGGGCTATGCTGATGGCTATCTGCGCTGCTGGTCGGGCAAGGGTGTGATGCGGGCCGACGATGCGCACCTGCCGGTGCTGGGCCGGGTTTCCATGGACATGACCGTGATCGATCTCTCCGCCGCGCCGCACCTAGGTGAGGGCGACTGGGTCGGGCTGGACTATACACTTCCCGAAGCTGCACGGATCAGCGGCCTGTCCCAATATGAGCTGCTGACCCTGCTGGGCGGCCGATTTGCTCGGTAATGCTGCGCAGCATGGATTTGTTGCATTGCAACTATTGCAGGTGCTAACAAGGGCGGAAGGGGCCTTTCCCTGCGGGGTTTTGGAACATGAGCGACGCCAAGGGCGAAACCGTTGTCATCAAGAAGTACGCCAACCGGCGGCTCTACAACACCAAGTCGTCAAGCTATATTACGCTTGACCACCTCGCGAAGATGACCCGCGAAGGAGTGGATTTCAAAGTTCTCGACGCGAAGTCTGGCACCGATATCACTCACCAGATCCTGACGCAGATCATCATGGAAGAGGAAAGCACGACGGGTGAGCAGATGCTCCCGGTGAATTTCCTGCGGCAGCTGATCGGGATGTACGGCAATTCGATGCAGGGACTTGTTCCGCATTACCTGGAAGCCAGCATGGATCAGTTCCGCGCCAACCAGTCCAAGCTGCGCGAGGCGTTCGAATCAAGCCAGGCAGGCAATCCGCTGGCCAAGCTGGCGCAACAGAATCTGGCGATGTTCAAGGCCGCCGCTTCGGCCTTCGTTCCGGGCCTGGCCGATGACGGCAAGTCCGTTTCGAAGAGCGGCGGTCAGGACGATGAGATAGCCGCGCTGCGCAAGCAGATGGCGGAAATGCAGGCCAAACTCGACAAACTCGGCAAGGACTAGGCGCTAGTTCTGCTTCGAGCCCAGCAGCGATACGCCGGGTTTGAACTTCCTGCCTTTGCCGACTTTCCATTCAATCGGGTCAAGCCCGGAAGGGAATGTTGCCTGGCCGAACTTGAGCACGGCAGCTAGGCGGCACAGCCCGCCCGCGATCTCCACCACGCTGCCCTTGTCCAGCCCAACCTCGACCGCTTCGAATTCGGCCTTGAGGGTCAGCGTGAACTGGATCGGGCTGGCGGTCAGCCCCCAACCGGAAATTCCGAGGATCGGATAGAGATCGAGATCCTGTTCGAGCTTGCCGAGCCGGATGAAACGCGGCTCCCCCGTCGTTTCAGCGGCTTTGACGGCCTGTTCGATTTCCGGCGCTTTGCCCCAGCCCTTGATGAACAGCGGCATCAGGTCGATCTGCTTCAGCTTGGCATCGACCAGTGCGGCAATCCGCGGGCCAGCAAGCCCGGCCAAGGCCCGCTGCAGCCGGCCGCCGCCTTCTTCCTTCATTTCTTCGCGCGCGCTGGCCGCGGCTTCATCGAAGCGTTCCGGCGGGATCAGCGCGGCGAGTTCGATCTGACCCGGTTCGATCATGCTGGCTCTCCCAGAATTGCATTGCCGCGCGGTGGGCTGGCTTGACCCACCTCGATCCGCAGATCGAAAGTCGCCTCGGGTGCGCTGACCAGCGGGGTGGACATGGTGCCAAGGTTGCCCGGTCCGGTCTCGATTGTGCAACTCAACACCAGCTTGGGCCAGAACCAGCGGTAGAGCGCGGTGCCGATTGCCGCCGCAGCGGCGAGCAGGCCTCCGATCAGGGCCCAAGGCAGCGGACTGCGCTCTGGCGGCGGCGGAGGTGGCTCAACCAGGATGGGCGGCGGCGCTACAATTGCAGGCGGCGGCGGATCAGGTGTGTCCGGCGTTGCCGGCGCGCTTGGTAATGGTAATGGTATTGGGATCGCCGTTGCGGCGGGTTTTGAAGCAACTGGGGCCGGTTTGGCCGCTGGCTGGGGTTGCGTCGAAGCGGGGCGTGCTGTCGGGGTGGGACTTGGCCTTGGCGCGGGTGCCAACGGGGTGACCGTGGCGGGTGCGGTGGGTATCCCGGCTGCTGCAGTTGCAGTTGGTTCAGGAGTGGGTGTCGGTAAAGGCGTGGCGGTGGTTGCTGGCGGCTTCTTCTTGACCAGCTTGGATAAGGCGTCGAGCGTCTTGATGACCTGTTCCGGGGTGACCTTGGTTCCGGTCTGAGTGCTATCCGCGGGGGCGGTTCCCGCGGTATTGCGCGTAGCAACCTGAGCCTCGGCAAGCTGCACCGATGCCAGCAGCACGGCGGCTGCCCCGATTGCCAAACAGCGTTCCCCTTTCGCCATGGCGCAAGCATAACACCGATTGCGTCTGGCACAAACCTTGCCCCGCCATGCCCAAGCGGCTATCGCGCCGCCCCATGAAGCACGCCCTCTCTGTAACCCGTTCCGAAAACTTCGCCGCCTGGTACCAGGAAGTCATTTCCGAAGCCGAAATGGCCGAGGAAAGCGGCGTGCGCGGCTGCATGGTGATCCGCCCGTGGGGCTATGGCATCTGGGAACGGATTCAGAAGCTGATGGACGCGCGGATCAAGGCTGCCGGGGTCGACAACTGCTATTTTCCGCTGTTCATTCCGCTCAGCTACTTTGCCAAGGAAGCCGAACATGTCGATGGCTTCGCCAAGGAAATGGCGGTGGTCACCCACCACCGGCTGATCCAGGACAGCAAGGGCGGACTGGTGCCCGATCCCGAGGCCAAGCTGGAAGAACCGCTGATCGTGCGGCCCACTTCGGAAACCGTGATCGGCCAGGCGATGGCGCGCTGGATCCAGTCGTGGCGCGATCTGCCGCTGCTGACCAACCAGTGGGCAAACGTGGTCCGCTGGGAAATGCGCACCCGGATGTTCCTGCGGACCAGCGAATTCCTCTGGCAGGAGGGCCACACCGCCCACGCCGACCGCGACGATGCGATGGCCGAAACGCTCCGCGCGCTCGAGATGTACCGTGCCCATGCCGAAGACGAACTGGCCATGCCGGTCTTCGCTGGCGAGAAGCCTGAGAACGAACGCTTCCCCGGCGCCGTTGCGACCTATTCGATCGAAGCGATGATGCAGGATGGCAAGGCGCTGCAAGCCGGCACCAGCCATTACCTTGGCACCGGCTTCGCCGAGGCAGCGGGCATTCGTTATCAGGACCGCGAAGGTCAACAGGCGCTGTGCCACACCACCAGCTGGGGCGTTTCGACCCGGCTAATCGGCGGGGTAATCATGACTCACGGCGATGACGATGGCCTGCGCGTGCCGCCTGCGATCGCTCCGCACCAGGTGGTGATCCTGCCGATGCTGCGTGATGATGATGGCGACGAGGCGCTGCTCGCCTATTGCGAGGACCTGCGCCGCGCACTCGCCGCGCAGACCGCGCTGGGTGAGCCGATCCGCGTGCTGCTCGACAAGCGCGCCGGCAAGGCCACGCAAAAGCGCTGGGGCTGGGTCAAGAAGGGCGTGCCGCTCATTCTGGAGATCGGCGGGCGCGATGCTGCAAATGGGCAAGTCTCGGCCCTGCGCCGCGACCGGCTTTACCGCGAGGATGGCAAGGTCAATTTCGCCGGGCAGGATCGCGATGCCTTCCTCGCCGCGGCGGCCGCCGAACTCGAAGATATCCAGCGCTCGCTTTATGCAGAGGCCAAGGCCCGCCGCGATGCCAGTATTCACCGCGGGGTGACCGACATGGCCGGGCTCGAAGCCTATTTCGCCGAGGACCAGAAGTACCCGGGCTGGGTTGAACTGGGCTGGTCGCGACCCACCGGGGCCGAGCTGGAAACGGTCGTCGCCAGGCTCAAGGCGCTGAAGCTGACGATGCGCAATACGCCGCTGGACGCTGCGCCGGTTTCGGGTACCTGTCTGTTCACAGGCAAGCCTGCGGTCGAGACGATCTACGTCGCCCGGGCCTACTGACCGGCGAAGGAAGGGAACGCGGATATGTGGGGAGCCGTCAAGCACGCGCTGAGCAACCTGACCAACCCCAATGGCCGGGATGCGCGCCAGACCTTCTGGTACTGGGTGCTGGCGGTATTTGTGGTGCGCTATGCCGCCGGCATGGTCGTGTCCTTTCCGATGACGATGAAGATCATGAACATGACCATGCAGACGTTCGCTAGCGGCAAGCCTGAAGATGTCATCGCTATGCAAAGCCGGATGATGACCATGATGGCGGACGATCTTTCCCGGATAGTCTGGATCGGGGTTGCGATCGGCGTGGTCTCGATGCTGCTGGTGGTCTGCAGTACTGTCCGGCGGCTGCACGACAGCAACCTGTCGGGTTGGCTCGTGCTGGTCCCCGGAACGCTTTACGGAATCGCGCTGGCCCAGGCTCCGCGCCAGATCGAGGCTTCGGTCGCCATGCTGAAATCGATGAAGCCGGGGGCAACGCCGGACATGTCGCAGATGATGCAGTCGCAGAGCGGCCTTGGCCTGCTTTCCTGGGTGGCGATCGGCCTGGTGATCTGGATCGGTGTGCGCGACAGCGACGACGAACCCAACCGCTTCGGCGATGCACCGGTGCGGTTTTGAGCGGCGCCAAGCGCCCGCAGCCCGGCCTCCCCAGCCGCCAGCAGATCCTCGATTTCATCGCCTCCAGCGCTGATCCCGCCGGCAAGCGTGAGATCGCGCGCGCCTTCGGGCTGAAGGGGCAGGAAAAGATCCAGCTCAAGGCGCTGCTCAAGGATATGGCCGAGGAAGGCCTGATTGACGGCAACCGCACCGCCTTCCACCGGGTCGGCGGGGTCGCCAAGGTGACCGTGCTGCGGGTGATCGATACCGACGACGGCGAAGCCGTGGCGATCCCCGACAGCTGGAACCCCGATGACGCCACGCCGCCGCCGCGGTTGCGCCTGCGCGAAAAGGGCAAGGGCACCGCGCTGCGCAGCGGCGACCGTGTCCTCGCCCGGACCGAAGAAACCGCGACCGGGTGGATCGCTCACCCGATGAAGAAGCTGCCCAACCAGGCCGATCAGGTGCTGGGCGTGGTGGAGATCGATCGCAGCGGCAAGGGCTGGCTCGCCCCGGTCGACAAGCGGGTCCGCAATTCCTCGCCGATCGCCGATCTGGGCGGGGCCGAGGAAGGCCAGCTGGTCCTGGCCGAGCCCGCCGGGCGCAGTCCGCGCTCGGGCGTCAAGGTCACTGCGGTGCTGGGCGATCCGCTCGCGCCCAAGGCCTTCAGCCTGATTGCGATTCACAAACACGGCATCCCCTTTGCCTTCGATCCCGAGACGCTGGCGGAAGGCGAAGTGGCGGCGCGATTGCCGCTCAGCCCCGATCACCGCGAAGACCTGCGCCATCTGCCGATCGTCGCGATCGATCCCAGCGACGCGCGCGATCACGACGACGCGATCTGGGCCGAGCCGGACGGGCAGGGCGGTTTCCGCGCCCTGGTCGCGATTGCCGACGTCAGTTTCTACGTCCGCCCCGGCAGCAAGCTTGACCGTGAGGCTCGGCGGCGCGGCAATTCGGTCTATTTCCCTGACCGGGTCGTCCCGATGCTGCCCGAAGTGCTGAGCGCCGATGTCTGCAGCCTGCGCGCCGGCGAAGACCGCGCGGCGATGGCCTGCCACATGCAGATCTCCGCCGAGGGCAAAGTTTCCGACTGGCGCTTCACCCGCGCGCTGGTCCGCATTCATGAGGTCATCGCTTATGAAGAGGCGCAGCGCCGGATCGATGCTGACGAGGCTGCAGATAATCTGAGCAACCTGTGGGACGCCTGGCGCGCGCTGGAGAAGGCGCGCGACGCCCGCGATCCGCTCGCGCTGGAGCTGCCCGAGCGGCGCGTCGTGCTGGATGAGCAGGGCAAGATCAAAGAAATCGCGCTGCGCGAACGGCTTGATGCGCACCGGGTGGTCGAGGATTTCATGATCGCGGCCAATGTCGCGGCGGCGAAGGCGCTGGAAGCGAAGGTCAGCCCGGTCGTCTACCGGGTTCACGAGCCGCCCAGCCGCGAAAAGCTGGTCGCGCTCAAGGATTACCTTGCCACCTTCGATCGCAAGTTCGCGCTGGGCCAGGTGGTGACTCCGGGCCTGTTCAACCGGATGCTCAAGGATGTTGCCGATGAGTCTGAAAAGGCTCTGATTATGGAGGCAGTTCTGCGCAGCCAGACCCAGGCCTATTATGGTCCCCGAAATGCCGGCCACTTCGGACTGGCGCAGGGATCCTATGCCCATTTCACCTCGCCGATCCGCCGCTATGCCGACTTGCTGGTCCACCGCGCGCTGGTTGACGGGTTCGGACTGGAGCAGCCCAGACCCATCGGCGACCTGCCGCCTAGCTCAGGCCTCTCGGAACGCGATCGCGCTGATCTGACGCGTGTCTCGGAAGCGATCAGCGCGGCCGAGCGCCGGGCAATGGAGGCCGAGCGCGAGACGATCGACCGCTACGTCGCCGCCTGGCTTTCCGCGCGGGTGGGCGAAGTGTTCGAATGCCGGATTACCGGGGTTCAGCGCTTTGGCCTGTTCGCGACGATCATTGGACTGGGCGGCGATGGCCTTGTTCCGGTATCGGTACTGGGCGACGAACGGTTCTTCCATGATGAGAAGGCGCAGGCGCTGAATGGCGAGCAGAGCGGTGACCGTTTTACTTTGGGCATGATCCTACGGCTCCGCCTGGCCGAGGCCAATCCGCTGACCGGCGCCCTGAAGTTCGAGCCCGAGGCCGCCGAAGGCCGGATCGAACCGCGCGGGAAGCCGCTGCCGCTCAAAAAGAAAGGCAAACACTTTGCCAGTCCGCGCGGCCGCCCCGGCAATATCCGGCATCAGGGCAAGCGGCGCTAGCTCAGCCGTTCGAGGTCGGCGTCGTTCATCCCGCCGGGGATAATATAGACCGGGCAGGGCAATTGCCCTGACATCGCGGTGAAGTGCGCAATCAGCGGCCCCGGGCCGCCATTGGCCGCAGCGCCGAGCACCAGGGCCGAAACCTCCGGGTGTTCGGTCAGGTATTCGCGGATCACGCTGACCCCGTCGCCCTGGCGAACCGCAATCGCAGGCGCTTCGCCGGTGCCGGCCATCAGGCTGCCCGCCGCCGAAGTAACCAGCGCCTCGGCCCGGGCCCGGGCTTCCTCCTCGATCGTCGCCTGAATCCCGCTGAATGCAACGAATTGCTGGCGCGGGACCAGCGCGAGCAAGTGGACCTGTCCGCCGGTGCGCGCGGCGCGGCTCGCGGCGAAGCGTAGCGCGGTGCTCGCCTCTTCCGTTTCGTCCATGATCACCAGATAAACGCGCATCGCCGATCCCCCACCTATCCAGATATCCGATACAATCGTATTCGGCGCAAGCATCTTGCCGTTTCGCCAATTTCTGGCCAGAGACGTAACGACAACCACTCCCCAGTGAGGACCCGAAGGCAACCATGCCCATCGAAATCAAGATGCCCGCGCTCTCTCCGACGATGGAGGAGGGCACCCTCGCCAAATGGCTGGTCAAGCCGGGCGACACAGTCCGTTCTGGCGACATCATGGCCGAGATCGAGACCGACAAGGCGACGATGGAATTCGAAGCGGTCGATGAAGGCACGATCGTCTCGATCGCGGTGCCCGAGGGCAGCGAAGGGGTGAAGGTCGGCACGGTGATCGCGGTGCTGGCTGGTGAGGATGAGGATGCCGGGGCGGCGCCAGCAGCGAAAGCAACCGCGCCAGCTTCTGATTCCGCTCCTACCCCCGCTCGTGCTGAGCCTGTCGAAGCACCAAGCGCAACCGCCGCGCCAAAGGCTTCGACAAGCTCAGCCGGAGTTGGCGAAAGAGTCATCGCATCCCCGTTGGCCAAGCGGATTGCCGGGCAGAAGGGCGTCGATCTAAAGTCCATCAAGGGCAGCGGGCCCGGGGGACGGATCGTCAAGGCCGATGTCGAGGGTGCGCAGCCCGGCGCTGCCGTTCCGGCTGCAACTCCTGTCAGCGCTGCGCCTGCCGTTCAGGCACCGGTACCGGACTTCGGCATTCCTTATGAGGCCGAGAAGCTGGGCAACGTCCGCAAGGTCATCGCGCGCCGCCTGACCGAGGCCAAGCAGACCATTCCGCACATCTACCTGACGGTCGACGTCCGGCTCGATGCCCTGCTCAAACTGCGCGGCGAACTTAACAAGGCACTTGAAGCAGATGGCGTAAAGCTCTCGGTCAATGATCTTTTGATCAAGGCATTGGCCAAGGCGCTGATCCGCGTGCCGAAGTGCAACGTCTCCTTCGCTGGCGACGAACTGCGCAAGTACAGCCGCGCCGACATATCGGTCGCGGTCGCCGCGCCTTCGGGCCTGATTACCCCAATCATCTTCGACGCCGCCGTGAAGGGCGTGGCCCAGATCAGCACCGAGATGAAGGCGCTGGCCGACAAGGCCAAGGCCGGCAGGCTGCAGCCGCACGAATTCCAGGGCGGCACCGCCAGCCTCTCCAACCTCGGCATGTTCGGGATCAAGCAGTTCGACGCGGTGATCAACCCGCCCCAGGCGATGATCATGGCGGTCGGTGCGGGCGAACAGCGCCCCTACGTGGTCGACGGCGCGCTCTCGGTCGCCTCGGTGATGAGTGCCACGGGCAGCTTCGACCACCGCGCGATCGACGGCGCCGACGGAGCGCAGCTGATGCAGGCGTTCAAGGACCTCGCGGAGAACCCGTTGGGGTTGGTGGCGTGAAACGCATTGTCGCAGTCAGGATGGCGCTGACCGCGACGATTGCTTCCGTGCTTTCCGGGCTGCCGATGACAGTTCTCCTGACCAGCGGCGGCGATCCGGACTACATCCTGTCGGCCGCCACCGTGTACATGGGCTTGGCTTTTGCTGGAAGTTTCCTGATCGGCTTGCCTGTCGCTTTGTTGGTCTATCGCTTGGCGCGTGATTTTCAGGATTTCGGGCTGTGGCATTTGGCTGGACTGGCAAATGCGATCGCGCTGTGTGTCGGGCTTGTCCTGTTCACTGGGGGCGGGGCATTTGGTGTGATCTTCCTCGGAATTCCGATCCTGCTTGCTGCCAATGCCTTCGCAATTGCCGGTTGGTTCCTCGTTTTCAAGCCTGAAAGAGCAGGTGTTTAGGGTGTCTTATGTCTGATCAATATGACCTCATCGTCCTCGGTTCCGGCCCCGGCGGCTATGTCGCGGCGATCAGGGCGGCGCAGCTGGGGCTGAAGACCGCGATTGTCGAGCGCGAGAACCTTGGCGGGATCTGCCTCAACTGGGGCTGCATTCCGACCAAGGCGCTGCTGCGTTCGGCCGAGATCTTTCACTACATGAGCCACGCCAAGGACTATGGCCTCGCAGCCGAGAAGATCAGCGCCGACCTGCATGCCGTGGTCGCACGCAGCCGCGGGGTGGCCAAGCAACTCAACCAGGGCGTCACGCACCTGATGAAGAAGAACAAGATCGCGGTGTTCATGGGTGAGGGCAAGCTGCTCGCGCCCGGCAAGCTCGAGGTCAAGGGCGACAAGGGCACCGAGAACCTCACCGCCAAACACATCATCGTCGCCACCGGCGCGCGGGCGCGCGACCTGCCCTTCGCCAAGGCCGATGGCAATCGGGTCTGGACCTATCGCCACGCGATGACGCCGAAGGAAATGCCGTCAAAACTGCTGGTGATCGGATCGGGCGCGATCGGGATCGAATTTGCCAGCTTCTACAACGATATGGGCGCCGAAGTTACCGTCGTTGAGATGATGGACCGGATCGTGCCCGTAGAGGATGCCGATGTCTCCGCTTTCCTCGAAAAGGCGCTGAAGAAGCAGGGCATGACGATCCTGACCGGCGCCGGGGTCGAAAAGATCGACGTCACTGCCAGCGGGATCAAGGCCGCGATCAAGGGCAAGGACGGCAAGCTCGCCACATCGGACTTCAGCCACGTGATCGTCGCGGTCGGGATTGTTCCAAACACTGAGAACATTGGCCTTGAAACACTTGGAATCAAAGCCGAACGCGGAATCATTGCAATCGACGACTATGGCCGCACCAATGTGCCCGGGGTCTGGGCGATCGGCGATGTCACCCCGGGACCCTGGCTGGCGCACAAGGCCAGCCACGAAGGCGTGATTGCGGCGGAAAGCATCGCCCGGGAGCTCGGCAACAAGGAAGTCCACCCCCATGCGATGGACCGCCGCAATATCCCGGGCTGCACCTATTGCCACCCGCAGGTCGCCTCGGTCGGGCTGACCGAAGCCAGGGCCAAGGAGGCCGGCTACACGGTCAAGGCCGGGACTTTCCCGTTCATCGGCAACGGCAAGGCGATCGCGCTGGGCGAGGCCGAGGGCTTCATCAAGACGGTGTTCGACGCCAAGACTGGCGAATTGCTCGGCGCACACATGGTCGGGGCCGAAGTGACCGAGTTGATTCAGGGCTATGTCGTCGGCAAGACGCTGGAAACCACCGAGGCCGAACTGATGGCCACGGTCTTCCCGCACCCGACGCTATCGGAAATGATGCACGAATCGGTGCTCGCCGCCTACGGCCGCGCGCTGCACATCTGATCGGCTCAATTTGTCTGAGCTTTACGCACCAGGTGTTCAAACACAGCGACGTGCAATGGGGCGGTAAATTCGCAGCCGACAACTGGTCCGGCGACCCAGCAGAGCCGCGCTGTGAGGAGCTGCATCCGCGGCAAGCGGATCGACAGCGGCTTGGCTTGATCGGCGTGAGCGAGCCCGGAAATCCGGAATCCCTTGGGTGATAAGTCATCCAGAACAACCATTTGCCAAGGACGCGTGCCCTGACGGACCTCGCAGCGGATGCACAGCGTGGCGCGCTGGCTGGCGCGATTGGAGCTTGCCTCGTGTGTCGGGACAGGGGAAATCTGGTTCATCAGCATGGCCCGGGAACTAACGCCCGATCGGTTTCCAATTCGTAACCGCGTTCCGGAAATTCTCCTTATTCGCCTACCGCAAACTCGCCATCTCGGTGCCGGCAGCGCGGACGATTTGCTGGATAATCCCTAGTTCAAGATTACCCTAATTTAGCGGGTTTAACGATGGATTTACCAGTTTCGGTCATTAGACCTTTCATGGGGTCGCTCTCGCACCTGAATCTCGGCAAAGCCAAACTTGCACTTCACGCAGTGATGGCAGGCTTGTGCCTGCTTGCAGGACTGCTGATGTCGCCCTCCGCTGCGCTGGCCCAGACGGTCAACCAATACTCCAACACAACCGACAGCGCGACCAACGGGATCAACGAGACGGCCACGCCCTGCACGGCGCGCTTCACGCGCACCTTTGCTGTCGGCACGAGTTACACCGTCTCGGATGTCAATTTAGGGTTGCTGATGGCGCACACCTGGCGTGCGGACATCGAGGTGTATCTGGTTTCCCCAACCGGGACCCGAGTTCAGCTTACAGCCAGCCAGGGCGGCAATGTCGACAATTTCAATCTGACGTTTGATGACGAGGCGGCGGCTTCGGTCTCGACCTACAACACTGCGTCAACCGCCACCGCAACAACCGTCGTCCCGCCCTACAGCGCCAGTTTCCGGCCGCTGTCGGCCCTAAGCGCGTTCGATGGCCAGAATGCCAACGGCACCTGGACACTGGAAATTTGCGACAATGCCAACGGCGATAGCGGAACCTTCTTCCAGGCCGACCTTTACCTGACTCAAGCCGGTCCCTTTGCCAATTTGTCGCTTGCCAAGGCCGTCAGCACCACGGCTCCGGCCACCGGTTCGAATGTTACCTATACCCTGACAGTCGCCAATGCCGCCGGATCGACCAGTTCAGCCAGCGGCATCGTGGTGCGCGATGTGTTGCCAAGTGGGGTCAGCTTCGTCAGCGCCTCCGGCACTGGCACATACAATAGCAGCACGGGCGATTGGTCCGTTGGCACGCTTGCCCCGGGGCAGAATGCCAGTCTGACTATCACGGTAACCGTCACCGCCAATAGCGGCGTCACGGTCACCAATACGGCAGAGGTTACCGCTTCTTCGGTTGGTGACAGCAACTCTACGCCCAACAACGGCGTAACCAGCGAAGACGATTATGCCAGCATCGCCTTCACCGCCACTTCGACCCGCTCGGCCGGTATCGCGCCGACCCTGTCTTGCCCGGTTGGGACCCTGCTGTTCGACTGGGACGCGCAAACCTGGACCGCCGGCACACTGTCGAACAATTATTCGATTACCGGGATCGGCACAGTCGGCTTTTCGATCACCAATCCAGCCGTATTCCTCAACAACGCGGCGCTTGGCGGACAATCACCAGCCGAACAGACGACTGTTACCGGAGGATTTTCACCAGTCCAAAGCTCGCTGATGCAGCTGGTCGATATGGCAAATTCCAGCCAGACCGTCCAGACCACCATCAACCTCGGCACAGCCGTGCCCGGCGCCCAGTTCCGGATCTTCGATGTCGACTATGCCGCGGGCCAGTTCGCCGACAAGGTTACGGTGGTCGGCTATTATAATGGCTCGGCCGTAAATCCGACGCTGACCAACGGCTCCTCCAACTATGTCATAGGAAACAGCGCTTATGGCGATGTGACCTCGGCGGATGCATCGGCGAACGGCAACGTGGTCGTCACGTTCAGCGCGCCGATCGACCAGATTGTGGTCAACTATGGCAACCACTCGCTTGCGCCGGCCAATCCGGGGCAGCAGGGGATAACAATCCACGACATCACCTTCTGCACTCCGCGCGCGGTGCTGAACGTCAGCAAAGCCTCGGCCGTGATCAGCGATCCGGTCAACGGTACCAGCTTCCCCAAGGCGATCCCCGGTGCGCTGGTAGAATACTGCATCCTGGTCGCGAACACCGGGCCGGCCGCGCTGACCAACCTGACCGCTTCGGACGCGCTGCCCACTGGCTTCACCTATTCGGTCGGCACGCTGCAGACCGCGAACAGCTGCACCGGCAGCCCAACCAGTGAAGACGACAACAACACCGGGGCCGACGAGACCGACCCGTTCGGTGCCGCAATTTCGGGCACCACCATTTCCGGATCGGCATCGTCGTTGGCTTCGGGTGCAGCCTTTGCGCTCCGCTTTCGCGGCACAGTTAATTAATAAAAACAATTAGATCATGGGCATTGATAAGGGAAATTGAGATGAAATGTACAAACAGGTTTGAGTTGGGCAGGGCATCAAGCGCGCTTGCTCTTGCGATCGCAGCCCTTGCGGTACCGCAAATGGCCCAGGCTACCGGCGTCAGCGCCGGTACTCTGATCGAAAACACCGCTTCGGCAACCTACACATCGGGTACGGCCAGCGGAACGGTCCAGTCCAACACCGTGACGGTTCGGGTTGACGAGCTGCTTGACGTGGCCGTGGCCGGCTTGACCTCGACCCCTGTCAGTGCCGGATCAGGCACGGCTGTCCTGGCCTATTCGGTGACCAATACCGGAAATGGCCCCGAAGCCTTCAACCTCGCCATCAACCCTGCCGTCGCCGGAAACCAGTTCGATGCGACCGTCCAGCAGGTAGTGATCGATAGCAATGGCAACGGCACTTACGATCCAGGCGTCGATGCAGTCCTTCCGAGCGGCTCGCCGACCCCTTCGATCGCTGCAGACGGTTCGCTGACGGTGTTCGTTATTGTCAGCCTGCCGACGACCGCCACCGATGGCCAGACCAGCCAGGTCGAGCTTACCGCCAGCGCGGTGACTGGGACCGGTACCCCGGGAACCGCCTTTGCGGGCCAGGGCGCTGGCGGCGGCGATGCCGTGGTCGGATCTTCGGGCGCCGATGACAATGCTTTCGATTCGTTGATCGCTACATTGGCGACCGTCTCGCTGACCAAGGCGGCCTCGATCGCCGATCCGTTCGGTGGCAGCCAGCCGGTTCCGGGTGCAGTCGTGACCTACACCCTGACCGCAACGGTCAACGGCACGGGCCAGGTCGAGAACCTGCACGTAACCGACGCCTATCCCACCGGGACGACCTACGAAGCGAGCACGATGACCCTCGATGCCGCGGCTCTGACCGACGCGGCAGATGCCGATGCCGGCACCGCCAGCGGAACCGGGATCGACGTGAACCTTGGCACGGTTGCCGGGGGCACGACCAAGGTCGTCAAGTTCAACGTCAAGATCAACTGAGGAGAGCCGTGATGATCCGCAACTGGATTGCCAAAGTTGCCGTTACCCTCGCGTTCGCTGGATCAGCGATGAGTGTTTCGGCGCAGGCCGCACAGCCGATCGAGCTGATCGGCGTGGTCAAGGTCGATAAGGTCATCGTCGAGAACGGGAAAGAGAAGCACCAGCTGGAAGACCCGAAGGTCGTGGTCCCCGGTGACAAGCTGCTTTTCACCACCAAGTATCGCAACGCCTCGACCGAAACCGTGCGCAACTTCGTTGTTACCAACCCGGTACCGAACGGGGTCGCCCTTGCGAGCGATGGGGCTGATGCCCAGACCGTTTCGGTCGACGGCGGCAAGACCTGGGGCAAGCTTTCCACCCTGACCGTCAGTGACGGCAAGGGCGGAACCCGTCCGGCTACGGCCGCAGATGTAACGCACCTGCGCTGGGTGCTCGGCGTCGTCGCGCCGGGTGCCAGCGGGGCGCTCTCCTACAACGCAATCGTCCGCTGAAAAGCGGTGAACCGTCTCGGCCGGGACGGGTCTTCATTCGGCCAGTGAGAAGAAGGGAATGAACATGAAAGGGTATAGCAGACTGCTTGGGACGGTCGGTGCTGCTGTCGCCGTTTTCAGCGCCACACCGGCGCTGGCGAGTGGAACGGCGTCGGGCACGACCATCACCAACTCGGTAACCGTGAACTACCAGGTCGGCGGTGTTTCGCAGACCGCTACGGGGGCATCGAACAGCTTCAAGGTTGACCGCAAGGTCAACGTGACCGTGGCTGAAGTCGGCACCACCACCACGCAGGTTTCGCCGGGCCAGACCCAGGCGGTGACCACCTTCACGGTGACCAACAACTCGAACGCCACGCTCGACTTCGCGCTGACCGCCGCGCAGCAAGTGGGCGGCGCTGGCGCGCACTCAAACACCGACAGCTTCGACGTGACCAACGTCAAGATCTATGTCGATACGGACAACAGCGGCACCTTCAATGCCGGTGACACCGAAGTCACCTATCTCGATGAGCTCGGTGCGGATCTTTCAAGAACCGTGTTTGTTGTGGCTGATGTGCCGCTTGGCCTTTCCACTGGTGCGGTTGCCGCGGTCACGCTTACTGCTGCCAGCCGGGAAAGTGGGGCTTCGGGTAGTGTTGGCGCGGCGCTCAGCCAGACCAACACCGGCGCGCTCAACGAAGTTGATCCAAACTTCGTCGATACCGTGTTCGCCGATGTTGCCGGCGCCACCGATGGTGCCCGCGATGCCGCGCACTCGGCCAAGGACGATTACACCGTTCTGGCTGCTGCGTTGACCGTGCTGAAGACCAGCAAAATCATCAGCGATCCGCTGAACGGAACCACCAATCCCAAGGCGATTCCGGGCGCGACGGTCGAGTACTGCATCTCGGTTGCCAACGCCGCGGGCAGCGCGACTGCCAGCAGTGTGGCCGTCTCTGACCCGCTGCCGGCTACGGTGACTTACGATTCCGGTTACGGGATCTTTGTCGACGGTACGGTGACCAGCGGGGTCTGCAACTCCGACGGCAGCGCCGGTGGCAGCTACAACAGCGGCACGACCACGGTCAGCGGTTCGCTGAGCAACGTCGTGGCCGGGGCAACCCGCACTCTGCGCTTCCGCGCAATCATCAACTAACCAGGGGAGGGGGCGACCGGCTCAACCCCGGTCGCCCCCGCTTCCGCACAAGAAATGGGCCAATGAACTTTCTCCGCTACATCATGGTGACCTTTGCAGTGCTGCTTGCAGCGCTGTGCCTGGGTGCGCCAGTGGCGATGGCCCAGACGATTTCCAATACCGCGTCGGCCAGCTGGACCGAGCAGGGACAGCCTGCTGGAGCAACATCGAACACGGTGTCTTTTTCGGTTACGCAACAGCCGGTTACGATCGACACTTATGCCCCGGCATCGGGCGGTCAGACGATCACCTATAACGCCACAACTTGTGGCAGCACGGCTGGTGGTGCGGCGGGCGGAATTCCCAGCCTGCAGGCTAGTGTAGCGCCCAGCACCTCGATCCATATCGGCGAGGTTCTCTATTTCCGCGTCAGCGCGCCGGCGGCTAACCTGAGCCCCGCCGTTGTCGACAGCCTTGAAGTGACCGTCGCCAGCCAGAATGGCGATCGCGAAGTGGTCACCATCCACGAAACCGCAGCCAACAGCGGCGAATTTTTCGGATCGATCCAGACCCGTGCGGTTCCGCCAGCTCCGGTCCAGCTCGACTGCCGCCTGTCAATCACCAGCGGCGCGACGATTTCGATCACCACTGCACCGATTGGCAGCAATCAGACCGTGGTCAGCGCCCGGATCGACGTGCTGGCCGATCCTTATGGCCTGGTCTTCGACAGCGAGAACGGTGCTCCGGTGAATGGCGCGCAGGTGATGCTGGTCGATGCCGTCACCGGCGCTCCGGCACGGGTCTATGCGGACGATGGCGTTACACCTTGGCCCTCAATCGTCTATTCCGGTCAGCCGGTCACCGACGGAGCTGGAGTGGTGCACACCATGCTGCCGGGCGAATACCGCTTCCCGCTGGCTGCGCTGGGCACTTACCGGATCGTGGTTACGCCGCCCGCGCCCTATGCTGCACCCTCGACCGCGAGCCCGGCGCAGCTGGCAACGCTCAGCCGTCCCGATGGCAATCCGATGCAAATCCTGCCGGCCAGTTTTGGCCAAACCTTGACGCTTTCGGGCCCCGCGCCGGTCCGTGTCGACATCCCGCTCGATGCGCCGCCGGTCAGCGTGGCGATCAGCAAGACTGCTTCGCGCGCCGTGGCGCTGCCTGGCGATGCCGTGTTCTACACCGTCAAGCTGTCCAACCCCGATACGCTCCATACCAAGAGCGGCGTGACCCTGGTCGATACCCCGTCGCCACTTCTGCGTCTTCGGGCCGACAGCATCCGGGTCGATGGCGTGGCTGCGCCGGGTGCAGTCACGATCTCGCCCGATGGCCGGGTCCTGACCGTTGCCGTGGGCACCGTTGCCCCGGGCGCAACCCGCACGGTGACCTATGCGATGACGGTACGTCCCGGCGCGCCAGCAGGAACTGCGCTCAACACCGCCGTTGCTACCGACGATCGCGGCCGCACCAGCAGGGCCATCGCAACCGTGCGCATATCGCGCGAAGATCTGGCTGCTCGCGTTACCTTGATTGGCCGGATCACCGATGGCGGATGCACCGTCGATGGCGTCCACAACCCAATCCCTGGCGTCCGGGTGGTGCTTGAGGACGGCAGCTATGCCATCACCGATGCCGACGGCCGCTACCACTTTGAAGGTTTGGTTCCGGGATCCCACGTGGTCCAGGTTCAGACCAGCACTCTGCCCAAGGGCGGTCAGTTTACCGATTGCACCCGCTCGACCCGCAGCGCAGGCGGAGCCAGCTCGCGCTTTGTGATGGGGCAGGGCGGTCAGCTGATCGTTGAAGACTTCTCGGCAGTGCTGCCCGCCGGGGCACTCGCTCAGGCCGCGCAGCCCAGCCAAGCCGCGCTGGAAGGCGATGCCGAGGCTCGCGCTGCCGCTGAAAAGAAGGCTGCGGGTGCCGATATCGACTGGCTGACGCTGGGCGATGGCGAACCGGCATTCCTGTTCCCGGCACCCGAGCACAACCCCCGCGCTCCCGCCATTCGCGTCGCGATCCGGCACCGCGCCGACCAGAAGGTCGAACTCAAGGTTGATGGTCGTCCGGTCGATCCGATCGCCTTCGATGGCACCCGGCAGGCTCCCGGAGGACGTTATGCCGTCTCGATCTGGCGCGGCGTGCCGCTCGACGGTGAAGACACTCGCCTGGCCGCGACAGTTCGTGGTCCGAAGGGCGATGTTGCCGCCGAACTCACCCGCGACGTGCATTATTCCGGCGCTCCCGCTCGTATCGAACTCGTCCTCGCCAAGAGCCGCCTGGTCGCTGACGGTGCGACCCGGCCGGTTCTCGCGCTGCGGATCCTCGACCGTGCCGGCCGTCCGGTGCGCTCTGGCCTGACCGGCGAATTCCGCCTCTCCGCTCCTTACGAAAGCGCCCAGGCCAACGACGCGATGCAGGAACGCGCGCTGACCGGGCTTGGCCGCAATGCCCCGCGTTGGCACGTGATCGGCGATGACGGCATGGCCTATGTCGAACTCGCCCCGACCATGGCCAGCGGCAAGCTTCACGCCGAATTCGATCTCAGCGATGGCCAGCAGCGCCGCCGCGTCGAGCTGGACGCCTGGGTTGTCCCCGGCAAGCAGGACTGGACTATTGTCGGCTTGGCTGAAGGTGCCGTCGGTTCGAAGACCGTCGCAGATCAAATGCAACGCAGCGGCCGGTTCGACAGCGATCTGGGCGACAAGGCCCGCGTCGCGGTCTATGCCAAGGGTCCGATCACCGACGGGCTGGTCCTGACGGCTTCCTACGATAGCGCCAAGCAGCGCGACGATCAGGTGCTGATGGGGGCCGTCGATCCGCGCGCCTACTACACCGTCTTCGCCGACATCTCTGACCATATGCGCGATGCCCAGAGCCGCGAGAAGGTCTATGCCCGTCTGGAAGGAGCCGGCTTCTATGCGCTTTACGGAGATTTCGAATCCGGGTTCGATCAGACCCTGCTGGCCCGCTATCAGCGCGCCGCGACCGGGTTCAAGGGCGAAGCCAATTTCGGCAACCTGCTGGTGCAGGCTTTTGCCGCGAAGATCGCCTCGACCCATCGCCGCGACGAATTCCAGGGTGGCGGCCTCTCGGGTCCCTACCGTCTTTCGACCCGCGAAATCATTCCGGGCAGCGAAGTGGTGGTTATCGAAGTGCGCGACCGGTTCCGTTCGGACGTGATCATCAACCGCCGCACTCTCAGCCGCTTCGTCGATTACGATATCGACTTGCTGTCAGGCACGATCACCTTCAAGCAGCCGCTGCTGAGCCGCGATCCCGATCTCAACCCGCAATTTGCAGTGATCGATTTCGAAGTGGGTGAAGACGCCCGTGGCGGCGATCTTAATGCCGGAATCCGCCTCAGCTATCAGGCTGCGAAGGGCCGGTTGCGCCTTGGTGCCAGCGCGATCAGCGATGCCGGACTGCCGGGGCAGGGCCGTCGCAATCTCGCAGCTGTCGATGTCCGCGCCAAGATCGGCAAGGATTCCGAAGTGCGCGCCGAAATCGGCTCCAGCTTCCATCAAGGCCAGCAGGCGGTCGCCTGGCTGATCGAAGTCGAACACCATGACGGCAAGTTCGATGCCCTGGCCTATGCCCGCTATGCCGAGGCCGAATATGGTCTGGGCCAGAACAACGGTGCCGAACTTGGCCGCCGCAAGTACGGGATCGATGCCCGCTACCGCGTCAGCGAAGCTGTGGCTTTGACCGCCGCCGCCTGGCGCGACGAAGATCTCTCGGATCCGGCCCGCCGTACCGCCGTACAACTCGGCGCGACCTGGCGGACCCGCAATACCGATGCCCGCATCGGTCTCGCCTCAATGCATGACCGTCTGGCCGATGGCACCAGCGCTAGCAGCACCCTGCTCGAAGGCGGGCTGACCCAGCGGCTGTTCAACAACAAACTTGAGCTTTCGGCTGCTACCAGCGTCGCGCTTGGCAAGGCCGGCTCGGTCGATCTGCCCGAGCGTCACCGCCTGACCGCGCGGTATAGCGTCTCTTCCGACGTTCGCCTGGTCGGCAGCTATGAAATCGCCAAGGGTGAGGGAATCGATGCCCGCACCGCTCAGGTTGGCGTTGAACTGACGCCCTGGAATGGTGCACGGATAACGACCGGGCTGGGCCAGCAGAATATCGCCGAACTGGGCAAGCGCAGCTATGCCGCATTCGGCCTCGCTCAATCGATCCCGATCAGCAGCAAGCTCACGCTTGATGCAACGCTGGATGGCAACCGCACGCTTTCTGGCTTTGATCCGGCGCGCCTGATCAACCCGGCGCACCCGGCATCGAGCGGCGGCAACCTGGGTGAAAATGGTTCTATTGCCGAAGACTATACCGCGGTTACCCTGGGCGGCAGCTGGCGCGACGGGCGCTGGTCGGCCACGCTGCGCGGCGAATGGCGCGATGGCGAACTGGCCGACCGCAAGGGTGTGACCTTCGGCGCAATCCGTCAGCTTGGCGAAGGCCAGATGGTCGGCACCGGCTTCACCTGGACCCGCGCCAAGGCCAAGACCGGCGCTTCCAGCGAAGTGTTCGACGCGGCAATTGCCATGGCCAGCCGTCCGGCCGATTCAGATTTTGCCTACCTCGCAAAAGTCCAGTTCCGCGGTGACCGGGTGACCAATGCTGTCGCCGGGGAAGCCGGTCCGGCCGGACGCGGTGCGCTGACGATCAATGGCGATGGCCGTTCGGACCGGATTATCGGTTCGGTCTCGGCCGACTGGCGCCCACGCGGCAAGGACGATGGTCAGTTCGTGCAGCGTCACGAAGTCGGCGTGTTCGCTGCCGTGCGCCACAACTTCGACCGGTTCGAAGGGTTCGACCTGGCCGGCACCACGCTGCTCGGCGGGATCGATTTCCGGCTCGGCATCGGTGAGCGGGTTGAAATCGGCGCCGTGGGTACGGTCAGCACCAGCCTGACCGACAAGACCACCAAATACGCGTTCGGCCCGCAGATCGGCTTTACCCCGACCAAGGATGTGCTGGTCACAGTCGGCTACAACTTCACCGGCTTCACTGACCCGGACTTCAGCGCTGCGCGCCAGACCGACAAGGGCGTATTCGTGGCGGTGAAGATGAAGCTGGACGCCGATACCTTCGGCTTCCTGGGGCTGCGCAACTAAGGGGGTGGCGGACAGGGTGGGATTGACCGGCGCTTCGCTCCGGTCGCCGCCGCCCCGCTCCGGCTCGAAAGGCTCCGTTCACCGCACCCCGAACCCGCCACCATCAAATAGGGCCGCTCGCGGCGGCCCACATTTATAGTGGCGGACAGGGTGGGATTCGAACCCACGGTGAGCTTGCACCCACGGCGGTTTTCAAGACCGCTGCCTTAAACCACTCGGCCACCTGTCCTTGCCGCGAGCCGCTAGCGGCAAAGCGCGCGTTTGTCACGCCCTGAGGATTTCCCGAATCGCGAGGCCTGTGGCAAGGTCCGGCGATGGAATTTCTGCGCAAGATCAGACTGGCAACTCCGCTCGGCCTCGCCGTCGCCCTGCTTTCCGCGCCGCCGGCGATGCTGACGGCGCAGGATGTAGCCGTACCGGTGGTGCAGCAGCTTCCGGCTGCAACCAGCTCCGCGGACGGATTTCTGGGCTATCTCCAACTGGTCGGCGCCAAGGCGCGGGGCGAGGGGGTTAGCCAGCGGGCGATCGATTCGATCACCTATGGCCTGACCTATAACCCGCGGGTCGTCTCGCTTGACCGGGCCCAGCCTGGATCGACCCCGGGATCGCCCCCGGCCTTCTGGTCCTATTACAACCGCCACATCGGGGCAGAGCGGATAAATCTTGGCCGCGCGGCGCTGGCTGACAATGCCGGACTCGTCAGCCAAGCCGAGACACAATACGGCGTGCCGCGCAAGATGATCATTGCGATCTGGGGCAAGGAAACCTTTTACGGCCGGATCAAGGGCGATTTCGATCTGGCCCGATCGCTGGCGACGCTGGCCTATGAAGGCCGCCGCCGCGATCTGTTCGAGGGCGAATTGATCGCTTTGATGAAGATGGCCGATCGCGGTGTGCCGCGCAGCCGGATGCTGGGCAGCTGGGCCGGGGCCTTCGGCAATCCGCAGTTCCTGCCCTCGGTCTACCTGCGCGTGGCGCGCGATGGCGATGGAGACGGCGATGCCGATATCTGGAACAGCCGCGCCGATACCTTTGCCTCGATCGCCAACTACTTCAAGGATGCCGGCTGGCGTCCTGGCGAACCCTGGGGTGTGCGTGCCAGTTCGCCCGATTCGCTTGATCGCCGCCTGCTGACCAACCGGCTAGAATCGCCCAGCTGCCCGGCCGTTCACAACCGCCATTCGGTTTGGAAAACCGTGGGAGAATGGCGCGCGCTGGGCGTCGTGCCGCAGGCTCCGATCGCGGATTCGACCATGGCAGTGCTGTTCGAACCCGACGGCGTGGGGAATGGTGCCTTCCTGTTAACCGGGAATTATCGCGTTATCCTGCAATATAACTGCTCGAACTACTACGCACTGTCCGTGGGGTTGCTTGCAGATGAGATTTCGCGTTGAAAAAAGCCTGCCGCTTGCGGCGCTGACCCTCTTGGCTGCTTGCGGCGGCGGGGGCGATCGCCCGCTGAGCGCCTCGGCTCAAATCCCGGCCAACAGCCCGGCTTCCGATTACCCGATGGTACTCGGCCCGGCCTTTACCGTTGACGGGGAGACCTTTGTCCCGGTCGACAAGATGAACTACGATGCGGTCGGCCATGCCGTGGTCGGAGCGGAAGGCGGCACTGCCGTAACCGCCGCGCACCGCACCCTGCCGCTGCCCAGCTATATCGAAGTGACTGCGCTCGATACCGGCAAGACCATTCTGGTCCGGGTCGAACGGCGCGGACCGATGAGCGGCAAGGGTCTGGTCGAACTTTCGCCTGGGGCTGCTGCCCAGCTTGGCGTGATTGGCCGGCGCGATGCCCCGGTCCGGGTGCGGCGCATGAATCCACCCGAACCGGATCGCGCCGCACTGCGCTCGGGCATGCCGGCAACGGCGCGGATGGATACGCCGAAATCGCTGCTGGCCGTGTTGCAGCGCAAGCTGGACCAGCAGGAAGGCGTGATCACGCGCGAACCTGCGACCGAGCCAGCCGTCGCCGCTGCCACGCTTCCGCCCAAACCCGAAGCGAAGGGCAAGGCGAAGCCAGAGGCCAAGGCAAAGACGCCCGCGGTCAAGCCCAAGCCACCCGTCGCCGTGGTCACCTCCAGCCCAACCCCGCCGCCAGCTACTTCAGCCGGCACCAGCGCCAAGGGCAAGTACCTAGTCCAGGTCGGGGCCTTCGCAAGCAAGGCCAATGCCGATAACGCCGCGAAAAAATCGGGCGGCACGGCAGTTCAGGCCGGCAATTTGTGGCGGGTCAGGGTCGGACCCATTGCCAGCGAAGCCGATGCCAAGGCCGCCTTGGCGAAGGCCAAGGGCGCAGGCTATAGCGACGCTCGAATCCAGCGCGCCGACTGACATCTTCCCTGTCGGCGGCGCAACGGCCGTTTGACGGGGACCTGCCTTGAAACCAACGCTTGGCGTGCTGTTGCTGGCCTTTGCCGCAGTATCCGCGCGCGCCAGTGATCCGCGCCCGCCAGCGCCGCAGCAGGCTCCGATCGCGCTGCTGGTCGATCTGTCCGCCGGGCAGACCTTGTTTTCGCGCAGCGCTGACCAGCGTTTTCTCCCCGCATCGATGACCAAGGCGATGACTGCACTGGTCGCTTTCGACCTGATCCGGGACGGGAAGCTGCGTGAGGATGCGGTATTCACAGTGCGCCCGCAGACCTCCGCGCGCTGGTCGGGCAAGGGCACATCGCTATGGCTCAAGCCAGGCGAGCAGGTCCGGGTGTCCGATCTGCTTCGCGGCACTGCCACGGCCAGCGCCAACGATGCTGCGGTTGTGCTGGCGGAAGGCGCGCTGGGTAGCGAGGCGGCATGGCTGGCGGCGATGAATGCGCGGGCGAAAGCGCTCGGGATGAACAGCAGCCATTTCGCCAGCGCCAATGGCCTGCCCGATGGCGGCAAGACCTATGTCACCGCGCGCGACATGGTGCGTCTGGCCCAGGCACTGGTAACCGAGCATCCGGAGCTCTATCACCGCTATTTCGGCCACCGTGCTTTCCGCTGGCGCGGGCAGGAACTGGTCAGCCGCAATCCCTTTGCAGGGATCCTGCCGGGCGCGGACGGGATCAAGACCGGCCATACCCGCGAGGCTGGATATACCTTCCTCGGTGCGGTGGAACGCAATGGACGGCGGCTGGTGCTGGTGGTCGGCAAGGTACCCAGCGAGGCCGGCCGGGCTGCGGCCTCGCGCGATCTGGCCGAATGGGGCTACGGCGCCTGGGATAGCCGACCGTTCCTTGCTCCGGGCTTCGTGGTCGGCACGGTCAAGGTGCAGGACGGGGACGCGCGTGAGGTGCCGGTTACGGTCGCGCGCCCGTTCACCATCACGGTTCCCAAGGGGACGCAGCCCCGCATCTCGGCCCGGATCGTCTATGACGGGCCGATCCGGGCACCGATTGCCAAGGACACGCTGGTCGGCGGGCTCGAGGTTTCGATCGAGGGGCAGCCGGTGCACTATCTGCCGCTGATGTCGACAAGCGCGGTCGGCAAGGCCGGGCCAATCGACAGGCTGGTCAATGCCCTGCTAGGGCTGCTGGCATGACGCAGGGGAAATTCATTGCCTTCGAAGGCGGGGAAGGGGCGGGGAAAAGCACCCAGGCCCGCATGCTCGCCGCTGCGCTGGAGGCGCGCGGGATCGAATGCGTCGTCACGCGCGAGCCCGGCGGTACTCCCGGAGCCGAGGCGATCCGCGCGCTGCTGCTCGGGACCGAGGGGGAGGGCTGGCATCCGCGCGCCGAGGCCATGCTGTTTGCCGCTGCCCGATCCGATCATGTCGAACGGCTGATCCGGCCCGCCGTTGCAGCCGGCAAATGGGTGATCTGCGATCGCTTCGTCGATTCGAGCCGGGCCTACCAGGGCGGGGGCGGGGGCCTCTCGGATGCCGAACTGTGCGAGCTGCACCGGATCGGGAGCCTCGGCCTGCTGCCCGACCTCACCTTGTTGGTCGAGGTCTCGCCCGAAGTGGCGCGCGAACGGGCAGCCCTGCGTGATGTCGACGGGGCCGACCGGATCGGCGGGCGCGACGAAGCCTATCATGCAAAGGTCGCCGCTGCCTTCGCGCGGATTGCCGAGGCGGAGCCGGCGCGGTTTGCCCGGATCGATGGGAACGGGAGGGCCGAAACGGTCCATCAGGCCATCCTGGCTGTCTTGACGCCGATGCTGGCACCGCTGTGACAGACCTGTTCGGCCACGATCCGGCCTGGCGCGAATTTCGGGCTGCAATTACCAGCCCGCGAATGCACCATGCCTGGATGCTGACCGGGCTCAAAGGGCTCGGCAAGGGCCTATTCGCGCGCGCTGCCGCTGCCGAGCTGGTGCGTGAGCCGGATCTGCCGCAGCCTCCGATCGAGGCCCATCCCGATATCCTGATCCCCGAGCATCCGCCCGAGAACAAGGAAGAGGCCAAGAAGCGCGAGGATGGCGGCGAATACCGCCGCAAGCGCTCGATCCCGATCGACGAAATCCGCGCGCTGACCAACCGGCTGCACACCCGCCCGACGCTGGGATCGCGCCGCGTAGTGATTATCGATCCGGCCGACGATCTGGAGCGCAACGCCGCCAACGCGCTGCTAAAGGCGCTGGAAGAGCCGCCTGTCGGCACGTTCTTCCTGCTGGTGACGCACCGTCCCGGCCGGCTCTTGCCGACCATCCGTTCGCGCTGCCGGGTGCTACGCTTCGCGCCGCTGGAAAATGCCGCGATCGACCGGATCCTGTGCGATATCGCGCCCCAGGCCGATGCGGCAGCGCGGGCAGCCGCCGTGGCTGCGGCGGAGGGATCACCGGGAGCGGCGCTGGAATTCGTCGAGCAGGATCTCGGCAAGCTTCATCAGCTGATGGTCCGTCTGATTGCTGAGGGTGACGAGCATTTCGCCCTGCGCGGCGCCTTGGCTGAGGAAATCGGCGCAAGGCCCGACCGCGAGCGTCAGCAGGCCGCGGTCGATCTGGCCCGGGCAGTGGTCGCGGCCGAACTGGGCAAGGGCGACGGCGCGCGCAACCAGCAGGTGATCGCCGCGCATGGCGAACTGGTCCGTCTTTCCGCACAGATGCCGACTTACAATTTCGATCCGGCCCTGGCGGTGATGGAAATCGGAGCCTTGCTGGCCTCGCTCGCCATGCCTAGAGAGGCCGCCTGACCCTGCGAATTGAAAGACAAAACCCGGCCATGGCCGAACCATTCTATATCACCACTGCCATTTCCTATCCCAACGGGAAGCCGCACATCGGCCACGCTTATGAGGCGATTGCCGCCGATGTGATCGCGCGGTTCCAGCGGCAGATGGGCCGCGACGTCCGGTTCCAGACCGGTACGGACGAGCATGGCCTGAAAATGGCCCAAAAGGCGCGGGACCTGGGTATCACTCCGGCACAACTTGCGAGCGAGATGTCGCAATATTTCATCGATATGTGCGATGGTCTTAATGTTTCCTATGACGTTTTCCAGCGCACCACCGAACCGCGCCATCATGCCGCAACGCAAGAACTGTGGCGGCGGATGGAAGCCAATGGCGATCTCTACCTCGATCGCTACGAAGGCTGGTACTCGGTCCGCGACGAGGCCTATTACGACGAAAGCGAACTGGTGGCCGGGGAGGGGGGCGAAAAGCTTTCTCCGCAAGGAACCCCAGTGGAATGGACGGTAGAGGAAAGCTGGTTCTTCCGCCTGTCCGCTTATCAGGACAAATTGCTGGAATTGCTGGAAAGCCCCGGCTTTCTGCGCCCGGAGAGCCGCCGTAACGAGATGATCGGCTTCGTCAAATCGGGGCTGCGCGATCTCTCGATCTCGCGCACCAGTTTCGATTGGGGCGTCAAGGTTCCGGGCAGCGAGAACCATGTGATGTATGTCTGGGTCGATGCCTTGACCAATTACATAACAGGCCTCGGTTTCCCCGACGAAACTGGCGATTACGCGAAGTACTGGCCGGCCGATCTGCACCTTATCGGCAAGGATATCGTCCGCTTTCACACGATCTACTGGCCAGCCTTCCTGATCAGCGCTGGCCTGGCCCTCCCAAAGCAGGTGTTCGGCCACGGCTTCCTGCTCAACCGCGGGCAGAAGGAATCGAAGTCGCTCGGCAATGTCACCGATCCGATCGCGCTGGCCGGGCAGTTCGGGGTCGACAGCCTGCGCTATTTCCTGATGCGCGAAGTGGCCTTCGGGCAGGACGGGTCCTATTCGCCCGAGGCGATCGTCACCCGCTGCAATGCTGAACTGGCAAACAGTTTCGGCAATCTGGCCCAGCGTACACTGTCGCAAGTCTTCAAGAACTGCGACGCCTATCTCCCTGAGATTTCGGGGCATACTACCGAAGATCTGGAGCTGTTCGCGACGGTCAACGAGGCGGTCACCAGGCGCGTACCCGAATGCTTTGAAGCGCTGGAGTTTTCGGTCGGTCTCGAACACTGGATGGCGGCGATCTTTGCCTGCAACCAGTATGTCGACGCCCAGGCACCCTGGACGCTGCGCAAGACCGATCCGGCCCGGATGCAGACGGTATTGGCCACGCTCTACATCGCGATTGCCCAGCTCGCGGTGGCGGCGATTCCGGTGATTCCGGCCAGCGCGGCGAAGCTGCTCGATCAAATGGGTATCCCGCCGGAATTACGCGATTATCAAGCGATCCAGTCGCACTGGTATTCGGCGCTGGCGGAATCCGATTTCCGCCTTTCGCAGCCCGTCGGCGTGTTCCCGCGGCTCGAACTGCCGGCCGAGGACGCCTGATGCTGATCGATTCCCACTGCCACCTTGAATACAAGGGGCTGGTCGAGGACCAGCAGGCAGTGCTGGCACGCGCGCGGCAGGCCGGGGTGGGGGGCTTCCTCTCGATTTCGACCCGCCAGCGCGAGTGGAATCAGGTGATCGCCACTGCAGAACGCGAAAGCGATGTCTGGGCCAGCGTCGGGATTCATCCGCACGAAGCCGATGGCCATGCCGACATGGGCGAGGCTGCCTTGCTCGAAGCAGCGGCGCATCCCCGGGTGATCGCGATCGGCGAAACCGGGCTTGACTACTATTACGACCATTCCGACCGGGAAACGCAGAAGGCACTGTTCCGGCGGCATATTTCTGTGGCTCGGGAAACCGGATTGCCGCTGATCGTCCATACCCGCGATGCCGAGGATGATACCTACGCGATCATGGCAGAAGAAATGGAGCAGGGGGCCTATCCGGCGCTGATCCATTGCTTCACCGCCTCGCAAGACTTCGCTCGCAAGGTTCTTGCGCTGGGATTAACCATATCCTTGTCCGGTATCGTTACGTTCAAGAATGCCAGGGACTTGCAGGCAATTGCTGCCGAACTTCCCGAAGATCGCATCCTGGTTGAGACCGACGCGCCGTTCCTGGCGCCGGTGCCGCACCGCGGCCAGGTTTGCGAGCCGGCCTTTACCGCCGATACCGCGCGGTTCGTGTCAGCCTTGCGTGACACCACGCCCGAGGCACTGGCCGACGCAACCACCCGCAACTTCTTCAAGCTGTTCGGAAAAGCCGCGTGAAGTTGCTGGTTCTGGGCTGCGGAACCAGCACCGGGGTGCCGCGGATCGGCAATGATTGGGGCGCCTGCGATCCCGAAGAACCGCGCAACCGCCGCAGCCGCGTCTCGATCCTGGTAGAAAGCGCCGATGGCAGCCGCCTGCTGGTCGATACCTCGCCGGACCTGCGCAACCAGTTCCTGGCCAACGGAATCGATCGGATCGACGCGGTATTCTGGACTCACGATCACGCCGATCACTGCCACGGGATCGATGACCTGCGGGTGCTGCGCTATGGCCGCGCCGGGCCGATCCCGGCCTATGCCGACGATGAAACCGTGCGGCGGCTGCGCCAGCGGTTCGGCTACGTCTTTGCCGGACAGGACGGTTATCCGACCTTACTGTCGCTCGACAGCCTGGACCGTGTGCGGATGTGTGCCGGAATTGGCGTGCGTCATTGTCCGATGCCGCACGCGCCTTCGATGGGAAGCACTGCGTTCCGGTTCGATTGTGACGGAAAATCGGTCGGTTACGCGGTAGACTTCAATTCAATTACGCGTGAAATGGTCGATCTGCTGAGCGGCGTCGACGTGCTTGCGGTCGATTGCCTGCGCCACGATCCGCATCCGACCCATGCGCATCTGGCGATGTCGCTGGAGCTGATCGACGCCGTCCGCGCCGGAACCGGGATCCTGACACATCTCGACAAGTCGCTCGACTATGCTGCATTGCAGGCTGAGGTTCCGGCCCATGTATTGGTCGGATATGACGGTCTGGAGGTTCTGGCATGAACATGAGCACTGGAGACACTATTGCCGCGATCATCGGTGGGTTGATGGTACTGGCGCTCAATCTTTATGCGTTCCGGTCCGATTCCGATGCCGCCGGACACGGAAGAAGACAGAAGCTGCAAATGTTGGCTATCTGGGTGACGATCTTTGTTGGTTTGACCCTCGCGATAGGGCTGTTCCGCCCGTGAGTGGGCTTTCCTGGCTTATCTTTCATTTAACATAATATATATTATCAATCTTAAATGACCGAGCCCACCGTGCCCCCACTCGACCGCCTCCTCTCGATCATGGCACGGCTGCGCGATCCGCGGCGCGGCTGTGAATGGGACTGTGCGCAGAGCTTTGCCACGATCGCGCCGTACACGATCGAGGAAGCCTATGAGGTTGCCGACGCGATCGCGCGGGACGATCTGGCAGCGCTGAAAGACGAGCTTGGCGACCTGCTGCTCCAGGTCGTGTTCCACGCCCGGATCGCCGAGGAAGCCGGACACTTTGCTTTCGCCGATGTCGCTGCCGCAATCAGCGACAAGATGGAAGCGCGCCACCCGCACATCTTCGGCGAAGCACCCGACCAAGGCCAGTCACGCGAGGATCGCTGGGAAAGCCTCAAGGCGAATGAGCGCGCCGCCAAGGGCGCCGCCAGCGCGCTCGATGGCGTCGCCCTCACCCTTCCCGCCTTGCTCCGCGCCGAGAAGCTGCAGAAACGCGCGGCGCGGGTCGGGTTCGATTGGCCCGATACCAAGGGGCCGGCCGACAAGCTGGCCGAGGAAGTGGCCGAACTCGCTGCCGCTGGAACGGAAGCGGAACGCATTGAAGAGGCAGGCGATCTGCTATTCGCCGCGGTCAATCTGGTTCGCGCCTATGGAGTGCCGGCAGAAGAAGCGCTGCGCGCGGCCAATGCCAAGTTCGAACGCCGGTTTCAGGCAATGGAAGCGTTGGCCGCGGATCGCGGCCAGGATTTCACAGCACTGTCACTCGACCAGCAGGACGCGCTGTGGAACGACGTCAAGGCATCAGAGCCGGGTAAAGCGCCCTAGCTCACGCGGCTCGAGCCGCACTTCCAACCGGCGCAGCGGACCGCGCTCGTCCTCGCCAGCTTCCATTTCGCTGACCACTTCACCGTGGGCATGAAGCCACGCCAGCCGCTGCCCGTCGCGGACCGGCAGCACAAAGGAATGGAGCCGCGCGCCCTGGGTCAAGAGCTTGCCGACAGCTTCGAGCAACTCGTCACAGCCCTGCCCGGTGAGCGCTGATACCGGAACGATCACCGCGTCACGCTGCGCTGCGATCTGCTCGGTCAGGTCGGCGGCGCGATCGGCGTCGAGCAGGTCCCACTTGTTCCAGGCTTCGACGATCGGGATCGTCGGGGCGGCACCATCGGCTTCGACCAGCCCCAGTTCGGCCAGCACGCCGAGCACTTCGATCTTCTGCTGCGCGGTATCGGGATTGGCGATGTCACGGACGTGGACGATCACATCGGCGGCGGTGACCTCTTCCAGCGTCGCGCGGAAGGCGGCAACCAGCTGGGTCGGAAGGTCGGAGATGAACCCCACCGTGTCGGACAGGATCGCCTTGTCGACGCCCGGCAAGCGGATCCGCCGCATCGTCGGATCAAGCGTGGCGAACAGCAGGTTTTCCGCCATCACATCGGCGCCGGTCAGCCGGTTGAACAGGGTTGACTTGCCGGCATTGGTATAGCCGACCAGCGCGATCACCGGCCAGGGCGCCTTTTCGCGCCGGCTGCGGTGCAGGCCGCGGGTGCGGCGGACCTGGTCGAGCTCCTTGCGCAGCCGGGCCATCCGGTCGCGGATCATCCGGCGGTCGGCCTCGATCTGGGTTTCGCCGGGGCCGCCCAGAAAGCCGAAGCCGCCGCGCTGCCGCTCAAGGTGAGTCCAGCTTCGCACCAGTCGCCCGGCCTGATAATCGAGGTGCGCCAGTTCGACCTGCAAACGCCCTTCGGCAGTCGCGGCGCGCTCCCCGAAGATCTCGAGGATCAGGCCGGTCCGGTCGATGACCTTGCGCTTGAGCTTTTCTTCCAGGTTGCGCTGCTGGATTGCGCTGAGCGAACCATCGACGATCACCAGTTCGGCGTCGTCCTGGTTGCAGGCGACGTCGATGTTCTGGATCTGGCCTTCACCGAACAGCGTCCCGGCCCGCGCTTCGCGGATCGGGATCGCGATCGCGTCGACTACCTCAAGCCCAATCGCCAGCGCCAGGCCGCGCGCTTCCTCGAGCCGAGCCGCGGTATCGATCGCGGCGGCGGCCCTGCCCCGGAATTCCGGGTAAACGATCAGCGCCCGCGCCCCGCGGGCTACTTCTTCGCGGCTGTCTTCCAGAAAACTCAGTCGTCCTCGCCTTCCTCACCCTCCCAGCCATCGCCGGTCAGATCGATCGGGGAAACGGGCTGGATGGTTGAGACTGCGTGCTTGTAGGCCAGCTGGACGTAGCCCTCGCGCTCAAGCAACATGCAGAACAGGTCGAACGCAGCGACGCGGCCCTGCAGCATCACGCCGTTGACGAGGAACATGGTGACCTGGACTTCGGAATTGCGGACGCTGGTCAGGAACACGTCCTGCAGCAGGCGGACTTTCTTGCCCCCTTCCCCGCTCCCGCCGAACTGGCGCGCATCGACTGGCTGGCTGGGCATGATGGTGGAGACCGCATGCTTGTAGACCAGCTGGCTCTGGCCATCGCGGCGCAGCAGGATCGAGAAGTTGTCAAACCAGGTAACGATACCTTGCAGCTTGACGCCCTTGACCAGGAACATGGTCACCGGAATTTTGTTCTTGCGCAGCAGGTTGAGGAACTGGTCCTGCAGGTTCTGTCCCTTGCCTGCGATCACGGGGGGAGCTTCGCTTGCTTCGGCTTCGGCTTTTTCTGCGCGAGGACGCGCGGTGAGGGTACGTGAGGTCATCGGCCTTCTCCTTCTTGTTGGCGGCTGCTGGAACAGTCCGCAATCTGGCCGGTTCGCCCGAACCGGCCGGAACTCATGCCCGGCATATTAAACCGAACCGTGATTCGCGTAAACGCCGAAGATTGCAGTCGCATTACGCCTGAGCTTCAGCTTCGTCCTCCTCTTCGCCCTCGCGGCGTTCGGCCATGCCGAGCAGCTTGAGTTTGCGATGCAGCGCCGAGCGTTCCATCCCGATAAAACTCGCCGTGCGGGAAATGTTGCCCGAAAAACGCTTGATCTGAACCCGCAGATATTCGCGTTCGAAGTTCTCTCGCGCCTCGCGCAGCGGAACGCCCATCAGGCTGGGCATGCCGTTATCGCTGCTGATCCGCCCTGAGTGGACCTCACTCGGCAACATGTCGGCTTCGATCCGGGCCAGTTGATCGCGCGGGGTAAGGATAATCATGCGCTCAACAACATTGCGCAATTGGCGGACATTCCCAGGCCATTCGTAACTCTGCAGCGCGGCCATTGCTTCGTCGGAAACGTCAGGCGACGGGACACCTTGATCAGCGGCAAAGCGGGCAAAGAAATGATCGACCAGGGTTGGGATATCGTCTCGCCGTTCGGCAAGGCTCGGTATCGTGACCGGAACCACATTGAGCCGGTAGAACAGGTCCTCGCGGAACCGGCGCTCGGCGATCTCCTTTTCGAGATCGCGCGCCGTTGACGATACCACCCGCACGTCAACCCGGATCTGGCGATGCCCCCCAACCCGCACAAATGCCTGCTCGGTCAGAACCCTCAAGATCCGAGCCTGGGTCGATTGTGGCATGTCGGCCACCTCATCGAGGTAGAGCGTACCACCGTCGGCCATTTCCAGCAGGCCGGCCCGGACCAGCTTGCCGTCGGATTCTTCGCCGAACAGTTCCTGTTCGAACCGTTCGGGGGTGATCCGCGCGGAATTGACGGTGACGAAGGCATTATCGGCGCGCCCGCTCCACGAGTGGAGCAGCCGCGCGGCCACTTCCTTGCCCGATCCCGCCGGGCCACTGATCAGCAGCCGGCTGCCGGTGTTGGCAACCCGCTTTAGCGTGGCGCGGACCGTGTTGATCGCGCTGGAATTACCGGTGAATTCGTCGGCGGTGACAAAGCCTTCGCGCAGCCGGGCATTCTCGCGGCGCAAACGTTCGGTCTCGGTCGCGCGGGCCACCAGCAGCAGCAGGCGCTCGGCCTCGAACGGCTTCTCGATAAAGTCCATCGCCCCGCGCCCGATCGCCGAAACGGCAGTGTCGATATTGCCGTGGCCGGAGAAGATAATCACCGGCAGTTCGGGCTCTCGCGCCTTGATCGCATCGAGCACTTCAAGCCCGTCCATCGGACTGCCGTGCAGCCAGACGTCGAGCAGGACCAGGCTGGGGCGGCGTTCGTCGATCATCGCCAAAGCCGAGGTGCTGTCGCCCGCAGTCCGGCACTGAAAACCTTCGTCACTCAGGACGCCGGCGACCAGCTCGCGAATGTCGCGTTCATCGTCTACAATCAGGATATCGAGCGCCATTCCAACCTACCTCAATGCAAATTCATTCAGCCGCTTCGGGGGCGCGCTGCCCCGAAAGCGGATCGCGTGCGAACCGCATGGTCACGATCGTGCCGTCGATCTCTCCAGCCGCGAAGCTCATCTCGCCCCCATGCTCCTCGACGATCTTCTTGACGATCGCGAGGCCCAGCCCGGTCCCCTTTTCACGGGTGGTGACATAGGGCTCGGCCAGGCGCTCCTTGTCCTGCGGCAGACCGATTCCATTGTCGCTAACCGCAACCACCACGTCTTCGCTGTCACCACCGATGGTGACGCCGATCCGACCGCGATAATCGGCATCGCTGATTTTCTGGCGGGCTTCGATCGCCTCGACGGCGTTCTTCAGCACGTTGGTCATAGCCTGTCCAAACTGGTGCCGGTCGCAGGCAATGATTCCCAAGTTCTGGTCGGCCGCGAAGGCAAAATTGATATCGGGGCGTGCGACTTCCTGCAAGAACAGCGCCTGCCGGGCGAGATCGACCGGGTCTTCGCCGCGGAACATCGGCTTTGGCAGCCGCGCGAAGGACGAGAATTCATCGACCATCCGCCGCAGGTCTCCGACCTGGCGGATTATCGTTCCGGTCAATTCCTCGAACAGCTCGGTATCTGCCGATACCAGCTTGGTATAGCGCCGCCGCAACCGCTCGGTGGCGAGCTGGATTGGGGTCAGTGGATTCTTGATCTCATGGGCAATGCGGCGCGCCACGTCGGACCAGGCCGCCTGACGCTGGTCGAGCAACTGGCGGGTGATGTCTTCGAAGGTGACCACGGTGCCGGTGCTGGCCTTCGTCGCCTTGACCGCTAAGGTCAGCAGTTCGCCGCCACGCGAATATTGGACGACACCGTCCTGGCGCTCTCCAGCTGCCAGCGCAGCGATATCGGGGGCAACGTCTGCCAGCTTCTTGCCGATCGGCGGGCGGCCTTCGCGTTCGAGCAACAGTTTTTGCGCCGACCCGTTGATCAGCTGGATCCGCCCTCGCGCGTCGGTCGAGATGATCCCGGCGGTAACCGATTCCAGCACGGCCTCGATGAAAGCGCGGCGCTCCTCAATCTGCTGGTTTGCGCCAACCAAAGCCTGAGTCTGCCGGTCCAGCTGCTGTGTCATCCGGTTGAAGGCGCGGTTAAGTAGGCCGATCTCATCGGTCCCTGTGCGGCCCTCGACCCGCATCGCAAAGTTGCCTGAACCGACCTCCTTGGCGGCATCGACCAGATCATAAAGCGGCTCGACCTGCCGGTCGGCGAAGCGCAGGGCGAACCAAACCGCCAGCCCGACCAGCGCCAGGCTGACAACGAACAGCGCGACGTTGACGCGCAACTGTTGGATCCGGGCGCGCTGGGTGGTCTCCTCATAGGATCGCAGCACGTTCTGAGCGTAGCCGAGCGAAAGCAGATCCGACTTTCGGGCGGTATAGAGAAAAATTCCGGTTCGCCGGTCGATCGGAGTCACAGCCTGGATCGAGTTGCCGGTGGAACTGACCACGATCCGCGCACCGCCATCAAGCTGGCGCAGCACCGAGGCCGAAACCTGCTCGGACAAGGGATCGACGCCGCGGGCCAGGGCAGCACGATGCAGAACGCCGTCACTGCCCTTCTGCAGAATCGTCGATTCATCGAGTTTGCGGTTGTGGACCTGGTACGAATAGTATTCCGGGAAGGCCGGGCTGGAGAGCGGCTCGCGGCTTAGAAAATCGCCGAGATCGGCGGCCATGGCGAGCGACTCGTACTCCATGTCGCGCTCGATCTGCTCGCGATATCCCAGCGCCAACTGGTTGGCGTTCTCGATCAGACCGCGCGGCTTGTCGGAGAACCAGAACTCGACCCCGGTCTGAAACAGGATCGAAGCGAAGATCACGACCAGCAGCGTTGGGACCGCCGAAATCAGCGAGAACAGGAAGACCAGGCGGACATGGAGCTTGCCGCCACCGCCACCGTCGCGCTCCGCCGCGCGGCGCAAAGCGAGACGCCGTCCCAGCAAAACCAGAATCGCGAGCGCCGGTACCAGCGTGCCAACCAGCAGTGAGGCAGTCAGCCCGGTGGAAACCATTTTGTCGGGCGCGCCGGAACCGGCGAACTTGAACCAGGTAAAGCCGGTCATGACCAAAAAGGCGACAACCGAGCCGATCTCGAGGATCGGAATCAGGTTAGCCCGGCGGATGGATACCTGCAGACGGCGCCACCAGTTTGGCCAGTGCTTGACGCGCATCAGGGAACTAGGCTCAGCCATCGTTGCGTGATTACAACACTACTGTTGCAAATTTGCAAGGCGTTTTGGCGTACGTGGGGTGCAGGCTATCGCTGCAGTATCAGCGGATCGATGGCCAGATCGGTCAGGCGTTTGCGCAAAGTGTTGCGGTTGATGCCCAGCAGCTGCGCTGCCTTAAGCTGATTGCCCTGGGTTTCGCGCAGTGCCGCGATGAACAGGGGGCGTTCGAACGCGGCCAGGGCCTCGTCATAGACCCGGCCCGGTCCGGGTCGCTCATTGGCCCACCATTGTTCAATAGCGGGGGCAATTCCGGCATTGCCTGCACCGTCATCGCCGAGAGACATCCCCGAGAGCATCGGTTCGATCGCAGCGATATCGATCCGGTCTTCGCGGGCCAGCAGAGCCAGCCGGTAAATGAAGTTGCGCAGCTCGCGCACGTTGCCGCGCCAAGGCTGGCGTGACAGCAGCGCAGTGGCATCGTCGCTCAGGCTGTGCCGCGGAAGCCCCTCTGCGGCTGCAAGCTGGAGGAAATGCCGGGCCAGCGCCGGAATGTCGTCGGCCCGTTCGCGCAGCGGCGGCAAGGTGATTGGTACAACGTTGAGGCGATAGAACAGGTCCTCGCGGAACGATCCGGCGGCGATCATCGGCGCCAGGTCTTTGTTGGTCGCGGCGACAATCCGGACGTCGACGGCAATCTCCTCGCGCCCGCCGACCCGGCGGATATTACCCGATTGCAGCGCCCGCAGTAGCCGGGTCTGCGCCTCGAGCGGCATGTCGCCGATCTCGTCGAGGAACAGCGTCCCGCCATCGGCCTGCTCGAACTTGCCGGCATGGCGCGCGACCGCACCGGTGAAGGCGCCTTTCTCGTGCCCGAACAGTTCGCTTTCGATCAGCTCAGCGGGGATCGCGGCGGTGTTAACCGCAACGAACGGCCCGGCCTTGCGGTGGCCAAGCTGGTGGATCGCCTCGGCCACCAGTTCCTTGCCGGTTCCGCTTTCGCCCAGCACCAACACGGTCAAGTCATTGCGCAGGACCCGGGTGATCATCCGGTAGACCGCCTGCATCGCCGCCGACCGCCCGACCAGCGGCAGACCGGCGACCGGGGCTTCTTCATCGCCCTCACCCTTCGCTTCGGCATTGCCGACGGCCTGGCGCACGGTGCGCGCCAATTCGTCAATGTCGAACGGCTTTGGGAAGTATTCGAAGGCTCCGGTGTCGCTGGCGCGCACCGCGGTATCGAGGGTGTTCTGCGCCGAGAGGATGATGATCGGCATCTGCGGCGCCGCTGCACGAACCGCTCCGATCGTCTCAATCCCGTCGCCATCGGTCAGCATCACATCGGTGACCAGCGCGTTGAACGACTGCCGGGCAAGCAGGCGGTCCCGCTCGGCGATCGAATCGCAGCAGGTTACTTCAAAGCCTTCCGCCTCCAGTGCGGCGGTGATCACCAGCGCGATCGAGGGATCGTCTTCGACCAGCAGGACGCTCATGCCGCTACCTCGTGCAAACCGGTGGCACCTTCGCGGGCGACCGGCAGATGGACCCGGAAATGGGTCAGTCCTGCAGCTTCCTCGCGGTCGTGATTGATCCGTCCGTTCATGTCGCGCAGCAGCCGCCGGACCAGCGCGAGACCCAGCCCCTGCCCGCTCTTCTTCGATGTGACGAAAGGCTCGAACACGTGCTCGCGCAGATCGGCGGCGATCCCGGGGCCGTTGTCGCTGACCCGCAGTTCGATCGGCAGCCGCAGCGCCCGGCCATCGGCGCTGGTGTGGAGCTGCAGCCCGCTGGCAAAGCGGGTGCGGATCGCAATCCGGCGGTCGGCCTGGCCGACGGTCGCGTCGGCGGCGTTGGCAAGCAGGTTGATCAGCACCTGGACCAGAGCGTCGGCGTTGCCCAGCACCATCGGCAGCGACGGATCGAATTCCTCGATAATCTGCGGGGCCCGGCCCCCGGCCTCGATCACGGCCCGCGCCCGGCGCACCGCTTCATGAAGGTTGCACGGGGCCAGTTCCAGCGCGGTCCGGCTCGACAGCGACTGCATCTGGTCGATCAGTTTGGCGATCCGGTCGACCTCGTCGGCAATCAGGTCGGTCAGTGCCAGATCTTTGCCTTCCAGCTTGCGGCCGAGCAGCTGCGCCGCACCGCGAATGCCGGCCAGCGGGTTCTTTATCTCATGCGCGAGGATTTCGGGTGCGCGCAGCACACCGCCCTCCCCCGCGACCGGAGCATCGCGCAGCGCTTCGGCTCCGCCGATGTCGATCAGGGTCATGACCTGCCAGCCGGGCTGGTCAATCACCGGAGCCAGCGTCAGGTCGACCTTGCGCGGCGGCTGACCCGGAGCGGCGACCGTGGTGGCCCGGGCCGAAAGCTGGGCATCAGCCTCGTCCAGTCGCTCGGCGATCCGGGGTTCTTCGAAATGGAGGATCTGCCCCAGCATGCGGCCATTGAGCCGACGAAAGCTCTGCCCCAGCAACTGTTCGGCGGCCGGATTGGCACCGGCCAGTTTCTGCCCCGGCGCCAGCAGCAGCACCGCAAAGGGCAGGCTCGCCAGCTGGCGCTGAGCCTCGGCCATCAGGCGGCGGCCCGTTCCAGGAACGGATCGTAGAACTCGCGCAACGACCGCATCACCTCGTCGGCGTCGTCGACGAAATTGATCCGGTTGCGGAACGTGGCCGAGCTGTGCAGCCCGCGGGTGTACCAGCCAAGATGCTTGCGGGCCATCTTGACGCCGGTATCGCTGCCATAATGATCGAGCATGGCCTGGTAGTGCTCAAGAATGACAGCCAACTGCGTTTCCAGTGAAGGATCGGCCAGTTGCTGACCGGTCTTCAGCCAATGCATCACCTGCGCTAGAAACCACGGCCGGCCATAGGCCCCGCGTCCGATCATGACGCCATCGGCGCCGGACTGGTCCAGCGCCGCCGCGACGTCGGCAATCTCGCAGATGTCGCCATTGACGATCACCGGGATCGAAACCGCCTGCTTGACGCTGCGCACGAAAGCCCAGTCGGCGCTGCCCTTGTACATCTGGTTGCGGGTGCGGCCGTGGATGGTGACCATCCTGGCCCCCAGATCTTCGGCAATTCGCGCCAGTTCCGGCGCGTTGAGGCTGTCATGGCACCAGCCCATCCGCATCTTGACTGTCACCGGCACCTTGACTGCCTTGACCGTCGCCTCGATCAGCCGGGTCGCCAGCGGAATGTCACGCATCAGCGCCGAGCCGGCATCGCCGCTCACCACCTTGCGGACCGGGCAGCCCATGTTGATATCGATGATCGCCGCGCCGCGATCCTCGACCAGCTTCGCCGCCTCGCCCATCTGCGCCGGATCGCAGCCGACCAGCTGCATCGAGACCGGCTCCTCCGCCGGATCCCACATCGCTTTTTGCAGGGATACGCGGGTTTCCCGGATCATCGCCGGGCTGGCGACCATCTCGGTCACATTGAGGCCCGACCCGAAGCGGCGAACCATCTTGCGGAACGGCAGGTCGGTCACCCCGGTCATCGGCGCGAGGATAACCGGGCAATCGATCGTCACCGGACCGACGGCAATGGGTGCAAGCCCGGGGGACGGAGGAAGCTGGTTCATCTGGGTGTGCCTAAAATTTGGGCAGCACATAGGGAATTGCCCAGCTTGCCGCAAGCCTTTACCGGGCAGCCATGGCCACCAGCCCTTCCCGCCCCGGTACCGCCGCCGTGATCGTCGCCGCCGGACAGGGCCTGCGCGCTGGCCAGCCGGTGCCCAAGCAGTTTGCGATGTGGCGCGGCAAGCCGGTCGTGCGCCACTCGGCCGAGGCACTGGCGGGCGCAGGAATTGCTCCAATCGTTGTCGCCATACCCGCGGGCGCCGATGCCATTGCCGCAGCCGCACTCGACGGGATCACCGGGATCCAACTGGTGACCGGCGGCGAAACCCGGCAGCAATCGGTGCGCAAGGCACTTGAGGCACTGGACGGCACTGCGCCGGAGCTCGTTCTGATTCACGATGCCGCGCGGCCAATCCTGCCCCAATCGGTGATTGACCGTCTGGTTGCGGCGCTGGCGGCCCATCCCGGGGCAATACCGGTCCTGCCTGTGGTCGATAGCCTTACACAGGCCGAAGGCGAGTTGATGGGCGCTCCTGCACGGCGCGAAGAGCTGCGCCGGGTCCAGACCCCGCAGGCTTTCCGCTACCCTGAGATTCTGACCGCACACCGCGGCTGGAGCGGCGCTGCCGAAGCGGGAGACGATGCCCAGGTTGCCCGCGCTGCCGGATTGGCGATCGCCCTGGTCGAAGGAGACGAAGCCTTGCACAAGTTGACCTTCGCCAGCGATTTTGCCGCTGCCCGCCCGCCGGTCCGGATCGGTATCGGCTATGATGTCCACCGCCTGGTACCCGGCGAAGAGCTGTGGCTGTGCGGCGTCAAGATCGACCATGACAAGGGTCTGGCCGGACACAGCGATGCCGACGTCGCGATCCATGCGCTGGTCGATGCGATCCTTGGCGCGATTGGCGCGGGCGATATCGGCAGCCATTTCCCGCCCAGCGATCCGCAGTGGAAAGGGGCAAGCTCCGACCGGTTCCTGACCCATGCGGTCGGGCTCGCCGCCGGGGCCGGTTACCGGATTGGCAATGTCGATCTGACCCTGATCTGCGAGGCCCCCAAGATCGGCCCTCACCGCGAAGCCATGCGCGCACGGCTGGCCGCGCTGCTCGGCACCGGGATCGACGCAGTCAGCGTCAAGGCCACGACCACCGAGAAGCTGGGCTTTGCCGGCCGCGGCGAAGGTATCGCCGCCCAGGCGGTCGCAACGCTGCTGGGCGGTTAGACGAATTCCGCTGGATTTTGCTTTGGCCATGCCCCAGAGGCCGGCCCGATTCTGATCAAAGGAACCGCACCGATGCGCAAATCCCTGTTTCAGGCCGCTGCCATGCTGGCCTTGCTTTCTTCGGTCGAGGCGCAGGCTGCCGCGGCCAAGCAATGCATGACCCGGGCCGAAGTGCACGGCATGGTTGGTTATTTCCTGCCCTCGGTGCTCGATTCCACGATCCAGACCTGCGCTTCGCAATCAGGCGGCGAATCGTTTCTCCGCACCCGCGGCCCGCAACTGGTCACCGAACTGAACCTGAGCCGCGAAGCATCATGGCCGATGGCGCGGGCGGCCTTTGGCAAGTTCGCCGGCAGCGATGCCGATCTGGAAAAGGTCCCGGATGAACTGATGAAGCCGATCATCGACGAGGCGGTCAGCGGCGAGATCTCGAAGAAGATCACCGCCCGGAACTGCGCGGATGTTGAACGGGTGCTTGGCCCGCTGGCGCCGCTGCCGGCGCCTAACCTGGTGGATTTGATGACCGAGCTGTTCGTTGTAGCCATGCGCAACGACAAACAAATGCCCACCTGCGGCTGATCCCATGACCAAATCGCTACTCCCTGCCGACCTTGCCGCCCTGGCGGAACGGGTCGTCACCGCCAATCGCGAGGCGGGGCGTACGCTGGCGCTTGCCGAAAGCTGCACTGGCGGACTGGTTGCGGCTGCGCTGACCGAAATCGCCGGCTCCTCGGCCGTGCTTGACCGCGGCTTTGTAACATACTCGAACGAATCAAAGCACGAACTGCTCGGCGTTTCGAACGAGATCATCGAAACCTTCGGCGCCGTTTCGATCGCCTGCGCATGGTCGATGGCGCAAGGCGCGCTCAAGCATAGCCGTGCGGATGCGGCGGTGGCTATCAGCGGGGTTGCCGGCCCGGATGGCGGGACGCCGCAAAAGCCGGTCGGCACCGTGGTCTTTGCCCGCGCGGTGCGGGGCAGCGACGAGATCATTGTCGAAGAACGCTTCCTCGATGGCGGAAGCCGCGATGAAATCCGCCGTCAGGCCGCGCTGGTCGCGCTGGAACTGTTGCTGCCGTAAAGCTTCTCCGCGCGTTCCTCGAAGGCCCCGATCATCTTGCGAAAGGCCCGGTCGAAATACTGGCCGGCGAGCGCTTCGAACATCGCGTTGCGGAAGGTGAAATCGACCCGGAAATCGATCTCGCAACCACCGCCTTCGAGAGGCCGGAATTGCCAGACATTATCGAGATCGCGCATTGGCCCGTCGATGTAGATCACCTCAATCCGGCTGGGGCGGTCCTTCAGCACCCGCGAAGTGAACTTCTCCCGCAAGGCGTTGAAGCCGACCAGCATGTCGGCGACCATTTCTGTCTCGCTGTCCGACTTGACCCGCGTTGCCACCACCCAGGGCAGGAATTCGCCATAACGGCCGACATCGGCGACCAGATCGAACATCTGCTCGGCGCTGTAGGGCAGGCGGCGGATTTCGTGACTGCCGGGCATCAGCGGCGGGCGCTGCCGATCTTGGCCTGGCGCATCCGGTCACCCTGAGCTTGGCGAAGGGCGCGCATCTGGGCAAAGTCATCGCCCGCATGATAGCTCGAGCGGGTCAGCGGGCTGGCCGCGACCTGCAGGAACCCCTTGGCGCGGGCAATCGCGCCATAGGCGTCGAAGGTTGCCGGCGGCACGAATTCAACCACCTTGGTGTGCTTCGGCGTGGGCTGCAGATACTGGCCCATCGTGATGAAATCGATCCCGGCGCTGCGCATGTCATCCATCACCTGGTGGACTTCCAACCGCTCCTCGCCCAGCCCCAGCATGATCCCGCTTTTGGTGAAGACCAGCGGATCGTGGGCCTTGACCTCTTCCAGCAGGCGCAGCGAGGCGTAGTAGCGTGCGCCAGGCCGGATCGTGGGATAGAGCCGCGGCACCGTTTCCAAATTGTGGTTGTAGACATCCGGCCCGGCGGCGACGATCACCTCGACCGCCTCGCGCATCTTGCCGCGGAAATCGGGGGTCAGAATCTCGATCGTCGTGCCGGGCGTATTGGCCCGCAGCGCCTTGATCACCTTGACGAACTGCCCGGCCCCGCCGTCCGGCAGGTCATCGCGGTCGACCGAGGTGATGACGATATGTTCCAGACCCATCTTCGCAGCGGCGATCGCTACATGTTCAGGTTCTAGCGGGTCAACCGCGCGCGGCATCCCGGTCTTGACGTTGCAGAAGGCGCAGGCCCGAGTGCAGACATCGCCCAGGATCATCACCGTCGCGTGTTTCTTGGTCCAGCACTCGCCGATGTTCGGGCAGGCCGCTTCCTCGCACACGGTATTGAGCTTGAGGTCACGCATCAGCTGGCGGGTTTCGCCATAGCCCTTGCTGGTCGGTGCCTTGACGCGGATCCAGTCCGGCTTGCGCTGGCGCTCTGGCTTGGGCGGGGAAGAGAGATCGTTCATGGCGCCCAGATAGGCGCTTGGGCCTGCGCTTGCCAGCCGGAATTTCAGCGTCCATTAGCCCGCTCCATGAGCAGCGATTCCCCGAGTGGCCTCGATCGCCTGGTTGCCGGCTACCGGCGCTTTCGCGCAACCGGATGGGCCCCCAATCGTGAACGCTGGGCGACCTTGCGCGACGGCCAAGAGCCCGCTGTCATGGTCATTGCCTGCAGCGACAGCCGGGTCGATCCGGCACAGATCTTCGATGTCGATCCGGGCGAGATCTTCGTGGTCCGCAATGTCGCCGCAATGGTCCCGCCGTTCGAGACCACGCCAGGCCATCACGGTGTTTCCGCTGCGCTGGAGTTCGCGGTTCAAGTCCTCAAAGTCCGCGAGATCGTGGTGATGGGACACGGGATGTGCGGCGGCTGCAAGGCGGCTCTGACCCGGGAGATGCACGGCACCGAACCGGGCGAAGGCGGCTTCATTGCCGACTGGATCGCCCTGCTCGACGATGCGCGTGAGAAAGTGGCCCACACCCATGGCACCGAAGGCCGAGTGGCCGAACGTGCGATGGAGCAGGCCGGGGTTGAGGTCAGCCTGGCCAATTTGCGGACCTTTCCCTGCATCCGCCGCAAGGAACGCGATGGGGAACTTCAATTGACCGGCGCGTTCTTCGCGATCTCCGACGGCATCCTGCATCTGCTGGATGAGACCAGCGGGACCTTCGCCCCGGTTGAATAGGCAAAGGAAAAGGGCGGCCGTTGCCAGCCGCCCTTCCCTTCGAGTTTATCGCCTAAAGCTTACTGCGCGGGCGCGGCAGCCTTGCTCTTGGCATAGGCGGCCCACAGTGCCGCGATCGGGGCGCGGACGCCGCCAACCTGGGCAAGGGTCGCCTGAGCATCGACATACTTGCCAAGATCGGACTGTGCGATCCCGAGACGGGTCAACACGCGGTCCTTGTCAACGCCCGGCTTGGTCAACGCGATCTTGTAAAGCTCTTCCGCCTTGGTGTTTTCACCATAGCTCAGGAATGCGTCTCCGGCGGCCGAAGCAGTTGCTGCGGTTGCTGCGGGAGCGCGAGCGTCGCGTTCAAGCCCGGCCAGCGAAGCCTTGTCGGCTGCAATACGGCCTGTGGCAATGCTCTTGGCATCCGAGACGGCGATGTCGCCGGTTTGCAATTTGCCGGTTGCGATTCCCAGATCGATGATCTTCAGTGCTTCTCCGGGCAGACGGCGGGGATCCGCTGCCTGGATGTATTCGAAGAAGTCGCGCGGCTCTGACCAGGAATTGGTCCGGTCCATCAAACGCATCAGATCGAGCTGTTCCTGATTCTGGAACTTGCTCATGTCGCGCACCACGGCGATCGCCAGCGCCCAGTTTTCCTTCGTCGGATAACCCCGAACCAGCTTGGTCGAGAACGAGATCGCCTGTTCAGGCAGCTTGTTCTTGTAGGCAACGACGATGCCCTTGCGGATCAGGTCTTCCGGTGCGGCAGGACCAGCCTTGGCCACGGCAGTCTCAAGCACCTTGAGCCCTTCGAGCGGTTGGTTGTCATTGATATAGGCATCGGCCAGGAAGGGTTCGACCGGGCGTTCGGTATAACCTCCAGCGATCGCCGCCTGAAATGCCGTGCGGGCGCCGGCATAGTCCTTCATGTCGGAGGCAAGGCCGCCGATGAAGTAGCTGAACTTGGCAGCATCGGCGGCAGAAACCTTACCGCTGTCAACCATGCCTTGCAGGCCGGCGCGTTGCTGGACCTTGCTGTAGGACAGCTGGCCAAGGCTGAAGGTCAGCTGGCTGGCGACAAACTTGTCGTCGGCGGTGGTTGCAGCCGCATTGGCCTTGTCGATCAGCGCGGTTTCAGGCGCAACGAGGGTGCCGAGCGCGGCAACCGTTGCATCGTAACGGGCACGGGCCTCGTCGCGGGCTTTCTTGCCCGAAGCGCTGCGATAGGCATTCTCAGCAGTGGTGACTGCAGCGCGAGCATCGATAACGTCCTGCCGTTTGGCGGCATTATCGATAGCAGTCTTCGCTGCCTGATAGGAGGGAATGAACGCCTTCGAGAGCTGGATCTTAGGCGCTTCGGCCTTCTTTTCCTTTTCCTTGGCCATCGCGGGCGCGATCACGCTGCCGCCTGCGACGCCCATAGCCAGCGCCAGACCCAGGGCGGTGCGGGCAAAAAACTTGGCTCGGACCATATCAACTCTTCTCCTTGGCAACCGCCGCTCAGGGACAATTCGGCCCTGCCCGGCGGGCGACTTCCTCTGCTTCGCCATAGGCGTTTGGGCGCCCCCTTGGCAACAGTCGAGCGCACTAGGATCAGCCGGTTGAACGGCGATTGAATGCTGCAGCGACCAGCCGTTCAGAATTGCCGTTCAAAGTGTGGAAAAGACGCCCGGCATACCCGCTTATCGCACCCCTGCGCTGGCCTTGCTGCGGGCATTGGCCTAGGGCCGTCAGACCGTACCAAATGCCAATAGAACAAGTGATCAGAACCGCGTGAGCGACGACACCGAAATCCCCGATTCCAGCCCCGAACCGACCGACCTTCAGCCCGGTCCGATGGGTGAATTCCAGCGCATCGACATCGTCGATGAAATGAAGACCAGCTATCTCGATTACGCAATGAGCGTGATCGTGGCCCGCGCCCTGCCCGACGTGCGCGATGGTCTGAAGCCGGTGCATCGCCGAATCCTGTTCGCCAGCCAGGAAGGCGGCTTTGTCGCCGGACGGCCCTATCGCAAGAGCGCCAAGATCGTCGGCGACGTGATGGGCAACTATCACCCGCACGGCGACTCAGCGATCTACGATGCGCTGGCGCGGATGACACAGGACTGGTCGATGCGGCTGCCGCTGGTCGATGGCCAGGGCAATTTCGGCTCGATGGACCCCGATCCGCCGGCCTCGATGCGATATACCGAGGCGCGGCTGGCGCGGGTGGCGAACTCGCTGCTGGAAGACCTCGACAAGGATACGGTCGATTTCGTCGACAACTATGACGGATCGCGGCAGGAGCCGTCGGTCCTGCCGGCGCGCTTCCCCAACCTGCTGGTCAACGGCGCGGGCGGGATCGCGGTCGGCATGGCGACCAACATTCCGCCGCACAACCTGGGCGAAGTGATCGATGCCTGCCTGGCGACCATCGAAAACCCCGCGATCAGCAATGAAGACCTGATCGCGATCATCCCAGGGCCCGATTTCCCCACCGCGCCGCTGATCCTGGGCATGGCCGGAGCGCGCAAGGCCTATACCGAAGGCCGCGGCAGCATCATCATGCGCGCTCGGCACGAGATCGAGCAGGGACGCAACGATCGGCAATCGATCATTCTGACCGCGATCCCTTATCAGGTCGGCAAGTCCGGCCTGGTTGAGAAGATCGCCGAAGCCGCCAAGGAAAAGCGGATCGAGGGTATTTCCGACATCCGCGACGAATCGAGCCGGCTCGGCGTGCGCGTGGTGATCGAGCTCAAACGCGATGCGACGCCCGAAGTCGTGCTCAACCAGCTGTGGCGCAATACTCCGGCGCAATCGAGCTTCCCGGCCAACATGCTGGCGATCCGCGGCGGCCGCCCCGAAGTGCTGACGCTGCGCGATATCATCACCAGCTTCATCTCTTTCCGCGAGGAGGTAATTACCCGCCGCACCAAGTTCGAGCTGAACAAGGCGCGCGACCGGGCCCATATCCTGCTCGGTCTGGTGGTCGCGGTGACCAACCTCGATGAAGTCGTGCGGATCATCCGCGGCTCGCCCAATCCGGCGGCGGCGCGCGAGACCCTGGTGACTCGCGACTGGCCGATTGGCGAGATCGCGCCCTACATCAAGCTGGTCGAAGCGATCGAGCCCAGTGCCGAGCAGGAAGGCGGTACCTATCGCCTGTCCGAAACGCAGGTGAAGGCAATCCTCGATCTGCGCCTGCATCGCCTGACCGCGCTGGGCCGCGACGAGATCGGCGGCGAGCTCAAGGAACTGGCCGCCGCAATTGCCGAATTCCTCTCGATCCTGGGCGATCGGGTCAAGCTCTATGGCGTGATGCGCGACGAGCTCGTGCTGATCCGCGAGGCCTATGCCACCCCGCGCCTGTCCGAAATCACCGCAGCTGCCGACGGGATCGAGGACGAGGACCTGATCGAGCGCGACGAGATGGTCGTGACCGTGACCATGGACGGCTACATCAAGCGCACCCCGCTTTCGACCTTCCGCGCCCAGAACCGCGGCGGCAAGGGCCGCGCCGGAATGGCGACCAAGGACGAGGACGTGGTGACGAGCATGTTCGTCACCAGCACCCACAATCCGGTGCTGTTCTTTTCCACCGCCGGCAAGGTCTATCGCCTCAAGGTCTGGAAGCTGCCTGAAGGCGGTCCGGCCACGCGCGGCCGCCCGATCGTCAACCTGCTCCCCGCGCTCGATCAGGGCGAGACAATTCAGACCGTGCTGCCGCTGCCCGAGGACGAGGCCGAATGGGCCAAGCTTTCGGTGGTATTCGCCACTGCCAAGGGCAACGTCCGCCGCAATTCGATGGAGCTGTTCACCAACATCCCGTCGAATGGCAAGTTCGCGATGCGGTTCGAGGATGACAGCGACGATCGCCTGATCGGCGTGGCCCTGCTTGAAGCCAGCGATGACGTGCTGCTCGCCACCCGCGCAGGCAAGGCGATCCGCTTTGCCGGCGACGAAGTGCGCGAGTTCCAGAGCCGCACCTCGACCGGGGTGCGCGGCATGACGCTGAAGGGTGATGACGAGGTTATCAGCCTCTCGATCCTCCACCGCGTCGGCACCAGCAGCGAAGAGCGTGAGGAATACGTCAAGTATGCTCCGTGGAAGGGTGAGAAAGAAGGCACGCCTTCGCTTTCGCCGGAACGCATGGCCGAACTGGCAGAACGCGAGCAGTTTATCCTGACGGTCTGCGCCAACGGCTATGGCAAGATGAGCTCCGCCTACGAATACCGCCGCACCGGACGCGGCGGCCAGGGCATCACCAATATCGACAACATCGCCCGCAATGGCCCGGTTGTTGCCAGCTTCCCCGCCATACAGGCCGACCAGCTGATGCTGGTGACTGATCAGGCAAAGCTGATCCGTCTGCCGCTTGGCACGATGCGGGTCATTGGTCGCAACAGTGCCGGTGTCCGCCTGTTCAACGTCGCCGACCAGGAACATGTCGTTTCGGCAGTGCGCCTGGCCGAGGAAGAAGGCGGCGATGAAGCCGAGGCGGAAGTTGGCGGGTCGGACAACGAAGCGCCACCGGCTGAAGAGTGAGCACCCTGCCCGACCACGCCTGGAAGATCCTGACCACGGAGCAGAAGGACAGTCTGCTCGCTGAAGGCATCTTTCATGGCGCGCCGGTCGATCTGGCGGATGGCTATATTCACCTTTCGGCCGAACCACAGGTTGTGGGAACGCTCGACAAGCATTTTGCCGGGCAGACCGGACTGTGGCTTGTCCGGGTCGATCTCGTAGCAATGGGCGAGGCGGTCCGGTGGGAGGTTTCGCGCGGTGATGCCCTGTTTCCGCATATCTATGCCCCACTCCCGCTGAGTGCGGTGACGGCCCTGGCGCCGCTAATCCGCGGCGAGGATGGCACAGTTGCCTATCCCGGCTGAGTCGGTTTGGCTTGCGGAGCGGCGCAATCGGGGTGAAAGTATCCCAAAGCTGGGACAGGATCGAAAGCAATGGGATTGAAGGTTGAACCTTCCGGGCAAGCATGCGGAGCGCGCGTTACGGGATTGAACCTCAAAGCCGATCTCGACCCTGAGCTGGTAGCCGAGCTTCGGACGATCTGGCTTGAACACCATGTCCTCGCCTTTCCGGGCCAGTTCCTTGGTGATGACGATCTGGAACGCTTCACCCTGGCAATGGGCGGGTTCGGCGAGGATCCGTTCTTTGCCCCGATCCCGGGCCGGAAACATATCGCCGCGATCCGGCGCGAGGCGGATGAGGAAAGCCCGCTGTTTGCCGAAAACTGGCATGCCGACTGGTCATTCCAGAAGTACCCGCCCGCCGGGACCTGCCTAAATGCCATCGAGATTCCCCCGCTGGGTGGTGACACCCTGTTCGCCAATCAGCACAAGGCCTGGGAAGCGCTCAGCGCCGAGCAGCAGGCGCGCTATGCCGATCTGGTTGCGATCCACTCCGCCAAGCTGCCCTATGCGCCTGACGGAACCTATGGTGCCAAGGACAAGGGTCGTTCGATGGACATCCGCCCCAGCGAGGCCGCGCTGGCCGAGCAGACCCATCCGCTGGTCCCGGCCCATCCCGAAACCGGACGGCGCGGGTTCTATTCAACGCTGGGCTATATCATCGGCATCGAGGGGATGGAGCAGAGCGCGGCGATCGCAATGCTGATGGAACTGCAGCAGTGGCAAGGTGATGCCCGCTTCACCTACACCCACAAGTGGGAACCGGGCATGTTGATCATGTGGGACAACCGCTCGGTCCTGCACCGCGCCACCGGCGGCTATGAAGGCCACCGGCGCGAACTGCACCGCACGACGATCGCGGCGTGGACTGGTCATCTCACCTAGAACACCGCCGTCCCGCCGTTGCGCTTCACGCAGCCGGTGAGGAAATTGTACGCATAGTTTTTCATACTGCTCGGCGATTGCTGGATCGGGATCGGGCCGTATTTGTTGCCGGCGAATTCGACATTGACTGTGGTCCCGTCCTTCAGTGCCGACAGCACGGGCAGGCCATTCTTCGAATCGCTCCACCAGCCGAGGTACTTGTAATAGTAGCCCGAGCGGAGCGAGCCCTTGTCGGTCTTGATCTTGTTCTTCTTGCCGAAGGTCAGTTGCACCGGTGCTTCGCTCTTCTCCAGCTTGGGCGTGGCGAGCACCGTCGGCAGTTTGGACATGCCGACATTGACGTTGCCATTCTTCGCCAAAACGCTGATCTCCAGCTCCGGCCCTTCGAGGTTGTTCGGATCGGCGGGCAGATAAACATAGCAGACCCCGCCGCGTTCGTTGGTGCCGACCGTGATCTTGAAGCTGATCGTCTCCGCCGCGGCGGGTCCGGCGACGGCGAGCAACAGCAGGCTCACTGCGATAGTGCGCATTCCAAGGTCTCCTTCAGCAATAGGGGTTTGAAGACGAGCAGACGGATGTCCCGCCCGAGTAGTAGCTGATCGCGTTATTGAAATTGTGGGTGTCATAGATCTGCGAGACCGATGGCCCGCCATAGCTGGGCGTCGGATTGTAGCTGGTCGACGGTGCGGTCCATGTGCGCGAGAACATCGAGGCCGGACTGGACCAGAACGCCTGGCTTTGCGCGGCCCACTCCTCATACTGGCGTTGCCTGCGGGCATTCTCCTCACGGATTGGCTCGTTCTTCATCGAACGCAGGATCGCCACGGCCTTGGGATCGCCGCGCGATGCAGCAATCGCCATGTATTCCTCTCCCTTGGCGCGGTTGAGCGGGACATCCTGGCCATACCAATAGGCCATGCCCATATAGATCGCGGCATCGACATGGCCGACCCGCGCGGCATTCTCAAAAAGGATCAGTCCGTCCGCCTTGCGTTCGGTTCCGAATACGCCGGGCAGCCCGTAATACATCCAGCCGCCCAGCAGCCAGGCCGCATCCTCGTTGCCCTCGTGCATCAATCGGGCCACGGCACCGAGCCCGGCGTTGCGGTCGCTGCCGCCTTCGACCATGGCCCGGGCCTGACGAAGTTGCTCAACCGCCGGAGCGGCGGGATCGATTGTCAGGCGACGACTGCGCAGCCCCGGATCAGCAGCAGCCATCTTGGTAACCCGACCGCACGAGGCTTGCTCACCCAGCTTGCAGCCCCGCTCGAACAGCGCAAAGGCGACCGGCGGTTCGGCCTGCACCTGGCCATATTCGCCGGTGTAGATCAGTCCCAGCAGCAAGCAGGCGCGGCCATCACCCAGCTCGCAGCCGCGGCGGGCGAAATACATGCTCTCCTGGAATGTCGTGGTCGCCCCGTTCAGCCCGAGCAGGAACAGCCGCGATACGAAAAAGCAGGCTTGGCCATCGTTGGCCGAGCATGAGGCGGACAGATACTGCTCGCCCCGGTTGAGCTCGGCCTTGTTGGCAGACTTGGTCAAACGCTCGCCATGGTAAGTGCAGAGCCTGAGCTTGTCGCCGCGCGTTTCGACGCAACCAATCCGCTCGTATTCGGCCGCGCGGCCCGGATCGGCGCTCACGCCCCAGCCGTTGCGATAGGCATCGGCCATGCCCATGCACCCCCACGATTTGCGGGCCTGACAGGCCGGTTCGAACATGCGCAAGGCCTCGCTGCGCGCCGCCGCGTCCTTGCGGACATAGAACAAGCCATTGGCGCGGTTGCGGCAGCCGGTATCGTCGCCCCCGGCACATGCCTGGGCCAGCAAGGCATCGGACTGATCCGAACCGGTTGGTGCTGCCGCCGCCTGGCTGACCGCAAGCGATGCGCAGGCCTGCGCGAACTTCAGCTGGTTGCAGCCCCGCTCCGCCTGTTGCTGGGCCAAAACGGGGAGTTTATAGCCGGGTACGCCTTCGCGCAGCATCTCGGCCGCACGTACGCAGCCCTCGCCCGATCCCTTCTTGCAGGCCTCCATGAAATAGCCGACCGCCGCGCGCTGGTCGGAGGCGATGATCCCAAAGCCGGTTTCAAAAGCCCGCGCGAGTTTCAGGCAGGAATCGGCCTTGCCCTTCAGGCAGGCCAGTTCCCAGTCGATCATCACCCCGCGAATGACGTAGGGGTAATTCTGCCTGCCATCGAAGACGAAGCTCTCGCGGTACTTGTCATAGCCGGTGGGCGGCTTGTCAGCAGCGGCTGCGGGCTGGCCAAGCGCCAGGGAAGCTGCGAGGAAAAGGATCAGCGCGCGGAGAATGGCCATCGGAACCCCGATTGATGGGCGCGCTACCCGATCGCGAGAATGACCGAATTTTCGGACAATGCAAGGGTCAGGAAGCCCGCTTGCGGAGCTCGCCCACCACCCCGGTGCAGATCAGAAATTGGCCGAAGTAGTAGAGCGGCCAGATCAGCAGGTCCGGCAAGGCACTGTGCGCCAGCGGCCCCATTCGGGCAAAGATCAACAGGTCGGAGGTCGCAAACAGCACCGCGCCGATCCCGACCCGGTAGCGCGGGAAGGTGCTTGACCAAGCTGCCGCCGTCATTGCGCCAAGGCCTGTCGCGTAGAGAGCTATAACCGGCGCGGCGGCGCGATCCGTCGGCAGGAAGAACGCAATCACCGGGATGAGCAGAAAGAAGGTCCAGCCCGCCAGCTTCTGGCTGGGCGTGAGGACGGACCGATGGTGGCGGACATAGAGGTGGATCGCGATCAGGTGCCCGATCAGGAAGGCGATCGCTCCCCAGGTCAGTTCCAGTTCGATCAGCACGTCACCCAGCGCGCCGAACCCCATCACTGCCGCAATCTGCCGCGAATCCGCACCCCTGTGCCGGGCCAGAGCGTAGGCCGCCAGCAAGGCGACGCCCGCACCCTTCCATGCCATCAGGTAGAGGCCGGGAACCGCGCTATCGCGCACAAAGTAATAGCTGATCCCGGCGATCAGGCTGGCGAGCAACCACGGCCGTTTATCAATCAGTGCACGTTTGGGCATCGGCAATTCCCCCTCTGGGCCATGCTTGGCGTTTCCATTTGCCGCGCGCAAGGCTAGGCGCTGGGCAATGGCATACGATGTTCACATAATCGGCGGCGGCATGGCCGGAAGCGAAGCTGCCTGGCAACTCGCCCGGCGCGGCGTGAATGTGCGGCTTTCGGAAATGCGCGGCGGCGGCGATATGACCCCGGCGCACCAGGGTACGGGCCTGGCCGAACTGGTCTGCTCGAACTCGTTCCGCTCCGACGATCACGAAAACAACGCGGTCGGCCTGCTGCATCACGAGATGCGCCAGCTCGATTCGCTGATCATGGATGCGGCCGAAGTGGCCAAGGTTCCGGCGGGATCGGCGCTGGCGGTAGACCGCGACGTCTTTTCGGCCGAGGTCGAGCAGCGGCTCGCCGCCCTGCCCACCCTGGAAGTGGTGCGCGAGCGGATCGACTGCCTGCCCGAAGCCGGACTGACCATCGTCGCCACCGGCCCACTGACCGCGGCAGCGTTGGCCTCCAGCATCGGCAGCGCGACCGGGGCCGACAGCCTGGCCTTCTTCGACGCGATCGCCCCGATCGTCCATCACGACACGATCAACATGGACGTGGCCTGGAAGGCTGCGCGCTGGGACAAGGGCGGCAAGGACTACATCAACTGCCCGATGAACCGCGAACAGTACCTGGCCTTCTACCAAGGCCTGATCGACGGCGAGAAGACCGAGTTCCGCGAGTGGGAGGCCAATACCCCCTATTTCGAAGGCTGCATGCCGATCGAAGTGATGGCGTCGCGCGGGGTTGATACACTGCGGTTCGGGCCAATGAAGCCGGTCGGGCTCGACAATCCGCATTGGGCGACCGAAGAGCACCCCAGCGGGCGCTGGCCCTATGCGGTGGTTCAGCTGCGCCAGGACAACAAGCTGGGTACGCTGTGGAACATGGTCGGCTTCCAGACCAAGCTGAGGCACGCCGAGCAGGTCCGCCTGTTCCGGACCATTCCCGGCCTTGAGAACGCCGAGTTTGCGCGGCTCGGCGGGCTGCACCGCAATACGTTCCTCAATTCCCCGGTACTGCTCGACCGGCAGCTGCGGCTGAAAAGCGCGCCGCACGTCCGCTTTGCCGGGCAGATCACCGGCTGCGAAGGCTATGTTGAAAGCGCGGCGGTCGGGCTGATGGCGGGGATGATGACCGCGGCGGAGATCGCTGGCCGGGACTGGAAACCGCTGCCCCGCACTACCGCGCTGGGCGCACTGCTGTCGCATATCACCGGCGATGCCGAGGCCGAGAGTTATCAACCGATGAACGTCAACTTCGGTCTGTTTCCCATGCCGGACGAGGACGTGAAGAAGAAGCAGCGCAAACTGGCTTACACCGCGCGGGCCAAGCAGGACCTGCAATCATGGTTGAAAATTTCCTAAACGCGAAATTTGAACGATTCTTTCTGCAACATTCGTCGCATCCCTACAATTATTCGTGGCTCACCTGCCTTAGGAGACTGCCTTGCGGGGTCGCACCTGTCTTGAGGGAGGAATGTATGCGTAAGTATCTTTCTATCGCGGCAATCGCCGCAGCTACCTTGGCAAGTCCGGCATTTGCGCAGGATGATGAGGATGACTGGAATGGGGCCTATATCGGCGTCCATGCCGGCTACAACGGCATCAAATCTGATTCTGCTTTGGCGCTCAGCGGGGCCTGGACCTCGGAATCCACTGCCCTTCAAAATGAAGTGGTGTCACGTTGGGGCACCAGCCAGTCTATCGACGATCTGAACTTCGGTGCCCAGATCGGTTATAACTTCAACGCTGGCGGCGCGGTTCTCGGTGTCGAAGCTGACTTCTCGGTTCTCAACGGAAGCGATGTTCGCAGCAGCACTCAGGCTTCGACGGCGTTTCCGACATTGTCCTACACTTATGGAAATACCATAGATCCGAAACACGCAATCTCGGTGCGCGGAAAGGTCGGTCTGCCGATGGGCAAGACCCTGTTCTATGCCCATGGCGGCTGGCAGACGGTGCGGGCTGACGTTGGCGCCACGATCCTGTCCAACGGCAACTACAGCAAGGCTGCTGCCTTAACCGCCAATTTCGATGGCTACACCGTCGGCGCGGGGATTGAACACAAGCTTGGCTCGAACATGTCGGCACGGCTTGAATATGGCTATTCCGACCTTGGCGATGTCAGCTACGCTACCGCCTACCGGGCCGGCAGCGCGTTCACCTCGCCTGCGTACAATGAAACCTTCACGCAAGACTTGCGGATGCACAGTGTCCGTCTTGGGCTGAACTTCCACTTCTGATCCCCGCCTGGAAGATCAGACGTTACCGCCCGTCCGGGAAACCGGGCGGGCGTTTCAGCATTTGCAGCCTGGTTTGCTGGCCGCCTTCGGCTTGGTCGTGGCGAATTCGGGGCGGGTCAGGTTGCCATTGCCATCGGAATCGGCCTTCTTGAACCGGTTCGAAGTGGCAACCGCCCACTCCTCGAAGCTCAGCAGGTTATTGCCATCCTTGTCGAGCTTGCGGAAGGCCGCGATCCGGGGTTGCATCACTTCGGTTCGGCTGATCAGGTTGTCGCGGTTGCGATCAAGCCGGTTGAAGCGCTTTTCCTCGCGGGTGGCCGCGCTGGCTTCGGGCGGCAGTGCCCCGCCTTGCAGGCCCTCGCCATCCTCGTCGGGGATCTCCTCCAGCGGTGTCCCGCTTGGCATTTCGCTTTGCATTGGCGGAGGCGGCGGGGCCGAAGCCTCGGTCGAGGCCTGGCCTTGCCACCAGAACATGCCCGCGCCAGCAAGCAGCAGGGCAGAAACGGCGCCAAGTACCAAGCGATTCATTGCAGTACCTCCAGACTATTCGTCCGAAGTTAGCCTACTTGCCAAACAATCCAAGCCTGACAGCGCAGAATCCATCTCTCAATCCCGCCAGAAGCGGGCCAGATCCGCGCTTGCGTCGGGCCAGTCCGTGCAGGATCGCAAGCGAACGCAAGCCGCGCGGAAGCTTTGCCGGATACCAATCCTGCATTTGGGCCAGCCCCAGCACTATCCCGGTTTCGTCGGAATTTCCGAGATTTGCGGCCAGATCGGCCAAGGCCCATTCGCGTCCGGCCCGCGCGGCTTCCTCAAGAGCATTTTGGTGGCCAAGCACTGAGGCGAGCGCAGCGAAGCCCGCAGCGCGGCCTTCGGCGAATGCCTCCAGTTCGGTGCTTTCGATCAGGGTGTCACCCAGCAGCGCCTCCCAGCCATCGACCAGGGGTGCCAAGCGGGCGCGAGCAGGCCCCCACAGCGCCAGCAAGGCCAGCAGCGGCTCGCCCGCCGGGGTCTTGTCGAGCGGCTCGCGCAGCCGGTCGCGCCACCAAGACAGGCGGATCTGTCCAAGCATCGGTTCACGCGCCTGGGCAACGATCCGAGATAGCCGCAGATCAAGCAGAAAAAGCCCCAGCACCGCATCGCGCGCGGCGCGCGGCGCATAGGCCAGAGCCAGGCGGCGATCAGCCGGTAGTTCATCGATAAGATCTGCAGCGTCCATCACGTTCCCCTAGCTGCACCTTGAAATCCTGCAAGGCAGGCAAACACTTGGCCAGCCTAACCCGGCTTATCACCTTGTTGACCCAGACCTTAGAGAGACTGGTCACCAAAGCCGCCTGCATGCAACCCACTTGGATTCCTTTTTGGGGGCACCATGCTCAGCGCGATTCGCCGGAAATTCAGCGAGCTCAAGTCCAGCACCAGTGGCAACGCGACCTTGCTGGTTGCGCTGGGCATGCCCGTTCTGATCGGGGCCTCGGGCCTCGCGGTCGATACCGCGCAGTGGTATATGTGGAAGCGCGAAATCCAGTACGCGGCCGATCAGGCGGCTTTGGCCGGAGCCTGGGCCCGCAGCGACGAGGATTCGCGCAGCGTCTATGTCGCCCGCGCCCGGCAGGAATTCATCGCCAACGTTTCCAAGACCCGCACGATCAACACCACCCCCAATGTCTCGCTGGCCAATTACAATGGCGGCAACCAGAACAGCGTGGTGGTGACGGTTTCGGCGACGAAGACACTGCCCTTTTCGAACTTCCTGACCGGTCGTACCACTACGGTCAGCGTCTATTCGCAGGCCAGCTTTGCCGAAGGTTCGTCCTACACCGCTTGCCTGATCGCGGTGGACGAGGATGACAGCGGCGCGATCACGATCGGTGGTAACGCAACACTCAATGCCCAGTGCGGAATCGCTGCGCTCTCCAACTCGCCAACCTCGATCACCATCAACGGCAACCCAACGGTTGATCCAGGCTGGGTGGTTTCGGCCGGCGGGATCGATGATTGGCTTTCATCGCATACCGACGCGGAGATCCACGAATGTATGCCAGGGTTGTCGGATCCCTTCGCGGCGCTGACCACGCCGACGCCCAATCCTAATCCGGCTCAGACCTATGGTTGTGTCGCAGGAACAACCTCCACAACCGGTGACAGACGCACCAGGTCCGACACAATCTATACCTATTGGCGTGGATCGAATACCAACAATGCAACTCAGCTGACGACTTATACAGGAACGGGTTATCTGCCGAACGTGACCGGTACTTGGGGTGCCTGGTCCTATCAGGTCAGCCTACCGACCAATAGTGTCAACGGCACAACCTTCTCGGACGGCGCGCCGCTTTGGACTCAGGTCAGCGGATCGGGGTCGAACAGAGTCTACCGCAAAGCGGTAACCCGCACCAACACCGAATACGCCAACGCGGTTACGGTCACCACCCAAACTCAGGCTACCTTGAATCAGGGAACCTATTCGGGCGGGTTCCAGGTGAGCTGCACCACTTTGTTCAACCCTGGGATCTATGTGATCGACGGTGGCCGCCTGAAGATTACCGGGCAACATCAGGTCACGGCATCTGGCGTGCTGTTCATACTCAAAAACGGGGCCTACATCGACTTCACGGGGGGCTCGAATATCACTTTGACCGCCGCAACCGCGGCCCAGCTCTCGCAGGTCGGCGGGCTCAGCACATCGCAGGCGCAGCAGTTCACCGGGATGCTGATCTATGAAGATCGTGCCTCGCAAGGGACCAACAACCGCAACACGATCAATGGCAACAGCGACACGATCCTCAACGGCAAGATCTATCTGCCGCGAAGCGACATCCGCTTCAACGGCACCGCCGGTGTGACCAGCGCCTGCCTGCTGATCGCCGCCGCCAACATCACGCTGGAAGGCAACACCAACATGAGCAGCTTCTGCCCCGATGGCATGACGCACGAGGACGAAGTATCCTCCGGCGCTGCAACTGTGAAGCTGGTGGCATGATGCCTTTGCACCGCCTTGTCTCAAACCTGCGCCGCGACAGCGAGGGCGCGATGGTGATCGAAACGGCCATCGTCGCGCCGGTACTGGTCTTGCTCAGCCTCGGTGCCTTTCAGGTCAGCACGATCATCGCGCGCCAGTCCGAATTGCAGAGTGCCGCCGCAGAAGCAGCGGCGATTGCCCTGGCCGCGGCGCCGGACACTTTCGCCAGGCGCGTAACGGTCAAAGGCGTGATCCAGGCCTCGACCGGCCTCGCCGCCGACAAGGTGATCGTATCGGAAGTATTCCGCTGCGATTCACAAACCGGCTATGTCAGCAATGCCAACAGTTGCAATTCGGGTAACGTTCGTTCTCGTTTTATCCGTGTTCAGTTGCTCGACACCTATACCCCCACATGGACCCGCTTTGGCGTGGGCAGCGCGATCAACTTCAATGAAGTCCGCAATGTGATGTACAAGCAGGAGCAGGCAAACTGATGCTGCGCCGTCTGAAAGCCTTGCGGGAACGCACCGACGGTTCGGTGATCGTTGAGGTCGCGCTGCTCGCCCCGCTGCTGATCGGGATGTTCATGGGGGTGCTGCAGATCGGCATCGGGATGCAGAACTATAACGCGTTGCGCGGGGCTTCCGCCGATGTCGCGCGCTATGCGGTGATCAACTATCAGACCAGCAACCGGCTCACCACCAGCCAGCTGCAGGACTATGCCAATGGCGTCGCTACCCAGGCCCCCTATGGCCTGACCCGGAGCCGCCTTACCGTAACCATTGCCACGGCGAGCACCCAGCGGGTTACCGGTGCAGTCGAATATACCATGACGATGCGGTACAATGTCCCAACAATGTTGAGTCTGCTTGGAGTCAGCGAGATTCCGATCACCTACTCCCGGCCGATCTTTGTCATCGCTCCCTAGGCTTTGCGAGCAAACTTTCTGAAGAAGTTAACCATACATCTTCGGCAAGGGGTTACGCCGCTGCGGTAGAGCGGAAACCGGGAAATTTCCGGAGCTTGCCGCAATAATGGGTCTGCAATCTGCCACCACCGTCGCAACCGGCCTGCTTGACAGGCTGTGGCGCGATGCGTCAGGCAACACCCTGGGCATGCTTGCAGCCGCGTTGGTGCCCTTGCTGGCCATGGTCGGCGGCGGGATCGACATGGGCCGTTCTTACCTGTCAGAAACCCGCCTGCAGCAGGCCTGCGATGCCGGCGTGCTGGCCGCCCGCAAGAAATTGGGCTCGGCGGTCGTCACCACCGGGACCGTTCCGGCCGATGTGGTCGATGTCGGAAACCGGTTCTTCAACGTCAACTTCCGCGATGGCGCCTATGGCACCAGCAACCGTTCGTTCCAGATGACGCTGGAAGCGGACTATACGATCAACGGTTCGGCCAGCGTCGACGTGCCGACCACGATCATGAACATGTTCGGCTATGCCAATGTCGATGTGGCGGTTGAATGTTCGGCCAAGCTGAACTTCTCCAACACGGACATCATGTTCGTGCTCGACACGACCGGCTCGATGTCGTTGACCAATCCAGGCGATACCCAGCCCCGGATCGACGTGCTGCGCGGCGTGGTGAAGGATTTCCACGCCCAGTTGGAAGGCAGCAAGAGCCCCGGCACGCGGATCCGCTATGGGTTCGTACCTTACTCGACCAACGTCAACGTCGCCGGGCTACTCAAGGCTTCGTGGATGGTTGACCGCTGGAATTACCACGGCCGCATCCCGCACGATACGGGCACCACTGTTACCGGTCCGATCGTGAAGCAGGAATGGATCTATGTCAGCGGCACGGCGGCCTGGGGCACAACCTATTACGACAGCTCATGTCCGGCTTCGACGACGACCTGGACCGAAGTGGGCCATTGGTTCGATGCGGACGGGACCGAGAACTGGGAATATGTTCTGAACGGAACCACCTATTCCTGCTCGTGGTTGGATTCGACCACGGTTGAAGTTTCTCCCTATACATACACCGACTACCGCTACATCTATCGCTACAAGGATCTTGGCACCCAGACGATCCCGCTGTGGGACTGGCAGTACCAGACCATGAACAATGTCGATGTCACGTCGCTGAAGAACACCAGCGCGAACACAATGAAGACCAACAGGACCATCGATTTCCCGAACATGGCCGGGAATGCGAACAACCCCTCGAAACTGGATGCAAACTTCAACGGCTGTATCGAAGAGCGCGATACCTATGAAATCGACGATTACGACAATGTCGATTTCGGCCGGGCGCTCGATCTCGATATCGACCTGGTCCCGACCGCCGGCAACCCGGCAACGCAGTGGCGACCGATGCTGCACGAGGCTTCGTTTGTCCGCGCGATGGACTGGGGCGGCAACGGCAGCTTCGAGACCGGCACCTCTTTTGCGACCTGGGACTATCTCAACGCCGGTTGGGCCGGATTGTCGGCCTGCCCTGCCCCGGCGCGCAAGCTTGCCGAAATGGATGCCGGACAGGTCGCAAGCTATGTCGACAGCCTGTACGCAGATGGCAGCACCTATCATGACATCGGGATGATCTGGGGCGCCCGCCTGCTTTCGCCTAGCGGCCTGTTCGCCAGCGAGAACGCCGACCAGGCTGGCAAGCCGACCAGCCGACACATGATCTTCCTGACCGACGGGGAAACCGCGCCGCTGGACCTGTCATATGGCACCTATGGTATCGAAGGGATCGATCGGCGGCGCTGGTCGCCGGGTTCGGCCCAGACGCTGACCGAAGTGGTTGAACGTCGCTTTGCGGTCGCCTGCGCCGAAGCCCGCAAGCGCAACATCACCGTTTGGGTGATTGGCTTTGGTGTCAGCCTCAACCCGGTCATGACCGAATGTGCCGGCGCTGGACACTCCTACGAAGCTGCCGACGCGGCCGAGCTGCAAGACATTTTCTCCAAGATCGCCGCGCAGATGGGCGAACTGCGGGTGACGAAATGATCCGCCGCCTGTTCAACCGCTTGCGCCGCGATCAGCGCGGGGTTTCGATCATCGAGTTTGCGCTGCTCGCGCCGACCCTGATGGTCATGCTGTTCGGCCTGATGGACCTGGCTTACAGCATGTACACCTCGCAGATGCTGCAAGGTTCGATCCAGACAGCCGCGCGCCAGGCGACTATGGAGGGTGCCGCGTCCAATTCGGCAGGGATCGATGGGCTGGTCATAACGGCCGTGCGAACCCTTTCCCCCAATGCAACGCTGACCTTCAGCCGCACTTCCTATTCCAGCTTCACCGAGGTGGGTCGTCCGGAGGACTACACCGACCTCAATACCAATGGTACTTGCGATGCCAACGAGCCGTTCGAGGACGCCAACGGCAACGGCAACTGGGATCTCGATCCTGGGCAGGCCGGGTTTGGGGGCGCGCGCGATGCTGTGTTGTATCGCGTCGATGTCAGCTATCCTCGGCTTTTCCCGATCTATGCCTTCATTCCGGGGCAAAGCAGCACCAATTCGCTGAGCGTCAGCACCGTTCTGCGTAACCAGCCTTACGGCCAGCAGGACACGGCTGCTCCCACGCTGGGTAACTGCGCATGATTACGCTTCGAAGCCTCCGCCGCTTGCTGCGCAGCACGTCCGGCGTTGCCATGACCGAGTTCGCACTGGGCGCGCCGTTCCTGCTCATGGCAGGACTTTGGGGAACCGAGACCGCCAACTTTGCATTGGTCAATATGAAGGTCGGCCAGCTGGCGGTTCATGTTGCCGATAACGCCTCGCGCGTCGGAGATACCTCTACCCTGCAAGATCGCCGCATTTACGAATCCGACATTCTGGATACCTTCATCGGCGCGCAAATTCAGGGCGGACCGGGCATGACCCTGTTCGATCGGGGGCGGGTAATCATCTCCAGTCTGGAAGTGAATGCCAGCGGAGAACAATACATCCATTGGCAGCGCTGCCGTGGCGCGCTGCAGGTTGAATCTAGCTTCGGCAAGGCCGGCGATATCCTTCCCAACGGAATGGGCGCGCCTGGCAATGAAGTGCTGGCCCAGGATGGTGACGCGGTGATCTTTGTGCAGATCAACTATACCTATCAGCCGCTGATCTCGTCCGCCTTTGTCGGGACGCCGGATATCTCCTCGATCGCCACCTTTACGGTTCGCGATGACCGCGATCTCAGCCAGATCTACCAGCGCGATCCGGCTTTGCCCGATCCGGTTCAAAGCTGCTCGACCTTTTCGGGTCAGATCACTTTGGGCAGCGATGGCTCGGTCACCAGCAGTAGCGGGGGTAGCACGACCGGGGGTTCCACGACCACTTCTGGCGGATCGAGCACAACGACGACCGGCGGAGGGAGCACGACCACCACCGGCGGTTCGACAACTACGACCGGTGGTTCGACGACTACGACCACGGGAGGAGGCACCACAACCTCAACCGGTGGCAGCACTACCACCACTACCAGTGGCGGCGGCGGCAAAGGTGGCGGCAAGGGCGGCGGGAAGAAGGGGCCCTAAGCCCCTACCCCTAAGCGATCAGCGATAGCAGACCTTTTTCACCGCCGCGACGATCCGCGGTGCGTCGATGATCGCTGCCTTTTCCAGGTTCGCGGCATAGGGCAGCGGCACGTCCTCATCGCAAACCCGCAGGACCGGCGCGTCGAGATGATCGAAGCCGTCTTCCATGCAGATCGCCATGATCTCTGACGCGATCGAACAGACCGGCCAGCCTTCTTCGGCAATCACCAGGCGGTTGGTCTTGGCCAGCGAGGCCAGTACCGCCTCACGGTCGAGCGGGCGCAGGGTCCGCAGATCGAGCACTTCGGCTTCGATCCCCTCACCTGCCAGCGTTTCGGCGGCTTCGAGCGCGAGGCCGACGCCGATCGAATAGGACACGATCGTCACGTCGCTGCCCTCACGCATGATCCGCGCCTTGCCGATCGGCAGGACGTGATCGTCAAGCTCGGGCAGCTCGAAGCTGCGGCCATAGACGAGCTCGTTTTCGAGGAAGACCACCGGATCGTCGCTGCGGATCGCGGCCTTGAGCAGGCCCTTGGCATCAGCGGCGTCATAGGGCGCGATTACTATCAGGCCGGGGACGCTGGCGTACCACGGGCCGTAGTTCTGGCTGTGCTGTGCGCCGACCCGGCTGGCCGCCGCATTGGGGCCGCGAAACACTACCGGACAACGCATCTGCCCGCCCGACATGTAGTTGGTCTTCGCCGCCGAATTGATCACGTGATCAATCGCCTGCATCGCGAAGTTGAAGGTCATGAACTCGACGATCGGACGCAGCCCGCCCATCGCCGCGCCGACCCCGATCCCGGCAAAGCCGTATTCGGTGATCGGGGTGTCGATTACCCGTTTGGGTCCGAACTCGTCCAGCAGGCCCTGGGTGACCTTGTAGGCGCCCTGATACTGGGCGACTTCCTCACCCATCACGAAGACGCGCTCGTCCCGGCGCATTTCCTCGGCCATCGCATCGCGCAGGGCTTCGCGGACGGTCGAGGTCTTCATGTTGGTGCCGGCGGGAACAGCCGGGTCTTCGGCGCGCGGCTGGGCCGGTGGCGGCGCGGTAGCCGCAGGCGCGGTGGCGGGTGCTTCCACTTTGGGCGCAGCGGCTGGAGCGGCATCCTCGCCCTCCCCGCTGATCGTTGCGATCACCGTGCCGACCTTGACCCCCTCGGTCCCTTCAGGAACCAGGATCGCGCCGATCACGCCTTCGTCGATCGATTCGAATTCCATCGTCGCCTTGTCGGTCTCGATCTCGGCCAGGATGTCGCCGCTCTTGACCGTGTCGCCGGCCTTGACCAGCCACTTCGCCAGGGTCCCCTCCTCCATCGTCGGGGACAGCGCGGGCATTTTCAGTTCGATCGCCATCAGTAGCTCTCCACCAGCACGTCGGTGTAGAGTTCGGTCATCTCAGGCTCCGGTGAGTTTTCTGCAAAATCAGCAGCTTCGTTGACCTTGCTGCGAATCTGCTTTTCGATTTCCTTGAGGCGTTCCTCGGTCACGCCGCGCTTCAGAAGCTCGGCCTTGGCGCCGTCGATCGGATCGCGGTTGTCGCGCATTTCCTGCACTTCCTCGCGGGTCCGGTACTTGGCCGGATCGGACATTGAGTGGCCGCGGTAGCGATAGGTTTGCAGCTCCATCAGCACCGGCCCGCGCCCCGAGCGGACATGCGCCACCGCCACTTCGGCGGCGGCACGAACTTCGAGCACGTCCATCCCGTTGACGCTCATCCCGGGGATCCGGAAGGCGGTGCCGCGGCGGTGGAAGTGTGTCTCGGCCGAACCGCGGGTCACCGCAGTGCCCATGGCATAGCCGTTGTTCTCAACCACGAAGATCACCGGCAGATTCCACAGCGCCGCCATGTTGAAGGCTTCGTAGACCTGGCCCTGGTTGGCCGCGCCGTCGCCGAAGTAGGCCATGCACAGACCGCCATCTTCGTTGTATCTGTGTGCGAAGGCCAGCCCCGCCCCCAGCGGCACCTGCGCGCCGACGATGCCGTGCCCGCCGTAGAACTTGTGCTCGGTCGAGAACATGTGCATCGACCCGCCTTTGCCCTTGGAAATCCCGGCGCCGCGCCCGGTCAGCTCGGCCATGATCACCTTGGGATCGATCCCGTAGGCCAGCATGTGGCCGTGATCGCGGTAGCCGGTGATGACGCTGTCCTTGCCTTCTTCCAGCGCCGACTGCAGCCCGACCGCGACCGCTTCCTGGCCGATGTAGAGGTGGCAGAACCCGCCGATCAGGCCGAGGCCATAGAGCTGCCCGGCCTTCTCTTCGAACCGGCGGATCAGCAGCATCTGCTCGTAGAATTTCAGCAGCTCATCATCGCTTGCCGCATAACGCGGGTTTGCCTCATGCGCTTCCTGAAGGCTGCGCAGTGCGAAGGTTTCATCGTCCGCAGCTGCCTTGGCAGGCGCTTTGCGGCTCGAACCGGACTTGGCCAATGTCGTATCCCCTGGGGTATGGAACTACCCTTCCGCCTATAGGCCAAGGCGCGGCAGAGGCAATCCGCCGCATACGAATTTGATCTAACGTTTTGGCAAATAGATTCGGCGGCGACGTAACGTCACTTGATGATCAGAACGACTTCGTCCGGATGCACGACGTTGAGATTCGCGCGGAGCAGCTGGCCGGCCATATCGGGATCGACCTGACGCGGATCTAGCAGCGCGACCCGGTTCTTCAGATCCTCCCGCTCAACCTTCAGCTGCGCAAGTTCTTTCTGGCGTTCGGCCAGCAAGCGATTGTTTTCGCTCCAGGCCAGGAGCCCGCTGGGGCCGACGAGCACCCAGGCACCCATCGCGAGCAGGCTGAACAGGGCAAGCCCCTGGGTCAACCTTTCCTTCGCCAGCCTGGGTTCGTTGCGTCCGACCATGTGCTCTTAGAATCATAGTTAATTCAGCAGTTCAAGCGGAAAGTTTGAAGAACCGCGGAAATGCGGGGCTAAGTGGATCTGCGGAGGGGGAATGTGGTGCGCCCGACGGGATTGTCCTGCGCTGCGCTCCGGACGTCTCCGCTACGCTCCGACTCCGAACGGTGCGATCCCCGATGCATCGCACCACCTTATGCCACTGCCTTCGGCAGCAGCATCAAGTGGTGCGCCCGACGGGATTCGAACCCATGGCCCCCAGATTAGGAATCTGGTGCTCTATCCGGCTGAGCTACGGGCGCACTCGGAGAGGGTCTCTAAGCGGTAGGGCGCTCTCGGGCAAGCCGTCGACGATCAGTTGAGATTATCGGGCGAGGCGACCGGAAACGGCAGCGGCATCACCGCGATGCCTTCCTCCACCAGGTCCTTGGCTTCTTCCAGCGTCGCCTGTCCGTGGATCGTTTCGGTGTCACGCTCGCCATAATGCATTTCGCGAGATTGCTCGGCGAAGTCCTTGCCAACCCAGCGTGATTGCTTGAGCGCCTGAGCTTGAAGCTCGGCCAGTTTGGCCATCACCGCCTGGGCTTCCGGTGGCAGACCGCCACCGACCACCGACTGCGCCGGTTTGGCCGAGGGCATCTGATTGCCTTTGCGGGCAACGGCGGGTGCCATCGGTGCCTTGTCGATCTCGGGCGACCCGCAGTGCGGGCATGAAACCAACCCGCGTTCGCGCTGGCTGGCATAGTCTTCGGACGAGCCGAACCATCCTTCGAAGCGGTGACCGGCCGGACAAGCGAGATCAAAAACGATCACGGCGAAATCGGCTGTTTGTTGAACAGGCTGGGCAACTGGCTGCGCACGGCCTTGATCCGGTCGTGATCGATCTCGGCGAACCCCAGCCCCGATGCTTCGCCGTCCATTTCGAGCAGGACGTCGCCCCAGGGATCGATCACCATGCTGTGACCATAGGTTTCCCGGCCATCTTCATGCAAGCCAACTTGCGCCGCGGCGACAACGAAGGCGCTCGCCTCGATCGCGCGGGCCCGCTGCAGCACTTGCCAGTGCGCCGCACCGGTCGGCCGGGTAAATGCCGCCGGTATGGAAATGACGTCGCATTGGGCCCGCCCCAGCGCCTCGAACAATGCCGGAAAGCGCAGGTCATAGCAGATCGTCAGGCCGAGCCGGCCGACCGGAGTTTCGACCGTGACCACTTCCTCGCCAGGAGCGTAGGCGGCGGATTCTCGCCAGCTTTCGCCGGTGTCGAGATCGACATCGAACATGTGGATCTTGTCATACCGCGCGGCGACATCGCCGCTGCTGTCGATCACGAAGGTGCGGTTGGCCCAACGGCCGTCCTCGCGCAGCACCGGGATGCTGCCGATCGAAAGCCACATGCCGGCCCGCGCCGCAGCATTGCGCATCGCCGCCAGCACCGGGCTCTGGTCTTCAGGCACCACATTGGCGGTCGCACGCTTGCGATCGCGATCGAGCATGCCGGACATTTCCGGAGTGAACAGCATCGTCGCTCCGCCCATGTCCGCCGCACCGACGGCAGAGACCATCGCCGCAGCATTCGCCTCGGGATCGATCCCCGAAGTCATCTGGAAGATCGCGATACGGGTCAAAGCTTACAAACCCAGCAAGGGGTCGAGTTTTCCGGCACGTTCCAACGCCTGCATATCGTCGCAACCGCCAATCGCCTGATCATCGATGAAGATCTGCGGCACGGTCATCGCGCCGGGTGCGCGCTCCCGCATTTCGGCTTTCTTCGGGCCGCCCAGGGTAATGTCATACTCCGCAAAGTCGACGCCCTTTTCCTTGAGCAGGGCCTTGGCCCGCACGCAATAGGGGCAGCCCCACTTGGTATAAATCTCGACCTTGGGCGTGGACACGTGCGCACTCCTCTTGAAACCAGGCTTCGCTACCATATCTCGGGTGCGAAGTCATGGTCCGCAAGGCATGTCCTGAGCATGTCGAAGGGGGATGGCTTCACGGGACGCCGATCGTCGGGTCCCAGACCACATGATTGCTCAAGCAGAGGATTGTGACATGAACCGTTTTGATTTTACCCCCTACCGCCGCACCATGGTCGGGTTCGACCGGCTGTTCGACTTGCTCGAAAACCAGAACCGGATGAACAGCGGCGACAATTACCCCCCGTTCAACATCGAGCGCCGCGGTGACGATGCCTATCGCATCACCCTGGCGGTGGCCGGATTCAAGCCGGCCGACATCGACATTACCGCCCAGCAGAACCTGCTGGTGGTTCAGGGCAAGAAGGCTGACGACGCTTCGGCAGGCCAGTTTTTGCACGTCGGGATCGCCCAGCGCGGGTTCGAACGCCGCTTCGAACTGGCCGACTACGTCCGGGTCGAAGACGCGAACCTGGAAGACGGCCTGCTGTCGATCGACCTGGTCCGCGAAGTGCCCGAAGCGATGAAGCCCAAGAAGATTTCGGTCGGCACGCAAAAGACCCTCAGCGTCGTCAAGGACGCCAAGGACGAAGGCGATACCAAGGCCGCTTGAGCCAGATTGCACCGTGTTGAAATAAATTGGGGGTGGGCCTCTCAGCCCACCCCCGCGACGCTTTCGCGCCGCCCCGTCGCATCGCGATCATCCGGGTCGCAGAAGATGATCAGATCGCAACAAGCCCAAGCATTACCCGGCTTCTTTGCCGGTGGAAAGCGTCCTGCCAGTTACCCTATTTGAAGGCAGCGTAAAGAGCGACCAACAAACGGAGTTAAGAAAGTTTTAGCCATTCAAACCGGGCTGCTCCTAAGTGGCAGAGCCGCCTTGGAAAAAGCCCCGGCTTGACCGAATTGCAATTTACATCGCGGTAAACAAGGCCTCCCGGATTCTTCCCTCAACACCGTGATCCAATTGCGAATCAGTCTTGATTTGGCTGACTAGCGGGCGGCCGATTCGGGCTCAAGCGCGACCCTCAATCCAAGCCAGAATGATCGATGAACGACTTTGCCGGACTTAGACCAGGCGAGCCTGCTGCAACGCCGCCGCGATGAACCCGGCGAACAAGGGATGCGGGTCGAACGGGCGGCTTTTCAGTTCCGGATGGAACTGCACCCCGATGAACCACGGATGGTCCGGACGTTCGACAATTTCCGGCAGCAGGCCGTCAGGCGACATGCCTGAGAAAACCAGACCGCCCTGCTCGAGCGCTTCGCGGTAGGCGCCGTTGACTTCATAACGGTGACGGTGGCGTTCGCTGATCGAGGTTGCTCCGCCATAAATTGTCGAGACATGGCTGTTCGCGCCAAGCTTGGCCTCATAGGCACCAAGCCGCATGGTTCCGCCCAGATCCGTATCGGCGCCGCGCGTTTGCAGGCCTTCCGGGCTCATCCATTCGGTGATGATCCCGACCACCGGCTCGCTCGTTTCGCCGAACTCGGTCGAGCCGGCACCGGCAATTCCGGCAGTGTTGCGCGCGCCTTCGATGCAGGCCATCTGCATGCCCAGGCAAATCCCGAAGAACGGCACCTTGCGTTCCCGGGCAAAGCGGACCGAGGCGATCTTGCCTTCGGTCCCGCGCACCCCGAAGCCGCCCGGAACCAGGATCCCGTGCATCGGCTCCAGCTTATTTACGATCTCGTCGTCCCCGGCTTCGAACAGTTCCGCGTCGATCCACTTGATATTGACCTTGACCCGGTTGGCCATGCCGCCGTGGACCAGCGCCTCGTTGAGGCTCTTGTAGGCATCGGGCAGGCCGACATACTTGCCGACTACCCCGATCGTCACTTCGCCTTCGGGATGCTGGTAACGATCGACAATATCGGCCCAGCTCGAAAGGTCGGGTGCCTGGCTCGACAGGCCGAAGTGATGCAGCACTTCGGCATCGAGCCCTTCGGCATGATACTGCAGCGGCACCGCATAGATGCTGCTGGCATCGAGCGCGGGGATCACCGCTTCCTTGCGGACATTGCAGAACAGCGCGATCTTGGCCCGCTCGTTGTCGGGCAAGGGATGCTCGCAGCGGCACAGCAGAATGTCGGGCTGAACGCCAAGGCTGGTCAGTTCGCGGACCGAGTGCTGGGTCGGCTTGGTCTTGAGCTCACCCGCAGCCGAGACATAGGGCACCAGCGTGACATGGACCGAGCAGAACCGCTCGCGCCCCAATTCATTGCGCATCTGGCGGATCGCTTCGATGAACGGCAGGCCCTCGATATCACCAACCGTGCCGCCGATTTCGCACAGCACGAAATCGAGATCTTCGGTATCGGCCAGGGCAAAGCGCTTGATCTCGTCGGTAACATGCGGAACCACCTGGACCGTTGCCCCCAGATAGTCGCCCCGGCGTTCCTTGGCGATAATGTCGCGGTAAATCCGGCCCGAGGTGATGTTGTCGGCCTGGCGCGCGGAAACGCCGGTGAAGCGTTCATAGTGCCCTAGGTCGAGATCGGTCTCGGCCCCGTCGTCGGTCACATAGACTTCGCCGTGCTGATAGGGGCTCATCGTCCCCGGATCGACGTTCAGATAGGGATCGAACTTGCGAATCCGGACCTTGAATCCGCGCGCCTGCAGCAGAGCTGCGAGGCTTGCCGCCATGAGACCTTTGCCGAGCGAGGAGACCACGCCGCCGGTGATAAAAATGAACCGCGCCATGGGAATCGCGCCTTAAGCCGAAAGGGGGGGACCCGGCAAGCGCAGCCTGCCGCAATCCACAGTTGCGGGATGACAATCACCGTCGCCCCGGCCCGGAAGGCCGATCTGGCGACGTCTCTTGCTGCTTGATTACTGCTTCTTGGCGGGAACGCTGAGCGGATCGGCCGCGCCAGGCGTGGGCGATGCGGCCGGCGTCGGGGTAACCGGGATCGAGCCGCCTTCAAGCGGGTTCGAGGCCGGTTGTGCGCCCTGCGGGATCGCCGAACGATTCAGCGTATCCTCGATCGGGCGGTCGCTGCCGGTGCTGGCGGCCAGCGCCGCAAGCAGGATCGACATGCCGACGAACAGCGTCGCCAGGATTGCTGTGGTGCGGGTCAGGAAATCGGCCGCGCCGCGTGCCGACATCAGCCCGGCCGGGCTACCACCCACGCCAAGGCCGCCGCCTTCGGACTTCTGCATCAGGATCACGACGATCAGCAGGAAGGCAATGATGGCCTGAACGACGGTCAGGAAAATGAAAAGCGACATGGCGGTCCCGGGAAAAGAAGATCTGTTGGCGCGCATCTAGGCGCGCGCGGGTGCAGTTGCAAGCGGTGGCGCTATTCGGCGCCGGGACCGGCAGCCGCCAGCACGATCGCGAGGAAGCTGTCGGCGGTCAGGCTGGCGCCCCCAACCAGGGCCCCGCCCACCTCGTCTGCGCCCAGCAGCTCTTCGGCATTTTTGGCATTGACCGATCCGCCATAGAGGATCTGCACCCCGGCTCCGTCTTCGCCGTAGATCGCGGAAAGCCGGGCGCGGATCGCGCGGTGCATCGCCCCGACATCCTCGACCGAGGGAACCCGGCCGGTGCCGATCGCCCAGACCGGCTCATAAGCCACGGTAACCCGCGCGGCCACGCCCTCGCCTTGCGGCAATGAGCCGTCGAGCTGCTTGCAGACTACCTTCTCGGCCTTGCCGGCATCGCGCTCTGCTTCGGTCTCACCAACGCAGACAATCACTTCAAGACCGGCTGCCAGCGCGGCTTCGGCCTTGGCTTTGACGGCGGCGTCATTTTCACCGTGCAACGCACGGCGTTCGGAATGGCCGACGATCACGAACTGCGCCCCGGCATCGGCCAGCATCGCCGCGGAAATGTCTCCGGTAAAGGCGCCGGAAGCTTCGGCATGGCAATCCTGCGCTCCGATCAGCGCGGCCTGGACGGCATCGGCCATGGTGTTGACCAGGGTGAACGGCGGAGCGATCCCGACGCGGACGCCGGGGCAGCGCGCTGCGCCGCGGTCGATTGCCCGGGCTTCGGCCAGCATGGCGCGATTCCCGTTCATCTTCCAGTTGCCGACGATAAAAGGCCGGTTGGACATGGTTTTCCCTCATTCAAACGCAGTTGCCCGGCTCAGACGGCGGGCTTCCCCTCGCGACTAGGCGAGTGGTTGGCGGCTTGTCAAAGGACTTGCGGCAAAGTGCGGGGGACGGTGGCCCCTGGGCCATTGCCTGACCGGTCAATGATGCTAAAGCCCGGCCCGATGCGCCGACAGTCGGCGTGAAACCAATTCTTGCGAGCGAGCAATGATCCAGTCCTTCCGCAATTTCTTCCAATCCAAGTGGGGCATTGGCGCCACGCTCGGCTTTGTCGCCCTGATTGCGCTGGCCTTTGCCGGCGGTGATGTGGCCGGAACAGGCGGACTGGGTAACTTCGGCGGGGCCAGCAACCTTGCCAAGGTTGGCCGGGAAAAGGTTGAAAGCACTGAGGTAGAGCGTTCGATCAACACCATTCTCACCCGCATGCGGCAGAATGACCCAACCGCAAGCGTCGCCAGCTTTCTTGCGAAGGATGGGCTTAATGACCTGCTGGGCTATCTAATTGACCGCAAGGCCGCGCGGCAATGGGGACAACGCCACGGAATCTACATCGGTGAGCGCCTGATCAACAGCGAGATCGCCAAGATCCAGCGGATCCAGGGGCCGGATGGCAAGGTCAGCCCGCAGCTCTACCGCCAGTTCCTGGCCGAACGCGGCATGACCGACGCCGAATTCCGCCAGGAAATTGCCGAGGACCTGATGGTGCGCCAGTTGACCGGTTCGAGCGCAATGGGCGTCCAGGCACCGAACAAGCTGACCGTGCGTTATGCAGCAATGGTCACCGAGCGCCGCAAGGGCGCGATCGTCACCCTCCCCGCCGTTGCCTTTGCTCCCTCGGCTCCGCCGAGCGAGGCCGAAGTCAACCAGTGGTATGCCAGCCACAAGGGCGATTACGCCCTGCCCGAGCGCCGGACGATTCGCTACATCACCTTTGGCGACAATGTGCTGAAGAGCGTCCCGGCCTCGACCGAAGCGGAAATCGCCGCGCGCTACAACGCCAACAAGGCCAAGTACGCGCCGACCGACAAGCGCAAGCTTTCGCAGCTGGTCCTGCCGACCGAAGCCGCCGCCAAGGCAATTGCCGCAGAGGCCGCCGGCGGCAAGTCGCTCGAAGCGGTTGCCGCTTCCAAGGGCCTCGCCGTTGCGGCGCTTGGCACCATGGCCAAGGATGACTTCGCGCTGCAAAGTACCGCCGATGCCGCCAATGCCGTGTTCTCCGCGCCCAAAGGCAAGGTGCTCGGGCCGTTCAAGGGGCCGCTTGGCTGGCTGATCGTGCGGGTGGATGGCAGCGAAGGCAATCCAGGCAAGACGCTCGACCAGGCCCGGCCCGAACTGCTCAAGGAACTCGCCGAAGAAAAGCGCCGCGCCGCGATTGCCGAATTCTCGGCCCGGATCGAGGACGAGATCGTCAACGGAGCCACCCTGGCCGATGTCGCCAAGGAACTGAACCTTCAGGTCCAGGAAACCGCGCCGTTGACTGCCGACGGCAAGGTCTTTGGCAAGGAAGGCCAGGCCGCGCCCAAGGACGTGACCCCGCCGGTATTGCAGGCGGCGTTCGCGATGGAAAACGAACGCGCACCGCAGCTGACCGAACTTGAGCCCGGCAAGACCTTCATGATCTTCGATGTCGGCTCGATCGTCCCCGCCGCGCCGCCGCCGCTGGCCGAAATCCGCACCCAGGTAATTGCCGACGTGCAGCAATCGAAGGGTGCCAAGGCCGCCAAGGCCGCTGCGGACAAGCTCAAGGCCGCGCTGGAAAAGGGCGTGCCGATTGATGTTGCGGTCGCCTCGCTGGGCGTTTCGCTGCCGCCGATCGACCGGGTCGACAAGCCGCGGATGGAAGTCCAGTCGCAGGGTCCCAATGCCTCAAAGCCCGAACTGCTGCTGTTCAGCATGGCGAAGGGCAAGGTCCGCCTGCTCGCCGCGCCGCGCAACCGGGGCTGGTATGTGGTCACCGTCAGCGAAGTGATCCCCGGCACCGTTACCAAGGACGACAAGCGTCTTGCCGGACTGCAGGACAGCCTGCGCCAGGCCTATGGCGGCGAGTACAACGACCAGCTGGGTGCCGCGATGCGCAACGAGGTGGGCTCGAGCCGCAACGAGGGCAACATCGACGCGCTCAAGAAGCGGCTCGAAGGCAGCCGCTGATCGGTAGTCGGATGAGCGCTGCGCGTGCCCGGAACTGGACCTCAGCAGCTGCGGCATTGGCTTCGGGCCAGCCCGGGCTGATCTGGCGCAAGCTGGTCGCCGATACCGAAACGCCGGTCGGCGCTGCGCTCAAGCTGATCGAGGACGGACGCGGCGATTTCCTGCTCGAATCGGTCGAGGGCGGCGAGGTGCGCGGGCGCTACAGCCTGCTGGGGCTCGATCCCGACCTGGTGTTCCGCGCGACCGGCGCGCAGGCCGAGGTCAACCGCAATTGGCGGCTCGATCGGGCCGCCTTCGCGCCGCTGACGGGCGATAGCCTGGCCGAGCTGCGGGCGCTGGTCAGTGAATGTCGGATCGACGTTCCGGCCGAACTGCCGCCGGTGCTGGCCTGCCTTGTCGGCTATTTCGGTTATGAAACCTACGGCCTGGTCGAAAAGCTGCCCCGCCCACCCGAAAACCCGCTGACCCTGCCCGATATGCTGTTCGTGCGCCCGGCGCTGATCATGGTGTTCGACCGGCTGACCGATGACCTGTGGTGCGTCGCGCCGGTCTGGCCCGGTAGCGGCGATCACGCGCTCGAACAGGCCGAAGAACGGATCGACGCGGCATTGGCCCGGCTGTCCGCCGCGCTTCCGGTTTTCCGCCCCGATGTGACTCTGCCCGAACCGGTGCTGACCCCGACCATGGCCCCGGGCCAGTACCGTGACATGGTGCTGCGGGCGAAGGATTATATCGAGGCCGGCGATATCTTTCAGGTGGTACTGGCGCAGCGCTTCACCACGCCCTTCACCTTGCCCCCTCTGGCGCTATACCGCGCGCTGCGGCGGGTGAACCCTTCGCCGTTTCTCTATTTCCTCGACCTGCCGGGCTTTGCGCTGACTGGATCGAGCCCGGAAATCCTGGTCCGGGTGCGCGATGGCGAGGTCACCATCCGCCCGATCGCCGGCACCCGCCCCCGCGGCGCCGCGCCCGAGGAAGACCGCGCCAACGAGGCGAGCCTGCTGGCCGACCCCAAGGAACGCGCCGAGCACCTGATGCTGCTCGATCTGGGCCGCAACGACGTCGGCCGTGTCGCTGAAACCGGCACCGTCAAGGTGACCGAGAGCTATACTGTCGAGCGTTACAGTCATGTGATGCACATCGTCTCCAACGTGGTCGGACGGCTTGATGCCGCCAACCACGATGCGATTGATGCGGTCTTCGCCGGCTTCCCTGCCGGCACGGTCAGCGGGGCGCCAAAGGTTCGCGCCTGCGAAATCATTGCCGAGCTGGAACCCGAAACGCGCGGTGCCTATGCCGGCGGGGTCGGCTACTTTGGGCCCGACGGTAACCTCGACAGCTGCATCGTGCTGCGCACCGGAGTAGTCAAGGACGGCATGCTCCACGTTCAGGCCGGTGCCGGCATAGTCGCCGACAGCGATCCAGCCTACGAACAGCGCGAATGCGAAGCCAAAGCCGGGGCGCTGATTGCTGCGGCCAGGGAAGCGGTTCGGGTAGCCGGCGAGGCCGGGTTCGGGCAGTGACTTGATTAACTTCAAAGGAGTTGTATCTTGTGGTCATGGCAAGCAACCCAAATAAGTCCAAAGTCTCCAGCACTCGGCTAGGTAGAAGCGCTGCGACGGGCCATTTTGTGTTGAAGCCGGCTGGCGGGCGCGCCGCGACAAGGCAAGGACGCCCCATCCCACAGAAGCCGCAACAAGAGCGCCGTTGAACCAGCTTGAGCGTCGTTTCATCCCCAGACGACGTCTTCATCAATTGTCCGTTCGACGCGGACTATAACCCGCTCTTCCAAGCTATTGTATTCACCATTTTTGCTTGTGGATTTCGTCCGCGTTCCGCCAAGGAAATCGACGATGCTGGTCATACCCGATATGAAAAGATCATGCGAATTATCGGCGAATGTCGTTACGGAATTCACGATATCTCCCGCACCGAATTAGATCCCGTATTCAATCTTCCCCGATTCAATATGCCTTTCGAATTGGGCCTGTTTCTCGCAGCCAAGCAATTTGGCGGCGACGATCATTCAAAAAAGCGTGTGCTGGTTTTGGACACTGAGTCCTATCGCTACCAGCGGTTTCTATCCGACCTCAACGGGATGGATATTACAGCACACAATCATGACCGGTACGTACTGGCCCGTGCGGTCAGAAATTGGTTGGCTAACGTATCGCGCCGCAGGCTTGTCTCGGACCTGAGAATAGCCAATTTGTTGGGGCGGTTTCTGGCTCAATTGCCCAATCTGGCAGAAAATCAAGGGTATGAGCTGGCACATCTGCCATACGTCGATTTTGAGTATCTTGTTACGGACTGGCTCCTGAGTTGAAGCCGTCGGAGGGCCGCGAAATACCGAATTCAAAAACTTCGAAGGAGAAAGCCATGTCGGACAAGCCAGTTGCACTCGTTACCGGCTGCTCCACCGGGGTTGGGCTTTACACTGCGATCCGCTTGGCCGAGGCGGGCTACAAGGCGGTCGCGACCATGCGCGATGTCTCCAAGCAGCAGGCGCTGTTCGATGAAGCCGCCAACGCAGGTGTCGAAATTGAGGTCCGGCCGCTCGATGTCTGCCATCAGGCTTCGATCGATACCGCTGTCGCCGCCGTCATGGCTGCGCATGGGCGGATCGACCTTTTGGTCAACAATGCCGGTGCGGGGTTCCTCGGCTCGGTCGAGCACACCGGCGATGCTGACTTGCGGCGGACGATGGAAACCAACTTCTTCGGCGTGTGGAACCTGACCCGGGCGGTCCTGCCGCATATGCGGGCGCAGGGCAGCGGACGGATCATCAGTGTGACCAGCGTCGGCGGCCTGCTCGGCCAGCCCTTCAACGAAGCCTATTGCGCCGCCAAGTTCGCGGTCGAGGGGATGATGGAGGGCCTCGCCCCCTTGGCTGCCCAGTTCGGAGTGCAGGTCTGCCTGGTCGAGCCGGGCCCGATCAACACCGAATTCGTCGCGAGCGTGCGCAGCACCTCGCAGGATGCCCTCGCTGCGATGGCCGAGCCCTATGCCACGCTAGCCCAGCGCTACATGGCCAGTTCGGGCAATGTCTTCGCCACCTATGGCCAAACCGGCGACGATATCGCCCGCATCATCGCCGACCTGGCGGTTGCCGAAGGCCCCGATTTCCGGACCATCACCAGCGATTTTGCCAAGGCGATGGTTGCCAGCAAGGTCGTGGACCCTACTGGCAACAGCGTTATCAAGATTTTCAACGACCGGCTGAAGGGCTGACCGATGCGCAAGTTCCTGTTTCTCCTCCTCGCCCTGATCGCCACCCCGCTTCACGCCGAGGACTGGCAGAAGCGCGCAGCTGAGCGCGATGTGCGGTTGCCGGGGTTCCGCTTCGGCACCGGCGAGACGATGGACCTGCGGATGCACGTCACCACGCTCGGCACCCCGCGCCGCAATGCCGCGGGAGAGATCGACAATGCGGTGATGGTGCTGCACGGCACCGGCGGTTCCGGATATCAGTTCTTCCGCCCGCAGTTCGCCGACGAACTTTATGGCCCCGGACAGCCGCTCGACATCACCAAATGGTACGTGATCCTGCCCGACAGTATCGGCCACGGCAAAAGCTCAAAACCCAGCGATGGCCTGCGGATGGCTTTTCCGCGCTATGGCTATCTCGACATGGTCGCGGCGCAGCGGCGGATGCTGGTTGAAGGCCTGGGCGTAAAGCAGCTGCAGCTGATCCTGGGCACCTCGATGGGCTGCATGCACGGCTTTGTCTGGGGTACCGAATATCCCGGCTTTGCCCGCCGCCTCGCCCCGTTCGCCTGCAACACGATGGAAATCGCCGGACGCAACCGGATGTGGCGGCAGATGTCGATCGATGCGATCAAGGCCGACCCGCTGTGGAACGGCGGGAACTATACCCAGCAGCCGGAGAGCGGCCTGCGCACCGCGCGCTACCTCTCGATGATCGCCGGGGGTAACCCGGTTGCGCTCCAGGCGCAGTATCCGACCCGCGAGGGTGCGGTGAAGTACCTGAACGAAGCCTATGCCGCCCGCGCCGCCAGCGATCTGGATGCCAATGACCAGATTTATCAGCTCGACAGCTCGCGCGATTACAATCCGCTGCCCAAGCTGCGGCAGGTGACAGTGCCGGTGCTGTGGATCAATTCGGCCGACGACTTCATCAACCCGCCCGAACTGGGTCTGGCGCAAAAGCACGCCAAACTGATGCCGCGCGCGCGGTTCATCCTGATCCCGGCCAGTCCCGAAACCAAGGGCCACGGCACCCACACCTGGGCGAAGTTCTGGAAAAAAGACCTCGCCAAGCTGCTGGCGACCAAGTGATGAGCGAGCGCCGCACCCTCTATCCGCCGATCGAGCCTTACGCGTCGGGCATGCTCGATGTCGGCGATGGCCACAGCATCTATTGGGAGCGCTGCGGCACGCCGGGGGGCAAGCCGGCGGTGTTCCTCCACGGCGGGCCCGGCAGCGGGATCAGCCCGAAGCAGCGCCAGCAGTTCGATCCGGAGCTTTACGACGTGCTGCTGTTCGATCAGCGCGGCTGCGGCCGCTCCACGCCGTTTGCGGGGCTGGAACACAACACCACCTGGCACCTCGTTGCTGATATTGAGCGGCTGCGGGTGATGGCGGGCCACGAAAAGTGGCTGGTGTTCGGCGGATCATGGGGATCGACGCTCAGCCTTGCCTATGCCCAGACCCATCCCGAACGGGTCAGCGAGCTGGTGCTGCGCGGGATCTTTCTCGCCAGCCAGGCCGAATACGACTGGCTCTACAAGTACGGTGCGAGCGAGCTTTACCCGGAAGCCTGGGACGAATTCGTCGGCCACATTCCGGAGGCCGAGCGCGGCGACATCCTTGCGGCCTATCAGCGCCGCCTGACCAGCGATGATCCCGCCGTCCGCCTCGCCGCGGCCAAGGTCTGGTCGATGTGGGAAGGCGTCACCGTCACCCTGCTGCCCGACGCCGAGATGCTGGCCGATTTCACCGCCGACGATCACGCGGTCGCAGTGGCGCGGATCGAGAACCACTATTTCCGCAATGACTGCTGGCTGGAGCCCGGCCAGTTGCTGCGCGATGCCGACAAACTGCGCGGCATTCCCGGGATCATCGTCCAGGGCCGTCACGATTGCTGCACGCCCCCGGCAGCCGCCTGGGCGCTCAAGCAGGCCTGGCCCGAGGTTGAGCTGCAGATCGTCCCCGATGGCGGGCACCTGTTCACCGAGCCGGGGATCACCGACGGGCTGGTGCGGGCGAGCGACCGGTTTGCGGGCAAGCTGCAAGATTGAAATCGGGAGCGTCAGTCGGTCCCCTGCCCCCGGTCGTCATCCTGAACTTGTTTCAGGATCCATTTCTCCACCGGCCCTACGATACGCTGGTTTGATACAACCGAGCGGTTTGCGACCTTGCAGCACGCGCTAGAGATAAAGGCACGATGGACCCTGAAACAAGTTCAGGGTGACGAAGTCGGGGAGTAGTGCAGTCGTTGTTACGCCCCATCAAGCAAGCTTATCTGGCAAATCGGTGACAGCGCGCCTATGTGCGCTGCCATGAGCGCCGCCGACATCCTCGTCATCGACAATTATGACAGCTTCACCTGGAACCTGGTCCACTACTTGATGGAGCTGGGCGCCCGGGTCGAGGTCGTCCGCAACGACGCAATTTCGGCCGGACAGGCGGTTTCTAGCGGGGCCAAGGGTTTCCTGATCTCGCCAGGTCCCTGCACTCCCAACGAAGCCGGTATCAGCCTCGATCTGGTCGCGGCCTGCGCCGATGCCGGCAAGCCGCTGCTGGGCGTGTGCCTGGGGCACCAGTCGATCGGCCAGCACTTTGGCGGCCAGGTCGTGCGCGGCGGGCTGATGCACGGCAAGACCAGCCAGGTCAGCCATGACGGCACCGGGCTCTATGCCGGCCTGCCCTCACCCTTCATGGCGACGCGCTATCACTCGCTGATCGTCGATGACGTACCCGATGGGCTGGTGATCAACTGCACCTCGGATGATGGCCACGTGATGGGCTTTCGCCACCGCGAACTGCCGATCCACGGCGTCCAGTTCCACCCCGAATCAATCGCGACCGAGCATGGCCACGAAATGCTGGCCAATTTCCTGCGGATCGCGGGGGTCGAGCCCAAGGTCCTGGCGTGACCCTGGAAGAAGCCGAAGCGCTGTTCGGACAAATCCTCGACGGCCAGGTGGCTGACGAGGACATCGCCGCAACCCTGATCGAACTGGCAGAGCGCGGCGAGACTGCCGCGGAAATCGCAGGCGCGGTGCGGGCGATGCGGGCGCGGATGAAGCGCGTTGCGGCTCCCGAAGGCGCGATCGACGTCTGCGGCACCGGGGGCGACGGGCAGCACAGCGTCAACGTTTCGACTGCAGTCGCGCTGGTCGTCGCGGCCTGCGGGGTGCCGGTCGCCAAGCACGGCAACCGCGCGGCTTCCAGCCTGGCCGGCGGCGCCGATACGCTGGAGGCGCTTGGCCTCAACCTCGCGCGCGCCTCGGACCTCGCCGAGCAGACCCTGCCCGATCTCGGTATCGCCTTTCTGTTCGCGCAGGCCCATCACCCGGCGCTGGCCCGGGTCGCGCCGATCCGCAAGGCGCTGGGGCGGCGGACGATCTTCAACCTGCTCGGCCCGCTGGCCAATCCCGCCGGCGTCACGCGGCAACTGGTTGGCGTCGCCAGTCCGGCGCTGATCGCGCTTTACCGCGATGCGATGCAGCTGCTCGATATCGATGCGGCGATGATTGTTTCGGGCGCCGAAGGGCTCGACGAACTGTCGATTTCGGGGACAAGCTACTTCGCAACGATCGGCTTACCCCCACTGCCCGCCGAAGTCCGGCCCGAGGATGCCGGCTTGCCCAGCCACGATCTGGAGCAATTGCGCGGCGGCGATGCCATGTTCAACGCCGAAGCGCTGCGCCGGATGCTGATGGGCGAACCCGGCGCCTACCGCGATGCCGTCCTGCTCAACGCCGCCGCCGCGCTGCTGGTCGCCGGGCAGGCTGAGGACTGGCTTGAAGGGGTGGAAGAAGCTGCCGAAGCGCTCGACAAGGGCCTCGCCAAGGCGCTGCTGGATTGCTGGATCGAGACCGTGAAATGACCGACAAACTCGCTGAAATTTGCGCCACCAAGCGCGAGGAAGTGGCGGCGCGCAAGGTACTGGCTTCGCTGACCGAGCTGGATGCACGCGCCGCCGCACAATCCGGCCCCCGCGGGTTCGAGGCGGCGCTGCGGAGCAAGGAGGCCTCTGGCTTCGCGCTGATTGCCGAGATCAAGAAGGCCAGCCCCTCCAAGGGCCTGATCCGCGCCGACTTCGATCCGCCGGCCCATGCCCGCGCCTATCGGGCTGGCGGCGCGACGTGCCTGTCGGTGCTGACCGATGCGCCCTATTTCCAGGGGCATGAGGACTACCTGATCGCCGCGCGCGCCGCTTGTGACCTGCCGGTGATCCGCAAGGACTTCATGGTCGATCCCTGGCAATGCGCCGAGGCCCGCGCGATCGGGGCCGATGCGATCCTGATCATCGTTGCCGCGCTCGATGACGGCATGATGGCCGAGATCGAGGCTGCGGCACGCGAGCGTGGGATGGACGTGCTGGTCGAAGTGCATGACGAGGCCGAGCTGGAGCGTGCGCAGGCACACCTCCGGTCAAAGCTGATCGGGGTAAACAACCGCAATCTCAAGACGTTCGAAGTCGATCTTGGCACGACCGAGCGGCTTGCTGGGCTGGTTGCGGATGATGTCCTGTTGGTCTGCGAAAGCGGAATCGGCAGCCATGCCGATTGTCAGCGCATGGCCAAATGCGGGGTGCGCACCTTCCTGGTCGGCGAGAGCCTGATGCGTCAGGCCGATGTCGCGGCGGCGACCCGCGCGCTGCTGCAGGGCTAAGGCATCTGTCCTACAAGCCCGCACTGTGGCAGATTGCTGAAATGACCTTGTTCCCAGCCCGCGCAATCCCGCCCTTTTGCGGCGAACCAGCACGTAAGGTAACAGCCCTTTTTTCGATCCCTTCAACCCTGTGCATGTTGTCAAGTTATTCAGCCTGCGGGACATCAAGATGAACAAACTCACGCACCTTGATGAGCAGGGCAAGGCCCGGATGGTCGAGATCGGCGGCAAGGCCGAAACACGGCGTGTGGCCATTGCCGAAGGCCGGATCGCCATGTCGGGCGAAGCCCTGGCCGCGATCCGCAACGGCGCCGTGCCCAAGGGCGACGTGCTGGCCGCGGCGCGGATCGGCGGGATCATGGCCGCCAAGAAGACCGCCGAACTGATCCCGCTGTGCCACCCATTGCCGCTCGATGCGGTGACGGTCGATTTCGCGATCGAGCAGGGCGCGGTCAAGGTTACCGCCAGCGCCTCGCTCAGCGGGAAGACCGGGGTGGAAATGGAAGCATTGACCGCCACTTCGGTCGCACTTCTGACAATCTACGACATGGCCAAGGCGATCGACAAGGCGATGGTGATCGGCGGCGTCCGGCTGATCGAAAAGCGCGGCGGCAAGTCGGGCGACTGGAAGGCCGCAGGCTGATGGCGCTGCTTTCGCTGGCCGAGGCACAGGCACGGCTGCTCGCGCTGGCCGTCCCGCTGCCGGTCGAGCGGATCCCGGTCCATGAGGCGCTGGGCCGCTACCTGGCCGAACCGGTGACCGCGCGGCGGACCCAGCCTCCAGCCGATCTTTCGGCGATGGATGGCTATGCCCTGCGCGCCGCCGACCTGCCCGGCCCCTGGCGGGTGATCGGGGAAAGCGCTTGCGGCCATCCCTTTGCGGGCCAGGTCGGGCCGAGCGAGGCAGTCCGGATCGCGACCGGCGCGCTGATTCCCGCGGGGATGGACATGGTGCTGATGCAGGAGGACGCACACCGCGATGGCGATGCGCTGATCCTCACCGGCACCCCGCCCCAGCCCACTGGCCGCCATATCCGCCGCACCGGGTTCGATTTCAGGCAGGGTGCTACTCTGCTTGCTGCGGGCGAACGGCTCACCCCGGCGCGGATCGCCTTGGTGCTGTCCGGCGGATACGGCCACGTCGCCGTGCGGCGCATGCCGCAGGTGCTGGTGATCGACAGCGGGGATGAATTGTCAGCCGATCCAGGTGCCTGCGCGGATCATCAGATCCCGGCCAGCAACGGTGCGATGCTGGCGGCGCAGATCGCCGCGGCCCTGCCCGCAAAGGTCGAACGGCTTGGCCCGGTGCGCGACAGCCTCGAAGCGCTGGGTGACGCTCTAGACGGGGCCGGCCAATTCGACGTGATTGTCACCAGCGGCGGCGCTTCTGTGGGAGACCACGATCTGATCCGCCCGGCGCTGGCGGCCTGGGGGGCCGAGCTCGATTTCTGGAAGGTCGCGCTCAAACCCGGCAAGCCGATCATGCTGGCGCGCAAGGGCACGCAGCTGGTGCTGGGGCTGCCGGGCAATCCGGTCTCCAGCAGCGTCACAGCGTTCTTGTTCCTGCTGCCGCTGCTGCGCGCGCTGTCTGGCGCGGCCAGCCCCCTGCCCCAGGCGATCACGACCGAAGCCACGGAGGACCTGCCCGCCGGCGGGACCCGGCAGGAGTTCCTGCGCGCCGCCTGGGACGGCCGCCGGATCACGGCATGGCTCAATCAGGATAGCGGCGCGCTGGGCGCTCTCGCCGCGGCAAACGCGCTGATCGAGCGTCCAATCGATGCTCCGCCGGTGACGGCTGGAGAACCGGTTTCGGCCTATCTGCTCGAGAATGGCGGAATTGCTTGACTCGATTCGCTTTGTTGCATACTTGTTCCGCATTCGTTCACTGAACGGCGCTGGAACATTCCCGTTCCGGGCCGCTCCAACGGAGTGATGCCGGCATGCTGACCCGCAAGCAGCACGAGTTGATCCGCTTCATCCAGACCCGCCTGGAAGAGAGCGGCGTTTCCCCCTCGTTCGAGGAAATGAAGGAGGCGCTCGACCTCAAGTCGAAGTCGGGCGTGCACCGTCTGATCTCTGCGCTGGAAGAGCGCGGCTTTATCCGCCGCCTGCCCAACCGGGCCCGCGCGCTCGAAGTGCTCAAGCAGCCTGAGGATGTCAGCAGCAAGGCGCCGCTGGCCAAGCCCGACAATGTCGTGCCGCTCAAGCGGCCCGAGCCGGCGCGCACGGCCCCGGCCAACGATGTGATCGAAATTCCGTTGCATGGCCGTATCGCTGCCGGTGTTCCGATCGAAGCGATGGAAACATCGGCGATGCTGCCGGTCCCTGCCGCGCTGCTCGGCTCGGGTGAGCATTACGCGCTTGAGGTTTCCGGGGACTCGATGATCGAGGCCGGAATTCTCGACGGCGACTACGCCCTGATCCGCCGCACCGACAGCGCCCGCGATGGCGAAATTGTCGTCGCGCTGGTTCGCGGCGAAGAGGCGACGCTCAAGTACCTGCGGCGCGAGAACGGCCGGGTTCGGCTCGATCCCGCGAATGCCGCCTACGAACCGCAGATCTACGATCCGCGCGAAGTGGTGGTTCAAGGCAAGCTCGCCGGCCTGCTGCGCCGCTACCACTGATCATTGACTGGATATCGGCGGGCCGCTCGTTGCGTTGACGGGCGGCCCGCTGCGTTGCGGCCGGGACGATACCGGCGGCCGCCACCAGCCATGCAACCCCTGGTCCTCTGCAACCGAGCGTACTTCACCCTTCTCCAGATCGATGGTCAGTCCGCCGGTCCGATCAAGCATGTTGCGATCAGCCTTGATCCAGCGCGGGCGGCATGAGCGCGGCAGCCAGCGCCCGGCAATCACCACGTCGGCCCGCTCGCATGCCGCCGCCAGTTCACGTTCGGCGACATAGTCGTTGCCGCGCCCGATCAGCAGCTGCCAGTCACGCCCGCCGCGCTTAAGCGAGACCGCGCAGAAGTCGACGTTACAGAGCGCGCCGGGCCAGTCATCGAGCAGCCGCATCTCGCCCGCCATCCCGGCGGTCTCGGCCAGGTTGTCGCGGGCATAGTCGCTGCGGCTCTCGCGCAGCACCAGCAGTTCGCCGGTCTCCGCGCCGGTGATCCCGACATGGCGGCCATCGCCCGAAATCAGCAGGTCCGGCGCGCGGACCTGGGACAGCAATGTCAAACCAAGCAGGGCCGGAGCGAGCCCCAGCAAGCGGACCCGCGATTGCCACAGCGCCAACCACAGCCCACCCAGCAGAAACAGGGCAAAAGCGCCCCGCCCCATCGCCGGAAGCATCGTCACAGCCCCGGGCATGGCGGCAACCCAATGCGCCAGCGCCAGCAACAGCTCGAGCGACTTGCCCGCCAGCCACCAGAACGGCGCCCCGGCACCCACCGCGTCGAACAGCAATCCCAGCGCTATCAGCGGCATCGAAGCCAATGTGGTCAGCGGGATTGCGATCACATTGGCGAGCGCTCCGTAAACCCCGGCGCGGTGGAAATGGAACAGCCCGATCGGCATCAGGGCCAGTTCGATCACAATCCCGGTCAGCAGCAGGCCACCAAGCTGACGCAGGCCTTTGCTCCACCACGGCTCCTCGCGCGGGGCATTGAAGGCCCGCATCGGGCCCGAACCATGAAGCGCAACGATCGCGATCACTGCGGCAAAGCTCATCTGAAAGCTCGGCCCGACCAGTGCCTCGGGCCAGAACAGCAGCACCACGAAGGCCGCGACCGCGACCATGCGCATCGACAGCGGCTCGCGCCCGATCGCCAGTGCCGCCAGAACCAGCACCGCCCCGATGCAGGACCGGATCGTCGGCACTTCCGCGCCGGTCAGCAAGGTGTAGCCGATCCCGGCCAGGGCCCCGGTCCCGGCGGCCAGCAGCGGCAAGCGCACCCGCAGCGCCAGCCAGGGGAACAGCGCGAGCAGGCGCAGTGCGATGAAATAGGCCGCCGCCACCACCGCGCTGACGTGCAGCCCGCTGACCGAAAGCAGGTGCGTCAGCCCCGCGTCGCGCATCGCCTCCTCGTCGGCTTGGGCAATCGCGCCGCGGTCGCCGCTGGCAAAGGCTGCGGCTATCGTTCCCGGCGAACCGGCCAGGCTGGCGCGGACATGGTTGGACAGCCGGCGTTGTAGCCCCGAAAGGGCCTTGCGCTCGCCGGGCGCGGTGACGGTGACCGGCCCCAGCACGCTCCCGGTTGCGGAAATGCCCGAAAACCAGGCTGCCCGCGCGAAGTCATAGCCTCCCGGCAACATCGGCGGGGCTGGCGGCACAAGCCGCGCCTTGAGACGCAGGGTCGCCCCGGTCTCGATCAGTGACGCATCGCGCTCGAGATCGAGGTTGACCCGCACCTTGATCGCCCGTCCGCTTTCCGGCTCGCGGGTTGCCAGAAGCAAGCGGACCCGCTGCTCGGCCGGCTGTTCCTCGCGGTCGAGCACCTTGGCCTCGATCACGCTGACCATCGGCCTGGCGATCGGATCCGCTCCGACAAGTTCCGACTTGGCCCAGACCAGCGCACAGCCTGCGGCGAGCGCGAGGGCAATGACGGCCACCGCGCGCCGCAGATAGGGAAAGCGCCCATCCGCTGCCAGAACACCAAGTGCCAGACCGCCGATTCCCAGCCCGGCGCAGATCGCACCCAACCACTGATATGGGTTCGCGAGGACGAACCAGGCGGCGATCCCGGCGGCGAAGGCCACCACGGCCCACGGCCCTTGATCGAAGCCTGATCGGGCGAGGAAATGTTCAATCCGTGCAAGGCCGCTGGACAAGTCGAAACGCTTGCGCCAAGGGCCATGTTGCAGTGCAGCGCTGTCCGGCGTATCGCTGCCCATCGGCACTTGAGGCAAGGCTTCACTGGCCATGTCCGCCAAAAGACAGGAAGGGACGATTGATGGCAAGCGTTAGCGTCATGACGGTTCCGGGCAAGGCCCGCAGCGTCGTTTCGCGTTTTGCCGTTTCGCCCGTCGGAAAGCTTGCGCAACCCCCTAGGGCCGCGCTAACCGGACAGACGACTTCCCCAGGTATGTTCGACGTATTCGCCCTGCTGGGCCGCGGTGAAAGCCATGTGCGGAATTCCGCGCCGGCGGCGGCAAGTGCGGGCAAGGTTTAGGAGGCAGGTAAGTGGGTAGCACGGCAAAACTTTCGACCGGTTCGGGCGATTTCGAATATCCGGTGGTCTCGGGCTCGGTCGGTCCCGATGTGGTCGATATCCGCAAGCTCTATGCCCAGACCGGGATGTTCACCTTCGACCCGGGCTTCACCTCGACGGCCTCGTGCGAAAGCGCGCTGACCTATATCGACGGTGACGAAGGCGTACTGCTGCACCGCGGCTATCCGATCGGCCAGTTGGCCGAAAACTCCAGCTTCATGGAAGTCAGCTATCTGCTGCTGAACGGCGAACTGCCCAGCAAGGACGAACTGGCCAAGTTCGAGACCACCATCACTCGCCACACGATGCTGCACGAGCAGCTGGCGACCTTTTATCGCGGGTTCCGGCGCGATGCTCACCCCATGGCGATCATGTGCGGTGTGGTTGGCGCGCTTTCGGCGTTCTATCACGACAGCACCGACATTGCCGATCCAGAGCACCGCAAGATCAGCAGCCACCGGCTGATCGCCAAGATGCCGACGATCGCGGCGATGGCGTACAAGTATTCGGTTGGCCAGCCCTTCGTCTATCCGGACAATTCGCTGAGCTACACCGGCAACTTCTTGCGGATGACCTTTGGCGTTCCGGCCGAAAAGTATGAAGTCAACCCGGTGGTCGAACGTGCGCTCGACCGGATTTTTATCCTCCATGCCGATCACGAGCAGAACGCGTCGACCAGCACAGTCCGCCTGGCAGGTTCTTCGGGCGCCAATCCGTTTGCCTGCATCGCGGCCGGGATTGCCTGCCTGTGGGGCCCGGCGCACGGCGGGGCCAACGAGGCCGCGCTGAACATGCTGCACGAGATCGGCACGCCTGACCGCATCCCGCACTATATCGAACGTGCCAAGGACAAGAACGATCCGTTCCGCCTGATGGGCTTCGGCCACCGCGTCTACAAGAATTACGATCCGCGCGCGACGGTGATGCAGCAGACTGTGCGTGAAGTGTTCGACGCACTGAAGGTCAGCGACCCGGTCTTCGAAGTGGCCCTTCAGCTTGAGGAAATGGCGCTCAACGATCCCTATTTCATTGAGAAGAAGCTGTTCCCCAACGTCGACTTCTACTCGGGCGTGATCCTGTCGGCGATCGGTTTCCCGACCACCATGTTCACTGTGCTGTTCGCCCTCGCCCGCACCGTCGGATGGGTCGCGCAGTGGAACGAGATGATCAGCGATCCCAACCAGAAGATCGGGCGTCCGCGCCAACTCTACACCGGCCCAACGCAGCGCGACTACGCGCCGCTCGACAAGCGCTGAGCTTCCCGCGATAGTCTCCCCTTGATAGCTTGAAGGGGAGAGCGATGGAGAGTTTCAGGAACCTGTTGCGGCTGGTCTATATGGCCCTGGCTGCGCTGATGGTTTTTGCCGGCCTGTTCTGGGCACTGCAAGGCCTTGGCATCATCATGTGGCCGGCCGACAGCTTCATGCTCGCCGATCGCGCCTGGGTGCTTTACGGCCTGATCTGGGCCAGCGGCTGGGCCGGCCTAATCTGGGTTCTGCGCGGTCGTCGGGGCTAGCGCGAGCAGGTCAGCCGGTACATCAAGGATGAAGCGCGCGCCCTGCCCGGGTGCGCTTTCAACGGTCAGATCGCCGCCCATGGCCCGGGCGAGCCGGCGGGAAATGTAAAGCCCCAGCCCCGATCCGCCGTCCTCATTGCTGCGGCCAAGCCGCTCGAACTTTTCGAAAACCTTGGCCTGCTGCTCATCGGACAAACCCGGTCCCTGATCGGCGACGATCAGCCGCGCCTTGCCGCCAGCATCTTCCAGCCTGATCCAGATTTGAGAGTTTTCCGGGGTATATCGGATCGCATTGCCGACCAGATTGAGCAGGATCTGCAGCACCCGCCGGAACTCGGCAATCGCCGGCAGGTGTTCGCCTTCCTTGGGCGCATCGATCACGATCCCGCGTTCCTGCGCCCGAACCCCGAGGATGCCGGAAGCACGGCGCGCGACATCGGCCAGATCGATACGGTCGGGCGCGGTGTTGAATTCGTCGGACTCGACCACTTCGAGGTCAGCCAGCCCTTCTATCAGGGCCAACAGGTGTTCTCCGGCCGAGGATATGTCGGCGGCATACTGGCTGTACTCGTCCGCCAGCGGTCCGGCCATCCGGGTGCGGATCGTTTCGGCATTGGCGATGATCCGCGCGATCGGTTGGCGCAGAACCGGGGCGATGTCGCGCCCGACCAATCCCGGTCCATTGTTCGGGAGAACCACGGAACCAGGCAGCGGACGCGGCTCGGCCCGCGGCAGTGGCGCTTCGGCCGTCAGGCAGAGTTCGAACCCGGTCGGATCTGCGCCAGGAACCTGCTGCGGGAACAGGCTGGCCCGCCAGCTGCGCTCGGAGCCGGGCACAGTCAGCTTCGCTCCATCCAGCAATCGCCAATGCATAGGCTGATGATGAGCGGCGCCGTCAATACTGACGAAATCTGTCCACGGTTGACCTATCCCGGCTTGCATCGCCGCGGCAAGCTCGCGCAAGTCGGTTGCATCGGCTTGAACAGCCAGCACCCCTTGTCGTTCGTCAAGCCGGGCCGTCAATTCGGCCAAAGCACGGTCAATTGCGGCGCGATGCTCTGCAATCTGTTGGGTATCTTCTGGTGGGAGTGGACTGACTTGCCAGGTCAGGACCCTAATCTCGCAACCCGCGTCGGCCAGGGGTTCGATTTCGATCCAGGCCGTGATCATCTCCCGACCATTGCTGGCTCGCATGGTGCGAGCGAGTTTCAGCCCGATGCTGCGCGATTTCTCTTCCAGTTCACGCAATGCCGGTATGGCAATTGGTCCAGGCAATACCCCGCCGCATTCATGCTGCAGGCCGAGCAGCGGCTCGACGGCGGAAACCAGACGGCCCGTCGCATCGCTGCGTCCCTGCGCGAGGTAGGGCGGCTGTTCCGTCACCTTGGCTTAGCTGCCCGGAAAGGCAGCGGACCGAGCCAGCAGGGCAGCCGCATGATCGCTACCAAGCTGCTCGAAATTCGGCGGCAGCGTAACTTCGGGGTGGAGTGAGCCAAATTGCTCTTCGATCGCTTCCGGCCGCAGTCCGCATGCCCGCAGTGCCAGCGCGAGGCGGGCCACCTGGGATTCGTTGGTCGCCAAGGTCGCCATGTCGCGATCCTGACCCGATGCAATGGCCAGGGCGCTGAGGAAGATCGCCACGCCGGCATGGCTAACCGACAAAGCAACGGTGGCTCCGCCCCCCATCCCCGTAACCAGACGAGAGATCAACCCGAGCCGGCTCCGGCTCTCATCGAATGTGCTGCGGATCTTTTGTTCGGCGGCGACTGCCTGGGCCTGGTCTTCCTCTGTATCACCTGCAACGCCGCGCAGGGAGACAAGGCCTGCATGCATCAGATCACCCGGCAGCTCGATCAAGGGCAGCTGCATCCGCCGCTGGTTCTGGACAAACCGCGCCTGCGCAGCCAGCAGCGCCATCGAACTGGCAGCGACGTTTGGCTCGCTCGATGCAATCAGCGCCTGGAGCAATGGTGAAAGCACCGGATCGAGTGCCAGACGGGCTTGCAAGCGGTGGGTCAATTGCCATTCGAGGGCAAGCGCATGGACATGCGAGAGGAAGCCGGGATGAGTCGTGAAATGCTCAACCAATGACGCAATTTTCGCGGGGTCGTGCTGACGGTCGCCCGCATCCTCGGCGGCGTCGGTATGGGCATCGAGCAATTGCCGGGCGACATCCGACATCATGCCGCGCATGGCCGCGATGATTTCGTCTCCGAATACCGAATGTTCGTCATTGGCCAGCAGATGGCGCAGGATCGGCGCGATCGTGCCGATCATCGCGTCGCCATGAGCCAATTCATCACGCAATACGGATTCAACCGAAGCGGGTCCGCCGGATTGGGCAAAAGTGTCGATCATGCCCGTGCCTTAACCCAGCTTGGTTAAGGTCGCGTTAGTCGCGATTGGCCGAGCGGAAGCAAAATTCCCGCCAGGGCGGCAAGGCTGGCCGCAATATGGATTGTGGCACTACCAAATTCCGCGGCGATCGCCACCGCCAAGGCTGCTGCCAGCACTCCGCGATCCTCAAACCAGGCCGTCCAGCGCGCGCCGGTGAGGCGCGGCAGAATACGCAGCAGCGCAACCAGCATAAATGGTGGAAACAGCCGATCGACGAAGTGCTGGCCGGCATGCATTTCGCTTCCGAAGGCTGCAAGAACAATGATGATCGTATCGAGCGGCCAACCGAACAACTCCTTACTATCCAATCCCTTGCGCCCAATCCCGGTATCAAACTCGATTCGCGCCAACATCACGGCGAACTCGCGCAGAATCCAGGCGGAGGCTGCAAACCCTAGCCCCACCAGAATCAACCCGAACCAACCCGAGCCCAGCGCGAGCAAGGCCACTACGGCCGCGGCTATTACAAGCATCCGCGCGCCGCTCCCGGCATGCAGCAGGGCCGGCCCGAAACTTCGAACCCCGGCCAGAGCGAGCCATTGCGACGGACTCAGGCTCCCTTCACCGCGGGTTCGCTGACGGATCCATTGTGGCTCGAGCGCGTGGGCCTCTGCGTCGCTGCGCACGATCGTCCAGAACTGTCCACTCTCTCCAGGCATCGGGATTGGTTTTTGCCGCACACCAGCCTGCAACGCGATCCGCAGCAGCGATGAAGCCGCATCGCAATCGGCCGGTAGGTCGGCCATCCGTTCAATCAACCGCCCCGGCAAGCGCATTGCTCCCGCCGAGGCATGGTTGAGGTCGATCCGCTCGAACCCGGCTGCGAGCCCTTGCTCGATCGGTTGGACCAGAATGGCCTGCCCTTCCTCGATCAATTCAGCAGCAGGTCCAATTGATGCGAATATGCCGTCAGCTAGCACAATGACATCATCAACCGTGGTGACCAGACCCAGCAAAGCCCGTGAATTGCCGATCACGTGGTAACTGGCTCCGGCGGCTTCAACCAGATGCTGGAGTTCAATAACTTCCGGCGAAAGCCCGGGGGCAATGCAGATCACCCGCTCGCACTTCAGGGCAAGCGCCAGCGCGGCTTGCTGGCGAGCGACCGTCAATCCACCAATGCGCAGAAACGCACGTGGCCCGGGATGGTCCGCTCCTGCCGGCTCCAACATTGTCAAAACGGCGACCCGCAGCGACTTTCTCCGCGCATATTCGGGAAAGCGCGGGTTCTAGAACACTAAGGCAAAGGTGCCAAGCCGGGTGGACTTACCCGAGCAATGCGCAGGCCTAAGCCGCTGCAAACTCGTCAAGAAACTTGCGGATTCGGCGCAATACCAAGGGATCGCCGGGCGCACCGTCCAATGCCTCGTTAGCCAGCTCTATCAGAGTTTCAGCATGAAAGGTTGCCGCAACACCCTTCAATCGCATTGCGCTCATTTGCCAGTTGCCATCACAGCGCGACCGTTTGAGTAGGTCGACCTGCCGTTCAACACTTTCGATAAATGCTTGGCGAAGCTCAAGAAAAAGCGCAGCATCTTCACCTGCCGCAGCAGCGAGAGTCGCATCGAGGGCACCTGCTTCATAAGCCATCCGGGCGCTTTAGCAGCGGAGAGTTAAACTGGGGTTTATCGCGGGTAGGAACATGGTAAACGCCTTGACCATGACCCGTGGAACACGCATCGTTTCGATCGACGCCGGGGAGCCGCAAGGTTCGCCGCAGTCTGAAACGGCCGAACTTTCGGCTGAACCGCTCGAAACTGCGATTGATGAGGTGTGGGAGGATGAGCCGGTTAGGCAGGCACGCCCATGGGGTCTGATTGTCGGCGCGGTTTTGACTGCTCTGGCAGTCTTGGGCTGGACTGGCCTGTTTGTCCTTACCAACCTCGCCGAGATGCAGGCTGGAGCCAGTCTGGCACAGGCCACGGCCTGGATTCGCGACTGGTCAGTGCCGGTACTGCTGATCGCCGTGGTTTGGCTGATCGCGATGCGCAACAGCCGGCGGGAGGCAGTCCGCTTTGGCGAAACCGCTGCTCTGCTCAGCAGCGAGTCGGCGCGGCTTGAATCCCGCCTGACTACGGTCAACCGCGAACTCAGCCTGGCTCGTGAATTCATTGCCTCACAGTCGCGCGACCTCGAAACGCTGGGTCGTGTCGCGTCGGAACGACTTTCGGAGAGCGCCGGGCAGCTTTCCTCACTGATTGCCGACAACGGCACCCGGCTCGAATCGATCCAGATGGTCAGCGCCGCCGCGCTGGACAACATGGAGAACCTGCGCGGCCATCTGCCGGTGATCGCCAGTTCGGCCAAGGATGTCAGCAATAACATTGCTACGGCGGGCAGGACGGCAAATGCCCAGATCGAGGATCTGATCACCGGCTTCAACCGGCTCAACCAGTTTGGCCAGGCGAGCGAGCGGCAAGTTCATTCGCTGCGCGACGTGGTCGATACCACGATCGCGGAATTCAATCGCCAGACCGATCAACTGGCCGAAATCACCGAGCAACGTTTTGCCGCCCTGTCCGAACGCGGGGCCGAGTTCCGGACCCAACTGGATGCACATGAGGTTGAGGCGCTCGCCGCGGTTCGCGGCCGCGCCACCACCCTTGCGGACGAACTGGAACAGGCCCGCAAGATTCTCGACGTGCAGGAAGGGGAAAGCCTCACCTCGCTGCGCGCTCGCCTGACTGCCGTTCGCGATGAAAGTGCCAGCCTGGTCCGCTCGCTGCGCGAAGGCGAAAGCAACGCCCTCGATGCCTGGAAGATTGCGATCGTCCAGCTGGAGGAAGACTTGACCGGCGCGATCGCCCGCGTCGCCGAGATCGACGACAAAGCGATGGTCTCTGCCCGCAATCGCCTCGCCGAACTGGCCCGGGAAGCTGCCGAGGTCGACAACCGCATGGCCGAGCGCGACCGCGTCTTCGCCGAAGAAATCCAACGGCGCCGTGCTGACTTTGAAGAACGGCATGGTGAGTTTGTGGCGAAACTGGCCGGTCAGCTGGCACAGCTGGATGACCAGATTGCAGAACGCCGTGCCAAGCACGAAGATCAGGGTCGTCAACTGATCAGCCAGGGCGAAACCGTCGCCAGCCAGCTTGAACAGTTGGCCCGCAAGCTCGATGATGTCGCCGAACTTGGCGGATCTGCCGAGGGCAAGGTTGCCCAGAGCCTTGGCGCGCTGGGCGAAAAGCTGGCCGCGAGCCGCGAAGCCCTACAGGGCACCGATAGCGTCATTGCGCAGCTTACCGATGGCAGCGTCCGCCTGCTCGAACTGATCCAGGCCAGTGTCCAGCATTCGAGCAAGGAACTGCCCGAAGCCATGAGCGCCAGCGAAACCAGGCTGGCTCAAATCGAGGCACGCGTTCTGGGCTTGAAGTCGGGCCTGGGTGATGCCGAAGCCAGCGGTGAGCGGGTTACCGGCCTGGTATCAAAGAGCGCCGAAGGGCTCGACCAGGCACTGCGCCGGATCGAAGCGCTCGGCACCGATGTCGAAATTGGCGGATCACGTCAGGCCCAAAGCCTTGAAGCCATGGCACAGTCGCTCGACAAGGTTCGCAGCGAAAGCCTCGCCCTGGCCGAACAGGCCCAGGGCGAACTGCGCAGCGCGATCGAGGAACTCAACCAGTCGGCCCGCGCAGCCGTTGCCGGAATCGGTACGCTAAGCGCGAGCGCGATCAGCGAGATCGCTGCCAAACTCGGCGAGGAAAGCGCCGCGGCAATCGATCAGGCGATGCGCTCGCGCACCGAAGAAGTGGCCGGCCAGCTGGAACTTGCCGCCTCCAACGCCGCCGGGGTGAGCCGCGAGGCCGCGATCCAGCTGCGCGATCAACTGGCCAAGGTCAGCGAGCTTACCAATCACCTTGAGCAGCGCGTTGCCCATGCCCGCGCCCGCGCCGAGGAACAGGTGGACAACGACTTCGCCCGCCGTGTCGCCCTGATCACCGAGAGCCTCAATTCCAACGCGATCGACATCGCCAAGGCGATGGACAGCGAAGTCACCGACACGGCCTGGGGGGCCTATCTGAAGGGCGACCGAGGCATCTTCACCCGCCGCGCCGTGCGCCTGCTCGACAATGGCGATGCCAAGGCGATTGCGCAGCTCTACGAAGACGACCGCGGCTTTGCCGATCACGTCAGCCGCTACATACACGATTTCGAGGCGATGCTGCGCCAGTTGCTGTCCACCCGCGATGGGCACGCGCTGGGCGTTACCCTGCTGTCATCCGACATGGGCAAGCTTTACGTCGCGCTGGCCCAGGCGATCGAGCGGCTGCGCAACTAGAACCAGCGCGTTACGTCGATGTCTTCAAGGGTCAACCAGCCCTGGACGTAGTTCAGGTAAAAGAGCCCGAACAGCACCAGCGAGACGACTGTGGTGCGCTTGGCAATCGTTTTGGGGCTGAAGTTGACCGGTGCGCTGCTGACCTGACCCGGCACCAGATCGGCCTGTTCATCATCGTGCGTACGCACCCCGAACGGCAGCACGAAGAACGCGCTCATTACCCAGAACAGGAAATAGATCGCCAGGGCCGAAGTCAACTTCATCTGATCAATGCTCCGCCAGGATAACCCGAACTTGCGGCTTCTTGCCCGACCAGCGGGTAGCCGCGCGCCGCGCGGCGAGCCGGGCCGCCTCGGTGATGACCTCGCGGTCATGGCGCTGACCGCCCTTGAGCTTGGCCAGGGCCGCGCTGACATCCTCGCGGGATTCGGCCACGAACTCGTCCATGTCTTCATCGAGCGGCAGACCGATCGCTTCGACGTGGACCCGTCCCTTGCCGTCAAGAACCACGATCACCAAACCGTTGGCGGCCAAACGCCGGCGCATCACAATCGCTTCGCCATCGGCGGGTGAGATGATGTCCCCGTCCAGGATCAGGCGGCCAGCCCGGACTTCACTGATCTTGCCGGGTTTACCCGGAGCAAGCCGGACCAGATCACCGTTTTCCTGAACGACGGTCTTGGCAATCCCGCAGGATTTTCCGAGCCGGGCCTGTTCCTTCATGTGTCGCATCTCGCCGTGGACCGGCAGCAGGATCTCCGGCCTGATCCAGCCATAGAGTGCTTCGAGTTCAGGGCGACCGGGGTGACCGGAAACGTGGATCGCGCTCTGTCGGTCGGTAACGATCGTAATGTCGCGAGCTGCCAGGCGGTTCTGGATCCGGCCAATCGCGATCTCGTTGCCCGGGATCTGACGACTTGAGAACAGCACCACATCGCCGGATTCCAGCGCGAGCGGATGACTGTCCTCGGCAATCCGCGACAGCGCAGCGCGGGGTTCACCCTGCCCGCCGGTGGCGACGATCAGCACCTCGCCGCGCGGGAGGCCCATCGCGGTGTCGAAGTCTACCCGCTCGGGCAGGTCGAGCAGATAACCGCAGCCCTGTGCGGCGCGGATGATCCGGTCAAGCGAGCGCCCCGCCACGCACAGTTTGCGTTTGCTGGCCTGGGCGACTTCACCCAGCGTCTGCAGCCGGGCGACGTTGGACGCGAAAGTGGTGACCACGATCCGCTTGCCCGGATGCCGGGCAACCTCGCCAAGCAGGGCGGTGCGGACCGCGCCCTCGGATCCCGAGGCCTTGGGATTGAACACGTTGGTCGAATCGCAAACCAGCGCGAGAATGCCCTCGTCGCCAATCCGGGTCAGTTCCTCGACCGTGGCGGGAACCCCCACCAGCGGCTCGTCATCGAGCTTCCAGTCGCCTGTGTGGAAGATCCGGCCATACGGCGTGTCGATCACCAGGGCATTGCCCTCGGCAATCGAATGGGCCAGCGGTACATAGCGGATGCCGAACGGGCCAAGCTCGAACCGGTCGAGGTGATCGATCACGTTGAGCGTGATTTCATGGCGGTTGCCCGCCTCTTCCAGCTTCTCGTTGATCAGCTTCGCGGTGAACGGGGTGGCATAGAGCGGAACCCCCAGTTCCTGCGCAAAATAGGGCACAGCGCCGATGTGATCTTCGTGCGCGTGGGTGAGGACAACGCCAATCAAATCCTTGCGGCGCTCCTCGATGAATTCAAGGTCGGCAAAGACCAGTTCGGTTCCGGGATATTCGTTGGCGCCGAAGGTCATGCCCAGATCGACCATCAGCCACTTGCCCTCGCAGCCATAGAGATTGACGTTCATGCCAATCTCGCCCGAGCCGCCCAGGGCGCAAAACAGCAGTTCCTTGCCGGGCTTCACGATGCATCCGAACGGTTGGCGTATAACAAGGCAATTCCTCTCAGGGTCAGGTCGGGTTCGACCCGGTCAAACAGATGGCCGTGCTGCTGGAACAGCGGGGCAAGGCCGCCCGTGGCGATAACTTTAACCGGCCGGCCAATCTCGGCCTTCATCCGCCCGATCATGCCTTCGATCATGCCGACATAGCCCCAGTAGATCCCGATCTGCATCTGACTAACGGTATCACGGCCGATCACGCTGGTGCCAGGCGGGGGTTCGATCGCAATCCGGGGCAGCATGGCCGCGGCGTTGTAGAGCGCGTCGAGCGAAAGGCTGACCCCGGTAGCGATCGAACCGCCAAGGTAAGCGCCATCCGCGCCGATATGGTCGAATGTGGTGGCGGTTCCAAACGAAATCACGATCTTGTCGCCCGGCTCGAGCGCCTGGGCCGCGATCGCATTGACCGCGCGGTCTGCACCCAGCGCGCGCGGTTCGTCGACCTTCAGCGCGATGCCCCATTCGACCGGGGCGCGACCGCCGATCAACGCATCGACGCCGAAGTACTTCTGCGCCAGTTCCTGGAGGTTGTGCAGCGCGCGCGGAACCACCGAGGCGATCACCACCGCGGTCACATCATCGCGCGAAAAGCCCTCCATCTGGAGCAGTTGGTTGAGCCAGACGGCATATTCGTCCGCGGTCCGCTTGATATCGGTCGCCAGGCGCCAGCGCTGCACAATGTCGCCCGCCGAATTGACCAGCGCGAATTTCACATTGGTATTGCCGTTGTCGATCGCGAGCAGCATGGCCCCGTTTCCTTATTCGGCGAGACGCACTTCGCCAGCGTGGACTGTCCGCGTCGTGCCGTCCGCAAGCCGCAGTTGCAAGGCCCCATCGGCAGTCAGCCCGGCAAATCGTCCCTCCAGCGGAGTTTCGCCCGGTTCTCCAACAGCCAGGGCTGTGCCGATGGGATGCGCAGCGGCTTGCCAGCGGCGGACCAGCGGGTCGAGCCCGAAGCTGCGCCAACGCTCAAGCTCGATATCGAACTGCCGAGCCAGGCTCTGGGCAAAATGGTCGCGATCAGGCGCCGGACCAAGGGCCGACAGCGCGATGGTTTCCCGCCCTTCGACCTGCGGCGCCTGGGCCAAGTTGGTGCCGATTCCGACGATCACCGCATCGCCGACCCGTTCCAGCAGTATCCCCGCAAGTTTGGCCGAGCCAATCATCAGATCGTTCGGCCATTTGAGCAGCACGGTTGATGGCGGTGGAACCAGCGGTGCAACGACCTCGTGCAGCGCCAACCCGGCCAGTAGTGCGAGGCTGGCAGGCGGGGGATCGCTCGAACCGGGACGCACCACGGTGGAACCCATGAAGTTGCCGTGACCATCAAACCAGGCCCGGCCCTGTCGGCCCTTCCCGGCGGTCTGGCGATCGGCGACCAGCCAATCCCCCTCGGCTACGCGGTCCGCGGCAAGCAGCCGCGCGGCAAGATCGGCGTTGGTCGAGCCGGTTTCGAGAACCGTGCGGATCAAGTCGCGGCGAACAGCACGCCAGCGGCGATCGCGGCCAGGGCGCCAAGGCCCTTGGTCAGCAGCCAACCCAGCGGCGAGATGAACAGCGCCGAGACCGCCAGCAGCCAGTCATGCACCATGTCGCTGTGCCCGGTGGCCTTGCCGGCCGGTTCATCGAAATACATGACCTTGACGATCTTGAGGTAGTAGAACGCCCCGATCACGCTGCCCAGCGCAGCGATCAGTGCCAGCGGTAGCAGTCCGGCGGCGACCGCAGCCTGGAACACCACGAACTTGCCCCAGAACCCGAAGAAGAACGGGATCCCTGCCATCGAGAACATCACCGACCCGAGACCCAGGGCGATCAGCGGACGCGTGCTCGACAGGCCGGCCAGGTCGGAAATGGCTTCCAGCTGGTGACCGCTCTCATCGCGCAGCATCAGGACGGCAACGAAGCCGCCAATGGTCATCGGCACGTAGATCGCCAGATAGACCAGCATCGCCGCAACGCCTTCCGAACTGGCGGCAGCGAGGCCCACCAGCATGAAGCCAACGTTGTTGATCGACGAGTAGGCCAGCAGCCGCTTGATGTTCTTCTGCCCGATCGCGCCGAGCGCGCCGACGACGATAGAAGCCAGCGCGGCAAAGCCGACGATCTGCTGCCAGGCGGCAGTCTGCCCCCCGAAAGCTTCGATCGTAACCCGGATCGTCAGCGCCAATGCGGCAACCTTGGGAGCCGACGCGAAGAAGGTCGTCACCGGGGTCGGCGCGCCTTCGTAAACGTCCGGGGTCCACATGTGGAACGGCACGGCGCTGATCTTGAAGGCGAGGCCCGCCAGCATGAAGGTCAGCCCGAACAACGCGCCCTTTGACAGGCCCGCGTTGGTGACCGCGGCGATGCCGGCGTAGCTGACCGTGCCGGTGAAGCCGTAAGTCAGGCTCATCCCGAACAGCAGGATCCCGCTGGCCAGTGCACCCAGCACGAAATACTTGAGGCCAGCCTCGGCCGAGCGCTCATCGGCTTTGAGGAAGGCGGCCAGCACATAGGCCGCCAGCGAGTTGAGCTCGAGCCCGACATAAAGCGTCAGCAGGTTGGTCGATGAGACCATCAGGCACATACCCAGCACGGCAAACAGCACCAGCACGGGGAATTCCGCACGATAGCCCCCGTGCCGTTCAAAGAACGCCGGCGCGACCAGCAGCGAGGCGCCCGCAGCGGCAAAGATCAGCAGCTTGGCAAAGGCGGCAAAGGCATCGGCCGAAAACAGCCCGCCAAAGGCCAGCGCCGCTTCTCCGCCAATTCCCTGGCACAGCGTCGGCGCGACCATCGCGGCGGCCCCCGCCAGAACCAGCACAGCCAGCCAATTGACCGCCCGCGCATCCTTGGCGGTCTGCCCCCAGGCCGAGGCCAGCAACAGGACCAGGCCCGAAATGCTCAGCAATTCTTCCGGCGCGGCAAGGCGCAGTGACTGCATCCAGTCCATCAGTGCGCCCCCCCTTCATGGGCTGTCTCTTCGTGGGGCTTGGGCGCCCCCATCGTCAATTTGGCATCGCTTTCCGGTTTGGCCCGGGCGAGCCGCGCATCGAGCGCAGCGATATCGTTGCGCATCGGGGCGAGGAAGCTTTCGGGATAGACCCCCATCCACAGCACCGCTGCGGCAATCGGCCCGAGCATCAGCCACTCGCGCACCGAAAGATCGGGCATCGCGGCGGCATCGGCGTTCTTCTGCTCTCCGAATACCACGCGGCGATAGAGGTAGAGCATATAGGCCGCGCCGAGGATGATCCCGGTGGTGGCGATGAAGGCTACCCAGCTGGAGACCTGATAGATCCCGGACAGGCTGAGGAACTCACCCACAAAGCCGCTGGTGCCGGGCAGTCCGATCGAGGCCATGGTGAACAGCATGAACAGCAGCGCGTACTTGGGCATGTTGATCGCCAGACCGCCGTAGCGGTCGATCTCGCGAGTGTGCAGCCGGTCATAGATAACGCCGACGCAAAGGAACAGCGCGCCCGAGACCAGACCGTGGCTGAGCATCACAACCATCGAGCCTTCGAGACCCTGAACGTTGAACGAGAACAGCCCGATCGTGACGATCGCCATGTGCGCGACCGAGGAATAGGCGATCAGCTTCTTCATGTCGTGCTGGACCAGCGCGATAAGCGAAGTGACCACCACCGCGATCATCGACAGCCAGAAGATCAGCCAGGCATAATGCGCGGAAGCTTCGGGGAACATCGGCAGCGAGAAACGGATGAAGCCGTAACCGCCCATCTTGAGCAGCACCCCGGCGAGGATCACCGAGCCCGCGGTCGGTGCCTGAACGTGAGCATCGGGCAACCAGGTGTGGACCGGCCACATCGGCATTTTCACCGCAAAGCTGGCGAAGAAGGCCAGCCACAGCAGCTTCTGCGCATCGACCGGGAAATCGTACTGCATCAGCGTGGGGATATCGGTGGTCCCGGCCTGCTGCGCCATCCAGATCATCGCGATCAGCATCACGATCGAACCGAGCAGGGTGTAGAGGAAGAACTTGTAGCTGGCGTAAATCCGCTCCGCCCCGCCCCAGATGCCGATGATCAGGTACATCGGGATCAGCCCGGCTTCGAAAAAGATGTAGAACAGGTAGAGGTCCTGCGCGGCGAATACGCCGATCATCAGCACTTCCATCAGCAGGAAGGCAGCCATGTATTCGCCGACGCGCTTTTCGATCGATTGGCTGGCGAGGATGCAGATCGGCATCAGGAACACCGACAGCATGATCAGGGTCAGCGCGATCCCGTCGATCCCGAGCTTCCAGGCAAAGCCCGCGAACAGCGCGTGGCTTTCCTGAAATTGCCACTGCGCGCCGCCAACGTCGAACTTCATCCACAAGACGATGCCGAGTGCAAAATCAATCAGCGTGGCTGCCAAGGCAACGGTTCGCGCGGTCTGACTGGATACCACCAGGCAGACGATGCCCGCCACCAGCGGCACCAGCAGCATCAGCGAAAGGATGGGAAGATCGGTCATATCAGTGCACCAGAACCCAGCTGATTGCCGCGGTGAGGCCAAGCAGCATCACCAGCGCGTAGGAATAGAGGAAACCGGTCTGGAGCTTCGCGGCGACCCGGCTGCCCTGCAGCACCGCCCAGGCCGAGCCGTTGGGGCCGAACCGGTCGATCAGGCCGATGTCGCCCAGCTTCCAGAACTTGTCTCCCAGCCAGAAAGCGGGACGGACGAAGATCCGGTCGTACAGCTCGTCGAAGAACCATTTGTTGTAGACGAAGGTGTGGATCGGCTTGATCGCCGCTACCAGCTTGGCCGGGAAACCGGGGTTCCTGATATAGCCGTACCAGGCAATCGCCAGACCGGTCAGCATGACCGCAAACGGAGCCCACTTCACCCAGGTCGGCACTTCGTGCATGTGGTGGATCAGCTCTTCACCAAAGGCGACGCTGCCGAGCCAGAAATGGCCGCTTCCTTCACTGATGAACTGGTGGTGGAAGGCAATCCCGGCAAACACCGCGCCGAACGACAGCACAGCCAGCGGGATCAACATGTTGATCGGGCTTTCGTGCGGGTGATAGCCGGCCGTGCCGTCATCGCTGTGGGCGTGATGATCATGGCCGTGGTGATCGTCATGCACCGCATGCTGGATGTGCTCCGACTGGTCCCAGCGCGGCTTTCCGAAGAAGGTCAGGAAGACCAGGCGCCAGGAATAGAAGCTGGTCAGCAGCGCGGCGAGCAGCCCCATCCAGAACCCGAACATGCCGATCGAGGTATGCGCGCCGAAGGCCGCTTCGAGGATCGCGTCCTTCGAATAGAACCCGGCGAACCCGAAGAGGCCGACGATCCCGACCCCGGTGATCGCCAGGGTGCCCATAGTCATCGCCCAGAAGGTCAGCGGGATGTGTTTGCGCAGGCCGCCATAGAACCGCATGTCCTGTTCATGGTGCATCGCGTGGATCACGCTGCCCGCGCCGAGGAACAGCAGCGCCTTGAAGAAGGCGTGGGTGAACAGGTGGAACATCGCCGCGCCCGGTGCTCCGACGCCTGCTGCGACGAACATGTAGCCAAGCTGCGAGCAGGTCGAATAGGCGATTACCCGCTTGATGTCCCACTGGGTGGTGCCGATCGTCGCGGCGAAGAACAGCGTTGCCGCGCCGACGGCGGTGACGACGCCCATCGCTACGGGGCTGGTCTCGAACATCGGAGAAAGCCGGCAGACCATGAACACCCCGGCGGTGACCATCGTCGCGGCGTGGATCAGCGCCGAGACCGGGGTCGGCCCTTCCATCGCGTCGGGAAGCCAGGTGTGCAGCCCAAGCTGGGCAGATTTGCCCATCGCGCCGATGAACAGCAGGATGCACAGGATCGTCATCGTATCCCACTGCATGCCGAGGAAGCCGATGGTCGATCCGGCCATGCCCGGCGCGCGGACCAGGATTTCGGGGATCGAGACGGTATTGAATACCAGAAAGGTCCCGAAGATCCCCAGCATGAAGCCAAGGTCGCCGACGCGGTTGACCACGAAGGCCTTGATCGCGGCGGCGCTGGCGCTGGGTTTGCGGAACCAGAACCCGATCAGCAGGTACGAGGCGAGGCCTACACCTTCCCAACCGAAGAACATCTGGACCAGATTGTCGGCCGTCACCAGCATCAGCATCGCGAAAGTGAACAGGCTGAGGTAGGCGAAAAACCGCGGCTGATCCGGGTCTTCGGCCATGTAGCCCCACGAATAGAGGTGGACCAGCGCCGAAACGGTGGTGACCACCACCAGCATGATCGCGGTCAGCGTATCGACTCGCAGCGCCCAGTCGAAGGTCAGGCTGCCCGACTGGACCCAGTGCAACACCTGCACAACCTGCGGCTCGGCATGGCCACCGACAAAGCTGATGAAGATTGGCCAGGACAGGCCGCAGGCGATGAACAGCGCCCCTGTGGTGATCGCCTTGACCACCGTGTTGCCGAGCGCACGGTTGCCCAGCCCGCCAATGATCGCGGCCAGCAGCGGCAGAAAGACGATAAGGAGGATCGGTTGCACTTGGTCCTTACCCCTTCATGTGGCTGACATCGTCAACCGCGATGGTGCCGCGGTCGCGGAAATAGATGACGAGGATCGCCAGGCCGACCGCAGCTTCGCCCGCCGCCACGGTCAGCACGAACATCGCGAAGACCTGCCCCGTGAGATCGCCGAGGAAGCTGGAGAAGGCGACCAGATTGATGTTTACCGACAGCAGGATCAGCTCGATCGCCATCAGGATGATGATCACGTTCTTGCGGTTGAGGAAGATCCCCAGCACGCCCAGCACGAACAGGATCGAGCTGACCACCACATAGTGTTCGATGCCGATGCTCACAGCGAGACCCCCTTGCCGACTTCGGGCTTGACGTTGACCGTGGCATCCTGCGGACGGCGCGCGTTCTGGCGCGGGACGCTTTGCGGGCGAACCCCGGCGCGCTTGCGGTGCGTCAGCACCACGGCGCCGACCAGCGCGACCAGCAGCAGGATCCCGGCCGCTTCGAACAGGAACAGGTACTTGCCGTAAAGCAGCATCCCGATCGCCTTGATGTTGCTCATATCGGCGGGAACAGCGGCCGAGCCATCGGCGGTGCCAAGCACGATTCCGCCCTGCCCAACCGCGCCAAGGCCGATCACAATCTCGGCCAGCAGGACCAGCGCGACCGCGATCCCCAGCGGGAAGTTGCGGACGAATCCGGCGCGCAGTTCGGCGAAATCGATGTTGAGCATCATCACCACGAACAGGAACAGCACCGCGACCGCGCCGACGTAGACGATTACCAGCAGCATCGCGATGAACTCCGCGCCCAGCAGGACCATCAGCCCGGCAGCGTTGAAGAACGCCATGATCAGCCACAGCACCGAATGAACCGGGTTGCGTGCCAGGATCGTCAGCGCGCCAGCCAGAATGGTCAGGCCCGCGAACAGGTAGAAGGCAAGAGCCGTAATCATTGCGCGCGCCCCCTAGCGATACGGCGCATCGGCTTCAAGGTTCGCGGCCAGAGCCCGCTCCCACTTGTCCCCGTTCGCCAGCAGCTTGGCCTTGTCGTAAAACAGTTCCTGCCGCGTCTCCGTGGCATACTCGAAGTTCGGCCCCTCGACGATCGCATCGACCGGGCAAGCCTCCTGGCAAAAGCCGCAGAAGATGCACTTGGTCATGTCAATGTCATAGCGCGTGGTGCGGCGGCTGCCGTCGTCGCGCGGCTCGGCCTCGATCGTGATTGCCTGCGCCGGGCAGACCGCCTCGCACAGCTTGCAGGCAATGCAGCGTTCCTCGCCGTTGGGATAACGCCGCAGCGCATGTTCACCGCGAAAACGGGGCGACAGCGGGTTCTTCTCGAACGGATAATTGATCGTGGCCTTGGGCTTGAAGAAGTACTGCAAGGTCAGCCAGTGCGCCTTGACGAACTCCCACAGGGTGAAGCTCTTGATGAGCTGTGCGACGGTCATATGCCGTTCCTCATAAACATAAGCCAACCGCTGACGAGCACGACGAACAGCAGCGAAACCGGCAGGAACACCTTCCAGCCCAGGCGCATCAGCTGGTCATAGCGATAGCGCGGGACGGTCGCCTTGACCCAGCTGAAGATGAAGAAGAACACGAAGATCTTGATGAACAGCCACAGCCAGCCCGGGATCCAATAGAGCGGCGCCCAGTCGACCGGGGGCAGCCACCCGCCCCAGAACAGCGTCGCGTTGAGCGCGCACATCAGCAGAACGTTGGCATATTCGCCGAGCCAGTAGAGCGCGAAGCTCATCGAGGAATATTCGGTCTGGTACCCGGCAACGAGCTCGCTTTCGGCCTCGGTCAGGTCGAACGGCGCGCGCTGGGTTTCGGCCATGCCGCTGATCAGGAACATCACCGCCATCGGGAACAGCAGCGGGTTGAAGCCATAGCCGTTGAGGAAACCAAGGATGTGTGCCTTCTGGCCCATCACGATGCCGTTCATGTTGAAGGTGCCGGCGTAGATCACCACGCAGATCAGGATGAACCCGATCGAGACTTCGTACGAAATCATCTGCGCCGAGGCGCGCATCGCCGAGAAGAACGGATACTTCGAATTCGACGACCAGCCCGCGATAATGGTGCCGTAAACGCCAAGCGAGGAGATCGCGAGGACATAGAGCAGCCCGACGTTGATATCGGCCAGGATCGCGCCCGAATTGATCGGGATCACCGCCCAGGCCATCAAGGCCACGGTAAAGGTGATGATCGGCGCAAGCAGGAACAGCGCCTTGCTCGAGGCCGAAGGAATGATGGTTTCCTGCAGGAACACCTTCAAGCCGTCGGCAAAGCTCTGCAACAGGCCGAGCGGCCCCACCACGTTGGGCCCGCGCCGCAGCGCCATCGCCGCCCAGATCTTGCGGTCGACATAGATGATCATCGCCACGCTGAGCATCAGCGGCAACGCGATCAGCAGGATTCCTGCGATCGTGGCGATGAACCACGACCATTCAAAGGACAGGCCGAAGGATTGGAAGAGCTGGGTCACAGACTCCACCCCCTATTTTCGTCACCCTGAACTTTTTTCAGGGTCCAGTTCTCCCCACGACCGAAGCGCGAAGCCGCAAGCAAACCGAGAGGCGGGTTTCCTCTCCGGCTAGCTCCGCCCTTGCGGCCCGATGGACCCTGAAACAAGTTCAGGGTGACGGGGCTGGTGACGTTGTTAGGGTGGGAGAACATCATTCCGCCGCCTCCGCAAAGCTTTCCCCGTGGAGCAGTTCGGCCGAGCAGCGCTGCATCGTCACGCTGGCGCGGGCGATCGGGTTGGTGAGGTAGAAGTCCTTGATCGGATAGGCTTCGATGGTGCCCTTCGCTCCGGCCTTGCCCTTGGGGAGCGCGCCGTAATCGGCCAGACCTTCGTGGCCGAGCGCCGGAACTGCCGCGGCCATCGCGGCGCGGAGCTGGTCGAAGCTGTCGAAGCCGACCGAGACGCCCAGGCTGTCGGCCATGGCGCGCAGGATCGTCCAGTCTTCACGGGCATCGCCGGGAGCGAAGACCGCCTTGTCGGCCAGCTGGACCCGGCCTTCGGTGTTCACATAGGTGCCGGGCTTTTCGGTGTAGGCTGCGGCCGGCAGGATGACGTCCGCGGCATGCGCGCCCTTGTCGCCGTGGTGGCCGATATAGACGATCATCGATCCGGCGAACTTGGCGTAGTCAACCTCGTCCGCGCCGAGCGAAATCAGCATCTTGGGCTTGGCCGCGACCAGATCGGCGATGCCGCCCTTCTGGGCATAGCCGAGCATCAGCCCGCCCATGCGGGCGGCCGCCATGTGGAGCGCGTTGAAGCCGTTCCAATCGTCGCGGACCAGCTTGTACTTGGTCGCCAGCGCCAGACAGGCATCGAGCGCACCTTTGCCAAGGGCTGCCCCGCCCAGGATCAGTGCTGGACGCTGGGCATCCTTGAACGCGGCATCGGCGGCAGCGGGAAGCTTGTCCAGCACGGCCAGTTCGTTGCCGAAATTGGTGACCGGATAGGTCGCGTCCCATTGCGGACCGACCACGAAGACTTTGGCCCCGCGCTTGGCCGCCTTGCGCAGCCGGGCGTTGACCAGCGGTGCTTCCCAGCGGATCTGGCTGCCGACGATCAGGATCGCGTCAGCTTCCTCGATCCCGGCCAGGCCGGAATTGAAGTTCACCGCCGCGAGGTTCGAGCAATCGTAGTCGAGCCCGGTCTGGCGACCTTCGAGCAGGCTGGAACCGAGCGCCCCGGCCAGCGCCTTGGCGGCAAACATCGTTTCGCAATCGACCAGATCGCCCGCGACAACCGCCACCGACTTGCCCGGGTTGATCTTGCCGATCGCAGCAAAGGCATCAGCCCAGCTGACCGCCTCCAGCTTGCCGTCGCGGCGCAGGTAGGGCTTGTCGAGCCGGCGCAGCGCCAGGCCATCGACCTGGAAGCGGCCCTTGTCGCTCAGCCACTCTTCGTTGACGTCGTCATTGACCCGCGGCAGCACGCGCATCACTTCGCGGCCACGGCTGTCGACCCGGATATTGGCGCCGACCGCGTCGGAAACGTCGATCGACAGCGTCTTCTTGAGCTCCCACGGCCGCGCTTCGAAGGCATAGGGCCGCGAGGTCAGCGCGCCGACCGGGCAGAGGTCGATCACATTGGCCGAAAGCTCGTGCGCCGAAGCCCGTTCCAGATATGTGGTGATCTGCATATTCTCGCCGCGATAGAGCGCGCCGATTTCATCCACGCCCGCGATCTCCTCGCTGAAGCGGACGCAGCGGGTGCACTGGATGCAGCGGGTCATCACCGTCTTGATCAGCGGCCCCATGTACTTCTCGGTCACCGCGCGCTTGTGCTCGTGATAGCGCGAGGCGCCGCGGCCATAGGCGACCGACTGGTCCTGCAGGTCGCATTCGCCGCCCTGGTCGCAGATCGGGCAATCGAGCG
>NZ_DJUW01000012.1 GCF_002440635.1 Novosphingobium sp. UBA6272 | reverse complement strand
CCGTTGCGCAGCAATGGGGAGGCTGTGCGTGCAAAAGCAGGCGATGGAGGGGTATTCTTTTCCAACTTCAGCCCCTACATGCCACCCCATCATGGCCCGCCCGCACCACACAGAATTCGACAAGAAGAAGATCGTCGCCGAGAATCGGCGGGCGCGGTTCGACTATTATATCGAGGATACGACCGAAGCCGGGATCGCGCTGACCGGGACCGAAGTGAAGAGCCTGCGTTTTGGCGAAGGCTCGATCGCTGAATCCTATGCCGAAGTGAAGAACGGCGAGGTCTGGCTGATCAACTCCAACGTTCCTGAATTCAGCCACGGCAACCGTTTCAATCACGAGCCGAAGCGCCCGCGCAAGCTGCTGCTGAGTGCGCGCGAGATTGACCGTTTCACCGGGGCGGTCGAGCGCAAGGGCATGACGCTGGTGCCGCTTTCGATCTATTTCAACGGGCGCGGCCGGGCCAAAGTGGAATTGGCCCTGGCCAAGGGCAAGAACGTTGCGGACAAGCGTGCCACGATCAAGGAACGTGACTGGAAGCGGGATCAGGCACGGATTATGCGGGATTACAAATGAGCACATTCGTTTCCCGCGTCGCCGCCTGGGGCCAGCGCAATATGCCCAAGCGCGAGGAGCTGGAGCATAACCGCTGGGTCGGCCCGTTCGCGCGCCGGCCAGAACTGTGGCGCTTTACCCGCCGCTCGGTTCCGCGCGGGGTCGCGGTCGGCCTGCTGGTCGGCATTTTTGCGCTGATTCCGGGGATCCAGATCATCGGTGCGGCGCTGATGTGCGTGCCCAGCCGGGGCAATATCCCGCTGGCCGCGCTGATGACCTTCCTGTCCAATCCGGCCACGACCCCGTTCATCATCGCCGCCTCGATCTACCTCGGCAACAAGCTGGGCTTCCATGCCGATGTCTCGACCTTCAATGCGCTGATGGAAAGCGGCGCCGGCCTGCGCGAGTGGGCCTATTGGCTGCTGTCCGATGCGGCCCCGGCGATGCTGCTGGGATTGTTCGTGATTTCGGTGATCACGGCGGCAGTGGGCTATCTGATCAGCTCCTTCACCTGGAACTGGTGGGTCCGCCACAAGCGCAAGGTCGCGCTGGAGCGGATCCGCGAGGCGCAGGCCGCGGGGCAGGACCAGGGATGATCGCCGGCCAGTCCGCCCCCGGCGCCCGGATGACCGAGCGCCTGGTGCTGGGCGGTGCTTTGTTGTTCAGTGCCTTGCTGGTGTGGTTTGCCACCGGCGAAGCCGCGGCCGTGGTGGCTTTCGCTGCGGGGCTGGCTGCACTGGGCGCGATCGGCTGGATGCTGACCCGCCAGCCGGCAATCAAGACCGAAATCGAACTGGCCCTGCCCGACTGGTCGGTCACCATCGCCGCGATCGATCGCGGCGATGCGGCAATCGCAATTACCGACCGGGCGGGGCGGCTGGTCTGCGCCAACCCGCTCTACGAAAAGTGGTTCACCGCCGCCTATGCGCCGCCGCGCCTCGCGGTTGACAATGCCTCGCTCGAACGGCTGGCCAAGGCTGGCCGCTCGGCCTGGCGTGACGGCAAGGGCGCGGCCGACTTGATCGAGAACGGCGAAGGCGGACGCTGGAAGGCCAATGCCCTGCGTGCCGGGCGCGGCGATGACTATCTGGTCTGGACTATCGTGCCGCTATCGCCGCCCGATCTGGTCGGCGATATGGTTCCGTATCTCGACGGCAAACTCGGCCGGGCCATGGCCCAGGCCGGTTTCTCGCTGGCGATCGTCGATCCCGACGGCAAGATCCGCGCGGCCAGTGCCGGCTTTGCCCAGCGCGCCACCGGCGATCCCGCCGCGATCCTGACCGGGCAGGAATTCACCAGCCTGCTGCGCCAGGACGACGGCGACCGGATCACCTGGGCCCGCGACGGAAAGCGCGGTGCGCCGCTCAGCCTGTTTTACCTGCCGGTTGCCGATCCCGATGCACCCGGGCCGGTGGATTACGACAACACGCCATCGATGATCCTGCTGGCCGATCACGGCGTCGGCATCGGCGGCGGCGCGAGCGAGAGCACTGCGGCGGTTCCGCACCTTGAGGCGCTGCTGGCGCAGCTGCCGCTGGGGCTGGCCATGGCCGACCGCGACGGGCGGCTGCTGTTTGCCAATGTCGCCTTCATGCGCGCTGCCGGGCACGAAGGCGAGGCGCCGCCGGTCTATCCGACCGACCTGGTGGTGCAGGAAGACAAGGGCCCGATCTCCGATGCGATCCGCCGCTATGCCCAGGGCCCGGCCAGCAGCGGCGAGATCGGGATCCGCCTGCGCGGTCAGCCGGAAGAGCCGGTCTCGCTGAGCCTGGCCGGGGTACGCGGGCTGGGTGAGGCTGCGGTGCTGCTCGGCCTGACCGACACCAGCGAGGAAACCCGCCTCAAGCGTCAGGTCGCCCAGGCCACCAAGATGCAGGCAGTCGGGCAGCTCGCGGGCGGGGTGGCGCACGATTTCAACAATGTGCTGACCGCGATCCTCGGGATCTGCGACCTGATGCTGCTGCGCCATACGCCGGGCGACAGCGACTATGACGATATCCAGCAGATTCGCGCCAATTCGAACCGCGCCGCCAGCCTGACCCGGCAATTGCTCGCCTTCAGCCGCCAGCAGACCCTGCGCCCCGAAGTGCTGCAACTGCCCGACGTGCTGTCCGACGTATCGCATCTGCTCAAGCGGCTGATTGGCGAGAAGATCCAGCTGACGGTCAAGCACGACCGCGATCTTGGCCCGGTCCGGGCCGATCCCAGCCAGCTGGAGCAGGTAATCGTCAACCTGGCCGTCAACGCCCGCGACGCGATTCTGGCCAAGAGCGAAAGCGGCGGCAAGCTGACCCTTGCGACCAGGAAGATTACCGCTGCCGATGTCCGCGCGATGCGCAGCGGGATCATGCCGCAGGCGGACTATACCGCGCTGGTGGTGGAAGATAACGGCGGCGGAATTGCGCCCGATCACCTCGGCAAGATATTCGAGCCGTTCTTCACCACCAAGGAAACCGGCAAGGGCACGGGCCTTGGTCTGTCGACCGTCTATGGCATCGTCAAGCAATCGGGCGGGTTCATTTTTGCCGACAGCGAAGTTGGGCGGGGGACCAAGTTTACCGTTTACCTGCCTGTCCACCAGACGGCGTCGGGCGAAATCACAGGCAAGGCGGCAAAGGCCGAACAACAGGTGCAGTGGTCCGGGGGCGGGCGCATCCTGCTGGTCGAGGACGAGGACATGGTCCGCGCCGTCGCCGAACGCGCGCTGACCCGGGCTGGCTATACCGTAACCACCGCCAGTGATGGCGACGAAGGGCTGGAGATCGTCGAGGGCGGAGCAGAGTTCGACCTGATCGTCAGCGATGTGGTCATGCCGGCGATGGACGGTCCCTCGATGGTCCGCGAAGTGCGCAAGCTGCGGCCCGAGATGCCAGTGCTGTTCATGTCGGGCTATGCCGAGGAACAGCTCCGCAAGGAGCTCGACCTCGCCAATGTCCATTTTCTGGCCAAGCCGTTCTCGGTTCAGCAAATCGGCGACAAGGTGGGGACGGTGCTGGCCGGCTGAGGCCGTCAGGTGATCGGCCGGTTCAGCGCCTCGCCGTAAAGTGCGCGATAATTGGCGACCATCGTCTGTTCGTCGAACTGGGCGAGCGCCTTCGCCGCATTCGCCTCACCAAGCGCGCCCCGCAAATGGGGGGCGCCGGCAAGTTCGCGCAGCGCGTCGGAAAGCCCGACCAGATCCTCGCGCGGCTTGACGAAGCGGCGATTGGGCTCGCTGACCATCGCCGCGACATCGCCGACATCGGTTGAAACCACGGGCAGGCCCGAAGCCATCGCCTCGACCAGCGCGATCGGGGCCTGTTCGCTGTCGGACGACAAGGCAAAGATATCGAAGTCCCGGTACAGCGGCGAAGGATCGGCGACGTGACCAAGCAGGGTGACGCGCTGCGCCATGCCCTGGGCGGCGATTTCGGCCTCGATCGCGGCGCGGTCGGAGCCTTCGCCGGCGATGGTCAGGCGCAGGTCGTCTCCGGCCAGGGCCACCATCCTGACCAGACGCCGGATGTTCTTGACCGCGCGAAGTCCGGCAACGGTTCCCACCGTGAGCGGACCCTGCCGAGGGCTGCGCGCCGCCGCCTGCCCGGCAAAACGGGCGAGGTCGATGCCGTTGTCGATCAGGCGGATCTTGCCTGCTGGAACGCCCCATTCATTGCGCGCGATCCGGTCAAGCAGGCGCGAGGGCACGACCAGTGCCCGCGCGCTCGGCAGGGCCAGCCAGCGATAGAGGTTGCGCCGCCAGTTGCGCCGGACCGCTTCGTCCTCGTCAAACCCGTCTTCGTGATGAATCAGCAGCGGCAGCGACAGCCGCCGGGCGAACAGGCGGTGCGCCATGACCAGATCCATCGCCCCCCACGAATAGGACAGTACCAGATCAAATTGGCGCATATATTGGGCCAGAGCCCGATAGCGCGCCAGCGCGGGGCGGCCGAGCAGGGCTGGGGCATCGCTCCCCGACAATTCGAACCGGGCGGCGGGGTCGAGCGCATCGAGCGCGGAGACGCGCTCGGGGTCTCCAACCAGCAGTGTGTGGTGAAGATCGCCGCCCAGCGCATTGATCAGCCGGACCGTGCGCAGTTCCTTGCCTCCGGGCTCGAAGGTAGAATGGGCATGGAGGATACTGGCGCAATCCATGGCGACGGCTTAAGTGAAACTTAGCCGATTACAACTAATTGTCGACGGCTATGATCCTGTTTTTGCGCACTTCCGATACGGGCATCGATTCCCGCCTGCGCCGCTATATCGCGGCCTTGCAGCAGCGTGGGCTGCCTGCGGCAACCCTGTTTTGGGATCGCAGCGGCTCGGCAATCGGATTGCCTAACGTGCGGGAATTCCGTTTCCATGGAGCGGGTTACTTCCATAGACCGATCTTCACCGCAGCCTTTCTGATCCTGTTCGCGCTGTTCGCGATCTGGAAGCTGTGGTGCCACCGGCGCGAGATCGCGCTGGTCCATGCGATTGACCTTGATACTGCGGTCCCGGCGCTGGTCGCCAACCGCCTGTGGGGTGTTCCATTCGTCTTCGACGTCTATGATCACTATGCGGATTCGCGCGGGCTTTCGGGCCGGGCGGCGCGGTTCGCCAACTGGATCGAGCATTGCGCCATGGCCCGCGCAGCAAAGGTGATCCTGGCCGACCAGGCGCGGGTCAAGCAGCATGGCCTGACCGATCTTGCCAAGCTGCTGGTGGTTGAAAATGTCCCGATGGTCGAGGCCCTGCCCTCGGCCCCGATCCGAGGCGATGGACCTTTGCGGATTGGCTATCTCGGCACGCTCGAGGCGCGGTTTCGCGGGATCGAGGACGTGCTCAAAGTCGTTGAAGAATCGCCGGATCTGGAGCTCGATATCGCCGGGACCGGGGTGCTCGAAGACCTGGTTCGGGCCAGTGCAGCGGGTTGCTCACGAATTCGTTATCACGGCCCCCTGCCGCATGACGCGGGCCTGCGGCTGATGGCCGATTGCGACGTGATTCTCGGGCTCTATTACAGCGATGTCGCCAACCACCGGTTCGCTGCCCCCAACAAGTATTACGAGCACCTCCTGCTCGGCCGCGCGCTGCTCACCAGCCGCGGAACTCCGCCGGGCGACAAGGTGGAGACGGACGGCACCGGCTGGGCAGTCGAGGACGGGCCGAGGAGCATACAGGCGGCACTTGAGGTGGCGACCAGGGAGCGCTCACTGGTACGGCAAGCGGGCAGCAAGGCCGCCGCGCTGTGGCAGGCCCGCTTCGCCGGCTATTTTCAGCGGGCGATCTGCGGCGACTATGTCGATGCGGTGCTGCAATACCGCCGACCGATTTCGGCATGAGCGCACCGCTCAAGGTTCTGCAGCTCGCCAGCTGCGGTCCGCTTTACGGGGCCGAGCGCTGGATCCTGGCGCTTGTCCGCAACCTCGATCCGGCGCTGGTCGAAAGCCACGTCGCGGTTATCGCCGATTCGCCTGATGCGGAAACGCCGCTGCTCGATCTGGCCCAGGCCGCTGGGGCGAAAGTACACCGCATCCGTGCCGACGGCCGCCTATCGCTGGCCGCGGTGCCACAATTGCGCCAGCTGCTTCAGGATGCGCCGATCGATGTGATCCACAGTCACGGCTACAAGCCCGATGCGTTGACCCTGCTCGCCGCGCGGGGGACCGGCACGCGAACCTTGACCACGGCTCACGGCTGGAGCCATGCGGCGGGGCTCAAGGTCGCCGCCTATGAAATGTTCGACCGCGCGCTGTTGATGGGCTTTGACGCGGTTGCGGGCTTGTCCGAGGATCTCGTCGCCGGGCTGGCCCGGGTGCCGTTAGTCAAACGCAAGCTCCATTACATCCCCAACGGAACCGACCTCACCGAACTGGCCGAGGCCGGACCGCTGCCACCCGATTTGGCCGCACTGAAACAGCGCGGGCCGGTGATCGGCTATGTCGGACAGCTGATCGAGCGTAAGAACCTCGAGACCTTGCTTCGCGCCTTTGCGCAGCTGGGCCATGCCGATGCCAGCCTGGTCCTGCTTGGGGAGGGGGAGGAGCGGGCCCGGCTGGAGGCGCTGGCCCGCGACCTGGCGATTGCCGATCAGGTCTGCTTCGCCGGGTTCCGACCCGATCGGCTTGCCTGGATGAGCGGGTTCGATGCGTTCGTGCTGCCATCGTTTGTCGAGGGCATCCCCCGCGCGATGATGGAAGCCATGGCGCTCGGATGCCCGGTGGTGGCCAGCGACATTCCCGGGACGCGGCAACTGGTCGATCATGGCCAGACCGGGCTGCTGTTTCCACCTGAGGATCCTGCCGCGCTGGCCCTTGGAATCGAACGCGCGCTGGGCGAATTGGGCAGGGCCATGGCCACGGCCGGCCAGCGCCGGGTCGAAGAACGGTTCAGCGCGGCAGCCATGGCTCGGCGCTATGAACGCCTGTTCGCGGATTTGGCTGGGCGGAAGGCCTGAGTCCCTACGCGATTAGTCCCCAGCTTTCGATTGGCGCTCTCGCACTGGCCGTCGTATGGTCAGGTGGTCGACGCGAGGGCAACGCCTAAAGCGTTGATTTAACGTAAGGGTTCCCAGGTCGAAGGCTGATCCCAAAAGCCAACTCTGCGACAATCTTCATTTCGGAACAAAAAGTGATCGTTCTTCTCTTGTTCTGTTGGAACAAACACGATACACAGAGTCGCAAGTTGACCTGTCCGGTCGGCTGGTTACGCAAGGGGAACTTCGATGGGTGCTCAACTCAAGCTGATTCAGGAAGGCAAGGAAACCATGGACCGTCAGAAGGCGCTCGAAGCGGCGCTGGCCCAGATTGATCGCGCATTCGGCAAAGGTTCAGCGATGAAGCTGGGCTCGAAGGAAACGATGGAGGTGGAGGCGATCTCCACCGGTTCGCTCGGGCTCGATATCGCGCTGGGCATCGGCGGCCTGCCGCGCGGGCGGGTGATCGAAGTCTATGGTCCGGAAAGCTCGGGCAAGACCACGCTGGCGCTGCATGTCATCGCCGAAGCGCAGAAGAACGGCGGCACCGCGGCCTTCGTCGATGCCGAACACGCACTCGATCCGGTCTATGCCAAGAAGCTCGGCGTCGACATCGACGAATTGATCGTCTCGCAGCCTGATACCGGTGAACAGGCGCTCGAAATCGTCGATACGCTGGTCCGTTCGAATGCGATCGACGTGCTGGTGATCGATTCGGTCGCCGCGCTGGTTCCCCGCGCCGAAATCGAGGGCGAGATGGGCGATAGCCACGTTGGCCTTCAGGCCCGTTTGATGAGCCAGTCGCTGCGCAAGCTGACCGGTTCGATCAGCCGTTCGCGCTGCATGGTGATCTTCATCAACCAGCTGCGGATGAAGATCGGGGTGATGTACGGCAATCCGGAAACCACCACCGGCGGCAATGCGCTCAAGTTCTATGCCTCGGTCCGGCTCGACATCCGCCGCACCGGGCAGATCAAGGATCGCGATGAGATCGTCGGCAACACCACCCGGGTGAAGGTCGTCAAGAACAAGGTCGCCCCGCCGTTCAAACAGGTCGAGTTCGACATCATGTATGGCCAGGGCATCTCCAAGATCGGCGAGATCCTCGACCTCGGTGTCAAGGCCGGGATCGTCGAGAAATCGGGCGCCTGGTTCTCCTACGATTCGATCCGCATTGGTCAGGGCCGTGAAAACGCCAAGACCTACCTCAAGGAAAATCCCGAGATCTGTGACCGGCTGGAGGCTGCGATTCGCGGCCAAACCGATGGTCTTGCCGGGGAGATGATGGCCGGTCCCGACGGGGACGAGGATATCTGATCCCTGAGAGCTTCCGGTCCGGCAGGCCGCCCGCCTGCCGGTTCCGGGACTGAACGGAGGGCACCCCCGTTCCCCGTATCCCGCGGGGTGTCCTCCAAACCACAGGCCGGCGCGGCGAGCCTTCCCCCAAGGCTCCCGCGCCGGTTCTGTTATGGCTGTCCCGGCATGGGGCAGGGCGGATCACATCCGGACAGAAAGGGCAGACTTGCGCTAGCTTGGACGCATCAATGCTGGAGACTGCCTGATGAACCGCCTGCGTATGCTCCTTGTGCTGGCTGCCCTGACCTGTTCCGGAGGCAGCGCCATGGCTTCGATCCAGTCCGGCTGGCCGCTTCTGGCATTTGCCCGCGAAGCTGGCTGCGAGCTGCAGATCGTCGGCAACGGCAAGTTCCTCGAACTGCGCGGCAGCGGCTTCGTGCCCGGCGAATCGCTCAGCTTTTCGCTCACCAATGGCGATATCAAGCCGCTGGCCAGGCAGGCCTTTGCCGATGGCAGCGGGCGCTGGACCAAGCTTTACATCCCGTTCCGTTTCGGCCAGCCGGGCGGCACGGTCAACGTTGCACTCTCAGCGTCGCGCTGCACCATGACGGCCGGAGTGCCCTGGCAGCGCTTGGTGCGTGTGATCGACTGAACGCCGCGCGAAAATGCCGACCCACTGCGCCCGAGAACTGCCCGCCCTGTGGCAGTCGGAGGACTGCTCTTATCTTCCCTCGCAATCGCGTGACGCGCGAAGAGAAGGCCGGTGCTTCGACAAGCTCAGGACAGTCGGCGCTGACTGATGGATGTTCCCGATCAGTCGCAACCCGCTCTACCGGATCTCCCCGGCGCGCGCCTTCACCACCTCGTCGGCATGCTTTCCGCCCAGTTCGGCTAGATGATCGAACGTTGCCGTAAAGCTTGCCAGTCCCTGGCTGAGTGAGCGCAGTTCCGCGTCGAGCCCGTGCAGCCCGCTTTCGGGCAGCAGGGCCTCGACCCGTTCCCACCGGGCCCAGTCGGGATGCGGTGACAGGCCCAGGATCTGGCCGCGCCGGGCCGACAGCACCGATCCGGCCTTCGATCCGGTTCCCGCCGGGGTATCGACCGCTACCTTAACCACCGGCTCAAGCAGGTAGGCCGCAGCCTTCTCGAGCGCTTCAGCCATGGCCATCCGCCCGGCGATCCTGAATGCGAGTTCGGAGCTGTCGACCGAATGGAACGATCCATCGAGCAGCGTCACCGCGACATCGACCACCGGAAAGCCCAGCGGTCCGCGCTCCATCGCATCCTTGATCCCGGCTTCGACCGCCGGGATATATTGCCGGGGAATCGCCCCGCCGGTGATTTTGTCTTCGAATACGAAGCCTTCGCCGCGACCGAGCGGTCGGATCTCGATCACGCAATCGCCGTATTGGCCATGTCCACCCGACTGCTTCTTGTGCCGTCCCCGCGCGCCGGCGGGTTTGCGGATCGATTCGCGATAGGCGATCCGCGGCGGGCGGGTATCGACCGCGACGCCATAGCGCCGTTGCAGCCGCCCGATCACGACGCCCAGATGATCGTCGTTGATCCCGCGCAACACGGTTTCGTGGCTGGCATCGTCCTGATGCCATTCCAGTGCCGGGTCTTCCTCACACAGGCGGTGCAGCGCGGTGGAAAGCTTAACGTCATCCTTGCGGTCGCGGGTGGTGATCGCGATTGCGGCGTTGCGCGGTGGATAGGCCACCAGCCCGGCCTCGGCCACGGCCGCACCTTTGCGGCCCAAGATCATCCCGCTGCGCGCGGCATCGACCTTGGCCACAGCTACCACATCGCCTTCGCGCGCGGCTTGCTGCTTGGCGGTCTTGTCGCCCTGGACGAAGAATAGTGAGCCGGTCCGTTCAGGGGCCGCGCCCACGATCAGCTCGTCACCTTCGCCAAGGCCGCTGCCCAGCACCCGGCCGAGTGCGAGTCGGCCCATCGCCCCGCCGTTGGCAATCTTGAACACGTGCAGTGCGCCGCCTTGCTGCACGCCCAGTCGGCGCGCGGCGGCGGCGGGGTAGGGCGCTTCGTGGCGCAGCAGCTTGAGCAGGCGGTGGACCCCGCCATCGCTCAGCGCCGAACCCAGTACGACCGGCACCACCTTGTTTTCGGCCACATCGACTGCAAGGTCGGTCATCACGATAGCCTGGTCCGGCTGCTCGTCCATTAGAAGCGCTTCCAGCAGGTTATCGTCGAAATCTGCCAGCGTTTCGAGCAGATGGGTGCGCTCTTCCCGCTCGCGCTCCAGCAGTTCGCCGGGAATCTCGACCCGCTCGCTCTCCTTGCCGGGGCGATAGCGATAGGCCCGTTCCAGCGCGAGATCGACATAGCCGGTCACGCTCTCGCCCTCGCGGATCGGGATCTGGCGCAAGGCCAGCGGTTCACGGCTCATCGGTTGCAGTTCGGCGATCAGGTTGCGCACCCCGCCGGCACGGGCATGTTCGATCTTGTTGACGAACACGGCATGCGGCACACCCAGTTCGTCGAGCTGACGCAGCATCGGCTCGGCCAGTGACGCGCGTTCAGACGCGGGATCGATCACCACCAGCGCCATGTCGGCCGATTGCAGCGCAGCCAGACCATCGGCGGCGAAGCCGGGGCCACCGGGCACGTCGATCAGCGCGAACCGGTCGCCCAGATAGTCGAAATGGTAGAGGTTTACTTCGGTGGAGCCGCCGCGGGCCCGGGCTTCGGGACTGGCATCGCCGATGCTCGATCCGGCTTCGACAGAGCCCTGGCGGTTGATTGTGCCACTGGCGAACAGCAGTGCCTCCGCCAGGCTGGTCTTGCCCGTGCCGGCCGGCCCCACCAGCGCGACCGCACGGGTTGCTGTTCTGCCGTCACTCGCTCCATTTTGGGTGCCCACCATCGTCGCCTCCTTCGTGGTTGAGGCGCGCCGGGCGCTATCTCCGTTCGCGCCCGGGGCGCAGGGAATGGGCAAATGCTCTGCCTGTTGGCGGTGAGTCGCAAGTGATTTTTGCGCGGCGATTGCCGCTTGTGCCGTAACAATACGCGGCCTAGCCTTGGGCGCATGACGACCGGATCAGACTGGCAGGACGCCGTCGGCCGCACCTGGGCCGAGAACTATCGATTGACCGACCGGGCCTTTGCCGGCCTGACCGAGCGGCTCCTGGCCCGGATCGGCGGCTGCGAGGGGCAGGGCGTGCTCGATATCGGCTGCGGTGCCGGCGAACTGTCGCTGGCCGTGGCGCGCGGCAACCACAGCGCCGAAGTGGTCGGCGTCGACGTATCCAGCGACCTGGTCGAAGCCGCCCGCCAGCGTGCAGCCGGGCATACCAACGTCCGCTTCGAGCTGGCCGATGCCGGATCTTGGCGGCCGGGACCGTTCCGTCCGGACAAGCTGATCTCTCGCCACGGAGTGATGTTCTTCGACGCGCCGCGCGCCGCTTTTGCACACCTGCGCCAGATTGCGAGCCCTGGGGCCGAACTGGTGTTCTCGTGCTTCCGTTCCCCAAAGCTCAATGCCTGGGCCAGCGAACTGGCCAGCCTGCTTGAACTTCCGGGCAATGCAGATCCGACTGCGCCCGGCCCGTTCGCCTTTGCCGATGAAGCCCATGTCCGCAGCGTGCTCGGCGATGCGGGGTGGCAGGACATAGCCATGGCCGAAACCGACTTCGCCTATGTCGCCGGGGTGGGGGAAGACCCGGTGGCGGATGCAGTCAACCTCTTCACCCGGATTGGCCCCGCCGCCCCGGCGCTGCGCGCGCTGGATGGCGATGCGCGCGAGCGGGCGCTGGGCTGGATCCGCGACTGGCTGGAGCAGCATCGCAGTGGCAACCTCGTCGCACTGGGGGCAGCGGCCTGGATCGTCACGGCCAAGGCCTGATCCTTCCCGTAAAACCAGCCTTGCCGCTGGGCCAGCCGTGCCTTATCGGCGGCGGCATGACCTCGACGAACGATATCCGCCGCTCCTTCCTCGAATACTTCGGCTCGCACGGGCACGAAGTGGTGCAGTCTGCGCCGCTGGTGCCCTATAACGATCCGACCCTGATGTTCACGAACGCGGGAATGGTGCCGTTCAAGAACGTCTTCACGGGGCTGGAAACCCGCGCCGTGCCGCGCGCCACCAGCAGCCAGAAATGCGTGCGGGCCGGGGGCAAGCATAACGATCTCGACAATGTCGGCTATACCGCGCGGCACCACACCTTTTTCGAGATGCTGGGCAACTTCAGCTTTGGCGACTATTTCAAGGAACAGGCGATCACCCATGCCTGGACCCTGCTGACCAAGGAATGGGGCCTCAATCCCAGCCGCCTGACTGTGACTGTCTATCACACCGACGACGAGGCCTTTGCTCTGTGGCAGAAGATCGCGGGCCTGCCGGCAGAGCGGATCATCCGCATTCCAACCAAGGACAATTTCTGGGCGATGGGGTCAGACGGTCCCTGCGGACCGTGCAGCGAGATCTTCTACGACCACGGCGATCACATCTTCGGTGGTCCCCCGGGTAGCCCGGACGAGGACGGCGACCGGTTTGTCGAAGTGTGGAACCTTGTGTTCATGCAGTTCGAACAGGCTGCGGACGAAATCGTTGGTGAGTTACCCAAGCCGAGCATCGACACCGGCATGGGGCTGGAGCGGATTGCGGCGGTAATGCAGGGCGTCACCGACAATTACGATACCGACACTTTCAAGGCACTGATCGCGGCAAGCGAAGCTCTGACCGGGGTGAAGGCGGAAGGGGAAACCAAGGCTAGTCACAGGGTGATCGCCGATCACCTGCGCTCGACCAGCTTCCTGCTTGCCGATGGCGTGCTGCCCAGCAACGAAGGGCGCGGCTATGTGCTGCGCCGGATCATGCGCCGGGCGATGCGCCATGCTCACCTGCTGGGCGCGAAGGACCCTCTGATGCACCGGCTGGTGCCTGCGCTGGTCGCCGAAATGGGCGCGGCCTATCCCGAACTTGGCCGGGCCCAGCCGCTGATCGAGGAAACCCTGCAGCGCGAGGAAGTGCAGTTCCGCCGTACGCTCGCCAACGGGCTCAAGCTGCTCGACGAAGCGACCGGCAGCATGGGTGAGGGCGCTGAGCTGCCCGGCGATGTTGCCTTCAAACTCTATGACACTTTCGGCTTTCCGTACGATCTAACCGAAGACGCGCTGCGTTCGCGCGGGATCGGGATCGACCGCACCGGCTATGACGCCGCGATGGCCCAGCAAAAGGCCGCCGCCCGCGCCGCCTGGAAAGGCAGCGGACAGGCCGCCGATGAGGAAGTCTGGTTCGACATCGCCGAACGCGCCGGGGCAACCGAGTTCACTGGCTACACCGCCACCACTGGGGAGGCGCAGGTCGTCGCGCTGGTCAAGGACGGCAAGGAAGTGGACAGCGCGTCAGCCGGCGATACGATCAGCGTGATCGTCAACCAGACCCCGTTCTATGGCGAGAGCGGCGGCCAGATGGGCGATGCCGGGACGATCAGCGGCGCCGATGGCCTGGCTCTGACGGTGACTGACACCGGCAAGCCGCTGGGCCGACTTCATGCGCATCACGCGCGGGTTGAGACTGGGACGATCAAGCTGGGCGACATGGTCAAGCTCGATATCGACGTTGCCCGCCGCGATGCGACCCGCGCCAACCACTCCGCCACGCACCTGCTGCACGAGGCGCTGCGCCGCCGACTGGGCGATCACGTTACCCAGAAGGGCTCGCTGGTTGCGCCGGATCGGTTGCGGTTCGACTTTTCGCACCCGGCCGCGCTGTCGGCCGAGGACATCACAGTGATCGAGGCTGAAGTGAACGCCCAGATTCGCGGGAACGAGCCGGTCGTAACCCGGCTGATGAGCCCCGAGGACGCGATCGCGGCCGGGGCCATGGCGCTGTTCGGCGAAAAGTATGGCGATGAAGTGCGGGTGCTGTCGATGGGCAGGACGCCTGAGCGGACCTATTCGACCGAACTGTGCGGCGGCACCCACGTGCGCGCGCTGGGCGATATCGGGGTGTTCCGGATCGTTTCGGAAAGCGCGGTCAGCTCCGGCGTGCGGCGGATCGAGGCGCTGACCGGTGAGGGCGCGCGGCAATGGCTGATTGCCCGCGAGGATGCGCTGAAAAGCGCCGCCAGCCTGCTCAAGACCACGCCCGACGATGTCGAGGCCCGCGTCGCCGCGCTGCTGGACGAACGCCGCAAGCTGGAGCGCGAACTGGCCGAAGCCAAGAAGGCGCTGGCACTGGGTGGCGGTTCGGCCAAGGCCGAAGCCGCCGATGAGGAAGTCGGCGGGGTGAAGTTCTCGGGCCAGGTGCTCGAAGGGCTCGATCCCAAGGATCTGCGCGGGCTGCTCGATTCGGCCAAGTCTCGCCTTGGCTCAGGGGTGGCGGCGATTGTCGCGGTCAATGAGGGCAAGGCCAGCATCGCTGCGGCGGTGACTGACGACCTGACCGGAAAGGTCAGCGCGGTCGATCTGGTCCGCGCCGGCGTCGAAGCGCTGGGCGGCAAGGGCGGCGGCGGTCGTCCCGACATGGCCCAGGGCGGCGGCCCCGACGGAGACAAGGCGGCAGAGGCGATTGCGGCAGTGAAGGCGGTTCTGGCGGGGTGAGTGCGCCTGACCAAGACAACGTTACCTATCGAGTCTTCGAGTCAACGTTTTTTGGTCGTCTCGCCGAGGCAATCGGCTGGGCGCTTGGCTGGCTCTGCTTTGCCTTTGCTCGCGCAGGATGGACTGATCTCGCCGAGCGCTGGGTCGATGTGGCCATTCTTCTGCGCCGGAGCAATCGCGGAGCGATCAGAACTGTTGGCTATCTCAACGCCCTTCGAGGCAGACTGGCGATCAAGCGGGGCTGGGTATTAGTAGAGGGCAGGACTGGGCCAAGCGGTGCATTCGCAAACAAGGGCTTCTTCGCAAGATACGAGGTCGCCGCGCGTAACCAAGCATGCGCGTTGGCGCTAATCAAACGATGGGAACGGGATGCAATTCCAGGTTCATTGCGCATCTACGAAGCCCATTTGGACTGCGATGATTCCGGTGCTGAAGGCATCCTCTGGGTCTATCCCGGGCGCTCATTTTTCGCGACCGACGAGGATGTGGACTAAGCCCCTCGCTCGCGCAAGGTAGTGCTTTTCAGCTTGGGCTTCTCGTCCAGCTCGCCTTCTTCCATGATCTGCGCGCGGAACTCGTCGCGCTTCTCGTGGATGCTGGCAATTACCGGACCCATCGGCACGCCGATATCGACCAGAACCGCCTCCGACAGCTGCAGTGAGGCTTCCAGCGTTTCGGGAACCGCGTGGCTTGCGCCCGCCCGGTACAGCGCTGCTGCATGGCTGGCGTCGCGGGCGCGGGCGATGATCGGCAGGGCGGGGAAGGCGTTGCGCAGCTGGCGAACCATCCGCTTGACCGCGACCGGATCGTCCATGGTCAGGATCACCGCATTGGCCTGTTCTGCGCCAAACCGGTGAAGCGCATCGTTGCGCGCGGCATCGCCGAATTCGGTCCGCAGCCCGATGGCGCGGTTTTCGCGGACCTGATCGGCATTGGCGTCGATGATCAGATAGTGCTTGTCGTGCGTGGTCAGCATGTCCGCCACCAGCTTGCCGACCCGTCCGCCACCGATGATCAGGGTGCGTTGCAACTCGTCCTGCCCGGTCGGGGTGCTGAGCGCACCGGCCCGGTCGACCCGCCGCGCGGCCCAGCGCCCGAAAACGGCGAGCAGCGGGGTAACGGTCAGCCCCAGTGCGGTCACGATCTGCCAGAACTGTGCAGCATCGCGGCTGATCAGGTTCACCGCGACGGCGCTGGCCAGTACGATCAGGGTGGTTTCCGATGGACTGGCGAGCAGGATCCCCGCCTCGGTCGCGGTGGCGGTGCGATAGCCGTGCAGCCGCAGCATCGCACCCGTGACCAGCGCCTTGGCCAGCAGGATCAGCGTGAAGGCGACCAGGATCTCCCACAGCCGGTCCCACATCATGCCAAGGTCCAGGCTCATCCCCACGGTCAGCAGGAAGATCCCCAGGGCCAGGCCCTTGAACGGCTCGATGATCGTCTCGACCTCGGTATGGTAGTCGGTCTCGGCGATCAGCAGCCCGGCCACCAGCGCCCCGACGATCGGCGACAGGCCGACCGCGCCGGTCACCAAGGCCGCGACGATCACCACCAGCAGGCTGGCGGCGAGAAACAGCTCAGGGCTCTTTGTCCGGGCGGCCTGGGCGAACAGTCGGGGCAGGGCGAACCGCCCGATCCCCAGCAAGGCGACGATTACCAGGGTACCGAGCCCCAGCGTGCGCATGAACTCTCCGAAATCGGCGCTCTCTCCGCCCCGGCCCATCGCGCCGAGCAGGAAGATGATCGGCACTAGCGCGATATCCTCGAACAGCAGGGTGCCCAATGCGGCCCGCCCAACCGGGGTGCCGGTATCGGCGATCCGCAGCACCAGCGCCGTTGACGAGAGCGCGAGCGCCAGCCCCAGCGCCAGCGCGGTCGGCAGCGAATTGCCCAGGAACAGCAGCACCAGCGCAATCAGCGCGCCGCCGCCGAACAGCTCCATCGGCCCGACCCGGAAGATCGTCTTGCGCATCTGCCACAGCCGCTGGAATGACAGCTCCAGCCCGATCGAGAACAGCAGCAGGATGATCCCGAACTCGGCGAATGGCGCGAGCCCCCCGGGATCGCTGATCGTGACATAAGACAGCCACGGGTGCTGCGCAGCCAATCCGCCCAGTCCGAACGGGCCAACCAGAATGCCAGCCAGAATAAAGCCGACCACCGGGGTGATCCGGAACCGCGCGAACAACGGAATGACGATCCCGGCCGCGCCGAGGATCACGATGGCATCGCCAAGCGAGGAGGTGGGGACGAATTCTGAAGGGCTGGCCATGACTTGCAGCTAGGCCAAATCGGGCGCAGTTGTCATCCCATGAGCGACATCGACGCTGCGGATATTGTCATTGTCGGCGGCGGGCCAGCCGGGATGCTGGCCGGTCTGTTGTTTGCGCGGGCCGGAATTTCGACACTGGTGCTGGAAAAGCACGGCGATTTCCTGCGCGATTTTCGCGGAGATACGGTCCACCCTTCAACCATGGAAGTGCTCGACCAGCTGGGAATGCTGGAACGGTTTCTGCAGCGCCCGCATACCCGGCTTCACGAAGCGCGCGGGACGATTGCCGGACAGGAAGTCGTGATCGGCGATCTGAGCCATCTGAAAGTTGCCGCGCCCTTCATCGCGATTATGCCGCAGTGGGATTTTCTCGATTTTCTGCGCGATGAGGCGACGGCCTTTCCGCGGTTCCGTCTGGAGCTGAACGCTGGCGTGACCCGGCTGCTCGATGATGGCCAGCGAATCACCGGAGTTGAACTGGGCGATGGCCGCACGATCAAGGCCCGAAAGCTGGTGATTGCGGCCGACGGGCGGGGCTCGATTGTAAGGCGCGATGGCTGGCTGGCGGTCACCGAGATCGGCTCTGCGATCGATGTGTTCTGGTTTCGGGTGCCGAAAGCCGAGGATGGCGGCGATGCCTTGCGCGGGATCGTCGCTCCGGGAACACTGCTGGTTCTGATCGATCGCGGAGACTACTGGCAGTGCGGCTATGTCTTTCGCAAGGGCATGGGCGCGCAGTTGCAGGCCGGGGGGATTGCGGCCCTACGGGCCCGGATCGAAGCTGTCGCGCCGATCTTGGGTCCGCTCGATACTGTGTTGACCGATATGGACCAGATGCACCTACTGACGGTCAAGATCGACCGGCTTGACTGCTGGCACCGGCCCGGGCTGCTCGCTATCGGCGATGCCGCACACGCCATGTCGCCGGTGGGTGGCATTGGGATCAACCTGGCGATTCAAGATGCGGTCGCGGCAGCGAATGTGCTGGCGGTGGCGCTGCGTAGGTCAGCGAATGTCGATCACATGCTGGGCAAGGTCGAGGCCCGGCGCGGGCTGCCAACACGGCTGACCCAGCGCGCGCAGCAGGTTGCGCAGGATCGGATCATCGGCGCGGTTTTGAGCCCCGGTTCCAGCTTCAACCGCCCGCCCTGGCCGGTTCGCCTGCTCGGCCGGTTCCCGCTGCTGCGGCGGATTCCGGGCCGGATGATTGGTCTTGGGTTCAGACGAGAAATAGTGCGGTCACCCTTGGCACCTTAATAGTCCGCAAAGAGCGCATCGACATTGCCGCCATTCGCCGCGAGGATGGCTGCGACCCGGCGGCGTCCTTCGTAATAGGCCAGGGCAGGATGACTCTTCCCTTCGGCTTTGAGCCGGGCGACATCGGCATCGCTGAGGCTCGATTCCTGGGCGACGTAATCGCAATAGCCTTCCAGTAACCAGGTCGGTGCGGTCACGACAACTGTCAGACCAAAATGCCGCCGTTCCATCCCGTGGCACTTTTCGTGCGCGACCACGCCAGCCATAGTGCGGAACCCGCCAAGTTCGCTGCCATTCTCAACCGTACCAGCCAGCACATCGCTGCGATTGAAGATCAGGTCTTCGCGGGCCGCACGGGTCAATGCGAAGCTGCCGTGATTGTTGAGCGCCAGCACGCGCCAGCGCCAACCGCCATCGGTCAGGAAAATGCGCCGGCCTTCGTTGCGAGCCGCCAGGGGGCTGCGGGCGACACGGGCATTGGCATCGTGCAGGATCGAAGCCATCACGTCGCGCGGGATCGGTACCTCCGACCAGACGCGATCGGACCCGAAGTCTTCGTGGTAGGGGAAGGCGAGTACTTCGGGGGCGACGAACGGGCTTGTGGCGACGAGCGCCGCAAGCCCGATCAGGATTTGTCGCCAGCTAGGGCTCAAGCCCAGTTCTTCATCTCGGTTTCGAGGTTCTCGACGATCGCCTCGAAGAAGCCTTCCGTGGTCAGCCAGGGCTGCTCCGGTCCGATCAGGATCGCCAGGTCCTTGGTCATCTTGCCGCCTTCGACGGTGTCGATGCAGACCTTTTCCAGCGTCTCGGCGAAGCGCACCACATCGGGGGTGCCGTCGAACCGGCCGCGATAGATCAGCCCGCGGGTCCAGGCGAAGATGGAGGCGATCGGGTTGGTGCTGGTCGCCTTGCCCTGCTGGTGCATACGGTAGTGACGGGTGACCGTGCCGTGGGCGGCTTCGGCCTCGATCGTCTTGCCGTCCGGCGTCATCAGCACTGAGGTCATCAGCCCGAGCGAGCCGAACCCTTGCGCGACCTGGTCCGACTGGACGTCGCCGTCATAATTCTTGCAGGCCCAGACGAACTTGCCCGACCACTTGAGGGCCGAGGCGACCATATCGTCGATCAGGCGGTGTTCGTAGACGATATTGGCGGCCTTGAACTTCTCGGCAAAGCCTTCGGTTTCGAACACTTCCTGGAACAGGTCCTTGAAGCGGCCGTCATAGGCCTTGAGAATGGTGTTCTTGGTGCTGAGGTACACCGGCCAGCCCAGGCCGAGGCCATAGTTGAAGCTGGCGCGGGCGAAATCGCGGATCGAATCGTCGAGGTTGTACATCGCCATGGCGACGCCGGCGCTGGGAAACTTGAATACCTCAAGGTCGATCGTCTGGCCATCGTCGCCGTCGAACACCAAGCGCAACGTGCCGGGGCCGGGGATCAGGGTGTCGGTCGCCTTGTACTGATCGCCAAAGGCGTGGCGGCCGACCACGATTGGATCGGTCCAGCCGGGGATCAGGCGGGGGACGTTTTGCATCACGATCGGCTCGCGGAACACCACGCCGCCCAGAATGTTGCGGATCGTGCCGTTGGGCGACTTCCACATTTTCTTGAGCTTGAATTCCTCAACCCGGGCTTCGTCCGGAGTGATCGTTGCGCACTTGACCGCAACACCGAATTCCTTGGTCGCGTTGGCGGCGTCGACGGTGATCCGGTCATTGGTTTCGTCGCGCTTTTCAACCGAAAGGTCGTAGTATTTGAGATCGATATCCAGGTAAGGGAGGATCAGCCGTTCGCGGATCCATTGCCAGATGATGCGGGTCATCTCATCGCCGTCCATTTCGACGACGGGGTTCTTCACCTTGATCTTCGCCATTGCCTCAATGCTTTCCCAGGGGAGTTGGATTTGCGACCCCCTTAGCAGAGCCGCAGGCCCGCGCAAGTAAGGGCTGGACGCGGCTGGCAGGTCGCTTTAATCGTGCGATTAAACGACAGTCGAGAGGAGTCCCCAAGATGAGCGAAGCTGCTGAAGTTCTCACCCAGGTCGAAGACGGTGTCCTGATCGTCACGATGAACCGGCCCGAAGCCAAGAACGCGATGAACAAGGCTCAGGCCGAAGGCATCTCGGCGGCGATGGACCGGCTCGAAGCCGACCCCGATCTGCGCTGCGCGATCCTGACTGGAGCGGGAGGCACCTTCTGCTCGGGCATGGACCTCAAGGGTTTCCTGCGGGGCGAACGTCCCAGCATCGAAGGCCGCGGATTTGGTGGCCTTACCGAATGGACCCCGTCGAAGCCGGTGATCGCTGCGGTTGACGGCTATGCCCTCGCCGGGGGCATGGAGCTGGCGCTGAGCTGCGACCTGATCGTTGCCAACGCGGCCTCGAAGTTCGGCATTCCCGAAGCCAAGCGCGGCCTTGCTGCCGCAGCTGGCGGGCTGATCAAGCTGCCCCGCCAGATTCCGCCGCGGATCGCGATGGAACTGGCGCTGACCGGTGACTTCATTGACGCCCAGCGGGCTTATGAACTTGGTTTCGTCAACCGGGTGGTCGAGGGACCGTCGCTTGACGCCGCCAAGGAACTGGCCCGCGCAGTCGCCGCCAACGGCCCGCTCGCGCTGATCGCCTCGAAGGCAATCATCCGCGATTCGCACAGCTGGAGCGACGAGGAAATGTGGCAGAAGCAGGCGGCCTACATCGCCCCGGTCTTCACCAGCCAGGACGCCCGCGAAGGTGCCGCCGCCTTTGCCGAAAAGCGCAAGCCGAACTGGCAAGGGAAGTAAAGCTTCTAGGTCCTCCCCATTTGCACTTCGTGAAAATGGCGAGTACCTCAATTGAAACGAAAAAGGCCCCGGAAAACCGGGGCCTTTTTAGTGAATGGTGGGCGTAGCAAGGATTGAACTTGCGACCCCTACGATGTCAACATAGTGCTCTACCACTGAGCTATACGCCCGCACCATTCAGGTCTGCCCGAGGCCGTCGCCCCGGGCAGGGGAGCGCCATTAGCGAGGCTCCCCAGCCTTGGCAAGCCGTTAGATCGAAGCTTGGGCCTGCTGTCCGAAAATTCGTTCGACTTCAAGAACCAAGTCCTTGAGATGGAACGGTTTTGACAGGACCTTGGCCTGCGGAGCCTCGCGGCTGGCCTTGAGCGTGACCGCGGCGAATCCGGTGATGAACATCACCTTGGTCTTGGGACTGACTTCGGCGCAGCGCTGGGCCAGCTCGATCCCGTCCATTTCCGGCATGACGATGTCGGACAGCAGTAGGTCAAACTCTTCCTGCACAAGCAGCGGCAGAGCGGCGGTGCCGCGATCGACCGCGACCACATCGTAGCCCGCGTTCTGCAGTGCCCGCGCCAGGTAAGTGCGCATGGCTTCTTCATCTTCAGCGAGGAGAATGCGGATCATCGGTTGGCCTTGTCTGTACCAGAATCAGTTCCCCGCGACGGCAGATCGCGTAGGCCCGATCTTCATACACCAAGCCGGTTAACAATCCCCGTCGATTTCCGCACTGCCCGACTTTGACACAGCGCGCCAAGCAGGCCAGCCTTGGCCGATGGACCCCGATCAGGCCCGACCGACCGATTCGCCCCTTAGCCAAGGCGGCACGATTCCCGGCAGCGAGGGCAGCGCGGCCTTTTCCCTGACCTTTCCGGCTCCGTCCGCCTTGCCTCTCCTGATCGCGGTGCCGCACGCCGGGCGGGCCTATCCCGGCAGCCTGCTGGAACGGATGCGCAATCCGGGGTTCGCCGCGCTCAAGCTGGAAGATCGCTATGTCGACCGACTGGCGGTAGAGGTGGCGCGTCAGACCGGGGCTGCGCTGCTGGTGGCCCATGCCCCACGAGCGATGATCGACCTCAACCGCGATACCCGAGACGTCGATTGGGACATGTTTGCGCGCGGCCGCCCCGATACTGTCGGCAGCTTTACTCCCGGGATGCGGGCGCGCAGCGGGCTTGGCCTGATCCCGCGCCGGATCCCGGGGCTGGGCGAGCTGTGGAAGCGGCGGCACGAGACCGAGGAACTCTTGGCCCGGATCGCGACAATCCACGCGCCTTATCACGAATGCCTGGGCGCAGCCCTGGGCGAGCTGCGCGAACGCTGGGGCGCGGCGCTGCTGCTTGATCTCCATTCGATGCCACCGCTCGGCTATCGCGGCGGGCCGCCGGCTCCCGAATTCGTATTGGGCGACCGGTTCGGAACATCCTGCCACGGGGCGCTGGTTGGCAGCTGCTTTGGCTATTTCGCGGAGATGCGGCGCGACGCGGCGCACAACCGGCCCTATGCCGGGGGCTATGTGCTGGAACGTCATGCCGCGCCGGGTGAGGGCGTCCATGCGTTACAGCTGGAAATCGACCGTTCGAGCTATCTCGATTCGCGTCTGGCCGAACCGGGCGACGGATTTGCCGAAATGGTCCGGCTGCTATGCGGTCTGGTCCGGCGGCTTTCGGCAGAAGTCGCGGAATTGGGCAGGGCCGCAAACTGGGCCAACGCCGCAGAATAGCGACCCAATAAAAAACCACCTCGTGCAAGCAGCACGAGGTGGCCAAGGTTCAGGGAGGAGGTGCACTTGCGCGCACCTAGCCTTACCGAGCCATGAGGGAAGCCCGACAAGACAGTAGTTAAGATAGACTTGTCCGCCCCCCGATGCAAGGGGCGGACAAATGCATACGAATAAAGCCACTCAATCGCGGGTTAGTACCGCAACTGGGTGTGATCAGGTGGCGGGAACCGGAACCGGGCCCTTGCCCTGCTGAACTTGGCGGCCAAATACTTCGCTCATCAGTTCAAGGCTGAACAAGTGGGCGAAGATCAGGCCAAGCATGCCGTTCTGGTTCATCGTCCGCAGCACATCGCCACGCAGATCGCGCAGCTTTTCCTGATCAACCATCTTGAATCCGCGATAGATGAAGGGCTGTTCGTTGCCCTGCTGCTGGATCGAAACTTCGCCGTCCATCAGCAGGCCATGCTTGGTCAGCTCTTCGACGAAAGCCTGGGTGCGGAAGCCGGCTTCTTCGAAGTTGCGGCAGAAATCGAGGGTCGCCTTGCAAGCTTCGCTCGGTTGGTCACCGTCGAACAGCGCGTTGCCATCGGCAAATTCGCCGATCAGATCGGTCGTCGGGTCGAAGCACAGCGAAAGCTCTTCGGTATCCGGGGTCAGCTTGGCCAGCATGAACGGATAGCGGCGGGCATAGGCCGGGAGATAGGCCGGGGTGGTCAGCTTGCCTTCTTCGTCGAAGAAGGTGTTGACCCCTTCGTTGAGGCCCATCAGCGCCAGCGGAACCGGGCTTTCGGCATTCGAAAAGACGATCGGATAGTTGCGCGAGGCGTGCACAAATTCTTCCGCAGTCAGCGGGATTGCATGCTGGCCGACCATCCAGGTGGCGTTTTCGGTGCTGCGGCTGCGCCAGTTCGCATGGTCGCGGCTGTTGAGCGGCATCAGGTCCTTGTAGAACAGCGGAAGGGCGGCTTGCGGCGCGCTGGCCATGATAGTCTCTCCAGAAGATAGTGCTTGCACCCGGCCCGGGAGACCCCAAGTCCGGCACGAAAGCGCGCCTTTAAGCGGTAGATGGCTTTGGCGCAAGCAGCTTGCCGGGGTTCAGCAGGCCATCGGGATCAAGTGCGGCTTTGACACGGCGCAGCAGGTTGAGCGCGACCGGATCGCCGAGCCGTTCCAGCTCATCAACCTTGAGCTGGCCGATCCCGTGTTCGGCGGAAATCGTGCCCTGCCAGGCGGCAACCAGATCATGGACGGCGCGGCTGATCGCCTTGCCGTCGCCCGCTTCCCAGGCGTCGCGGTCGGCGCCGGCCGGAGCCTGAACGTGGAAATGGACATTGCCATCGCCAAGATGACCGAAGCCAAAAGCCCGGGTGCCAGGCCAGCGGCTCTCGATCGCCGGCACGGCCTGATCCAGAAAATCGGCCATGCGGGCGACCGGTACCGCGATATCGTGCTGCACCGCCGGGCCCTTGGCGCGCTCGGCCGGAGAGATCGATTCGCGCAGGGTCCACAGGGCTTCGGCCTGGCTTTCCGAGCTGGCCACCACCGCATCGTCGAGCAAGCCGGCATCAAGCGCGCTGGCCATTGCCGCCTCGCTCAGGCTTGCCGCATCGCTGCCGACCAGCTCGATCAGTGCGTGCCATTCGTGCCGCCCGCCCAGCGGCGCGCGGGCATCGGGCAGATAGGCCAGCACTGCATCCAGGCATGACTGCGGCAAGACCTCGAACCCCTCAAGCGCCTGGCCCGCTGCCGCTTCGAAATGGACCAGCAATTGCCGCGCCTGCTGAGCCGAACCCAGCCCGGCCCAAATCACGCTGCGGGCAGGGATGGCCGGGACCAGTCGCAGCGTCGCCGCGGTGACGATCCCCAGCGTTCCCTCGCTGCCGATGAACAGCTGCTTCAGATCGAACCCGCGGTTGTCTTTCTTCAGCGGGGTCAGCGCCGAATAGACCGAGCCATCGGCCAGCACCGCCTCGATCCCCAGCACCTGCGCGCGCATCGATCCGTGACGCAGAACCTGAGTGCCGCCGGCATTGGTTGCGATCAGCCCGCCGATGGTGGCCGATCCCTTGCCGCCGAGGGTCAGGGGGAAGCGCAGGCCCTGCGCCTCTGCTGCATCGTGCAGGCTCTGCAGGACCACACCGGCTTCGCACAGCGCGGTGCCGGCCTGCGGATCGACTGCGCGGATCGCGTTCATCCGCCGCAGCGAAACCAGCAGCGCGCCGCCGCCTGCATCAGGGGTGGCACCGCCCGACATCCCGCTGTTCCCGCCTTGCGGCACGATCGGTACGCCAAGGCGCGCACAGAGTTTGGCCAGAGCGGCCAGCTCCGCGGTGCTGCCAGGGGAAGCCATGGCCCGCGCCGCGCCGGTATAACGCCCGCGCCAATCGGTCAGCCAGGGTGCCATCAGATCAGGATCGCGGGTCAGCCCGCGCGGGCCAAGCAGCGCGGCGACCTCGGCCAGAAAGGGATCATCGGCGAAATCCATTGCCATGCGCCTATGGCACAGCGCATGGGCACCTTGCGAGTCCCCCCGGCTTGGGGTTAAGCGGTGGTTCAATCTTGGGCGCTATTCAGCAGGGGCAATGCAACCGATCGCGCAACTTCTTGCACCGCTGGTGCTGCTTCTGCCTGCGCTGGGCGTGGTCGAAGCACCGCGCGACCGCTCGGTTGAAACCCAGCCGTTCCAGCCGATGGCGGCAGAGCAAGTATCTATCCAGCAGCGCGTGACGATCCGGGTCAGTCCGCGCCCCGCACCGATGCCGATGGACGCGGCGATGTTCGACAACGAGATGGATAGTGGCCTCGGCCCGCGCTTTGCCGAGCGCAAGTGGGGCAATTGCCTGGGGATCGATTCGATCGCCGGGGTGCAGCCGATCGACAACTCGCGGCTGCTGCTGATCCTGCGGGATCGGCGGATGGTTACCGCCAAGCTGGAGAAGGGCTGCCAGGGCCGCGAATTCTATTCGGGCTTTATCGTCGCCCGCAATTCCGACGCGCAGATCTGCGTCGGGCGCGACCGCCTGCAATCGCGCAGCGGGATGGGCTGCCAGGTCTCCGGCTTCCGCCAGCTGGTGCAACTGGACTGACCCGCCCGGCGGTGGATTGTCCGCCGCGCATTTCCTTGACTTTTGCGGTCCATTGGCCCTAGGGCGCCGGCGTGGCCGAACGCCGGGTGAAGCCTGCTTCATTCGGTCCGGCGCGCCCTTTCCTTCTAACAGTTGACCTTGCCCATGAAATTTGCCGACATCGGCCTATCCGACGAATTGCTCGCAGCGGTCACCGCCAAAGGCTATGACACGCCCACCGCGATCCAGGCCCAGGCTATCCCCAGCGTGCTGATGATGAAGGACATCATCGGCGTCGCCCAGACCGGGACTGGCAAGACCGCCAGCTTCGTGCTGCCGATGATCGACATTCTGGCCCACGGCCGCCGCCGCGCGCTGATGCCGCGCAGCCTGATTCTGGAACCGACCCGCGAGCTGGCTGCCCAGGTCGCGGACGAGTTCGCGCTCTATGGCGTCAACCACGATCTCAAGATGGCGCTGCTGATCGGCGGCGTACAGATGGGTGATCAGGTCAAGGCGCTGAAAGACGGGGTCGACGTGCTGATCGCCACTCCGGGCCGGCTGATGGACCTGTTCGAACGCGGCAAGATCCTGCTCACCGGCTGCGACCTGCTGGTGATCGACGAGGCCGACCGGATGCTCGACATGGGCTTCATTCCCGATATCGAGACGATCTGTTCCAAGCTTCCGGCCCAGCGCCAGACGCTGCTGTTCAGCGCGACCATGCCGCCGCCAATCAAGAAGCTGGCTGACAAGTTCCTGACCAATCCGAAATACATCGAAGTTGCCCGTCCGGCGTCGACCAACACCCAGATCGTCCAGTTCAAGGTCCCGGTCGCCTCGTCGCGGGCCAAGAAGGAGGTGCTGCGCGAACTGCTGCGGACCGACGACGTCAAGACCGCGATGATCTTCTGCAACCGCAAGACGACCGTGCGCGATCTCGCGACCAGCCTCAAGAAGAGTGGCTTTTCGGCGGGCGAAATCCATGGCGACATGGACCAGTCGGCCCGGATTGCCGAACTCGACCGGTTCAAGGATGGCACCATCAACATCCTGTGCTGCTCTGACGTGGCCGCGCGCGGGCTCGACGTCAAAGGCGTCAGCCACGTGTTCAACTTCGACACGCCGTGGCACCCGGACGACTACGTTCACCGCGTCGGCCGGACCGGCCGCGCCGGAGCCACCGGCCGCGCCTTTACCCTGATCGCACCCGAAGACGCCGAAGCGATCGAGAATGTCGAGAAGCTGACCGGCGGCAAGCTGACCGTGTTCGAAGTGCGGCAGGGCACCAAGGCCGATACTGCCGACAAGCCCGCCCGCCAGCCTCGCGAAGAGCGCGAACCCCGCGCTGCCCGCGCCCCGCGCGCCGCCCGCGAAGAACGCGAACCGCGTCCGCCTCGCGAGGAACGTGAGCCCCGGGCTGAGCGCGCCCCGCGCGCTGAACGGCCCAAGCGCGACGGCACCAAACCGCCCAAGGCCGAACCCAAGCGGCAAGCGGCCGATGACGGCGATGACGGCGTGTGGAACGGCCCGGTCCCCAGCTTCCTGGGCGTTTCGGCGCTCTGATCCTCCCCGCAACGGGGAGGGGGACCACCGAAGGTGGTGGAGGGGTACAGGCAAGTGTTCACGGCTTCGCTGGCCAACGCGGCATCTTAGTCCTTGGCTAGCCGCCCGGTACAGACCTCGACAATCCGCGCCAACGCGCCTTCCAGATTTTCAAGCACTGCCTTTGCAGGCACGCGCAAAGTCGCAACCTGCTGCGACCGCAAATACTTAGATCGCGCCGCGTCCTTCTTGCGCACGTCCGCACTGTCGTGGCCCCAGCCATCAACCTCAATCGCCAGGCGCGCGGCAGCACAATAGAAATCGAGGATGTAAATGCCCGCCGGGTGCTGACGTCTGAATTTCAGTTCGGCCGGACGTTTCCGTAATTCCTGCCACAACAGCACTTCGGGTAGGCTCATATCGCGCCGAAGCTTGCGCGCTTTGATCAATGTGTCACGAGGCCCTGATACCATCGGTCTATGTCCCCTTTGGCCGGAGAAGATGCGAACACCCGCCTGTACCCCTCCACCATGCTTCGCATGGTCCCCCTCCCCGTTCCGGGGAGGATTACTCCGCCAGCTTCACAAAGCTGTCGATCACCCGCTTCGGCCCGGCGGTTTCGAACTCAATCTCGAGCTTGTTGCCTTCCTGCGCGGTGACGGTGCCGTAGCCGAACTTTTCGTGGAACACCCGTGCACCCAGGCTCACGTCGCTGCGCGGCTTGGCGGCGAAGCTGGCGGCGCTGCGGGTGGCTTCGGGCAGGCGGCGCGGGGTGGGGTCATAGCTTTGCGCGGCGGCACGCTGCCAGCCGGGTCCGCGGGTCATGGTGCGCGCGGGCTGGGCGGCGGCGACATGAGCGAAGGGATCGCCATGTTCAGACCATTGCGCCCGCCACAGCGAGGCGCCGCCCGATAGCGTCGATTCCTGCTCGATGTGCGCTTCGGGCAATTCGGTGATGAACCGGCTGGGGATCGAACTGGTCCATTGGCCGTAAATCCGCCGGTTGGCGGCATGAAGGATCGTGCAGCGCCGCCGTGCGCGGGTAATCGCGACATAGGCGAGGCGCCGTTCCTCCTCCAGACTGGCGAGCCCGCCTTCGTCCATCGCGCGCTGGCTGGGGAACACGCCTTCCTCCCACCCGACCAGGAACAGGTGATCGAACTCCAGCCCTTTGGCGGCGTGGATCGTCATGATCGTGAGCTTTTCGGCCGCATCGTTGGCGTCGTTGTCCATCACCAGGCTGACATGTTCGAGGAAATCGCCGAGCGTCTCGTATTCCTCCATCGCCCGCGCCAGTTCGGTCAGGTTTTCCAGCCGGCCCGCGCTTTCGGCGCTCTTTTCGGCCTGGAGCGCGGCGGTGTAGCCGCTCTCGTCAAGCACGGTACGGGCAAGTTCCGCCGGCGACAGCACCTTGGCCGCGTCACGCCACCTTGCAACATCGCGCATGAAGGCGAGCAGCGTATTGCGCGCGCGGGCCGGCAGTTCGTCGGTATCGCAGATCTCTACCGCCGCGAGGCTGAGCGGAATCGCCCGCGCCCGGGCGTGGCGGTGGAGCTTTTCCAACGTCTTGTCGCCAAGGCCCCGCTTGGGGGCATTATAGATCCGCTCGAAGGCGAGATCGTCGCTTGGCTGGGCAATCAGCCGCAGATAGGCGAGCGCATCGCGGATTTCTGCGCGCTCATAGAACCGGAAACCGCCGACGATCTTGTAGGGCAAGCCGATCGCGATGAAGCGGTCTTCGAACTCGCGGGTCTGGAACTGGGCGCGGACCAAAATTGCCAGCGTGGCCAGCGAAGCTCCCTCGCGCTCCAGCCTTTCGGCCTCTTCGCCGACCCGGCGGGCTTCCTCCGGCCCGTCCCACACCCCGACCACGCGGACCTTGTCGCCGCCGTTCCGCTCGGTCCACAGTGTCTTGCCGAGCCGCTGGCTGTTGGCATCGATCAGGCCCGAAGCGGCGGCCAGAATGTCCGGGGTGGAGCGATAGTTCTGCTCCAGCTTGATCACCTTGGCGCCGGGAAAATCCTGTTCAAACCGCAGGATATTGGCCACTTCTGCGCCGCGCCATGAATAGATCGACTGGTCGTCATCGCCCACCACGCAGATGTTCTTGCGCGCCTGGGCAAGCAGCCGCAGCCACAGGTACTGCACCTGGTTGGTGTCCTGATATTCGTCCACCATGATATATTTGAAGCGCTGCTGATACTGCTCCAGAATCTCGCGGTTGGTCTGCAGGATCTTGAGCATGTGCAGCAGCAGATCGCCGAAATCGCAGACGTTGAGCGCTTTCAGACGGTCCTGATAGAGCCGGTAGAACTTCTGTCCCTGGCCATTGGCATAGGCTTCGCTATCGGCGGCGGAGAGGTCTTGCGGGGAAAGGCCCTTGTTCTTCCAGCGATCGATGCATCCGGCGAGCTGGCGCGCCGGCCAGCGCTTTTCATCGAGCCCTTCGGCCTGGATCAACTGCTTGAGCACGCGCAGCTGATCGTCGGTGTCGATGATCGTATAGTTCGATTGCAGTCCGGCCAGTTCGGCATGGCGGCGCAGCATCTTGGCTGCCATCGAGTGGAACGTGCCGAGCCACGGCATCCCTTCGACCGCCGGGCCGACCAAGTGTCCGACCCGCTCCTTCATCTCGCGCGCGGCGCGATTGGTGAAGGTGACGCACAGGATCTCGCTCGGCCAGGCGAGCCGGCTGCGAACGATATGGGCGAGCCGTGCGGTCAGCGCGGCGGTTTTGCCGGTCCCCGCACCGGCCAGCATCAGCACCGGACCTTCGGTGGCAAGCACGGCTTCGCGCTGCGGCGGGTTCAGGCCGTCAAGCAGCGGGTCGGTGGGGGATTCGGACGGGAGTTGCACCGGTGAACAACTAGGGAACGAATGATTGCCGCGCAAGGCTTGCGGTTGACAGCAGGACGGCCGGCAGCAAGGCAGTGCCACTATGCATCCGATCCGCCAGCACGCCCGCATCCTCACCGCATCGCTTACCGGCACGGCGGTGGAGTTCTATGATTTCTACATCTACGCCACCGCCGCCGCGCTGGTCTTCGGTCCGCTGTTCTTTCCGGCGGAAAGCGCCGCCGCGCAAACCATGTTTGCCTTCATGAGCTTTGGTCTGGCCTTCTTCGCTCGCCCGGTCGGCGCGATCGTGTTCGGCCATTTCGGTGACCGGATCGGGCGCAAATCCACGCTGGTCGCCTCGCTGATGCTGATGGGCCTGTCGACCCTGCTGATCGCCTTCCTGCCTACCTATGCGATGGTCGGGTGGGTCGCGCCGCTGCTGCTGTGCGTGCTCCGGTTCGGGCAAGGTTTCGGGCTGGGCGGGGAATGGGGCGGGGCCTCGCTGCTGGCGGTCGAATATGCCCCGAAAGGGTGGGAAGCGCGGTTCGGCTCCGCTCCGCAATTCGGCGCGCCGGTCGGCTTCCTGGCCGCAAACGGCCTGTTCCTGCTGCTCGGGCTGGTCCTGTCCGATGCCGATTTCAAGGCCTGGGGCTGGCGCATCCCGTTTCTCGCCAGCGCGGTACTGGTCGGGCTGGGCCTGTGGGTGCGGCTGCGCATCGCAGAGACGCCGGCCTTTCGCGAGGCGATGAGCCACAAGCCGCCGCCGGCCGTGCCGATCGCCACGCTGCTCTCGCGCCATTTGGGTGCTGTGCTGGCGGGAACGGCAGGCGCGATCGCCTGCTTCGCGATCTTCTACCTCTCCACCGCCTATGCTCTGGCCCAGGGGACCACGGCGCTCGGCTATACGCGCGAGACTTTTCTGGCGGTCCAGCTGGGTGCCAACTGTTTCTTCGCGCTGGGGATCCTGATCGCGGTAATCCGCGCCGACCAGACCAGTCCGCGCCAGGTTATGCTGACCGGAGCGGTCATGACCATGGTGCTGGGCTCAGTCTTCGGGGCCGGGCTGACCTCGGGTTCGCTGGTCACCATCTTTGTCACGCTGTCGACCGCACTGGTGGTGATGGGCTTCGTCTATGGCCCGCTGGGATCATGGTTGCCGACGCTGTTTCCGGTAACGGTACGTTACAGCGGGATTTCGCTGGCCTTCAACGCGGGCGGGATCGTTGGCGGTGCGCTGACCCCGATCGGAGCGCAAATGCTGGCCGAGGCCGGACAGGCCAGTCATGCCGGGCTTCTGCTGTCGCTGGCCGGGCTGGCGACGCTGATCGGCGTGCTGGCGGCTAAGCCGGCATCCGCAGCAGGGTAATCCGCGCCTTGCCGACCTTGCGGTCGGCGGCAGCTTCGAGCCCCTTGATCTTGGGTTCCTCGTCGGCTGCGGTTTCAAGGCTGATCCAGGTTCCGGCACCGATCCAACCCAGCCGCTGCAACTTGTCGAGCGCAACCGCGCCCGCGCCCGTGCCGTAGGGCGGATCGAGCAGGACCAGATCGAGCGGTGCCTTGGCCGGACCCAGCGCCAGAACCGAAGATGCCCGCACGTCGCACTGCGGCGCGGCGCGGAGGTTGGCGATGTTGCTGCGCAAGGCGCGCAGCGCCGCCGCATCCTGCTCAACGAAGATGCACGAAGCGGCCCCGCGTGAGAGCGCTTCCAGCCCCAGCGCGCCCGATCCGGCGAACAGGTCGGCCACTGCCAGTCCTTCAAAATCGCCGATCCGGCTGACCAGCATCGAGAACAGGGTTTCGCGGGTGCGGTCGGCGGTCGGGCGGGTGGTTTCCCCGGCCGGTGCAACCAGCTTTCGCGCGCGCCACTCGCCGGCGATGATCCGCAGGCTCATTTGCGTGGACCCGGCTTTCTCGGACCCGGTTTGCGCGGTGCGGGCTTGCGGGAAGTGGACGCGGTGCTGGACGCCTTGCGGGAGCCTTCGAACTTGCGGGCGCCATCGGGTTTGCGTGCACCCTCGAACTTGCGCGGGCCATCGGGCTTGCGCGGGGCCGGTTTGCGGGCGGATGGAGCCGCAGTATCAGCCTTGCGCGGTGCGTCGGCTTTGCGCGGGCTGGTCCGTGCGATCCGGGCGCGGGCCTGTTGCGGGGCACTCAGCGTGATCTCGGTCCCGGTCCCGCCGACCAGCGCGCGGCGAAAGCGTTCAACTTCGACCTGGCGGATTTCGGTCGCCTGACCGCGCGGCAGGTCGAGCAGTTCGAACGGGCCATAGCGGGTCCGCAGCAGGCGGCTGACCTCTAGCCCGAGGTGTTCCAGCACGCGCCGCACTTCGCGGTTCTTGCCTTCGGTTATGGTCACCTCGATCCACTGGTTGCGGCCGGTGCTGCGCTCAAGATTGGCGTCGATCTTGCCATAGCGCACCCCGTCGATCTCCACCCCCTCGATCAGTTCCTCGAGCTGGGCCTGGGTCACATCGCCAAAGGTGCGGGCGCGGTAGGTCCGGGGCAGGCCGGTGGAGGGCAGCTCCATCGCGCGCTTGAGCTCGCCGTCGTTGGTCAGGATCAGCAGACCCTCGGTGTTGAAGTCGAGCCGCCCGACCGGCATCACCCGTCCGGCGTCCTGCGGCAGGGCATTGCGCAGCGCGGTATAGATCGTTGGCCGCCCGGAGAACTCGCGCTCCGCCGTCAGCAGGCCAGCCGGCTTGTGGAATATAAAGATCCGGGTCGGTTCGGCAGCCTTGACCGGCTTTTCGTCCACGGTGACCCCGCGAAGGGTCTTCAACACCGTGGCAGGCGTTGTAAGCACTTCGCCGTTCAGTTTGACCCGTCCGTCAGCGATCATCCGTTCCACTTCGCGGCGGCTGGCCACGCCGGCCCGGGCCAGCAACTTGGCGATGCGTTCGCCCTCACGCGGTGGTTCTGGTGCGGTCATGCGCCGCCCATAGGCGGAACGGCGCGGCTAGTCACCCCTCAGCCAGGGCGAGCTGCTCTGCGATGATCTCATGCAGGCGGAGGATCCCGCCTTCCAGCGTGCCGAGCGTTAGATGCGGGACCGCGCCGGTAGCAAGCCCTTGCTGGCCCAGCGCGGCCGCGCGGAAGTCTTCCCCGGCGAACACCCCGCCATCGAGCAGGGTCCAGCTCCGTTCCCAGTGGCTGCGCGCCTTGTCGGTCTGCGGTTCTTCGGGGATCAGCATGAAGTCCTCGACCAGGGTCCGGTCATGCCCCTGCGGCCACAGCGTCATTATGTTGATATAATCCGGGCTGATCACCAGCACCGTCGCCGGAAACAGCTGGTAGGCAAAGGTCCCGATCCGGCGCAGCGCGGCCATGTCGGTGAAATCGATTCCTTCGAGCTCAGCCGCGCGGGCGACGAAACTGCGCTGGTGCGGGCCGATCTGATCGCCGCTGGTCACCCCGTCCTTGAAAAACGGCCCGATCGTTGCGGCATGGAGCCGGGCAACATGGTAGCTTTCCAGAAAGGCGTCCATGATCAGCTTCCAGTTGGAAGCAACCTCGTGCGTCTGACGCCGGAACAAGTGTAGGTCCGCCATCGCGAAGGCATCGAAATCCGCGCCGAGCGTGCGCATGGCCGAGAAATCCGCGCCCTCTTGCGGGGCGAACCAGATCAGCCCGCCAGCCTCGCAGCTGTCCAGTTCGACCAGACCGTAGTCGGCCTTGCCGAGGCCCGGAAAGGCGTCGGGCCGGGGCAGGGCGAGCAGGCGACCGTCGGTGGCAAAGGTCCAGGCGTGGTAGGGACAAGTCATCCGCTTGGAGCACTGGACTTCGCTCCCCTCAACCAGCCGGGTGCCGCGGTGGCGGCAGACGTTGAGGAAGACATGCGCCTTGCCCTCCCCATCGCGGGTGATCAGCAGTGGGCGACCGCTGGCATCGTGCGGCACCGCCATATTGGGCTGCGGGATCAGGGCCGAAGGGCAGAGTACTTGCGGCAGCCGGGCAAACAGCCCGTCGTGCTCGCGCTGCCAATGCGCAGGGTCGGTATAGACCGCTGCAGGGACGGTGGAAATGCCGCGATTGACCCGGGTGCAGCCGTCGGCAATCGCCTGGGCCAGGGCAAGCTGGCCGGGGGTGGGCGCGGTACCGGGCAAGGTTTCGGCGTGACTCATCGCCGCGCAGAATAGCCCAAATTTCGTTCGCGTCACGAAAATCGGTGCGTAATGCAATTTGGGCTTTGTTCGCCGGCCGTTTTTTTGCTTTACTGCGGCGTCACGATATTTGTTGGCAATGGGTCGCATCAGGGGAGTCTACGGCAATGAAAGTTTCACGCAGGACCGTATTCGGCAGTGCGGCAGCAGCGGCTGCGGCGGCGGTTGTTCCCTCGGTCGCTTCGGCGGCGGTGGCAAACGGCGATCGCAAGCGCCTGGCCGACAAGTTAGCCCGCGGCGAAATGATCGAGAACGAGCATTTCGAATTCTTCGACGGCAAGCCGGTGATGATCGGCGGCCCGGCCAAGTTCCGTCTGCGCAATTGCCGCTTCACCTGGCACGGCAAGGCGCCCGCCGGATACCTGGCCTTCACCCGCCAGAACTCGGGCGAGATGGCCAACTGCGTGTTCGAGCATGCCTCGGGTGCAGCGCGGCCGATGACGATCCGCAAGATCTGATTCTGCCGAAAGCCGCGCATTTGCGCGGAGCATGGTTCAAAAAGCCGTGAGCGGATTGATCCGCTCACGGCTTTTTTGTTTGCCAACAGGCGGCAGGCCTTCCGCCACGGCTACCACCTGCTAAGCTGCGAGCAAGCTTGCTGGGACAAGAGGGTGCCGATGTCTGTTGAATTGAGCCGGTTTTTGATCTTTGCCGGGGTCCTTGCGGCTTTGGTGGTGTTCGCTGCGACCAGCAAGTCATTCAAACCCTACTTGGCCAAGGCACCGCTGGTGGCGTTTTTGCTGGGTATTTCAAGCGGCTTTCCGCTGACCTTGCTGATTGCGACGATGACGTTCTGGCTTGCCAAGGTCGGCATCGACAAAGCCACGATCGGCTTTCTGGTCGCCCTTGGGATACCCTACACCCTTAAGTTCCTGTGGGCCCCGCTGGTCGACAAATTGCACATCCCGGTGCTGAGCAAGGCGCTTGGACAGCGCCGGGCCTGGCTGTTTGTGATCCAGGCACTGCTGCTGATTTCGGTCTGGCAACTTGGCGCGAGCAATCCGCAGCCGGGCGCGATGGGCAGCTTCGCGCTGTGGGCGTTTATTACGGCGTTCCTTTCCGCAACCCAGGACATCGTCATTGATGCCTATCGGATCGAGATTCTCGACGATGAAAACATGGCGCACGGGACGGCCAGCAACCAGTTCGGCTATCGCACCGGCAATCTGATCGCAGGTGCCGGCACGATCTACCTCGCTTCGGCTGAGGGGTTGGGGCTTGGCTGGGCTACTGCCTATGGATTGACCGCATTTGCCATCGTGCCGGCGATCCTGGGCGCACTGTGGATCGGACCCGGAACCTTTGTAGATCGTTTCGCCAATGTCAGCGGCATGAAGCCCGGCGAATGGCTGACCGAAGCCGTGGTCAATCCGTTTCGTGAGTTTCTGTCGCGCGATGGTGCCTTTCTGATCCTGGGCTTTGTGCTGATCTACAAAATCGGCGATGCCATGGGGCAGACGATGCTCAGCCCGATGATCGTCGATCTGAAGTTTGCCGATCTCGATTATGTCTCGGCGAACAAGCTGTGGGGTTTTGCGGCGCTGATCATCGGTTCGGCCCTTGGTGCTCCATTTATCCTCTGGCTCGGGATGGGCCGGGCGCTGCTGATTTCCGGCCTGATGATGATGTTCTCCAATCTGATGTTCATGATCCTGGCCTCGGTCGGCAACAATTACTGGATGCTGGTCGCTGCAATCGGGACGGAAAACCTGACGAGCGGCATCGGCTTGACCGTGTTTGCAACCTACCTCTCCGGCCTGTCGAACATCGCTTACACTGCTACGCAGTTCGCGCTGCTATCATCCTTTGCCGGGGTCGGACGGACCTTCATGGCTGGGCCTGCCGGGATCCTGGCGGAAAGGCTCGGCTGGTTCGGATTCTGGGGCGTTACCGTTGTGGCTGCCATTCCGGGCATGTTCCTGCTGTGGCTGCTGTGGAGCAAGGGCTACGTCGTTGCCTCGGTTCGGCAGACCAAGGCTGTCGATGAAAAGGCCTTGCGCGCGCCCTTGCCACTGATGCGGATCTTCGGCTCGGCAGTTGCGGTTGTAGGCCTTGTCGGCGTGCTGCTGGCTCAAACCCTTGGCTGGGAAACCGGCACAGCCTGGACTTTCTTCGCCGTATTGGTGGCGGGGGCGGGCGTCGCCTGGTTTTCGCCGGGCAAGTCCGCCGTCAGTCCGGAAACTCCCGGTTGAGCCGCAGTACTTCGCCCGCGAGGTAAAGCGATCCGGCGATCAGTACATCGCCTTCCGCCGGCAGCGCCTGCAAGGCCGCCGCGACATCGCTGAATGCCCGCACCGGCAAGTCGGCGTGGGGGGCAATGTCTTCGGGCCGGTGGGCGTCGTGGCCAGGGGCGGGGACGACCGACAGGCTCAGTAGCTTGCCTTTCAGGGGAGCGACGATCGCGGCCGGATCCTTGTTCGCCAGCATGCCAGTGATCAGGTGCAGCGGCGCGGCATCGGCAAAGTGCCGGGCGATCGCGAGGCCGGCATCGGCGTTGTGCCCGCCATCGAGCCAGACCCGGCGGTCCGGGACCAGCGCGGTCAGCGGGCCTTCACCCAGCAGCTGCAGCCGGGCCGGCCAGCGCGCGGCGCGGATGCCCTCGGCCATGGCGGCGGGGGAGACCGTGACTTGCGTCTGGTGGCGCAACATCGCCACGGCGAGCGCGGCATTGTCGGCCTGGTGCGTGCCGACCAGCGCCGGCAGCGGCAGATCCAGCGTGCCGAACCGGTCGCGATAGGCGATCCCGCTGCCGATCTCGGCAAACCAGTCGAGCCCGCGGATCGCGGTCTTCGCGCCGACCTTCATGGCGTGATCGATCACCGTCTTGGTCACTTCCGGCGGGTAGGCCTGAGTCACCAGCGGCACGCCGGGGCGAGCGATCCCGGCCTTTTCGAAAGCGATCCGGCACAGCGGATCGGTCGGCAGGCCCGGTTCGGGTACGAGCAGGAATTCCTTGTGATCGATCCCCAGCGTGGCGATCCCGCAAGCGGCCTGGCCATCGAGCACGTTGGTCGCATCGAGCCGTCCTCCCAGGCCAACCTCGATCACGCAGGCGTCGGCAGGAATGCGGTGGAATCCCAGGAAATAGGCGGACGCGGTGACTTCGAAGAAGCTGGGCGAAAGGTCTTCGCCATGGTCGAGCACTTCGTTCAGCAGGTCGGCCAGCAATTCGTCGTCGATCAGCTTACCCGCGATCCGGATTCGTTCGTTGTAGCGGACCAGGTGCGGCTTGGTCGCGGCGTGGACGGTCAGCCCCTCGGCCTCAAGCATGGCGCGCAGATAGGCGCAGGTGCTGCCCTTGCCGTTGGTTCCGGCGACGTGGAACACCGGCGGCAAGTTTCGCTGCGGATTGCCGAGCCGGGCGAGCAGTTCGTGCATCACCTCCAGCTCCAGCCGCCCGCTCGGCAGGCTCAGCGCGCCCAGCCGGTCAAGCTGCGCCTGAACGCGCGGGTTTTCGGAAACGGCGAAGTCTTTCACGCGGCTCAGGCCGCCTTGGCCGCGCTCAGATAGTCCAGCACGCTGGCCAGCTTCGCCTTTAGATCGCGGCGATGGACCACCATGTCGATCATCCCGTGTTCGAGCAGGTATTCCGCACGCTGGAACCCTTCGGGCAGCTTTTCGCGGATCGTGTCCTGGATCACCCGCTGGCCGGCAAAGCCGATCAGGCAGCCCGGCTCGGCGATCTGGATATCGCCCAGCATCGCATAGCTGGCGGTAACCCCGCCGGTGGTCGGGTCGGTCAGCACCACCACATAGGGCAGCCCGGCCTGATTGAGCCGGCGGATCGCCACGGTGGTCTTGGGCATCTGCATCAGGCTGAGGATGCCTTCCTGCATCCGCGCGCCGCCGGCGGCGGTGCAGATCACATAGGCGCATTTTTCCTTGAGCGCCCGGTCAGCCCCGGCGACGAAGGCCGCGCCGACCGCCATGCCCATCGATCCGCCCATGAAGGCGAAGTCCTGCACACCCAGCACGCATTTGTGACCCTCGATCGCGCCGAGCGCGTTGGTCAAGGCATCGGGATGCGGATTGGCGAGCCGGGCGGCCTTCAGCCGGTCGGGATACTTCTTCTGGTCCTTGAACTTCAGCGGGTCTTCCTTGACCTTCGGCGTGTCGAGCACCGTGAAGCCTTCATCCAGCAACTGTGCAAAGCGCGCATCCGCGCCGATCCGGCCGTGATGCTCGCAGCGCGGGCAGACCGACTGGTTTTCCTCATATTCCTTGGTGAAGAGCATTTCCTTGCACGAGGGGCAGCTCGTCCAGAGATTGTCGGGAGTGTCGCGCTTATCCTTGAAGGGAAGCGCTTTGCGAACGCGGTCAATCCAGCTCATGCGGGGGCTTTAGCGCAGTGTTCCGGCGTTTGCGAGTGGGGAAGTGTTCGAAGGGTTCACGCAGAGGCGCAGAGGAAGAAGGAGAGGCGCAGAGGGGTAGCGCCCGCGGCGAAGCCGCTGTTCGTTTCGACGTTGCACAAAACGCATCGTCGAATTGATTCAAGAGCCTGCGGCTCAGCAGAACCTCTCTGCGCCTCTTTTCTTCCTCTGCGCCTTTGCGTGAACTATTCCTAACGCGCCGAATGCACCGCATTAGCGAGCGCCCGCGTCAGCTCGAGCACCGGACCAGCGGCATTCGCCCCGTGCTCGCCGACCAGATCGACCAGCGCCGAGCCGACCACCACGCCATCTGCAACCTTGGCGATCGCGGCCGCCTGTTCGGGGGTGCGCACGCCAAAGCCGACCGCTACCGGGATGGTGGCGCTGGCTTTCAGCCGGGTGACGGCTTCCTCGATGCTGGTCTGCGCGGCCTGCTGCATTCCGGTGATCCCGGCGACCGAGACATAGTAGAGGAACCCGGACGAACCCTCGAGCACGGCTGGGAGCCGCGCGGCGTCGGTGGTCGGGGTGGCAAGCCGGATCAGACTGACCCCCGCGGCGCGCAGCGCAGGGCCGAGCTCGGGGTCTTCCTCGGGCGGGATATCGACGCAGATCACCCCGTCGACCCCGGCCTGCCGGCACTGGTCCGCAAACCATTCCGGCCCGCGTGTGATCATCGGATTGGCATAGCCCATCAGCACCAGCGGCACCTCGGGATGGCGCGCGCGAAAGGCAGCAGCCATGGCAAAGATATCGGCGGTGGTGGTGCCTGCGCCGAGCGAGCGCAGGTTGGCCTGCTGGATCGCCGGGCCATCGGCCATCGGATCGGTGAACGGCATCCCCAGCTCGATCACATCCGCACCGCCTGCGACGAGGGCGTCGAGGATATCGGCAGTCGGCCCGTCACCTCCGGTGACGAAGGTGACAAGGGCGGGGCCCTTGACGAAGGCAGAGGAGAGGCGGGTCATCGCTGCCGCCCTAGTCGAGAGTGCAAGGACACCGCAAGTTTCAGGATTGCGAGAATCGGGAATAGCAAAAGCAATAGGCGCATAGGTAAACCCATTACAGGATGTGGGCCTGCGCAAGATTGCATCAGCAGGAGAAACATACCGCCGCAAGGTCGATCGACCGTGAACCAATCGGTTGCAAGGCCAATAAGGATCATACCAAAGCAAACAAGAATACCGGATAACAAGGCATAGCTGGTCAGAACCTCCAGAACACGTCGTTTGGGCGGCTTCGTTGCGATGAAATCGGCCAAGTGCCAGATTATGACAGGCACGAAGGCGAAGGCGTAGAGTTCAAGGTTGCTGGCCAGTAGAAAAGCCATGTAGTCCGGAAAGTGCGAAACTTCTCTAGCAATGTAGAGCTTCGGAAAGCGGACGAACCAGGTAACACAAAGGCCTAGTACGGTCGCAAAGGCCAAGATAGACATGCTGGAAAACCAATATATTAGCTTCCGTCGAAACTCCCGTGTTAGCATTGAGGCTGATGAGGAATGGTGCAATGTGGCGCTTTCGCTCGTAAGGCGCGAACCCACCCGTATGCTGGCCGCAATCACAAGCGTCGCCAGCGTGATGCCGAAAAAGCCAGCGATCAAATCGGTGATTGGCTCAAGCGGCGGGCGGCAGCCAAAACAGTGATTTTCTAAGGCGGAGGCTGCAGCCGTTAGGCTCACTGATCAGCCCCTAGATCCTCTGATTCCAAATCGATACCGATGTTGCATTTGCCCTTGGCAAAGACGGTTGGGAGGCGGGTCATGATGGTCGATTCCGGAATGCTAGGTAAAACACGGCAAGCGCCAGGGCGATCAAGGCATAGCCGCCGATGAGCAAGGCTGTTTCCAGCGCCGAATTGGCCGGCACGGACTCCATACCCTGAAAGCAGCCCCACGCGGCGAGCGTCAGGAGCACGCCCTGAATCCCGCGCTTGTGGTCCATTAAAGTTTGACCCCCAGATGTCCCGCGACCGAGACGAAAGCCCTCGCGACGTGGCCTGCGGAAAAATTGGAAGAGAAGCGGGCCATTCAGTTGGTGTCTTTGCTTAATCCGCCGCCCAAGAGGCCAACGAAAACTGCGGCTAGTACCAATGGTGTGAATTCAAACAGACTCCTGAATGGTCGTCCTAGAAACCAATCCGATGCCCAGGACAGCAACATAGCCATGGCCACGAAAACGCCACCTGACTTTGCCACGCGAGCGATCTTCACAGCTCCACCCCCAAATGCTCCGCGACCGAGAAGATGTCCTTGTCGCCGCGTCCGCAGAGATTGACGAGCACGATGCTGTCCTTGGGCATGGTCGGGGCGATCCGGGCCACGGCGGCGATCGCGTGGCTGGGTTCCAGCGCGGGGATGATGCCTTCGGTGCGGCACAGCAGCTGGAAGCCTTCGAGCGCTTCGGTATCGGTGACCGAGGTGTAGTCCACCCGGCCGACATCGCGCAGCCAGGCGTGTTCCGGGCCGATCCCGGGATAGTCGAGGCCCGCGCTGATCGAGTGGCCTTCGGTGATCTGGCCGTCGGAGTCCTGCAGCAAGTAGGTCTTATTGCCGTGGAGAATGCCGGGGCGTCCGCCGGCGAGGCTGGCGGCGTGTTCCTTGTCGAGCCCGTGCCCGGCCGCTTCGACGCCGAGCATCCTGACGCTGGCATCATCGAGGAACGGATGGAACAGGCCGATCGCGTTGCTACCCCCGCCGATCGCCGCGACTAGCAGGTCGGGCAGGCGGCCGGTGCGGGCGAGCATCTGGGCGCGGGCTTCCTTGCCGATCACGCTCTGGAAATCGCGGACCAACTCGGGATAAGGGTGCGGGCCGGCGGCGGTGCCGATGATGTAGAAGGTGTCGTGGACATTGGCGACCCAGTCGCGCAGCGCCTCGTTCATCGCGTCCTTCAGCGTCGCGGCACCGGCGGTTACCGGGCGGACTTCGGCGCCGAGCAGCTTCATCCGGAATACGTTGGGGGCCTGCCGCGCCACGTCGGTTGCGCCCATGAAGATCACGCAGGGCAGGCCAAAGCGCGCGCAGACGGTGGCGGTGGCAACGCCGTGCTGGCCCGCGCCGGTTTCGGCAATGATCCGGGTCTTGCCCATCCGCATCGCCAGCAGGATCTGCCCGACGCAGTTGTTGATCTTGTGCGCGCCGGTGTGGTTGAGCTCGTCGCGCTTGAACCAGACCTGGGCGCCGCACTCAGGTTTCCCTTGGGAAACCGCCAGCGAACGAAGCTCCTCGGTGATCCGGGGGGCGAAATAGAGCGGGCTGGGGCGACCCACGTAATGTTCCAGCAGGTCGTCGAATTCGGCATGGAACGCCGGATCGACCTTGGCCGCGGTGTACTCCCGCTCAAGGTCGAGAATCAGCGGCATCAGCGTTTCGGCGACATAACGCCCACCGAACTGGCCGAAATGCCCGCGCTCGTCAGGCTGGTTGCGAAAAGAGTTTGCTGGCGGATTTGCTGTCATCACGCGACCAGCGCTTGGCAGAGCGGGGCCGCGAAGTCCAGCCTTGCCGCAGCGTCCGATGGTGAAGGCGCTGGTAACAATGTTGTCAGTTTGAAATACAATATGTGGTATATTAGCCACATTAGGTTGTTGTTGCGTAATTTATGAACGCCTAGTTCATTCGCGAGCAAGCTGGCGGTTCCTACCTAGCTCCTCGACCCCTTTACCGGGGCTGAATCACAAAGGAGTTTGTAATGCGCAAGATCGTCCTCCCGTTGCTCGCCTCGCTGGCCCTGGCCAGCCCGGCGCTGGCCAACGAAACCCGCGTCGAGGCGCGTGGCGGCGTGATCTGGACCAATGGCACCAGCGAAGAAACCTATGGCGCCGCGATTGGCCATGACTTCGATCTGGGCGAGACCACTTTTGCCGGCGTCGAAGTTTCTGGCGACAAGATCGATGCCGCCGGCACCAAGGTTGCCTTCGGCGCGACCGGCCGCTTCGGCGTGAAGGCCGGAACCGGCACCAAGCTCTATGGCGCGGGCGGCTACACCACCGAAGCCTGCGACCTGTGCGAAGGCCAGTGGCACCTGGGTGCCGGGCTGGAGCAGAAGATTTCCGGACCGGTCTACGTCAAGGCTGAATACCGGCACTTCTTCGAAAACGACGTGGTTGCCAGCGGCGATGCGCTGGTGGCCGGCGTCGGCATCAAGTTCTGATTATACCGATCGGAAACACTGAGTGGGAAGGGCGGCCTGGAAACGGGCCGCCCTTTTCTATGTGCCGCGCGCCGCTTTGCAGAAGGCGGCGATCAGGTCCGCGTCCTTGATCCCGGGTGCGCTCTCCACGCCCGAAGCGGTATCGACCAGCGGCGCGCCGGTCTGCCGCACGGCGTCTCCGACATTTCGGGGGGAAAGCCCGCCGGCCAGCCCCCAGGGCAGAGGGGCCTTCCAGCCGGACAGCAGGTTCCAGTCAAAGCTCAGCCCCATCCCGCCGGGCAAAGTGCCCTTCGGGGTCTTGGCATCGAGCAACAGTAAATCGGCGGCACCGGCATAGTCCTGAGCCTTGGCCAGATCAGCGCGCGCGGAAACCGACAGCACCTTCCACACCGGCAGGCCGAATTGCGCGCGGGCCTGCGCCACGCGCTCCGGGCTCTCGCTGCCGTGGAACTGCAAGGCATCGAGCGGGGCTGCAGCGAGCACTTCGGCCAGCAGGGCATCGGCGGCATCGACGAAAACCCCGACCCGCGTGACATGACCCTCGGCGCGGTGCGACAGCTCACCGGCCTGGGCGGGTGCGGCATAGCGCGGGGAAGGCGGGTAGAAGTTGAAACCGACATGGCTCGCCCGCGCGGCAATCGCCGCGTCGAGCGCCGGCATCGTGGTGATGCCGCAGATCTTGATTGCGGGGCGGGCCATCATGACCCGCCGCCTAGCTTGCCTTGCCTCAGGGTGCCAGTTCGAACTGCACCGTCAAGCTGATCTGCGCTTCAACCTGACCGGCCGCGATCGGACTGGACGAGGCATCGGCCATCTTGGCCATGGCGTAAACCGGTTGCTGCGGAGCATAGCCGCCGCCTTCGCTGATCGAAACGATCCGGACCACCCGCAGCCCGGCGGCCTTGGCATAAAGTTCGGCGCGGGCCCGCGCAGCCTTCATCGCGGCGGTGCGCGCTTCGTCCATCGCTGCGCTGGGGTCCGACATTTCGAACGAAGGGCCGTTGACCTGATTGGCGCCCGAGGAAACCAGCGCATCGAGCACCTTGCCGAAGCCCTTGATGTCGCGGCTGCGAATGTTGACGCTGTTGGTGGCTTGATATCCGACGATCCGCGGTTCCTGAACGATCTGGCCATTGGGATCGACCACCGGCTGACCATAGACCGGGTTGAGACTGATCTGGCTGGTCTGGATGTCCTTGTCGGCAATCCCGGCCTTTTTCAGCGTGGCGATCACCTTGGTCATGGCGGCAGCATTTGCGGCGAGCGCCTCGCTGGCGGTGCTGCCCTGTGTCACGACACCGGCGTTGAAGGTGGCGAGATCGGGGGTGCGCGCCGATTTGCCCTCGCTTGAAATGGTCAGCAGGGTTGAAGTGGCGGCAATGGCGGGTTGGTCGGAATGGGCCATGGCAACTCCGGGCATAGCGAGAGCAAGGGCGAGCGGGGCGAGGGCGAACTTCAAGGATTTCATGCAATTGGCTCCTGATAATGCCCCGTTGCTAGTTTCCCGCGGCTTGACCTCGGCTGAATGCTACAGCGTTGCCTCGATGGCCCGCGCGGCTGCGGCCGGATCATCGGCGCGGGCGATCGGACGACCGATCACCAGCACGGATGCGCCGGCATCGCGGGCCTGGCGCGGGGTAACCGCGCGCTTCTGGTCGCCCAGCTTGGCATCGGCCGGGCGCAGGCCGGGGACCACCAGGAACCCGTCGCGCCACTTCGCGTGGACCGCGGCAACCTCGTGCCCGGAACAGACGATTCCATCGAGCCCGGCAGCGCGGGCCAGTTCGGCGAGCCGCATCACCTGGTCGTGCGGCTGCCCGGTCATCCCGGTCGCGGCCATGTCAGCTTCATCCATGCTGGTCAGCAGCGTGACCGCCACGACCTTGCAGTTTTCGCCGGCCGCGGCCTTGGCATCCTCCATCATCGCCTGTCCGCCCGCAGCGTGCACGGTAACGATGGCCGGTTCGAGAACATGGATCGCCTGCATCGCTCCGGCGACCGTATTGGGAATGTCGTGCAGCTTCAGATCGAGGAAGATCGGCAAGCCCAGCTTGTGCACTTCGAGCACGCCGTGATGGCCGTGAGCACAGAAGAACTCCAGCCCCAGCTTGACCCCGCCGATATGGGCCTTGGCCTTTTGCGCGACCGCGATGGCCGTATCAAGACGGGGGAAATCGAGCGCGAGGTAGATCGGGTTGGTGCTCATGGCAGGGGGGGCGGTGCTTCCGGGGTTGCAGCTTCAAGCTGGGTGGAGGTGGCGATGGGTGCAGACTGGCTGGCCGACTTGACCGAGTTTTCGAGGAAGCTGATCCGCCGCGTCAGCCGCCAGCGCGCGCCCTTGTGCAGCAGCCACATCGGCAGGAAGCCCAGCGCCATCGAGATGATTACGATGAAGCCGACCGGCCATTCGAGATGGACATAGTTGCCGTCCTGCAGCGGCCACAGGTTCAGTGGAACGGTCTGCCAGTTTATCGCGATAAAGGCGACCAGCGCGATGGTGACGAGCAGCAGCAGCAGTGTACGGATCAATTGCATGGCGAACCCTCCATTGCGATCAGGGCTTTATGGTGGCGATGCTAGATGGCTTGGCGGGCGAAGGGAAGGGCTTCGAAAGAAAGGCATCAAGATCAGCGGCGGAACGGTCGGGCGCCTCTTCCATCGGCAGGTGGCCAATGCCGGGATAGACGATCTTGGTTGAGCCCGCGATCCGCTGCGCAAACCAGTCCGCGCCGTTGGCCGGGATCAGTTTGTCCTCGGCGCCCCACAGGATCAGCGTCGGCACCTTGATCGAGCCAATCGCTTCGACGTTGCGGTTGCGGGTGCCGTATTGGGCAAAGCGGGCACCTGTTGCGGCGCGATTGCCCGGATAGCGGTTAAGTTCCCAATAGCGGTCGATTGCCGCAGGCGTGACGATCGCGTGGTTCGAGACCGAACCGTGGAGCGACTTCTCGAACACCGAGCGCGGGGTGATGATCAGAGCCAGCTTGCTGAAGCCGGGCGTGCGGGCAATCCGGAAACCGATCGGCAGCTGCTTGTTCGGATCATCCGGCGGGCCGGCGGCATCGACCAGCACCAGATGGGTCAGCTTGTCCGGGTGGGCAAGGGCATATTCCCAGGCGACGTAGCCGCCCATCGAATTGCCGGCGAGGGCAAAGCGGTTGACGCCCAGCTTGTTCAGCAAGGCATCGAGCGTGCCGACAAAGGCGGGTGCATCATACTGCCCGGTCGGGTTCGGTCCGGTCAGCCCGTGGCCGATCTGGTCGAGGCTGATGATCCGGTACTTGGCGCCTAGCCGCGCTACCCACGGCTCCCACGTGTGGAGCGAGGCATTTGAGCCATGCAGCAGGACCAGCACCGGGCCATCGCGCTTGCCCTCATCGCGGACATGCATGGTCACGCCGCCGCCAATATCGACGAATTGCGAGGCGGGAGAGGCGTACTTGGCGCGCATCGCGGCGGGGCCAGTGTCGGGGGTGTAGCCGATGGCGAACAGGGCGATGAGGGCGACCAGGAAGAGGCCGCAGATCCATTTGAAAGCTCGCTTCACGTGCTATCGTCCCCTTTTCCCGTCACCCTGCACTTGTTTCAGGGCCCATTCTTCGTCACGGCGCCTGGGGTTGTGACACGCTGAGACGCTATCGTCACGCCACTTTCCCAAGCTCTGGACTTGCGGCCCGATGGGTCCTGAAACGAGTTCAGGATGACGATTCCGGAAGGCGTAGTGGTGCCTTACTCCCCGAACACCCGTTCGAAAATCGTGTCGATCGCCTTGAAGTGGTAATCGAGGTTGAACTTCTCTTCGAGTTCAGCCGCGCTCATCACCGCGCTGACTTCAGGATCGGCCTTGAGCAGTTCGAGCAGGCTAAGTTGGCCGTCGCTTTCCCAGACCTTCATGGCATTGCGCTGGACCAGCCGGTAGCTCGCGTCGCGCTCCAGCCCGGCCTGGGTCAAAGCCAGCAGCACCCGCTGCGAGTGGACAAGGCCGCCCATCTTGTCGAGGTTCTTCTGCATCCGCTCGGGATAGACCAGCAGCTTGTCGATCACCCCGGTCAGCCGGGCGAGCGCGAAGTCGAGCGTGATCGTCGCGTCGGGGGCGATGTAGCGCTCGACCGAGGAGTGGCTGATATCCCGCTCGTGCCACAGCGCGACGTTTTCCAGCGCCGGGGTCACGGCCGAACGGACCACGCGGGCGAGACCGGTGAGGTTTTCGGTCAGCACCGGGTTGCGCTTGTGCGGCATGGCCGACGAGCCCTTCTGCCCGGGCGCGAAGTATTCCTCCGCCTCCAGCACTTCGGTGCGCTGCAGGTGGCGGACTTCGATAGCGAGCCGTTCGATGCTGCTCGCGATCACGCCCAATGTGGCGAAGAACATCGCATGGCGATCGCGCGGGATCACTTGAGTCGAAACCGGCTCGACCGCCAGGCCGAGCTTTTCAGCGACGTATTCTTCGACCGAAGGATCGATATTGGCGAAGGTCCCGACCGCGCCCGAAATTGCGCAGGTCGCCACTTCGGCGCGGGCTGCCAACAGCCGTGTCTTGCAGCGGCTGAATTCAGCATAGGCTTCCGCCAGTTTCTTGCCGAAAGTGGTCGGCTCGGCGTGGATCCCGTGGCTGCGGCCGATGGTCGGGGTATACTTGTGCTCCAGCGCGCGGCGCTTGATCGCGGCGAGCAGCGCGTCGAGGTCTTCGAGCAGCAGGTCGCTGGCCTGGGCCAGCTGGACCGAGAGCGTGGTATCGAGCACGTCGCTGCTGGTCATGCCCTGGTGCATGAACCGCGCCTCCGGGCCGACCCGCTGGGCCACCCAATCGAGGAAGGCGATCACGTCGTGCTTGGTCACTGCTTCGATCGCGTCAATCGCCGCGACATCGATCTTGGGGTTTGTCGCCCACCAGTCCCACAGCGCTTTGGCCCCGCTCGGCGGCACAACGCCCAGTTCGCCCAACTTCTCGGTGGCATGGGCCTCGATCTCAAACCAGATGCGATAGCGCGCTTCGGGCTCCCAGATCGCGGTCATGGCAGGGCGGGCATAACGGGGGACCATGCTTTCGACTCCTAAGCGGGTGTGCCGCAGCCGCTAGGGTGCGGGTGGAGCAAAGGCAAGCATCTGCCGCCAAGGATCACCGGTGCCGCAATCGTAATCACGACACCGGCGGTTCCGATCACTCCTCTTCTTCTGCCGGCGTAGACGATGCCCCGGTCGATTTCGCTTTGCGCACCGTCTTGGTCGGCTCGGCAGCCGCACCTGGCTGTTCGCTGTTGGCCTGGCGAACCAGACCTTCGATTGAACCACCATCAAGCCCCAGCTCTTTCATAAGGCCGTCGATGATCGGGGCCTGCGCCCGGTAGGTTAGTGCTGCCGAGAGCGCATCACTGGCGAGATTGCCGTTTCCCGCCGGTGCAGCCCCGCCGGCGCCCTTCGTCCCGCCGTTCTGGGTCAAACCATCGACCTGGACGATCTTGATCGAATCGATCGCCTCAAGCGGGCGGGCGCTTTCGCGGACCAGTTCGGGCAGGACCTTGAGCAGCGCCATCTTGGTCTGTAGCGACATCTGGTCGGACGAGAGCAGGTTGGCCGCCTCGTTGATCGCGCGCTGCCCGGCGGCTTCGACTTCGAAGCGGACCCGGTTTGCTTCGGCGCGCAGCTTTTCGGCTTCGGCCGCACCTTCGGCCTCCATCCGCACCGCCTCGGCGCGGTTGGCGGCGGCCTCCTTTTCGGCCTGGGCTTCGACCTTTACCTTGATCGCGTCGCGCTCGGCCGCTTTGGCCGCTTCGATCAGTTCGATGCTCTTGTGGCGCTCGGCGATCTCGGTTTCGCGGGCAGTGGTGACCTGTTCTTCGGCAGCCGCCGACTTGGCCCGAGCCTCGTCAGCCTCGGCCTTGGCCTGGCTTTCCTCGCGGCTCTTGTTCTGGACCGCGATCTGCTGCTCCTGGCGGGCGATTTCGATTGCCTGTTCCTGCGCGATCTTGGCTTCCTGAACGGCACGGTCCGCCTCGATCTGCTGGCTGTCGACCATTTTCTTGGCTTCGATCCGCGCGGCCTCAGCCTCCTGGTTGCGCTTGGCCTGCTCGCGGGCGACTTCGGCTGCCTGCTCGGCCCGGCGCATTTCAATCTCGCGCTCCTGCTCCAGCCGGGCAAACTCGTTATCGCGGGCGATCTGGAACGATTGCTGCGAGGCCGAGAGGTTTTTCTGCTCGATCTGGACCCGGGTATCCTGCTCGATATCGTTGCGGGCCTTGCGGCGCAGTTCGATCTGCTCGGTCAGCTTGGTCAAGCCTTCGGCGTCGAAGGCGTTGTTGGCGTTGAAATGCTCGATGCTGGTCTGGTCGAGCCCGGTCAACGAGACCGATTCGAGCTCCAGCCCGTTCATCGCCAAGTCGTTCGAAGATACCTGCTGCACTTTCTGGACGAAGTCGGCGCGCTGTTCGTGGAGCTGGTTCATCGTCATTCCCGCCGCGACCGAACGCAACGCGTCGACGAATTTCCCTTCGACCAGGTCCTTCAGCAGTTCGGGATTCATCGTCCGCTGACCCAGCGTCTGCGCGGCCATGGCGATGGCATTGGCATCCGGGCGGACCCGGACGTAGAATTCGGCTTTCACGTCGATCCGCAGACGGTCGAGCGTGATCAATGCGTCGGTGTTCTTGCGCTCCACCGCCAGCCGCACCGTGTTCATGTTGACTGGCATGGTTTCGTGCAGCACGGGCAGGACCAGTGCCCCGCCGTTGATCACGACCTTTTCGCCGCCAAACCCGGTGCGGACGAAGCCGACTTCCTTGGTTGCGCGGCGATAGAGCCGGGTGATTGTGAAGGCGATGATCAGCAGGACGGCAAGGCCGGTGCCCGCATAGATGCCGATCGTACCAAGGCGTTCAAGTTCCATATTGTCCTCTGTCAGTCAGTCAGCTTGATCGGCCCTTGGCCATCAAGCGCGTAGAAAATTTCCCCCTCACGGCGAACAAGGAACACTTCTTCCCCTTCGCCGAAAGCGGCATTGTCGTGGTGAGGCTCAACCATCACGTTGTGCATCTGCCCGTGGATATCGCGAACCACGGCGCGGGCAGGATTGCCGCGGCTGGCCCGGCCAACCGCAATGCTGCCCCGGCAGCCCACCAAGGCGTCGATCGGCACTGCCGTGGTCTCATCACTCGGCCAGACTGCTCCCAGCAGCCGCGTGATCACGGCATTGGCCGGCACCGCCGCCATCAGCGCCGCGCCGCTGGCGGCCGGAGCCGCGAAAGGCGCGCCGAAGAGTCCGGCGAACAGTTCCTGCAGCGAAAGACCGAGCAGGCCGAAGCAGGCGAGGAAGCAGGAAAGCCAGACAATCAGAGGAACCCGGCCAAAACCGAACAGGCTGGCAAGTCCGCCGCCAAGGTCGGCGTGCCCACCTGGTACGTCCGAATCGAAATCGGGGTCCGGGACAATGTGGCCGAGTCCAATAACCTGAACGAGGACCAGCAGGACCAATATCGCCAAGGAAACCGCGAAAGGCGTGTTCTCCGGGGCCAGTAGCGCGGACACTTCAATTTCTCCGTTATTCCAACGGATAGTGACGAAGCCGGATTGTAAGGCAAGCGAAATCGGACAAGGCCGAGTCCGTTTTTCAGGCGCGAGTAGTGATCAATTTCAGGCTGTCGGCACGAACACTTCGCCGGTATCCATCCGCACGCCGCGCAGTTTCTCGGTTGTGACCAGTTCCTCGCGCAGCCGGGTATCGGCCCAGGTGATCAGCAGCGAACGCCGCGGGGCACCGCTGGTGTTGCTGGTGCCGCCGTGGAGCAAGTTGGCATCGAGCACGGCGATGTCCCCGGCCCGGCCCGCCAGCACCATGGCTTCACCGTCATCGCTGCCGCGGTGGGTGGCGGGGACAAGCTGCGTCGCGCCGTTGTCCGGGCCGTAATCATCGAGAAAGACCATCGCGATGGCGAAGGGATGCTCCGCCCCCGGCGCGTCGCGGTGCAGCGGCTGGCACCTGTTGCCGGGCCGGGGATCGCGCCCGTCGATCTGCATCAGGAAAAATGGCGCCTCGATCAGCGCGCCGACCTGCTCCAGCACGGCCGGCAAGTGGCAGATTGCCTGGACCGCCGGATCGAGATCGACCTGGGCCAGCCGCCATTCGGGATCGCGCGGGACGGGCCACTGGTCCGGGGGAAGGTAGCCCGCCTCGAACGCCGCGCGCGCTGCCTCGACCAGTTCGGGCGGAACCGCACCGGGCAGTAGTGCATAACCCTGATCTGCGATTGCTGTCATTGCTGCGTCAGGCTGCGACCGGTGGTTCGTCATAGGATCCTTGCATCGTGATCGCGGCATCGGGCGCGGCCAGGATCGCTTTGAGCGTTTCGGGCGGATAGGCGAGCTGCGGCTTGGCCGGATCAAAGGCTGGCTGCGCGACCGGGCTGGTGGTTGTGCAGGGAGCAGGGTTGAGCATGGCCTGCGCCTCGTCGTCGGTAATGCCGCAATCATCCAGCATCTTTGGATCGACCCAGCGCGCCGGATCGACCTTGCTGACCGCAAAGCTCACTTCCAGTGTCAGCCCTTCGGGCCCGGCGAAGTAGATCGACTTGCAGAAGCCGTGGCCAATCGGCCCGATCGCGGGGACGCCGTGGCTGCGGATCCGGTCGCGCATCGCGATCAGCCCCGCTTCGTCGGGCACGCGGAAGGCAATGTGCTGGGTCACCCCGGCAGCACACTTGCCCGCCCCGGTGCCGGCATGGGTGATCCCGAGGGTGGAAGGAATTTCGCCGATCCCGGCCAGTTCGACCACCGAGAAGAAGCTGTCTTCATCCATCCGCAGGAAGGCATGCTTGCCGCCCGGCACCCCGTGCATCTCGAACAGTCCAACCAGCGGGAAGCCCATGACCTGGGTGAAGAAGGTCAGCTGCTCTTTCATGTTGGCCGACATGATCGCGATGTGATGAATGCCATCGGGCTGCTGGACGGACATGGGCGCTCTCCTTTGGGAGGGAGGCTAGCATGGAGAAAGAGGATGGGGAGGGATTATTTGCACGAACCAAATCTGGACAACGCTCCCTGCACAAGCCACCAAGACTCCAGTGCAATCGCCCGTATTTCAACGCCGTGCCTTCCTCGCTGCCGGAGCAGCGGCGTTGCTTGTGCCGCGCGGGCTGCGTGCGCAGGAGGTCCGACAAATGCAATCCAACCGTCCCGCCCCGGCCCAGCGCCGATTTGTCAGCAAAGCGGTGGAGCAGGAGATTGACCGGGTTTCGGGGCTGATCAAGGACCCCGAACTGCGCTGGATGTTCGGCAACTGTTTTCCCAACACGCTCGATACCACGGTGTTCATGGGCCAGGCCGGTGGCAAGGCCGATGCCTTTGTCATCACCGGCGATATCGACGCGCTGTGGCTGCGCGATTCGGCGGCGCAGCTGCGACCGTACCTCCATCTGGTGCATGGTGACGAGAATTTGCAGCAACTCTATCGCGGGCTGATCCGCCGTCATGCGCGGTCTGTGCTGATCGATCCCTATGCCAATGCCTTCACCCGCGACCCGGCCTCAAAAGAGGGGCTGCACTGGTCGAAATCGGACCGGACCGAAATGAAACCGGGCGTGGCCGAGCGCAAGTGGGAGGTCGATTCGCTGTGCTATGTTCTGCGCCTCGCGCACGACTATTGGCAGGCCAGCGGCGATGTGGAGCCGTTTGATGCAACCTGGGTGCAGGCAGCCAAGACGATTGTCGCTACCTTCAAGGAGCAGCAGCGTTTCACCGGCCCCGGTCCCTACCGGTTCCAGCGCCAGAGCACCCAGCCGACCGAGACGACGCTGGCCGGGGTGGGGGTGCCGACCAAAAAGCACGGCCTGATCCACTCCGCGTTCCGCCCCTCAGACGACGCCTGCACCTTTCCCTGCAACATTCCCGGCAACCTGTTCGCGGTCGCGACCTTGCGCGAACTGGCCGAAATGGCCCGCGCGGTGCTGAAGGACGAGGCGCTGGCTGCCGAAGCGACGGCATTGGCCGCCGAGGTTGAGGCGGCGGTGTTCGCGCATGGCGTCATGCAACTGCCCGATGGGCGGCAGGTGCTGGCCTATGAGACCGACGGCTATGGCAACCACCTGTTCATGGACGATGCCAACGTTCCCTCGCTGCTGGGCCTTGCCTATCTGCGCTGCCTGCCGGCCGACTATCCTTTTTGGCGGACCACCGCCGACGCGGTGTGGAGCGAGGCCAACCCTTGGTTCTTCCGCGGCCGTGCGGCAGAAGGGATCGGCGGGCCGCATATCGGCGAGGGACAGGTCTGGCCGATGTCGATCATCGTTCGCGCGCTATCGAGTGACAGCGACGAGGTGATAGCCTGGAGCCTGAAGACCTTGCGCAATAGCCACGCCGGCACCGGCTTCATGCACGAAGCTTTCGACAAGGACGATCCTGCGAAATTCACCCGCCACTGGTTCGCCTGGGTCAACGGCCTGTTCGGCGAACTGGTGATCAAGGTGGCGAAGGAGCGGCCGCACCTGCTGGCGGCGGAGTACACTTAGACTGGCCAGCCAAATTGCAGCGCGGTTTCTTCGGTCCGTTCGCCCGAGGCATCGAAGCGGCGCTCGGTGATCCGGCCATATCCTTGCGCATCGACCAGCACCACGGTCGAACAACGCGTTCCGTAAGTCGGATTGCGGATGAACACCGATGAGAACGCATCTTCCGGATCGGCCGATTGCGGGGTTCGGTCAGCCAGCGCGTCGAACAGGACTTCCGGCGCTGCATCGGTGGCGAACCATTCCGCCAGTGCTGCCTCCAGCCGTGCGGTCTTGAACCAGCGGTCGCCGTGCGCGCCGTTGGACAGGCCGTGAATGCCGGCCTCCAGCTCCATATGCTCAGGAACGGGATGGTTGGAGACGAACTGCAGCCGTTCCTGGTCAACCAGCCACAGGTTGAACGGGTTCATCGTTTCGATCTCGGCCGGCGCATTGCCGCGCAGCCAGTCGGTCACCAAGGCCCCGCGCGAGGCGAGCTCAGGCCGGGGATAGCCCGGCACCCGCAGGTTGGTGACCAGGCCGAAGCGGCCTTGCGCCACTCCCAGCCAGGTCCCGCCGGCCTGCAGATCGCGCCCGGCGATGATCCGGCCATCGGCCCATTCAGCGAGCGGCGCGGTCGGCCTTTCGTGAAACTCGTCGCGGTTGCCGATCGCGACCAGCGGCCAGCGCGGATGCGCGCGCCAGGCGATCGCGGCTACGCACATGGCTTGAAACGCGAGGGCGTGGATGGTGCTTCGACAGGCTCAGCACGAGCGGAGCATGGGAAAAGCCGCGCGACGGCAAAAGACCGCTCAGCCTGAGCCTGTCGAAGGCCACGCGTCTTCACACCAGCCCCTTGGCGCGCAGGCTGACGTGGCCTTCCTTGCCGATGATCACGTGGTCATGCAGCGTGATCCCCAGCAGCCGGGCTGCTTCGGCGATCTTGTTGGTGATCTGGATGTCGGCCCGGCTCGGTTCCGGCGAGCCGGAGGGATGGTTGTGGACCATGATCAGCGCCGCCGCGCCCAGATCGAGCGCCTTCTTGACCACCTCGCGCGGATGGATCGCCGCCTCGTCAAGCGAGCCTTCGGACAGCAATTCGTCGCTGACCAGCCGGTTGCGGGTATCGAGGTAGAGCACCCGGACCCGTTCGTGGTTGAGGTGCGCCATGTCGACCGTCAGATAATCGATCAGCGCCTGCCAGCTGGCCAGCACCGGCTGGTCCTGCACTCCGGTGCGGGCGAGGCGGCGGGTGGCGAGCGCGACGATCTTGATCGCAGCGGCGCTGGTTTCACCCATCCCGGGGTGTTTCGCCAGTGCGGTGGGATCGGCATTGAACACCGCGGCGAGCCCGCCGAACCGGGTCAGCAGACTTTTCGCCAGCGGTTTCACGTCCCTGCGCGGGATCGCAGTCATCAACAGGTATTCGAGCATTTCGTAATCGGCCAGCGCGCCATCGCCGCCGTTCAACAGCCGCGCGCGCAGCCGCGCCCGGTGTCCGGAGCCATTTGACGTTTCAGGCGTTTCATCGGCCAAACGGGCTATCCCTTCGACGGAAGTGCTCTGCCAGTCCATTGCCTTTCACAGGCCAAGCGCGCAAGTGTAGCCATCTATGCCGGAGCCAGAGGCCGAACTCCCTGAACTCGAAGCGGAAGCTCCGCTCTCGCGCCGCAGCAGACTGCGGCGTGGATTTCAGGTGCTGGGCGTGGTGCTGATACTGGCACTGCTGGTGGTCTGGCTGGCGCGAGAGCGGATCGCCAATTCGATCATTGCCGGGCAGCTGGAAGACCTGGGCATTCCGGGCACGTACGAGATCGAATCGATCGGCCCGCGCCGGCAGGTGCTGACCAACGTGGTGATCGGCGATCCCAAGCGGCCGGATGCGACCATCGCCCGTGCCGTGGTGGTGTTCGAGCCGCGCTTCGGCATTCCGGTACTGGGCCGGGTCGAAGTCGACGGCGTGCGGGTCTATGGCACCTATCGTGCCGGCAAGCTCAGCTTCGGCAAGCTCGATTCGGTAATTTTCGGGGAAAGCACTGCCGAGCGTAGCGGACTGCCCGATCTCGAACTGGTGCTGGGCGATGCGCGTGCCCGAATCGACGGCGATCTTGGCGTGATCGGGATCAAGGCCGAGGGACGCGGCAATGTCCGCAACAGTTTTGCCGGGACGATCGCGGCAGTTGCGCCGCAGCTGGCGCTATCGGGATGCAAGGCCAACGGCGCGACGCTGTTCGGCAAGGTCACGACCTCCGCCGGAGCACCCAGCTTCAGCGGTCCGCTGCGGCTTGAGGCGCTCAATTGCCCCACCGCCGGTCTCACGCTGCGCGGCGCGGCGGTCCAGCTGGATGGCGAACTGTCCGACACTTTCAGCCGCGCCAAGGGCCGCTATGGCCTGACCGGATCCCAATTGGCCTGGCAGGACAGCAGCGCGCGCGAAGTGACCGCCAAGGGCGACTTTGCCTTTGCCGACGGGGATGTTGTGGCCAGCTATAACCTCGGTGGCCGCTCGGTTGATCTGGGATCGGCCGGGGCCGGAACGCTGGCGATCGAAGGCACCCTGCGCAGCCGCGACGATCTTGGCCGGTTCGATGGCGAGGGCAAGATCCGCGCCGGCGAGGTGCGGACCGGTTCGGTGCTGGGTCCGACGCTGGGGGGTTTGGAGAAATCGGGGGAGGGGACCCTGATGGCCCCGCTCGCCCGGCAGTTCCGTATGGCTATCGCTCGCGAGGAGCGCGGATCCACCTTCCGGGCCGATTACAGTTTGCGCCAGACTGGCGGGATCACCCAATTGACCTTGCCCAGTGCGGAACTGATTGGCGGCAGCGGGACCCGGCTGGTCGGCGTCAGCCGCTTTGGCTTGTCGCTGGGGATCAAGGGCGGACCGCGCTTTTCGGGCTGGTTCGTGACCGGCGGCGCGGGCCTGCCGAGGATGGAAGGCGTGGCGCAGCGGGCTGGTCGCGGCGGGATGGAGGCACGCTTTGCCCTGGCCGAATATCGCGCCGGGACCAGCTCGATCGCCCTCCCGGAACTGCGCGTGGTCCAGCTTCCCGGCGGGCAGATCGGTTTTGCCGGTCGCGCGCTGGTTTCAGGGCCGCTTCCCGGCGGCGAGGTGCGCAGACTGCGTGTGCCGATCGAAGGCAACTGGTCGGAGCGGAGCGGCTTGGCCGTCTGGCGCCGCTGCACGCCGGTAGCGTTCGACACGCTGACCGTGGGCAGCCTCAAGGTCGGTGGACAAGGGCTGACCCTGTGCCCGGGTGCCGGCGGCGCCATCGCCCGAACCGGGCCGGGCGGGCTGCGGATCGCGGCCGGCACCTCGGGGCTCGATCTCGCTGGCACGCTTGGCACCACTCCGATCCGTCTGCGCAGCGGCGCGATTGGCGCGGCTTGGCCCGGTGCACTGGCGGCACGCAATCTCGATATCGTGATGGGTCCGGCCGACAAGCCAAGCACGATCAAAGTCGCCGCATTCAACGGCACCATGGCCAGGGTCGTCACCGGCAAGTTCAGCGGGGCCGAGGTCAAGCTGTTCGCCGTCCCGCTCGATATTTCCGAAGGTGCGGGCGATCTGCGTTTTGCGGAATCGGTGCTGGACCTCAGCCAGTCGACCATGAAGGTTACGGATCGGGGCCAACCCGCCAAGTTCGAACCGCTGGTAGCGCGCGAAGCCCGGCTGCATCTGGCCGACAACCGAATTACCGCTGAAGCGATGATGCGCGAGCCGGCCAGCGACCGCGAGATCGTGCTGGCTACGCTTGAGCACAACCTGACCACCGCGCGCGGCTTTGCCGATCTCAAACTGCCGGGAATTGTCTTCGACGGGCAGTTGCAGCCCGACAAACTGACCTACTTCGCCAGCGGGGTGGTTGCGCTGGTCAAGGGCAAGGTCTGGGGTGACGGCCGGATCGACTGGAATCCGGATGGAGTGACCAGCACCGGGCGCTTTACCACCGACGGGCTCGATTTCGCGGCCGCCTTCGGTCCGGTCAAGGGGATGAAAGGCACGGTCGAATTCGCCGATTTGCTCGGTCTGGTCACCAAACCGGATCAACGGGTGACGATGGCCTCGATCAACCCGGGGATCGAGGTATTCGACGGTACGCTCTCGTTCCAGATCGAGCGCGACTACCTGATGGTGGTCAACGGCGCCGAATGGCCGTTCATCGATGGCAAGCTCAAGCTCTTGCCAACCCGGATCCGGCTCGACAAGGGCGAAACCCGGCGTTTCACGCTCAAGCTTGAAGGGGCCAACGCCGCCAAGTTCGTGGCGCAGCTCGAACTGGCCAATATCAGCGCGACGGGCCTCTTCGACGGCACCCTGCCGCTGGTATTCGACGAGAACGGCGGGCGGATCGAGAATGGCCTGCTGGTCTCGCGCCCGCCCGGCGGCAACCTCTCCTATGTTGGAGAGCTGACCTACAAGGACTTGTCGGCGATGGGCAATTTCGCCTTCCAGACGCTGCGCAGCCTTGATTACCGGCGGATGGAGATTGGGATCGATGGGCAGATCGACGGGGATATCGTCACCAACCTGCGGATCGAGGGCGTGCGTCAGGGCGAAGGCGCGAAGAAGAATTTCATCACCCGCCAGCTGGGTCAGCTGCCGATCCAGTTCAACATCAACATCAATGCCCCGTTCTATCAGCTGGTGGCCTCGTTCAAGTCGCTCTACGATCCGGCCTATGTCCGCGATCCACGCAGTCTTGGGCTGATCGACGCGCAGGGGCGCCCAGTGGGGAAGCCTGGTACGCCGATCAGCCCGGACCCCAAGGACTTGCCCCCGATGAAGCCCAATGGGCTGCCCCCGGCGCCTTCGCCGACCCCAAAATCCGAAGATATTCAGGATTCAGACAGCAGGAATAGTCCATGAGCAGTCACGAATTGACCAACCGCGCCCGGCTTGCGATGCTGCCAGTCATGCAGGGGAACCATTCCGGGAAACGGCGGTCGAGCCGGCGCAGGGCAACCGCGCTGGCAATGTTGATGAGCGGCGCTATTGCGCTCGGCGGCTGTGTCTCGGTCAAGGCGCCGGACAAGCCGATCGTGATCGAGCTCAACATCAACATCAAGCAGGAGGTCGTTTACCGGCTGGCGGCAGATGCCGCCAAGACGATTGACGAAAACTCCGGCGCTTTTTGAGGACGTGTCATGTTGAAGATTTTTGGCCTTACTGCTTCCGGACGTTCGCCGTTAACGGCGATGGCTGGTGCCCTGACGCTCGGCGCGCTGACGCTTTCGGGCGCGGCTTCGGCGCAGCAGCAGCGCGATCCGGCCTATGCTGCCGCCCGCTCGGCCGGCCAGGTTGGTGAAAAGGTCGACGGCTATCTGGGTTACCCGTCGACGCCCAGCCCGGAAGTTCGCCGCCTTGCTGACGATATCAATATCAAGCGCCGTGCGATCTATGCCGAAAAGGCGGCCGAGCAGCATGCCACGGTCGAACAGTACGCCTTCACCACGGGCTGTCTGCTGATCTCGAAGACGGCGGTGGGCGAGAAGTACCAGGCACCCGACGGCTCGTGGCAGACCCGCACCGCGGCTCCGCCGCTGCGCGACAGTCGCTGCCCGTAAGGCAGGCGCAAAAGCAACGAATCACGGGCCTCCCCGCAACATGTTGCGGGGAGGCTTTTTCGTCCCGGTTGACTTGGGGGAAGGGCCTGCTAAGGGGGCGGCGCCCTCGGCGGGCGACCGGTGCGCATGCTATCCGTTTCCCCTGAAAAGGAGCCAGGCATGAGCGACGAGAAACCTGCCCGAGAACCCATCGGCGATGATGCGCGGATCGATGCGCTCGAAGCGCGGCTGGCAGCCGCGCGTGAGCGTGAAGAACAACGCAACAAGCCGGCTGCGGGCGCAGAGGCCGATGCGAATTACCGCATGGGCAACCGCGTTCTGGCCGAACTGATCGGGGGAATCGGCGGCGGTGCGTTCATCGGCTGGGTCATTGACCGATTTGCCGGAACCTCGCCCTGGGGTCTGTTGGTGGTGATGGCCCTCGGGATCATCGTCGCTTTCAGGAGCATCATCCGGATGGCTTCGCAGCGGCCCGACTAGGGGCGCCGCCGAGGGGGCATCAGACCGAATTTTGAAAGAGGCAGGTTTCGTGGCAGCCGAACAGGGCAAAGTCGATCCCATGCACCAGTTTTCGATCGAGCCGTTGTTCGGCACCGATCACTGGTCGATCGCGGGCTACTCAATCCCCTTCACCAATTCCGCGCTGTGGATGGCAATCACCACGGTGGCACTGGCGCTGTTCGTCATGGGCGGCATGAAGCGCCAGCTGGTGCCCGGCCGCTGGCAGATGGCAGTCGAAGGCTTTACCGGCTTCATCGACAACCTGCTCGCCGCCAACATTGGCCCGGCCGGCAAGAAGTATGTGCCCTACATCTTCTCGGTCTTCATGTTCATCCTGTTCGCCAACCTCCTGGGGTTGCTGCCCCTGATGCTGGTCGGCGTCCATCCCTTTACCCCGACCAGTCACTTCACCGTCACCGGTGTGCTGGCGATCATGTCGTTTTCGATCGTGCTGATCGTCGGGTTCTGGCGCCATGGCCTGCACTTCTTCTCGCTGTTCGTGCCGCACGGTACGCCGTGGTGGCTGTTGTGGCTGATCCCGTTCATCGAACTGATCTCGTTCCTGGTCCGCCCGTTCAGCCTCGCGCTGCGACTATTCGTGGCGATGATGGCCGGGCACGTGCTGCTGGAAGTGCTGTCCTCGTTCGTGATCTCCAGCGCCAATTCGGGCCTGTTGTGGGGTACGGTCGTTGGCCTGCCCAGCTTCATCCTGATGATCGCGATCTGCGCGCTGGAACTGCTGGTTGCCGGCATCCAGGCCTACGTCTTTGCCCTCCTGACGTCGCTGTATCTCAACGACGCCGAGAATCTTCACTAAGTTTCCTATCCAACCATTCGAATTATCGAGAAAAAGGAGTTTTTGAAATGGAACCTGCAAGCGCAAAGCTGATTGGTGCTGGTCTCGCTGCCATCGGCGCTGGCATGGCCGCCATCGGCGTGGGTAACGTGTTCGGTTCGTTCCTGGAAAGCGCGCTGCGCAACCCGGGCGCGGCTGACGGCCAGCAGGGCCGCCTGTTCATCGGCTTCGCCGCCGCCGAACTTCTGGGCCTGCTCTCGTTCGTCGTCGCGATGATCCTGATCTTCGTCGCCTAAGACCTGCGATTGACTGACCGACCGGCTGCGCGCCCGCCCCACCCGGGGCGGCGCCGGCCGGGCAGATGCGGACGTACCAATGCCTCAGATTTCCCAGCTCGCCGCGACCTACGCCAGCCAGATCTTCTGGATGCTGGTGTTCTTCGGCTTCATCTTCTTCGTGATCGGCCGGGGCATGGTGCCCAAGGTGATGGCGACGGTTGACGCCCGCGACAAGCAGATCGCCGATGACCTTGCCGCGGCAGAAGCCGCCCGCAAGGCCGCCGACGAACAGGAAGAGGCCTGGCGCGTCCAGTCCAATGCTCAGCGCTCCGAAGCGCAGGCGTTGATCGCCAAGGCCAAGGCTGATGCGGCCGCCGCCAGCGAGAACAGCCTGGCCAAGGCCAATGCCAAGATCGATGCCCGGCTGAGCGAGGCAGATGCCCGCATTGCAGTGGCGCGCAGCGATGCGCTCAAGGAAATCGAAGCCGTCGCATCAGAAGCCGCCGGCGATATCGTCGCCCGGCTGACCGGTGCTTCGGTTGACGCCAAGGCGGCCTCGGCTGCCGTCAAGGAGGCGCTCAATGCTTGATCTGAGCCTGCTGGCCGTCGCCGCCGAACACGGCGCCGAAGCTGCCGCGCATGGTGCGGCCCACGCCGAACCCGCCGCTTTCGGTTTCATCACCCCTGGCATGTGGGTCGCCCTGGCGATGACCACGTTGATCCTGGTGATGGTCTGGAAGAAGGTTCCGGGGATGATCACCTCGGGCCTCGATGCCTCTATCGCCGAAATCCGCAAGCAGCTCGACGAAGCCAAGGCGCTCCGTGCCGAGGCCGAGGCGCTGCGCAAGGAATATGCCGACAAGATCGCCGGAGCCGAAAAGGAAGCGGCCGAGATGATCGAGCATGCCCGGCATGAGGCGGAAGCGATCGTCGCCAAGGGCGCCGAAGATACCAAGGCGCTGATCAAGCGCCGCGAGAAGATGGCCGAAGACAAGATCGCCGCTGCCGAGCGCGGCGCGATCGACGAACTGCGCGCCAAGGCTGCTGCTGCTGCTGCCGGTGCCGCCGGCACGCTGATCGCCGCGAACCACGACGCCAAGGCCGACAAGGGCCTGGTTGACGAGGCGATCGCCGGCCTCTGAACGAATTACAGAGCTTGGAGAGGGGGAAGGGGCGGTCCAAAAGGGCCGCCCTTCTTCGTTCGGGAGGCTTCCCAACCGGGAGTGCCTAAGGCTCCAGCACCACTTTCCCCACAATCCCGCGTCCCGCCATCGCATCAAAGGCTTCGCGCCACCGCTCCAGCGGCAGGATCCGGTCGATGTGCGGGTTGAGCCGGCCTTCGGCGGCGAGAGTGGCGACGGCTTCGCGGATCGCGCGGCCACGATCGGGAAAGCGGCGGGCATATTCCCCGGCGCGCACGCCGACCACCGAGAAGCCCTTGATCAGCGGGATGTTGGTCGAAATCTCGGCAATCCGGCCGCCGGCAAAGCCGATCACGAGCAGCTTGCCGCCAAAGGCGACGCAGCGGGTGCTTTCATCGAACACGTCGCCGCCGACCGGATCGTAGACCAGATCGCACAGCGCCCCGCCGGTCAGTTCCGCCACCTGCTCGCGAAAGCGTCCATCGGCCAGGATCACTGCATCGGCCTGGCTCGCAGCCATCAGGCGGTCGACCTTGTCCGGCGTGCCGGTGGTGGCGATCACGTGGGCGCCCAGCCGCTTGGCCAGTTCCACCGCGGCAAGGCCGACCCCGCCGCTGGCGCCATGGATCAGCACCCATTGGCCGGCCTTGAGCCCCCCTATCTCGACCAGGCCGGTATAGGCCGTGCCATAGGCGGCACCGAGCGCGGCCGCTGCCGGAAAGCCGACCCCGTGCGGCATGCGCGTCACCGCGCGGGCCGGAACCACGGCATATTCGGCAAAGGCTCCGGTCTTGTTGCCGCCATAGACCGCGTCGCCGGGGGCAAAGCCGCTGTCCGCATCGGCCTCCACCACTTCGCCAGCGAATTCGAGCCCGGCGGTAAATGGCAGGTCCGGTTTCAGCTGATACTCGCCGCGGGTCATCAGCAGGTCGGGAAAATTGAGCGAGGCGGCGCGGATCCGCACCAGAACCTCGCCGGGGCCGCGCGAGGGGACGGGAAGGTCGGCAAGTTCCACGCCCGAAAGATCGGGGGAAAGCGTTTGAACGACGAGGGCCTTCATTGGCTCAGAACGTGTCCTTCGCGGCCCTGAGCGCTGCAAAGGTCGCCACTGCGTCCCCGCCGCCCCAGCGTGCCTGCATCGCGGCGTCGTCGGCTCGCAGGAACGGATTGGTGGCGAGTTCGCGGGCGAGGGCGAAGGGGACGGTCGGCTTACCGGCTTCGCGGGCGCGGGCAATTGCCTCGGCGTATTTGGTCAGCTCGGGATTGTCTGGATCGGCGTGGAGCGCGAAGCGGGCGTTGGACTGGGTATATTCGTGCGCGCAGTACATCGTGGTCGCTGAGGGCAGGGCCTTGAGCCGGCACAGGCTGGCCCAGAACTGGTCCGGCGTGCCTTCGAACATCCGCCCGCAGCCCAGCGCAAACAGCGCGTCGCCGCAGAACGCCACATCGGCATCGGGCAGGTGATAGGCGATATGGCCGTTGGTGTGCCCGCCGACGTCGATCACCGCCGCGTCCCATTCGCCCAGCATCACCACATCGCCATGCTTCACCACCCGGTCAGGCGCGCTGCCGAGTTTCTCCACTTCGGCCGGGCCGATCACCGTGCAGCCGGTCGCCGCCTTGATCGCGGCATTGCCGCCGGCGTGGTCGGGGTGCCAGTGGGTGTTCCAGATCTGGGTGATCTGCCAGTGCCGCCGCGCCGCCTCCCGCAGGTAGGCGTCGGCATCGGGGGTATCGATGCAGGCGGTCTCCTCGCTGACCGGATCGTGGATCAGGTAGCCGTAGTTGTCGGACAGGCAGGGGAACTGGTGGATTTGCAGCATTGAGGTTGACCTAGTTGCTTTTAGTTGGGCGGAGCGGGGCTTTGGTTCCCCAAAAACTGACGAGCTGTGTAGCCGCCAAGATAGCAACAGTGGTTGGCCAAAGGTCTAGGTTGCGGTCAACCGCGAAATGATAGGCAGACAGAGCAACCAAGCTTCCCCATCCAGCCAACAAAATCGTGCGCTCAGCAAAGTCCATATCGCGGAAATTTCGCGGTGCCGAATGTGGGTCAAAAACTGCTCTGACGCACACAACTAGGCTCAGGACTCATTGCGG
>NZ_DJUW01000029.1 GCF_002440635.1 Novosphingobium sp. UBA6272 | reverse complement strand
CGCCAAACCGGCAGCAGGCCACTCTGCGCGATGCCTTCCTTGCGGCACAGCTCAGCAATGCTGTCCTCGCCGCGCAGCCCATCGAGCACGATGCGGATCTTGTCTTCGGCCGAGAAATGGCGACGGGTCTGCCGCCGAATGTCCTTCACGACCCGCTCAGCAGGAGCCTTTACCGGCGATTTTTTCAAGGAGTGTTGGGACTTCATCTTCGTTCCTTCGTCACTACGACGAAGCCCCAACACTCCTTAAATCACAACGTCAAATCTGTGCCATTGGTGCTGACGGGGGACACTGGCCACGTCTGCAACTGGCTCGGGGGGAAGCTCTAAGGGGCTTGGATCAGCTGCATTGCCGTCTTTCAGCCTAAGCTGGGAGAAGTCCTCGACGGCCACTTCACGTGCATGGGACTGAAGCCCGAGCACAGCGGTGGCTGCAAAAATTATGAAACGCTTCACGTCACGCCTTTCGATGGCGTGCTGTGCAGATGGGGTTGCGCGAAACCCAATTTAGGCGCGCCCCTTTACTACTGTCAATCCAGCCGACAAGCCGACGACTAACTACGCAATGGAAATCTACGACTACGGCCCATCAGTAACCGGTTGGGTGTGCGAACTGCAATCAGAAGCCGCATAATGGCCAAGCATGCAGACTCTCTACGTTAGCAGGACAGGGTTGCGAAAGTCTCCAAATTGACGGTTGCTTGCCTTGATACAATCGACATCGCGCTCTTGCACGATTGGCGTAGTTGGAACGCAGCGCTTTCGGCTCTGCCAAGGGGGAGTCTTCTGTCGGCTCTGGTGACGACCCTGGAACGGAAGACATTGCAGCCGCGCACTGGATCAGTGCCCCAGCGGCATCCCGCCCGATCTAGTCGGGCGTGGAGCGAGCCAGATGAGAGCGGCGGCGAAGAGCAGGATGGCGCTGGTGGCCCAGAAGGTATGGATGAGCGCCAGGGTTGTCGCTTCGAGATCGACCATGTTGCTGAGAATCTGCCGCACCTGATCGGGCGGAAACCCGAGTCCGGTCAAGCTATCCTGCACGGCTTCCGGTTGCATCGCTCCGACGGCATCGCTCCGCGCCAGGCGCTGCGTGTCGGCCCAGTAGGAGAGCGTTATCGAGGTCGCTACCGCCGTTGCGATGGTCCGCATAAAGCTCTGAAGGCCGGCAGCCGACGCCACTTCATTGTCATCGACGGTGTTGAGGGTGAGCGACATGAGCGGAAGCATCATGAAGGTCACCCCCAAGCCCTGAACCAACTGCAGAATGCTGAGAGTCCAGAAATCGGCGTCCGTCGTCCAGGTCGTTCGGACGAGCGTCGTCGCCGCAATCCAGGCGATACCGCCCGAGACCAACAGGCGGGGGTCGAGGCGACTCATCAAGAAGGCCGCCAGTGGCGCTGTAAACAGTGCGCCGGTGGCGGAGAAAGATGACGACAATCCCGCTGAAGTCGCCGGGAATCCGAGCCAGGCCTGTTGCCACTGGGGGACAATGACAAAACCCGCGAAATAGCCAGCAAATGCGAGCGACAGCACTGTCAGGCTGACGCTGAACCCCCGGTGTCTGAACACCCGCAAATCGACAATCGGGTGATCTTCGCCTAGCTCCCAGATAACGAAGAGCAGAAGACAGACAAAGGAGGTGATCGATAGCGCGACGATCATCGGATCGGCGAACCAGTCATGGTTGCGGCCAAGGTCCAGCACGAGTTGCAGGCAACCCACCCAAAGGACCAGCAGGGCGAGTCCGATGAAATCGATGGGCTGGGTCTGCCGATCGGTTTCGACGGGCTTCAGCAACACGATACCCACGCCAATACAAAGGATCGCAACGGGCACGTTGATCAGGAATATCCAATGCCAGCTGTAGTTCTCGGTAAGGTAGCCTCCGATCATCGGGCCAAGAGCTGGCCCCATCAACAGTGTGACAGCCCACATGCCCAAAGCCATGTTGCGCTTTTCCGGCGGAAAGACCTTCAGGAGCAGCGTCTGCGACAAGGGCATCAGGAACGCGCCGAAGATCCCCTGGCCGATCCGGCATGCAACCAGCATCCCCATTGTGATTGAAATACCGCACAAGAAGGAAAGAATGCCGAAGCCGACCATGCTGACGACGAAGGTGCGCACCGAACCGAAGCGTCCCGCGATCCACCCGGTCAAGGGAACGCAGATCGCTTCAGCTACCGCGTAAGAGGTGATGATCCAGGCCCCTTGCTCAAGCGTGATCCCGAGGCTGCCAGCGACATGCGGGATCGAGACATTGGCGATGGTCAGGTCGAGAATGACCATGAAATTGGCCAGCGCCAGCACCAGCCCGGCGGCCAATTGCCGCGACGGGGCAATGCCAGCGCTTTCGGGTTTGGCGCTACTCATCGTGCCTTACCTTCGAGAAACATCGATCTCGACTTCCATCGACAGCCCGACGCGCAAGGGATGTTTCCGTAGCTCGGCAGGATCGAGTTCGATCCGCACCGGGAGACGCTGGACAGTCTTGATCCAGTTGCCGGTGGCGTTCTGGGCCGGAATAACCGCCATTGACGATCCGGTTCCGCCAGCAAAGCCGGTGATCTTGCCATGATAAACAACGTCGCCACCGTAAAGGCCCGAGGTCAGAGTGACGGGCATGCCGATGCGGACGCGGCGCAGCTGGCTCTCCCTGAAGTTCGCATCGACATAGAGCTTGTCGACCGGGACGATGGTCATGATGATCTGTCCTGGGTTCAGTCGTTGCCCGACCTGAATTTGCAGACGGCTCACCACCCCCGAAACGGGCGCCCGGATTTCGGTGCGTTCAAGATCGAGCCGCGCCGAGTCGAGCCGCGCCGCGGCAGCTTGCACAGCGGGATCGGTGTCGATGTTTGAGCCGCGCACCAGTGCATCGTTGGCCGCGAACTGGCCCTGGGCAACGCGGCGGGCCGAACTGACCTCCGATATCCCACCGCGAGCGGCATCGAGTGCAGCGCTGGCGGTGGCAAAGGTCCTACGTGCTTGGGTGACTTCTTCGCCAGACACGGCTCCGCTGGCAACCAGTGTCTCGCGACGCTGAAGATCGATCCTGGCCTTGTCGAACTCGGCCTGGGCGCTGCGCAATCGCGCCTGCGCTTGGACAATAGCCGCGCTCGACGTGTCGATCTGCGCCGACAGGGCACCGTTGGTCGCAACCGCCTGACCGAAACGGCGGCGGGCAGCGGCGAGGTCGGCCTGGGCCTGCGCTACGGCAATCTTCGCATTGGCCTGGTCGAGCCGGACCAGCACGTCCCCTGCCTTCACCTGCTGCGTATCTTCTACTAGAACCTCGATCGCCGATCCCGCGACCAGCGGCGTGACCTGTGCGATCTGTGCATTCACATAGGCGTTATCGGTGCCGACATGGTTTCGCGTAACCAGCAGGTACCATGCAGCCCAGGCAAGACCCACCACTCCAAGAGCGATCGCCAGCCGCTTTAGCCACTTTCTGCGCGTTCCCTTGCGCGCAGCGGAGAGTTCGGGATCGATCGCTGGCAATTCGGTTGCTGGTTCGGTCATTGGCCTGTCTGTCCTGTTGGCCGGGCGGCGGCGGTATCGAAGCCGCCACCCAACGCCCGGATCATCGCGAGCGTCGCGCCCCTTTCGTATGTCTCAAGCCCAATCACCACGAGCCGCAGGTCATGGACGCTGCGTTCGTTGGCGAGTACGTCGAGATAGCTGGAAAGGCCCGCCTCGTAGCGACGACGGACCAATGCCAGGGCGTCCTCGCTGGCGGTCAGCGCAGTTCGGGCAGCTGCAAGCCTCTTGTCCGCGGCGTCGCGCTGGGTGACAGCATCAGCGACCTGCTGAAAAGCGGTGACCACCGTCTGGTTGTAGTTCGCGACTGCCTCGTCATAGGCCGCCCAGGCGCCGCCGTATTGCGCCTTGAGGGCACCGCCCTGAAAGATTGGCAGGCTGATTGCGGGACCGACGTTGCCGAACAGCGACCCGGAATCGACCAGATTGCCGAGCCCCAGCGCCTGCAAGCCGACCAGCGCCCTGAGGTTGATCGAAGGAAAGAAGCCGGCGCGCGCGACCTTTACCTTGCTTGCCGCCGCTTCGACCCGTTCGCGCGCCGCGACGATGTCGGGACGGCGGCCCAGCAGATCGGTATTGATGCCCGCCGGAACTCCAGAAGGAGTGGAGGGTGCAAGCGGCGGGCGGGTGATCGATTGACCGCGGTCCGGCCCGGCACCGACCAGCGCGGCAAGCTGGTTGCGGCGGAAACCGATGTTCTCGGAGATCGCCGCGAGGTCCTGTTCGGCGAGGGCGACTTCGGCATCGGCGCGGCGCAGGCTCGCCAGGTTGTCGAGCCCGCTGCCGTGGCGCTGGGCGACAAGGTCTCGCGTCGACCGGCGATTGGCGAGTATCGACGCAGCATTGTCGTATTCGCGGTAGAATCGGCCCAGTTCGGCATAGGCGGCGGTGATCGCGACCGACAGCACGAGCCGGGCTTGCGCGGCATCGACCACCGCCGCGCGGGCCTCCGAGGTCGCCGCTGCATGGGCGGCGCGGTTGCGCCCCCACAGGTCTAGGTCGAATCCGAATGTCAGCGAGGCCTGACCGTAGTCTTTCCAGCCATCGGGCAGGAATTGCGCGGGGAGGCCGTTGTTACCGCTTTGACGCCGCAAGCCCCCTTCCGCCTCGGCACCAAGCGATGGCAGTCGTGCGGCTCCAGCCCTTTGCGCTTCGGATTCGGCCCGCTTGATCCGGGCTACGGCCACAGCGACCTGGGGCGAGTTGGCAAGACCTTCCTCGATCAGCGCGGTCAACTGCGGATCGCCGGCCAGACGCCACCATTGATCTGGCGGCCAGGCGGTGTTGCCGCGCGCGGCGAGTGTCTGCGATACCTCGATTGTATCGGGGGTGTGCATCGCGGGCCGAACCCCAGCATCGGGGACCGCAACGCAGGCGACCAGCATCAACGGCAGAGCGATGCCAGCCACGCGCATGGTATGGCTTGTCTTCGACTTGGGTTTTGGTTGCTCGGTAGATAGGGTCACGGCGCGTCGATAGCAGGTAGTAAAAATATTTACAATCTGTCTTGCAACAATAATGCTTTAAACGATCACGTAGATGCGCTATCAGATGTCGCATGTCTGACGCGGCGCAGCACGAACGGTTTGTTACCGAAGCGGATGAGTTGATATTCCTGATCGAGGAGGTTCCCCGCCGACTCAGGCGCATGTTTACGGTTTCGATGGCCGCGTTCGACATGACCACTCCGCAATGGCGGGCGCTGTCGTATATCATGCGCACGCCCGGCTTGAACCAGACCATGCTCGCGCGACAACTGGATCTCGAACGGGCTTCAGTGGGCCATATCGTCGATCAGCTCGAAGCGGCAGGCCTTGCTGAACGTCGCGCGGCCGGGGGAGACCGGCGGGTTTGGACCTTGCACCCCTTGCCGAAAGCAATCGAAATCCTCCCCTCGGTGCGTAAGGCCGCCGATCGACTATATCTGGAATTGCTCCGCAACGTCCCCCTTGAGGACATCGACCAAATGCGCTCCACGCTCTCCAGGATGGTAGCCAATATCAGTGGTCTAGACCCGGACTGAAGTCGGTTTGGGCTGGCAACAATGCCCGTTACATATTGTAGGCCCCGCGACCGCTGGCGACCAGCGTCCCGGCCTCGTCGTGAATGCGCACGTCGGCAACGCTTAGCGATTTCCCGGCCTTGATCAGCCGCCCTTCGGCATGAAGCGTCTGGCGGCTCGCTGCCCGATGGTAATCGACCCTCAGGTCGGCTGTGGATTTGCACATGTTTCCTGAGGCCAGGACTGCATAGAATCCCGTCAGATCGATCAACGAGGCGAGAATTCCACCGTGCATCGACGGGAGCGTGGGGTTGGAGATCATCTCGTCCCGCCATGGCATTTCGATCAGGATGTGCTCTGCGTCAGCTTCGACCATCCGCAAGTTCAGCCAGCGGTGAAACGGCGCGACCAGCAGGGCGCGGTTGAGCTCTTCCAGCGTCATGCAATCGTCTCCGGTTCGGACTGGCTTTCGAGGAATTCGATGATGGCCCTGCTGAACACGTCGTTGTCGTCGCCGACAACCATATGTCCAGCGCCCGAGACGTCGGTGAAGCGCGCGCCAGGCACCATCGCGCAGAACCGCTTCGCAGCCTCCATGGAAATCAGGTCGCTCGATCCGCCCCGCACCAGGTGGACCGGTAGCGAGAGGACGCTTGCCGCCGCCTGGGCTTGGGCATAGTCCTGTTCGCGCCGCCCGGTCATCCCGCTCAGAAAGCCGGGATCCCAATGCCAACGATAACGCTGGTCCGGGTCGAGACGGAGATAGCTCTTCAGGCCCTCGCTGGCGCCGCGCTTCTCGCGGTTCGGCATATAGTCCGCGATCGCCTCTGCGGCTTCGTCGTATGACGCGAAGCCGCGCTCCACATGGGCGTTCATGAAGCCGACAATTCGTGAAACACCCTCCGGGTCCATATCCGGAGTGACATCGACCAGCGTCAGCGACGCAAAGCTACCCGGTCGCACCGCCCCTTCCGCCACCAGCGCCGCCAATCCGCCAAGCGATGCGCCGATGACATGCGGCCGCTGGTTCAGCTTGTCGCAGACCGCGAGGATATCCTTGCCGAAATCGGCAAAGCGGTATCTACCGGGGGTGGCCCAGCCACTCTCGCCATGACCGCGCATGTCGATCGCCACCGAGCGATAGCCGTGCTCCGCCAATTGCTGCATCGTCTTGCGCCAGGTGCGCCGGGTTTGCCCTCCGCCATGCGCCAGTAATACGGACGGCCGACCATGACCATCGCCGACAAGGCTTGCCGCGATGGAGATGCCGCCGCTTCCGTCAAACGTCATGTGCATGGCGTCTTGCTCAGTGCTGAAGCTCGGGCAGATGCAGCACCAGCCCATCGAGTTCGGGGACCATCGGAATCTGGCACGCGAGGCGGCTGGTTTCGGTCGTTCCCTCGGCAAACTGGATCAGATCGCTCTCCATGCCGCCTTCTTCCGGCGGCCCGACCCGATCCATCCAGGCCTGATCGACATGGACATGGCACGTGGCGCAGGCACAGACCCCGCCGCAATCGCCATCGATCCCCGGTACACTGTTGAACAGGGCGGCTTCACGGGCGCTGAGGCCCTCGTCTATTTCAACCGACCGACGTGTGCCGTCGGCGGAAACAAAAGTTACGTTGATCATATGGAAGTTCCGTATTTGTAACGAGCCAAGCCTTCAGTGCGCGTGAAGTTTCACCGGCAGCCGGGTAATCCCGCGCACCAGATTGGACAGCAGCCGCTCCGGCTCGCCAACAACTTCGACGAAGCGAAAGCGCTTGAGGATCTCTTCCCAGATGATCCGCAGTTGCAATTCGGCCAGACGGTTGCCCATGCAGCGGTGGATGCCGAACCCGAAGGAGAGGTGGTGGCGCGGATTTTCGCGATCGATGATGAATTGGTCGGCCCGGTCGATCACGGTTTCGTCGCGGTTGCCCGAGAGATACCACATCACCACCTTGTCGCCTTTCCTGATCTGCTTTCCGCCAATTTCGGCGTCTTCCAGCGCGGTACGGCGCATGTGCGTCAGCGGGGTCTGCCAGCGGATGATCTCGGGAATCATGCTGGAAACGAGCGCCGGATTGTCCCGCAATTTCTGATATTCGCCCGGGTTCTGGTTGAGCGCCAGGACCCCGCCACTGATCGAATTGCGGGTGGTGTCGTTGCCGCCGACAATCAGCAGCAGCAGGTTGCCGAGAAATTCGAGGAACGGCATGTCGCGGGTTGCGGGCGAATGCGCCATCATCGAGATCAGGTCATTGCCGCCGGGCTTGTCGATCCGTTCGTCCCACAGGCCCTTGAAATACATCGCACACTGGATGAGTTCCTCGCGGCGCTGTTCGAACGATTCGACGATGCCGGTTTCCGGTGACGCGGTGGTGACGTCCGACCAGCGGGTCAGCTTGGCGCGCTCGTCCCAGGGGAAATCGAAGATCGTCGCAAGCGTCATGGTGGTAAGTTCGACCGACACCAGCTTTACCCAGTCGATCTCCTCGCCGACCGGCAGCGAATCGAGGATCGCGCCCGCCCGTTCGCGGATGATCGGCTCAAGCAGAAGCAGGTTCGATGGTGCAACCACCGGGCTTACCGCCTTGCGCTGCTGGTCGTGCTTGGGCTGATCCATCGCGATGAACATTTCGAGCTCGAGCGCGCCCTCGACGCTGTGCATGTCCTGGACCGAAATCCCACCGAGCTTGGCTTCCGACGAGAAGACCTTGTGGTTGGTGTCGACCGCTATGATGTCGTTGAACTTGGTCACCGACCAATAGGGCCCGAACCGGCTTTCTGCACAGTAGTGGACCGGATCCTCGCGCCGAAGCCGGGTGAAATATTCCCCCACGGTGTCATTCTGGAAGAGGTAGGGATTGGCGACATTGATCTCGTGCAGCGGGATCGAATCGACGGAAGCGTAGAGGACTTTTTCCTGAGTTGCCGAAGTTGCCATGGAACAGACCTTTCTCAATGGCGTCACCTAGGGCCGAAAGGGCCATTCTGTCAATAAAGATTATCAGCTTTAATCCGCCAACTCGGGGAGGTGCCAGGTCGGGATCGCTTACGATTACCGAAATGCCGAGTTTTCGACAGGTTTCAGGGCGCCAACGTTTTTCCGCAGGAGATGCTAGACACGGTGATCGATTAATGCTTATACGTTTTTATGGCTTCTGTTCCACATCGATCTCCGGACGACAACGCGGTGCCCGCAGGCAAGGCAAAGCGCGCCTTGCAGGTCGCGCAGGCCATCGTGTCCGATATCCAGCTCAACGCCCGTGAGGCCGGAGACCGCCTCCCGCAAGAGGAGGATATGCTGGCGCGTTACGAAGTCGCGCGCGCAACCTTGCGCGAGGCGCTCAGGTTTCTTGAGCTGCAGGGGGTGATCCAGTTGCAACTGGGCCGCGGCGGCGGACCGGTTGTGTCGCGGCCGCAGACGCGCGATTTTGCCAGCTCTCTGTCGCTCATCCTGCAATTCATGGATACCGATCTGCGGGCCCTGCTCGAACTGCGCGAAGCGATCGCGCCCGATATGGCGGCCAAGGCTGCGGCGCGGGCGACCAACGCAGATCTCGCCGCATTGAGCGATTGCTACGCCCAACTCGAACGCGACCGCGAAACCGCTGGGTTCGAGGAAACCAACCGGCGCTTTCACGATTTGCTGGGCTGGGCCAGCGGCAACCCGACCTTCGGATTGCTTACATCGGCACTGCATTTGCTGACCCGCGATCTTGCCATGGAATTGGGTTATTCCGCGCAGGAACGGGCCGGCCAATTGCGCTGCCTCGCGCGGGTACTGAACGCGGTGCGCCTGCGCGATGCCGATGGTGCACGCCGACACATGGAGCGGCTGGTCAAGGGATCGTCCGAATATCTCGCGGCTCGCAGCCCCGAGCTCGTTACGCAAAAGGTCAGATGGGGAGACCCAGGCTAGGCCGGCACTTCTGGAGAGGACGATGGCACTGAACAGCCGAATTTGCGGGATGCTCAAGATCGAGCATCCGATCCTGCTGGCCGGTATGGGCGGCGCGAGCGTGCCCCGGCTGGCCGCTGCGGTTTCCAACGCCGGTGGGCTAGGTGTGCTGGGCGCGGCGGCATGCTCGCCCGAACGCTTGCGCAGCTGGATTCGCGAGACCCGCGCGCTAACCGACAAGCCGTTCGGGGTCGATACCTTACTGCCCGCTTCTGTCCGCCGGGGCAAGGCACCTGAAACCGGGGCGGCTCCTACGGATCCGATGGCGGTGTTCGGCGAGTATCAACAATTCGCCCGCGATTTCATGGCACGTGAAGGACTGGGCGAAGTCGATTCCGCTGCGGCGATGCGCGCCGCCGCCGGGGCGGAAAGCGAAGGTGGTCCGCCGCTGTTCTCGAAGGAGTTCTTCGAAGCGCAGATGGAGGTGGTGATCGAGGAAAAGGTGCCCGTCTATGCGGCCGGACTGGGCAATCCCGGACCGTGGATGGATCGCCTGCACGCCAACGGCACGATCGTGATGGCGGTGGTGGGCAAGGTCAAACACGCCTTGCAGGTGGTAGAGTCCGGGATCGATATGATCGTCGCCCAGGGTCACGATGGCGGCGGCCACAATTCGCCGATCGGGACGATTTCGCTGATTCCCCAGGTGGTCGACGCCGTGGGGGACCGGGTCCCGGTGCTGGGTGCCGGCGGCATCAGCGACGGGCGCGGAGTGGCAGCGGTCTTCATGCTCGGTGCCGAGGGTGCCTGGGTGGGAACGGCCTTCCTCGCGACCGAAGAAGCCGGAATCGAGGATTTCCAGAAGCAAGCCATTGCCGAGGGCGGTGACGGCGACACGGTGGTCAGTCGCTCGATCACCGGCAAGCCAGCCCGGATGATCGCCAACAAATGGGCCAGTGCATGGATCGAAGCGGGCAAGGAGCCGCTGCCCATGCCTTACCAGTCGATGATTGCTGGCCCGGTCATGGCGGCGGCGATCCGCGACAAGCGGATGGATGTGCTTCCCGGGTTTGCGGGACAGGGCATCGGTTTGATCAAGTCGGTTCGCCCCGCCGCCGCGGTGATGCGCGATCTGGTGGCCGACGCCGAAAAGGCCTTGGCCGGAGCCAAGCGATTTGGGTGAGGAAGCCGCATCGAAATGGCAAGCGAGGCGAAGATGAAGGGACAGGAACTGAAGCGCCGCATCCGCCCAGGAGAAGCGCTCTCGGCGGTAAAGGTTCTACTCCGCGACAAGGAAGATACCGCACAGGTATTCAGGATTGTCGAGGCCTTGGCTGGAAACAGCTATTATCGCCATTTCAGGCGGTTTGCGGGATCCGAAGGCGGGAGGCGCATCCTGGCCAGCCGGAGCAATCTGCTCGATCGCCTGCGCGACCGCGAACGGTTGGCGCGCTGCCCGAAGGGGAGCCTGGGACAGCAATATCTGGCCTTTGTCTATGGCGAAGGCCTGAGCGCTGAAGGGCTGGTTGAGGCGAGCGAGGAGGGTGGTGTCCGGACCTTTGTCGATCCCGATGTCGCCCTGTTCCGCAACCGGATGAGGGATTCGCACGATCTCTATCACGTTGTCACCGGTTACGGGCGAGATGGGCTGGGCGAAATTTGCGTGCTGACCTTTGGCAACGCCCAGTTCCACAACCACGGCATCGGCTTTCTGCTGCTGCTCGGACTGCTCAAATCAAGACGTGAGCATCCCGGATTACCGGTACTGGGCCCGATGATCGAGGCTTGGCGGCGCGGGCGTGCGGCCAAGAACTTTCCCGAAATACAGTGGGAAGAACTGCTGGATCGTCCGCTCGAAGAGGTTCGCGCGTCGCTCAGTTTGGCTCCCGCGCCGCGATACAGAAGGGCCGAACCCGAGTCCAAACGGATCGAGGTCGAATTCCAGGTCCGCCGCGAACTCGCCATGCAACGACAAAGAGACCTGGAACCGGCATGACCTTTTCCGACAAGACAGCTATCACCGGGGTTGGCGAGACTGATTTCGTCAAGGGCACTGAACGCACCGCCGTCGACATGATGCTGGAGGCTGCGCGCAAGGCGATTGCCGATGCCGGGCTCAAGCCTTCGGACATCGACGGCATGGTGCCGCCGCCGATCTATACCACCAGCGAGGAGCTGGCCGCCAATCTCGGGATCGACGTGCTGCGCTATGCGGCGACGGTGCACATGGGCGGCGCCAGCCCGACCACCGCGCTGCAGAACGCCGCGATGGCGATATCCGCCGGGCTGTGCGATCACGTGCTGGTCACGCTGGGTTGGAACGGCTTTTCGGCGCTGCGGCCCAAACCGGGCGCGCCGCCGACCCGGTCGATGAACATGAACACCCTGACAAACACCATCCAGGGGTACTACATTCCTTACGGCGTATTCCTGCCGGTGCAGATGTACGCCTGGCTGGCGATGCGGCATTCGCAGCTTTATGGGGTGGGGCCGGAAGCAACCGCCGCCATCGCCCTGGCTTGCCGCAAGCACGCCCAGCTCAATCCCAAGGCGTTCACCTACGGGAAGCCGCTGGACCGTGAGACCTATCATGCGGCGCGGTGGATTTCGGAACCGTTCCGGCTTTACGATTGCTGTCTCGAAACCGACGGGGCCTGTGCGGTGGTGGTCTCACGGCTCGATCGCGCGCGCGACCTGCGGCACGTTCCGGTGACGATCGCGGGCGCTGCCGAAGGCCATCCTTATCCCGCCGATGATATTCCGTCCCGGCCCGATCCGTTCAAGATCGGCCTGTCCTATGCCGCGCCCAAGGCTTTCGAGATGGCCGGGGTGTCGCGTAGCAACATGGATTTCCTCCAGGTCTACGATTGCTTTACCTACGTGGTGCTGCTCCAGCTTGAGGCGATGGGCTATTGCGAGCCGGGCGGCGCGCTCGATTTCGTCAAGGATGGCCAGATCGAGCTTGGCGGGAACTTTCCGCTCAACACGCACGGCGGCCTGCTCAGCGAAGCCCACGTCTGGGGGCTCAACCACGTGGTCGAAGCGGTGCGCCAGCTGCGGCACGACTGCGGCGAGCGGCAGGTCGAAGGGGCGCAGACCGGGCTGGTCACCGGCTGGGGCGATCTGGGTGACGGCAGTGTTGCCATCTTGCGGAGGTTTGGCTGATGGACGAAGATCTTTCTCCCAAGGCGCGCGCCGCGGCCGCCGCTGCGCCGGCCAAGCCGCGGCCTCGCCCGCAAGACCCGGTCGAGCAGGAATTCTGGAAGCGGTGCCAGGATGGGCACCTCTACTTCCAGAAATGCGGGGGTTGCGGTTCGTGGCGGCACTTGCCGCGCTACATGTGCGCGCGTTGCGGCTCGCCTGACTTTGCGTGGGAACAAAGCTCGGGCAAGGGCACGGTGTTTTCGTGGACCGTGGTGCATCAGGCGCTGCACCCCGCCTTCGCGGCGGACATTCCCTATGTCGCCGCAGTGGTCGAGCTCGACGAGGGGGTCCGCATGGCCACGCGGCTGATCGATTGCCCGATCGACGCTGTCCGGCTCGACCTGCCGGTGGCACTCGCGTTCGAAACCATCGGGGAAGACTTTCGCTTGCCCGTCTTCCGGCCGGCCTGAAAGGACGCTGTGCAATGGACCTGAGTTATGGCCCCGAGTATGAGACGTTCCGCGAAGAGGTGCGCGACTTCATCGCCGTCAATCGCCATCTCGCACCAAAGAATGCCGGTCGTGCGGCCCGCCCGTCGAATGAAGGCGTGGCCTGGCAGAAGCTGCTGATCGAGCATGGCTACACCGCGCGCACCATTCCGCGCGAATACGGCGGGTTCGGGGCCGAGCCCGACATTCTCAAGTCCCGGATCATCGCCGAGGAGTTTGCGCGCGCCGGTGTGCCCGGCGGACTCGCCAACCAGGGCATTTCGATGCTGGTGCCGACCTTGCTCGAACTTGGCACCGAAGAGCAGAAGAGGCGCTGGATCGAACCGACTTTGGCCGGCGATGTGGTGTGGTGCCAGGGCTATTCCGAACCCGGATCGGGATCGGACCTCGCCAGTCTCAAGACCAGCGCCCGGGTTGAAGGCGGCGACTTCGTCGTCAACGGCCAGAAGATCTGGACCAGCACCGCCAAGGAAGCGGACATGATCTTCTGCCTGGTGCGGACCGAAGGGGACGCAGCCAAGCACCAGGGGATCAGCTATCTGATCTTCCCGATGACCACGCCGGGGATCGAAGTCCGCCCGCTCAGGACCATGACCGGCCATGCCGAATTCAACGAAACCTTCTTCACCGATGTGCGCGTGCCGGTCGATCAGATCGTCGGCCAGCGCGGGCAAGGCTGGTTCGTCGCCAACGCCACGCTCGGGCACGAACGCGGGATGCTGGGCGATCCCGACGCACTCGAAAACCGGCTGCTCGCGCTGATCGAACTGATGAAGGTGGAACAGGTCGGCGGTGCACGGGTGATCGACCTTCCGGCCCTTCGCGACCGGCTGGTGGCGCTCCAGGCCGAAGTCGCGGCGATGAAGTACAACGGGATGCGGATCCTATCGAACCAGATCAAGGGCGAGCCGGGCGGCATGGCCAAGCTGATCGTCAAGCTCCAGGCCTGCGAGCTGGCCCACCAGATTTCCGCTTTGGCGATCGACGCGCTGGGCGAATTGGGAATCCTCTACAACGGCAGCGCCCACGAGCGCGCAAACGGCAGCTGGCAATGGAACTACATGTTCCAGCTTGGCCTGATCATCGGCGGCGGAACCGCCCAGATCCAGAAGAACATCATTTCGGAGCGCGGCCTCAACATGCCGCGCGAGCCGCGCCTGGACCTGCCCAAAGGCCCGTCCGCGCAAGGAGGGCAGTGATGGATTTCGGACTTTCGCAGGAACAGCAGATGCTGGCAGAAAGCGTTACGCGGCTGCTGCGCGAACTCTCTCCGCTCGATCATGTCAGGCAAGTGGCCGAAGCCGGCAGCGCGGTTAGCGCGCAAAGCCAGGCCGCGCTGGCCGAATTGGGGCTACCCGGGCTGGTGGTGCCGGAGGCCCATGGCGGCCTTGGCATGGGACTGCTCGATGCAACGGTCGTTGCTACGGCGCTGGGGGAAGCGGTGGCGCCGGTGCCGTTCGCCGCTCGCAACGTGATGGCGCCGCTCGCGCTGATCGCGGCCGGATCCGAGGCGCAGCAGGCCCAATGGTTGCCGCGCATTGCAGCTGGCGAGGTGCGTTTCGGCGTCGGGGTGAATGAGCAGGTCTCCCGCCGCGATGGTTCGGGCGTGCGTTGCACCGGTGGCGCGCTGACTGGCACGGCGCTGTTCGTGCTCGATTGCGAGGAGGCCGATCACTTCATGATCGCCGACGAAGCCGGTCGGCTGCACATCGTATCGGCGCAGGCAGACGGGTTGGAGCTGATTGCCCTCAAGACGATCGACGCGACGCGCTCGGTCGGCGAACTGCGGCTTGCGTCGACCCCGGCGGAAGCCCTGGCCGACGACGGCGGTGCGGCGGCGCGGCGACTGATTGCCGCAGGCCGCATCCTGCTCGCGGCGGACAGCCTAGGTGCGGCGGATGCGATGATCGCCCAGGCGGTTGCCTATGCCGGGCAGCGCGAGCAGTTCGGGCGGGTGATCGGCAGCTTCCAGGCGGTCAAGCACATGTGCGCTGAAATGGCCGCGAAGAACGAGCCGTGCCGGTCGCTGGTGTGGTATGCGGCCCATGCGTTTGACGCGGTCCCAGCCGAAGCGGAACTGGTCGCTTGCCATGCCAAGTCGCACACCGGCGAAGTAGGCCGGTTTGTCGCCCGGACCGCAACCGAGGTGCACGGCGGCATGGGCTTCACCGACCTGTTAGGGCTGCATTACTGGTTCAAGCGGATCGGTTTCGACCGGCAGGTACTGGGCGGACCCGAAACGGTCCGGGAAGAGGCGGCGATACTGCAAGGCTGGACCGCAAGAGGGGTCTGACTAAGCGAGAGGACAGTTCCAATGGCAAAGTGGAATCTTGGCGACATACTGGACGCGATCGAGCCTGCCCTTCCCGCAGATACACCGGCCCTGATCCACGGCACGCGTGTCGTCACCTGGGCGGAAATGGGCGCGCGGTCGAACAATATCGCGCGCTTCCTTACGGCGAACGGCATTTTGCCCGGAACCAAGGTCGCGTTCTACATGCGCAACCGCCCTGAATACGGCGAACTGATGGCGGCTTGCTTCAAAGGCCGGTTCACCCATGTGAACATCAACTATCGCTACCGCCCCGAGGAGGTGTTCTACATCTTCGACGATTCCGACAGCGAGGCCATTTTCTACAGCGCCGAATTCCGCGATTGCATAGTCGAACTGAAGGACCGGCTGACCAAGGCCAAGCTTTTCGTCGAAATCGGCGATGCGGCGGCAAAGGCCCCGCTTGCGCTTGCCTATGAAGATCTCGCGGCATCGGGCGACGGTTCGCCGCTGGGGATCGAGCGGTCGCCGCACGATGAACTGTTCATCTACACCGGCGGGACGACCGGCATGCCCAAGGGTGTGGTCTGGCGCCACACCGATATGCGCGAAGCCCAGCTCGATGCGCAGCGCATGCTCGCGCCTGTGCCGGACAGCCTCGACGAAGCCGTCGCCATGATCCGCGCCGAAGGCCCGGGTCGGATGACTCTGCCAGCCTGCCCGATGATGCACGGGACGGGCTTCATCACGGCGATCGGGACGCTCGCCTCGGGTGGTTGCCTTGTCACGCTGGACAATCCCTCGCTCGACGCGGTCGAGTTGTGGGAAGCGGTCGAACGCAACAAGGTGCAGTCGATCGCGATCGTCGGCGATGCCTTCGCCAAACCGATGCTCAAAGCCCTCGATGATAACCCTGGCGGTTTCGATACCTCAAGCCTGATCACCATCGTCTCGTCGGGGGTGATGTGGAGCAAGGAGGTCAAGCAGGGCTTGATTGGGCATATTCCGCAAGTGGCCCTGATGGACAGCTTCGGCGCTTCGGAAGGGCTTGGTTTCGGGCGCTCGATTACGACTGCCGCCGGGACCACCGAGACGGCGAAGTTCACCATCGGCGGTTTCTGTGACGTGTTCGACGAGAACGACCAACTGGTCCGCCCAGGCACCGGCACACCGGGTTTTATCGCCCTCAAGGGGCCGATCCCACTGGCCTATTACAAGGATCCCGAAAAATCGGCACGGACTTTCAAGACCATCAACGGAGTCCGCTACTCGATCCCCGGGGACTGGTGCACGGTCGAGGCCGATGGCAGCCTGACCCTGCTCGGCCGGGGCAGCGTATGCATCAACACCGCTGGCGAAAAGGTCTATCCCGAAGAGGTCGAGGAAGTACTCAAGACTCATCCGGCTATCGAGGATGCGCTGGTCGTGGGGGTCGCCGATGAGAAGTGGGGCCAGGCGGTGACCGCAGTGGTTCACCTTACCGCGGGCGAGACGCTCGATGAACCGGCCGTCAAGGAGCATGTCCGCAGCAAACTGGCGGGCTACAAGACCCCCAAGGCCGTGTTCGCTACCGCGATGGCGTTGCGTGCGCCCAACGGCAAGGCCGACTACAAGGGCGCGGCAGACCTTGCCGCCAAGCTGAGCGCCGCCCAATGAGCGCACCCGATCCAGACTGCGACGCACTGATCATCGGGGCGGGATTCAGCGGAATCTATCTGCTCCACCGGCTGCGTCAGGCCGGGTTTCGCACAAGGTTGATCGACGCCGCCGCCGAACCCGGCGGGATCTGGTACTGGAACTGTTATCCCGGTGCCCGGGTCGATTCGCACGTCCCGATCTACGAATTCTCGCTGCCCGAGTTGTGGCGGGACTGGACCTGGAGCGAACGGTTTCCCGGCGGCGGAGAGCTGCGACGATATTTCCGCTACGTGTGCGAAAAGCTGGAGCTCTGGCCCGACATGGACATGGGGACGCGGGTGTCTGGTGCCCGCTTCGATGCCGAAAGCGATGTCTGGCGTGTCGATACGGCGCAAGGCCAGCAGATCAGCGCCCGCTTCCTGCTGCCTTGTGCCGGTTTTGCCGCCAAATGCTATACTCCGGACATTGCCGGCCTGGAAACGTTTGCGGGTGAACGGCACCATACCGCGCATTGGCCTCAGGACGGCCTTCCGTTGGCCGGGAAGCGGGTGGCGATCATCGGCACCGGGGCGAGCGGCGTGCAAGTTGCGCAGGAAGCCGCGCGCGACGCCGCGCAGCTGACCCTGTTCCAGCGCACCCCGATCCTGGCTCTGCCGATGCAGCAGCAGCCGCTGAGCCTTGAGCAGCAAGCGCAGGAAAAGGCTGCCTATCCCACGATCTTTGCCAGACGGCAGACCTCGAACGGCGGCTTCGATGCCGATCGAATGGAAATCAGCGCGCTCGACGTCGATGCAGTCGAACGTATCGCAACTTTCGAACGTCTATGGCGAGCCGGCGGCCTGCGGTTCTGGTACAACAATTTCGCCGATCTGCTGACCGACGAACGCGCCAACCGCTTCGCCTACGATTTCTGGCGCGAGAAGGTCCGCGCGCGGATTGCCGATCCCTTGCTTCACGAGGCATTGGCGCCGATGGAACCTCCGCATCCCTTCGGCACGAAACGACCCTCGCTCGAACAGAACTATTACGAGATATTCGCACAGGACAATGTGTCGCTGGTCGATCTCAAGCGCGATCCGATCGAACGTGTGGTCCCCAGCGGTATCGAGACCGCAAGCGGCCTGATCGAATGCGACATCATCGTATTCGCCACGGGGTTCGATGCCGGCAGCGGCGGGCTGATCGACATGAATCTGCTCGGCACCGAAGGCTTTAACCTGGGTGACGCGTGGAAGGACGGGGTCCGCGCCTATCTGGGCAATTCCGTTTCCGGGTTCCCCAATATGCTGTTCCACTACGGCCCGCTGAGTCCATCCGGCTTTTCCAATGGTCCGACCGCGGCCGAGCTGCAGGGCGACTGGACGACTGATTTCCTGGCTCACCTGAGGAGCGAGGGGATAACACGGTTCGAGCCCGATCCGGCAGCGGAGCGCGAATGGACCGACATGGTCGAACAGATCGGTGCGATGACGCTCTTTCCCAAAGCCAAGTCCTGGTACATGGGCGATAACATTCCAGGCAAGAAGCGCCAGCTGATCAACTTCCCGAGCGTATCAACCTACGCCCAGATCTGTGCCGACGTTGCCGCAAATGGCTATCGCGGCTTCGGTCTCGTTTCTTGAACATTCTGATCGGAAAATACCTTGTCGAGTGACATAACGAACGGTCTTGGCGATATCGATCCGGAATGGGCACCGAACCCTGAAGAACTGCCCCGCTGGTTTGTCGATGCCCTTGCCGTTCCGCGCGAGGAAGGCTTCGTTGAGGTTGATGGCACGGGGATCCACTATTTCCGGTGGGGGCAGCGCGGTAAGCCACCCGTGCTGATGACTCACGGCTTCCTCGCCCACGCCCGCTGCTTTGCCTTCATCGCGCCATTCCTTGCGAACGATTACGACGTCGTAGCCTACGACCTGTCCGCAATGGGCGACAGCGCGGTGCGCGAAAATTGCGACATGGCCGCGCGCGGCCGGGAAATGATCGGAGTGGCGCGGGCGCTGGGCTTGTTCGATGCTGACCGGAAACCGGCGATCGTCGCGCACAGCTTCGGTGCCAGTGTCGCGCTGGAGGCGCTTGAACAATTGCCTGGCGGCTTTGCCGGTGCAGCCACTTGCGACATGATGACCCTGCGCCCCGCCATGCTCGAAGCATTCTGGGCAGGCGGCCACACCAGCCCGGGTTCAGGCAATCCCGACAAGCCGCAGCGCATCTACCCGGACTTTGCGACTGCCCGCAGCCGCTACAAGCTCTCGCCGCCGCAGCAAGTGGGGGAACCGTTCCTGATGGACTATATGGCCTATCATTCCTTGCGCCGGGTCGAAGGCGGCTGGAGCTGGAAGTTCTCGCCTGCGGTGTTCAATCGCGACAATTCGCGTGCCGATTGGCTAGCGATCGGCCCTAAACTGGTTTCGGCACCGGGGCGAAAGGCGATCGTGCATGGCGAGGAAAGCCTGTTGTTCACGCGAGACTCGCGGAATTTCGTGCACGAGCTTGGCGGAACCGACATCCCGATCATCGCGATACCCAATTCACGACACCATTTGATGCTGGATCAGCCCTTGGCATTTCTTGCCGCGATCCGATCGGTGCTAGGATGCTGGCTTTGGCCGCCCGGTTGATCGGCAGCTAGAAATCAACGTGAGTTCAAGATTCTAAAAAAGTGAGGAGGATTATATGTTGAGATCTAATGGTTTTCATTTGATCGCGTTGTCGGGATCATGCAGCCTATTAGCGATAGCGAGTCCTGCTCTGGCCCAGCAAACCGCCGGGGGTGAGGCAAATGTGAGCGAGCAGGTCGAGCAGCAAGCGCCGGGTGGAGAAATCGTGGTCACCGCAACCCGCCGTTCGGAAACCCTCTCCAAGGTTCCGCTGGCGGTTACCGCCGTTAATGCTCAATCGTTGCAGAATTCCGGCGCAAGCGATATTCGGCAACTTGGCCAGCTCGCACCTTCCTTGATGGTCTCTTCGACAGGAACCGAAGCTAACGGCTCGGCGCGCGTTCGCGGCGTGGGGACAGTCGGGGACAATCCGGGCCTTGAAAGTTCGGTCGCGGTATTCATTGATGGCGTCTACCGGTCTCGGTCCGGCGTTGCCTTGTCGGAACTTGGCGAGGTCGAGCGGATCGAAGTGCTGCGCGGACCGCAGGGCACACTGTTTGGCCGGAATGCGTCGGCTGGCTTGATTCATGTGATCAGCAAGAAGCCATCCTTCACCTTCGGAGCGAACGCCGAGGCCAGCTATGGCAATTATGATTATTGGCGCCTGGCTGGTTCGATAACCGGCCCTTTGACCGATACACTCGCGGCAAAGATTGAGGGCGTATACGCCAAGCGCGACGGCTTTTATGACGATGTGAACACAGGAACGACAGTTAACAACCGTGATCGCTATTTCGTGCGCGGGCAATTTCTGTTCGAACCGACGGATGCAACCAGCGTCAGGTTGATCGGCGATTACACGCACCGCGAAGAAGCATGTTGCGGAGCAGCATATATCGATGCGGCCTTCAATCCGCTGATCGGGGGCCTCAACGATCCGGCTCAGAACAACATCGTCAAGGTTCTGCTCGATCTCGGCCAACAGTCCCAGGCATTCAGCGATCCGTTCAGCCGAAAGATCTGGACATCCACCGCCCATCCGATGGGCGGGACCATCAACGATGGTGGCGTTTCGCTTGAGATCAATCACGATTTCGGCGCGGCAAAGCTCACCTCCATCACGGGCTATCGCGAGTTCAAGAGCGAACAGGAAGGTGATAGCGATTATTCCACGGTTGATCTGCTCTACAGGGCTCCTGGCTCTTTCCGGCAGTTCAAGACCTTCACCCAGGAATTGCGCCTTCAGGGTTCAGCCTTCGACGATAAGCTGGATTGGCTGGTTGGGGGCTATTTCGCGGACGAAAAGCTGAATGTCGACGATGCGCTGCGCTTTGGCAGCCAATACGGACGCTTCGCCGCCTGCCGGATCGTTTCGGGCGGAGGCCTCGCGGGCTTCTACGATCCTGCAAGCACCGGTTGCCTCAGTGCAACCGGCCGGACTGTCGTGGGAAGTTTTGGCGCTGACATTATCAATGGCTTTGATCGCCTCGATTCGATCCGCAACGTCGGTACGACGATGGATTCGTACCACCAGCATTCCAAGAATTATGCGATGTTCACGCACAACATCATCACACTTGCCGATGAATTGAAGTTGACGCTTGGCGCGCGTTACACGTGGGAAGACAAGAGCCTCGACGCCACCTTTGGCAACAACAACACGATTTGTCCGGCATTGCAGGGAACCTTGATCGATGATCTTTCCAGCGCCAACGCCACGGTTCGCACGCTAGCCGGATCGCTCCTCAGCCTGGGCTGCCAGGGGAACTCGACATCCGAGGTGAACAGGGTCTCGATCAACGGCAAGCGCAGTGAAAGTGAATTCACCTATACGGCGGGCCTCTCCTATCAGGTCCGCCCAGAGGTAATGATCTATGCCAACTATTCAAAGGGATACAAGGCGGGTGGATTCAATCTCGATCGATCTGCCCTTAAGTCGCCAATCATGCCATTTGCGGCAGGTGGCGGCGCGCAGGCCTATGTCCACAACCTCATGTTCGATCCGGAATATGTCAAAGCCTATGAGGTGGGTCTGAAGTACAGCTCGCGGGAATTCAGCCTGTCCGTGACAGGATTTCGGCAGGAGTTCAGCAACTTCCAGTTGAACACTTTCGCCGGCGCGGTTTACATCGTTCAAACGGTCAACGGTTGCAAGGCTAGCCTGGGCGGTGCGGACAGGGACGCTGATCCAGCTACCGGCTCCTGTGCTTCCGGCGATGTTGGCTACGGTGTCCTCAGCCAGGGTGTGGAGATCGAGGGTTCCTTGCGCCCTGTGCGCAATCTGACCTTTAACCTTGGTGTCACTTACGCCAGCACAAAATACCGCGACAACCTGGTCGGAAACAGCCAAGGTGCTCCGCTTGACCCGGCATTGCGCGTGCTGCCTGGCAAGCAGATCTCGAATTCCGCACCGTGGGTGGTCACCAGTTCGGCCTCCTGGACACCCGAAATCGGCAGTTCGGGATTGCATGCGCTGTTTTACGTCGATGCCCGGCTCAGCTCGGATTATAATACAGGGTCGGACCTCTATCCGCAAAAGAGTCAAGATAGCTTCGTGGTCGTCAATGGACGCATTGGTTTGCGTGGTCAGGATGAGCGTTGGGGAGTGGAGTTCTGGGTCCAGAATCTCTTCAACCAGGACTACACTCAGGTAACCTTCAACACGCCTTATCAGGCAGGCGGAAGTTCAGCCAGTTACGGCTATCCCCAGTTTCCGGGCGGACGGCAAATCTTCTCGTCATTCCTCGCCGAGCCACGTACCTACGGTGTCACGGTGCGCGGCAAGTTCTGATTAGTCATCATCAGCTTCCGGGATGCTTCATTGTGTCCCGGAGGCTGCCTTGACTTGGCGTTATTAGTTTTTCAACCCTGATTAGTAATAGCTATCCGACAACTTCGACTACGGAACCATAACCGGCATTATCGGGAATCACGAGGAGACGTTTGCCATCGCGTTCTTCCAGCGCGGGGATAACGGTAACCAAGGTTCGCTCCTCCGCGCGCTTGATACAATCCGCCGCATCATTGGCTTCGGCCAGCAGTTGCACGTTCATCCGAGTCGGGAAGATAACCGTGCGCTCGCCGCATTTGGCCAGGCGCAAGACATCGCTTGGTGAGATCCATTCGGCATCGACGGTCTCGTGCCCATCGCAGGCAGCGACCTGGTTGGCGGGGGCGTGGACCACATAGAAAAAGGTGTCGAACCGCTTTGGCATGATCAGCGGCGTGATCCAACGGGCAAAAATGCTGAGCGCATCAAGCCGCAAAAGCACACCCAATTCACGCACCACGTCGATGAAGGCAATTTCGCCACGTTCGACGGAGGCACGCACATCTGGATCAGAAGCGGCCTCGAACAGGTCGCTGCCAGGATAGCGCGCCAGCAGAATGCCGGCCTCTTCGAAGACCTCACGGATTGCAGCTATGCGAAGGGAACGCTGAACAACGTCAAACTGATCCCATCCAGCGCAATGCTCCACCCAGGCCGGGTTCGAATCGCCTCGATGTAACTTTCCGCCGGGAAAAACGAGCGCACCGGAGGCAAAATCGACTTGCTGGTGGCGTCTAACCATCAGCACCTGGAATTCGGGATCATCGCGCAGCAACATGATCGTTGCTGCCGGTTTGGGCTCATGTGCTCCTTTATCATGGCGCATCTCGTCTTTCCTTTTGCTATCTAGCCAGCCAGTTTAATCATGCCGTTTGCGCCATGCAAACGCCAGCTTTAGAACCTAGCCGACATAGACACCCCGGCCACTCGCCAACAATTGGCCGTTGCCATCTTCGATCCGTAACCGCTGTTCGGCCCCCACCTTGCGCGGGTAATGTCCAACGTTGAGCTTGCGGGCCTGATTTGGGCTGAGGCGCTACTCCTATGATAATCCCGTGTGATGATCCTGTGAGCAAGGGCGCGCAGCGGTTCGAGATATTCACCGGTGCGGGCAAACGGCGCGATTGGCCACCGGAGGTCAAGGCATCGATTGTGGCGGAGTGCTATGCGGGCAACAGAGGTGTCGGCGCCGTTGCCCGTCGCCATGGTCTTGACCCTTCGTAGGTCTATGCTTGGCGGAAGGATTTGCACAAGTAACTGGCGGTCAAGGACCGGCACCTTTGCCGGCAGAACCGGCTACCACGGCGTTCGTGCCCGCAGTGGTCGAGTTGAGCCCACTGCCGGATCCGGCATCTGCGCGTCGAGCCCGGCACAGGCGGCGTGCTTCAACGGCTGCGGTGGAACTGGAGATTGACTGCGTAGCGGTAAAGATTGCGCGCGGTGCCAATGCCAGCGTGATTACCGCGGTGATAGAAGCACTCAAGGCCACCCGATGATCGGACCCGGCCCTGGCGCGCGCGTGATGGTGCCAACGCGACCGGTGGATTTCCGCAAAGGGCCCGACGCATTGGCGGCGCTAGAGCGTTTTCCACAGCTGCTGAATCGACGGGGATTCCTGTTCGGCTGAAAATCTGATTCATCCTGCCTGCTGGGCAGGAGGCCAGCATTGATGGCCAGAGCGTTATCTCAGGATTTGCGGGATCGAGTGGTTGCTGCGGTGGAGGGCGGCATGAGTTGCCGAGCCGTCGCAGCGCGTTTCGGTATCGGCGTGGCTACGGCGGTCCGCTGGCGTCAGATGGGGCTTGCGCATGGTCGGGCAGTTGCTGGCAAGCCGGGTGGTGACCAGCGTTCCTCCAAGACCGATGCTCACGCTGGGCTGATAATGACGATGCTCGACGACAATGGCGGCATTACCCTTGCCGAGCTCCGTTCCGGACTTGCCGCCCAGGGAGTCCTGGTCGGCATTGGTACGCTGTGGCGGTTCTTCGATCGTCGCGGAATTACGAGGAAAAAAAGACCGGCCACGCGATCGAGCAAGACCGCCCCGACGTCCTGAGCCAGCGCCGGCGCTGGTTCAACGGCGAAATCGATCTGGAGCCGGAGCGCCTCGTGTTCATCGACGAGACATGGACCGCCACCAACATGACCCGAAGCCACGGCCGCTGCGCCAAGCGTGAGCGACTGCGGATGGGCTTCCCGCATGGTCATCGCAAAACGACCACGTTCGTCGCCGGCCTGCGTATGAACGGCATGGTGGCACCAATGGTGCTTGATTGCCCGATCAACGGAGACTGGTTCGAAGCCTACGTGACTCAAGTGCTCGTGCCGGAACTGCGACCGGGAGACATCGTCATCATGGACAACCTGTCGAGCCACAAGCGAGCATCGGCGCAAGAAGCCATCGAGACAGCAGGCGCAACCCTGCGCTTCCTTCCCCCCTATAGCCCAGACTTCAATCCCATCGAGAAGGCATTCTCCCGGCTGAAGGCAATGCTGCGCAAAGAAGGCGAGCGAACCGTAAGTGGCCTGTGGGACCTGATCGGCAAGCTTGTCGACATCTTCCAACCCGACGAATGCGCCAACTACTTCAGCTCATGCGGGTATGATCCAGCATGATCGGAAAACGCTCTAGGCCCCGGCACCAGCGCGGATCGTCGAAGGCGGCATTCCCACCGAAACGCTGATCGCGCAGGTGCTGGTCGCTAAGTATGCCGATCACCTGCCATTGTACCGTCAGGCGCAGATCTATGCTCGGCAGGGTATCCAGCTTGATCGATCGACGCTGGCGGATTGGGTCGGCCGGGCCGCTGGTACCTTCGTCCGTTGCGCGACCACATTCTCGAGCGATTGCGACGATCCGAACGGCTGTTTGCCGACGAGACCACCGCGCCAGTACTTGATCAGGGCGCGGGCCGGACCAAGACTGGCCAGCTGTGGGCCTATGCCCGCGATGACCGGCCCTGGGGTGGCAATGATCCGCCGATGGTTGCCTATGTCTACGCCGCCGACCGTAAATCGGAACGCGCTGAAGCGCATCCGGGCGACTTCGCCGGCATCCTGCAAGTTGACGGCTATGGCGGCTACGCTGCGCTGGCAAAGCGTCGGCAGCAAATCCAACTCGCATTTTGTTGGTCGCAAGTGCGCCGGAAGTTTTTCGAGCTGGCGGACAAGTCGCCCGTCGCCACCGAGGTCCTGCGCCGCATCGCCATGTTCTACGCCATCGAGGACGAGGTGCGCGGCTCCATGGCCGAGCAGCGCCGGGCCCTGCGCGTCGAACGCTCACGCATCGTCATCTACGACCTGCGCCTTTATCTAGATGCCCGGCTTCGCCAGGTCAGCGCCAAGAGCAAGCTCGCCGAGGCGATCCGCTACGCGCTGAGCCGTTGGGATGGCCTAACCGTGTTCCTCGACGATGGCCGCGTCGAACTCGACTCCAACACCGTCGAGCGATCGATCCGGCCGCTTGCATTGAATCGCAAAAATGCGCTGTTCGCCGGCTCCGACGTGGGCGGCGATAACTGGGTGGTCATCGCCACGCTCGAGAACTGCAAGATCACCGGCATCAACCCACACACCTGGCTGACCACAACACTCACCGCGCTCGCCAACGGTCACCCCGCCAACCGCGTCGACGAACTTATGCGTTGGACCGCAGTGGCCTGTGAACACCGGTTACGCCCCAACGCGAGCTGCCGCGTGACAGCTCAAGCCGCCGTCAATTGCGGCAGCTACCCTGTCCCGAAGGTCCTGTGAAAGAGTTCGCGCCATCCATGCTGGCTTCCTGCCACCAACAGGAAGTCTGAATCACATCGAAGCCGCAAAGGGAATCTCCATCGATCCATTTCGTGTGGAAACTGCTCTAGCGCAACTGACGTATGGAAAATTCCCCGATCGAAAAAAAAGGGCCGTGCTCGCGCACGACCCAAGTTTTTGAGAGTGGGCTGATGAGGCCCGATTACCTCTTTCCACAAAACAAACATAAAATAAAGAACTAAATTTCAACTCTTCGCTACTTTTTGTCAATAGTCAATATTTGAGCAGTCTAGATGACTCTCAGATTAGATATTTTAATCAATATTGTAGTTTATTATTAGAACAGAAATTGTCCTGTAATTTATTTACATTACCCGTAATATGAATCAGAACTTAAATCCTGCAGAAATTCCGTAAGTTCTTGGGTCGAGCGTATAAATATTGGTGAACAGGCCGGATGAAGGATCGGTGACATATTTGCCAGTAATCGCCTGCGAATTGAACACGTTCGACACAAATGCCCGCGCGAAAAAGCGATCTTCGGGAGCGGTCAGCGTCACCTGAGCATTGACGATTTCGTAAGCCGAAATCTTGTCGCGGATCGTGTTGAAATTGCTGCCCCAGGATTCTCCTGTGAAATGCACGTCTACTCGGGGTGAAATGGTCCATCCCCCCGCAAGCTCGGCGTCATACTGTGCACCGACCGAGAATTTCCAATTGGGCGAATTTGCAAGCTCGTTGCCTTTAAGGTTCCGTTCCACGCCGCCAGGGAGGAAGAAACCCCCGCCCGCACCGGCATCGAAGAGATACGTGCCAGCAGGCGTGTTGGCACGCAGGAACGATCCCAGCGCGCCGCAAAGTGAGAAGGCGCCATAGGAGTTCGTCCCAGGAACCTGAACCGCCGGACGGATCAGACCCCCGCCTGCCGCTGCATTGAATCCGTTGACCAGCGCAAGCGTGTTGGCAATCGGCACACTACCTTCGACGCTTGGCGCAACAACGCAGTTTGCGGCGCTCTGCAAATCCTTGATGATAACTACGTCGGACCGCCCATTTGACGGGTTGCGAGTGTCAACTGTGCTGAAGTCCGAAATTTCCGTGCTGAGATAGGACATGCTTGCGTTGACGGTGAAATTTCGAGATGGCTTAACAATCGCCTCGACTTCCACCCCGTAGATCTTCGCATTCGTGTTGTCGTTGAAAGATGTCCGGTTGATGATTCGACTGACCTGGAAGTCCTTGTACTTATAGTAAAATGCCGTCGCGTTCAGCTGAAGCTCGCCGCCCAGAAAAGTGTTCTTCGTGCCGATTTCGAATGCATCGATTGTTTCGCCCTTGAAGGTGAGCGGGATCGGCGGGAACAAGTTGGGATCATAAGGCGGATTGAAGCCTCCCGGCTTGTTGCCGCGGGTGTAGCTGGCATAGACCAGCGTATCTCGCGTAAAACTCAGCTCGGGCTTCCAGTCGAGAACCACACGGCCCGTGACCGCGTCAAAGGTTCCCCTTTGTTCGGCGAAAGTCTGCTGCCCAGGCGGGGAACTATCACCGTCAAAATTTAGGAGCAGAGCATTCACATCGCTGGTCCCGAACGGAACCAAGACATTCAGGAATGGCTGACGCGCCCTGATGTATTTCTTGTCGTTCGAATATCGCAGGCCGCCAGTGAGCTTAAGGTTGTCGGAAAACTTGAAATAGACTTCACCGAAGAAACCGTAGGTCTTCAGCTCTGAGCGATCGGTGTCGCTGTGAAAAAACGGAGGCCCCATGCCGAAATTCAACGAGGGCGAGCCCGCGCCAAAAGCGGTTACTGTGCCGAGGAACGCCGACATGTAGTCGAACCCCGAAGCCAGCACTGCATAGTCGATGTCTCGCCCCTTGGCATTGAGATAGAGACCGCCCAGCAGGAAGTTGAACGGCCCGTCGAAGTCAGACGCAATGCGTGCTTCCACAGACCATTGTTCATTGTGGCCTCCTGAGTAGTCATTCTCATTGGTATTGTCGCCGCACTGGGAAATTCGTCCTGCCAGGTATCCAGCGTGCAGCGGATCGAATTGCGATGAGCAGATCTGGTTACCGCGAAACACACCTGAATTGAGGATTGCGTTGGCGATCGGATTGCCCCCTGCACCAGCAGCCCGCAGGGCAACTAGGCTCAGGACCCATTAAA
>NZ_DJUW01000033.1 GCF_002440635.1 Novosphingobium sp. UBA6272 | reverse complement strand
ATGAGTGACAAATCTATGCCTTGCTTTTCCAACGCTTGACGAATTTGCTTGCTGGTTAGGCCTTTTACCTTTGCAAAAGGCACGTTTTTAGATTTGCGTTGAGAATATCCGGCCTTCTCTGAGGAAAGTTTGACTATGGCCCAAAAGCCAAAACTCTGTTCCGTGAATCTCTTGTCGGCCTTCATCGTGACATCTCTTAGAGTGCAGCTTTACGCTGTCAAACTTTGGGTGACGGTGAAAAGTGCAACAACCTCCCAACTCCGCAATCCTGAACGCCGCATCCGCAAAGAAACGCTGGGCGACCATGGCATCGAAAGTGTCCAAGGCTGAGCAGGCAGAGCCGGTGATCCGCATGGCGGAGCTGGGAGCGCGCTTGGCTGCACGCAAGGCGGAGCTAGGCTTGCCCGAACTGCCCCGCAACGCCGACAAGAACCGCACCCCCTCCAAGCGCGCGCCGCTCGCCGAGATCGAGAAGCTGGGCGGCAAGTGGTGAGGGCGGGTTAGGCGCTTTCCGAGCCGCCTTTGGCGGCCCAGCTCCTCCAACCCTTCGACAAGCTCAGGGTGAGCGGGGCCGGGGCGGAACAAGCCTTCGACAAGCTCAGGGTAACCCTTCGACAGGCTCAGGGTGAGCGGCGCTGGGATTGCGCGGCTGGCCCCCCCATTTTCCTACATCCCCAAAATCTGCAACATGGTCGGTTTGCCTTTGGACAAGGAGAACGATCGTGGACGACCAGCCGGGCAGTGGGTTTGGGCGGGGGTGGATTCCGCTGGAGCGGGATATTGGATTGCCGGGGGAGGGGGCCTACCCTGCTGCGACTAGCGCCGCCGATGGCGGCGCAAGTCTCGCTCCCCTCCCGTCTACGGGAGGGGGTGATGGGAGGCACGTGGCTCCCATCACGGGAGGGCCTGTTTTGGGCGAGGCGGGCGGGGCGCGTGCCCCCTCCGTCTCGCTGCGCGAGCCACCTCCCCCAGAGGGGGAGGATATGGTGGTGCCGCTGCGGGTGCGGGCGGATGGGTGGTCGCCCGATAGACAGCGGGCCTTTCTGGAGAACCTGGCGGCTTGCGGCTCCGTCTCGGCGGCGGCGCGGGCGGTGGGAATGTCGCGCGAGAGTGCCTATGCACTGCGCCGCCGGGCCGAGGCGCGGGGCTTTGCCCAGGCCTGGGATGCGGCGCGGCTGCTGGCGGCGGAGCATCTGGTCGATCTCGCCTGGGACCGGGCGGTCAACGGCATGGTCCGCCCGCTGGTCTATCACGGCGAGGTGGTGGGCGAGGTGCGCCATTTCGACAACCGCCTGCTGCTCGGCCTGATCGCGCAGAACCGCCAGGTGCTGGCCGAACAGGGGCTGTCCGCTCCGCCCGAACTGACCGCGGCGGTCGCCGGGGACTGGGACGCGGCGCTCGCCCGGGTCGAGCGGGGTGAGTTCCTCCCCGATCCGGGGAGGGGGACCAGCGCAGCTGGTGGAGGGGTACAGGCAAGTGTTCCCAACACCTCTGGGCAGCACCCTTGCGAACACCCGCCTGCACCCCTCCACCATCCTGCGGACGGCGAGGATATTCCCCCGCCGCTCCCTCCGGAAACCGACACCCGGGGCGAGCCGCTGGTCGAGGCGCAGCAGCTGGAGATCGGAACCTATGGCCATTGGTGGGACGATGAGCACCAGTGCTATCTGACCAACTGGCCCACGCCGCCGGACTGGAGCGGCGACGAATTCCGGCTTGACGACGACGACACGGCGACGCGGATCGATCCGGACGCGGAAGATGCTGACGGTGCGGGTGACACCGGCGCGCTGCGGCCCGGGGCCCCGCCGCCGCCGGAGCCGGGCTGGGCGCGGACCCTTTCTGCGGCGGAGCTGGATGGGCTGGAGCGGGCCGAAGCGCACCGCGCGGCGCGGCTTGAGCTCTATCGCCGCCAAGCCTTCGGATTGGCCAGTCCGGCCGAGTGCCACTCGCTGTCGCTCGCCAATCCGGGGACGGACCGGGGCGCGGCAGCGGCCGACGTTTCCGGGCCATGCACCCTGTGATGTTTGTGAATTTCCGGGCGGGGCTCAGCCGCGCCGCGTGCTCTCCCGCACCAGCAGCTGGACCGGCACGCGGCGCTGCTCGTGGCTGTCGCCGGCGACGCTGGCCAGCAGCTTGTCGATCATCATCGCCCCGGCGGCGGCGAAATCGGGCTGGACCGTGCTGAGCGGGGGCATGGCATTGGCGCTGGCCTTGATCCCGTCGAACCCGATCAGGGCGATATCAGCGGGGACCTTGATCCCCAGGTCGCTCAGTTCGCGCAGGGTGCCCAGCGCGATTTCGTCGCAGACCGCGAAGATCCCGTCGCAGGGGCGGCCCGCGGCGAGCAGCGCGCGAGCGGCGCGGCGGCCCTGTTCCTCGCGCGGCAGATCGTCCTCGATCTCGATCAGCCAGGGATCGAGCCCGGCGCGCTCCATGCGTTCCGAGTAGCCGTCCCAGCGCTCCTTGAACTGGCGCTGGAGCGAGCCGACCGAGCCGATGCAGGCGATCTTGCCGCAGCCGCGCTCGATCAGGTGGCCGGTGGCGAGGCGGGCGCCCTCGTGGTTGTCGGAGCGGATCCATTCGAGATCGTCATAAGGCGAGCCCCAGCAGACCCAGTGCATCCCGCTCTGCCCAAGCTCGCGGTAATAGTTCCACGCCGCTTCGTTCTGGGTGGTGCCGATCACGATCAGCCCATCGGCCTTGCGCTGTTCCTCGTAGCGGCCCGCAAGGTTGGCCGGGCCATCCTGGAAGCTGACCAGCGTCTCGTACCCGCGAGCCGAGGCGGCGGCGCAGATCGAGCCGAGCAGGGCATAGGTGAAGGGGTTGAGGTCCTTGCGGTCTTCATCCGGGCGGCAGATCACCACCACGGCCAGCGTTCCGGTCTTGCCGGTGCGCAGCCGGGCGGCGTTGTTGTCGACATAATAGTTGAGCCGCCGCGCCGCCTCGGCCACGCGCAGCCGGGTCGCTTCGCTGACCACCGGATCGCCGGCCAGGGCGCGGCTCACCGTCGACTGGCTGACACCGGCTTCGGCGGCAACGTCGAACGAGGTGACCCGGAATGGGCGCGGTTTGGGCTTGTCGGCGTTTTCCCCCATGGGGACGCTCTACATCGCCGAGATGCCGCCGTCGAGTTTGAGTTCGGCCCCGGTCATGAAGCGGCTCTCGTCGGAGGCGAGGTAGAGCACGCCGCCCGCGATATCGTCGGGGTGGCCGACGCGCTTGAGCGGGATCTGGCGGGCGAGCTTGTCCATGATCACCTCCTTGCTCTTGCCGGTAGAGGTGACCATGCCGTCAAGGATCGGGGTATCGATGAAGGTCGGATGGACCGAATTGCTGCGGATGTCCCAGCCCATCTTCGCGCAATAGAGCGCGACCGACTTGCTGAGCATCCACACCGCCGCCTTGCTGGCGTTGTAGCCGGGCATGGTATCGCTGGCGATCAGGCCGGCGATCGAGGAGATGTTGATGATCGAGCCGGGCTGGCTGTCCTTCATCAAGGGCAGCGCCTTCTGGCAGCCGAGGAACACCGAATCGACGTTGATCGCAAAGCCGCGCTGCCAGTCTGCCAGGGTGCAGGTCTCGATATTGCCGCGCACTCCGACACCGGCGTTATTGACCAGCACGGAAAGGCCGCCCATCAGCTCAGCCGCAGCTTCGACCGCGGCGATCCACTGGTCCTCCTGGGTGACGTCGAGCGCTACGGAAAAGGCGGTGCCGGCGCCAAGCTCGGCATTGATAGCTTCGGCCTGAGATGCGGCGCCGGCGGCATTGATATCGGCCAGCAGCACCTGCGCGCCGTGCCGCGCGAGCATCATCGCCTGGGCCGCACCCAATCCCTGCGCCGCGCCGGTGACCAGCGCCTTCTTCCCTTGAACCCGTCCTGCCATCTTCACATTCCTCCCATTAGACCCGGACCGAGCAGCATCAGCAGCCTTACGTCAATCCCCAATCCGCGCTGGCGGGCCGCGGCGATGAAGTCTGACAGGTCCGAAAGTGCGACGCGGTGAACGGTGATGTCCTCGCCGTCGGTCCCGCCGCCAGGCCCGGTGCGAGTCAATCCGTGGGCACGCAGCAGCGAGAAGCTCTCGCTGACCATGCCGGGGGAGGAATAGAACTCCCCCAGCAGTTCCATCCGCTCGGCCCGGTAGCCGGTCTCCTCTTCCAGCTCGCGGCTGGCAGCAGCGGTGGCATCCTCATCGCAACTGGTATTATCGTCGCCGATCAGCCCGGCCGGCAGTTCGATGCAGGCCTTGCCCAGCGGGACGCGGAACTGCTCGACCAGGATCACGTAATCCGCCTCGTCGATCGCCAGGATCACCGCCGCCTTGATCCCCCGGCTGCGTGAGACGTATTCCCACTTGCCCTTGACCTTGGTGGTGATGAATTTGCCTTGCCAGACGACCTGTTCCGCTTCTTCACTCATGACGCGGGCCTACACGAGGTGGTCGACGGCGGTCTAGAGTTCGATCAGCCGGTCGGGCAGTTCGTTCTTGTCGTCCTCGGCGCGGGGGAAGTGTTCGGCCAGCACCGCGCCGACCCGCTCGACCGCCGCGACCATGCCGGGGCCTGGGCGGCCGGCGCGGATCTCGGCGATCATGACGGCCATGGCATCGCCCCAGACCTCGGGCAAAACCTTGCTGGCGATTGCTTCGTCGGCGACAATCTCTGCGCGGCGTTCGGCCAGGCTGAGGTAGATCAGGATCCCGGTGCGGCCATGGGTGCGGCGTTCGGCCCCGACCTTGAAATAGCGCTCGGCCCGATCGCGAACCCGGGCGTGCTTCAGAGGCGCGGGGACGAGTGCGAGGCGCAGCGGCCGCCACAATTGCAGCAGCCACATGCCCAGGAACTTCGCGCTCGCGACGAACAGAGCCAGGGCAAAAACCTTTTGCGGGGTCCATTCGGCTTGCCAGTTGCCCAGCACCCAATCGATCTTGGCGAGGTAGAAGTCAGGAAACAGCGCCAGCACCGTCAATGCGGCCATTGCGGCCAGCGCCGACCACAGCAGCGCGACATCGTGGAAGGTATTGGATTCGCCAGCGATGATCGTGACGATCTCGCCCGCGCTATGCTCTTCCGCCTTGGCCACGGCTGCGCTGATCGCCTGGTGATCGGCCTCATCGAGATGCAGGAGGGGGTGTGCCATGGTCTGCCTCCTACCAGCTGCCTGAGGATCCGCCGCCGCCAAAGCTGCCGCCGCCGCCGCCCCAGCTTGATCCGCCGCCGCCACCGCCGCTCGAACCCCAGCTACCGCCGGAACTGCGGCTGGCATTGGCCGCGGCGTTGAGCACTTCCCAGACGATCACCGGCCCGATCCCGCTGCCATGATAGCGGCGGCCGCGCCGGGCCCGGCGGATGATCGGCAAGACGAAGAACAGGAAAAAGAACAGCAGCCAGATGACCAGGCCGAACGGTATCCCGTCCTGCTTGGCCGGCTTGGCCGCCTGCGCCGCGATCTGCTGGGCCTGGTCGGCGGGGAGCGTAAGCTGCTGGATGATAGCGTCGGTCCCGGCCTCGATCCCGCCGGGCATGTCGCCAGCCTTGAACTTCGGCACGATCTGGCGGTTGATGATCAGGCTGGAGAGGCCGTCGGTCAGCACCGGTTCCAGCCCATAGCCGACCTCGATCCGCAGCTTTCGCTCGTTCGGGGCGACGATCAGGATCGCCCCGTCATTGCGCTGTTTGTCGCCCAGCTGCCAGTGCCGGCCCAGCCGGTAGCCATAGTCCGAGATCTCGTAGCCTTGCAGGCTGGACAGAGTCACCACCACCAGTTCGCGCTGCGATTGCGCCTTCAGAGCGGTCAGCTTCTCTGTCAGTCTCGCTTCGCTTTCAGGCGGCAGGATCCCGGCTTGGTCGACGACCGGACCGGTCAACTGCGGAAAGTCCTGGGCCCGCGCAGCGAGCGGCATGGTGGCTATTGCCAGCAGCGCAAGCAGCAGATTTCGGATCATGGCCATCACTTTGGACTCCGCCCAGGCAAGGTTGGATTGGCCTTCAGCTTGGTGACCAGCGCCTGCGAAGCCGCGATCACCCCGGCATCGTACTGCCCCTTGCGGAACAGCGGCACCATCACGTCATCGATCAGCCGCTGGCAATCGGCATTGGTCAGCACCCGCTGCAGCCCTTTGCCCACCTCGATGCGGACCTTGCGGTCGTTCGGCGCGACCAGAAGCAGGACGCCGTCCTTGCGGGCAGAATCGCCGATCGACCACTGGTTGGCGATACGCAGCGCGTATTCTTCGACGCTCGCCTTGCCCAGACTTGGCACCGACATGACCACCACTTGCGGCCCAGACTCGACATTCAGGGCTTCGAATTGGCCATCGAGCAGGGTGATAGTGTCTTGCGAAAAGACCCTCGCCCCGTCGATCACATAGCTTGAGCGGGTCTGCGCCGTCACCGCCGCGGCAGAGGCTGCTGCCGATGCTGCGGCATTGGCCGCGTTGGCCTGTTCGTCGACCGGTGCCTCAGCTATCGCCGACCCGGCCGAATTGAAGGTTCCTGCCCCGTTCTGCCAAAGCCAGTAACCCGACCCAAGGACGAGCAGCGCGGCTAGCGCTGTGCCAAGCAACTGCAGCGGGCTCGCCCCCTCGGTAATCGGTTCGGGCCCGGGCTGGCCGAGCATCGGCTTATCTCCTGTCCTGAAAGGTCAGAGCTTGCCTTCCAGGCTTGGGGCCACTTCGGCCCCCGGGGTGGTGGCCTGATAAGGCACCATCGGCTTGGCCCCGTAAATCACCTTGGCACCGATCGCGTCGGGGAAGGTGCGGATCGTGGTATTATAGGCCCGCACCGCCTCGTTGTAATCGCGCAGTGCGATCCGGACGCGGTTTTCCTGACCTTCCAGCTGGCTTTGCAGCATCTGGTAATTCTCGATCGACTTGAGATTGGGATAGGCCTCGACATTGGCGAGCAGCCGTCCGAACCCGCCAAGCGTGCCGGAGAACTGGTTCTGCGCGTCCTGGAAGGCCTTCATCTTGGCCGGATCGGTCAGATCGTCGGCGCTGAGCTGGATGCTGGTAGCCTTGGCGCGGGCTTCCATCACCCCGGTCAAAATGCCCTTCTCCTGCTCAGCCGCGCCCTTGGCGACCGCGGCGAGGTTCGGGATGAGATTGGCGCGTTCCTGGAAAGCGGCCTGAACATCGGCCCACTTGGCTTTGGCCTGTTCCTCTGCGGTCGGCACGGAATTGATCCCGCAGGCGGCCAGCGAAGCTGCAGCTACCGATACCACCGCAAAGCGGCCGAATGTTCCGAAGCGGTCAAACGAAGTCGACATGGACAGATCCCTTGGGCAAGCCTCCCGCCAGGTGCGGGCCGACTTAATGTAGTAGGACGCCGGAACGGTTCAAGTGAAACCCGTTAACGTGCTTGGCGATTGACCATTCCCGTGGCAATTTCCCTTCTCAGATTGATCTAAACAAGGGGACGAAATTTGTTGAGTGAGTTCAAGGCCTTTATCGCGCGCGGCAACGTGCTGGATCTGGCGGTCGGTGTGATCATCGGCGCTGCCTTTGGCAAGATCGTTTCGTCGCTGACCGACGATGTGATCATGCCGGTGGTCGGGGCCATTTTTGGCGATGTCGACTTTTCGAACAAGTACACCGTGCTTAGCGGCGAAGTGGCGGCGGGAACCCCGCTCGCTGCTGCCAAGGAAGCCGGTGCCAATGTTCTGGCCTGGGGCAGCTTCGTGACCGCTATAATCAACTTCCTGATCCTGGCCTTCGTGATCTTCCTGATCGTGCGTCAGGCCAACAAGGTCATGCCGCCGCCGCCCGCAGCAGCCGGGCCTACCGAGGTTGATCTGCTGACCGAAATCCGGGATTCGCTGAAGAAGTAACGGATTTTGTAGCTGAAAAACAGGGCGGGGGGTGTGAAGGCATCCTCCGCCCTTTTCATTTGGCGGCAGGTGCCTATATTGGTCTCTGCCGGGTTCGCCCGGCTATGGTGATAAATTGTTGCGTGCAATAGATGCAGCGGACCCGGGGGCGGTACCCGGCGGCTCCACCACCTCGCTTGTTTCGGCAGGCGAAATGACGGGGCCGAACTAGGATCGACGTGTGTTGAAAAGCGCAGTTTTCACCCGGGCTGAGTAACCCGTTCAAGGCTCAAAACCCACAAGTGCCAACGACAACGAAGCACTTGCTCTCGCCGCGTAATTCTAGGGGCTAACGCCCTGAAGTTATAAGGTGAAAGCACGGTTCGGACCGAACCGGGTAACAGAATCGGAAACCGGGCGTCCGGGGGTACGTAGCAACAGAAACCCCCACCATCCTTCGCCGCTATGCCCGTTCAGACCGCGCCTTCCGCCTCGGCCCGAAGGCGGCGTTCGTGCTTCAGGCAGTCGAGGATTTTGCCCCCGGCCATAAAGACCGCGCCGGTGCAGGCCAGGAACAGCAGTTTGCCGCCGAATCCAGGGAACCGATAGAGATAGGCATGCCCGCGTTCGACCGCGCCGATCGCCAGGGCATAGATGATAAGGTAGGCCTCGAAGGGCGTTTTGATGACGAACAGGCGACCAACCTTGCTTAGCATTTCGACCTTCTTTCGCGTTAACACTTTCCTCAGCAACCATCATGCCAAACCCCGTATTCCGCGCAAGATGGTGGTAAAGGTAAACGGCGATTGTAAAGCGTCCCGACAAGGGACTCGGGCGTTCAGGCCAGTTCGGTCAGATCCAGTGCTTCAAGCAGCGCGCGGCGGGCCGCGATCACGGTCTGGGCCAGCTCCGGGCTGCCGATCTGCGCCGGGGCAATGCTTTCCGGCCAATGCTCGGTAATCACCGCCTCGATCAGGCTGGCCTTGGCCGCGTCGAGCAGGAAGCGTGGATCGACCGTCGCCGGGTCTGTCACCACCCGCAATCGCAGACAAGCCGGGCCGCCGCCATTGGCCATCGATTGCCGCACGTCGACCGGCAGGACCCGGCGGATCGGCCCGTTCGAGGCGAGCATGGCATCGAGCCAGGCGCGGACCCGGACGTGTTCCCAGGCTTCGGTCGGGATCACCAAGGCCATCTCTCCTGACGGAAGCGACAGCAGCTGGGCGTTGAACAGGTAGGACTTGATCGCGTCGGCCAGGCTGACCGCGTCGGCTGGAACCACCACGATCTCGGCCTCGGGCAGGCGCTCGCGGATCGCGGCGTAGGTGCCCGCCGGGTCGGCAAAGGCCAGTTCATGCGTGAACAGCACCCGCTCGTTGGCCACGGCGACAACGTCGTTATGGAACGCCCCCGCCGCGATCGCATCGGGGTTCTGTTCGACGAACAGCGTCCGCGCCGGATCAAGCCCGTGGAGCCGGGCCACCGCGCGGCCGGCTTCGACATGCTGGCGCGCCGGAAATGCGCCGCCGGTGGTGCCGTAGACGAAGATCTCAAGCCCCGGCGAAGCATGGCCTGCGCACATCCGCATGTGATTGGCCGCGCCTTCATCGCCGAAACAGGGCGGCACGGCATCGTGGACCGCAAAGTGCTCGGCATTGGCGAAAGCGGCACGCAGCTGCCGCACGGTATCGGGCCATTCCTGGCTGCGATGCGGCATGGTCACCAGGTTGGCTGCAGTCAGGTGGCAGCGCCCGTCGGCGGTGTCGGCCGCGGGGGAGACGGTCGCCGCGTTGGCGGTCCACATCGAACTGGCCGACCAGGCCGCCGCGGTCAGCCGCGGGTTCTCGCTGCCGTCAGCGCCGATGGCCGAAAGGAACCTGGCATTGGGGCGGGGCAGGGGCAGCAGGAAGCCCTGCGCCAGCCCCAGCGCAAGATTGTGCCGCATCTTGGCCAGCCCCTGCAGCGCCGCCGCGCGGGGGTAGGCCACATCGCCGGCGTGGCTGGCCGAAGCGAGATTGCCGAGGCTCAGCCCGGCATAATTGTGCGAAGGACCGATGATCCCGTCGAAGTTGATTTCAACAACAGCCATAAAGCGACCTTAGCTCCCCTCCCGCAGGCGGGAGGGGTTGGGGGTGGGTATTGCGGGCAATCACCACCGAGCCACGTGAGTGAGCGACTGGCCGCGTTCGACGCCCAGCAGGCGCGCGCAGTCCGGGTCGATCGCGATGCCGCCGTCGCGTGTTTCGACCCAGCCATAGGCGGCGCGAAATTCGCCGAGCTGGCCGAAGGCGCAGAGCCGCTTCTCGCCGCCCGTGTGCTCGCCCAGGCCGTCATCGACTGCGACGATCTTGTCTTCCACCGCTTCGCGGACCGAGCGGATCTGGTCGGTTCGCGCAGTCATGGTCGGCCCGCCATCGAAGATGTCGATGTAGTTTTCCCAGGCGAAACCCTCGTTTTCCAGCATCCGCATCGCCGCCCGGCCACTGGGATGCGGCAGGCCGATCACGTGGCGCGCGGCATCGCTCAGCATGGCGATGTAAACCGGATGCTTGGGCATCAGATCGGCGATGAACTGGTTGCCGAACTTGGCGTTGAATTCATCGGCTTCCTGGAAATTCATGCCGAAGAAGCGTCCGGCCACCCCGTCCCAGAACGGCGATCCGCCCGCTTCGTCGATTACGCCGCGCAGTTCGGCGAAGGTCTTGTCGGCAAAGCGTTCGCGGTGCTTGCGGATGAACAGATAGCGGCTGCGGGCCAGCAGCATGCCTTGCCCGCCCGAACGCTCGCCCGGATGCAGGAACAGCCCGCCGACTTCGGATTGCCCTTCCATGTCGGTCGAAAGGTTGAGGATGTCGGCACGGAAGGTCCGGCCAAGCTCCTCGCTGTGCTGGGTCAAGGCGCCGATCCGGTACGAGTAGAACGGCCACTTGAGACCGACCGCCGAGAAAATCTGGCAGGTGCCGCGCACTTCGCCGGTCGCAGTGTTTTCCAGCATGAACAGGAACAGATCGTCGCCGACCGTTGCTTCGGTCCGGGCGAAGCCTTGAGCCGCACGGTCGAGCTTCGCGGTCAGCGCCTTGCGATCGGGGGGCAGGTTGGTGAACCCGCCGCCGGTGCTCTTGGCCATTTCGTAGAGGTGCTGCAGATCGTCGGCGCGCGCGGCGCGGATTACGAAAGTCACAAGGGGGCTCCGGTGGCTAGGCGATGAAGGACCAGCGCCGAAAGTTTCGCGCGTTCCTCAAGGCTGGGGACGATCAGGAATTCGTCCTGTGAATGGATCGCACCGCCGCGCACGCCCATGGTATCGACCACAGGCACGCCGCAGGCAGCGATGTTATTGCCGTCGCAGACCCCGCCAGAGGCCACGCGGCTGATCGGCTGGCCGAGCAATGCGCTGCATTCCTCGACAATCCCGAACAGCTTCTCGGCCCGGGTGTCGAGCACCTTGGGCGGGCGGCTGATCCCGCCGTGCATGTGGATCGAAACCTCGTGTTCGGCCTCGACCCGGGCGATCAGCATCTTGAGCGCGGCCAGAAATTCCCCGGCTGCGGCTTCCTCGCGCGGGCGGATGTTGAACCGCAGCACCGCCAGATCGGGGACGACGTTGTTGGCGCTGCCGCCGTCGATCCTGGCCGGATTGACGCTCAGTCCGTCACGGTGCAGCGCCTTGAGGCCCAGCGCCAGCGCGGCTGCGGCGACCAGCGCATTGCGGCCATCGTCGGGATTGCGCCCGGCATGGGCCGATTTGCCGCGCACCGTCAACGACCAGTTGCCGCTGCCGGCCCGCGCCCCGGCCAGGGTACCATCGGGCAGGGCGCTGGGTTCATAGGTCAGCGCGGCGGCCTTGCCCTGCGCCAGCTGCGCGATCAGCGGCGCGGAAGAGAGGCTGCCGGTTTCCTCGTCCGAATTGATCATCACGTCATAGCCCACCGAGGCGGCGGCTGCGCAAGTCTCGAACGCTTTCAGCGCGGCGACAATCACCGCGATCCCGCCCTTCATGTCGGCTACGCCGGGCCCGTTCAGCGTCTGCTCGTCCAGCCAGACCTGATCCTGGAATGGGTGCGAGGCAGGGAACACCGTGTCCATATGTCCGGTCAGCAGAAAGCGCCGTTCCGCTTCGGGCCGGACCCGCAGCACCAGATGCTTGCCGTATTCGACCGCCGCTTCCGCGCCGTCCGGCGTAATCGCGCTGATCGGGGCAGGGTCCTCCAGCGTCACCGTGCCGGGCAGAGCGGCGAAGGCATCGGCCAGCACTGCGGCCTGCTCGGCCAGACCGGCGAGGTTGGCGGTGCCGGTGTTGACCGCGCTCCACGTCTGGACCTGGCCCAGCATGGGCGCGGCATCGACCGCTGCGAGCAGCGCCGTCTCCGAAGGCGAAAACCGTTGCATATGAAACCGTCCCTAGCCGAGTGGCTGCAGGCTTCCAACCCCCGGCAAGGAAAGCGGTTGGCAACTGTTCGCAACTGCGGCATAGGCCCGGCTGTTCCTCCCCGGAATCGACAGTCAATCCGCCGGAGCCGCGCGGTTCCGGCCCCTAGTTGCGCGAGGATACATGAGCGATCGGGTCGAGAAGTCTGGGCTGAAAGTCGATGCGGCGCTGGCCGCATTTGTCGAGCGAGAGGTGCTTGCCCCGCTTGGCCGCGATGCTGCCCAATTCTGGTCAGGTTTTGCCGCGCTGCTGGAGCGCTTCGTTCCCGTCAACCGCGCCCTTCTTGCCAAGCGCGACGAACTGCAGGCGCAGATCGATGCCTGGCATCTGGCCCGGGCCGGCAAGCCGATCGACCAGGCCGAATACCAGGCCTTCCTGCGCGAGATCGGCTACCTCGTGCCCGAACCCGCCCCGTTCAAGATTGGGACCGCGAACGTCGACGCCGAAATCGCGACCATGGCCGGGCCGCAGCTGGTGGTGCCGGTGCTCAACGCCCGCTTCCTGCTCAATGCTGCCAATGCCCGCTGGGGCAGCCTTTATGACGCCTACTATGGCACCGACGCGCTCGATGCTCCGCCGGCCCGCCCGGGCGGCTATGACAAGGATCGCGGCGCAGCCGTGGTCAAGGCCGTGCGCGCCTTCCTCGATGGCGCGATCCCCGGCTGGCAGGCCGCACTGGAAGGTGGAGACTGCGAATTTCTGGTTGCCCGGCGCACGGGTGGATTGCTGTTCCGCAACAATGGCCTGCACATCGAAGTTGTGATCGATCCCAGCCATCCGGTCGGTCAGGACGATCCGCTCGGTATCGCCGACGTGATCCTTGAGAGCGCACTGACTACGATCTGCGACATGGAAGATTCGGTCGCTGCGGTCGATGCCGAGGACAAGCTGCTGGCCTATTCCAATTGGCTCGGCGTGATCCGCGGCGATCTGACCGACACCTTCGAAAAGGGCGGCAAGACCCTGACCCGCGCGCTCAATGCTGACCGGGTCTGGGGCGACTTGACCCTGCCAGGGCGCAGCCTGCTGTTCGTCCGCAACGTTGGCCACCTGATGACCAACCCGGCGATCCTGCTGGCCGACGGCGGCGAGATTCCCGAGGGGATCATGGACGGCGTGATCACCAGCGCGATCGGGGCGATCGGCCTTGCGGGGCTGGGCAAATATGCCAACAGCCGCTGCGGCTCCATCTACATCGTCAAGCCCAAGCAGCACGGGCCGGAAGAGTGCAGCTTTACCAACGATCTGTTCGATGCGGTGGAAGATCTGCTCGGCCTGACCCGGAACACCATCAAGGTGGGCGTGATGGATGAGGAGCGTCGGACTTCGGCCAACCTCGCCGCCTGTATCCATGCGGTGAAGGACCGGATCGTGTTCATCAACACCGGCTTCCTCGATCGCACCGGGGATGAAATCCACACCTCGATGCGGGCCGGGGCGATGATCCGCAAGGGCGACATGAAGAAGAGCGCCTGGATCGCTGCTTATGAAGCGCGCAACGTCCAGATAGGCCTCGCTTGCGGGCTCTCAGGCAAGGCCCAGATCGGCAAGGGCATGTGGGCCGCGCCCGATCTGATGGGCGAAATGATGGTCCAGAAGATCGGCCACCCCAAGGCCGGCGCCAACACCGCCTGGGTCCCGTCGCCCACCGCCGCGACGCTGCACGCGATGCATTACCACGCGGTCGATGTCTTTGCGGTGCAGCGTGAGCTGGCGAGCCAGTCCACGCCGGGGCTTGAGCCGCTGCTGAGCGTGCCGCTGGCCGAAGGCACCAACTGGTCGGAAGCCGAGATCCGCGAAGAGCTCGACAACAATGCCCAGGGCCTGCTCGGCTATGTGGTCCGCTGGATCGACGCCGGAGTGGGCTGCTCCAAGGTGCCGGACTTCCACGACGTCGGCCTGATGGAAGACCGCGCGACGCTGCGCATTTCATCGCAGCACATGGCCAACTGGCTGCTGCATGGGGTCTGCACCCACGACCAGGTGATGGACAGCCTGCGCCGGATGGCCGCCAAGGTCGATGCCCAGAATGCCAGCGATCCGGCCTATGTTCTGCTGACCGGCAACGAGGAAGGCCCGGCCTTCCGCGCCGCGCTCGATCTGGTGTTCAAGGGCGTCGAACAGCCCAGCGGCTATACCGAACCGCTGCTGCACCACTGGCGGCAGGTGAAAAAGGCGGGCTAGCTCAGCGGCCAGCCCTAATCCTTCGCCCGCTCCATCAGATCCAGCCTTCGCGCCGTAACCAGCGTCTGCCAGATGAACAGCGCGTTGAGCACGGCCGCGGCCACGCCGATGAACCAGTCGAACCCGGTGGTCCGCGCGTCGGTGCGTCCGGCATCGGGGCCGAGCACCATCATCGCCAGGGTCAGGCCGATCAGCAGGAAGCGCAGCTCGGTCGGTCCGAAGTTGAAATACGAAAGCTTGAACTCGGCCAGTACCCGCGCGGCGAGGTAGGCGTGGATCGACAGCAGCAGATAGCCGACCGTGGCGAACAGCGCCGCATCCATCCGCACGTAATTGCTCATCCCCATCCCGGACATGATCAGCAGGATTACCAGGCCATCGACGCTGTGATCGATGAAATAGCCGTATTTGGGGCGCTCGATCTTGCGCCAGCGGGCAAGGCTGCCGTCGAGCGAATCCCCGAACCACTGGAACACGTAGCCCAGGATCGCCACCCACAGCCATTGCCGCGACCAGTCGCTCAGCGCGTAGCCTGCGAAAACCACCAGCGCGCCGAACACGCCGAAACCGGTCAACTTGTCGGGCGTGACCCACCGCGGCAGGCGCGGGCAGATCCAGTTGAGCAGTTGGCGCTCGCCCTTGGCGAGGATGTTCTGCTGGATGCGGTCAAGCGGACCCGTCGCATCGGTGTCGTTTTCGGTCATACCCGGCCTTACACCCTTGGCGCATGGCGGGGCAAGGGCGGCGCGTGAGCGGAGGGTTCCCCTCCCGATAAACGGGAGGGGAGGATAGGTTCAGAGGCTCTGCAGCAGCGGCATGGCCTCGTCGAGCGACTGGGCAATGATGCCGACCATGTCGTCGATCTGGGCCGGGGTGATCACCAGCGGCGGGCACATCACGATGCTGTCGCGGATGCCGCGGACCATCAGCCCGTTGGCGATGCAGCGATCGCGCACGATCGGACCGGCGTTGCCTTCCTTGCCGCCCCAGCGCTTGTTGGTGCCCTTTTCGGCGACGATCTCGACCGCGCCGAGCAGGCCGACCGAACGCGTTTCACCGACCAGCAGATGATCGTTCAGCCGCGCCAGTGCCTTGGCGAGGTGCGGACCGGTTTCGTCACGGACCTTTTCGACCAGCCCTTCGCGCTCCATGATCTCGATATTGCGCAGCGCCACTGCCGCGCAGACCGGGTGGCCCGAATAGGTATAGCCATGGACGAAATCGCCGCCGGTCTTCATCACCTTCACGATCTCTTCCGAAACCGCGACCGCCGAGATCGGCAGGTAGCCCGAGGACAGGCCCTTCGCCATCGCGATGATGTCGGGCTTCACACCCATGGTTTCGTGACCCCACATGTTGCCGGTGCGGCCGAACCCGGCGATCACTTCGTCGCAGATCATCAGAATACCGTACTTGCGGCAAATCGCTTCGACCTGCGGCCAGTAGTTGGCGGGCGGGATGATCACGCCGCCGGCGCCCTGGACCGGCTCGCCTATGAAGGCGGCGACGTTTTCCGGCCCGACTTCAAGGATCCGTTCCTCGATCGCCTGGGCGCAGGCGGTGCCGAATGTTTCGGGATCCTCGCCAAAGCCCTCGCCGAACCAGTAGGGCTGGCGGACGTGTTCGACCCCCGGGATCGGCAGATCGCCGATCGGGTGCATTGCCTTCATGCCCCCCAGCGAAACCCCGGCGACGGTCGAGCCGTGATAGGCGTTCCAGCGGCTGATGAAGACCTTGCGGGCCGGTTCGCCCTTGAGCTTCCAGTACTGGCGGACCAGGCGAAAGATCGTGTCGTTGGCTTCGCTGCCCGAAGCGTTGAAGAACACGTGGGGCAGGCGGTTCTGGGTCAGGCTGGCGATCTTTTCGGCCAGCAGCACGGCGGGCGGCGTCGCGGTCTTGAAGAAGGTATTGTAGTACGGCAGCTCGAGCATCTGCTCATAGGCCACGTCGGCCAGTTCCTTGCGGCCATAGCCGACATTGACGCACCACAGCCCGGCCATCCCGTCGAGGATGCGGTTGCCGTCGCCATCGGTGATGTAGCAACCCTCGGCATGGGTAATGATCCTGCTGCCGCCAAGATCCTCGATTTCCTGCCAGTCGGCCTGGGCGGGAAGGTGGTGCGCGATGTCAAGACGGCGGAGTTCGGCGATATCGTAATTGCGGGGCATGTCTGGTTCCTTTTTGAAAGCTGTTCACGCGGGTGGCGCGGGGGGCGTTTCAAAAGGAAATCAGGGCGAAAAGCCGATGCGGGCCTGATAGCGGTTATAGCGGGTGATGCAGGTGTTCATACGTTCCCCCGCATAGCACGGCCGAGCAGGCGGAAGAAAGCCGCGCTGTCGTCATTGCGATCGGCGTCCCATTCGGGGTGCCATTGCACCGCAACCACCGGCGCGCCGTTGGGCCGGGCCGAATAGGCTTCGACGAGGCCGTCCGGCGCTTTTGCCTCGATCGTCAGGCCCTCTGCTAACCGCCCGATCCCCTGGTAGTGGACCGAATTGACCGTCAGGTCGGACTTGCCGAACGCACCGGCCAGCACCCCGCCTTCGATCAAGTGGACCGGGTGGAGGTGATCGAACATCGCAGCGAAACTGGCGCCATCGGGGGCATGATGCCGGATCAGTTCGTCGCTGGCCGAGGTATCGCGGCGCAGCGTGCCGCCCATCGCGACGTTGATCTCCTGAAATCCCCGGCAAATCCCGAAGACGGGGCGGCCCGCATCGATCATCCGGTCAACCATGCCCAGCGCGATTTCATCGCGGCCCAGGTCGAACGGACCGTCTCCGGCTTCCTCGCCATAGCGCTGCGGCGCGACATTGGACGGCGTGCCGGTCAGCAGGATGCCGTCAAGCCGCGGGGCGACTTCGGCGGCGCTCATCAGGTCGGGCAGCGAAGGGATGATCAGCGCGGCGACATCGGCATGGACCATCGCCGAGCGGATATAGCGCTCCATCACCGCTTGCGCCGGTTCGACACCGACGGTGCGATTGCAGGCGATCACGCCAAGTACGGGGCGGGCGCTCATCCTGTCACGCTCTCAGCCCAAGCCCCACGACCAAAACCGTCACCCTGAACTCGTTTCAGGGTCCATCCACCGGTTTGCCCGGAAGCCGCCGCGCCAAACCTGACCGCGTGGTCCTTTTGCCCAACAGCACTCCGGGCCACCGGCACAATGGGCCCTGAAACGAGTTCAGGGTGACGGGAAGTTGGGTGTAGGGAGTGCCTCATAATCAGTGCTTCATCATCACATGCCGGGTCGTCATGTAATGCTCAAGGCAATAGACCGAAAGGTCCGATCCATAGCCTGAGCTCTTGACCCCGCCGTGCGGCATCTCGGTAACATTTACCGAATGGGTGTTGATCCAGGTGACGCCATATTCGAGCCGCGCGGCAAAGGCGTTGGCCTTGCCGACGTCGCGGGTCCAGACCGATGAGGCGAGGCCGTATTCGCAGTCATTGGCCCAGTCGAGCGCCTGGCTGTCTTCCGCGAACCGGGTGACCGAGACCACCGGGCCGAACACCTCCTTCTGGACGATCTCGTCCGTATGGCGTGCGCCGGCGATCAGGGTCGGGGCATAGTAATAGCCGGGCCGGTCCGGCGCGTATCCGCCGGTCACCACTTCGGCGGGGGTATCGGCGCGGGCGCGGGCAACGAAGCCGTCGACCCGGTCACGCTGGCGGGCGGTGATCAGCGGGCCAAGCTCGGTCCCGGCCTCGGCCGGATCGCCCAGCCGGATCGCCTCGATCGCGCCCTGCAGATCGGCCACCAGCCGGTCATGGATCGCGGAATGAGCATAGACCCGGCAAGCCGCGGTGCAATCCTGCCCGGCATTGTAATAGCCGCCCTCGGCAATAGCCTCGACCGCAGCCGGGATATCGGCATCGGCCAACACGATCACCGGGGCCTTGCCGCCCAGTTCGAAATGGGTGCGTTTGATCGTGGGTGCGACTGCTTCCATGATCTTGCGGCCGGTCGAAACGTCTCCGGTCAGCGAGACCATCCGCACCCGGGGATGGGCGACCAGCCGAGCGCCGACAGCGGCGCCGTTGCCGGTCACCACGTTGACCACGCCCTCGGGCAGGAATTCGGCACATACTTCGGCCAGCCGCAATGCAGAGAGCGGGGTGTGTTCGCTGGGTTTGAGGACAACCGTGTTCCCGGCCGCGATCACCGGGGCGATCTTCCAGCTGGCCATCATTAGCGGGTAGTTCCACGGCGCGATCCCGACACAAACCCCCAGTGGATCGCGCCGCAGCATCGAGGTGAAACCGGGCCGGTATTCGCCCGCAGGAATCCCCGGCACAGTCCGTGCGGCCCCGGCGAAAAACCGGAACACGTCGACCGTATTGCCGACATCAACCGCCCTGGCCGTGCCGAGCGGCTTGCCGCAGTTGGCCATCTCGAGCGCGGCGAACTCGTCAGCCAGCGCCTCGATCCGGTCGGCGATCTTGAGCATCCGCAGCGAACGTTCCTTTGGCGGCATCCGCGACCAGATCGCAAAGGCCGCTTCGGCAGCCGCCACGGCGCTATCTACCTGTACCCGGCTGGCGCTGGAGATCAGCGCGATCCGCTCTCCGCTGGCCGGATTGTAAACCGGTTCCGGCGCTTCCTCACCGTCCAGCGGGTTACCACCGATGAACTGGCCACGGGGTTCGAACATGATGGAAACCAGCCTCTCTCGCTTGCTTTGGCGACCAACCTAGGCCGCGTGCCGAACGCGGGGAAATACGAAATGGAAAGCGATGCCTATCGGGAAACCCGATAGCGATCAGCCGAGCAGCACCACCGGGCTATCGGCGCGCCAGTGCATCGAGACGCGGTCGTCCCAGGTGAAATGCTCCTGATCGTGGCGCGACAGGTTGGGGCGGGAGACCCGGATCATCGCGCCATTATCAAGCTTGATCTCGTAAAGCGTGATGTCGCCAAGATAGCTCATCCCCTTGATCACCCCGCGCGCCAGATTGTGGTCTTCCGGCGCGTCCTGACCGGCAGCGCGGATCGCTTTGCCTTCACCGGGGACGTGCAGATAGATTTTCTCGGGCCGCAGCGCGATCCAGACATCGGCGCCGTGCGGTCCGGTCACGCCGTGGTTGAGGTAAACCTTGCCCAGACCCGGGCATTCAACCGCTGCACGATCGGGCTCGTCGAGCGTCAGCTTGCCCTCGAACACGTTCACCGATCCCACGAAATCTGCGACGAAGCGGTTGGCCGGGTATTCGTAGAGGTCAGAAGGCGAAGCGAGCTGCGCAATGTCGCCCTTGTTCATCACCGCGATCCGGCTGGCCATCGACAAGGCTTCGTCCTGATCGTGGGTCACGGTGACGAAGGTGATGCCGACCTTGTCCTGCAGGTCGGACAGTTCGAACTGCATCTGCGCGCGCAGCTTGGCGTCGAGCGCGGACAGCGGCTCGTCGAGCAGCAGCACCTTGGGGCGCATCACCAGGCTGCGGGCGAGGGCGACGCGCTGGCGCTGCCCGCCCGACATCTGATCGGGCTTGCGATCCTCGAACCCGCCCAGGCTGACCAGTTGCAAAGCCTCGCGCACCCGCTCGTCACGCTCGGCCCGGCCGACGCCGGCGATCTTCAGGCCATAGCCGACATTCTCCGCCACGCTCATGTGCGGGAACACGGCGTAGGACTGGAACACCATGTTGACCGGTCGCTTGTTGGGCGGGATCCCGGCCATGTCCTGCCCGTCGATCAGGATCTGGCCCTCAGTCGGCAATTCGAACCCGGCGATCATCCGCAGCAAGGTGGTCTTGCCGCAGCCTGACGGCCCCAGCAGCACGAAGAATTCGCCGGACTTGATATCGAGCGAGACATTGTCGACCGCGGTGTGCTTGCCAAAGCGCTTGGTGACGCCGCGGATCTGGATGATGGGATCGGCTTCGGACATGTCAGTGGGTTTCCGCAATGCCCTTCACCCCTTGCAGCTTCAGAGCCACGGCGGTGAGAGCGATGGTAAGGAGGATCAGGATGGTCGATGCGGCATTGACCTCGGGCGTGACCGAGAAGCGCACCATCGAATAGACCTTGACCGGGAAGGTGATCGTATCCGGCCCGCTGGTGAAGAAGGTGATGACGAAATCGTCGAGGCTGAGGGTGAAGGCCAGCAGTGCCCCGGCAACCAGCCCCGGCTTCATGTGCGGCAGCAGGATATCGCGGAAGGTGGCCCATTCGCTGGCGCCCAGGTCCTTGGCGGCTTCCTCCTGCTCGCGGTTGAAGCTGGCCATCCGCGATCGCACCACCATCGCCACGAAGGGGAAGCAGAAGGTGATGTGCGCGATGGTGATCGCCGAGAGGTTGAGCGGCCAGGGCAGGTCAGTTGGCCAGTCAACCTTGGCGAAGAAGATCAGCATTGCCACGCCCATGCAGATTTCGGGGACGATGATCGGCAGGCTCATCACACCTTCAACGGCGCCTTTCAGCGGGAAGCGGAAGCGCCAAAGCATGACCCCGGCGAGTGCCCCCAGTATCACGCTGACGACTGTGGCCAGCGCGGCAATGGTCAGCGAATTGACCAGCGCTTCGACCAGGGTGTCGTTGTTGAGCGCCTTTTCGTAGTATTTCAGGGTGAAGCCCTTCCAGGCGACATTGCGCTTGGAATCGTTGAAGCTGAACACCATCAGCACCAGCAGCGGGGCATAGAGGAACACCAGCGTTGCCCCGACCCACAACCGCATCCAGGTCTTGCGGGTATATTCGAGCGGGGCGACCGGGCGGCGGGCGAACAGGGCCATCAGCGCGCCTCCTTCTTGCGATCGCCGCGCAGCGACTGGATCGCCACCAGGATGAACATCGCGTAGATCAAAAGGAATGATAGCGCCGCGCCGAACGGCCAGTCATTGGCCCGCTTGAACTGGCGCTCGATCACATTGGCGATCATCTGGCTGTCGGTGCCGCCCATCAGGTCAGGCGTCAGATAGGCGCCGAGCGCCGGGATCAAGGTGATCATCACCCCGGCGGCAATACCCGGGCCGGCCAACGGAACCACGATCTTGGTCAGGGTGCGGAAATGCCCCGCGCCCAGATCGAGGCTGGCCTCGATCAGCGACTTGTCGAGCCGGTCGAGCGCGGAATAGAGCGGCAGGACCATGAAGGGCAGGTGGACATAGACCAGCCCCAGAACCACGGCGAAATTGTTGTAGAGCAGCGGGACCGGGGCCCAGGCCTCCAGCGGTTGCAGCCCGACCAGGGTCTTGAGCCAGCTGGCCCCGTCCCACAGCGCGCCGAGCCCGCGGTTGGCATAGCCGTTGGAGCCCATCAGCATCATCAGCGCATAGGTGCGGATCAGCAGATTGGTCCAGAACGGCAGCATGATCGCCAGCAGCAGCCAGGGCCGCCACTTTTCCGCGGCAAAGGTGATCGCCATGGCCACCGGGAACCCGATGATCAGGCAGATCAGCGTCACCAGCGCGGCGACCGCGAGGCTCTTTCCGAAGATCGAAAGATAGAGCCACTCGGTCGCGCGCTTGTAGTTGTCGAGCGTGCCGGTGATGGCGATGTCTGCCGGCCCGGAATTCTGGCCGAAGCTGTAAAGCCAGACGATTCCCATCGGCACCAGGAAGAACAGCACCAGCCAGAACAGCGGCGCGCTGGCAATCGCCGCGAACGGGCGGCGGTGCTGTTTCCAGTCTTGCAGCGACATGGCCTTAGGAAGCCCGAACGCGGGTGAAGGCCTCCTCGTAGAGCGGCTGGAGCTTGGGATTGTACTGGGCGTATTCGCACTTGGCGAGCAGCTCTGCGGGCGGGAAGATCACCGGGTTGTTCTTGTAGTCGTCCGGCATCAGCGCCTTCGCGGCGGCATTGGGGGTGGGGTAGAGGATCGTTTCGGTGATCTTCTTGCCGGCTTCCGCGTCGAGCAGATAGTTGATGAAGGCATGGGCATTCTTCGGGCGCGGTGCACCCTTGGGAATGCACAGGTTGTCCGAATTGAACTGGCTGCCTTCCTTGGGCAGGACGAAGCCGATGTCATCGTCTTCCTTCATCGCCTGCGCGATATCGCCGTTGTATTCCAGCACCAGATCGACTTCGCCCTTCAGCAGCATGTCCTGGCCATTGTCTTCGTGGAACGCCTTGATGTTGGGCTTCTGCTTGATCATCATCGCTTCGATGGTCTTGATATCGGCCTCGGTCAGTCCGTTGACCGACTTGCCCAGATACTTCGCATAGAGCCGGAACATGTCGCCGGCTTCCGAAAGCACCGCGATGCGGCCCTTGTACTCATCTGAATCGAACAGCACCTTCCAGCTGTCGGGCACCGCGTTCACCTTGGACTTGCGATAGCCGATCCCCAGGGTCAGCCAGGTATAGGGCATCGAGTGCTTGCGCTTGGGGTCATAGGCCACGTCGGTATATTCGGGCGCGATGTTCTTGAAGTTGGGGATCAGCGAGTGATCCAGCGGGGTCAGCATATCGGCCGCGGCCATCCGCTCGACGAAATCGTTCGAAGGCACGATCACGTCATAGCCGGCATTGCCCGCGCGCAGCTTGGCGAACAGCTCGTCATTGCTGGCGAACAGCGTCATGTTGACCGCGGCGCCGCCGGCTGCCTGGAAATCGGCCAGGGTCGTTTCGCCGATGTAGGTATCCCAGTTGTAGAAGTTGAGCTTGGGCTCTTCGCCGGTCGGGGCGATCTTGGTGGTGCCGCCGGCTGCCGGTTTCTCGTCCTTCTTGCCGCAGGCCGCCAGTCCGCCCAGGCTGATCCCGATCGCGGCCACGCCCAGCGATTGCAGCAGCGAGCGCCGGCCGAGGCGCAGATTACCCGAGTTTTCGATTCCGCTCATTGCACCACCCCTTATTGGACCCTCTTCTCCACCGGTGATGCTAGCGGCTTGCGCGCGCTTGCCAAGCACCGAAGCGAAGAGAATGCCCGCTCTTGCGCGGGGGGCCAGTAGATTATACGAAGCGATAGCTATCGAAAAAACCGATGAACATCACTTTTCGCCAGATTCGCTACTTCATCGCCGTTGCAGAGGCGCGCTCGGTTTCGGGCGGATCGAGCGCGGTCGGGATCTCGCAAAGCGCGGTGACCGATGCGATCCGCACGCTCGAACTGGAAACCGGGGTCACCCTGTTCCACCGCCATGCCAAGGGCGTGACGCTGACCCGCGAGGGGCATCAGTTCCTGCGCCATGCCCGCTCGATCATCGGCGCGATCGCCGACATGGCCGGCGGGGTCGGCCGCGATCAGGACCAGACTGCGGGCACGGTGCGGATCGGGGTCACCCCGGTGGTGACCGGCTATTTCCTGACCGACCTGCTCAGCCGCTTCCGCAAGCTGTTCCCGCGGATCGAAATCAATCTGGTCGAGGACAAGCGCAGCTATATCGAACACATGCTGGTCGGCGGCGAGCTCGATCTGGCGCTGCTGATCGTCTCCAACCTGGAGGAACGCAGCGCGATCGATCACGAGGTGCTGCTGCGCAGCGAATGCCGCGCCTGGCTCGCGCCCAGCCACCCGCTGTCCGATGTCGACGGGCTGACCCTGGCTGAACTGGAAAACGAACCGGTCGTCGCGCTCCAGCTCGACGAGCTGGAAGGGCTGATCGACGGGATCTGGGGCAAGTTCGACCACCCCCCGCGCGTCGCCTGGCGGACCAGCAGCATGGAGGGCGTCCGAAGTCTGGTCGGCACCGGGGCGGGGATCACCCTGCTGCCCGACCTGGTCTATCGCCCGTGGAGCCTGGACGGCGACCGGATCATCGCCAAACGCACCCGCGAAACGCTGCCGACGGTCGACATCGGCGTCGCCTGGCGAAGACTGACCCGGCACAGCGAGGCGGCGAGTTTGTTTATGGAGACGGTGCACCAGCACCGGCGCTAGTTCCTCCCCCTTGGGGGAGGGGGACCATGCGAAGCATGGTGGAGGGGTACAGGCGAGTGATCCTGACCTCCCCGGCCAGCTCGGGAACACTTGCCTGTACCCCTCCACCACCTGCGGTGGTCCCCCTCCCCGTTCCGGGGAGGAACTAGGCGTTCCTTAAGTACCAGACATAATCCAGCTCGGTCACTTCGGCCATGAACCGGGCCATCTCGACGCCCTTCACCGTCGTGTAGTGCTTCACGAACCGCTCCCCCAGGTACTGCTTCATCAGCGCGGACTTCTCGAAGGCTTCGATCGCGGCGGCCCAGTGGTTGGGCAGGCGGATGTCGGCGCCTTCGGCTTCATAGCCGTTGCCGACCACCGCCGGGCCCGGATCGATCTGGTTCTTGATCCCGTGAAGCTGCGCGGCGAGCACGGCTGCCATCGCGAGGTACGGATTGGCGTCGGCCCCGCAGATGCGGTGCTCGACATGGCGCGAGGCGGGTGAGCCAGCGGGAATGCGCAGCGAAACGGTGCGATTGTTGACTCCCCAAGTCGCCGCGACCGGGGCATAGGAATTCGCCTTGAAGCGGCGGAACGAGTTGGCGTTGGGGGCAAAGATCGCCATCGAATCCGCCAGCAGCGCCTTCATCCCGCCGATCGCATGGCGCAGCAGCTCGGTGCCTTCAGGCTTTTCGCTGGCAAAAGCGTTCTTGCCCTGCGCGTCGTTCATCGAGATGTGCAGGTGCATGCCGCTGCCGGCGGTTTCGGCGAAGGGCTTGGCCATGAAGGTCGCCTCCATCCCGTGCTTCACCGCCACGCCCTTGACCAGGCGCTTGTACATGATCGCATCGTCGGTGGCGCGCAGCGCGTCGGGCTTGTGCCGCAGGGTGAATTCGAACTGGCCGGGGGCGTACTCCGAAATCCCGCTCTCGAGCGGCAGGCCCTGGATATCGCAGGCCTCGTACAGCTCGTCGAAGAACGGCTTGAGGTCTTCCATCTCGCGCAGGCCATAGACCTGGATGTCGCTGGAACGGTGATCGGTCAGCTGGCCGCGCGCGGGAACCGGGCGGCCGTCCTCCAGATCGCAGAGATAGAATTCGAGCTCGACCGCGACCACCGGGGTCAGGCCTTCAGCGGCCAGCCCGTCGATCACCTTGCCCAGCACGTGGCGCGGGTCGAGGTCATTGGGGGTGCCGTCAAGCTCGTAGAAGCTGGTCAGGAACTGCGCGGCATTCTCGCCCAGCCACGGCGCGCGGACCAGGGTGCCGGGGACGGGGTAGACGTAGCGGTCGGCATCGCCGTCTTCCCAGACCAGCCCGGTCTCCTCGCAGTCGCGTCCGGTGATATCGACCACCAGCACCGATCCGGGCAGGAACCGGCCGCTTTCATAAACCGCGATCACCTCATGCTGGCGCAGCCGCTTGCCGCGCGGCACGCCGCACATGTTGGTGAAGATGATGTCGATCGCATCGATATCGGGATTGGCCGCAAAGAAGTCGGTCGCTTCCTGGGCCAGGGCGCGCTTGTTTGAGCTTTCTGCAGGCATGGTAATCTATCCAATCAGCGTCTTGAGGCAGTCGTCGAGCACTTCGGCCAGGCGGTCAACCTGGGACTGGGTGGTGGCGGGACTGACCAGGGTCATGTTGTGGAACGGCGCGATCAGCACGCCGCGGTTGATCAGGAACAGATGGAGCGCGTGTTCCAGCGCTCCGTGCATCTTGGCGCGGGCCTCGGTGCCGTTGCGGGCCGGCTCGGCCTCACAGATGAACTCGCCGCGGCTGCCGATGTGGGTGACGTGCCAATCGAGCCCGCGTCGCGCGATCACTTCGCGCAGCTGTTCGGCAAGCTTTTCCGCCAGCGGCAGCATGTGATCGTAGGCTGCCGGGGTCATCACTTCGGTCAGGCAGGCGCGCATGGCGGCCAGCGCCAGGGCATTGGCCGATAGCGTGGTGCCGATCCCGGAATGGCCCTTTTCGCCTTCGTCGCGGAGCCGCTCCATCCGTTCGGCCACCTCGGCGGTGAAGCCATAGACCGCACAGGGAACGCCGCCGGCCACAGGCTTGCCCAGCACGAACATATCGCCCGGCGGTCCTAATGTGGCGCTATAGCCCCCGTAACCGGTGCTTATCGTGTGCGTCTCGTCCCAGACCAGCAGGGTGCCATGCCGGGCGGTCAGCGCGCGCAGGGCTTCCAGATGGCCGGGATCGGGCAGGACCATGCCGACATTGGTCATCGCCGGTTCGGCCAGTACGCAGGCAATATCACCCCCGGCGAGTGCGGCCTCCAGCGCGGGCAGATCGTTGAATTCGATCACCACGGTATGCTCGCGCACATCATAGACCTGGCCGACCAGGCTGCAGCGCAGCTCGGGCAAGCCGTCGCGCAGGTCGACGAACACATCGTCGACCGCGCCGTGATAGCAGCCGTTGAAGACCAGCACCTTGCTGCGCCCGGTAATCCCGCGGCACCAGCGAATCACCGCGCGGTTGGCCTCGCTGGCGCTGCTGGTGACCTGCCAGAACGGCAGCTTGAAGCGCTTTGCCAATTCATCCGCAACCACCACCGCGTCTTCGGTCGGGAGCATGTAGGTGAGGCCCCGCGCGCCCTGCCGGGCCAATGCGGCGGCGACCGGGGCGGGGGAATGACCGAACATCGATCCGGTGTCACCCAGGCAGAAATCGTCATAGCGGTGCCCGTCAACGTCCCACAGTTCCGCGCCAATCGCCTTGTCAGCAAACAGCGGGAAGGGGGTGTCCCAATCGAGCATCCAGTGGAACGGGACACCCCGGTGCCAGTGCCGCGCCGCCGCTTTGGCCAGCTCGGCCGAGCGCGGGTTGGCGGCACCATAGCGTTCCCGCTCGGCGGCCAGCATGGCGGCGATGGCGGCGCCAGCGATCACAGCCGGTCCCTCAGCGCGTAATAGAGCATCCCCAGCACCGACAGCGGGTGGCGCAGCAGCGGCCCGCCGGGGAAGGGGCGGCCCGGCAACTGGGCGAACAGGTCGAACCTCTCGGCGGTGCCCTGCATCGCCTCGGCGATCAGCTGGCCGGCGAGCGTTGTCACCAGCACCCCGTGACCGGACCAGCCGTGGGCATAAAACGCATTGCCGATCCGCCCCATATGCGGCAGCCGGTTGAAAGTGACGCCAACCATCCCGCCCCAGGCATGCTCGATCGGAACGCCCTTGAGCTGCGGAAAGACCCGTTCGAGATAGCGCCGGACGAACCCGGCAACATCGGCCGGCGGGCGCGGGGTGTACTTCTCGCCCCCGCCGAAGATCAGCCGGTTGTCAGCGGATAGCCGGTAATAGTTGAGCACGAACTTGCTGTCCGCCACCGCCGCGCCCGAGGGGATCAGGGCCCTGGCCTGGGCTTCGGACAGCGGCGCGGTGGCGACATTGTAGTTGGCGATGCCCATGGTCATCCGGCCCAGCCGGGGCTCAAGCTCGCCCATCGCGGTATCGCAGGCCAGCACGGCATAGCGCGCGGTGACCTTGCCCTTGGCGGTGCGGGCCACGACCGGACTGCCATGGTCGATCGCAGTCACCCGGCTGCCTTCGAAGATCCGCACGCCAGCCTTGATCGCCGCCTCGGCCAGGCCAAGGGCATAGTTGAGCGGGTGGAGATGCCCGCCGTTCATGTCGATCATTCCGCCATGGTAGATCGGACTGGCGACGAAATCGCGGACGTCCCCGGCGCTGACGATCGATGACAAGGGATAGTCGACGAGCCGCCGCAGACAATCGAGTTCGCGCTTCATGTCGTCGAGGTGTTCGCGTTTGGCAGCGGCGTGAAAATGGCCGTGGCGCAGGTCACAGGCGATTGCATGCTGCTTGATCCGGCCGCGGACCAGATCCCCGGCGCTGTTGGCCAGCAGGATCAGGCGGCGGGCATGATCCTCGCCGAAGTGCCTGACGAGTTCGCAGGCGCCCCAGCGCAACCCTGGGATCATCTGCCCGCCGTTGCGCCCCGAAGCGCCCCAGCCGATCCGCTCGGCCTCCAGCAGCATGACCGAGAACCCGGCCTCTGCGGCATGCAGCGCGGCAGACAGGCCGGTAAAGCCCCCGCCGATCACGACCAGATCGGCGGCCTCGTCACCCGCCAAAACGGGCTGGGCTGGAAACGGATTGGCGGTTGCCGCGTAATAAGACGGCGCGTGCGGCAGCATCCTAAACCTTCAGCAGCAGGTGTTCGCGCTCCCACGATGAAATCACCGACTGGTAGGCGTAAAGCTCGGCGTCCTTGATCGCCCAGAACACTTCGAAGAACTCTTCGCCCAGCAGGCTCTTCACCGGCTTGCATTGGTAAAACCGGTCGAGCGAAGCCTCGAGCGTGCGGGGCAGCGTGCGGGCCCGGTTATAGGCGTTGCCTTCCAGCATCTTGGGCGGAACCATCCGCTCTACCATGCCGACATAGCCGCAGATCAGCGAGGCGGCGATGGCCAGGTAGGGGTTCGAATCCGCCCCCGGGAGGCGGTTCTCGACCCGGCGGTCCTTGGCTTCGGAAATCGGCACGCGGAACCCGCAGGAACGGTTGTCGCTGCCCCAGTGGACGTTGATCGGGGCGGCGGTATCGGGCCGCATCCGCCGGAACGAGTTCACATTGGGTGCGACCATCGGCAGGATCTGCGGCATCAGCCGGACCAGCCCGGCGATATGGCTGCGGAACAGCGCCGAATCCTTGCCGTTGTTGGTCGAAAAGACGTTCCGGCCGGTCTCCATGTTGAGCACCGACTGGTGGATGTGCATGGCGCTGCCCGGCTGATCGGTCATCGGCTTGGCCATGAAGGTCGCATAGACCCCGTGTTCCAGCGCGACCTGGCGGACGATCCGCTTGAACAGCAGCACCTGGTCAGCCAGCGCCAGCGGATTGCCGTGGATGAAGTTCACTTCGAGCTGGGCGGCACCTGCCTCGTGAATCATCGTGTCGATGTTGAGTTCGGCCTTTTCGCACCAGTCATAGATCTGCTCGATGATCTCTTCGAACTCGCCCAGCGCCTCCAGCCCGAAGGCTTCGCTGGCGGTTTCGGCGCGGCCCGAGCGGCCCGGCGGCGGAACCAGCGGAAAGTCCGCGTCGATGTTCTTGGTGACCAGATAGAATTCGGCCTCCGGCGCGATCACCGGCTGCCAGCCCTTGGCCTCGTACAGCGAAAGCACCTTCTTCAGGATCTGCCGCGGGGCGATCTCCACCGCCTTGCCCGAGGCATGATAGCCGTCGCAGATCACATAGGCGGTCGGCGTCTTGAAGCCCGGCGCCTCGCGAATGGTCGAGGCGTCGGGGACCAGGATCAGGTCGGGATCGAAATCGGGTACGATATGCTCGATATCGTCGGGATAGCCGCCGGTGACGGTGACGATGAAGACGCTACCGGGGATGCGCAGCGTGCGGTCAGTCACCGATTTGATGAACTTGCCGGCCGGAAGTACCTTGCCGCGCTGGATCCCGTTGATATCCGGGACAATGCATTCCACCTCGCTGATCCCGCGATCCTTGATCCAGCTGGCGATGTCGGTGGTCATGTTGGGTCTCGATGGTAACGGCGGATGCGGGGCGCTTCACCCGGCATCCGCCTATCCTAGCTTAGAACCCGAACTTGAGCGAGGCTACCACCGTCGCATCGCCGGCCGTGGTCAGCGAATGGGCCGTATCGACATAGTCGACCGAACCGGTGAGCCCGCTGCCAAGATCGACGCTGAGGCCCAGCAGCCAGTCCTTCTTGTGATCGGCAAAGGCGCCGTTCTCGAACCCGAAGGTGCCGTGGACCGAAACCGGTCCCTTGCCCAGCGGAGCCTCGCCCGAGATGTAGACATAGGTGTTGTCGTTGCCGCCCAGGTTGTCCTGCTTGGGGGCATAGGCTACACCGACCTTCATGTCTGCCGGGCCGACCTTGGTGCCGACCGCGCCATAGACTTCGAAATAGTTGAAGCCGGCATTGTCGAGGTAGGTGTAGTATATCCCACCGACATCGAGGTTGACGTTGCCGACGTCCTTGGAAAAGCCGACCGTCCAGTCAACCTCCAGGTCATCGGCCTTGCCGGTGCCGAGATCGGCGTTCGATGCCCAGGCCGAGGCATAAAAGCCGGATTCGTGCGTCACGCCTACTGAAAGCGTCGCTTCGGGATCCTTGCCCGAGAGCGAGATGCCGCGAAAGCGGTAGTCGCTCAGCACGCCGATTTCGCCTTCCAGATCCCAGGTCGGGGTCGCTTCTTCCCCGGCGGCGGCTTCTTCGGCATGGGCGACGGCCGGAATTGCGGCGAACGGCACGGCCAGCGCGGCGGCGGCCAGCAGATGCGTAATTTTCATTTTGCAGTCCCCTCATCTTTTTTACGCGAACGATCGTGCTTGCTGGTTTACCGGGGTCGGACGCGGGCGATATGGCTTATTGCTCGTACCATCCAACCCGCGCCTGCGACCACAAGGGGCCCCGGCCGATCATTGCAGAAAGGCAGCATGGCGGCAAATTGCCCGTAATGCCAATGGGATTTATTGGAGCTATGGCTATCGGCTTTTCCGATAGGCAAGCTTGATCCGAACCGAATAGCTTCACTCAACCGTCCAACCTATCACCTATGCTCAGCGCCACGGAGTAGCCATGTCACAGGGTAACGACCTTTCCGCTTTCTGGATGCCATTCACCGATAACCGCGGGTTCAAGGCCCAGCCGCGGATGTTCGCTTCGGCACAGGGCATGCATTACACCGCTACCGCCGGGCACAAGGTCCTCGATGCCACGGGCGGGCTGTGGTGCAGCAACGCCGGGCACTGCCGCGCGCCGATTGTCGAGGCGATCCGGGCTATGGCCGGCGAGCTCGACTTTGCTCCGACTTTCCAGCTTGCCCATCCCAAGGCCTTCGAAGCGGCGTCGCGGCTGGCGCTGCTGATGCCGGAAGGGCTGGACCGGATCTTCTTTACCAATTCGGGATCGGAAAGCGTCGATACCGCGCTCAAGATCGCGCTCGCTTATCAGCGTTCGCGCGGGCAGGGCAGCCGGACCCGCCTGATCGGGCGTGAGCGCGGCTATCACGGGGTTGGCTTCGGCGGCATCTCAGTCGGCGGGATCGTCACCAACCGCCGTCAGTTCGGGACGCTCCTGGCCGGGGTCGATCACATGCGCCACACGCACGATCTCGCCCGCAATGCCTTCAGCCGGGGCCTGCCCGAGCATGGCGCGGAGCTGGCCGACGATCTGGAGCGGATTGTTGCGCTGCACGGGGCCGATACCATCGCGGCGGTCATTGTCGAGCCGGTGGCGGGCTCCACCGGGGTGCTGATCCCGCCGCAGGGTTATCTGCAGCGGCTGCGCGAAATCTGCGATCGCCACGATATCCTGCTGATCTTCGATGAAGTGATCACCGCTTTCGGCCGGGTCGGCAAGGCCACCGCCAGCGAGCGCTTCGGGGTCACGCCGGACCTGATCACGATGGCCAAGGGGCTCACCAATGCCACGGTGCCGATGGGCGCGGTCGCGGTGCGGCGCGAGATCTACGAGACCGTGGTCGGCAATGCCGGGCCGGGGATCGAGCTGTTCCACGGCTATACCTATTCGGGCCACCCGCTGGCGGCGGCTGCGGCCTGCGCCGCGCTCGATCTCTATGCCGCCGAAGGGCTGTTCGAACGGGCGATCGAGCTGGAGAGCTATTGGGGCGACGCGGTTCATTCGCTGAAGGACGCGCGCCACGTGATCGATTGCCGCAATATCGGCCTGATCGGCGGGATCGAACTGGAACCGCGCCCGGGCGCCCCGACCAAGCGGGCGATGGAAGCCTTCCACCGGGCTTTCGATCAGGGCCTGCTGATCCGCGTCACCGGGGATATCATCGCACTGTCCCCGCCGCTGATCCTCGAGAAAAGCCACATCGATGAGATCTTCGGGAAGATCCGCGAAGTGCTGGCGACGATCGACTAACTGAGCGCGCGGGCCACGCTGACGAACTCGGCCACGGTCAGCGTTTCGGCGCGGCGCTGCGGATCGATGCCGAGCTGATCCAGCGCGGCGAGCGCGCCGGGCAGCCCCTTCAGGCTTTGCCGCAGCATCTTGCGGCGCTGGCCAAAGGCTGCCTCGGTCACCCGTTCGAGCATCCGCGCCGATACGCCTTCCGGCATCGCCGCCGGAGTAACATGAATGATCGCGCTCATTACCTTGGGCGGCGGCGTAAAGGCGCTGCGGTGGACCTTCATCGCCAGCCGCGCCTCTGACCGCCACTGCGCCAGCACCGCCAGCCGGCCATAGGCATCGCTGCCGGCCTCGGCGACGATCCGATTGGCCACCTCAAGCTGGAACATCAGCGTCAGCGAGGCCCATTGCGGCGGCCAGCTTTCGCCGCCCAGCCAGCCGGTGAACAGCGCGGTGCCGACGTTGTAGGGCAGGTTGGCAACGATGTGGAACGGGCCCTCGATGCCGTGGGCGACCTTTGTGGCATCGCCGTGGATCACCCGCAGCTGGCCCGGAAAGGCCTCGTCCAGCTCGGCCAGCGCGGGCAGGCAGCGCCGGTCCATCTCGACTGCGGTAACCTGCGCCCCGGCACGCAGCAAGGCGCGGGTCAGGCCGCCCGGTCCGGGGCCGACCTCCAACACCTGCTGACCCTGTAGCTTGCCCGGGATCGCGGCAATCCGATCGAGCAGTTGCTCGTCGAACAGGAAATTCTGGCCCAGCGCCTTGCTGGCGAACAGCCCATGGCGATTGATCACTTCGCGCAGCGGCGGAAGATCAGTCATCGTAAAGCCCAAGCCGCCGCAAGGCGCAGTCTCCGGCCATCCGGATCGCCGCGATCATAGCCCCGGGATCGGCCCGGCCGGTCCCGGCAATGGCAAATGCGGTGCCGTGATCGGGGCTGGTGCGGACCACCGGCAGGCCCAGGGTGACATTGACCCCTTCATCGAAATCGAGTGCCTTGAGCGGGATCAGCGCCTGATCATGGTACATGCACAACGCCACGTCGTAGGTTTTGCGCGCACGGGCGGTGAACAGCGCGTCGGGCGGATGCGGCCCGGTTACGGCCAGGCCCTCGGCCAGCAGATGCGCAATCGCGGGGGCGATGATCCGCGCTTCCTCATCCCCCATGCGGCCTTCCTCACCGGCATGAGGGTTGAGCCCGGCAATCGCGATGCGCGGATTGGCGATCCCGAAGTCGCGGATCAGGGCCATGGCGACAATCCGGGCCTTGCGCTCGATCAGCGCCGAGTTCAGCTGCCCTGGCACTTCGGACAAGGCAATGTGGACCGTCAGAGGCACCGCGCGCAGCTGTGGTCCGGCCAGCATCATCACCGCATCACCGGGGGCATAACCGCAGGCATAGGCCACGAATTCGGTCTGGCCAGGATGTTCGAAGCCGACTTCGGCCAGACGCGCCTTGGATACCGGGGCCGTGACAATGCCGGCCACTTCACCGGCCCGGGCCAGCCCGGTCGCTTCGCGCAGGCTGGCCAAGGCCAGCGCGGCACCATCACGGTCCGGTTCACCCGGCCGATAGTCTCCATCGGCTCCGTCGAGCACCGGCAGGGCATGATCGAAGCAATCGAGCGCTTCATGCGGATGGAAGACGGCCCGCACCGGAACCTGCAACCCCCGCCGCTTGGCAGCGGCGCGCAGGATTTCGGGCCCACCGGTGACCAGAAACGGCATTAGTCCATGCGTGTGACGCGCGGCCCAGGCCGCCGCGATCAATTCGGGGCCGACTCCGGCGGGGTCGCCCAGCGATACCGCGAGCGGCGCCCCCTCCATCGCCAGATCAGTCGCCGTAATCGATCACCGCATCGCGGCGAAGGTCGCGCATGTAGGTCTGGGCGCGCCGGTTGATCCGCTCATCCTCAAGCTGGGCCTGAACTTCTTCGAAGTTGACTGAGCCACCAGCCTTGGGATCATCGCGGCCGCACAGCATCAGCACCCGGACTCCGTCCTGGATCGAACCGAACGGCGGGGTGGTTTCACCCAGTTGCAGGCCGAGGACCAGTTCCTGCAACGGCCCCGGCAGGTCGCGCGCCTTGATCGCCTCGTTGTTGACCACTTCGGCGCCAAGCTGACCAGCTATCGCATCGGCGGCGGCGCAGCCCTTGGCGGCCTTGATCTTGGCGGCGAAATCCTGGGCCCGGGCTGTAGCTTGGGCTTCGGTGGTTCCGGCCGGGAAGCTGATCGCGATCTGCTTGAGGTTGAGCGTGGCATCGCGCGGATCGGCGGTCAGCACCTTGCGCTTGTCGATCAGCACCACGATCGAGAACCCGCCGCGTACTTCGATCGGGCCAGCGAGCTGGCCAGGCTGGAGCGTCTGGACCACCGGATCGAGCTCCGGCGGGAGAACGCCAGCGCGAATCCAGCCGAGATCGCCGCCGACTGAAGCGGTCGAAGCTTCTGAGAATTGCCGGGCATAGCCGACAAAGCTGCCGCCCTTTTGCAGCTGTTCGACGATCTTCATCGCGTTCTGCATCACGGCGTCGCGGTTTTCGGGATTGGCCGAAAGGAAGATTTCGCCAACCCGGTATTCTTCGCTGCCGCGCGCGGCTTCCTGGCGGGTGATGTTTTCGCGAACCTCGTCCTCGGAAACATTGACGAACGGGGTAACATTGCGGCGCAGCAGCCGCTGCCACGAAAGTTCGCCACGGATCTGGCGCTTCAGTGAATTGGGCGAGGATCCGATCTTGGCCAGATAGGCATCGAGCTGCTTGGGGTCCTGGCCGAAGTTCTGCCGGGCGATCCGCTCATAGCTCGCATCGACCTCGGCCTCATCGACTGCCATGTCCTGGGCCCGGGCTTCCTGAATCTGGAGCGTTTCGTCCATCAGATTACGCAGCACCTGCTGGCGCAAGCGGCCCAGTTCCTCTTCACCGATCTTGCCGCCGCTGGCCGCGACGATCAGCGCGACGCGCTGGTCGATATCGGTGCCGGTGATCACTTCGCCGTTGATGATCACGGTGGCCTTGCGGACATTGGGATCGTTCTTGCCGAAAATCACGGGGTTGTCGGGCAGGGCCAGATTGCCGCCCTGGGTGGGCGGCACATCCTGTGCGGCGACCACAACCGGCGCGCACAGGGCAAGGGCAGCGGCGGAGAGGGCATAGCTGTGAAGACGGGTAAGGCGGAAGCGCAAGGGGCGTGTCACCGTGTAAAATTCCCAATAGAGACGGGCGAAAGCCGCGCCAGACTTGCCGGGGCCAATGCCGAACGCTGGCTTAACCTTGGCTGACGCAAGCGCGGATAGCGCGATTGCACCGACTTAGCCAAGGCTAAAAGCCGAGGTTCTTCACCGCAATGTGAATCTGGAAGGTATTGCCCTTTTCGGCGTCCCCGGTCCCGACATAGTCGCGCCGCCAGGTGACGTTGATTTCCAGGCAATCGTCCTCATAGGCCACGCCGACGCGGGTGCGGATCGGCTGGAACCCGTCAACCCCGACCAGGCTGGGATCGTCGTTCAGGCCGGTCAGGTCGAACACGCCCGAGCCGAACAGAGACCAGTTGCGGGCAAAGCTTACCCGCCCGGCGATGCGCAGTTCCTCGCGGTCCTTGAGATCCTCTATCCCGGCGCCGACATCGCGGTTGAGCCGCAGGTAGCCGACCTCGAGGTAAGTGCCTTGCGTTCCGACAGCAGCGTCGAATTCGTTGCGGCGGATCGCCAGGTTGTCCTTGTCGAGCCGGAACCGGTGCGTGACCTTGACCACATCGCTGAACCGCACTTCGGTGCGCCCGACCACGTCCGAAGTCCGCTCGGACAGGCCGGTGCCATCGGGCAGCAGGGTCGAATTGTTCGACAGCCGATAGCTCTGCCCGATCGTGGTGTTGATCCGCAGGCCCGGCCGTTCGAACTGCCAGTCGAACCCATAGGTAAAGCGGACCCCGTCCTCGATCCGGTCATAGCCGGGGAAGCGGTTAAGCGCGAAGAGGTTCGAATCCTCGAGATCGATCGCGCGCGCATCCTCGTTCGGCACTTCGAGATTGCGCAGCTTGGGGGTGGCGACGATCTGGATTCGCGGAGTCAGGACCTGGGTTCCGCCGAGGAACTCGCCGACCAGCGGCCATTTCAGGTCGACTGCTGCTGCCGCCAGCCCGCGGGTCTGCCAGCCGGGGTTGCCGCGATAGGAAGCCGTGGCGGTCAGCGCATTCTCGTCAGAATGATAGACATCGCCGCGGGCCAGCGCGGTGACGGTCACTTCCTGACCCCACGGCGTGATCCGGCGCAGGTCCCATTGCGCGCTGGCAAAGGCGCGCTGACTGTCCTGCCCGGCAGTGCGGGTGATCGCCAGGCTGTTGGCCTGCAACTGGATCCGCCCGCCGAGCCAGGGATCGGTCAGGCGGCGGCGATAGTCGATCTCGGGCAGGGCGATCGGGACCAGACCCTGTGCGTCGTTGACCCGCAGCGTCTGCGTGGCCCAGCCGGAAATCGCCAGGTAGCTGTCGGGATCGATCCGTTCGAGCTGGATGGTGGAACGTAGCCGGTCATCGCGGCTGATGTCATAGCGGCGCAGGAAGGTGCGGTCGGAAGCGACGCGGCCCGAAAAGGTCATGCTCCAGTTCGGATCGAACTGATAGCGGCCATTGGTGAACAGGTAGCCGCGAAAGTCCGGCTGGCTCGCCGCGACCGGGCCGCCGACCGGGATGCGGCTGGAACGCGTAACGTATCCGGTTGCCTGCAAGGCGCCGTGCTTGGTCAGCTGACGGTATTGCGCCGAAACCATCGGCGGTGCGGCGGTAAACAGATAGCCGGTGATCGCCACATCGCGGTTGTCAGACAGCCGCTGGTACCAGGTATCGGAGATCTGCACCCCGTTCGAGGCGGAGAACTTCAGGTCCGGAATGAGAAAGCCCGAAATCGGCCTGCCATCGGTGGCGATCTTGATCCCCGGCAGTGGCGGCAGGCGCAGCCCGAACACTTCGGGACGGGCGCCTTCGAATTTCACCAGCTTGAGCGCCGGATCATAGATCACCCGCTTGGCGGTGATCCGCCAACTGGGATTGCGCGGGCAGCCCTTGTCGTCCTCCACCGCGCAGGCGGTGTAGGCGGCATTATGCAGCAGCACCCTGCCATCATCGAGCCGCTCGCCCTTTACCGCCGCCAGCCGCCCGCCTTCGCGCAGCGCCAGCAGCATGTTTTCCATCGCCCCGGCCTGAAGTTCCTCGGTCAGCTCGAGACTGTCGGTGAACAGCTGGTTGCCGTCGGCATCGACGAAGCGGATGTTGCCTTCGGCGCGGATCTTGCCGGTCTTGCGGTCCCAGACGAGGCGATCGGCGCGGACCGACTGGTCACCCCGGCGCAGCACCACGTTGCCGAACACGGTCGCCACATCGGAATTGTCGTCATAGCTTGCGCCATCGGCCTCGAACTGGATCTGGTCGTCCGCCGCGGCCGGCGGCGGTGCAACCTCTGCTGCCGCCGGCTCGCTCACCGCCTCTTGCCCATGCGCCGCCAGCGGACAGCCGAGCGCGGCGAGCGCCAGCGCGGCAACACCGGTCCGGATGCGTTTCGGGCACAGATCATGTTGCGGCAAATCACGCCGCTCGGGCAGGAGCATGGCTTGCCTATCGCACCGCCCGCGCCTAACTGCAATCCACGCCATCAGCATGCGGCAACGCTTTGTCGCTGGGGCAGCATTTCCAGTGGGAGCCACCATGCAAATCGAATTCCTGTCCGGTCCCGTTGTGCCGACGACCAGCCCGATCGCCTATGTTATCGATCAGGAAGCCATTCCCACCAGTCTTGAAGCGATTGTCGCCGAAGGCGCGCGGGCCAGCCGTTTCGTGGGCAAGACCGGGCAGTTGCACGAAGCCTTTGTCAGCCGCGACGGCGCCGTGGTGCGCGTGGCGCTGGCCGGCGCGGGCGAGCCGGGCGGCAAGGATCGCAGCGCCGCGCTGGAACGCGCTGGGGCCGCGATTACCGCCAAGTATCTGGCATCGGGGGAAAGCGCGCTGACGATCGATTTCACCGGGACCAGGCTCTCGGCCGGGGATGTCGTTTCGGTCCTGCTCGGTGCCCGGCTGCGCGGCTGGCGCTATGACAATTACCGCACCAGGCTGCCTGAGGAACAGAAGGCCAGCCTGAAGGCGATCAAGGTTGCCGGCGCGCCCGAAGGCAGCGAAGCAGCCTGGGCCGTCGAAGCGGCGCTGGCAGACGGGATCGAGTTCACCCGCGAACTGGTCACCGAACCGGCCAACGTGATCTACCCCGAAAGCTTCGTCGAACGCGCCCGGGCCCGGATGGCCGGGACCGGGATCACCGTCCGCACCCTCGACGAAGCTGAAATGGCGGCGCTCGGCATGGGCGCATTGCTGGGCGTGGCGCAGGGCTCGGTCCGCAAGCCGCGGCTGCTGATCATGGAATGGAACGGCGGCGCTGCGGGTGAGCGTCCGGTGGCCTTCGTCGGCAAGGGGGTCACCTTCGATACTGGCGGAATCAGCCTGAAACCGCCGGCCGGCATGGAAGATATGAAGTGGGACATGGGCGGAGCCGGGGCGGTTACCGGCGCGATGCTTGCGCTGGCCAAGCGCAAGGCCAAGGCCAATGTCGTCGGGGTCTGCGGCCTGGTCGAGAACATGCCCGATGGCAATGCCCAGCGCCCGGGCGATGTGGTCACCACCATGTCGGGCCAGACGGTCGAAGTGATCAATACCGACGCCGAAGGGCGGCTGGTGCTGTGCGATGCGATCACCTGGACCCAGAAGGAATTCAACCCGACTGCGGTGATCGATCTGGCCACCCTGACCGGGGCGATGATCATCAGCCTTGGCCATGAACACGGCGGGATCTTCGCCAATGACGATGGCCTTGCCGACAAGCTGCTGGCTGCCGGACGCGCTTCGGGGGACAAGCTGTGGCGGATGCCGATGGGCCCGACCTATGACAAGCTGATCGACAGCCCGATTGCCGACATGAAGAACGTCGGCCCGCGCGAAGGTGGCTCGATCACCGCTGCGCAGTTCATCCAGCGCTATGTCGACAAGGGCACCCCCTGGGCGCACCTCGACATCGCCGGAATGGTCTGGGCCAGCAAGCCCGGCCAGACCTGGGACAAGGGCGCGACCGGCTTTGGCGTGCGCGTGCTCGACCAATTCGTGCGGGACAATCTTGAGGGGTAATGCGGGTCGACTTCTACCAGCTCAGCCAGACCCCGGTCGAAGGCGCGCTGCCGCCGCTCGCGGCGAAAATGCGCGAGGCCGGGGCCAAGGTGCTGGTGGTTTCCGGCGATGATGCGCAGCTTGCCCGGATCAGCGACGCGTTGTGGGGGGTGAAGGAACAGTTCCTCGCCCATGCCCCGGCGGGCGGGCCGCACGATGCGCGCCAGCCGATCCTGCTGGCTGACAACCTCGCTCCGGCCAATGGCGCGACCTATCTCGCCCTGGCCGACGGGCAATGGCGCGACGGGGCCGAAGCGTTCGAGCGGGTGTTCCTGCTGTTCGACGGCTCGACCATCGACGATGCCCGCGCGACCTGGCGCGCGCTGGGCGAGCGCGAGGGGATGGAGCGCAACTACTGGCGGCAGGAAGGCGGCCGCTGGACCAAGGCCGGCTGACGTATCCGCATCTTGCAGCGCAGCATTTTCCCCGCTAGGGGCGCGGCCAATCTCCCAAACCATAAACCTCGCAAGGAACATCGTCATGGCGGTTACCCGCACCTTTTCGATCATCAAGCCCGACGCCACCCGCCGCAACCTGACCGGCGCGGTCACCAAGATGCTGGAAGAAGCCGGCCTGCGCGTCGTCGCTTCAAAGCGCATCCACATGACCCGCGAACAGGCCGAAGGCTTTTACGGCGTGCACAAGGAACGCCCCTTCTTCGGCGAACTGTGCGATTTCATGATGAGCGAGCCGGTTGTGGTGCAGGTGCTGGAAGGCGAAGACGCCGTCACCCGCAACCGCGACGTGATGGGCGCCACCAACCCGGCCGATGCCGCCGAAGGCACCATCCGCAAGGCATTTGCATTGTCGATCGGTGAAAACACCGTCCACGGCAGCGACAGCGAAGAGAATGCGGCGATCGAAATCGCTTTCTTCTTCAAGCCGGAAGAGATCGTCGGCTGATCGCCAAGACGGCAAACAAAAGGGCCGCCGGAGCAATCCGGCGGCCTTTTTTGTGTTTTGACTCGGTGAATTGACACAGCGCAAGGCACCCCGCGCGACCTTGGCCGATTCCTGTTGGCATCAACGCCAGACAAGGGAGACGGCATGTCGCATACCCCCCATGAACTCGCCGACGAGTTTCCGAATGACCACGCGCTGCTGCACGAACTGAAGCTGCACAACTCCCACTTCGTCACACTGGCCGACCGCTATCACGAAGTGAATGGCGAGATTCACCGGATCGAGGCCGGGGTTGAAACCCCCTCGGACGAATATGCCGAAACGCTCAAGAAAAAGCGGCTGGGCCTGATCGACGAGATTTCCGGGATTGTTGCCAAGGCCAAGGCCGAAGCCTGATCAAATCGATCCTCCCCATTTGGCTTCGCAAAGCGGGGAGGATCGGTTAGCCTGCCGCGCAAAGGAGACCGGCGATGCGCGGGATGGGTGCAACCGAGGGCGAGGATTGCCCGTTTGAGTTCAATTTCGATCCGGCCACCTTCAAGGTCGGCGACACGGTCAGCTATCGGGTCAACACGATGGAGGACTGGCCGTTTGTCGGGACCCTGCTGGAAGTGCATGCCGATTACGTCGTGATCAGCCCCGGCCCAACCGAGCCCGACGCTCGCTACAAGGGCACGCGTGAGAGCAGGCCGATGGTGGACGGGAGCGAGATTGGATAGCGGCCGGCTGCCCGCTATGGGACTGTCATGCTTGGGAGCGGTCGTTCCAGACACGGCGCCATTGCGGACTCCGGAAGTATGGCCCAGAATATCTGGATGTACGCTCGTCGCGCAATTGTCCTAGTGGCCTTTCTTACCCTCGTCGGCCTCGCTGGGTTCCTTGCAATGGAGCTTGTCGAAGAACGTTGGAAGACGCGCATTCGGGACGAAGATGAACCCTTCGTTCGACTTGCCTACCTGCGAGAGGGCGCGACGAATGACGAAGGCGTGCGCCACCTGATGAAACCGCTCTATCCTCGGGTGATCCGCTTCCCGAACGAAGTCTGCGTGCAGCTCAATTCAAAAATGGGCTGGACTGATGGCGGCAGCATCTACTGCTTTGATCCGAAAAATCGCAGCGCAACCCGCTCGTTTCCGGTGCGTCCTTAGCGTCCGCTTTCCCCAACACATAAGACATTCGATTGACCAACTTGGCGAGCCATTGGCCGACGTCTCGCTTGCTCCGCGTCTGACTAGGCGCCCTAAAACCCGTCCGCGGCGTCCATCAGCGCCGTCAGCTTCTTCGGCGCAACACTCCGCCAGGACCGGGCCAGCCATTCCGCCACCGCATCCCAGTCCGTATCGCCCAGATCGAGCCGGATGCCGATCCAGCCGTCGCCGAAATAGGCCGGACGGTAATAGCGATCGGGGTCGTTCTCGATCAGCTGGGCCTGTTCTTCCGGCCCGCTGATCTTGACCAGCAGTGCGGTCTTGCCGTCGCCGTGGTGATCGTTGGAGACCCAGGCGAATTTCTTGCCCTTGATGATCCCGAAGCAGGGCATGCCGTGGGACAGGCTCTCTTCGGCTTCGGGCAGGGCCATGGCCCGTTCGCGCACCTGCCCGGTCAGCCATTCGGGCGAGGTCGCCTGGCTGACCAGCGCGGCGAGGCAGCGCGAATAGAGCTGGTGCTCGGCAATCAGCACCCGCGCGGCCAGGCTGTCGGCCGTGTCGCCGGGTAGCACTGCCACCGGGGTCTGGCCCAGCACCGGCCCGTCGTCCAGCTCGGCGGTAACCAGGTGGACGGTGCAGCCGCCATGGCTGTCCCCTGCCTCCAGCGCACGGTCGTGGGTGTGGAGACCCTTGTATTTGGGCAGCAGGCTGGGGTGAATGTTGACCATCCGGCCTTCCCAGCCGCTGACGAACTCCGGCGTCAGGATTCGCATATAGCCGGCCAGCGCGACATACTGCGCGCCGCTGGCCCGGATCGCGGCGTCGATTGCCAAGTCGTGCGCCGCGCGGTCCATGCCTTTGTGGGGCAGGACGAAGGTGGGCACGCCTTCGGCCTCGGCCAGCTTCAGCCCGCCGGCTTCGGGGTTGTTCGAGACGACCAGCACAATCTCATAGGGGCAATCGGCCTGCCGCGAGGCATAGAGCAGCGCGGCCATATTGGTGCCGCTGCCCGAAATGAGCACGGCGACCGGAGTGCGCTGCGAAGCCATCAGCTCCTCTCCATTTTTGGCGAATGCCACAAATGGGGAGGTGGCTGCCGCGACATGCGGCAGACGGAGGGGGAATGGCGCAAGGGTCGATACCCCTCCGTCATTCGCTGCGCGAATGCCACCTCCCCATTTGCGCCTGCGGCGAAAATGGAGAGGACCTTATCCAAGGTGAACGGCTTCCCAGGCATCGCGCGACGACCACACTTCTGCGCCGCCTTGAACAGTGCAGCCGCGCGGGCCGGGCTCGATCGCGCCGATCACGTGGACTGTCTCACCCGCGGATTCCAGATCGGTCTGAACGCTTGCCGCGTCAGCGGCGCTGACCGCCAGGACCACGCCGATCCCGCAGTTGAAGGTCCGCGCCATTTCGGCCGGTTCGATGTTGCCCTGCGCCTGCAGGAAAGCCATCAGCCGCGGCTGCTCCCAGGCACCGGCATCGATCCGGGCGTGCAGGCCTTCGGGCAGGACGCGCGGGACGTTTTCCAGCAGGCCGCCGCCGGTAATGTGGGCCAGCGCGTGGATCCGTCCGGAACGGATCACCGGCAGCAGGCTCTTCACATAGATCCGGGTCGGTTCGATCAGATGGTCGATCAGCAGCCGGTCCGCATCGAACAGGGCCGGGCGGTCGAGCTTCCAACCCTTGTCCGCCGCCAGTCGCCGGACCAGCGAATAGCCGTTCGAATGGACCCCCGAGCTGGTCAGGCCCAGCAGCACGTCGCCGCTGGCGACCTTGTCCCCGGTCAGCTGCTCGCCGCGCTCGACCGCGCCGACGCAGAAACCGGCCAGGTCATAGTCGCCGGCCGCGTACATCCCCGGCATTTCGGCGGTTTCTCCGCCGATCAGCGCGCAGCCGGCCAGCTTGCAGCCTTCGGCGATGCTGGCGACAACCCGTTCGGCAACCCCGGTCTCCAGCTTGCCGGTGGCGAAGTAATCGAGGAAGAACAGCGGCTCGGCGCCCTGGACGATCAGATCGTTGACGCACATCGCGACCAGATCCTGGCCGATCGTGTCGTGCCGGTCATGGTCGATCGCCAGTTTGACCTTGGTGCCGACGCCGTCGTTGGCGGCGACCAGCAGCGGATCGGTATAGCCGGCCGCGCGGGGATCGAAGAACCCGCCGAAGCCGCCGATTTCGGCATCGGCGCCGGGCCGCGCGGTCGCCTTGACCAGCGGCCCGATCGCCTTGACCAGCGCGTTCCCGGCGGCGATCGAGACGCCGGCCTGCTCATAGCTGTAAGACTTTTCAGACATTGCAGGCGCGCCTAGCGCTTTCCCGCTTGGATTTCCACGGATGATTGGGCAAAAGGCCTTCGGTTTTCCCCGATGGCTGTCGCAACCTTCCTTTCCTCGCCGCGCTTCAGGCGCCCCGGCCCCGCCGCTACGCTGCTGGGCGGGCTTGGTATTGCGCTGGCGGCAGCGCTGCTGCTGGTCGGCCCGGACCGACTGATTGCGCAGATCGAAGGCGATCGCGGGATCATCCCGGTGGCCAGCACATCCGACATCGAGATCACCGGGATCGAGGTCAACACCACCGGCGACAATGCCGAGGATGCCCGGCTCAACGGCTGGCAGGAAGCCGCGCGCAAGGCCTGGGCCAAGGCCGGCGGCCCGGCGATGGCCGATGGCCAGATCCAGTCGATGGTCGGCGCCGTGGTGATCGAGCGTGAGCAGATTGGCCCGCGCCGCTATGTCGCGACGTTGAGCGTGGTGTTCGACCGGGCCCGGGCCGGGCAATACATTGGCGGCAAGGTTGGCGGACGGGCCCATTCGGCCCCGCTGCTGGTGATCCCGGTGCTTTATTCGGGCGGGACCGCGCAGGTTTACGAGATCAAGGGCGCCTGGCAGCGCGCCTGGGCCGAGTATCGCGCCGGGACCAGCCCGATCGACTATGTCCGACCATCGGGCGGGGCGGGCGATTCGCTGCTGATCACCGCCGGGCAGCCGGGACGGCGCAGCCGCGCCTGGTGGCGCAACATTCTCGACCAGTTCGGCGCTGCCGACGTGATCATGCCCGAAGCGCGGCTGGAGCGGCAGTGGCCCGGCGGGCCTGTGCGCGGGGTGTTCACCGCGCGTTACGGGCCCGACAACACCTTCCTCGAGAGCTTTACTCTCACCGCCAATGACGAGGCGGGCGTGGCCAAGATGCTGGGCGAGGCAGTGGTGCGGATCGATGCGATATACGCCCGCGCGCTGGCCGAGGGACGGCTCAAGCCTGATACCACACTCAACGTGCGCACCGGGCTCGATCCGGGCCTGGCCGCGCTGATTGCCGCCGGGCAGGCACCCGAGGCCGCACCGAGTGCCGCGCCGACAGCAGCCGCAAGCGCGGCGCCAACTGCGACGCCGACCGTGGCGGCCCCGGTCGAAACCCGCACCTTCACCGTCCAGTTCGCCTCGCCCGATGCCGGTGCGGTCGATGCCGCGCTGGGCGCGGTACGCGGCTCGCCGGGGGTCAAGGGCGCCTCGACCACCAGTCTCGCAATGGGCGGGACCTCGGTCATGCGAGTGACTTACGAGGGCGATATCGGCACGCTGGCCGATGCGCTCCGGGCGAGGGGCTATAGAGTGACCGTCGGCGCCAACGCGCTCTCGATCCGGCGCTGAGATGTCGCAGATCGTCCTTCCCTTGAACGTCGGGAGCGGTGCGCCTTCGCGGATCGTACTGGGCAGCGCCAACCGCGCCGCGATCGAGGCGATGGCAGCGGCCGCGACCTGGCCGTTCCGCACCGCGATCCTGTTCGGCCCACCGCGCTCGGGCAAGTCGTTGCTGGCGCGCTGGTTTGCCGAAAGCGGCGCGGGCGAAGCAATCGACGATGCGCCCCTGCTCGACGAGACTGAACTGTTCCACCACTGGAACCGCGCGCAAGAAAGTGGCACCCCGCTGCTGCTGACCGCGACCGGGGGAGAGGAGAGCTGGCGCATCGCACTGCCCGACCTCGCTTCGCGGCTCGGTGCGGCGCTGCACCTCGAAATCGGCACCCCGGACGATGAGATGCTGGGCGAGCTGATCGCGCTCCATGCCGAACAGCGCGGGCTGGCGCTGGGCCCCGATGCACTGGCCTATCTTGTCCCGCGCACCGAGCGCTCCCATATCGGGGTCGAGCGGCTGGTCGCGGCAATTGACCGGATCAGCCTTGAGCGCAAGGCGCCCCCGACCCAGGGGATCTGGCGTGAGGCGCTTGAAGAGGTACTGGGGCCGAGCGAGCCACGCTTGCTTTAAGCCCCGGTTTGAGGGACAATGGGGGTACGATGTTCGACGAATTGACCCGTTATCTGGACTCGGTGGTCGCCCGCGATCCCAGCCCGCGTTCCCGCTGGGAAGTGCTGATGTACCCCGGAGTCTGGGCGCTGGGCCTGCACCGGGTGGCGCACTGGCTGTTTGAGGCGGAGCTCTATTTCGCGGCCCGCTTCGTCAATACCTTCAGTCGCTTCCTGACCGCGATCGACATCCACCCGGGGGCGAAGATCGGGCGCAATTTCTTCATCGACCACGGCTTTGTGGTGATCGGCGAAACCGCCGAAATCGGTAACAACGTTACCATGTACCAGGGCAGCACGCTGGGTGGGACCAACCCGACCAATGGCGAGGGCGGCAAGCGCCACCCGACCCTGGGGGACAATGTGATCGTCAGCCTCGGCGCGGCGATCCTCGGCCCGCTCAACGTCGGGGCAGGCGCAAGGATCGGGGCCAATGCGGTGGTCACCAAGGACGTGCCCGAAGGCGCGACCATGGTCGGCATCCCGGCCAAGCCGACCCTGGTCGAGGTCAAGCCTGAAACCCAGAACTTCGTGCCCTATGGCACCCCCTGCAGCGAACGGTTCGATCCGGCGACGCAGAAGCTTGAGCTGCTCCAGTGCGAAATGCAGGTCATGCAAAAGCGGCTGGCCCAGCTGATGGAAGAGCGTGACGCGCTGGCCGCGAAGCAAAGCGCCGGGCGCAAGGGCAAGGCCAAGAGCGCTTGAGCGCAGAGGTCACGCCTTTCCCCATCCACGCGGTCCGGGCCGCGCAAGTGGGGTTTGAACGGGACGAACTGCAGCGCATCCTCGATCTATACGGGCGGCTGGTCGCCGCAGGGCAGTGCCGCGACTATGCGATGGATTTCGGCAAGGATGCGGCGGTCTTCTCCGCCTTCCGCCGCGCCGCCGAACGGCCGATGGCGCGGATCGAAAAGCGCCCGTCGCTGCGCGGCAAGCAGGGCATGTGGGCGCTGATCGGCGAAGCCGGCCAGATTCTGAAACGCGGCCACGAACTGGCCGGCGTGCTGTTCCCGCTGGAGCGCAAGCTGCTCAAGCTGGTTGAGAACTAAGCCCCTCCGTTCCACATCGTACCTTATTGGCCCTTCCCCATTGGGGAAGGGTTGGGATGGGGGTTCCACGCCAGCGTCGACGTTCGGCTTTGCCTCACTCCCCCACCCCTAACCCCTCCCCGACGGGGAGGGGGATCAAGATGCTGGCTCGATCAAGTTCGGAAAAACCCCCAACGGAAAAGGCCCCGCCGCAGCGCGGCGAGGCCTTCTCCCTGAACCTTGCCGGTTCTTACGCGGCGCTTAGCGCCATGCCGCGCGGCAAGCGATTCTGCATCCCTCCCGGCAGCCGGGCGACCAATGCCGAGCGGATCGGGGTCCAGAAGGCCGAGAGCGCGAGCAGCGCTGAACCGATCACGAGGCCGGTGAGGGCAACGTTGAGCTCAACCGCGCCGAACCGGTCGAACAGCCAGGTCAAGGCGATCAGCACATAGGCCAGCGCCGAAACCAGCAGCGCCCGGCGATCGACCGCCAGCGCGACCATGCCCATCAGCACATAGACCGCGAGCACGCCCAGCGCCGAAGCTGCGCCGATATTCTCGCCCTCGCTCACCCCCAGCCAGTTGAACAGCGGGTGCGCGATCATCGGCGCGGCCAGCAGGTGCAGCCAGAAGGCGACGTCGCTGCGCCGGGTCTCGCGGGCCGGATCGGTCATGTCCCAGCGCATCGCCACCGCGAAGACGGCGATGCCCGCCAGGAACACCAGCGGCAGCAGATAGGGCTCGGGATCGGTGTCGGCATTGACCGCCATCAGGCCCGATACCGCCAGCGCGATCGTGGTCAGCGCCAGTGCAGCGGTGCCGGCCGCCACCGTGATCGGCACCATGAAACGCCGCCAGTGGACATAGGCCGCGGCGGCGGAAATCAGGCCGATCCCCGCGCCGATCATGGCTGTCACCGAATTGGAGAAGTGCGGCCGGGTCGAATCGATGATTTCGATCGGCACTGCGGCAACTCCGCCGACAAAGGCGAGGAGCAGCACGATCGAAGGCAGCGCCATACGGCGCTTGCGGGTAAAGAATTCGGCCAGCATCCAGGCCGCCCCGGCCACCAGCAGCCCTGGCACGCCCGGCGCAATGGCATTGCCGATCCCGGCTGCCGCCACCAGCAGCAGTACGGCGGCAATGGTCACGAAAATATCGTTGAACCCGGTAATCAGCCGGAAATGCTCTTCATCGGCACTGGGCGCGGCGCGCATCCCGGCCGCGTGGACGCGCAAGGCCTCCGCCGCGTCGTGACTTATCACGCCTGCGGCAACCGCCGATTGCAGGTCTGCTTCACTGTACATGGCTTATCCTCCCCTGGGGAATGGGGGGGAGTGTGGCAGAGGTGTGTTAGTGTGTCAATACGGTGTCCGTTATTGACTCCAAAGGGAAACAGGCAGAGCCTTCGCTGCTATCATGGTTATCCAACGGCGCTTTTCCCGTATCGCGGCGTCCCTTGCCGCCTTGTCGCTGACCCTGGCGCCAAACGCAGGTCAGGCCTGCACCCTGATCGCGATCGAGGAAATCGGGACCAACCATATGCGGGCGAAGTGTCAGCAGGCGCTGGCCAGCCCCAAACGGTTTCTGGCCAAGCTCAAGGCGGACGCGTTCGATTGGGCGGAATTGCGCGACTATGTCGTGGCGTTTGACGACGGCAAATACGGCTGCCGCAAGAACAAGCGGTTCGTTTTCCGCATGCTGGACAGCTATTATTCGGTAGGGAACCGCAAACTAACCGATCCGGCACTGTTGCAGCGTTATGCGTTCAATTTTTCCGAAGATGCAGACCCGGCCAAGCGGGGCTACGTCTACAACCTCCTGTGGCTGTTCACTGAGAGTGGAACCTACCTGCCGATGGGCTGGACCGAAGCTGATGCCCGCGCCTTTGTCGAAAGGCCGGAGCATTGGCCGATTGCCTTGGCCAAATTCGGCAAGATGCGCGCGCGCGATGACGCCGTCTTTGCCAGTCTCGTCGATCCGCAGAGCAGCCATTTTGACCGTCAGCGCGCGCTGAAATTGCTGGATTTCCCATCGAAGCATTTGAGGCAGCGTAAAATTCTGGTGGCGGAATTGTTCGCCGATCCCCGGTTCGGCCCGCCCGAATATGCGATAGCCGAGCGATTGCTGCCGGTTGCGGCGCTTTATCCGGTAGAAGAGGAAAGTCCGGCGCGGCAACAGGCTCGGGCAATCTGGGGCAGGGTGATCGATGCCTACAATCAAAGCGGCGATCCGGCCTTGCGGGCAAAGGCAGACGATCTGCGCGCAAAAATGGCGCCACTGGCGCTGAATGGCTGGCCGGTGGTTGCTCCGGCAAAGGACGGCCGCGTCTGGCTCTCGCCTGCTGATTGGCCGCAGAAGGTGCGCAATCCCTTTGTAGGGGTGCAGCTCCGGGCGGCCCTGATGAACGCAAACGACTATCCGTCCCGGGCCCTGCGCGAAGAGCGGACCGGCAAGGTAACCCTGGCCGTCCGCTTTGGTCTGGACGGCAAATTTGCTGCTCTTGATGTGGTGCGGTCCAGCGGACACACCGATCTTGACGAACAGGCGGCGAAAACCATTCTCCGGCGGTTCCGTCCAAAACTGACTGAAATGACGGTCGAAGGCTATCAGGGCCGCGAGGTGATGGTCCCGCTGGTGGTGGTCAATTGGGACATCTCCGAAGAAAGCGGCGAGAACGGTGAAGTCGGGCTTGGCCACTTTTCCAGCGGCGTGCTTTCCGTCGTTGCCCTCTCGCGCTTCGCGGATGTCAATCAGGGTTACAGCTGCGGGATTCCCCCCTCCATTTTCGTCTGATCCTGTTGGAGTGCGGCTGGCGGCCTGACGTGTAACTCTTTCCTACATCGCCCAAATCTGCCTTAACCTGGGCGATGCAGCCCGACTCCCCCGCCCGCAAGGCCAAGGCCCGCCACATCCGCATTCCGCCGTTCCTGCCGGTGCCACTGCGGGTGCGTGCGGATGGCTGGACGGTGCTGCGGCAGGCGCAGTTCCTGGTCGCGCTGGCGCGGACGCGGTCGGTTGCGGCGGCGGCGCGCGAGGTGGGGTGCTCGCGGGTTTCGGCCTATGAACTGCGCGGCCGGCCGGGGGCGGAAAGCTTTGCCGCGGTGTGGGACGGGGCGCTGGCGGGCAATCCCTGGGCCGTGCCGAAGTTTACACCCCAGCAGCGCTTGCGTGCTGCCGCCGAAGGGCTGGTCAGGCCGCTGGTCTGGGAGGGGCGGTGTTACGCAATCGCCCGGAAATACGACACTGCGGCGCTGCGCGGGCTGCTTGCGCGGTACGCCCGGGTCCGCCGCAAGGGCTGGGCGCGGGGTGGAAATTCACAGGGTTTGGATGGGGGTTTGTTGTGAACAATGGGCGGGGCAGATCCTCCCCATTTTTGGCGAATGCCACAAATGGGGAGGTGGATCGGCGCAGCCGAGACGGAGGGGTTTGGACGCTGGCGTCGTTACCCCTCCGTCAGCCGCCTTTGGCGTCTGCCACCTCCCCATTTGGCTTCGCAAAATGGAGAGGATCTATGCGATCAGCCCAGCCCGCCGATCTTGGCCAATGCGGCCATCACCACCTGGCTCTGTTCGCCGCCCGACTGGGGGACGATCTCGCCCGCGCGGTCGATGATCTGGTCCCAGTGCGCGGCGATGCCTTCGGGGGTGCGCTCGTCTGCGGGGAGGGCCACGCCCGGGGTCAGCGTGATGTAGGCCGCGTGATAGGCGCCCGCGCCCGCGCCGCAGATCATGTTGGTCGGCGCATCCTCGCTGACCAGGTAGAGCGCCATCGGCGCGACGTTTTCAGGCTTGAGCGCATTGAACAGCATTTCGGGCATGCCGAGGTCTTCGGTCATCCGCGTGCCCGCCACCGGGGCCAGCGTGTTGACCCGCACGTTGTACTTCGCGCCTTCCAGCGCCAGCGTCTTGGTAAAGCCCGCCAGGCCCAGCTTGGCCGCGCCATAATTGGCCTGGCCGAAGTTGCCGAACAGGCCGGTCGAGCTGGCGGTGTTGAGGATCCGGCCATAGGCCTGCTCGCGCATCAGGTCCCACACCGCCTTGGTGCAGTTGGCGCTGCCGTTAAGGTGGACGTCGATGACCAGCTTCCAGTCGGCCATGTCCATCTTGGCAAAGCTCTTGTCGCGCAGGATCCCGGCGTTGTTGATCAGCACATGGACGCCGCCCCACATTTCCTTGGCCTTGGCGACCATTTCGACCATCTGTTCATATTCGGTGACTGAGCCGCCGTTCGACATGGCTTCGCCGCCGGCTGCCTTGATTTCTTCGACAACCTTGAGCGCGGCGTCGGAATGGCCGGTGCCGTCGCGGCTGCCGCCCAGGTCATTGACGACAACCTTGGCCCCGCGCGCCGCGAGTTCGAGCGCATAGGCCCGGCCCAGGCCGCCGCCAGCACCGGTGACGATCGCGACGCGATCCTTGAACGAAATGGTCATGAGCGATTCTCCGCTGAAAAGGGGTTATCCCGCTGGGGAAGCGGGCGCGGCATGGCATGCGGCGCAAGGGCTGGCAATATGCCGCAGTGCAGCACTTGCTTTCCCTAGCGTCAATCCCCAGCGCAACGCAGCCGCAGCACCGAATTCCGGTGCGACTCGGACGGATCAAAGGGTGCGAAGGGTGGGCGCCAGTTCGTCGAAATGATCGATCACCGCGTCCGCGCCCAGTTCGTGCAGCGGGGCATCGACAAAGCCGAAACTGACCGCCACGCAGGGCATGGCGGCGGCCTGGGCGGCGCGGGTATCGAAGGTGGTGTCGCCCACAAAAGCCGCGCGCCCGCCGCCGCATTGCTTGACCATTGCCTGGAGCGCCGCTGGATCAGGCTTGAGCGGGTAAGTGCCGCCGCCGATGATCGAGGCGAAGCGGGGTGACAGGCCCAGCTCGTCGAACAGCTTCACCGCCAGATGATGCGGCTTGTTGGTGACCACCGCCAGTTTGACCCCGGCTTCTTGCAGTCCGTCCATCATCTCCGCGCCGCCGGGAAACAGCGCGGTGTGGTGGGCGATGTTCTCGCCATAGTAGCCGACCAGAACTTGCCGCAGCGCCTCAAACTCGATCCCCTCGTCCCCGCCAGTCAGCGCCAGTGCGCGGCGCAGCATCAGGCCGGAACCGCCACCGATCAGGTTGCGGACCTCGGCATAGGGCACCTCGGGCCTGCCAATCGTGCCCAGCGCATGGTTGAGGGCAACGCCCAGATCGCGCGAAGTGTCGAGCAGCGTGCCGTCGAGGTCGAAACCGACGATATCGAAGGGAATTGTCATCCCTTCGGCCCATACTGGCAAAACCCCCGCCAACAACCCCGTTCGTCCTGAGCTTGTCGAAGGACTGTCCTAATTGCGTCAGCGCATGGTGGCACGAAGAAAAAGGCAGTGCTTCGACAAGCTCAGCATAGTCGGGGGTGGTGGCGGGGCGATGGTCCCATAACGATTGTGGAATCGGCAAGCATTTGGTGGCATGGGGCTTAACCATGAGTTCCAAACACGCCCTCGCCATTGTTACCCTCGCCGCCGGCAAGGGCACCCGCATGAAAAGTGCCGTGCACAAAGTGCTGCACCCGATCGCCGGTCGGCCGATGATCGAACACTTGCTGGCCAGTGCCGCTGAGCTTGCGCCGGAACGCTCGGTGGTTGTCGCGGGGCACGGCCGTGAGCAGCTGGAGGCGCAGCTTGGCGACCGTGCGGCAATCGCGGTGCAGGACCCGCAGCTGGGCACCGGGCATGCGGTGCAGCAGGCGGAAAGAGCGCTGGCGGGTTTCGCTGGTGACGTGCTGATCCTCTATGGCGATGTGCCGTTCGTTTCCGCTGAAACGATGCGCACGATGATCGATCGGCTCCACGGAGCCGACAATCCCGCCGTGGTGGTGCTGGGCTTCGAACCCGCCGATACGCTCGCTTATGGGCGGGTGATCACCGATGGCGACCGGATCGTGAAGATGGTCGAGCACAAGGACGCCAGCGAGGCCGAACGCGCCTGCCGCCTGTGCAATTCCGGGCTGATGGCAGTCCGCAGCGCCGACCTGTTCGGCCTGCTGGCGCGGGTCACCAACGAAAACGCGCAAGGCGAATACTACCTGGTCGATGTGGTCAACGTGGCCAATGCCGATGGCCGAACCTGCGCGGTGGTGGTCACCTCCGATCCGCACGAGGTTGAAGGAATCAATTCCCGCGCCGAACTCGCAACCGCCGAACACCGTTGGCAGAACCGCCGCCGCAAAGCGGCGATGGACGATGGGGCCAGCCTGATCGCGCCCGAAACCGTGTGGTTCGCCTGGGATACCGTGCTGGGGCAGGACGTGCTGGTTGAACCCAATGTGTTCTTTGGCCCTGGGGTGACCGTTGCCGACAATGTCACCATCCGCGCCAACAGCCATATCGAGGGCGCGAGCCTCGCCTCCGGCGTCGAAGTCGGCCCCTTCGCCCGCCTGCGCCCCGGCGCGGTGCTGGAAGAGAAGGCCAAGGTCGGCAACTTTGTCGAGGTCAAGAAGGCCACGCTGGGCAAAGGCGCCAAGGCCAATCACCTGTCCTACATCGGCGATGCCGAAGTGGGGGCCGGGGCCAACATCGGCGCGGGCACGATCACTTGCAACTACGACGGCTACTTCAAATACAAGACCGTCATCGGCGAACGCGCCTTTATCGGCAGCAATTCGTCGCTGGTCGCCCCGGTGAAGATCGGAGCCGACGCGATTGTTGCGGCGGGCAGCGCGGTGACTCGGGATGTGGCGGCGGGCGAACTGCGGATCGTGCGCGGGGAACAGCTGGTCAAGCCGGGCTGGGCTGACCGGTTCCATGATGCGATGAAGAAGAAAAAAGGTGGGAATTAATGGACGTCTATCAGTTGATGGCTGCGCTTTCTTGGCCAATTGTAGCGCTTATCGCGATAGCGGTCCTTGGGCCTGGAGGTGTCTTGAAAGGTGCCGTCGGGGAATTGGCGAATAAGTTCATGAGTATAAACAGCTCGGTCAAAGAGTTCAAAGAGGCAGTGGAAAATTTCAACGAAAATCAACGATCTTTCGGCACTTCAATTTCCGCGATTAGAGAACTCAATGGGGAACTTACGAGAATCTCAGGAGCACTGGATTCGGTTCGCAAAAATACCAGTGAGATTGTGATATCGCAGGGCAAGACGGAAATTTCGGAACGCCAATCGGATGAGTCCGATGCACCTGAAATTAGTGATTTGGCCGATCAAATTGAACTTAGCCCAAGCGAAATGTATGAGCGCATTTTCGAGCGATGGTCTTGCATACAAGAGCTGCTAAAAGCTCGAGTGGGACCAGACATTTTCGACGGTCGATCAGTTGGATCGATGGCTTGGTTGCTAACTGACCGCCGGCGTAAGGTAAAACATATCGAGTCGGCCGATGCTGAGTTGATCGGACACCTTCACTCTCAGTTCAAACGATTCGTCAGACTTTCAAACAGCAAGGATGAATGGTTAACGCCTGAGGTCTATTTGAACTTTGTTCGTGGGTCGGAACGGGCAGAGAAAATATTGACATGATATCATGATATGATATCAGTATATCAATGACTCGAATCCTCGCCGATCTGCCCGATGAAGACATCAAGTGGCTCGATGCCCGTGCGGCCGAGCAGGGCAAGTCGCGCGCCTCGGTGCTGCGTGAGGCGGTACAGGCCTATCGGGCTGAAGGCGGTGACGATTGGCTCGAGGCTGGATTTGGCTTGTGGGCGCGGCATGGAATTGAATTCGATCCCGTTGAATACGACCGCAAGCGCCGCGCCGAATGGACCCGGCCCTGGGACGATGATTACGAGGAAGTACGCGCGGAATCGCCCGATTGCTTCGACGAATACGATGATCGCGAGCGAGCGCATTATCTCGCGCTTCAAGCCAAAGCGGCGGCCAAGCGCAAGAAGAACGCTGCATGAGTGGCTACAGCTTCGATGCCAATATCCTGATCGATGCGCTTTGGGATCATCCACCAGCTCATGCGGAAATCAGGCGCGCAGGGGCCAGCGGTGCTCGCATCTGGGTCAGCCGGATGGCATGGGTCGAAGTTCTGTCGAAAGGCAGTGATGCCACATTGCGTGAAGCGATGCGCTTTCTCGCACGGTTCAGTGTCGATGAGGTCGACGAAGAAATCGCGCTTCGTGCGGCTTCATTGCGCCGTGAGCGACCCCGTCTCAAGTCGCCAGACGCGATCATCCTTGCTTCGGCGCAAGTTCGCGGGCGGGTTCTGATAACGCGCAACACCAGAGATTTTCCCGCGCAAATGCCCGGCATTCGCGTACCCTACAGTCTAGAGCGAGGTCTGACCTAAATGTGCGGCATTATCGGCATCGTCGGCAAGGAACAGGTAGCGGACCGGCTGGTCGATGGCCTGCGGCGGATGGAGTATCGCGGCTATGACAGCGCGGGCGTCTGTACGGTCCACCAAGGCCAGCTGATCCGCCGCCGCGCGCCGGGCAAGCTGGTGAACCTGGTGCGCGAACTCGCCCGCGATCCGGCGCCAGGCACTACCGGGATTGCCCACACTCGCTGGGCCACCCACGGCGCGCCGACTGCGGCCAATGCCCACCCGCACGCCACCCAACACCTCGCGCTGGTCCACAACGGGATCATCGAGAACTTTCGCCAGCTGAAGGAGTCGCTCACCGCGCGCGGCCGGACCTTCGAAAGCGAGACCGATACCGAAGTGGTCGCGCATCTGGTTTCCGAGCAGGTCGAGGCCGGGCTGTCCCCCGCCGACGCGGTCAAGACGGTGCTGCCGCAACTGCGCGGGGCCTTTGCCCTGGCGATCGCATTCCGCGAACATCCCGACATGCTGATCGGCGCGCGGCTGGGCTCGCCTTTGGTGCTGGGCCATGCCGATGGCGAGACATACCTCGGTTCCGATGCACTGGCGCTCGCCCCGCTGACCCAGCAGATCACCTATCTCGAAGAAGGCGACTGGGTGATCGTGACCCGCGAGGGCGCGCAGATCTATGACAAGGACAACCAGCCGGTCGAACGCGAGGTTACCACCTCGGGCGCTTCGGCGGCGGAGATCGAGAAGGGCAACTACCGCCACTTCATGCAGAAGGAGATCTTCGAGCAGCCGACCGTGGTGGCGCAAACGCTGCGCAGCTATATCCGCCAGCTGGATCAGACCGTCGCACTGCCGCAGTTCGATTTTGACCTCTCCAGCATCAACCGCGTCACCATCGTCGCTTGCGGGACCAGCTACTACGCCGGGATGGTCGCCAAGTACTGGTTCGAGCAGTTCGCGCGCCTGCCCGCCGACATCGATTTTGCATCTGAGTTCCGTTACCGTGAACCCGTGATGGAGCCGGGCGGGCTCTCGCTGTTCATCTCGCAGAGCGGGGAGACCGCCGACACGCTCGCCGCGCTGCGCCACTGCAAGGCGCAGGGCCAGACCATCGCGGTGGTGGTCAATGTTCCCACCAGCTCGATGGCGCGCGAGGCCGACTTGCTGCTGCCGACCCATGCCGGGCCGGAGATCGGGGTTGCCTCGACCAAGGCCTTCACCTGCCAGCTCGCGGTGCTTGCTGCGCTCGCCGCACATATGGCGGTCAAGCGCGGGCGGATGAACCGTGCCGAAGAGGCCGAGGTGGTCAAGCACTTGCTCGAAGCCCCCGCCAGCCTCAACGCCGCGCTGGCCCACGACGACGAAATCGCGGCCATGGCCCACCTGATCGCCCCGGCCCGCGACGTGCTCTATCTGGGCCGCGGGCAGGACTATCCGCTGGCTTTGGAAGGTGCATTGAAACTCAAAGAAATCAGCTATATACATGCCGAAGGTTATGCATCGGGTGAAATGAAGCACGGCCCGATCGCGCTGATCGACGAGGCGGTTCCGGTGATCGTCCTCGCGCCCTCAGGTCCGCTGTTCGAAAAGACCGTCAGCAATATGCAGGAAGTCCGCGCGCGTGGCGGCAAGGTGGTGCTGATCAGCGACAAAGCCGGGATCGATGAGGCTGGTGAGGGCTGCCTGGCTACGATCGAGATGCCATCAGTCCACCCCCTGATCGCCCCGCTGGTCTATGCCGTGCCGGTGCAATTGCTGGCATACCATGTCGCCTGCGTGAAGGGCACCGATGTCGATCAGCCGCGCAACCTGGCCAAGTCGGTAACCGTCGAGTGAGGCTGGAGGGCGGCTGTCACTGCGGCGCGGTACGCTTTGCTGTTGAGGTTGAGCCACCGGTGGAACTGCTGGATTGCAATTGCTCGATCTGCGCCAAGTCTGGCCTTCAGCATCTGATTGTACGCCATCAGGATTTTGCGCTTCTGTGCGGTGAGGAGGCTTTGCAGTCTTATCGCTTCGGTACGCGCGCAGCGGAGCACCTGTTCTGTAAGACCTGCGGGATCAAAGCGTTTTATCAGCCGCGCAGCCACCCTGGTGCATGGAGCATCAATTTCCGCTGCCTTGATCCGGGCCATGGCCTTGAACCAAAGGTACAGTCATTCGACGGTCGCAATTGGGAACAGGCTCGTGCCTTGCTCGATCAAACCGCACGACCGACCTGAATTACGGTTTTCGCCTCGTAAACTTTACGGGGCGCTAACAATTTCATCCTAATCAGGGCGCGTGAGCAAGCCTGACACCGCCTCGTCCACGTTGCCCAGAAGCCTGCCGGTCATGGCGGTTCTCGGTCTGACCGATCCCGCCGAAGGGGATTGGGGGCGGCTGCGTGGCTTGCAGTACTCCAGTCTGGCGCGGAACACGGTCGCACGCGGCCTGGCCCACGGCATCGCCGCGCTTGGCGTGCTGCGGCTCTACTACGGCTCAATCCATATCGCTGCATTGATCGGTTGGATCGCCGTATTGGCGGCCAGCCTGTTCTATGGTGCCAAGATCGACAAGGCCCTCGGAGATGCCGATCGGCGGCGCATTTCCAAGGAGGAGGTCAATCGCCAGACGCTGAGTTCGATCGGCAATGCGCTGGTCTGGGTGGTGCCGCTGGCGACATTTGCGCCGTTCAGTCCACCGTCCGCGCAGCTTGAACTTTGGGCGGTCTGCGCCATGCTGATGACGGCATCGGCGATGCTCCTTCCGGCCGTGCCGCTTGGCAACTTGCTGTTTGCTGCGATCGTCGGTGGGGCTGCGCTGGTCAGCTTCCTGTTCGGCGGCTCGATCGAAATGGCGCTGCTGTCTTTGGTATTTATGGTAATCGTCGGGCTTGGCGCGATTGAGAACGCGCGATTCTTCCTGACCGCCCGGATCGCCGAATCCGCCATGGCCGAGAAAAGCGAAGTCGTCTCGATGCTCCTCCGTGAATTCGAAGAGGGCGAGGCCGATTGGTTGTGGCAAATCGATCCTTCGCGCCGGGTACGCTCGGCCAGCCCGCGATTTGCTTTTGCCTTGGGGCTGTCGCCCGACGAGATCGAAGGCAAACCCTTTATCCAGCTGATCGCAGGTCCGGCCTGGGACACCGGCCAGTTCCCATCAAGCCTCCATGACCTGGCCGAGCGGATCAAACGGCGCGAAAGCTTTTCAAACCTGCTGGTCCGGGTGACGATCAACAACCAGCAACGCTGGTGGGAGCTTTCGGGCACCTCAAAACTGGACGAGGACGGCAACTTCGACGGATTCCGCGGGGTCGGTTCGGACGTAACCGAACAGCGTGAGTCGAGCGAGAAAATCGCGCACATGGCGCGTTACGATACCCTGACGGGCCTGCCCAACCGGATGATGGTGACCGAGGCGCTGGGCGAAGCGATGCGCTATGCCGATCAGTGGCGCACCCGCTGCGCCTTCCTGATGATCGACCTCGACCGGTTCAAGTCGGTTAACGACACGCTGGGCCACCTGATCGGCGATCAGTTGCTGGCGCGCGTATCGGAACGGCTCAAGTCGATCATGACCGACAACGAACTGGTCGGCCGACTGGGCGGCGATGAATTCGCGATCGTGATCCGCGACGCATCCGATCACAACCGGGTTGTCCGTGTTGCCGATGCAGTGATCGAACTGCTCTCACGCCCGTATGAAGTCGAGCATCACACGCTTTACATCGGTGCTTCGGTTGGCTCGGCGATCGGTCCGCGCGACGGCACCACGGTCGAGACGCTGATGCGCAATGCCGACCTTGCGCTCTACCGCTCGAAGGAAGAAGGCGGCGGGGTCCACCACGGTTACGAGCCTTCGCTGCACCAAGAGGCCGAAGAACGCCGTAAGCTGGAATTCTCGCTGCGCCGCGCGCTCGAAAAGAGCGAAATGATGTTGAACTATCAGCCGGTGGTCGATGCCAAGGACGAAACCATTGTCAGCTTCGAAGCGCTGCTGCGCTGGAACAGCGAGGATCACGGCTTTGTCAGCCCGGCCAAGTTCATTCCTCTTGCCGAAGATACTCGCCTGATCGTGCCAATCGGCGAATGGGTTCTGCGCGAGGCTTGCCGCGAGGCGGTGCGCTGGCCAAGTAACATCAAGGTTGCGGTCAACGTGTCAGGTGAGCAGTTGCTCGATCCAGGCTTTATCTCAAGCGTAGTGACTGCCCTCAGCTCCAGCGGCTTGCCGGCCCAGCGGCTTGAGATCGAAGTGACCGAATCAATTTTCGTGCGCGATTCCAGCACTGCGCGGGCCGCGCTCGAACAGATCATGTCACTGGGCTGCGGGATCGCGCTCGACGATTTTGGGACAGGCTATTCCTCGCTCGCCTATATCCGCAACCTGCGCTTCTCGACGATCAAGGTCGATCGCTCATTTGTGACGGGGGCAGCGCTGGGTAATCCGGAAAGCCTGGCGATCATCCGTGCCGTTGTGGCCATGGCCGAAAGTCTGGAGATGTCGACCACCGCCGAAGGCGTGGAAACCGAGCATGAACTTGAGGTAATCCGCCAATTGGGTTGCCGCAAGATCCAGGGTTATTACTTCGGCCGGCCTATGGGCGCAACCGAAGCGCGCGGCCTGTTCCAGGGCTCGCAGCTGCGTCAGGCCAACGCCGGTTAGGCTGAGGCCAGCGCGTTCAGCGCACTTTCAAACAGCGCGCGGCCATCGGTGCCGCCCTGTTCCGCCTCGATCATCCGTTCCGGATGCGGCATCATCCCGAGCACGTTGCCGGCCGGGTTCAGAACACCGGCGATGCCCCGGGCCGAACCGTTGACGTCCTCACCATAGCGGAACGCCACGCGGCCATCGCCTTCCAGTCGGTCAAGCGTCTCGGTGTCGGCGAAGTAATTTCCATCGTGATGCGCGACCGGGATCGTGATCGTCTGGCCGGCGCTATAGCGGCCGGTAAACAGGCTTTGGCTGTTCTCAACCGTCAACGCGACTTCGCGGCAGACGAAGTTCATCCCGGCATTGCGCAGCAGCGCGCCGGGCAGCAGGCCGCTTTCGGTCAGCACCTGAAAGCCGTTGCAGACGCCCAGCACCGGAACCCCGCGATTTGCGGCGGCAATCACGGCCTGCATGATCGGGCTGCGTGCGGCCATCGCGCCGGAGCGCAGGTAGTCGCCATAGGAAAAGCCGCCGGGCAAGGCGATGAAATCAAGGCCTTGAGGCAGTTCGGCGTCGGCGTGCCAAACGCGGTGCGGGGCAGTGCCCGAGACCTTTTCGAGCGCGTCGGCCATGTCCCGGTCGCAGTTCGATCCGGGGAAGGTGATGACCGCGCTGCGGAAGCTCATGCCGCCAACCTTTCGATCCGGTAGTTTTCGATCACCATGTTGGCGAGCAGCTGCTTGCACATGGTATCCAGCTGTTCGTCGCTGACAGTGTCGTCGACATCAAGCTCGATCATCTTGCCGGCGCGGACATCCTGCACACCGTGGATGCCCAGACCCTCGATCGCGTGGTGGATCGCACGGCCCTGCGGGTCGAGCACACCGTTCTTGAGAGAGACGAACACGCGGACCTTCATGGCATGGGCCTTTCGCTGGGGATTCGGTTGCCGCGCCTATGCCGCCGCCAGCCGCCGGGGGCAAGCCGCGAGCTGCGGGGATTCACAGCCGGAGTGAGAAGGGCACTGATAACATGAATGAAAGTTGCAAAATGGAATGATTTGCACGTTATAACGTTTCATGTCAGCCTCGAGTCGATCAAAGCAAGAGGAGGCGAAGACATGGCAAACAACCGTCTATCGCGGACCCGTCAAACGGGCCTCGCAATCACCCTTAGCATCGCGATGGCAATGGCCGCCTGGCCAGCCGCCGCGCAGGATAGCCAGGCCGAGGAGGAGGACGACGCAAACAGCAGCATCGTCGTAACCGCAACTTCGGTCCGGCAAGGCGGGGCGCAGGATATTCGCCACTTCCGCTGGGTCTCGCTCGACGGCGATTTCCTGCCGCAGACCTTCAGCCTGACCATGGAAGGGTTGATGGGCGAGCATGACCTGACCCTGCCCGAACGGAGCCCTTGCAAGCAGACCTTCTGCCTGACCGGTGCGGCAATGCCCGCCGCCTTGCCGCTGCGCCCCGATGACAAGTGGTTCGTCGGCCTTGGCTTTGCCAGCAACATCGATGCCGAAGCCTACAAGGCCGAGCCGGTCAGCCTGGTGATTGTGGTAGACCGCTCCGGCTCGATGAGTGGTTGGCCGATTTCGCAGGTCAAGGGCGCGCTCCACACCTTGGTTGGCAAGTTGCGCAAGGGCGACCGGATCGGGATCATCACTTATGGCTCCGAACCGCAAACGCACCTTGAAATGACCGAGTTCGCCGGCAACGAGGGCATGATCCGCAAGGCGATCGACGGGATCGAGATCGAAGGCTCGACCGCGATGGAGGAAGGGCTGGAGGCCGGCTATACGATGGCCGAGGCCGAACTGCCCCGCAGCCACGGCAAGACCCGGGTCATGCTGTTCACCGACGAGAACCCCAATGTCGGCGATACCAGCGCCGAGGGTTTCATTGGCCAGGCCGAAGGCGGATCGGCCAAGGGAATCGGGCTCACCACCTTCGGGGTCGGGGTGCACTTCGATGCGGCACTGGCTACCAAGGTATCCAGCGTGCGCGGCGGGAACCTGTTCTTTGTCGACAATCAGGGTTCGGCCAAGGCCATCTTCGACCGCGAATTCTACAACATGGTCAGCGAGGTCGCGCACGATATCGATCTCGCGCTGACCCCGCCCAAGGGCTACCGGATCACCGGCGTGTTCGGCGTGCCCGATGGCCTGATGAGCAGTGCCCCGGAAGGCACGGTCAAGGTGACCATTCCTACCGCGTTCCTTTCCAGCAACGGCGGCGGGATCTACGTGACCTTGGGCAAGGACGGAGCTCATGCAAACTTGCCCGAAGCAGAACTGGCTTCCGACACGCCGCTGCTGACTGGATCGCTGCGCTACACCGATGGACGCAGCCGCGCGGTCGGTGAGGACCGTATTGCCGTGGCCCTGCCGCAGGGCGAAGCACCGGTGCCGCTGCGCAAGGCGCACTTCCTTGTCGACGAGTTCACCACGCTCCAGACCGCGCTGAACGGCTATCACCAGGGCGGCGACAAGAAGGTGGCCTTCAATCTGATCGACGGCCTTTCGCGGCGCCTCGATGCCAGCGAACTGCCGGGCATGCAGGAAGAAACCAAGCTGGTCGGCGGCCTGCGCAGCCGCGCTGCCTATGTCGCCGGTTTCCAGGGCGAGATGCCCAAGGAATTGCGTCCGCTGGCGCTGAAGGGCGAATGGGAAGTGGTGCGCCAGAACGGCCTGATTGACATTGCCCGTGGCGATACCGTTGAATTCACCGAGGACGGCGAATTCATCACGTCCCGGCAGAAGGGCGATGACGTCTACCAGAACGTACAGGTCAATGAGCGTCAGGTCCGGCTGGTCGATGTCGATCTGGTGTTCGACTACCGGCTGCAAGGCGACCGGATCTACCTCAAGACCCCAGACGGCGGGAGTGAGCTGATCCTGCGTAAGCCGCGGCTGGACTGAGCTAGCTGGAGGCGCTGTCCATGACATAGCCCATGGCGCGCACGGTCCGCAGCGGATCGGGCGCGCCATTGGCGGTGAGTGCGCGGCGCAGGCGGCCTACCCAGACGTCGACCGTGCGTTCGTCGATCGCTTCGCCGTCTTTGCCGAGGTGTTCGATCAACGCGGTGCGGCTGAATACCTGGTCAGGATGTTCCATGAAATGCGCAAGCAAACGGAACTCGTTGGGGCGCATCGGCACCGGCTCGCCATTGATCCGGACCTGATAGGCCGCGCGGTCGAGCAGGATCGCGCCGTTGGTCAGACGGTGGCGGGTCGGCGCGCTGCTTGAAGCCAGGCCTTCGACCCGTTCGACGATCCGCGCGGCATCGAGCGGCCCAGGCAGATAGTCATCCGCCCCGGCCTGCAAGGCCCGGCGCTTGGCGTCGGGGCTGGCATCCTCCAGCACCAGGGTCAGGTGCGAAGAGCGGGTGGCGGGCGCTTCACGCAGCCTGCGGCACATTTCGAGCCCGGACATGGAAGGGCACAACCAATCGACGAATCCCCAAACCTTTCCGGGCAGCGGAGCTTCGGGCGGCCCTTCTTCAAGAGCCACGATTTCCCAGTCCGGACGACGGCGCACCAGATCGGCGACCAGGGCAGGCGGGGTGGAGGTGAGGAGCAGGGTGGTCTGGTTGTCCATAACGCTAGCGGAATCAGTCTGGCTAGGTTGCGACAATGCCGTGTCGAGGTGACGGTTTTGTGATGCAAATATGACAGGTTGGTTGCGGTCAGCCGCGAACCCTGCGGAACAACTGCGTCTGTCAAATGAGTGTCAGGTTATTGTCATATCTAAATGGGTGAAGATCGGCCTGGAAAGGTATAGATTCCCAGCAAAATCGAGGGAACCATCATGCGCTCACGCCTCTTCCTTGCGCTTGCCTTGCTCGGCATTGCCACGCCGGCGCTGGCCGACAAGCTGGTGTTCGATCATCGCATCTACCAGCCGCTGAAGGAGGCCTTTGATAGCGGCAATGCCGACCTGATCGCCTTCAACGACAAGAATCCGGCCTATGTGACCGATCTGGTCGTCGTGCGCGGCAAGTCGACCAAGAGCTGGACCGAGGCGATGATTATCATTGCCCGCAAGCCCGATACCAAGGTTCCGGCCCCGGCTGACTGGATGGCCGAGCTTCAGCGCCAGGCCGATGCGCAGTGCCCCAGCCGGTTCACTGTCATCGCGCAGGATGAAGGTTCGATCACGCTGGAACGGCAATCGCAGGGTTGCCCGTCAAGCTATCCGCAGTCGGCGCTCTATCGAATCGTACAAGGCAAGCCCTCGCTGTTCCTGCTCGGCGCGATGAGCAAGGACGGTTTCACCCCGGAAGCCCGCAAGGCCTGGCTGGCGCTGTTTGCCAGCGCCCGGCTCGACTGAGTTGAAAGCCAGGGTCGTCGCCGTGTCAGATTGCTGACACATTGCGGACTCTCAACCTACGCACAAGCGACACAGACGAATCCTAGAGGCGGCCCTGAGGCCGATCCCGGGGGTGAGTCGCGGCCGCTTCTCACTCCCTGGTCCGGCATCGGACACATGTCACAATGACTCAGGGATTTATCATGAACCGCCAGTTTTCGCGTTCGTCCGCTTCCGCCCTTGCGCTCGCTGTTGCGCTTGGCCTGTTCAATGGCCAGGCCGCCCAGGCCGCCGTCACCCTGACGGATGAAGGTGTTGTGGTTGACGGCGCCAGTGCCGACGCCACTGCCGATCAGGACCAGCCGAGCCCCGAATCCGCCGCCGCTGACGAGGATAGCGGTGGTCTGACTGACATCGTTGTAACCGCGACCAAGCGCGAAACCAACCTGCAGCGCACCCCGATCTCGATTTCGGTGATGGGCGCGGAAACGATCCGCGAACGCAAGGTTCAGAGCCTGATGGACCTTGCCGATGGCGGCATTCCTAGCCTGCGCGTCGCACCGTTCGAATCGCGTCAGTCGGCGCTGACCGTCGGTATCCGCGGGATTGTTCCGCTCGACGCCAACCAGCCCGCGCGTGAACAGGGTGTCGGCATCTACATTGATGGCGTCTATCTGGGCCGCCAGCATGGCCTCAATACCGGCCTGTTCGACGTCGAGCGGGTTGAAGTGCTCAAGGGGCCACAAGGCACCCTGTTCGGCCGCAACACCGAAGGCGGCGCAGTCTCGATCATCTCGAAGGCTCCGACCGGCGAATTCGGTGGACGGGTTGATGGCGGTTTCGGAAGCTTGGGCAGCTACAACGCCGGGGTTCACTTGAACATCCCGACGATTGCTGGCTTCTCGTTCAAGTTCGACGCCGTTGTCGCGCATCAGGGTCCGGTGACCAAGAACCCGTTACCGGGTCAGGCTGGTTGGGGTCAGTTTGACCGCCAGGGTCTGCGCGCTGCCGTTCGCTGGCAGCCGTTCGAAGGGCTTACCAACGACTTTTCGTTCGATATGGCTCATGACGAGAACTCGCCATATTACAGCCAGTTGCTGAACTATAACCCGAACAACTGTGTCGGCGGTGGTTCGAACCTCGCGCCGCTTCCCATCCCCAGCGGCAGCACTTGCGTCACGCCGGGCACCAACTTCATCGGGACCCAGGGAACGATCCGTGCGCTCACTCCCGGGGTGGTGGTCAATGGCCAGACCCTGATGCGCGAGGCCGACATCGGCGTTCCGCAAAAGCTCACGGTCGACAAGACTTTTGGCTTCACCAACGTCCTAAAGTGGAAGTTCGGCCCCGAACTCGAACTGCGTTCGATCACCGCATGGCGCGGGGTTGAGGTCGAGCAGAACGACAACGCCGGTGGTCTGCACCGCGTTCCGGTGTTCAACGTTACAGCGGCCTGCAGCGCAGCCACTCCGTGCGCGTTCAGCCGCTATAGCCGCGCCGACCTGTTCCAGCGCCAGTTCAGCCAGGAACTTCAGGCCGTCGGGTCGATCGGTCAGGTCGACTATGTGCTCGGGCTCTACTACTTCAACGAACGCGTTCGCGACGATGCCGCCACTCCGAACTCGATGGGCGCAATTGCCGTGCTGAGCGGAGCAACGGTTGTCGGTGTCAATTTCGCGCCGATCCCGTTCTGCACGGGCGCGCCCAATCCTACGCTGGGCAACGCAGTCCAGGGCTGCTCGATCGACCGGGCTTCGCGGGTCTTCTCGAAGAGCTATGCTGCCTACGGTCAGCTTACCTGGAACCCGACCGATGCGCTGCACGTGACCGTTGGCGGGCGCTACACCAATGACAAGAAAAAGGGCGAACTGCTGTTCTCGCGCGGCGTGAACTACATCACTAGCCCCGCCACCGCCGCAATCAATGGCTACACCCCGCTCGACAAGTCGTGGAACCGCTTCAATCCGATGGCCACTGTGGCTTACGATTTCAGCAGCTCGGTCCACGGCTATGTCAAATATGCCACCGGCTATCGCGCCGGCGGGGCCAGCTCGCGTACGTCTGACTATCGCGCTTTCGATCCGGAAGACGTGAAGAGCTATGAAGTTGGCTTGAAGGCCGATTTCTTCGACCGCCGCGCCCGGATCAATGTTGCGGCCTACATGATGGACCGCAAGGGCAGCCAGGTCGACCTCTCGACCATCCAGCCGACCGCAACCGGCAACTTCAACAACCTGGTTACCTTCAATGCCCCCGGCACGACCAAGATCCGCGGTGTGGAAGTCGACCTGACGGTGAAGCCGACCGATCGCCTCAAGTTCGACCTGTCCTACGCCTATACTTACACCGATATTCCGGCGGTCCCGGTGACCTACCGCGAATTCACCTCGGCCGGCGTGCCGACCGGCAATTCGTCCACCGTGCTGCAGAAGTTCTACATCGTCTATACCCCGCGCAACGCCGCGAGCGGTTCGGTCGACTATGAAATTCCAGTTGGTTCGGGTGACACCAAGGTCAAGTTCCACGTCGATGCGAACTACTCGCAGGCCACCCAGAGCTTTGACCAGTTCGCGACCAAGGCCGACGAATCATTCATCGTCAACGCCCGCCTTTCGCTGATCGACATCGACCTGTCGGGCGGCCCGAAGCTCAACATCGGGCTGTGGAGCCGCAACCTGTTTGACAACCAGTTGGTCTATCGCCGCGATCCGTCGAACAGCCTGCCCTCGGTGCAATCGACCGCGGTTGCTGGTGTTCCCAACATCACCCAGATCGGCAGCGTCAGCGGCATCCTGGGTGATTACGGCAACTTCAACATGCCGCGCACCTTCGGGATCGACGCGTCGCTGAAGTTCTGATCGACTTTTTCAGTTCCTCCCTGAACGGGGGCGGGGTGCCAGGCACTCCGCCCCTTCTTTTTTCCGCTGGAATAACGGCCAGCGCCAGCAGGGGAGGGAGGGTCTAATTCTTCGGCGCGGACGTGACCGGATCGTCTACCCCTTCGGGCAAGACATCGACTTCCAGCGCCGACTCTGCGCTGAGGTATGTCTTCGCCAGGGCCTGAAGTTCGGCTGGGGTGATCGCCTTCAGCAAGTCCTTCGACTTGGCATAGCGTTCCATCTGCTCGGGCTCCGTCTGGGCGCGGTCGACAAAGCTGAGCCAGCCGGCGTTGGACTTGAGCAAGTTGTCGAGCCCTTCAAGCAGCGGCTCGCGGGCGCGGGTCAGCACGTCGTCAGTAACCGGCGCATCACGCATTGTACCGACCGTCTCGAGCATTGCCGCGCGAGTCGCGGGCACTTCCTTGACGTCGACCGAGGCGTTGATCGAGAAGGTGCCGTAGTTCTTCCAGGTCCGCGAGGCATTGCTGCTCGCGCCGGGGGAATATGCCTTGCCGAGCTTCTCGCGCAGCGTGTCGGTAATCTCGATCCGCATAACCCGTTCGAGCAGTTGGAGCTGCAAGGCGGCATTCAGATCCTCGCCGTCGCGGGTCGGCCAGATGAACGTGACAAGTCCCTGGTCCTTGGCACCCGTGTGCCGCAGCACCTTGCGGCTGCGATCTTTGGTGAAGGGGCGGTCGCGGCGATCATCATAGGGGCGGAAATCGGACTCGCGCTGGGGCAGGGCGCCAAAGGTGCGGGCAACCATTGCCACAGTCGCGGCCTCATCGATATCGCCGACGATCCCGATCTCGATCGCGCCGTTGCGGAAGCGGTCAGCAGTATCCTGCTTCAGCCCGGCAAAGGTCAGTTTGCGGTAATCCTCGACCTTGCCCAGGCTAAAGCGCGGATCGTTATCCGAGACGATCCCGCCGACATCGGCCGAGAGCGCCGAACCCGGAGTCGCCCGCAGGCTGGCGAACAGATTGTTGATCGACTGCAGGAACAGTGTTTCGCCTTCCTTGCGGTAACCCGGATCGGTCACCTGCGCGGTCATCAGCTGCAATTGCAACTCCAGGTCGCGCGGGGTAGTGGCCGAGGTCGCCACGAAAGTCTCGTCGGTCGCGGCAAAGTTGGCCGAAACGGTCCGCCCGGCGAGCAGCGAATCGAGCTCGTCCTTGCTGTGCTTGCCCAGCCCGCCGACCGCGAGGACCGAGATCATCTGGGTCGCCAGCGGGTTCTCGCGCGTAGCCAGCATGCTGCCGCCATCGACTGAAATCTGGATCAGCACCTGGTCCTGCTTGAGTTCGGTCCGCTTGAGGTTGAGCCGCACGCCGTTGGCAAAGCGGATCGTGCGGATCCCCAGCAGGGGTTCGACCGTGTCGCTGACCACCCGGCCGGCCGGGCCAAAATCGGTATAGCCGAAACTGCCCGCCACCTTGCGCTCGGCCGGACGGATCGGTGCGGCCATCGCTTCGGCCCAGGCCTGTTGCAGCCCCTTGCCGCCTCCGGCTGGCGGGGTTCGGCCCTGGAAGCGCAGCAGCGGATCGTCGAGCGGGACGGTCTCGCGCTTCAATGCAGCCTGGACCGCTTCGGGCGTCACTTCGGGCAGGTATGCTTCAAGCCGGTCGAGCGAGTTGGTGGGGGTGTCAGGCACCTTTTCATTGATCACCAGCGCTTCGGCCGCGCCGAGCAGCTGGGCATTGCTGCGGGTCGCCTCGCCCTTGGCGGCATTGGCATGGGCGGTGCGGATGATCGCGACCTGTTCTGCCACTTCCTCGGGGGTGAAGCCGAAGGTCATCGCCCGGCGATATTCGAGCGCCGCCTCGATCATCCCGCGCCGCCACTTGCCGTCGACCGTATCGATCGAAAGCTCGGTCGCGCGGCCTTCCTTGAAGACGTCGCTGGTGCCGAAGCTGGCATTGCGGAACGGGGCGTCGGTCTCGCGCGTGCGGCGCAGCAGGCGGCGGTTGATGATCGCATAGCCGACCTGGCGCAGCAGGTTCTCCTTGCGCTGGGCAAGGCTGTCCGGCTCGACCAGATAGGCCCCCTTGCGGCTGGCGCTGACCCGTTCCGACAGCGCCGGATCGATGTAGACATCGGCCTGCCCCTTGGCCTCCAGCGTCACCGGGCCGACCTTCGGCATCGGATCGACCTTGGCCGGCTTCCAGCTGCCGAAGCGATCCTTGATCTTCTGCTCGACCAGCGCGGCATCGAAATCGCCGATCACATAGACCGTCGCGTGCTGCGGCACATATTCGCGCTGCCAGAAGCCCTTGAGCCCCTCGGCACTGGCATTGGCGAGCGATTCCGCCGTGCCGATCGGCAGCCGCCGCGAGAGGTGCGATCCGGGCAGCAGGAACTCGATCTGGTCCTGATAGGCCTTCAGCGCATAGGAATTGCGATCGCGCATTTCCGACTGGACCACCCCGCGCTCGCGATCGACCGCACCGGGGTTAAAGCTCAGCTCGCTCGCCGTCTCGCGCATCAGCATCAGCGCGATGTCGAGCAGTTCGGGATCGTTGCGCGGCAGGTCGAGCTTGTAGGTGGTGCGATCATACCCGGTCGAGGCATTGGTATCGGCGCCGAAGGCCAACCCGTGCCGTTCCAGCAGCTTGACCATTTCGCCTTCGGGAACGTTGGTCGATCCGTTGAAGGCCATGTGCTCGACATAGTGGGCAAAGCCGCGCTCGGCATCGCTTTCGTCCAAGGCGCCGGCGTCGATCTGCAGCCGCACCAGCGCCGTGCCCTTGGGCGTGGCGTTCTGGCGGATAACATAGCGCATTCCATTGGGCAGGCGGCCAAAGCGATAGCCGGGATCGACCGGAACGTCACTCTGCTCAAAGGCCCAGGTCCCTTCGGGCAGCGGCGTGCTGGCAACCTGTTTGACCTGCGGGGCGCAGGCGGCGAGGGCCAGGGTGGAAATCGAAAGGACGAACAGCAGCTTGCGGTTTTGCATGGTGGCTTGGTGGCCGATTGCGGGGCGCAGGGCAAGTGCCCGTCGGGGCGGGTCAGCCCGAAAAGCCGCCCTCCGCCAGGAACGCCAGCTCCTCCGCCGTGCTTTCGCGCCCCATGCAGGCGTTGCGGTGCGGGAAGCGGCCAAAGCGCAAGATGATGTCGCGGTGCATCGCTGCCCACTCGCTCCAGGTGCTGCCGCTTTCGGCATCCAGAGCCTGACACTTGGCGAGGCTCAGGTCCTGGTCGGCCAGATTCTCCGAATGCTCGAACGGCAGATAGAAGAACACCCGCAGCGCCGGATCGCCGGCCTGATCATGCCCGGCATCCAGCGCGGCGCGGGCCAGGCTGCGGGCCAGCGGATCGGTGGCGAAGGCATGGGCCGAACCGCGCCACAGGTTGCGCGGAAACTGGTCGAGCAGCAGCAGTAGCGCGAGCGCGCCCTCCGCGCTGGCTTGCCAATCCGCCAGCTCACCCCGCGCCGCGGCGTGATGCGCCTCTGCAAAGCGCCGGGCAATCTCGGCATCGAACGCGTCGTCCTTGGCGAACCACCTGGGCGGTCCGGCCTCGCGCCAGAAGGCGATGATCTCTGCCGCGGCGGGCAGGGCCATTACTTCCCGCGCAGCTTGCGGTGCGCCGAAAGGTCGAACACTTCGCTCGGCCCGTTATCGGTTTCGAGCAGGCCGAGCCGCCGGGCGACCTCCTGATAGGCCTCTTCCTCACCGCCCAGATCGCGGCGGAAGCGGTCCTTGTCGAGCTTTTCGCCGGTGGTCATGTCCCACAGACGGCAGCCATCGGGGCTGATCTCGTCGGCCAGGATGATCCGGCTGTAATCGCCGTCCCACAGGCGCCCGAATTCCAGCTTGAAATCGACCAGCCGGATGTTGATCGCGGCAAACATCCCGCACATGAAATCGTTGACCCGGATCGCCATCGCCGAGATGTCCTGCATCTCCTCATTCGATGCCCAGCCAAAGCAGGCGATGTGCTCTTCGGCGATCAGCGGATCGCCAAGTGCGTCGTCCTTATAGTAGTATTCGATCAGGGTGTGCGGCAGCGGCTCGCCCTCGGGGATGCCAAGCCGGGTCGAAATCGATCCGGCCGCGACGTTACGCACCACCACTTCGATCGGCACGATTTCGACCTGCCGGACCAGCTGCTCGCGCATATTGAGCCGCTTGATGAAGTGGGTCGGGATGCCGATGTGGTTCAGGCGGGTGAAGACATATTCGCTGATCCGGTTGTTGATCACGCCCTTGCCGTTGATCGTGCCCTTCTTCTGGGCATTGAAGGCGGTGGCATCGTCCTTGAAATACTGGATGATCGTGCCCGGCTCGGGACCCTCATAAAGGATCTTGGCCTTGCCTTCGTAGATCTGGCGGCGACGGGACATGGGGAGCTTCCTTATGCGCTAAAAGCCAAGCCCCGGCAGTTGCGGGTCAGTGTGACTCGCGCGGCCGGGGCGGTTTCCAGCGCCTTACGCGATTTGGGCGGGGGGTGCAATGTGGTGCTCGGGACGCGGTGGCTGGGCGGACAAGTGGACACGGAACGAGGGGTGAAACCTGGCCCAAATCGACCCGAAACGCAGGCCCTGCGCGGCTTTGTGGATTTGGGGGTGTAAACTTCCGGATTGGGGCGCGTCGCCGGGGAGGCGGGAACCGGCGGACGGGGTCGTGGGAAGTATGGGCATCGGCGGTCCTGACGGGAGAGGGGCCGGCAGTGTGACAGGACGGGGCGGTGTAGGACAGCGAAATAGTCCGCTCAGAGCAGGTCCATCTGCTTGTCCTCATCTCCCTTCGCTGCCGCGCTCTTCACCGCATCGCTGCGTGCCATCGGCAGGTTGAGGCGGACAGCCGGCCTGTCTGGCCGCTCGAAAAGCTCGGCCACGGTCACGACCTGCAACCGGTCATCCTCCCGGTCAAGCAGCGGATGCTTGTACTTACCAGCGGCGGCAATTTCGTCGCGCATCGGCTTGGTCGGCAAGCTGGTGCAGATCAGAAAGCCGAACTCGGCCTTTTCGCGGATGCGGTCTGAATTGAGCGTGGCGAGGTCGGCGCGGGTGCCGGGGCGGCTTTTGACCTGGAAGATCGCCTTGCCGTTCTCGCCCTTGTCCTTCAGGAAATAGGCAATCCCGTCGATCCCGCCATCGGCCCCCTTCTTCTCGTTGATCCGCGCCTGGTTCTTCGAATAGGTCAGGATCGCCCACTTTTCGAACTCCTTGCGGGTCTTGTCATCCTTGCGGTTGGCAAGGGCCATGGCGCTTTCCAGATCGCGTGGCACGCCGTCCAGCTTGATGCTGGCTTCGATCGCGGGCCAATCGTCCTTGTACCGGTCCTCCATCCGCTTGAGGATCAGCGATATCGACTGATAAGTGATATCGATCCCGATCCAGCGCCGGTTGAGGCGCTGGGCGACCGCGACAGTGGTGCCGCAGCCGCAATAGGCGTCGAGCACAGTGTCGCCTTCGTTGGAACTGGCCTTGATGATGCGTTCGAGCAGGCCTTCTGGCTTTTGCGTGGGGTATCCCAGCCGCTCGGGGTCCGTCGGTCCCAGCGGTTTCACATCCTCATCTATTCCGCCTTTAGTCCCGAAGACCACGCCCTCCGTGTAAGCCTGATAAGCCCAAACGTCATTGATTGCTGTGCCGTCACGCTCGTCGAGATAGCGAACCATGATAGGCCAAGCTGACTTCCCATCATCCTCGACAAGCCCTTGCTCGAAAAGAGCATCAAGCTTTTGGATGCTATTGAGTTGCTTGTATTCAGGCGGCATCAGTTCGTCATAGAACGAAGGCACTGCCCAGTGTCGGTTGGTGCGCTTCGGATCAAATCTTCTCCAAACTTCGCCCGATGGACCTTCGGTCCAACCGGCCCCGGTCAAGACGTTGCCGCCGGAGCTAAACTTGTAGCGACCATCAGCCTGACGTTTGTACCGCGTATCGACGTGCCCTTTCATGTAGGGCTTCCGCACGATGTTGAACAAAAACTGCTGTGACTTTGTGTAGTAGAAAATCGTGTCGTGAACTGGGCCGAACGATGAGCGGGGGCTGTGATGACCAGTCCGTTTCCAGATAATCTCGTTCTGGAATAATCCGCCCTGACCACAGAACACCGCATCCACTACCAGTTTTAGATAATGCGAAGCAGTCGGATCGCAGTGCAGGTAAAAGCTGCCGGTCGGTTTAAGCACCCGGTGGATTTCAACGATCCGCAGGGTCATATGGATCAGATAGGCCAGCAGGCTGCCGCGCCCCAGCACCTTTTCCAGCCCGCGGATCAGTTCAACGGTCTGTTCGGTCCATTGCGTTTGGCCTACATGGCCATGCAGCCGTTCGATATCCAGAATGTATTCCAGCCCTTCCGCGGCTTCATCGCCCCAGTTCCACGTATCGACAAAGGCCTGGGCCTGGGCCGCATCTTCGCTGCCCTGATTGTTGTAGATCTGGAAATAGTTGCGCTTTGAATTAAACGGTGGGTCGATATAGCACAGATCGACGCTTTCGCTGGCGATCTTGCGGCGCAGCACGTCAAGGTTATCGCCGTAATACAATTCGTTCTGCGGCACTTGGGCTGACTCCGGCAATTACACTACGCGCTGGGTAATGCGGTGAAATGGACCCTGAAACAAGTTCAGGGTGACGATTTCCCGGAAAGATTGCACCAAAGCCGACGGGTTGACCTTGGGCGGCAACGCCCGCCATCCCATCGGAAGGCGGGCGCTACTTGCTCTGGCCGAAGTATGGCGGGCCAGTCCGCCCTACTTCCCGCCCAGCAAATTCGCTTTCCAGAACATCAGCTCGACCCAGAACTGATAGTCGGCGTTCTCCTTCTTTCCGAAGCCGTGGCCTTCGTTCATCCCGACCAGGTGCCAGGCGCTGCGGCCCTTGGCGCGGACTGCGGCGACGGCCTGGTCGGCCTCGCTCTTGGGCACGCGCGGGTCATTGGCGCCGGTCACGACCAGCAGCGGGATCGCCAGCTTGTCGATCTGGGTCAGCGGGCTGATTTCCAGCAGCTTGGCGCGCTGCTTGGGATCGCGCTCGTCGCCATATTCCACCCGGCGCAGGTCGCGGCGGTAGGACTGCGTGTTTTCCAGGAAGGTGACGAAGTTGCTGATCGCGACGATGCAGTCCGCTGCCTTGAAGCGCCCACCATAGCGGATCGCGGTGGCATAGCACATGTAGCCGCCATAGGACCCGCCCTGGACCGCGATGCGGTCCTTGTCGATCGCGGCGTCGCCTTCCAGCCGGTCAAGGAACGCGCCGATGTCCTTCACCGAATTTTCGCGCAGGAACGGCCCGTTATCGAGGCTGACGAAGCGCTTGCCGAACCCGGTCGAGCCGCGGACGTTGGGATAGAATACCGCCACGCCCAGTTCGTTGAGCAGGTAATTGGTCCGCCCGCGGAAGCCGGGGGTGGACTGGCCTTCGGGTCCGCCGTGGATGTTTACGATCAGCGGACGCTTGCCAGGGAACTTCGCCGGATCGGGACGATAGAGGAAGCCACTGACCGGTTCGCCGTCAAAGCTCTTCACCTCGACGAATTCGGGTTCGACGTTGACCGCGGGATCAAGCCCGCCGGTTTCGCTGAAGGTCCAGCGGGTGACGGCAAGGCTCTGCGGATCGACCGAATAGGCATCGGCCGGAACCTTGGCCGAGGATACGGTCAGCCCGATCGCGCCCCATGGGGCAATATCGACCCCGCCGATCGTCCCCTTGGGCAGACCGGTCACTTCACGCACCGCGCCGCTTTTGGGATCCATCAGCTTGAGTTTGTAGGCCCCGGCTTCGTTGATCGTATAGGCGATGAAGCTGCCGTCATCGGCGATGTCAAAGGTTTCGACATCCCACTTGGGTTCGGGACTCTTGGCGGTGAACTTGCCGGTCTTGGGATCGAGCGTGCCGAGCCGCTGGAAATCGCTGCCTTCGTCGCTGGTCACCCACAGGGTGCCATCGGGGGCGATCCGCCCGCCGCCATAGGCGATGCTCTTCTTGTGATCGCCGATCGGTTTCATCGCCCCGCTGGCGAGATCGAGCCAATAGAGGTCGGTCTTGGTGACAGAAACATAGTTGGCGACCACCGCGTTCTTGTTGTCCGGCGTGAAAGCGGCCAGAGCCCAGCCGCCGCCGGTGACTTCCTTGACCAGCCGGTTGGTCGCAGGATCGCGCGGGTCCATCACGTATAGGTCATTGTCAGTCCCGTTGCGGCGGGTCGAGCTGTAGGCGATCCACTTGCCGTCGAGGCTGACCGCATTCAGGCCATTTCGGCTCTTGCCGTCGGTCAGCAGCGTCAGCTTGCCGTTCTTCATGGTGTAGAGCTGGTAGAATTCGTTTCCACCCTTGTCCTTGCTGACGATCATGGTGCCGTCGCCCGGCAGATAGGTGCCGCCCAGTGGTTCGGGCTCAAAGCTGATCTGGGTGCGGGCCATGCCCGGACCCTTGACGCTGTGCAGCTGCGATACGTTGCCGAACCGGGTCGAGATCAGCATCGACTTGGTCACCGGATCCCAATCGACGAAGCCGGCGGTGCGGAATTCCATGTAGGGCCGGGTCGCATCGACCAGATCGAGCGGTACGGCCGGTATGCCGTCGGCAACCAGCGCGGCCGGTTTGGCTGCGGCGGGTGAAGCGGGCGCGGCTTCCTGTGCCTGTGCCAAGGCGGGCATGGTCAGGGCGGTAAAAGCTAAAAACAGATGGCGCATTTCAGAAGGTCCCCTTTGGCTTAATAGGTTGCCACAACAGTTACACGACGGGCGCGAACCGCAACCGCGCAATCGACGAACTGCCCATGACGTCCCCATGGAAAGCTGAAAAGGCCGCTAGACCTGTTCCTTGGGGCAGGTGTTGCCGTTCACCCACTATCCTCGACCATTCGTCGAACGCGCGGCCGCAGTGCGTTGACAGTCGAGTCTGCTGGTCTATTGGCACAAATCATGGAGCCGCCCCCAAATACGGCTCCTCCACGCTAGTCCTCCCCAGGATGCGTTAGGTTTGATTTACAGGGAGAGAACCATGAAGTTCAGTTCCGTCTTGGGTGCCGGCGTATCTGCCGCTGCCCTGCTTTTGATTCCGGTCACCCCGGCATTCGCTCAAGACACTGCCCCGGCCGATGAAGAAGCTGCCGAAGAGGGCGAAATCGTCGTCATGGCCCAGGGCCGCGCCCAGGCGCTGGCCGATGTGCCGGTGGCGATTTCGGCGGTCAACGCCGATGCCCTCGCCAACAGCGGTGCCAATGACATCCGCCAGCTCAACCAGCTTGCTCCGTCGCTGATCGTTTCGTCGACCGGTTCGGAAGCCAACGGTTCGGCCCGTATCCGCGGGATCGGCACCGTGGGTGACAACCCCGGTCTCGAAAGCTCGGTTCCGGTATTCATCGACGGCGTCTATCGCTCGCGTTCGGGCATCGGCCTCAACGAACTGGGCGAGATCGACCGCGTCGAAGTCCAGCGCGGCCCGCAGGGCACGCTCGGTGGCCGCAACTCGTCGGCCGGGATGATCGCGATCTATTCGAAGAAGCCGCAGTTCCAGTTCGGCGCCTCGGGCGAACTGACCTATGGCAACTATGATTTCATGCGCGCCTCGGCCTCGGTCACCGGTCCGATCAGCGAACAGCTGGCAGCCCGCGTGGACGGCGTCTATGTCAGCCGCAACGGTTTCTACACCGATCCGCAGAACAACATCGACGTCAACGATCGTAACCGCTTCTTCCTGCGCGGCCAGCTGCTGTGGGAGCCCTCGAGCGACCTCACGGTCCGCCTGATCGCCGACTACACCTGGCGCAAGGAACGCTGCTGCGCCGCGGTTTATGTTGACCGCAGCGTCAACCAGTACATCGGCGATCTCAACAACCCGTCGACGCCGCTGACCCCGCTGCAGACCAACGGCAACAACATCATCAACGTGCTGCGCGATCTGGGCCAGCCGCTGGCCGGCTTCAACGCCGGTTACGACCGGACGATCTACGTCAACACCGGTCGCAGCTTTGAAGGCAAGACCAAGGATTATGGCTTCTCGGGCGAGATCAAGTGGGATCTGGGCGGCGCGACGCTGACCTCGATCACCGCTTACCGCGAATACCGTTCGGGCCAGGGCAGCGACACCGACTACAGCCGGGTCGACATCCAGTATCGCACGCCGAGCGACGATATCTATCGCCAGTTCCACACCTTCACCCAGGAATTCCGCCTGCAGGGTGAAGCCTTTGGCGGCAAGCTCGACTGGCTGGTCGGCGGCTTCTATGCCGACGAAAAGCTGACCGCGCGCGATAACCTGAAGTTCGGCAGCCAGTATGGCCGCTTTGCCACCTGCCGCATCATCTCGGGCGGCGGTCTGGCCGGGCTCTATTCGCCGACCAGCCCGTCGTGCGTCGCCCCGGTTGTCGGTCCGGCGACCCTGGCCGGTGCAACCGGCGCTTCGGGTCCGGACATCGTTGCGGCCTTCACCGCGCTCGATGGCCTGAACAACCTGGGTTCGACCACGGATGAATATCGCCAGCACGACAAGAACTGGGCGCTGTTCACCCACAACATCTTCCACATTACCGATAAGCTCGATCTGACGCTTGGTGTTCGTTACACCAACGACAAGAAGGACTTCGGCGCCACCTTCGGCAACAACAACACCGTCTGCACCACCGTGCAGGGCCTGGTGACCGACGATCTGACCAGCCCCAACGCCACCGCCCGTGCGCTGGCCGGGGCGCTGATCGGCCTGTCGTGCCAGGGCAACTCGACTGCCGAACTGAACGGTGTTTCGATCGCCTCGAAGCGCAGCGAAGACGAATGGACCGGCACGGCCAACCTCTCGTATCGTCCGACCGACGATCTGATGGTCTACGCCAGCTATTCGCGCGGCTACAAGGCTGGCGGCTTCAACCTTGATCGTTCGGCGCTCAAGAGCCCGACGTTCAGCTTTGCCAGCCAGGGCGGGGCCCAGGCGCTGGTCGGTGCACTCCAGTTCGCGCCTGAACTGGTCAACAGCTACGAACTCGGTGCGAAGATCTCGGGCCGGATGTTCAGCGGCGGGATCACCCTGTTCCGTTCGGACTTCAGCAGCTTCCAGTTGAACACGTTCAACGGCACGGTCTTCCTGGTGCAGAACATCAACGGCTGCCAGTCGAGCCTTGGCGGGCTGGACCGGGATGCCAGTGCTGCGACCGGGGCCTGCCCGTCGGGCGACGTCGGTTATGGCGTGCGCGCGCAGGGCTTGGAACTCGAAGGCGCATTTACGCCGTCGCCGTTCTTCCGCGCAACTGCCGGGGCTACCTATGCCCGGACCAAGTATCGTGAGAACTTGGTCGGCAATGCCGCTGGCGCCCCGCTCGATCCGGCACTGCGCAGGTTGCCTGGTCAGTTCATGTCGAACGCGCCGGAAATGGTCATCACCACCAGCGTCGCCTGGACCCCGGATATCGGCAACAGCGGCCTTTCGGCGCTGTTCTATGTCGATAGCCGCACCAGCACCGACTACAACACCGGTTCTGACCTGTTCCCGCAGAAGAACCAGGACGGCTACACCTTGGTCAACGCCCGCGTTGGCCTGCGTGGCGCCGACCAGAAATGGTCGCTGGAATTCTGGGTGCAGAACCTGTTCAACGTCGACTATGCTCAGGTTGCCTTCAACACGCCGTTCCAGGCCGGGACCACTGCCGCGCCGTTTAACGACGCCGGCAACTATCCGGGTGGCCGCCAGCTGTTCTCGCAGTTCCTCGCCGAACCGCGGACCTTTGGCGTGACCGTACGCGGCAAGTTCTGATCGAACTTCGCCGTCGGGCAAAAATCAGGCAGGGCGGTTCATGCCGCCCTGCCTTTTTTGTATGTGGCGCGGCAATTGAGTTCGCAGGGCGCCGCCGATAGGAAGCGCCGCGAAGGAGAGACCCGATGGACCGTGCCGAAGCCCTTGCCCTGCTGACCCGCTACTACGCCGCCTTCAACGCCGGTGACTGGCAAGGGATGCTCGATTGCCTCGACGATGACGTAGCGCACGATATCAACCAGGGCGCAACCCAGCGCGGCAAGGCCGTCTTCGGCGCTTTTCTTGCCCATATGGAGCGTTGCTACAAGGAGCGGCTCGACGGGATCGTGCTGATGGCCAGCGATGATGGCACGCGCGGTGCGGCGGAATTCACTGTCCATGGCGAGTATCTCTCCACCGATGAAGGCCTGCCCGAAGCCGCCGGACAGACCTATGTCCTGCCGGCCGGGGCTTTCTTCGCGATCGCGGATGGCAAGATCACCAGGGTAACGGTCTACTACAACCTGGCCGACTGGACCGCGCAGGTGGTCGGTTGACGCTAACCGTCCGCCCGCTGACCGGCGCGGAAATCCGCGCCGCAATCGCCGATCTGGCCGCGCTGCGGATCGCGGTCTTTGCCGCCTTTCCCTATCTCTACGATGGCGATGCGGGTTACGAGGCGGAATACCTGAAGGAATTCGTCGCCGCCCCCGATGCCGTACTCGTCGCGGCCTTTGACGCGGATCGGATCGTTGGAGCGGCCACAGCCAGCCCGATGTGGGCGCAAAAAGCCGAATTCCGTGCGCCGTTCGAAGCGCGCGGGATTGCGACCGACCGTTTGTTCTACTTCGGCGAGAGCGTGCTGCTGTCCGACTATCGCGGGCACGGGATCGGCCATGCCTTTTTCGACCACCGCGAGGAGCAGGCGCGCCGTTGCGGCGCTACGGCTGCGACCTTTGCCGCAGTGATCCGCCCCGATGACCATCCGGCGCGGCCGGACGGCTACACCCCCCTGGAAGCCTTCTGGGCCAAACGCGGCTATGCCCCGGTTCCCGGCTTCATCACCGAACTGGCCTGGAAGGAACATGGGGAGGCGGGCGAAAGCCTCAAGCCGATGCAATACTGGATGCGCGCCCTGTGACCCGCTTCACCGTGGCTGCTGCGCAGTATCCGATCGAGCAGCTGGCCGACTGGTCAGCCTATGCCGCCAAGCTTGAAATGTGGGTGGAGGCGGCGGCCCGGGGCGGGGCAAGGCTGGCGGTGTTTCCCGAGTATGGCGCAATGGAGCTGGCCTCACTCGATCCGGCTACGATGGGCGATCTGGCGGGTTCACTCGCGTCAGTCAGCGCGCTGTTGCCGCAAGTCGATGCGTTGCATGCCGATCTAGCCCGGAAATATGATCTGCATATCCTCGCCGCGAGCGCGCCCTGCGCGGTCGGCGATCGTTACGTCAACCGTGCCCGGCTGTTCACCCCGCAGGGCAAACTCGGGATCCAGGACAAGCTGGTCATGACCCGGTTCGAGCGTGAGGAGTGGCACGTTTCCGCCTCTTCGCCGTTGCGGCTGTTTCAGACCGCACTTGGAATAATCGGGATAAACATCTGTTACGACAGCGAGTTTCCATTGCTGGCTCGCGCTCAGGTCGAGGCCGGGATGGAGCTGCTGCTGGTCCCCTCGTGCACCGATAGCGAGCACGGTTACTGGCGCGTCCGGCTGGGCGCGCAGGCCCGTGCGTTGGAGGGGCAGTGCTATGCGGTCCAGTCGCCCACGGTTGGCACGGCAGACTGGTCTCCGGCGGTTGACGTCAATCGCGGCGCGGCGGCGGTCTATGGCCCGCCCGATCGCGGCATGCCGGCCAATGGCGTGCTGGCGATCGGCGAAATGGACGCTGCGCAATGGGTCCTTGCCGAAGTGGACCTTGGCAAAGTTGCCGAACTGCGCGCCGACGGTGGAGTCCTCAATGCCCGTCACTGGGCCGAGCAGCCGGGCGGCGACCCGCTCCCACCGGTCGAGGTGGTGGACTTGCGCTGAAGGGCAGGGCAGTCTGGCCACGATGTTCAGACCGCTGATCCCGCTCGCCCTTTTTGCACTGTCCGCTCCGGCGCTGGCCGATGCGCCAGCCGCCGTGCAGGCGGTTCCGGCCAAGACGATGCAGCAGCAGGTCGAATCCACGCTGGCTGCCGCGCCGCAAGGCACCCGCTTCGGGCTGCTGGTCGTGGACGAGGCGGGCAAGGTGGTGGTTTCGGTCAACCCCGACCAGCGCTTCATCCCTGCATCCAATACCAAGATGTTCACCACGGCGGCGGCCTATGCGCTGCTGCCGGGGATGGATCAGCCGGATTCCGTTGGCGGGACCGAGGTCGCGCTGGTTCCGGGCAAGGGCGGCCCCAATGTGGTGCTGCGCGGGCGCGGCGACGCCCGGATGTCGAGCGCGGCGGACTGCAAGGCCAATTGCCTCGCCGAACTGGCCGATGCCGTGGCAGCGAAGACCCGCAAGGTCCACGATGTCGTCGGTGACGACACCTTCTGGCCCGACCAGCGCTGGGTTCCGGGAATGAGCTGGAACAATATCGGCACTGATTCCGGCACGGCCACTTCCTCGCTCAACCTTGATGACAACGAATTGCGGATCGTAGTGACCCCTGGCGCTGCGGGACAGCCGCCTGTGGTGACCATTCCCGCCTATTTCACGTTGCGCAATGAAGCGGCAACGGGCCCAGTGGGTCGCAAGACCGAGCTGTTCCTCGATCGGGCGGTCAATGGCAGCGAATTGCGGCTGTTCGGAACCATCGGACTGGGAGCGAAGCCCTGGACCGAACGGATCGGGATCGACGATCCAGCGCACTATGCGGCCTTTGTCTTCAAAGGTATGTTGGAACGACGCGGGGTCAAGGTGACCGGCAAAGTGCGGGCGGTTCACCGGCCACTGCAATTGCGCGATATGGTCCGTCCGCAGGAAGGAATGGCCCCGCTGACAATGCCAGGCATGGCGCCCCTGGCCCGCCTCATCCCGCCGCCGTTGGCCGAGGACGTGGTGGTGATCAATCAGGTCAGCCAAAACCTGCACGCGCAGGTGCTGTTTCGGCGGCTGGGCGATCGGGAAGGAACCGGGTCCGAGCAATGGGCCGGGAAGGCCATGAACGGCCTGTTCGAAAAAGCCGGCATTCCCCGCGCCGGATACGACTTCTCCGACGGTTCGGGCATGTCGACCTATAATCGCGTTTCCCCCCGCGCGATGATCGCGCTGTTGCGCTGGATCGATGGCCAGCCATGGGGTTCGGTCTGGCACGCTTCGCTGCCGGTTGCCGGGCGTGACGGGACGCTGAAGCGGCGCTTCATCGGCACGCCATTGGAAGGCAATCTGACCGCAAAGACCGGCACGCTTAACGCCACCAATGCCTTGTCGGGTACGTTTCGGACCGCCAGGGGGCGGCGCTTCAGCTTCGCCTTCTTCGCCAACGATGTACCCGATGGCGCGAGCGCCTTGCCGGCGATGGAAGCCGTGCTGTTGGCGGTCGCTGCAGGTAATTGAACAATTGCGACATGGCCGTGTGGCGCGGCTGCAACAATGTTGCCGCAATCCCCGACAATCGATAGCGAAAGCGAACCGAACGCTATCTAGGCACTGGCGACTGCGGTTTGCTTTGATAGTCTGCCGCCATTGCACTTTGGCGTTTGGATAGGGGGTTACGATGATTTCACGGAGCATCATCCGGTCAGTTCTGGCTTGCGGCGTTTCGTTGGGTGCCTTTGCCGCTCCGGCGCTCGCGCAGGACTCCGACATCTCCTCACCCAACAAGGCTGAGGCGGAAGACACGGGGCTAATCGTTGTCACCGGTTCGCGGATCAAGCAGGATCCTAGCAAGAGCGCGCTTCCGCTTGAAATCCTCGTCCCGGCCGATCTCGGCCGCGAGGGAATTTCCAGCCCGGAGCAGATGATCTCCTTCCTTGCCGCCAACGGCAACGGCGCAGACAATCTCGCTTCGAACTCCGACGTTGTGTCGGGCGCGCAGCGCGGCACCAACGGGCTTTCCGCCGCGAACCTGCGCGGGCAGGGCAGCGCTTCCACCCTGGTCCTGCTCAACGGTCGCCGCGTCGCCGCGCACGGGCTTCAGGGCTCGGCGGTTGACGTCAACCAAATCCCCTTCGCCGCGATCGAACGGGTCGAAGTGCTGAAGGACGGAGCGTCGGCCATCTATGGAACCGACGCGATCGGCGGGGTGATCAACTTCATCACCAAGAAGGACTTCACCGGCCTGACGCTCAACGGCTTCACCGATTTCACCCAGGAAGGCGACGCGACGATCTATCGGGTTTCGGGCACCGCCGGTTGGGGCAAGCTGGACGAGCAGGGCTTTAACGTGATGGGCTCGGTCAGCTATTCCACCAACGGAATCCTGTTCGGCAAGGACCGCGATTTCGTCAACGGTAACCAGCCTAACCGGGGTCTTTCGATCGATACCCGTGGTACTCCGGTTGCAACGGCCTTCCCGATCAACCCGACCGCAGCTTTGGTGGGCATTACCCAGGGTGGGACGCTGCTGGGCGGAACAACGGTTGGATCGCTTTCGGCCAATCCGGGCTTCTTCATCCCCGGTACCACAACCCCGGCTAGCGGCGGGGTCAACATCCTTGACCTGCCGGGCGGAGCTGGCTGCGAAACGATGGACGGCGGCATGGCCTATGATGCGGTGCTGTGGTCCAACCCGACCGCAGCCCTGGCCTGCGCCTGGGATACGGGCCGCGCCGCGACGCTCCAGCAGCCGCTCAAGACCCTGACCTATTATGGCCGCGCCACTGCCAACCTGGGCGGCGGGCATCAGGTCTATGCGGAAGTGACCGGATCGGATGCGACCTCGCACAAGATTTTCTCGCACAATCAGTATTCGGCTAACAACACGTCGCTGCCGATCGCCTATCCGCTCAATTCTCTCACTGCCGCAACCTACAACTCGGTCTATGACCAGTTGGCGGCGGCGCTGCCCGCGCTAGGCGCGGTCGGGGATCGCACCGTCGACGCGACCGGGCGCTATGGCATGCCGATCGCCTTCCGGTTCCGCTGCATCGCCTGCGGACCGCGCGAATATACCACCAATACCAAGACCCTGCGTGCCGCAGTCGGGCTGGAAGGCCCGCTGTTTGCCGATTGGGAATACCGCGCCGGTGCCTCCTATGCGCAGAGCAAGGCGACGTCGGAGCTCGGCTCAGGCTATCACTATCGCGGCGTGTTCACCTCGACGGCGCAGGCCAGCGCCTCGGGCGTAGCGGGCGCAGCAACCGGCCGCGCCGATCCGCGCGCACCGACCGCGCCGGGTGCTACCGCTCCGGGTATCGTCGGCCTGTTCAACAGCGGGATCATCAATCCCTTCTCGGTCGTGCAGACCCCCGAAGCCATGGCGGCGCTCAATGCCGTTTCGGCCCGCGGGGTCAAGCTCTATGGCGGGAAGTACAAGGTCCGCCAGTTCGACTTCTCGGTTTCGGGCAGCCTGTTCGATCTGCCGGGCGGCCGGGCACAGTTGGCCTTGGGCGTCGACTACCGCAAGGAATCCTACAGCTTCGACGGTTCGTCGGCCGGTGCAATCACCTCGCCCGACATCTTCAACGTCGCCTTCGACAACGTCAACGCACTGACCGAAGTCTCGCGCGATGTGAAGGCAGCCTATGCCGAAGTCCTGTTGCCGATCTTCGACATGCTCGAAATCAGCGGCGCTGTGCGGGTTGACGATTACACCGGGTTCGGATCAACGGTGAACCCCAAGTTCACCGCCAAATTCCAGCCGATGGACTTCATCATGCTGCGCGGATCCTACAGCACCGGCTTCCGCGTGCCGAGCTTCAACCAGATCAACAACGGCGTTACTCAGTCGCCAAACCCGGGCAACACCCTGACCGATCCGAGCACCTGCCCGGCCGGCGGCGTGGTCAACGTCACCCCTGGCTGCGCCCAGATCAACCCGGATTCGCTTTCGGGCGGCAACCTCAACCTCGGGCCGGAAACTTCCAAGCAGTACACCGTCGGGATCGTGCTGCGGCCGATGAACCGGGTGAGCTTCTCGGCCGATTACTGGTCAATTGCGGTGGATGACGTGATCGGTTCGATCACCATTCCGCAGCTGCTGGCCAACTACCAGGCCTTCCCGGAACGGATCGTGCGGACCGGCGGGATCATCACCCTGGTTGACCTGCGCACCGGCAACTTCGGCTCGCGCCGGACCCGCGGCATCGATTTCAGCGCGCGCGGCGCAATCGATGGCCTGGGCGGCACCGTCTCGATGGGCTTCGATGGAACGCTGCTGATCGAGAAGAAGGAAAAGCTGCTTCCCAACCTCAACTACAGCAACCTCTTAGGCGTGTTCTCCTTTGCCGGAGACCTGGGGCTGAAGTGGAAGCACAATGCCTGGATCAGCTATACCAAGGGTGATTTCGGGCTGACATTCTCGCAGATTTATCGCGGCGGCTATGCCAACCAGGCCCTGCCGGGCTCGGCCGCGCGGCCCGAATTCAATCCCCGCGTCAAGCCGTACATGATCTACAACATGACCGTTTCGCAGAAGATCGACGATCGCCTGCAGCTGACGCTTGGCGTCAAGAACGTGTTCAACACCGATCCGCCCTTCGCGATCACCTATGACAGCAACACCGGGGCTGGCAGCAGCTGGGAACCGCGGGTTGCCGATCCGCGTGGCCGCTCGGTTACGGTGGCGGTCGAGGCCAAGTTCTGATCCCGGATCCGGGAAAATCGCCGAAACAGTGGCGCGGGAATCAAGCATTCCCGCGCCTCTTTTCGCTTAAGCGACTAATATGCCGGACATTTCTTCATTAACTGGCCGTTTACCCTGATTTGCCACATTACAGTTGGGCGCAAAAACAGGTTGCAACGGTTTGAACATGGCAAATGAGCCGGCATTCAAGACGACAGGTGGGCGCAGGACCGAACGGCGGTTCTGGGCAGCTGAAGTGCAATTCCGCGCCGGCACTCGCCGGGCGAACGTCAAAGTGCGGGACATTTCCGAATTCGGCGCAAGGATCGAAGGCGTGTTCCTGGTCCATGTCGATGATCGTTTCTACATCAAACTGCCGGGTATGGAATCGATCGAGGCGAGGGTCGCCTGGGTGGCGAACTTCGAATTTGGTTGCGAATTCATCCGCCCGCTCAATCCGGTCATCCTTGAATCGGTGATTGCCAACCGCCATTGAGCCGCGCAGCGTTGCCGTCGGGCGCGCGCCGCGACATAACCCGGCCATGGCAAGCCTCCATCCTGATCGCGGTCACGACCTGATCGAAGGCGCGCGCGTATTGCGCAGCGGCCCGACCTGGCTGGCGCGGCTGATCGCGGGCCGGGCCGAACCCTTGCTGGACCGGATCGACCGCGGGCTGGAAAGCGGTAGCATCCGCGTAACCTTGCCCGATGGATCACGTCGCACCCTGGGCGGACGGTCTCCCGGTTTCGAAGCTGTGGTCGATCTGCGCAGCTGGCGCGCGCTGCTGCGCATGGCGACGGCGGGTTCGATCGGCGCCTATCAGGGCTGGGAAGCGGGCGACTGGGCCAGTCCCGATCCCGTACAACTGCTGGCGCTGTTCGTCGCCAATGCCGATGCGCTGGGCGATACCGGACGGGCACATGGGCCCTGGCGCTGGCTCGGCCGCCTGCTCAACGTTCTGCGCCGCAACAGCCGCGCGGGCGCGCGCCGAAACATCCACGCCCATTACGACCTCGGCAATGATTTCTATTCGGCCTGGCTCGATCCCGAACTGGTCTATTCAAGCGCGCGGTTCGACGGGGCGGGGCGGGACCTGGCTGTCGCCCAGCAGTGCAAGCTCGATACGATTGTCGAGCGGATTGCCGGGTCCGCTTCGGTGCTTGAGATCGGCTGCGGCTGGGGCGCGCTGGCACAGCGTTGCCACGATGCCGGCATGGCGGTGACCGCGATCAGCCTGTCGGACGAGCAACTGGCCTATGCCCGCGCGCACCGCGCCGCGGCCATCGACTTTCGCAATCAGGACTACCGCGATGTCACCGGGCAATTCGATGCAATCGTCAGTGTCGAAATGGTCGAGGCGGTGGGGCAGGCCTATTGGCCCGACTTTTTCGATTGCTTGGCCTGCTGCCTGAAACCGGGCGGTCGCGCGGCAATCCAGTACATCACGATCCGCGACGAGCTGTTCCCGGCCTATGCCGCCAGCGCCGATTTCATCCAGGCCTATGTTTTCCCGGGCGGCATGCTGGTCAGCGAGGCAGCATTTCGCAAGCTGGCGGCAGAGCGCGGGCTGGGCTGGGAGGATCAGGCCTGCTTCGGGATCGACTATGCTGAAACGCTTCGGCTCTGGCGCGGGGCGTTTGAGCATGCGGCGGCAGAGGGGCGCTTGCCGGCTGGGTTCGACGATCGTTTCGTCCGGCTCTGGCGGTTCTACCTGATGTATTGCGAAGGCGGATTCCGCGGCGGCGGAATCGATGTCCGGCAGGTTACGCTAACCCGGCCGCTTTGACTTGGCTCCTGCCCGGGCACGGATCTGCCGTGCTATGGGGGGTAGGGACACACGGAGTTTTGCGAACCGCGCGCCCGGGCAGGAGTTCCGGCCTGGCCCGGTCCGTCAGGCCAGCGGTCTGAACGGAGCGTCGGCGCGCCAGCGGGTCAGGATGTTGTCGTGAACGATAGGCGAGAGCAGCTTCTCGAAGGCACAGCCGGTCAGGCTGTTGTCCCACCAGACCACTTCGGCCTGCAGGGCTTCGATCCCCGGCAAGGTCAGCCAGCAGACGGTGCCGGGGTGAACCCGGTTGACCGCCGCGGCGCAAAAGCCGCTCAGAGAAAGGTCGTGGACCACGGTTTGAAAGCCGCGGCCGCCCGATACCCGCATCATCGCGGGAATGGTAATCCGCGTGCGCGGCGCGCTGCGGTCCTCTTGCGCGGCTGTGAAATAGGAATCCCTTTGGATCAGCAGGTTTTCGGCCATTTTAAACGCCCCTTGTGTGACAGGCTTAGCGCGGGGTTTTGCGGTAAGCTTTGCCGAATATGGAGCAGCGCGGTTGCCCGCACTTTACGATGCGTGGTTAACCCGTTCGCGGTGCGGGCTGGCGAACTGTTCACCAAGCAAATCAACCACGCGGTTGGCGACGACCTCGGGCGCTTTCACGGTCTTGGGATCTTCGCCCGGATAGGCCTTGGCCCGCATCGCTGTGCGGGTTGCCCCTGGATCGACAATTGCGACCCGTAACTTGCTGATGTTACGGGTTTCCTGGGCATGGCATTCAATCAGGACCTCAGCCGCGGCCTTGCTGGCGGCATAGGCCCCCCAAAAGGCCCTCGGGGCAGTGGCGACGCTGGTGGTCAGGTAAACCAGCCGGGGATCGTCGCTGGCCTTGAGCAGCGGGTCGAACCGGGCGAGCAGCGCCTGGGTGGCCAGAACGTTTACGGTCAGCGCTTTGGAAAAGCCGACCTGATCGATATCCTTGGCGGCCATCAGCTCGGGCAGGACCGCTGCGCTATGAACCATGATGTCCAGTTTGTGCCAGCGTTCGGCTACGGCATTGGCCAGCCGCGCAATCCCATCGGCATCGGCCAGATCGACCGGAGCGATCGTTGCACTGCCACCGGCTTCGAAGATTCGCTCCTCAACCGCTTCCAGCAGGCGTGTGTCGCGTCCGGTCAGAACGACATGGGCTCCAGCCCCGGCCAGCGCTTCGGCAATCGCCGCACCGATCCCGCGGCTCGCGCCCGTTACGAGCGCGATCTGGCCAGTCAGGTCGGTCATACTACTTCGCCGACCGTCAGCGGCAATTGTGCTGTATCGGTTTCACGCTCAGCCAGGTCGGTCAGGCTGGTCGGATATTCGCCGGTGAAGCAGGCGTCGCAGTGCTGCGGGCAAGCGGCATTGCGGCTCGGCTCGCCAACCGCGCGGTACAGCCCGTCAATCGAGACAAAGCCCAGGCTGTCGGCGACGATGAACTTGGTCATCTCCTGGATATCCATCCGCGCGGCGAGCAGCTTGTGCCGCTCGGGCGTATCGACCCCATAGAAGCACGAATGGCTGGTCGGCGGGCTGGCGACCCGGAAGTGCACCTCCTTGGCCCCGGCATCGCGCATCATCTGCACGATCTTCATCGAGGTGGTGCCGCGCACGATCGAATCGTCGATCAACACGATCCGTTTGCCGGCAACAAGCGCGCGGTTGGCGTTGTGCTTGCGCTTGACGTCGGCATGGCGGGCGCCATCCGACGGCTGGATGAAGGTCCGCCCGACATAGTGGGAGCGGATGATCCCGAGCTCGAAGGGAATGCCGCTCTGCTGGGCATAACCGATTGCCGCGGGCACGCCGCTATCGGGCACCGGTATCACCAGGTCGGCGTCGGCTGGACATTCCTTGGCCAGTTCCATGCCGATCCGCTTGCGCACTTCATAGACCGACTGGCCGCCCATCACCGTGTCCGGACGGCTGAAATAGACGTGTTCGAAGATGCAAGGCCGCGGGCTGGGCGATCCGAACGGGCGGTGGCTGGATACCCGGCCATCGGCGCGCACTTCGATCATCTCGCCGGGCTCGACTTCGCGGATCACCTCGGCACCGACCACGTCGAGCGCCACGCTTTCGCTGGCAAAAACGGTGGCATCGCCGATCTTGCCCATCACCAGCGGACGGATCCCCAGCGGATCGCGGCAGGCGATCATCCGCTTGGGAGTCATGCAGATCAGCGAATAGGCGCCCTCGATCATCCGCAGCGCATCGACAAACCGGTCAAGCAGTTTGGGAAAACGGCTGGTTGCGATCAGGTGGATGATGACCTCTGTATCGCTGCTCGACTGGAAGATCGAGCCGCGCTCCACCAGTTCGCGCTTCAGCGCCATGGCGTTGGAAATGTTGCCGTTGTGTGCCACCGAAAAGCCGCCACGCGCCAGATCGGCGTAAAGCGGCTGGACATTGCGCAGGCCCTGGCCGCCGGTGGTCGAATAACGGACGTGACCCGAGGCCATCTCGCCCGGCAGTTCCTCGAACTGGGAATTGGCTGAAAAAACCTGGGCGACGTGGCCCAGGCCTCGGCGGGCGAAGAATTCCTTGCCGTCGAAGCTGACGATGCCAACCGCTTCCTGGCCGCGATGCTGCAATGCGTGGAGGCCAAGCGCGGTCATGGCCGAGGCTTCCTTGCTGCCGATCACGCCGAAAATGCCGCACTCCTCGCGCAGCTTGTCACCGTCTGCGTCAAGGAAGGGGTGGGTAAGGTTCATGGAGAATCGCCTGGCCCTTGGAAATGCCCTGTTCCCGCGCCTTTGGCCCTGAACGCGCGCGAAGGCAAGGGCAGGCGCGGATGCACTCAACAAGCATCTGATCTGCACACGAATTCGCTTGTCGGGCGCAGCGGGTTGCGGTCAACTCGGCGCGGTCTGAGAGGAGAGTTGCATGTCCCCCCGTTTTCTTGCCGTGCTCGTCGCCATGGGCCTCGCCGGTTTAGCCGCCCCAGCGCCCGCCAAGCAGGCGGAGCCAAACGTAACGCTGCATATCGAAGCCAGCGCGCAGATTGCCCCAGACAGGGTGGTCCTGCCGCTCAGGCTTTCGACACAAGGCGATAGCAACGCCGCAGCAGAAGCCGGCCTGGCCAAGCAGGAGGCAGAAGTCAGACAACAACTTGCCGAATTTGGAATCAATGCTGCCCGGATCAAGCTCGATGGGGATGTGTCTTTCGTGACCATGGCCGCAGTTTGTCCGGCCGGCGAAGCAGCAGCAGCCCAGGCTGCGCCGAGCGTCCCCAGGCGCGGCAAGGTGCGTGCGGCAGCGCAGTCTGAATATTGCAGCCCCGAAGCGATCGAGGCGAACAAGACCCTGCTGGTTGAGGTCGATGGCTCTGAAACCGTCGACCGCGTGCTGAGAAGCCCGCTAGCAGAGATGGCGGCGGGCGGAAGGCGCTCGATCATCCACTCTCAATCGGATCCTGTTGCTGCCCGCAAGAAGGCGCGGGGGCAGGCAATTGCGAAGGCTCGCGCCGAGGCAGAGGCCTATGCCGACGCGCTGGGCTACCGGGTGGTGCGGATCGAGCGGGTCAGCAATGCCCGGCCGGCAATGAACATGAATGATCTGATCGCCTTCATCGCGACCATGGAAGACCGCTCGAGCAGGATCCAGCCCGGATGGTTTGGTGCAACGATTACCGAAACCGTTGCAATCGACTTCGTGATCGCCCCGAAATAGCAGCGCAGGAGCTGGGCGGCCTTGCCCTTAAGGCGGGCGCCGCCTACATCGCGGCTCAATTCCCCGTTCCGCAATGCGCCGAGGCCTGCTTGATCCTCTCCCCCTTCGAATGGACCATCGCCAAGCGCTATATGCTGCCTGAGCGCAGCGAGGCGGTGATTGCGGTCGTCGCCGGGATCGGGGTCGGCGTGGTTACGCTTTCAGTCGCGATGCTGGTGATCGTGATGAGCGTGATGAACGGTTTCCGCGCCGAACTGTTCGACAAGATCGTCGGGCTGAACGGCCATGCCATCATCCAGGGCTATGGCGGGCGGATCGACAATTGGCGGGCGGTACTTGCCGATACCAAGGCTGCACCAGGCGTGGTCAGCGCGTCGCCGCTGATTGAGCAGCCGCTGCTCGCCACCTTCAACGGCCGGGTCGAGGCGATCTTCAACCGCGGTCAGACCCAGGAAGACATTGCCGAGCTGGCCCCCAAGGTGGTCTCCGGCAACATCGCCGCGCTCAAGCCCGATGCCGGCAAGGTTGCGGTCGGCTCGCAGCTGGCGATGAACCTCGGGCTCCGGGTGGGCGACAGCATAACGATCATCAATCCGCAGGGCCAGTCGACTCCGTTCGGCACGGTGCCGCGCCAGGTTGCTTACGAGGTCGCGGCGATTTTCGAGATCGGGGTCTATGACCTCGATCAGCGGTTCGTGGTGATGCCGATGCAGGATGCCCAGACCCTGCTGATGCTGGGTGATGCGGTGGGGATGATCGAGGTCAAAGTCGACGATCCCGATCGGGCCGCCCAAATCGTCGAGCCGGTTCGTGCCAAATATGCCGGGCAGCTCGCCGTGGCCGACTGGAAGACGATCAATGCTACCCTGTTCGAGGCGTTGCAGGTTGAGCGGGTGGCGATGTTCTTTGCGCTGTCGATCATCGTGCTGGTCGCGGCATTCAACATCCTCTCCAGCCTGATCATGCTGGTTCGTTCCAAGACCCGCGACATTGCGATCTTGCGGACCATGGGGGCCAGCCGCAAGTCGGTGCTCAAGATCTTCGTCACCACCGGTTCGGTGATCGGGCTGGCCGGCACGCTGGGCGGACTGGCTTTGGGCTTTCTGGTGCTGTTCTTCCGCCAGCCGATCGTCCACTTTATCGAACTGGTCACGGGGCAAAGCCTGTGGGACCCCCAGATCCGCTTCCTTACCGAGCTGCCGAGCCGGACCGATCCGGTCGAGGTGACGCTGATCTGCGTGATGGCGCTCGGATTCAGCTTCCTCGCGACGCTTTACCCGGCCTGGCGCGCGGCCAGCACCGATCCCGTGCAGGTGCTACGCTATGAGTGATGCCGCCGTAATCGAACTGACCGACCTCACTCGCAGCTTCGAGCAGGGCGGAGAGCGGATCGACGTGCTGCGCGGGGTTAACCTGGCGGTCCAGCCTGGTGAAATCGTCGCGCTGCTTGGTCCGTCCGGTTCGGGCAAGTCCACGCTGCTCCAGGCGGTTGGCCTGCTTGAGGGCGGCTTTGGTGGATCGATCAGGATCGCCGGGGTAGAGGCAGGTGGGCTCAGTTCCGATCAGCGAACCGACCTGCGCCGCAGTTTCGTCGGCTTCGTCTACCAGTTTCATCACCTGCTGCCGGATTTCACGGCGCTGGAAAACGTCGTCCTGCCGCAGCTGGTGGCCGGCAAGGCGCGGGCCGAGGCGGAGGAGCGCGCGGCCGAACTGCTCACCGCATTGGGCCTGGCCGAACGCCTTAGTCATCGCCCGAGCAAGCTTTCCGGCGGCGAACAGCAACGCGTTGCGGTTGCCCGCGCGCTGGCCAATCGCCCAGCGCTGGTGCTGGCCGACGAGCCGACCGGCAATCTTGACGAAAAGACCGCTGACAAGGTGCTCGCCCAGTTCCTTGATCTGGTCCGCACCACCGGTAGCGCGGCGCTCGTCGCGACACACAACGAGCGGCTTGCCGCCAGGATGGACCGTGTGGTGCGCCTGCATGAGGGCCGACTCGAATAATGCCATTGCTAACCGCGCTCGCGCTTGTTCAGGCCGCGACAGAAGAGCTTCCTCCACTTGGCTCCGCAGGGCCACCCGTAGCTGCCGAAGCTCCTGCTGACGCTTGCAGCGGCGCAACCTATGCCGCATTCGATTTCTGGCTGGGTGACTGGACGGTCTATGCGAAGCAGGATGGCACGCTGATCGGCAAAAGCCGGGTCGAAAAGATCAACAACGGCTGCGCGGTCCGCGAAACCTGGTTGCCGCAGCAGGGCAAGGCCGGGGGCAACCTCAACGCCCCGGACCTGATCACCGGGCGCTGGCACCAGTACTGGATCGATGCCCATGGCAACCGCGTCGATCTGGAAGGCGGGCTTTATCAGGGAGCAATGCTGCTGGCGGGTCCATGGCGGCGCGTGAACGGTTCAACGCAGGATGCGCTGCTGCGGATTACCTATACCCGGCTCGATCCGGATTCGGTCCGTCAGCTCGCCGAATTTTCCGAAGATGAGGGACTGACCTGGCAGGTCAGCTTCGATTACCTGTACCTACGGGCAAGGCGCGGCGATTGACGCAGGCACGATCCAGCCTATCCTGCGCAGTAGAGAATTTGGGGACATGAACATGACGACCATCGCCGACTTTACCGCCGACCTGCCGGGCGGCAAACAGATCAACCTGGCCGACAAGGCTGGCAAGGTGCTTCTGGTGGTCAACACTGCCAGCAAGTGCGGCTTTACCCCGCAGTACGATGGTCTTGAGGCTCTTTACAAGAAGTATGGGGATCAAGGCTTTGAAGTGCTGGCCTTTCCGTGCAACCAGTTTGGCGCGCAGGAACCCGGCGATGCCGGGCAGATCGAGGAATTCTGCAAGGTCAACTTCGGGCTCTCGTTCCCGCTGATGGCCAAGGTTGAGGTCAACGGCCCGAACGAGCCAGCGCTTTACTCGTGGCTCAAGAGCGAGGCCCCGGGCCTGATGGGCACCAGGTCGATCAAGTGGAACTTCACCAAGTTCCTGGTCGACCGCAGCGGCAAGGTGGTGCGCCGCTATGCGCCGACCGACAAGCCCGAGAGCATCGCCAAGGACATCGAAAAGCTGCTCTAGCGTAGACGAGCCGTAAGGGCAGCGAAGGAGCTTTCCCAACCATCGCTCTCCAGCTTGTGAAAAGCCGACGCGGCCCTTTGCGAATCCCCGGTTTGGTGCCTAGGGTCTGGCCATGGCCTTCGAACCTTTCGTCCCGCTGCGCGTCCTTTCCAGCTATTCGATGCTCGAAGGGGCAATCGACCCCAAGGCGATCGCCAAGCTGGCCAAGGACCGCGGTTTTCCGGCGATTGCGCTGGCCGATCGCAACGGGCTCTACGCCGCAATGTCGTTCGCCGGGGCGGCCCGTGATGCCGGAATCCAGCCGATCATCGGTACGCTGCTGGGGGTCCAACGTGAGCTGGCCGGGCCGATCGACTGGCTGGCGCTCTATGCCCAGAATGAAACCGGCTGGAACAACCTGTGCCACCTGGTCAGCCGGGCGCATCTCGATCGCCCGCTTGAGCTGGAACCACATGTTACCTTCGCCGATCTCGACGGCCATTCCGACGGGCTGATCTGCCTGACCGCCGCCAGCGAAGGCGCGCTGGTGCGGCTGCTGGCTGAAGGGCGGAGCGAAGCGGCAGAGGACTATTGCGAGCGGCTGCAGGCGCTGTTCCCGGACCGGCTCTACATCGAGATCGCCCGGCGCGACGATCCGCTGGAGGAGGCTGCCGAAGAAGCGCTGATCGATCTCGCCTATGCCCGCGATCTGCCGCTGGTGGCGACCAACCCGGCGTCCTACGGCGAGCCCAATTTCCACGCCGCGCACGATGCCATGCTGTGCATCGCCAATTCCACCCACGTCGACGCAGCTGAGCGGCCGCGTTCCAACCCGCAGTGGTGGGTGAAATCATGGCCGATGATGCGCGAGCTGTTCGAGGATCTGCCCGAAGCGACCGCCAACACGCTAGTGATCGCGCAGCGCTGCGCCTTTGCCCCGCCCAAGCGCAAGCCGCTGCTGCCAAGTCTGGCCGGCGATTCTGCGGGCGAAGCGCAGATGCTGATCGACGATGCGCGGGCGGGACTCGCGGTCCGGCTTGCACCCTATTACCCCAACGCCGCTCAGGCTGAGCTTGTCGAAGCCCTCAGTGCCGAAGGCGAGGCCCGGCGCGAGGCCTTCGACAGGCTCAGGCCGAGCGGGGTAGGGGAGGAATTCCTCGAATACGCCGACCGGCTCGATTTCGAAACCGGCGTGATCAACAAGATGGGCTTCGCCGGCTACTTCCTGATCGTGGCCGACTTCATCAAATGGGCCAAGGACAATGATATTCCGGTGGGACCGGGGCGCGGTTCGGGCGCAGGTTCAGTGGTGGCCTGGGCGCTGACCATCACCGATCTCGATCCGATCCGGCTCGGCCTGCTGTTCGAACGCTTCCTCAACCCGGAACGCGTCTCGATGCCGGACTTCGATATCGACTTCTGCGAAACCCGCCGCGGCGAAGTTATCCGCTATGTCCAGGCCAAGTACGGCCACGATCACGTCGCCCAGATCATCACGTTCGGCAAGCTGAAGGCCCGCGCGGTGCTGCGCGATACCGGCCGGATCCTGCAAATGAGCTATGGCCAGGTCGACCGGCTGTGCAAGATGGTGCCCAATCATCCGACCGATCCGTGGAGCCTGCCGCGGACGCTCAACGGCGTGGCCGAATTCAAGCGTGAGTATGATAACGACGACGAGGTTCACCGCCTGGTCGATCTGGCGGTGCAGCTCGAAGGGCTCAACCGCAACAGCTCGACCCACGCCGCAGGGGTGGTGATCGGCGATCGTCCGCTGGCGCAGCTGGTTCCGCTTTACCGCGATCCGCGATCGGACATGCCGGTCACCCAGTTCGACATGAAATATGTCGAGGATACCGGCCTGATCAAGTTCGACTTCCTGGGCCTCAAGACACTGTCGGTTCTGAAGAAGGCGGTTCAACTGCTTGAAAAGCGGGACATCACCATCGACCTGTCGCTGCTGCCGTGGGACGACAGCGAGGTTTACGATCTGCTTCAGCGCGGCGAGACAGTCGGTGTGTTCCAGCTCGAATCCGAAGGAATGCGGCGCACCCTGGCGGCAGTCAAACCGACCAATTTCGGCGACATTATCGCGCTCGTCTCGCTCTACCGTCCGGGCCCGATGGACAACATCCCGCTGTTCGGGCGGCGCAAGAACGGCGCGGAATCGATCGAATATCCGCACGAGAAGCTGGAAGGAATCCTCTCTGAAACCTACGGCATCTTCGTTTATCAGGAACAGGTGATGCAGGCCGCGCAGATCCTGGCCGGCTATTCCCTGGGCGATGCCGACCTGCTGCGCCGCGCGATGGGCAAGAAGGTCCAAGCCGAAATGGATGCGCAGCGTCAGCGCTTCGTCGATGGCTGCCGCGAGGTTTCCGGGATCGAGGCCGCCAAGGCCAACGAACTGTTCGACTTGATCGACAAGTTCGCCGGCTATGGCTTCAACAAGTCGCACGCCGCCGCCTATGCTTTGCTGGCTTACCAGACCGCCTGGCTCAAGACGCATTACCCGCACGAATTCTATGCCGCTTCGATGTGCTTCGACATGCACCAGTCGGAAAAACTCGCGACCTTCGTCGATGACCTGCGCCGGGCCGGCTACGCGCTGGAAGGGCCGGACATCAACCACAGCGAGGCCGAATTCACCGTCGAGCGGACCGAGGAAGGCTATGCCGTGCGCTATGCCTTGGCGGGGATTCGCAACGTCGGCGAAAAGGCAATGGATTCGATCGTTGCCGAGCGCGAGGCGAACGGGCCTTTTGTCAGCCTGGAAGACCTGTTCCGCCGTGCCCCCCAGGGATCGATGAACCGCCGCCAACTGGAAGGGCTGGCCGCCGCAGGGGCATTTGACGCGCTGGAACCCAATCGGGCGCTGGTGTTGGCCAATGCCGACATGCTGCTGGCGGTCGCCGACGAAGCGGAGCGAACCCGCTCGAGCGGGCAGGCCGGGCTGTTCGGCGGAGAGGATCATGCCGCCCCGGCGCTGCGTCTGGCCGAGGTTGAGCCGTGGTCCAAGGCCGAGCAGATGGCCAGAGAGCGCGAGAACTTCGGGTTCTATTTCGCCGCTCATCCGGTCGAGCAGTGGCGCGCGGTGGCCAGCGCCAATGGCGCGCGGTCCTATGCCAGCCTGATGGAAACCGGCGTGCCCGGTGGAGGCCGGGCCCAGGCAGTGATGGCGGCGATGGTCGAAAGCGTGAACCGCGGCAAGACCCGGCGCGGGGCCGATTTCGTGCGCGCCGATTTCTCCGACAACTCGGGCCAGTTCTCGGCCGCCTGCTTTGAAGAGACGCTGGTCGACCCAATGCTGCAATGGGCCCGCGAAGGAACCTGCCTGCTGCTGACAGTCGAGCTCGATTCGCCCAGCCCGGACGAGCCGCCGCGGATCACCGTACGCGGCGCGCGGCCCTTGTCCGAAGTGAAGAGTGCGGCCAGTATGGTGCTGAAGTTCGACGTGCTGCGGCCCGAGGTCTTCGCGGACCTTGCCATGCTGCTGGTTCCGGGCGCGGATGGTCGGGGCGAAGTGATCGCCCGGCTGCGGACCGGGCAGGGAGTGGAGCCGCTGGTCCGGCTCGGGCGTGACTTTATGGTCGATGGGGAACTTGCAGAACGCTTGGCAACCATCGAAGGAGTTGCCAATGTGTCGCTAAGCGCGCGGCGGGGGGCAGGGCACCTGAAACTCGTCGCGTAAGCTGTCCTTCGAGACGCCAATGAGCCTTCGACAGGCTCAGTCCCATTGGCTCCTCAGGATGAGCGGGTTTTTTCCGTTCATCCTGAGGAGGGACTGAGCGAAGTCGAAGGCCCGTCTCGAAGGAGCTGGAACTGAGGAGAGGTAAATGCTGGGAGCCATGCAGGATTGGGACCTTCGGGTCACCCACCTGATCGATCACGCCGCACGCGAGCACGGCAGCCGCGAAATTGTCACCCGCTGGGCCGATGGCAGCGAAACCCGCACGACCTGGGGCGAGGTCCGCAGCGATGCGCTGAAGATGACCCAGGCACTGCGCAAGCTGGGGGTGCAGAAGGGCGACCGGATCGCCACCCTGGCGATGAACCATGCGCGCCACCTGGTCAGCTGGTACGGTGCGGTGGGCGTGGGCGGGGTGCTCCACACCGTCAATCCGCGGCTGTTCGACGACCAGCTGGAATACATCGCCAATCACGCTGAAGATCAGGTGCTGCTCTATGACGCGGCCTTCAGGCCGATTGTCGAGCGGATGAAGCCGCGCTGGACCACGATCAAGCACTACATCTGCTACGACAATGGCGAGTTCGAGGACTGGATCGGGGCCGAGGACGGCCAGACCGAATGGGCGACCGGCGATGAGCGCGATCCGTGCATGCTGTGCTACACCAGCGGCACCACCGGCAATCCCAAGGGCGTGCTCTATGAGCACCGCTCGACCATGCTCCACGCGATCACCGGGTTGCAGCCGGCGATCTTCGATTTCGATGCGACGGCGGTAATGCTGCCGGTAGTGCCGATGTTCCACGCGGCCAGCTGGGGCCTGCCGTGGTCGGGCGCGGCGGCAGGGATCAAGTTCGTGTTCAGCGCGGTCAACGATGCCGCAGTGCTGTGCGATCTGATGAACCGCGAGAAGGTGACCCATTCGGCCGGGGTGCCGACAGTCTGGCTCGCGACGTTCCAGCACATGGACGCAACCGGAACCACGCTACCGACGCTGCGCCACGCCATCATCGGCGGCTCGGCCGCGCCGCGCTTCATGCTCGAACGGCTGATGAAGGCCGGTGTCCATGTTGCGCATGCCTGGGGCATGACCGAAACCAGCCCGATCGGCACGACCGGGGCGAAAACCTTTGACTGGGAAGACAAGGATTTCGAAGGCCAGCTCGATATCAAGCAAATGCAGGGCCGGGTGCCGTTCGGGGTCGAGCTGCGCTGTGTCGATCTGGGCGATCCGACCAAGGTGCTGCCGCGCGATGGGCAGACCAGCGGCGCGCTCCAGGTGCGCGGGCCCTGGGTGATCAAGCGCTATTTCAAGGCCGAAGCCGACGCCACCGACGCCGAACAGTGGTTCGACACCGGCGATGTCGCGATCCTGCATCCGGATGGCACCTTGCAGCTGACCGACCGGACCAAGGACGTGATCAAGAGCGGCGGCGAATGGATCAGCTCGGTCGAGCTTGAGAACGCGGCGATGAGCCACCCGGCGGTGGCCGAGGCAGCCGCGATCGGGATCTATCACCCCAAATGGGACGAGCGTCCGATCCTGGTGGTGGTGAAGAAGGCCGGGGCGGAAGTAACCGGTGACGAGATCAAGGCTCACCTGGCCAAGACCTGCGCCAAATGGTGGCTACCCGACGCGGTTGAGTTCGTTGCGGAGATTCCCCACGGCGGCACCGGCAAGGTCAGCAAGAAGGACCTGCGCGAACAGTTCCGCGACTACAAGCTGGTGGATGCCTGATGGTTGGCTACGTCGATCCATCCCGCGAAAACTGGCAGGCCTTCAAGGACCTGCCGCGCGACACGCCGATCCACATGCTCAACCTGATCAAGTTCCGTGAACTTGCGGAATACCCCGAAGGCCACCCCAACCACGGCAAGGGCCTGACCGGGCGCGAGGCCTATGCGATCTACAAGGAAGGCTTCCAGCGCGTGGTCGCGGACGATGGCGCGGCGATGGTATGGGAAGCGCCGATCGAATGCGTGGTCACTGGTCCGGCAGGCGAATGGGACGAGGCCTTCGTGATGGGCTATCCAAACAGCGGCCTGTTCATGGCAATGGTCAAGAATGAGGAATATGTCCGCGACGTCGTGCCGCACCGGACGGCGGCTGTGGCGGACAGCCGGTTGATCCGCTTTCGCGGCTAGAGCAACCGCATCTGCCCATCGGCTTCGGGCCGCACGAATTGTCCGGAGTCCAGCACGGGCTGCTCGCGGTTGAGGCCAAGGCGCCTGGCGGCGAGGCGGAAGCGGGTGCGGAACAGGTCGGCCCAGGGCCCCAGCGGCTTCATCCGGGTGAAGAAGCCGGGATCGTTGTCCTTCCCGCCCCGAACCGACTGGACGATGGACATGACCTTGCCTGCGCGGTCGGGATAATGGACGTCGAGCCATTCGCGAAACAGCGGGGCTACTTCATGCGGCAGGCGCAGCATGATCCAGCTGGCCGATTTGACCCCGCGCGCTGCGGCCGCCGAGAGAATGCCCTCGATGAATTCATCGGTGATCGAGGGGATGATCGGGGCAACCGAAACATGGGCGGACACGCCGGCCGAAGCCAGTTTTCCAAGCGCATCGAGCCGTTTGGCGGGCGAACTTGCGCGGGGTTCGAGCAGGCCGGAGAGTTTCGGATCAAGGCTGGTGACAGAGATCGACACCGCAGTCAGGTTCAGCCGGGCCAGTTCGGCCAGCAGATCCAGATCGCGCACAACCCGTGCCGACTTGGTGGTGATCGTCACCGGGTGCCGCGCCTCCAGGCAGACTTCCAGCACCGCGCGGGTGATCCGGTAGCGGTCCTCGATCGGCTGGTAGGGATCGGTATTGGTCCCCATCGCGATCGGTGCGGGCTTGTAGCCCGGCTTGGCCAGCGTCTGGCGCAGCAATTCTGCCGCATTGGGCTTGGCGAACAGTCTGGTTTCGAAATCGAGGCCGGGTGAGAGGTCGTGGTAGGCGTGAGTCGGGCGGGCATAGCAATAGACGCAGCCATGCTCGCAGCCGCGATAGGCGTTGACCGAGCGATCGAACGGAATGTCGGGCGACTGGTTGAACGACAGGATCGTCCGCGCCTTCTCCTCAGTCACCGTGGTGCGCAGCTTCGGGCCGGGTCCGTCGACCTCATCCCGGGCGTCAAGCCATTCCCCATCCGCCTCGCGCGCGTTTAGGCCGAAGCGCTGCGGGACGGCACCAGATTGCGCGCCGCGGCCGTGGTTGGGCGAGGGGTGACTCATGACTGCATGAGAACATAAAAGGAACGAATCCGCAATCCATTCCAGTACGCGACAAGTTCTATTCTTGCGGCCTGACGTAACCGCTAGCGCGGACACACGCCGGTGTAGCCGCCTCCTGATAGGGCTTGTCCCAGCAATGCAGCAGGCCTGACAGGACGCCTGCATTGATTGCGTTGGACTGTCCGGGATGGAGCTTCAGCTCTGTCAGCGCGTTTGCCAATCCATCGCGATCTCGCATCAGGAATGCATAGGTTCCCTGCACATAGGGGTTCTATCGCAGCCCTCCGACTTCGGTTTCACGCCGTGCAGTCGCAATCATGCGTGCAGCCTCATCAGTCCGTCCGGCAGAGGCAAGCGACTGGCCAAGATGAAACCGTGCCGAGGTCTGCCAGCGTTCGCCGACCGGAATTGGCCCATAGACCAGATAATCGGCGTAGGCGCGAACCGCAGAATCATAGCATTCACGCGCCATCAGTGCGCGCCAGCTTGTCGGCGTGGCAGCTTCCTGATCGAACTCCCGCCAGGTCAGAGATCGATTGGCGATCAAATCAGCCTCGCTGACGCTGCATTCTGTTCGCGCAGGAGCGGTGCCGGTTGATGCGATTGGAGGCGCGGTCGAGCAGGCGGCGACCAGCGAGACAAAGACTATGCCCGCGACCCGTCGCATCAAACTTCCCTGAGCCGTGGCATCAGTTCCACGAAATTGCATGGCCGGTTGCGGCTATCCAGCTGCTCGGCGAGGATTCCGTCCCAGCCGTCCTTCACCGCGCCGTTCGATCCGGGCAGGGCGAAGATGTAGACCCCGCGCGCCAGTACGGCGCAGGCGCGGCTCTGTACGGTTGAGCTGCCGATGCTCTGATAGCTGATCCAGCGGAACAGCTCGCCGAAGCCGGGAATGTCCTTATCCTTGATCCGGTCGAGCGCTTCCGGAGTAACGTCGCGGCCGGTCAGGCCGGTGCCGCCGGTGGTGACGATCGCATCGGCCAGCCCGTCATCGATCCACGAATTGAGCTTGTCGGAGATGGTCGGAACGTCGTCCTTGACCACGGCTCGTGCTGCCAGCCGGTGCCCGGCGGCCTTGATCCGCTCTTCCAGCAATGCGCCAGAGGTATCGCTGGCCATGTCGCGGGTGTCGGACACGGTCAGCACCGCGATGTTGATCGGCCTGAATTGCCGGGCCGGATCAACGGCCATAAAGGACAGTCCCGTCGGGCCGCATCCGCACCGCCTGCGATCCGGCCAGGCCCGGGAAAGTCGGCCACAGCCCCTGAGCCAGTGCCATGCGGCTTTCCGAGGGCCCACCGGCCTGGCGCTCGTACATCCAGTAGTTGCGCATCACGATGTTCACATAGCCGCGCGTCTCCCAATAGGGGACGCTTTCGATCCACAGCAGCGGGTCGCCCTTGTCGCGGATTTCATAACGCCAGCGCCCGATCGGGGTCAGCCCGGCGTTATAGGCGGCCATCACCTTGGGCAGCAGGCCCTGGGTGCCGGGGGAATCGCGCAGCATTTCAAGGTGCTTTTGCCCGAATGCCAGGTTGACTTCCGGCTTGCCGAGGTCGCTGGCATTGCCCGCCACGCCAAGCTTGGCAGCGTGGTCCTTGGCCGCGGCCGGCATGATCTGCATCAGCCCGCGCGCGCCGGCCGGGCTGACCACCTTGGTCCGGAACACCGATTCCTGCAGGGTATGGGCATAGACCAGCGCCGGGTCGACCTTCCAGCCGTTGACCGGGGTCCACTTCGGCGTGGGGAAGCGCGCCGCCGGTTCGGGCTTGCCGCCCGGCGGGGCATTGTAGGCCATCCACATTTGCGTCCCCGGCATGCCGAGGCTGCGGGCCAGGCGGGAGAGCGGCTGGTACTGGTTGGCCATGCCGATCTTGGCCTGATGGCGCAATACTTCGTCGGCGAGGCCATCCTGACCGATTTCCGAGAGCATCACCGCCGCCCGGACATTGGGCACGTCGCGCAGCGATTGCCAGTCGGACTGGGTGAAATCAGGCGCTTCGTGAGTTTTGGGTACGGCCACGCCGAGCTGTTCGATCGCCAGCATGCCGTAAAGCGTTTCGTCCATCCGCGCCGCGGCCTTGAGCGGCAGGGCGGCTTTTTCCGGCTGGCGGCAACGGACCAGCGCGCGGCTTTGCCAGTAATGGCCCGCGGCTGTCAGCTCGGCATTTTCGGACAACTGCGCGGTGCGGCCAAAGGCATCGGCGGCGCCGGTGCAGTCATCCATCCGCCAGGCGGCGAGTCCCGCAATCCACCACCCTTCGGCCACCCACGGACCGGCACCGTCCTGCGCGGTCTGGGCCAAGGCATAGGCCCCGGCGTCGTTGTTCTCGATGTAAAAGCTCCACGCCACCTTGGATCGCCATTCGGCGCGGGTGCGCGGGGAAAGCTGGCTGTCGATGCCGTCGAGCACAGCTTTCGCCCCGGCCGGGTCGTCGGCCTTGATCTTGCCGTTGATCGCCGCAGCGACCGAACCGGGCATGGTCCCGTCAGCGCTTTCGCGCGGACGGATCCGTTTGGCGAAGCTGGGCAGGCTGACCAGTCGGTTCGGCTGGGGCAGCGCCGGCGAACTGGTCGCGCCGCGCTTTTGCGCCAGGGTGACGATCTGTTCGGCCTGGGGCAGGGTAACTCCGCGCGCCAGCCAGGCGTCAAGCTGCTCAAGCTCGATCTTCGGCGAATTCGGAGCGAGGAAATATTCGGCGCGGGCCACCTGGTGCAGCGGGCCATCGGGGCGCTGCGCGAACATCGCCTGGACCTTGGTCCAGTCGCCGCGCTCGATCGCCGCGAACAGATCGCGATAAAAGGCGCGGTCTTCCGCGCCCAGCAGGGACGGAACCTCGGAACGGTTGGCGCGCTTGGCGAAGTATTCCATCGCGGCGGAATTCGCGCTGGCGGCCTGCGGCGCGCCCAGCACGGCCAGCGCTACGGCCAGTCCTGCCAGTGGATACTTGGTGGCGAAATGCACTGAAATAGGGTCCCCGCTCTGTCCTGGCGGACCGTTTCAGGCCTGCTGCCAATCCAGCAGGGCCCGCCACAAGGCCGCCTTGCCCCGTGGCCGCGCCATCAGGGTATCAAGCCCCGGCGCTGCCAGGGCCGGAATGCTCGGGCCTACATGGTAAAAATGCCGTAAAGGTTCAGCGGTTTTCGTCGGGTCGTGGCCAAGAAGCGATGAGACGTGCTGTCCGAAGCTGATCAGCCGCCGCGGCGCGGCCAAAGCCACGTGATGCAGCGCGAGATCGCCCAGACCCGCCGCTTGCAGCGCGGGCCAATCGGGCATCGGCATGTGGCGCGGCAGCAGGCTGGCGACATAGGCCTGATCGGGTGCAATCCCTATCGCGCCCAGGATCGCGTCCAGCAGCCGGCCCCGCTCGGCCGAAAGCAGGACCTGCGAATCCCCCGCCTCTGGGTGATCGACCAGCACCATCAGTTCCGCGCCTTGCGGTCCGCGCGGCGGGACCCGGTCAAAAACCTGTCCGGAATCGAGCGAAGGCTCGGTCAGCCACCATTGGGTGAAGCCCGCCAGATCAGCCGGCCAGTCTTGCCCAGCGCCGCCGATCCGGGGCGCAGGCGGTGCCGGCGGGGGTGGAGGCGGGGTATAGGCGGCGGGCTCCGGCTGATCCGTAGCGGCAGGTGCGCTGCCCGCCAGCCAGTCCCGCGCGGCCTCGTCATAGTCGAAATCGACTCCCGCCTCGCGCCACCAAGCAAGCGCGGCGACGATATCGCCTGCAAGAGGCCCGCCCGTGCGGTTTGATGGTCCGGAGAAAGTCACCAGTCGGGTCTTGACCTCACCTTGCACAGCAATCAAGGGTCTGGGCCAGATATGCGCAATTGCAGGCTGTAGGAACAGGGACATGAGCGAACGCGAATCGATGCCGTATGACGTTGTGATCGTCGGAGGCGGGCCGGCTGGCCTGGCCGCGTCGATCCGGCTCAAACAGGTCAATCCCGAATTGTCCGTCTGCATCCTCGAAAAGGGCAGCGAAGTCGGCGCGCACATCCTGTCGGGCGCGGTCGTTGATCCCAAGGCGCTGGATGAACTGCTGCCCGATTGGCGGACACAGGGCTGTCCGATGGCGGAAACCCCGGTGACGGACAACTGGCACTGGGTCCTGACCAAGGGCAAGCACTACTCGGTCCCGCACTGGCCGATGCCCCCGTTCATGTCGAATGACGGCAATTACACCGGCAGCCTCGGTAATCTGTGCCGCTGGCTGGCCGGCAAGGCAGAGGAACTGGGCGTCGAAATCTTCCCCGGCTTCCCGGCCAGTGAAGTGCTGTTCAACGAAGACGGCTCGGTCAAGGGCGTGGCGACCCAGGACATGGGCGTGGCCAAGGATGGCAGCCACAAGGGCGATTACCAGCCGGGAATGGAACTCCACGCCAAGTACACCTTCTTCGCCGAAGGCGCGCGCGGGCACCTGACCAAGCAGCTTAAAGCGCGCTACGATCTTGAAGCGAACTGCGAACCGCAGGTCTACGGGATCGGCATCAAGGAACTGTGGGACATCGATCCCGACAAGCACGTGCCGGGCCGGGTGATCCACACCCAGGGCTGGCCGCTCAGCGAAAGCGACAGCTGGGGCGGCGGGTTCCTCTATCATCAGGCGGGTGGCCAGGTTGCGCTCGGCTTCGTCACCGCGCTCGATTACAAGAATCCCTACGTCTATCCGTTCGAGGAGTTCCAGCGCTGGAAGCAGCACCCGGAAATCCGCGCGATCCTGGAAGGCGGTCGCCGCGTTTCCTATGGCGCCCGCGCCATCAACGAAGGCGGTTGGCAATCGGTACCCAAGCTCGATTTCCCGGGCGGCGCTTTGATCGGCTGCTCGGCCGGGTTCGTCAACGTGCCCCGGATCAAGGGCAGCCACACTGCGATGAAGAGCGGTATGCTCGCCGCTGAGGCCGCTGCCGCCGCAATCGCTGCGGGCCGCGAACACGATGCGATGGCCGAATACGACGCTGCAGTGCGTGACAGCTGGATCGCCAAGGAACTCAAGCTGGTCCAGAACGCCGAGCCGATGGTCGCCAAGTGGGGCGGAGACCTTGGCACGATCCTGGCCGGGGCCGACATGTGGCTGCGTACCCTGTTCGGCTTTGGCTTGTGGAAGCCGATGAAGCATCACCGCGATGCCGATTCGATCCAGCGCGCCGACCTCTACCAGCCGATTGAATATCCCAAGCCCGACGGGGTGGTCAGCTTCGATCGCCTGTCCAGTGTGGCGCTGAGCTTCACCAACCACGAGGAAGACCAGCCCTGCCACCTCCAGCTCAAGGACCCGGCGATCCCGGTCACGGTCAACCTGGCGCACTATGCCGGGCCCGAAGCACGCTATTGCCCGGCCGGGGTCTATGAATTCCTCGGCGTGGAAGAAGGCAACCCGCGCCTTCAGATCAACGCCCAGAACTGCGTCCACTGCAAGACCTGCGACATCAAGGACATGACCCAGAACATCAACTGGGTGACGCCGGAAGGTGGCGGCGGGCCGAACTACCCGAATATGTGATATGTCCTCCCCGTAGCGGGGAGGGCTTCACGCCGTTCGGCTAGCCATGGAGGTTCCGATGTGGGGATCGACTGTTTTGCTGCCTCTGCTGGCAAGTGGCGCAGCCGCTTTGCCGCTGCCGGACCATGTCGACATTCCTGACGGCTTTTCGACTACGATCTGCCCCACTGAAGCGGCTGCGCGCACCATGCTGGCGGACTATTACCGGGTCAAACCGGCTCCGAACAACCATATCACTGATACCGAACGATATTTTGCGGGGCTGAAGGCAACCGGCTGTGCGCAGGATTCGCCGCGGACCGGAACGATCATCATCAAGACGGTGGTCGCCCGGGTGGAACTTACCTTGGCTGACGGCAAGGAAAGCTACATCGTCTACCGCGGAGTAATGGGCAGCGCAGCCACCCCCGTGATCGGGATTGTGGACGAAGGCAACAACAATGGCTTTGCTCGCACCGAATTGGCGAGCTGGAAAGAATCGCACGCAATCGATGGTTGGCTCGACGCACGCGGGATGGATCAGGAGATCGCGATCTTTTATCGCTGCGAGACCCCGGAACTGGCGCGTTCCGTCGTCGCATCGATGAAGGTAATGACCAAGGCGCAGTGGCAACCCTATCGCGCCAAACTCAAGCAGGTCGCCGCGGCAAAGGGCTGCCGTCCAGCCCGTGACCGCTATTATGTAGCCGCGCTGCTTGACCAGACTTACAACGATTGCGGCAATGAATGCGGGATCGATCTGATTGCAATCGAGGCGACTGAGCGATCGGGGTTGAAGGTCGGCCTGGTTTATGATGCTTCCGAGATGTGAGCGGCAATGCCCGTGCAAACACCCCGATGATCGAAACCGCCTATGCCAAGATCAATCTAGCGCTGCATGTCCGGCGGCGGCGGGATGATGGGTATCACGACCTTGAGACACTGTTTGCCTTCGTCGATACGGGGGACATGCTGAGCGTTCAGCCGGCTGCGCGCGATGAACTGCGGACACTGGGCGAGTTTGGCGGCGCGCTGACCGATCCCTTCGACAATATCGTCATGAAGGCACTCTCGGCCTTGCCTCGGCCCCAGGGCTGGGCGGTGATGCTGGAGAAGAACCTGCCGGTTGCGGCGGGACTGGGTGGAGGCTCGGCCGATGCCGGGGCGGTGTTCCGGCTGGTTGAGCGGGAATATGGCCTGCCTGATGATTGGCATGCGCGGGCGGCCCAGCTGGGCGCCGATGTGCCGGCCTGTGTCCGCAGCGAGGCTTGCATCGGGCGCGGCACGGGAACAGAGCTTGAGCCGATCGAGAACGATCTGGCGGGCATGCCGGTGTTGCTGGTCAACCCGCGCGTGCCGCTGAGCACCGGGCCGGTGTTCAAGGGCTGGGACGGGCTGGATCGCGGGGCGATGCGGCAAGGCGCGGTTTCGGCAATCGCCCAGGCGGGCCGGAACGACCTTGAGCCTCCGGCCATCGCCTTGTGCCCACAGGTGGCCGAAGTGCTGGCGGCCTTGCACGCGACTGATCCGTGGCTGGCGCGCATGTCTGGATCGGGTGCGACTTGCTTTGCGCTCTACAATGATGCCGCGGCCCGCGATGCCGCCCAGGCAGCCATGCCGCGCGAATGGTGGACCATGGCCGGAGCGCTGCGATGAGTGAAGCCTTCCGCCTGCTCGGCACCCCGCGGTTTGGTGGTATCCTGGTGGTGTCGGACCATGCCTCCAACCGCGTGCCGGACGATATCGAGCTCGGCATCGATCCCGCATTGCTCAGCCAGCACATCGCGGTGGATATCGGCGTGGCCGAAGTCGGCGCCTTGATGGCCCAGCGCCCCGGCATCGCGGCGTTTCAGGCCAATGTCAGCCGGCTGGTCTGCGACGGCAACCGCGAGCCGCACGCGCCGGCGGTGATCCCGATCGCCAGCGATGGCCACGCGATCCCCGGCAACGCGCTCGATCACGCGGCCCATCTCGCCCGGCTCGATCGGTTCTTTCACCCCTACCACGCCGCACTGGCGGATGTGCTCGACAGCGCCCCGCCGGCGCTGATCCTCTCGCTGCACAGCTTCACCCCGCAGCTCGCCTCCAGCGAAGAGCCGCGCCCCTGGCAAGTTGGCGTGCTCTACAACCAGGATGACCGTGCGGCCCGGATCGCGATCCCCATGCTCGAGGCCGAGGGGCTGGTTGTGGGCGACCAGCAGCCCTATTCGGGCAAGCTGCTCAACTACACCATGAACCGCCATGCCGAGGCCGATGGCCGGCCTTACCTGGGCATCGAAGTGCGACAGGATCAGATCGGCGATGCAGCGGGGCAGGCGCGCTGGGCGGAACGGTTGAGCCGGATCGCCAATGCGGTCGCTTTGCGGCTGGAGTAGATTGGTTCACGCAGAGACGCAGAGAAGAAAGGAGAGGCGCAGAGGGGCGTAGCCCTCCCGCCGAAGGCGGCTTGTTTTTCCGCACGTTGCAAAAAGCCCGACTCTGTGAATCTGAAAGCGGCTTCGCCGCTAGTGCGACATCTCAGCGCCTCTCTTTTCTTCTCCGCGCCTCTGCGCGAACCCCTTCTTTCTCTGAGATAACAACCAACAGCAGATCGCGTACGCAACATCTTTGCGCCTTCGCGCCTTTGCGTGAACCAATCTTCCTCTTGACCCCACACCGCAACCTCGCAAGAGCGGACCGACACGAGGAGTCCCGATCATGCCCGCCTATCGTTCCCGCACTTCCACCCATGGCCGTAACATGGCCGGCGCGCGGGGGCTGTGGCGGGCGACGGGGATGAAGGACGGCGATTTCGGCAAGCCGATCATCGCGGTGGTCAACAGCTTCACCCAGTTCGTTCCGGGCCACGTCCACCTGAAGGATCTGGGCCAGATGGTCGCGCGCGAGATCGAGGCGGCGGGCGGGGTTGCCAAGGAATTCAATACCATCGCCGTCGATGACGGGATCGCGATGGGTCACGATGGCATGCTCTATTCGTTGCCCAGCCGCGACCTGATCGCCGACTCGGTCGAATACATGGTCAACGCCCACTGCGCCGATGCGATGGTCTGCATTTCCAACTGCGACAAGATCACTCCCGGCATGCTGATGGCGGCGATGCGGATCAACGTGCCGGTGGTGTTCGTTTCCGGCGGACCGATGGAGGCCGGCAAGGTCGTGCTCCGCGGCAAGGAAGTCGCGCTCGATCTGGTCGATGCGATGGTTGCCGCCGCCGATGACAGCTATTCTGACGAGGAAGTAAAGGCGATCGAGCGTTCGGCCTGCCCGACCTGCGGATCGTGCTCGGGCATGTTCACCGCCAACTCGATGAATTGCCTGACCGAGGCACTGGGCCTGTCGCTGCCCGGCAACGGTTCGCAGCTCGCCACCCATTCGGACCGCAAGGAGCTGTTCCTGCAGGCCGGACGCACCGTAGTCGAGCTGTGCAAGCGCTATTACGAGCAGGACGATGAATCGGTGCTGCCGCGCGCGATCGGCAATTTCAAGGCGTTCGAGAACGCCGTATGCCTCGATATCGCGATGGGCGGGTCGACCAATACCGTGCTCCACCTGCTCGCCGCCGCGCATGAGGCCGGGCTGGACTTCACCATGAAGGACATCGACCGGCTGAGCCGCAAGGTACCGTGCCTGAGCAAGGTCGCCCCGGCCAAGAGCGACGTCCACATGGAAGACGTCCACCGCGCTGGCGGGATCATGGCGATCCTGGGCGAGCTTGACCGGGCCGGGCTGCTCCACACCGATCTGCCGACCGTGCACAGCCCGACCATGGCCGATGCGCTGGGCAAGTGGGACATCAAGCGCACCAACGACCCGGCGGTGCAGACCTTTTTCAAGGCCGCGCCGGGCGGAGTGCCGACCCAGACAGCGTTCAGCCAGAGCCGCCGCTGGGAAGAGCTCGATCTTGATCGCGAGAACGGCGTGATCCGCAGCAAGGAACATGCCTTCAGCCAGGATGGCGGGCTGGCCGTGCTCTATGGCAATATCGCGCTGGACGGCTGCATCGTGAAGACCGCCGGGGTCGATGACAGCATCCTGAAGTTCACTGGCCCTGCCAAGGTGTTCGAAAGCCAGGATGCCAGCGTCACCGCGATCCTGACCGGGCAGGTTGTGGCCGGCGACGTGGTGGTGATCCGCTACGAGGGACCCAAGGGCGGTCCGGGCATGCAGGAAATGCTCTATCCGACCAGCTATCTCAAGTCGAAGGGGCTGGGCAAGGCTTGCGCGCTGCTCACCGACGGTCGCTTTTCCGGCGGGACCTCGGGCCTGTCGATCGGCCATGCCTCGCCCGAGGCGGCCGAAGGCGGGGCAATCGGACTGGTTGAGACCGGCGATCTGATCGAGATCGACATTCCCGGCCGCACTATCAATCTGGCGGTATCGGATGAAGTGCTGGCCGCGCGCCGCGCCGCGCAGGATGCCAAGGGCTGGCAGCCGGCCAAGGAGCGCCCGCGCAAGGTTTCGGCCGCACTGCAGGCCTATGCCGCGATGACCACCAGCGCGGCGCGCGGTGCCGTGCGCGATGTTTCGCAGCTGAGCGGAAATGCCAAACGCGGCTGATCAGGTCCTCACCGCCGCGCAAATGCGTGCGGCGGAAATGGCGCTGATTGACGGCGATACCAGCGTCGAGGAACTGATGCAGCGCGCCGGGCAGGGCGCGGCGGAATGGGTCTGGCGGATCTGCGGCGGGCGCACAGTCACCGTGCTCTGCGGCCCCGGCAACAACGGTGGCGATGGCTGGGTGATCGCCGAAGCGATCCGCCAGCTTGGCGGCGATGTTGCGGTATTCACGGCGGCCGATCCGGCCACACCGGCGGCGCAGCATGCCCGCTCGGCCTACAGCGGTACGGTGCTCGATGCTTCGGCCAATCGTTCGGGCGAGGTCCTGGTCGATTGCCTGTTCGGGACCGGGCTGACCCGTCCACTGATCCCGGAGCATCATGCCCTGCTCACCCGGCTTGCCGCCGCGCATGACAAGCGCGTGGCGATCGATCTGCCCAGCGGGATCGATACCGACCTTGGCCAGCCGCTCAACCGCGACCTGCCGGATTACGATATCACAATCGCGCTCGGTGCCTGGAAGCCCGCCCATTTCTTGATGCCCGCTGCGGCGGCGATGGGCACCCTGCGGGTGGTCGAGATCGGGATCGGCGCGGTCGAAGGCGCGGCGTGCGTGGTAACGCCGCCGCTGCTTTCCGCTCCGGCTGCGGATGCGCACAAATACACCCGCGGGCTGCTCGGCGTGGTGGCCGGCGCGATGCCAGGGGCGGCGCTGCTGGCGGCGCGTTCGGCGCAAGGGGCAGGGGCTGGCTATGTCCGGATCTATGCCGAAGACCCGATCGATGCGCCCGCCGATCTGGTAGTCGATCGCCAATCGCTGGCCGAAGCCTTGCTGGATGGGCGGATTTCAGCCTTGCTGATCGGGCCGGGGCTTGGGCGCGGCGGCGAAGCGCGGGAACGGCTGGCAATTGCCCTGTCCGAGCAGCGCCCTGCCGTGCTCGATGCCGATGCCTTGGTACTGCTCGGGCCGCGGCTGCTGGCCGAACACAAGGCGCCGCTGATCGCGACGCCGCACGATGGCGAGCTGTTCGCGCTGGAGCGCGCCTTTGGCCTCGACGCGGCTGGCAGCAAGGTCGAACGCGCCGTCGCGCTCGCCAAGGCGGCCAACATGCTGGTGGTGGCAAAAGGGCCCGATAGCGTGATCGCCGCGCCCGATGGCCGCCTTGCCTTCGCGCCGCGCGCCTCCAGCTGGCTTTCGACCGCCGGGACAGGAGACGTCCTTGCCGGAGCCATCGCCAGCCGCCTCGCTTGTGGCACGGAGCCGTTCGTGGCCGCCTGCCAGGGCCTGTGGCTGCATGCAGAGGCCGCGCGGCTGTGCCGTCCGCCCTTTACCGCCGGGCGGCTTGCCGAGACCGTGCGGAGCGCCTACGCGGCCTGCCTGTGAGCCAGGCTGAAGAAATCATCCGCATCGCCGCCAAGGGCGACGGCGTTACCGCGTCGGGCAACTTTGCCTGGGGTGCGGCGCCGGGGGACTTGTTGCGCGGCGACGGCAGCCTTGAATGGGGGCCGCACCATGTTCAGCCGCCCTGCCGCCATTTCGACCAGTGCGGCGGGTGTCAGCTGCAACAGCTGGATGAGGAGAGCCTGGCGCAGTTTGTCGAAGCGCGGGTCAGCAATGCCTCCAGCGCGCATGAGCTGGGCGCCGAGCATATTGCCGCGCCGCATCTTTCCCCGCCGGGTAGCCGCCGCCGGGCTTCGCTGCGGGCGGAAAGCTCGCAGGGGCGGGTGGTAATCGGGTATCGCGAGGCCAGATCGCACCGACTGGTCGAACTGGCCGAATGTCCGGTGTTGCGGCCCGAACTGGTCGCGGTCCTTGCGCCGCTGCGCAAGCTGCTGATTGCGCTGGGGCAGGGGCAGGGCAAGCCGAAGAAGGGCAAGCATGCCCGCTCGAAGATGGCCGCCGACGTGGAACTGACCCTGATCGACCAGGGTGTCGATCTTGGCATCAAGGGCCTCAGCGCCGAAGGGCTGGCACTGACCGAAGTCATGCTCGACTTTGCGCGGGACCAGGGGCTGGCGCGGCTGACGCTCGATAGCGGCTATGGTCCGGATACGGTGTGGGAGCCTGAGCCGGTCACTATCACGCTGTCCGGCGTGGCAGTGCCGTTTCCGCCCGGCTCTTTCCTGCAGGCGACCGAGGATGGCGAGGCAGTTCTGGTTGCCGCCGCGCGAGAATGGCTGGCAGGCTGCGGTACAGTCGCGGACCTGTTTTCCGGGCTCGGCACCTTTGCTTTCGCGCTGGCCGGACCCGAAACCAGGGTGCTCGCCGCCGAGGCCGCCCGCGATGCGCATCTGGCCTGCAAGGCCGCCGCCGGGATTAGCGGCAAGCCGATCCACGCGCTCCACCGCGACCTGTTTCGCAATCCGCTGTTGGCCGAGGAGCTCAACCGCTTCGCCGCCGTCCTGCTCGATCCACCCCGGGCCGGCGCGCGCGAGCAGGTTGAGCGGATCGCCGAGAGCAGTGTGCCCCGCGTGGTCTCTATCAGCTGCAACCCTTCCAGCTGGGCCAAGGATGCGCGCACGTTGGTGGAGGCCGGATTTGTGCTGAAGGAACTAAGGCCGGTGGGTCAGTTTCGCTGGTCGACCCATGTGGAACTGGCGAGTCTGTTTGTGCGGCAAGGCGGCTGATGGACGATATCGTCAACGGGCTGCTGTTGCGTCAGAGCAGGATTTTGATGGTCCGTCGTAGTGCGCAGCGCTCGACCTGGCCTGATTGCTGGAGCTTTCCTGGCGGGCACGTCGAACCTGGCGAATCACTCAATCAAGCGTTGATTCGCGAGCTCTCTGAGGAAATCGGCATCGTGCCGACGGGCTGGACGGAACTGGCAAGGTTTGAGGCAAGGCGGCAGTCCAAGCGATTTCATGTCTACCTGGTCACTGCCTGGAGCGGTGAGCCTACGCTGTTGGGAGACGAGCACTCAGAGTTTTGCTGGATCGAACCTCTGCGAGCTACCGAACTCCCGGACCTTGCGCTCGATTCCTATCCTGGCTTGTTCCGGACCCTTGCCGCCCAGTTGCGTGCCGAGGGGTAGCAATTGGAACTTGAATGCTAAAATGCAAATGGGGCCGGTGTTTCCACCAGCCCCACGCTCGCCTGCTCTGGTTTCGGGCGACTTGGGCGATCGCCGTTCCCGAGGGAGCTCTCAAAACTGTTTCGTTCGACCCTTGCGGACCGTTCTCGACGGTTCCTTCTGCTACTCGGTGGCTCGTGAAGAGCCGGCTTTCATCGCCTTACACCGCTGCCGGCGTCCGGTTCCGTCAGGCGGTTGGTTCCGGCCCGAGAGCCTTTCCCTTCCGCCTGGCGGTTCCGTGACTGCAACTCCGCCTTGCCGTTCCGGGCCTTCCGATCCGCTTCCGGCCGAAGCCTTCCGCTTTCCTTCCGCCCTTTCCGACCGCTGGTGAAGCAGCCTGCTGACTGCGCGCCGCTCGCTGCATCTGCGGTTCGCCAGATTCAGACCGAAGTCATCCTGAGGCGTGTTTTCCGACACTGCTGCGGGCATCGCTGCCAGATCGTGAGGTTTATGTTTTCCCTATCCGTTTCAACGGTTTCCCGCCGGAACTTCAAGTGCGGTTCCACGCTCTCGATGACTTGAAGCTGCGCCTCGAAAGTGAGTCGCGCAAGCGGAAAATGCTGCACTTATCCACAGGCGGCCACTTTGACGGTGGATAACTCCGTGTGTGCGGTGGACAGATTGATCGAGTGCGCTGCTTGCAGCAGATTCGCAGGTGTTCTGGATTTGCAAATCCCTCACGCCAAGACGCCAAGAGCTCTCGCTTGCGGCGAATCTGCTCTTTTCTCCATGCGCGATCCAAATGGCGACCGACGAGAAAACGATCGCCCGCCGTGCTGACGCAACATCCTCGCGCCTTGGCGTGCGAAATTCGTTACCGGTCCCTCTGCGCGAGCAATCGCAAGCGTAGCGCATTGAGCTTGATGAAGCCCGCCGCGTCCTTCTGGTCATAAGCGCCGGCATCGTCTTCGAAGGTGACGTGGCGTTCCGAATAGAGCGAATTGGGGCTCTTGCGGCCGACCACACTGGCATTGCCCTTGTAGAGCTTGAGCCGGACGGTGCCGGAAACCTTTTCCTGGCTGAGGTCGATCGCCGCCTGCAGCATCTCGCGCTCGGGCGCGAACCAGAAGCCGTTGTAGATCAGCTCGGCATACTTCGGCATCAGCTCGTCCTTGAGGTGCGCTGCGCCGCGATCGAGCGTGATCGATTCGATGCCGCGGTGCGCGCGGGCATAGATCTCGCCGCCCGGGGTTTCATACATCCCGCGGCTTTTCATGCCGACGAAGCGGTTCTCGACCAGATCGAGCCGGCCGATTCCATGGCGCTTGCCCAGCGTGTTCAGCTCGGTCAGCAATGTGGCGGGCGACATCGCCACGCCGTTCAGAGCGATACCGTCGCCACGCTCGAAATCGATGGTGATGTATTCCGGCTGGTCCGGCGCGTTTTCCGGATTGTCGGTGCGCGAATAGACATAGTCCGGGGTTTCTTCCCACGGGTCTTCAAGCACCTTGCCCTCGGACGAGGTGTGCAGCAGGTTTGCGTCGGTCGAAAACGGGCTTTCGCCGCGCTTGTCCTTGGGGACGGGGATCTGGTGCGCTTCGGCCCAGGCGATCAGCGCGGTGCGGCTGGTCAGGTCCCATTCGCGCCACGGGGCGATGACCTTGATATTGGGATCGAGCGCATAGGCCGAGAGCTCGAACCGGACCTGGTCATTGCCCTTGCCGGTCGCGCCGTGGGCGACCGCGTCGGCGCCGGTTTCGTGCGCGATCTCGACCAGCCGCTTGGAAATCAGCGGGCGGGCGATGGAGGTGCCGAGCAGGTAATCGCCCTCGTACCGCGCATTGGCGCGCATCATCGGGAAGACGAAATCGCGGACGAACTCCTCGCGCAGGTCGTCGATGTAGATGTGTTCGTCCGGCACGCCCATCAGCTTGGCCTTGGCCCGGGCCGGCTCCAGCTCTTCGCCCTGGCCGAGGTCAGCGGTGAAGGTCACCACCTCGCAGCCATAGGTCACTTGCAGCCACTTCAGGATCACCGAGGTATCGAGCCCGCCCGAATAGGCCAGAACGACGCGCTTGATATCGGACATGATCGACGACTCCCGCTGAAATGTGCGGGGGCGCGGCTAGCAGGCGGGGGGGCAGGGCGCAACGATTGCGTTTACGATTTCCGCGGCCTGCGATAGCTTCGCCGCCATGACACGCTGGATCGAGATTGCAGAGCCACATGACCTGTCGGGCTATCTGCGCCCTTTGCGCGTGGCACCGCCACCCATGATCCCGGCCTTGGCGCATGGGGTGCGCTCGGCGGATGGTCCATTCACCCCTTTCGCACGGATGACCGATCCAGGTGGCGACAAGGTGGAGGACGGTGCCTGGCGCCACCCGGACGGCACCATGACCGTGGCATGCACCACGGCGATGCCGGGGGTTACTGCGGAAATGTGGGATTGGTGGTTCGGCTGGCACAGCCTGTCCAGCGCACGCTATCGGCTGTGGCATCCCGAGGCGCACAGGAAATCGCAGCTGGCGCTCGATTGCCGGCACTTGCCGATTGGCCGCCCGCGCTATGTCGGCAATGTCAGCGCGGTGGACGAATTCATCGGCCCGCAAATGACCAGGCTGGCCATCGCCTTTGTTCCGCCTGCCGAATTCGGATTGGATGCGGCAAAAGTCGATGCGATGGGTACCGCAGTTTGCGCCAATGTTTCGCTGCGGCGAGAGCGGATGCATAGCAGCCAGCTGGTCCACCTGATCGAGAATGCCGCCGATGGCTGCGTGATGCATAGCCGTTTTCACCTGGGAGAGCTGCGCAGCCAGGTTCCGCTGTTGGGCCCACTGCTAACCCTGCTGCTCAACCGCCCGGGCCCGCGCCGCAAGCTGGCGAACGACGGTATCGGGCTGGCGCTGTTGCAGCATTGCTATAAAGAGATGCACCACCTGGCGGCGATCCTGCCGGCGTTGCACCAGCGATTTGGAGGGGAGTAAGCCATGGCTAAAGCTGAACTCAAAACCACGGCGACCGAAATCAGCGTAGCGGATTTCATTGCCGCGCAGGGCGACGCGCGGCGGCGCGAGGAAGCGGCGGTGATCGATGCGATGCACCGGCGGGTGACGGGGCTGGAGCCGAAAATGTGGGGCCCCTCGATCATTGGCTATGGCAGCTACAACTACAAATACGACAGCGGCCGCGAGGGCACTATGTGCCGCGGCGGATTCAGCCCGCGCAAGGCGGCGATGACGCTCTACCTGATGGGCAACTATTGCGATCGCCAGGCCGAAGTCGATGACCTGTTCGCCCGGCTGGGCAAGCACACCACCGGCAAGAGCTGCCTCTATATCAAGAAGCTGGCCGATGTGGATCTGGATGTGCTCGAGCGGCTGGTGGCGATCAGCTGGGACGTGATGAACGAGAAGTATCCAAAGTGAACCTCTAGTGCGACGATTTTGGCCTGCGTGACCGCAATCACGGCGCGGATGAACAAATCAATGCAGATCCCATCTTGCCGCTCAAGGACGGCAAGGCTGATGGGAGTATCGCAAAATGGCCAACTTGAAAGAAGCTGTGAAATTGACGGCGGGTTCGGTTCTGACCGTCGGCATCGCGGGATTTATTGGTATATTCCTTTACAAGTTTGCACAAAATCCAGACCTGGCATGGCTATCCGGGATCGAGCCGGGGCGGGCGTTGCTGATGGTTGTGATCGTGGCGGCAACTGTTGGTTATGGCGGAATATTGCTCAACCGGGCGATGGGGGTTGAGACCGGGAAAGCCGATGAATTCGAAAAGCAGTTTCGCATGGGCCGGGAGATATTCTTGGTGTTCACTGGAATTTGCGGGACGGTGGTGGGATTCTACTTCGGCACTTCAAGCCAGGCACCGTCGAACACAGCCGTTGGGGTTACCACGACCGTTGCCGCGGACGGAGCAATCGCCGCAACGCTGGCTGGCGGCACGCCTCCTTACAAGGTTGAGCTGATCAAAGGCTCAGTCCGCCTTCCGTTTGTGGCCAATCCAAATGACGCGAGCCAATTTACGCTGGCTGCGGATGGCAAACACTGCCCCACCGACTATGGCTTTGAAGTGACTGGTGCAGATGGCAAGAAGTACGCGGCAGCTGCGCCCCGACTTTCTTTGCCGGATGACCATAAATGGAAATGTCCGGAACTACCGGCTGTTGCTGGATCGTCGAGCCCGACGCCTTCCGGCCAGGCTGCCCCTGGAAATGGCGCCGCCCGTCAATGATCGCCCACGGATTTTTCCCGCAACCTGTTTGACTCCAAGCGCCTTGACCCCACATCCTGTCCGCCACTCGCTTGTGATGACAGGGAAGATCCGGAAATGGGTATGTGGAGCAAGGCGGCGGAGATGGCGGGCAAGGCTCCGCCAGAGCGGAACCGCTACGTCGATTTCCTGCGCGCGCTGTCGATCATGGCGGTGGTGGTTGGGCACTGGCTGGTCGCTGCGCCCTATATGAAGGACGGCGCGGTGGAAGGCGGGCACCTGCTCGGCATCCTGCCCTGGACCCAGTGGCTGACCTGGGGCTTTCAGGTGATGCCGCTGTTCTTCTGCGTCGGCGGCTTTTCCAACGGGGTTTCGTGGGCCGCGACCAGAGCCAAGGGCGGGACTTTTTCCGACTGGTTCGGCGGGCGGGTGCAACGCCTGATCAACCCGGTGATGCCGCTGTTCCTGGTCTGGTCGGTGATCGCAATCGCGGGGACAACGCTGGGGATCGAGCGCGAAGTGGTCAAGATGGCGGCGCAGCTGGCGCTGATCCCGGTCTGGTTTCTGGCGGTTTATCTGATCGTCTCGGCGCTGGTTCCGTTCACCCATGCTGCCTGGCAACGCTGGGGGATGGGCAGTTTCTGGGCGCTCGTTTCGGGCGCGGTGCTGGTCGATTGGCTGTCGATCGGCCTGGGCATTCCGGTGGTCAATTGGCTCAATTTCCTGTTCGTCTGGCTGGCGATCCACCAGCTCGGCTATGCCTGGCAAGAGGGGCGGTTCCGCCAGCCGCTGATCTGGGGGCTGGTTTCGCTGGCTGTGTTGTCCGCGCTGGTCCGGTTCGGGCCCTATCCGGTGGCGATGATCGGGGTGCCGGGCAATGACTTGTCGAACTCGATGCCGCCCACGCTGGCGCTGCTCGCGCTGGGTAACATGCAGATCGGTCTCGCGCTGGCGCTGGAGCCGGTCATGCGCCGCCTGCTGGGCACGGCCTGGCTGTGGACGGCAACCGTGCTGGTCAACGGGATGATCATGACGGTCTACCTCTGGCACCTCACCGCCTTCGTGCTGGTGATGGTCGCGGCCTGGCTGATGGGCGGGGTGGGGCTTGATGTCGCGCCCGGCAGCGCCGATTGGTGGCTCGCCCGCCCGGTCTGGTTCGCCCTCTATATCGCCGTGACCTTGCCGCTGATCGCAATTTTCTCGCCGTTTGAGCGGATGGGCAGCGCGGCCAAGAATGGCGAATTGAAGCAGGTGCCCCACTGGCGCCTGATCCTGGGCCTCGGACTGATCTGCCTTGGCCTCACGCTGACCGCCGCGATCAGCATCGCCAGCCCGGAAGGGGTGACGGGGCTGCGGATCTGGGTGGTGGCGCTGCCGTTCATCGGCGCGGCGCTGGTCGGGTTCGGTCCGGCCTATACGCTGGCCAAGCGGTTCGATCGCTGACCTTATTCCGCCGCCTGCTTCTCCAGATGCCATTCCGGAGCCTCATCCAATGCTGACAGCCGCGCCGCCTCCTGGCTGATGTAGTCGCGCGTCATCGGCACGGCACTGCGGTTCTTGACGCTCTGGATGTGGAAGTTGACCATGCCGCCATGGGCAAAGCTCTGCTCAGCGCCCGCGAGGTAGAACTGCCACATCCGGAACAGCCGGGCATCGTAGAGCGCGGTAATCTCGGCTTCGTGCATTGTCGTGCGACGGTACCATTCGGCCAGGGTGTGAGCGTAGTGATAGCGCAGCACCTCGATATCGGCGATTTCCCAGCCGGTCTTTTCGCAGGCGCTGACCAGTTCGCTCATCGCTGGGATATAGCCGCCGGGGAAGATGTATTTGCGGGTCCACTTGTCGGTTGTGCCGGGGCCGTTGGTGCGGCCGATCGTGTGGGTCAGCATGATCCCGTCATCGGCCAGCAGTTCGTTGGTCTTGGCGAAATATTCGGGCAGGTGCGGTGCACCGACGTGTTCGATCATGCCGACACTGGTGATCCGGTCAAACGGGCCGCTAACATCGCGGTAGTCGGTCAGCTGGAACTTGACCTTGTCGGCCACGCCGGCCGCCTCGGCGCGTTCGTTGGCGAATTTGACCTGATCGGGAGCGAGCGAAACGCCCAGTACCTCGACCCCGAAATGGCGGTTCATGTAAAGGCCCAGCCCGCCCCAGCCGCAGCCGATATCTAGCAGGCGCATGCCCGGCTCCAGCCGCAGCTTGGCGGCGATCAAGGCCTTCTTGTCGACCTGCGCGCGCTCCAGCGAGTTTGCCGGGTCCTTGAAGTAGGCCATGGTATATTGCCGGTCCTCATCGAGGAACAGCTCATAGAACTGGCGGGTCAGGTCATAGTGGTGGACCACGTTCTTGCTGGCCTTGACCCGCAGGTTGATCTGGTCAGCCTTGGCAAAGATCCAGTCGATCCCGCGCTTCAGGGGGTTCGGCGCACCGATCCCCTTGCCGCGGTTGGCGTTCATCATCACTAGCAGGACCATGTCGCGGATATCGTGCGGTGGCTCCACTACCAGCCGCCCGTCCATATAGGCTTCGCCCGCGCCGACCCGGGGGTCCTTGGCGACGTGCAGGGCCGCGCCTTTGTCGGTAAAGCGGATCGTCACCGGATCGGCGGAAAGATCGCCATAGCGGTATTCGCTGCCGTCGTGATCGATAACGCGTAACTGGCCTTCCTTGACCAGCGCGGAGAGCATTTTGTTGAGTAACCACATGGGCAGCTAGACTATGCCTCGATGCGGTTGGTGCAAGGCCAAATCAGCCAAGCCAGCCAAAGATTTCGGCCAGTTGCCAAAGCCCCAGTACCAGGAACAGCAGCGCGGCGAGGGTGCGGGTCAACTTCATCGAAACCCGCCGTTCGATCGCTTCGCCAAGAAAGACTGCCGGACCGTTGGCCAGCATCATGCCCAGCGTGGTGCCGGCGGTCACCGGCAGCACGGCTTGGTAGTGCGCGGCAAGCGCGATCGTCGCGATCTGGGTCTTGTCGCCCATTTCGACCAGGAAGAAACTGACCAGCGTGGTCAGGAATGCCCCGCCGGCGCTGCGGACTGTGTTCTCGTTATCGTCGAGCTTGTCGGGCACCAGCGTCCAGGCCGCCATCGCGATGAAGCCCAGCGCCACCGCAATCCGGAACCAGTCAGCCTGCAGCAGTCCGGCGACCTGGCTGCCGACCAGCGCGGCCAGCGCGTGATTGGCCAGCGTCGCGACCAGGATGCCGGCAAGGATCGCCCAGGGCGCGCGCAATCGCGCGGCCAGGACGATGGCGAGCAACATGGTCTTGTCGCCAATTTCGGCGAGGGCAACCACGGCGGTGGAAGAGAGGAAAGCATCCACGGGTTGGTCAAACATTCAACTGGGCAAGCAATGCCATGGCCTCGCCGTCACCCCATGCCATCTGGCATCCTACCGCCTTTGCATCCGGGTAGACATCGGGCTTCGCAGTGCGAACCCAGCCGCCGACGATGTCGTTCTGGCTTTGGCAGAATTCTGCGAGCCGGCTGCACAGCGTTTCCTGGAGCTCGATGTGAGCACCGCTGGCAAGATCAAAAATCGCCTGCCGCAATGAATCGTAGTCCCAGATTGAAGCGCCGTCGTCTCCGGCGCCAGGATCCCGCTCGACCACCAGGGCTGCAGAAACCAGGATGCGCTGCTTTGCGGCGCGTTCGAAATCGTGAAGTCCGATCGAAAGCTCAACCGCCTGGGAATCCAGAAACAGCAGGTACCTCATCCCGCTTGCCTCACCATATACATTACGTCGCGTTTCTGGCGGACGAGGTGTTGCCCGGAATCGACAAGCAGCGTGGTGCCGTTGGCGACTGGGCCGGTGACAAGAAACCAGGCTGCCTCAGCAATATCGCTCGGCTGGTTGATGCGCCGAAGCAAATTCATGCTGGCGCTTTGCGCGAATTCCGCTTCGGTCTGATCATGGCTGGGCAGGGTCAGACCCGGAGCGAGGCCATAGACCCTGTCGGCGCTGCCTTCCCGGGCCAGAGCCAGCATCTGCCCCGCTGCAGCCAGGCCAGCCTTCGATACGGTATAGGAAAAGAAATCCGGATTAAGGTTGGCAAGCTTTTGATCGAGGAGATTGACCAACCGCCGTCCAACCTCGCTTTTGGCACGGGCCAGAAACCGGGCCGCCAGCTGTATATTGCCGCGCAGGTTCACCGCCTCGATCCGATCCCAGCTTGCGGCATCGGGTTGCTCGGGCCAATCGGGGATGAAAAGCGATGCGTTGCAGATCAGCGCGCGCCAATCGGGCAACCGAGCCGCGAGATCGTCAACTGCGGCCAAAGCCCGCTCCGTATCGGCAAGATCGAACCCTATCAGCTCGCACGAATCCATGGTCTCGGCCAGGCTTTCGGCTTCGGCGCGATTCTGGTGGTAATGGATGACGACATGCCATCCGCCAGCTGAAAAGCGTTCGGCGATGGCGTGCCCGATCCTCGTGGCGGCGCCGGTAATCAGGACTGCAGGTTGGCTCAAGCGGAAGCCCCGGTAGCCGGTTCGAACAATTCCGGCCGTTCGTGCAGCATCGCCCGCAGCATCAGCATCAAGTCCTGGGCAAAGTCGAGCTGGTGGACCGGGTTGGTGAGGAACTCTGGAGCCAGTCGCTTTACGGCAACAATCGCCAGGTATGGTTTTCCATCAAGCAGACAATTCGTCATGGAGTCCGCAATCCAGTACCCTTCGTGGCGCGCGCCTGCGATCGAATGCCCAAACAGCTCGGTCACGTCGGCGGCTTTCGACAGGTCTTTGACAAGGCTGCGCAAGATCAGAATATTTACGTTGGCCTTGGTCGCGTTGAGCTCTACCCGGAAGGGCAATCGCCTTAGACATTGGTTTAGCTCGATTGGGAGGCCGCGGCTCGGCCTGACCAATACCACATAGTTCGCGATCGACGAATTTGCAGCGGCCTGGATCTGGATTTCTGGAGCCGCAATCTTGGGAAACCGCCCGCTCGTTTTGGACGCCTCGAAGTCTTGCCCTGGTTCTTCGAACAAGACAGTCATGGCAGGAACAGTTTCCGTCAGAAACAGTGCTGACCGGGAGACCAAGGCATCGACCCCGGAGTGGCTGTAGCTGAGCAACAGCCCGCCAATCAGGAACGGCAGCAAGATGCCAAGAATATAGGTGCCTGCTTCGATCCAGCCAGGCCGGTCGCTATCAATGATGCCGATCGCAGCTGTGGCCAGATAGATCGAGCCCAGCAATGCAAGAATGACTAAGACGGCAATTCGAACCCAGCGCGGCACAACCATGATCGCCAGGTTGGATACAAAGTTCATCCGGACACCCCTTTGCCCGCACAATGTCCGATCCTATGCCGGGAGTAAAGGCCAGCAGGCAGTTCGGAGTTCTCCATGGCACTGAGATTGATGCCTGGGAGATTCGGGATGGTGCCGTGCGAGTGGAGGTGAGGCGGCCAGACCGGTCCGTGCGGCGCGGCCGCCGCACGGTGCCATTCGATGGCCCTGATCTAGCGGCAGCGGGTCCGGCCCCTGGCCAGTTCGTTGCCGATCAGCGCGCCGGCGGCTGCGCCCAGGATGGTGCCGGTGGCACGTTCTCCGCGGGTATCGACCGCGCGGCCTAGCAGTGCGCCCAGCGCCGCGCCGACCAGCAGACCGACAGTGCCGTCGCCGCGGCGGCAGTAATAGCGACCGTCCTGGCCTTCCCAGTAGCGGATGCCGTTATCGGTGCGGCGATAGTCGATATCGCCGTGGCGATCGCGATAGCCGTGAGCCGGTGCCCATGCCGGCGGGCGGGCAAAAGCCGGGGCGGTCGCGGTAAACATGGTGGCGGCGATAACCGCTGCGGAAAGGGCCTTCTTCATCGGGCTTGCTCCTGTTGTTTTCTTCACGGGAGCAAGGTGAACGCCGGCAAATGAACCGCAGATTTCCACCTTTGGTGAACCGTGCGGCAAAGGCGGCGAAGCGTTATTTCGCCGCCGTAGCGGGCGCATCCTTGGCCCAGGGATTGACGTGAGGCTTCGCTCCGTTGGCTTGCTTGGCGGGGGCAGGGGCTGCCGGTGCCTCCTCGGCCTTGCCCGAGCAGCCGCCCAGGGCGACTGCCGCTGCGAGTAGTACTATAATTGACCGCTTCATGATGATCGGGCCTCCCGCGGCCCGCCTAGGCGCTGCGGCTTAACATTTCGGCAGGTTCAGCCGAGCGCGGCCTGTTTTTCTTCGGCCAGCCGGTCCAGTTCAGCCCGGCTGAGCTTTTTGGCGGCGGTTTTGAGTTGGCCGCAGGCGGCATCGATATCGCGCCCGCGCGGGGTGCGCACCGGGGCGCTGATCCCGGCTTCGAAGACGATCCGCGAAAAACGCTCGATTCGTTCCGGCGTGGAACATTCGTAGATCGCGCCGGGCCAGGGATTGAACGGGATCAGGTTGACCTTGGCCGGCAGCTTGTACTGCTTGATCAGCCGGACCAGTTCGCGCGCATCCTCGTCGCTGTCGTTCTTGTTCTTCAGCATGACATATTCGAAGGTGATGCGACGGGCGTTGCTGGCACCGGGATAGTCGGCGCAGGCCTGGAGCAGTTCTTCAAGCCCGTACTTGCGGTTGATCGGCACAATCTCGTCGCGAATTTCCTTGCTGACCGCGTGAAGCGAAACCGCCAGGTTCACGCCGATTTCCGCGCCCGCGCGGGCCATCATCGGCACCACTCCGCTGGTGGATAGCGTGATCCGGCGCTTGGATAACGCCAGCCCGTCACCGTCCATCACCAGTTTCAATGCATCGCGGACATTGTCGAAATTGTAGAGCGGCTCACCCATGCCCATCATCACGATGTTGGTGAGCAGGCGCCCATCGGATGAATAACCGCCGTCTTCGTCAACCAGGTCGTCACCCAGCGCGGCCAGATCGGCCTGCCCGGCGCGGGGCCATTCGCCCAGTGCATCGCGCGCCAGCATGACTTGCCCGACGATCTCGCCCGGGGTCAGGTTGCGGACCAGCCGCATCGTGCCGGTATGGCAGAACCGGCAATTGAGCGTGCAGCCGACCTGGCTGGATACGCACAGCGTGCCGCGGTCCGCATCGGGGATGAAGACCATTTCGTATTCCTGGTCGTCATCGGTCTTGAGCAGCCACTTGCGGGTGCCATCGCTGGAATGCTGCGCCTCGACGATTTCGGGCCGGCCGATCACGAACCGCTCGCTCAGCCAGGGCCGCATGGTCTTGGCGATATCGGTCATCGCGTCGAAATCGGTGACGCCGCGGTGGTAGAGCCAATGGAACACCTGCTTGGACCGCAACTTGGCGGCCTTGGCATCGAGCCCGGCAGCTTCGAACAGTTCGGCGATGCGCTTTTTCGGCAAGCCGATCAGATCGATGCGGCCATCCGCACGCGGCGTTATCTCGCGCGGGGTGGGGACGGGATCGAACTGTCCCGGGATCGGCATGAGTGCGGTGTCGGCCATAGGCCGCGCGATATAGGCTTGGGCCAGCGGAAAAGCTACCGCAACTGCGCGCAGCCCAGTGCCGCGGCGTCCAAGGCGGTGGCGGCGCCTTCCAGCGAGTAACTGTTGCTGAAGCCCCGGCCATTGGCGTCTCGAGCATTGATCACCATTTCGCGGGCCGATCGCATCGCTGCGATCACCGCCGCATCGCTGCCCTTGTCCGCTGCCCAGGCATCGCCGCCACCGCCCACCAGCGCAATGCGCTGCCCGCCGATCAACAGGCTGACCGGGGCACCAGGCTGGAGCTTGCGCGACAGACGGAAATGGACTTGGCCGCGCACCCCGGACTTGGGCCACCAGCCGACCGAGACGAAGGGCTGGAAATCGCGCTGCATGGTCGATGGCGCGGCCATGGCGATGGCATAGCAGCGCGGGGTCTGCGGATCGCGGAACGCGCCCCAGCTGCCGAACATGCCCAGCGCATCGCGGGCCAGCGCGGGAGTCGCGGCCAGGGCGAGCAGGGTAAGGGAGAGGATGAGGCGACGTTTCATCGGTTGCCGCTCATTGCAGAATCGCAGGCGCGGAGGAAGGGGTCAGAATGCATTCTCCGGCGCATCCTTGCGCTTGTCGGTGCCCAGCGCCCGATTGAGCATGGGCCGAAGGGCAAACAGCAGAACCGCGCCGGCCAGCCCGATAGCGCCGTCCATCGCCCAGAAGGCCGAAGGGCTCATCCGTTTGAAGTTGATGCCGATTACACCCGCTGCAAGGTGAGCGATAAAGGGCGAGATGAAGGCGCCGCTGACCATGGTTGCCACCACGGCCCGGGGCGCAACACCGCTGACCAGCGAGAGCGTGGTCGGCCAGTAATACATCCAGCCCACCCCCATCAGGAAATAGCAGGCGATTGCCCAGATCAGCGGAACCGAGTCCTTGGCGGGAAAGATGAAGCTGCCGGCGGCGAGGCCGAGGGCTGCAACCCCGACCAGCCCGGTGCCGATCGCCATCTTTCCGAGACTGTCCGGTTCGCGCCGCTTGCGCGCCTGACTGGCCCAGAACATGACGAGCAGCGGGGCCGAGGCTATCGCCCCGATCGAATCCATCGATCCGAACCATGTCGCCGGAACGAATCCCAGATTGACGTAGCTGTCGACCCAGATCGGGCCGATCGTCCAGACCATCGGATAGGTGATTTCGGCCGGCATAGTCAGCAGGATCACAGCGATCAGCGCCAGCACGACCTTGCCATCGGCCTTGCTCAGCGGGGGATGCTGGAAATCGGCATGGCGGCGCGGGGGGGTATCGGGCAGGTGCTTTTGGCCGGCGAGATAGGTCGCAAGGGCCACCAGCATCAGCCCGGCGGCAACGGCAAAGCCGGCATGCCAGCCCCAAATCGCGGCAACCGCTCCGGTCACCAGCGGACCGGCGGCAGCGCCGATGTTGATCCCGGTCGAAAAGATCGCAAACCCGCGGTCGCGCATCGAGGCGTCGTCTTGCGGATAAAGCGTGCCGACTTGCGAGGAGATGTTGCCCTTGAGCAGGCCCGAGCCAAGGATCAGCAAAACCAGCGCCACGACGAACAGCTGGTCGAAGGTCATGGCGAGGTGCCCTGCGCTCATCAGCAGCACCCCGATTGTCACTGTCCGCTTGGCGCCCAGCAACTGGTCGGCAATCAAGCCGCCCAGCAAGGGGGTGAAATAGACCAGCCCGGAATAGAGGCCGGCAATGACCGAGGCGAAGCCGACATTGCCGAGCGTTCCAAACATGCCTTCCGCCATTCCGCGCAGCGCGGCCAGGCCCCAGACGTTCTCGGCAAATTCCGGCAGCAGCAACTGCTTGACCATGTATAGCGTCAGCAGCGCCTGCATTCCATAGAACGAGAAGCGTTCCCACAGCTCGGTCCCGGCCAGGAAATAGAGCCCGCGCGGGTGTCCGCCGGGCGATCCGCCCTGTCGCTCTGCCGTGCTGCTCATCCCCGGTGCTCCCCGTTCTGGTCCTTGCGGCAATGGTTAGAGCAATGCCAGCCGGTTACAAGCCGGGGCTTGGCGGGTTGTTGCTTGGCAGGACTGCCATTCCCCGTTAGACCACTGAAAAACGGTCGCGAATTGCAAGTCCACATTGGGGGGATACTGGCGTGCGGCTACCGTTTGATCATGCGCAATTACGCTTCCTGAAGGCCATGGCCGAAGCGCTGTTCGACGATTTCGAGGAAATGGCGATCAGCGTCGACGAGGTGGTCGACAACGTGCAGAATTTCTTTGCCATGGTCGGCGGGACCAAGGCGCAGGAGATCAGCTGGTCGCTGCGCCTCGCCGAACTGGCGATGGCACCGCTCTTCACCGAGCTGTCGGTCGAGGCGCGCAAGGAGCGGATCCGCAACCGGATGCGCGACAGCAGCTTCGATGCCTTTCAGGACATGGCGAAGCTCCGCTCGATCGTCTATTTCGGCTATTACGGACATTGGATCGATCCGATCGGCCGGAGCAATCTCGATGGCGGGCAGACCGCCAACAAGGACAATCCGGTGCTGAAGCAGATCGGTTTCACCCTGCCCAAGTTCCGCCAGCGCGGGCCGGCCGAAGTGCCTTTGGAGCGGGTCGACGGGCGCGAGATCGCGCGCGAGCACGTTGTGCCCTTTGCCAGCGTTTCGGACGATATCGACGTGATCGTGGTCGGCTCCGGATCGGGCGGGGCGGTGTCTGCGCACAACCTTGCCAAGCGCGGCTACAAGGTGCTGGTGATCGAGGCCGGCCCATTTCACCCTTCGCCCGAGATCACCCATGAGGAACGGCGGATGGTGCCCGCCCTGTTCAAGCATGGCGCGCTGCAAAGCACCCGCGACAACGATTTCATCGTCTTCCAGGGCCGCAACGTCGGTGGCTCACCCACCATCAACAACGGCATCTGTCTGCGGATGAAGGGCGACCGGCTGAGCCATCCGATGGCGCAGGACGTCTTCGCCAAATGGGCCAGCATTGGCGCCCCGATCGACGAGGCGCGCTTCATGCAGTCGTACGACGTGGTTCACGGCGAGCTGCAGCTGGGCGAGGCAGAGCCGCGTTCCGGCAAGACCAACGGCACGCACCTGACCCGCGGCTGGACTGAATTTGCGGCGCAAAGCGACGATCCATGGTTCCGGCAGGCCCGCGCCGGTTGGTTCACCAAGAACTTCGGCCCGCCTGGAACACCGCAGGCCTGCGCCTATTGCGGCTATTGCAACACGGGCTGTCCTTATGGCCGCAAAATGGGCATGGCGCAGACCTATCTGCCCTGGGCCTGCAGCCGCCACGGCGCGCGAATCCTGGCCGGCACCAAGGTCGAGAAGATCCTGTGGGCGCGCGGTACCGGCCAGACGCGGCGCGCGATCGGGGTGCAGGTAATCGATCCCGATGGGGCCCATCATGTCGTCAAGGCGCGCAAGGGCGTTGTCGTCGCGGCCGGCACCATCGCCTCGTCGCTGTTGCTCGAGCGCAGCGGGATCGCCGGGACCGGGCGGCAGATCTCGCTCAACGTCGCTTCGCCGATCATCGCCTTGATGCCGGACAACGCCACTCCGGCCTGGGACGAGGACCAGATGACCAGCGTGGTCGATTGCGGCGAGTTCCTGCTGGAGAGCCATTTTCAGCCGCCGATGTCGATGTCTTCGATGATGCCCGGCTGGTTCGGCGATATGGACAAGCGGATGCGGGCCTACAACCGGGTCTGCTCGGCCGGGATCCTGTTCCCGGCTGATCGGCGCGGCAATCTGGTCGGCGGAAAACTCGACATGAAGCTGACGCTCGATGACATTCACCTGATCCGCCGCGCCTCGGCCACCTTGGCCCGGGTCCACTTCGCCGCCGGCGCGCAGGAGGTCTACCCGGCGCTGCTGAAAGGCCAGACGCTGACCCCGGCAATGGACATCGACGCCTTTTACCGCGATGCGGTGAAGGAAGCCGACGATATCACCCTGTCGAGCTCGCACCCGCAGGGCGGCAATCCCATCCATGAGGACCCGAACGAAGGCGTGGTCGATCCGCAGTGCCGGCTGCACGGCGCGGACAACGTTCTGGTCACCGACGCCAGCGTCTTCCCCAGCTGCATCCGGGTCAACGCGCAGTACACCACCATGGCGATGGCGCACTATGCGACAGGGTATGGGGATCCGTTTGGGGCTTGAACTGCCTGTGTAAACACCTAAACCCGTTCGTGCTGAGGAGGGGACTGAGCTTGTCGAAGGCCCCGTCTCGAAGCACCGCAGCGCTGGGGGCCTTCGAGACGCCTTCGGCCTTCGACAAGCTCAGTCCTACGGCTCCTCAGGACGAACGGATCTGCTTCTTAGGGCGGTCTTACTATCACGCTTCTTGCCATCGAGTTCGGACCGGGCCCGCTCTGCCTCGGCCTGGCGAGCTTTGCGATCGGCTTTGGCCTGGCCGAATTTCGCGCGATTGGCATTGGCTTGGCGGGTCTTTTCAGCCCGGTCCTTGGCCTTGCGGGCCATGCGCAGGTTAATCACCTCGGCCAAGGTCAGCTGCCCTCCGGATAGGAAATCGCCAGCACTTCCCATTCCTTTTCGCCGCCGGGCAGCACCACTTTGCGCAAATCCCCCAGCGCCGCGCCGCGCAAGGCCCGGGCGAGGGGGGCGCTCCAGCCGATCTTGCCGGCCGAGGCGTCCTGCTCGTCATCGCCGACCAGGGTCAGGGTGCGCTGGTTGTCATCCTCATCGGCGATTGTCACGGTGGCACCGAACCACGCGCGGCTGCGGTCGTCCTGGCGGGCCGGATCGATCACCCGGCAGGCCTTCATCCGCCGGGCGAGGTGTGCCAGCTCGCGGTCGATCTCGCGCATGCGCTTGCGGCCATAGAGGTAGTCGCCATTCTCGCTGCGGTCGCCATTGCCGGCGGCCCAGCTGACGATCTCGACAATCGCGGGGCGTTCGGTGCCCAGCAAGTGATCGTAACGCGCGCGCAGCGCCGCCATCCCGGCCGGGGTGATCGGCGGACCGTCGGGCTTCATCCCGGATACCGCTTGCCCAGGAAGAAGCTTAGCGGGTTGGGTCCCTTGTTGATCGCGCGGGCCGGGTACATGGTTTCATAGACCACCGCGTTTTCCAACACCCGTTGCACGTAGTTGCGGGTTTCCGAAACCGGGATCTTTTCGACCCATTCGACCCAGTCGATCCCGCCGGTGCGCGGATCGCCGTTGCTGCGGAGCCACTTGTTCACATTGCCCGGCCCGGCATTATAGGCCGCGACGGCGAGCGGATAGGACCCGCCGTAATAGTCCAGCATCCGCCGGAAATAGCCGTCGCCCAGCAGCAGGTTGTAGCCGGCGTCGGTGGTCAGCGCCTGACGGTCATAGACCAGCCCCATCTTGCCGGCCTGTTCGTTGGCAGTGCCCGGCATCAGCTGCATCAAACCGCGCGCGCCGGCGTGGCTGACCGCGTTCATCGCGAACTGGCTTTCCTGGCGGCTGATCGCGTGGACGAAGGTCCAGTTCGAACCGACCGGGATCGGGATCAGCGGAAAGCTGGTCTTGCGGAACACCCCGTGCCCGTCGACATGCGCCGCCTGGCCCAGGATCACGCCCAGATCGCGGCGGCCCAATTCGCGTGCCAGATCGGCGACCAGCACGTGATCGCCTTCGCTGTCGGCCTGCTCGGCGATTTCCTTGAAGAACCGCACAGCGGTCGGCCAGTCGCTTTCGCGCGCCACTTCGCGGACCGCCTTGGTCAGCGGCTGGGCGTTGAAGGCGTCGCGCTGGGCAGGGGTGGGGGCTGCCGTGGGCGAGCTTTCCAGCACCGGCATCGGCCGGCCCAGTCGTTCCAGCGCGAGCATGCCGTAGTATTGGTCAGGATAGACTGAGGCCAGTTCGAAATAGCGGCGGGCCTCGGCCTGGTTGCCGCCCTGCGCGGCGGCGCGGCCGGCCCAGTAAAAGCCCTTCGATCGGGTCTGCGGGGTGCGCGCAGCGGCGCCATAGCGCCAGAACAGCGGCGCGGCGCGGCTTCCGTCACCGAGGCTCCACAGCGCCTTGGTCCCGCCCAGCCACATCAACGAGGTGTAATCGTCGCGGATCGAAAAGCTCTGCGCCGAAACGTCGGTCCCCGGCGCGAACATGTCATCGACTGAACCGGCGACCCGCATCGCGCTGCCAGCATCGACATTGCGCGCAACCGCCAGCATCTCGCCGATCCACTTGCGCGGATCACGCGGCGGGGTCGCAAAGCGGGGGCGGGTCACGATCATGTTCGCGGCGGTTGCGCTCTGGCCCGAGCCGCGCAGCTGCTTGCTGCGGTTGTAGACATAGCCGGGATCGCCCAGCACCTCTGCGCCGAGCTGGATCCCGACGCTGGCCGGATCCTTACCTCCAACGAGTCCGACCCGCGCCGCGAAGTAACTGCGCCGTTCGGGCGATACGAACAGCAGTTGCTGCTCGGCCGAGGCGGAATCACTCGCCCACAGCAACGCGTCCATCCGGGTATCGTGATCTGCCGCGGTCAAGCTTGAGCCGAGCCGGGCGAAGATCGTGCTGGTGATCAGCGGACCCATCGTTCCGCCGCGCCAGGCCTCAAGCGCAACCTGCTGCGCTTCGGGCCGGCCCATGGCATAAAGCGCGACGGCATATTGCCCGCGCCCAGCGTTGGTCAGGGGCGGGAAACGGTCGAAATAGGCGGCAATCTGCTGGGGCGGTGGGCTTTCCCGTTCCAGCGCGCGTTCGGCATAGGTGCGCAGCTTGGCCTCGTCCGGCAGCCCCGGATAGGTCAGCACAAAACTGGCATAGTCTCCGAAGGGGAAGTTGGGGCTGGCCGTCAGCAAGCGCCAGCGTTCCACCGCCATGTGCATGTCGCCGGGCGGCAGCACCTTTTGCGCGCTGCGCGCCTGATCCCACTCGGTCCCGTCGGAGTGAGCCGACTGGGCGAGCGCAGGAGCGGCGTGGAAGGCCAGCATTGCCAAAGCGGAAACGAATGTAGTGCGATGCATGCTGGACATTCTGGGGGTAGGCTCCTTATGGCAAGCTGAACGGCGCCTATGGCGCATCTGCAGGGATAAAGTCCATGTTCTCCGGCTCAATTCCGGCGCTAGTCACCCCCTTTAAGAACGGCGTCGTCGATGAAACGGCCTTTCGCCGCCTGGTCGACTGGCAGATCGAAGAGGGATCGAGCGCGCTGGTCCCCTGCGGCACCACCGGCGAAGCCCCGACGCTGAGCAACGACGAACAGCACCGCCTGTTCGCCATCACGGTCGAGCAGGCCAATGGCCGGGTCCCGGTGATCGCCGGCTGCGGCAGCAACGATACCCAGACCGCGCTGTGGCACATGCAGGAAGCCAGGGCAGTAGGGGCCCAGGCCGCGCTGATGGTCGCGCCCTATTACAACCGGCCGAGCCAGGCCGGACTGCTGGCGCATTTCAGCTATCTGGCCGAGCGGGTCGATCTGCCGATCGTGCTCTACAATGTCCCCGGCCGAACGGTGACCGATATCAAGCCCGAAACCGTGATCGAACTCGCGCGCCGCTTCCCCGACCGGATCGTCGGGATCAAGGACGCCAGCGGCGACATGACTCGGCTGACCGCGCACCGGCTGGCGCTGGGCGCGGGATTTGCCCAGATCTGCGGCAACGACGACATGGCGCTGCAGTACAACGCCGGGGGCGGGACGGGCTGCATCTCGGTAACCGCCAACATCGCGCCGAAGCTCTGCGCCGAATTCCAGGCGGCCAGCCTGGCAGGTGACCTGGCCAAGGCGCGCGAACTCAACGAAAAGCTTTTTAAGCTGCACCAGGCCCTGTTCACCGATGCCTCGCCGGGGCCGCTCAAGTACGCGATGGCCCGGGTCTTGGGCTGGATCGGCGATGAGGTCCGCCTGCCGCTGGTGGCGTGCAGTGCTGAATCACGCGCGGCGGTCGATGCCGGGCTGGCGCTGGCTGGTTTGACATAAAGTCCTCCCTGTTGCGCAGCAATGGGGAGGTGGCAGCCCGCAGGGCTGACGGAGGGGTAATGGATCGCAAGCGCCCAACCCATGATTATGCAAAGGCTCGCCAGTTACGCTCCAGCATGAGCTTACCCGAAGTCCTGCTTTGGAATTACCTGCGCAGAAAGCCGCAGGGCGTAAAATTTCGGCGTCAGCACCCGGTCGGCAGTTACGTGATTGATTTCTACAGTCCTTCAACGCGGATCGGAATCGAAATCGACGGCATCGCTCATGATATGGGCAATCGGCCGGCATCCGATGCAACCAGGGATGAATGGCTGGCCGGTCAAGGTATTCGGATTGTGAGAATTCCAGCAAGTGAAGTTCTGGAGTCGGTTGTCGATGCGGCTGCGGCGATTGTCGCGCTTTGTAGCGGGGCTGATTGACCCCTCCGTCATTCGCTGTGCGAATGCCACCTCCCCATTGCTGCGCAAC
>NZ_DJUW01000009.1 GCF_002440635.1 Novosphingobium sp. UBA6272 | reverse complement strand
TTCCGCAAGGATTTCCCGCTGACCGGCTATGTCGAGCTGCGCTATTCGATCGAGCAGCAGCGAGTTATCTACGAACCGGTCAAGCTCAACCAGGACCTGCGCCAGTTCGATTTCATGAGCCCGTGGGAAGGTTCGGACTACGTGCTGCCCGGCGATGAAAAGGCGGAGGGCAAATCGTGACCCGCACTCTCTTCCACCGTCACCCTGAACTTGTTTCAGGGCCCATCGGGGTTCCTGCCCGGTGGCCGGCTGCGCAATCAAGCCGCGCAGTCGGCTCTTTCCACACACCCACCGGGCCATCGGCGAAATGGGCCCTGAAACGAGTTCAGGGTGACGAAATTTGCAGTTTTGGAGGTGCGCTGTGACCATGCAACTGGAACAGTCGCCGACCACCGGCGACGAGGTCATCTCCAACTACACGATCAACTTCGGGCCGCAGCACCCGGCAGCGCACGGCGTGCTGCGGATGGTGCTGGAGCTGGACGGCGAGATCATCGAGCGGGTCGATCCGCACATCGGCCTGCTCCATCGCGGCACCGAAAAGCTGATCGAGCACAAGACCTACCTGCAGGCGCTGCCCTATTTCGACCGGCTCGACTATTGCTCGCCGCTGGGAATGGAGCATTCCTACGTCCTGGCGATCGAAAAGCTGCTCAACCTCGAGGTTCCGCTGCGCGGCCAGTACCTGCGGGTGCTGTTCGCCGAACTGACCCGGATCTGCAACCACATGCTCAACATGGGGTCGCACGTGATGGACGTCGGGGCGATGACCCCGAACCTGTGGCTGTTCGAGATTCGCGAGGATTGCCTCAACTTCTTCGAACGCGCTTCGGGCGCGCGGATGCACTCGGCCTGGTTCCGCCCCGGAGGGGTCCATCAGGATGTGCCGGAAAAGCTGCTGGTCGATATCGGAGAATGGCTCGACACCCGCCTGCCGCGGCTGTTCGAAGACGCAATGAGCCTGGTGATCGACAACCGCATCTTCAAGCAGCGCAACGTCGATATCGCCGTGGTCAGCAAGGCCGACGCGCTGGCCTGGGGCTTCTCCGGCCCGATGATCCGCGCCGCCGGGATCCCGTGGGACCTGCGCAAGAGCCAGCCTTACGACGTCTACGACCGGATGGATTTCGAGATCCCGGTCGGCACCAATTCCGACTGCTATGACCGCTTCATGGTTCGGGTCGAGGAAGTGCGCCAGTCGGCCAAGATCATGAAGCAGTGCCTGGCCGAAATGCCCTCGGGCCCGGTCGCCAGCACCGACCGGAAGGTGGTTCCGCCCAAGCGGGCGGAGATGAAGCAGTCGATGGAAAGCCTGATCCACCACTTCAAGCTCTACACCGAAGGCTTCCACGTGCCCGCCGGTGAGGTTTACGTCGCGACCGAAAGTCCCAAGGGCGAATTCGGGGTCTATCTGGTCTCCGACGGCAGCAACAAACCCTATCGCTGCAAGATCCGCCCGACCGCGTTCAGCCACCTTCAGGCGATGGACTTCATGTGCAAGGGCCACATGCTTCCCGACGCAACCGCCATCCTAGGCGCGATTGACGTGGTGTTCGGGGAGTGTGACCGGTGAGCAAGCTGGCCATCGCAGAGCAAATGATCGCGCATTACAACGCGCAGGACGCCGACGCTTATGTCGCGCTGATGACCGAGGACGCCTGCGAAGCGGGCTATCGCGGGGCGGTGCTGCGCGAAGGCCGGGAAGGCACGTGTGCGGGTCTGGCCAAGATGTTCGCCGAGTTCCCCGAGAACCGCGCTGAGATCATCACGGGCTACGAACTGGGCGAATTCGCCGTGCTGCACGAGAAGGTCTACCGCTCGTCAACCGCCGAACCTTTTGAAGTCATGTCTATCTACTCGTTCGAGGGCGACAAGTGCTCTCGCGTGGAGTTCGTCCGCTAATGGCTGATCGTCATCTCGAACCCGATACCCCCGAACTGCGTGCGCGCTGGGGGAGCTTTGCCTGGACCAAGGAAAACGCGGCCAAGGCCAAGGACATCATCGCGCGCTATCCGGCCGGGCGCCAGCGCTCGGCGGTGATGCCGCTGCTCGATCTGGCCCAGCGCCAGGTCGGCGCCGAAACCAACACCCAGGGCTGGCTGCCGATCCCGGTGATGGAATTCATCGCGCGTGAGCTCGACATGCCGATCATCCGCGTGGTCGAGGTCGCGACCTTCTACACCATGTACAATCTGGTCCCGGTCGGCCGGTTCCACGTCCAGGTCTGCGGTACCACGCCGTGCATGCTGCGCGGATCCGACGATATCATGGCCGCCTGCAAGAAGCGCGGGATGCGCAAGGGCCACACCACCGATGACGGGCTGTGGACGCTGACCGAGGTCGAATGCATGGGCAACTGCGCCTCGGCCCCGATGGTCCAGATCAACGACGACAATTACGAAGACCTGACGCCCGAGCGCCTCAACGCGGTGCTCGATGCGCTGGCCGCGGGCAAGAGCCCCAAGGCTGGCACGCAGGAGCCGGGTCGCCACACGGTCGAGCCGCTGGGTGGGCCGACCACGCTCAAAGCGATGGTCAAGGCCAACCACGATTACCGGGGGGATTGGAAGTGAACAAAGCTCCCTTCAAACCCAACCGTCACCCTGAACTTGTTTCAGGGTCCATCGTGGTTCTAGCCCGTTGGTGTCATGCGCAAGTAAGCCGGGCAGTCAGCTCATTTCTCGCACCAACCGACCGTGCGGCGAAATGGACCCTGAAACAAGTTCAGGGTGACAAGATTCTTTTGTGTGGGGGTGTGCTGTGAGCCTCCAGGACAAGGACCGCATCTTTACCAACCTCTACGGCTACCAGCCGTGGACGCTGGCCGCTGCGCGCAAGCGCGGGGATTGGGACAATACCAAGGCGATCCTGGCCAAGGGCAAGGATGCGATCATCGAGGAAATTAAGGCCAGCGGGCTGCGCGGGCGCGGCGGGGCGGGGTTCCCGACCGGGCTCAAGTGGTCGTTCATGCCCAAGGAGCCGAACCCGGCCCGGCCGAGCTTCCTGGTGATCAACGCCGACGAATCCGAACCGGGTTCGTGCAAGGACCGTGAAATCATCCGTCACGATCCGCACAAGCTGATCGAAGGCGCGCTGGTCGCGGGCTTCGCGATGGGTGCGCGCGCCGCCTACATCTACATCCGCGGCGAATATATCCGCGAGGCCGAGACGCTGTTTGCCGCCGTGCAGGAGGCTTATGACGCCGGCCTGATCGGCAAGAACGCCTGCAAGTCGGGCTACGATTTCGACGTCTTCGTCCACCGCGGCGCGGGCGCCTATATCTGCGGCGAAGAGACCGCGATGATCGAAAGCCTGGAAGGCAAGAAGGGCCAGCCGCGCCTGAAGCCGCCATTCCCGGCCGGCGCGGGGCTCTATGGCTGCCCAACCACGGTCAACAACGTCGAATCCATCGCGGTTGCCCCCACGATCCTGCGGCGCGGGGCCGGGTGGTTCTCCAGCTTCGGGCGCGACAACAACAAGGGCACCAAGCTGTTCCAGATCTCTGGGCATGTCGAAAAGCCCTGCGTGGTCGAGGAAGCGATGAGCATCCCGTTCCGCGAACTGATCGAAAAGCACTGCGGCGGGATCCGCGGCGGGTGGGACAACCTGCTCGCGGTGATCCCGGGCGGCAGCTCGGTTCCACTGGTACCCGGCTCGATGTGCCCGGACATGCCGATGGACTTCGACGGCTGCAAGGAAGCCGGATCGGGCCTCGGCACCGCCGCCGTGATCGTGATGGACAAGTCGACCGACATCGTCCGCGCGATCAGTCGGCTCAGCCACTTCTACATGCACGAAAGCTGCGGGCAATGTACTCCCTGTCGGGAGGGCACCGGCTGGATGTACCGGGTGATGGAGCGCCTGCGCACCGGCGATGCCGATGTCGAGGAGATCGACATGCTGTGGAACGTCACCAAGCAGGTCGAAGGCCACACCATCTGCGCCCTGGGCGATGCAGCCGCCTGGCCAATCCAGGGCCTGATCCGCCACTTCCGCCCCGAAATCGAACGGAGGATCGCGGACAACGTTCGGGAGGCAGCGGAATGAGCAGCTTTGCTATAGCCCTGGCCCTGCTGGCTGGCGCCGCCGATGGCGAAAGCCGGGTCGGATCACGGCTCGATCCGGCGATGCGCCAGGTCAACAATGCCGACATGTCCGAACTCAACGGCGCGCTCTATCGCTTCATGGAATGCGCCGTGGCGCGCCGCGAGGTCCGCGTTCGGGCCTTCATCGATGCCCGCGATGTGGAAACGATGAAGCAGAACTATGTCGCGCTGAGCGATGTGCCGCGTTGCTCGGTCGGCGGTTACCTCGGCAACGATGTCGATTACATCAGCTACAACGCCGAGATATCGGTGACCCGCGGGTTCGTGGCCGAAGCCTTCATCAAGAAGGACCGTAAGCGGGCCGAAGCTCTGTCGGCCCTGCCGCTGCAGAAGACCTACAGCGCGGACTGGTACGCGGTGACCGGCCGGCCGCAGCCGTTCAATGAGATGGCAACCTGCGTCGCGGCGACCAATCCTGCCGGGATCCTGGCCCTGCTCAGGACCGGGATCGGCAGCAAGGAAGAGAAGGCTGCTGTTGGCACCCTGGCGCCATCGCTGGGCCAGTGCCTTGCCACCGGTTACAAGCTGAACGCCAATCGCCTCAGCCTCCGCACGGCCCTGGCCGAAGCGCTGTATCACCGTACGTTCGATGCGCCCTCCGGGGCCGTCGGAGGAGCTAACTGATGCCCAAAGTTACCGTTGACGGCATTGAAATCGAGGTTCCGCAGGGCGCTACCGTCCTGCAGGCGTGCGAGCTGGCCGGCAAGGAAATCCCCCGTTTCTGCTATCACGAGCGGCTGAGCATCGCCGGCAATTGCCGGATGTGCCTGGTCGAGGTGAAGCCCGGGCCGCCCAAGCCGCAGGCGAGCTGCGCGCTGCCGGCCGCCGAGGGCCAGGAAATCCGCACCGACAGCGAAATGGTCAAGAAGGCGCGCGAAGGGGTGATGGAGTTCCTCCTGATCAACCACCCGCTCGATTGCCCGATCTGCGA
>NZ_DJUW01000005.1:3722-3911 GCF_002440635.1 Novosphingobium sp. UBA6272 | reverse complement strand
CAACGACACCCACGGCCATGAAGCCGGCGACCGGGTCCTGAAACTGGTGGCCGATTGCTTCGCGCGGATCTCTGACGACAATTGCCACGTCGCGCGCCACGGAGGCGAGGAATTCGTCTTGCTGATCCGCGGCGCGGCGCCCGACGATGCCTTCGACAAGCTGGACCGGCTGCGCCAGGAACTGGCCGA
>NZ_DJUW01000005.1:3124-3621 GCF_002440635.1 Novosphingobium sp. UBA6272 | reverse complement strand
GGCTGCGCCAGGAACTGGCCGACCGCCGACTGGTCAACCGTGCCACCGAGCAACCGTTCGGACAGGTCAGTTTTTCGGCCGGGATCGCCGATGTCTTCGAATGTGGCGACCCTCGCACCGCGCTGCGGGCAGCCGACGCGGCGCTGTACCGGGCCAAGCAGAACGGCCGCAACCGGATTGAGGTAGCGACCGATGAAGACTGCCAGCCGCCCCAGCTCAACGCCGCAGCCTGAAGCCTTCAGCCCGGATTGACCAGGAACACCACATAGCCGCGGAACAGCGGGTCAGCGGCCAACGCCGCCGGCTCGCGCCATTCGCCGCCCTGGACCAAAGCGACCTTGTGCGGCACCGGCACCCGCGCCAGCCGCGCGAGGTAGCGTTCATAGCCGGGGATCGTCGTACGCCCCTGATAGCTTTGCACCACGACCTCATTGACCGTGCCCTTCAATGCGGCGAGCGCCGCGGGATCGGCATTGGCGCTCCAGTCCATCAGCCCG
>NZ_DJUW01000005.1:2049-3031 GCF_002440635.1 Novosphingobium sp. UBA6272 | reverse complement strand
TCCAGTCCATCAGCCCGGTGATCGACAGGCGCAGGCTGGGATCGAGCTGGCCGCGCAGGTCCTTGAGGAACACGGCATAGTGTTCCAGCCCCCGCGTCGAGGCATCGAAGTCGATCTGCAACCCGGCCAACCGGTTGCCCGCCCCCTGCCAGCGCGCCAGTTCGTCGATGATGCGCTGGCGGGTCGCAGGCGGCCAATCGAGGCTCTGCGCGCGAACCACCAGCCAGACTTCGCCATGGTCGACCCGCGGGGTGGCGCGCAGCGGATGGTAGCGACCGTCGCGGCGGACTTCACCCGCCAGCAGGTAGAGCGTCTTCGCGCGCTCCAGCACCGGCTGGGGCCGCACCCCGGCCCACAGGAAAAAGGCGTCGTAGCGCTCCGCCTCGACCCGCTCAGGCGGCGCGGGCGTGCAGGAAGCGAGCAGCAAGAGCGCCAGCGAAGCGAGCCATCTCACCAATAGTAGCGCAGTTTCTTGGCCCAAGTGCTTTGCGGATAGTCACGCTTGAGCCGCTCGAACCAGACCTTGCGCTGGCTTTTGGGAACGTCCGCTCCGCCGCAATCGTTGTTGCCGCTGGGGGCATAGCACATCACCGCGCGGTAGAGCGCGTAGGCCTTGTCATTGGGTGCGGCGCGGGGGTCATTGGCAATCGCGGCATAGAAGTCGTCGCGGAAATTGCGCTTGCCGGGAAAGCCCACGGCATAGCCACCGAGCTCGTTCTTCTGAGGCACCACATCGTACTTCCCGTGGAGGTAGTCGAGGCCCTGAAGCCGCAGGAAATCGCCCAAGCACAGCCGCCCCGGAACGTCCTGGGGGTTCCTGGCAAGGGCGCTCGCGGTAACGGCCAGGGGTGCGCACGGGTACCCGTCGGATACCTTGCCAGAGGTGAAGATCGCGGCGGTGCTCTTGCGGTCCGCCACCGGCAGCTTCACGTCTGTTCCGAAGGCGGTGTACTGGCCCATCACCAGCTCGTTGGCGAGCAGG
>NZ_DJUW01000005.1:1403-1950 GCF_002440635.1 Novosphingobium sp. UBA6272 | reverse complement strand
CACCAGCTCGTTGGCGAGCAGGGTGTAGAGCGCCTGATCGCGTTCCTCGGCGCTGCCCGCCTTGTTGGTCACAATCGTCCGCAGCAAAGCGGGGCCGGCCGAGCGGTCGATCAGGCGCGAACGGATCTCGCCATTGCTGACCGGCGAGCCGGGCGCGAAGACCGAAGCGAGCTTGCCGCTGCGTTCCCAGTTCATCGCCAGCCCCAGTTCGGCGAGCGGCCGCTGCCACGGACCCTTGGCGCCGCCGAGCAGGTCCTGCCAGAAGCCGGCCTCGTTGCGGTCCTTGAGCTCCGCCAGTGCCATTCCGCGCAGCACCTGACGGCTGAAAGCAAGGTTCGAATAGGCCGGCTGCTTGGCATTGTCCGGGATCAGCTGCAGCACCCGGCGGAAATCGCGGCCATAGTAGAAGGCATGAGTCGCCTGGAGATAGGTGAACAGCTCGCCCTGTCCGGCAAAACGCGAGGCCTGGGCATCGAGCTCGGCGGCGCTAAGCGCGAATTTGGGCTGCCCTTCGCCATAGGACTGGTCGCGCATCGCCACCAGGTCC
>NZ_DJUW01000005.1:0-1307 GCF_002440635.1 Novosphingobium sp. UBA6272 | reverse complement strand
GTCGCGCATCGCCACCAGGTCCTTGGCCGCCAGCAGCATGGCTCCTTCCACCCCTGCAGCTTCGGCATCGGGGTTGAACAACAGCTTGGTATCGATCTCCTCGACCAATTCCGCCGAAGCCTCTTCGTTTGCGGAGGCCCGGTCGAGCATCCGGGCATAGGCGCTGCCGAGCAGGCCGTAGTTGCGCGATAGCCACAGGCCGCGCCTCACCAATCCCTGAGCCGAAGCCGCATAGCGCCCACTTGGCCAGGCTTTGAGGTAGGCTGACAGTGCCTGCAGCCCGCGCTTTACCGCGGCCTGATCGACCTTGGCATTGCCGTCATAAAACCCGTACTCGTCGTAGGCTGCGGTTTGCGCTGCCCCGAACTCTACCCGCACCAGCATGTAGGACGCCGTTTCGCGGACGAAGGGGTCGCCCGAGGCAGACAGTGCCGAAAATCCCTGCCGCGCCTCGTCCCAGCGCTCACCATAAAACGCGTCTGCGGCCTGGATATAGCCGAGGAATTCTTTGCCGGCCGCGCTTGATACCACAGGCCAGCTGGCGAAAACCGGCAGCGCTGTGCCCTTCTCATTGCCATAGCGGCGCGAATAGGCGGTGGCCTGCTTGCACACCTCTTCCGCCGCGCCGCGCGCCGCAATCAGCGCGCTTCGCTCACCCGCCGGCAGCGACCGGTTCGCAGTCATCGCCGCGAGCAGCGCCTCCCCGCCCTGCTGATAGGATTGGCAGCGCGTTCCCGAATAGGCCGGAGCGGCATCGCCTGCTGCCGACGCTGCCTCAGGGAAATAGGCTCCGCGCAGCGTAGCCCAATCGACAAACACGGTGGGCTGGTTGACATAGCTGTAATTGGCCTCGCTCTGCTTGAGCGAGGACATCGGGCGATTACCCTTGTCGGCCAGCAGCAACATCAGATTGATCCGGCTGTCATTGCCGGGGGCCAGCATCGCCATGCCCTGGCAGCTCTGCGACGATCCGATCAGGCTGAACCCACCTTCGCAGCCTGCATCGGCGCAGGCCCAGGCTGTCCCGGCAGACATGGCCAGCGTCAAGGCTGCACCACCCAGCCACCATTTCCGCCGCATAACCACCCTCCAGCAATGGACATTCAGAGGCGGATACAATCCCCCATCATGGGCGGCATGGCAAGACATAGGCATGGCGATTTGCGGGGCGAAAGAAAAAGGGGCCGCGCTTTCGCGCAGCCCCTGCTTCTTGTCCGCAAGTGCGGAAGGGCTTAGTCGTCGCCCTTGAGGAAGGCCGGGACGTGATCCGGAGCCGGACCGTCGTCGCGGTCGCGGCGCGGGCCGCG
>NZ_DJUW01000016.1:113149-182129 GCF_002440635.1 Novosphingobium sp. UBA6272 | reverse complement strand
CACCAAACCGGCAGCAGGCCAGTGGGATGGTGGGCTTGGAATAGAAAAACCAAACTTCCCAAGAACCGCTCAGCCTGAGCCTGTCGAAGGCCCCGCGTCCGCGCGGACCGATTGAGGCGGGAGGTAAACCGCAACGTCGCTGGCGGGCTTCGACAAGCTCAGCCTGAGCGGAGTTGGGGTAAGACGCTTGGGCAAACCAAGTTGGGGTAAGGCGGTGGGATGGTGGGCTTGGAATAGAAAAACCAAACTCCCCGAGAACCGCTCAGCCTGAGCCTGTCGAAGGCCCCTCGTCCAAACGGAACGATTGAGGCGGGAGGTAAACCGCAAGGCCGCTGGCGCGCTTCGACAGGCTCAGCCCGAGCGGGATCTGGGGCATGATCCTCCATTCGGATCGGGAATGGCACTGCCGTAACTCCCCGCTTTCCTACACCCCGCACCCTCCCGTATTCTCCCCTGCATGCACCCAACCGACCTCCCGCCGCGCCCCTCCGATATCGCTGCACCGGCTTTCATCCCGGTCCCGCTCAGCCGTGTCCGCCATGATGGCTGGACCGTGCCGCGGCAGTGCAATTTCCTGCGGGCGCTTTCGGTTACCGGCTCAGTCTCTTCCGCCGCGCGGATGGTGGGGATGAGCCGCAAGGCGGCCTATGCCTTGCGCGGGCGGAGCGGGGCGGAGAGTTTTGCGGCGGCGTGGGACCGTGCGCTGAGCGAGGGGCAGGCACGGGCCTTTGACTGGCTGATGGAGCGGGCGCTCAACGGCGTCACCACGATAACGCTGCGCACCGGCGGCGCGGTTGAGGTGGGGCATGGGCCGGACCGGCGGCTGGTCGGCTCGCCCTTTCGCCCCGGCCCGCGCGGATCGGGCGGAAGGCCACAGAAGGTGACCTAAGGTAACGCGCTAGGCCGATTGCCTGTGCCGCTTTGTCACCTTTGGTGAGGCTTGGAGGCGCAGGCTGGTCGGACACCCCTTGGCGCAAGGCACATATGGCATATATCATCGCCATCACAGTTTGAGAGAGGACCCCCCCGATGAATTCCAGCCCCTGGGCGCACCACAGCCGCAGCGCCGGCGTTGCCGACGATATCGACTTCGAGATCAAGGGGCAGGAGCTGCAGTTCCTCGAGATCGAGCTTGATCCGGGCGAAAGCGCGGTGGCCGAGGCCGGGGCGATGGTGTGGAAGGACGCCGCGGTGCAGATGAGCACCGTCTTCGGCGACGGGCGCGGGGCCGAGGGCGGGTTCATGGGCAAGCTGCTCGGCGCGGGCAAGCGGCTGGTGACGGGGGAGAGCCTGTTCACCACGGTTTATACCCACACCGGCAGCGGCAAGGCCCGCGTCGCCTTTTCCGCGCCGGTGCCGGGCGCGATCCTGCCGATCAAGCTCGACCAGATCGGCGGCACGCTGATCTGCCAGAAGGACAGCTTCCTCGCCGCCGCCAAGGGGGTGGAGATCGGGATCCATTTCCAGCGCAAGATCCTGACCGGGCTGTTCGGCGGCGAAGGCTTCATCATGCAGCGGCTGAGCGGCGACGGCTGGGTCTTTGCCCAGATGGGCGGCACGATCGTCGAGCGCGAGCTCCGCCCCGGCGAGGAGCTCCACGTCGATACCGGCTGCATCGCCGCGATGACGCCCAATGTGGAGTTCGAGATCCAGAGCGTCGGCGGGGTCAAGTCGATGCTGTTCGGCGGCGAGGGCCTGTTCTTCGCCCGCCTGCGCGGCCCGGGCAAGGTCTGGATCCAGTCGCTCCCGTTCGCGCGGCTGGCCGGGCGGATGCTGGCCGCGGCCGGCACCGGCGGCCAGAACCGTGGCGAGGGATCGGTGCTGGGGCAGCTGGGCAACCTGCTCGACGGGGACTGATCAGCCCCCGGCGTCGATCAGCGCCTGGATCTGCCTGTAAAACGCCTCGCGCGCTTTGCCTTCGGGGCCGAGCGTGGCGCGGGTCCAGTTGGCGTTGCTGGCGATGACGAGGTGACGCTTGGGGTCGATGAAGATGCCCTGGCCGAAGATGCCCTGCGCGGCGACCGAGCCATCGTCATAGGTCCACCACTGGAAGCCGTAGCCGTGGCCCGGCTCGCCGATGTCCTTCTGCTTGGTGGTGGCCTGGGCGAACCAGTCATCGGGAACGGCACCCTTGCCGCCGCCGAGCACGAACAGCCCGAACCGCGCATAGTCGCGGGTGGCGGCCTGGATGCAGCAGCCGGCGATCTCGTGCCCGGTCGGACCGAGTAGCCAGGTTGCCTTGGCTTCCATTCCGGCCGGCTGCCAGAGCTTCTCCTGCAGGTACTGGGTGAGCGGCTTCTTCGTGGCGGAGGAGACCAGTACCCCGATCAGGTTGGTCTCGCCGGTGTTGTAATGCCACACCTCGCCCGGCGGATGGGCGCGGGGGAGCTTGCGCATATAGCTGACGGTGGCGTCCATACCCGCCTCGGGCTTGGCCTCGTTGAACCTGGCGACGTCGGCGTTGGGGTCTTCGTAGTCCTCGTTCCACCTGACCCCCGAGCTCATGGTGAGCAGCTGGCGGACCGAGACATCGTCATAGGCCGAACCGCGCAGGCCGGGGACATAGGTGCTGACCTTGTCCTCCAGGCTCTTGATGTACCCGTCCTTGATCGCCGCGCCGACCAGGGTCGAGGTGAACGACTTGGCGACCGAGAAGCTGGTCCAACGGCCCTTGGCGTCAAAGCCAAGGCCATAGCGCTCAAACCGGATCTTGCCATCCTGGATGATCACGATCCCGGCGGCGCGCTGTCCGGCCATATAGGCGTCGATCCCGGGGATGGTCAGCGGCTTGCCCTGCGGCAGGGGCAGAGGATTGGCGGCGGGCAGCGCCTCGCGCGTTTCGGCCAGCACCGGCAGGCGGTCCATCGCGCGGAAGGCAGCATCGCGCTGCTCGAGCTTCCAGGCGAGCACGTCGCGGTCGGTCGGCATCGCTGCGATCAGCCCGCGGGTCTCCTTGTCGAGGCTGGCGTACCAAGCGCCGCCCCCTGCCAAAGCCAGGGCTATGGCCCCGAGAGCGATGGTCCTCTTGCGCATGTATGACTCTCCCTCGCAGGCAGCCTAGCGCGCCGGCGGGGGAGGGCAAGGGGCGGCGTCAGGCTTTGGGCGTTACCTTGCGGATCATGCCTTCCTGCGCGACGCTGGCCACCAGCCGGCCATCGCGGGTGAAGATCCTACCGCGATTGAAGCCGCGTCCGCCGCCGCTCCATGGGCTGTCGGTGGCATAGAGCAGCCATTCGTCGGCGCGGAACGGCTCGTGGAACCAGACCGCATGGTCAAGGCTGGCGCTGACCACTTCGCCGCGCGCCCAGCTGAGGCCGTGGGGCAGGGCGCAGGTTCCGAGAAGGGTCATGTCGCTGGCATAGGCCAGGATCGCACGGTGGATGCTGGGATCGTCGGGCAGCGCGGCGACAGTCTTGAACCATGAGTGTGAGCGCGGCGGGGCGGGAACCGGGTTCATCCAGTGCCGCCCTTCGACCGCGCGCATCTCGACCGGGCGCTGGCTGAGGAAATGGTGGCGCGCCTCGGGCCGGGCCTGTTCGGCAAAGCGGCGGCGGACTTCGACCTCGGGCTCCAGCTCTTCGGGCGGGGGCACGTCGGGCATCTCGGCGTCGATATGGTGCAGGCCTTCCTCGTGCCGCTGGAAGCTGGCGGTCAGGTTGAAGATCGGGCGGCCCTGCTGGCTGGCGACGACCCGGCGGTTGGAAAACGAACCGCCGTCGAAATCGCGCGTCACCTGGTAGTCGCTGCTGTGTTCCTCGCTGCCGCCGCGCAGGAAATAGGCGTGGAGCGAGTGTGCCGGGCGGTCGTCCGGCACGGTCGCTTCGGCCGCGTTGAGCGCCTGGGCGATGACTTCGCCGCCAAAGACCCGGCCCACGCCGCCGCGCTTGCGCCGGCCAGTGAAGCGGTCTTCTCCATCGGGCCTTACGGCGAGCAGTTTCAACAGCCCGGTAACGAGCTCTTCGGGGGTGCGTTCTCCATCCATCGCACCGCCTTTGATGCAGTGCCGATGCGAGGTCAATGCCGCTTAAGCACGCGATTAAGCGTTAGTCGCCAATGATCGCATGCGGCAGGAAGCGCGCTAGGTCGCGAGTGATCGGGCCGCTATCCTCACGTACCGACATGGCAACGGCATCGTCGCCCACCACCCAACTGCCGACAACTGCGTGATTGCCCGCGGACTGGGCGAGCGGGGCATAGGCCTGGACGATCCGCCCTTCCGCGCCATAGCCTTCGGCCGGGCCGCGGCTTCGCCGAAAGCCGTCGAACAGTTCAATATCGGCCCCTTCGCGCGAAAAAAACGGTTTGATGGCATGCGGTCCGGCAGCAATGGCATCAGCCTCGGCCGTGCCTTCGAATGCGGCAGGGAGCAGGTTGCGATGGCCGCGGTGGCGTTCCCACAGCAGCGGGAGGATCGCTTTGTTGGAGAGGATCGCCTTCCACATCGGTTCGAGAAACACGGTAGAGGACTGTGCCAGCGGGGCCGAATAGGCAGAGCGCATCAGGGTTTCCCAAGGGTAGAGCTTGAAGAGCGCGCCGATCACCATGTCTTGATCATCGATCAGTTGACCGCTGGCATTCACCCCGATTGCGTCGATCGCAACAAAGTGGGCTTCGATACCGGCCTGGACCGCCAAGTCTTCGAGGTAAAGCACGGTTTGTCGATCCTCGACATGGTCGGCTTGGGAAGAGAAGTGGACAAGGCTGCCGGGCGAAAACAGGTGTCCAAAACGCTCTACCAAGGCTTCATGCAGCCGGTTGAACTGGTCTGCCCCCTGCGGCAGTCGGCCCAGCGCGATGCATTCCTCCAGCCATTGCCATTGAAAAAAGGCGGTTTCGTAGATGCTGGTCGGGGTATCGGCGTTGAATTCGAGCAGTTTGGCCGGCCCGGTGCCGTCAAAGGCGAAATCAAACCGGCCGTAGAGCGAAGGCGCGCCAGAGAACCACGAACCCGCGATCGGATCTCGTAGCGCTGCGGGAATCGCCATGCGATCCATCAGTTGTTCGGAACGGACCACTTCATCGACCAGAGCAAGGCACATCGCGTAGAGTTCGACCGTTGGGTCCTCGATCTCGCGTTCAAGCTTGCCCAGTCCGATTTGCCAATAGGCGCTCTCATCCCAGTATCTGGCTCCGTTGACATGATGAAATGTAAAGCCGTTGTCGCGGGCAGTCGCCTGCCAATTCGGCCGCTCGGCGATGGAAATCCGTTGCATGGCTGCCTCTTGTCTCGTGCCAGGGCAATAACGCTATGGTAATTCTGCCAGGCTAAGGCAATGCTGCTGCCTAATCGAGATGGGGAACAAGGCCTTGAATACGGAACGCAAACAACAGTCAGCTTTGCAGCGCAGGAGCAAGCGCTCGGGCCGCGTCGCCTTGTCCCGCATGGCCGGGCTTGGCTCCGCAATGCTTCTGGCGGGTTGCGGAACTGAAGCGCCCGCTCCGTCGCCGGAAGACAGCGAACCAAAGCAGGAAGTGCTCGCATTCGAAAACCAGTTTGAATGCAAGGCGAATTCAGGTCTTAGCGAAGAAGAATGCGCTGCAGCCCGCAAGCAGGCGGTGGAAGTGGCCGCGCAGACCGCGCCGCGCTTTGCCGATAGCTATGACTGCGAAGCTGAATGGGGCCAGGGCAACTGCATCCAGCAGAGCCACGCCGGACAAAGCTTTTTCATGCCCTTCGTTGGCGGCTTCATTCTTGGCAAGGTATTGGCTGGCAACAGCCGCGATGTCGTGCCGCTGTTTCGGAAAACCAAGGACGGTCCTTTGCAGACCGCCAATGGTGTGCGGCTCGGCTATGGTGGCGCGCCGGGCAAATATGTTGCTTCGGCGCGGGCCTTCGAAAAGCCGGCCAGCATACCCAAGATCGCATCTGCTTCGGCGGCAGCATCGCGCGGAGGCTTGACCAAGGAAGAGCAATCGAACGGCCGGGTCCGCGGTTTTGGCGTGGTGCGAGCCGGCGGTTAGCGCGCTTTGGCTAGTCGGTTAGAGCCCCGTTGGATTGTGCTTCAATTCCATGCGCAGTAGGAATCCAAACACTGCGCGGCGCAATTTTCCGCCGATTGCGATTGAGATCCGGCCAACGGCACGGCGCTCGCGCCAGATATGATCGATCATCGGATGGTCGGCTGCCGCGCAGCTATCGCACCATTCGATCTGGGGATCGGCGAGCAGGTCCAGGTTCTCGCGTTGCACAAGCACACCCGGGGAGTAGCGCGAGTAGCGTTCGTCAAAAGCGGTCTTGTAAGAGTAGGCACCCGGCGCGGTAAGGAAATTGACCAGCATCGCGATCGGCTCGCCACCCAGATTCAGGGTCAGCCGCTCAAGTTTGCCGTTTTGCGCAGCGCCATGCAGCGCCTCCTTGAACAGCTGCATGGTGGCTTGATGCGAGGCGAGGGCGGAGCCGGCTGTTCCCTTCCAGCCGGAATGCTCCAAAGCCAGAAACTGCTCGATCCAACTGGTGAGGCCAGTGTCATTGCGGCTCCGTTCAAACCGAACTTCGCCCAGTTCGGACAAGCGCGCAAACTGGCGGCGCAATTCCTTACGCTTCTTGCCCGAGAGGCTTTCCACGAAATAGTCTTGCGGCGAGAGACTGGATGCAAGGAGTGCCCGTTCTTCGCGAAACACCAATCCGGCCAGACGGTCCTGTTCCGCCAGAACGTCCTTGAGCGCGGCATGGAGCGGGCCTTCAAGCGGCAGGGTCGACAAGTGCAGGAACAGCGAGGCTCCGCCCTCGCGGTCCGCCCAGTCCAGCAGGGCACGCCAGAATGCCTTCTCGAGCCCGGTGGCGACCAACGGGCAACCAAGGAAGCAGTTGCCGTGGATCCAGCCGCACAGCTGCGGGATCGGGCGGCCATAGTAGCTCCGTTCGTGCCGGACAGGCAGCAGCCCGATCAGATCCCCGTCGGCCTCGACCCGCAGAATTGAAACGCTGCCTTGCGGATCGAGCGCGCGCAGCGCCGGGAGCAGGTACCAGCTCTCGTGGAAGGGGTTGGGTTCAGCCGCACACTGTGCCAGCGCATCCCAGGCGTGGCGCGCCTCAGGTGTATCGATCGTTGACCAAGGGCTGACCCTTATCCGCACCGCAAGCGCGGCCGAGGCTGTGGCCTTCGAACCGGAAGCGGTAACTCCGTGAATAGGATTGGCCACGCTTGCCAAGCAAAACCCCCTGCGCCAGCCGGAAAATTCGGCTGGACAGGGGGTTTAGCCATCAAGTGCCAAGGAATGGCTAACGGGCCCTATTTGACCGTGAAAAGGCGCTGCGCCATCGCGGTCACGTCCGGATCGGCGGGCGGCCGCTTTGCGTAGTCGGGGTCGGACTGGACATAGGCCGGATTGAATTTGTCCAGCCAGGCCGCCGTGCTGCCCAGCCACTCAATCCGTTCTTCCTTGGTGAAGAATACGCTGTAGTGACCATTTTTCGGCTGCTCGATATAGGCAAATTCGACGCCTTCCTTTTTGCCCGCTGCTCGCAGAGCACCCGCCAAGGCACGGCCTTGAGCGATCGGAACCCGAGGATCGCGAACGCCGTGAACCACAAGGATCGGTGACCATTTGCCCCCGGCATTGCGGGCGGGGGAGACGTCGTTCAGTGACGCTGCACCCTTGGCCAGATAGTTTGCGCCAAACGAACCCAGATAGCCCTGATCATAGTCACGCATCATCGGCAGGTCATAAACCCCAGCCCCTGCGATCGTGCACCGCCAACGGGCGGCATCTCGCTGGGCGGCGCGGGCCGAAGCATAGCCGCCGTAAGACCAGCCCATCATGCAGGCCCGGGAAGGATCGACAATGCCCTGTGCGCCCAAATGATCGACGACATCGTTGAGGTCGTCCTGCATCCGGGTGCCGAAACCGTCCTTGCGACCAGCTTTGACAAACTCCGTCCCATAGCCGCCCGAGCCGCGATAATTTGGCTGAACCACGACATAGCCTTGCTCGGCAATGGACTGGGCCCATTGATCATATTCGGCATAGTCACGAACCCCATAGGGTCCGCCGTGTGTAAGCACTACAACCGGCAACTTCTTTTGCCCGGCGCGCAGCCGCGGCATGGTGACCACGGCCTCGATCTCCAATCCGTCGCTGGCCTTGTAACGGATCGCCGATACGGGGTTCATCAAGCCGTCCTTGATCGTTGCATTTTCATGCCCGATCAGCTGCATCTGGCCCGATGCCGTGTCGTACAGATAGAAGGCCTCCATCTGGTTGGGCCGCGAAAGACCGATGATCAGCTTGGTGTGCCCCTTTGAATAGGAGGCTATCCGCCAATTTCCTTTGCCAAACCCGTCGTCAAGAAATGCACCGATCTCCTTCAGCGCCGGGTCGGTGAAGACCTGATGGCGGCGGTCACTGAAGTAAGTGTACCCGATGACCTTGCGGGTATATCGATCAACGATCGCTCCCCCGGCGTCATAGCCACCCGGGGCTTCGAACACCTTCTCGACGATCGTCATCGTCTTCATGTTGGCTTTGTAAAGTGCGTCGCGGCCTTCGTGGTTGCTCGAAACGATCCCCATGTCCGGTTCGTCAAGGAAGGCCACCGGGCGCATGCCAGCACCAGTGAAATTCGTATCCTTGACCTTCTGGACGGTCGTGATCGGGTCGCCCGCCTTCGACCGATACAACATCTTTTCTTCACCGGTATCGCGATTGGATGATTGTCCGACCCGGACCACGCCGCTCGCGTCGGCAAACCAGCCGCCGACAACGGGGTTTGGCTGCTGGACGATGTCGAGCGACTTGCCGGTTGCGATATCGACCCATTCAACCCGGTACCGGAAGCGCATTTCGGTATCGCCGGTGTCAACCTGTCGGGCGAGCAGGATTCGTGCCTTTTCGCGGTCAACAAACAAAACATTGGCTCCGTCGCCAGTCGTATCTTGCCAGGCAAGCGGGATGGTCTTGCCGGTCTCAACATCGTATGCGGCCAACCGGCGCAGATCGATACGTTGACCGAAAAGGTTTTCGCGTGATGACAGCGTGATCAGCAGATAGCGATCAGTGGCCCAACCATAGGATTGGACCGAGCGCTGCCCTGCCTCCTTGTAGGTCGCCGCAGTTGCATAGACCTTGGGCTTGCCGCCCTTTACCAGATCGATGATCGCATAAACGAAATCGTTGCCGCTACCCAAGGTTATGGCAGCCTTGGTGCCATCAGGGGAAATCGAAACGTCCTGCATTGCGGGGAGTTCGGCCAAGGCAGACAGCGGAACCTTGTTGGGCATGGGAGTGCCCGGCGTTGTCTGTGCAATCGCCGGAGCGGCAAGAACCATCGCAAGTGCAGCAGCGACCGCGCTGCAAGGGATAAGCTTGGAGAATTTCACGCAATCGATCCTTCCTGATGCCGATCAAGTGGCAGTGATGCATACAGACTAGCACACTGCGTTCAAACGAAAACCCCGCCCGGATCGCTCCGGGCGGGGTCTTGTTTTCCCCAACTGGGTGAGTTGCCTAATGTGCGGCGAGGGCCGCGAGCAAAAGCAACGCCACGATGTTGGTGATCTTGATCATCGGATTGACGGCCGGACCGGCGGTATCCTTGTAAGGATCGCCGACCGTGTCGCCGGTCACCGCGGCCTTGTGGGCTTCAGAGCCCTTACCGCCGTGGTTGCCGTCCTCGATGTACTTCTTGGCATTGTCCCAGGCGCCGCCGCCCGAGGTCATCGAGATCGCGACGAACAGGCCGCCGACGATCACGCCCAGAAGCAGGGCACCCAGGGCGGCAAAGCCGTTTTCCTGGCCGGCAACGGCGGAGATCACGAAATAGACCACCAGCGGAGCGGCCACCGGCAGCAACGACGGGATGATCATTTCCTTGATCGCGGCCTTGGTCACCAGATCGACGGTGCGGGCATAGTTCGGCTTGACCTCATAGGTCATGATGCCCGGGTTTTCGCGGAACTGTTCGCGCACGTCCTTGACCACGTCACCGGCGGCACGGCCCACGGCGGTCATGCCCATCGCACCGAACAGGTACGGGAGCAGCGCGCCGAGCAGCAGGCCAACGATCACATAGGGGTTTTCAAGGCTGAAGTTCACCGTCAGGTTCGGGAAGAATTCCCGCAGGTCGGTGGTGTAAGCTGCGAACAGCACCAGCGCGGCGAGGCCGGCCGAACCGATGGCATAGCCCTTGGTGACAGCCTTGGTGGTGTTGCCAACCGCGTCGAGCAGGTCGGTCTTTTCACGCACGCTGTCATCCAGGCCCGCCATTTCGGCGATGCCGCCGGCATTGTCGGTCACCGGACCATAGGCATCGAGCGCAACCACCATCCCGGCCAGAGCCAGCATCGCGGTGGCCGCATAGGCAATGCCCATAAGGCCCGCCAGCTGGTGCGCGATGATGATGCCGGCCACGATCACGATCGTGGGCAGGGCGGTCGATTCAAGGCTGATGGCCAGACCCTGGATCACGTTGGTGCCGTGGCCCGTCTCCGAAGCCTTGGCGATCGACTTCACCGGGCGATAGTTGGTGCCGGTGTAGTATTCGGTGATCCAGATGATCAGGCCAGTGATGACCAGACCCAAGAGCGAGCACCAGAACAGGTCCATGCCGCTGAATTCGGTGCCTGGGATCATCGCATCCATGCCGCCCAGGGCATAGCCGATGGCCCACCAGATCGCCCCCACCGAAAGCACGGCGGTAAGCAGGAAGCCCTTGTACATGGCGCCCATCACGTTCTTGCCGCCGCCAAGACGCACGGCATAAGTGCCGATGATCGAGGTGACGATGCAGACGCCGCCGATCAGCAGCGGCAGCGCCATCAGGTTGGGCAGCAGATCGCCCGCACCCTTCAGCAGCAGCGCGGTCAGCACCATGGTGGCGCCAACGGTAACGACATAGGTTTCGAACAGGTCGGCAGCCATGCCGGCGCAGTCACCCACGTTATCGCCCACGTTATCGGCAATCACGGCCGGGTTGCGTGGATCGTCTTCGGGGATGCCCGCTTCGACCTTGCCGACCAGGTCAGCGCCGACGTCGGCAGCCTTGGTGAAGATCCCGCCGCCCAGACGCGCGAAGATCGAAATCAACGACGCGCCAAAGGCCAGAGCCACCAGCCCGTCCACAACCTTGCGGCTGTCAACGGAAAGACCCATCTGCGCGGTCAAATACCAGAAGAACACCGCGATCGCGAGGAGGGCAAGGCCCGCCACCAAGAGACCGGTGATCGCACCGGCGCGGAATGCCATGGTCAGGCCGGCCTGCAGACTGGTCTGCGCAGCTGCGGCCGTGCGCACGTTGGCGCGGACCGAGATGTTCATCCCGATGAAGCCGGCAACGCCCGACAGGATCGCGCCGATCAGGAAGCCGGCAGCCGAAATCGGCCCCAGTGCCCAGGCAACGATCACCGCCACAATCACGCCCACCACTGCGATGGAGGTATATTGGCGCTTCAGGTAGGCTTGCGCGCCTTCCTGAATGGCGGCGGCGATTTCCTGCATCTTTTCATTGCCCGCCGGTGAATTCAGCACCTGGCGGCTGGTGACGAAGCCATAGACAATGGCCAGCAGCCCCAGCAAAATGGAGATCGTGACTAGATTCACGGGAAGCTCCCCCTTGTTATTGGTTCCCAAAACTTCCGCCCCGCCAGTCCGCGAGGCAGCCGGGCGAGAGCTATAGGGGGGATTCGCGGCAATGCAACGCCGGATGGCGCTTTGCCGGGGATTTCAGCCGTGCTCGTAGCCGAGTTGGCCGGCCGGCGGTGCGCCGTCAAGTAGCAGCGGCTCAGGACCGCGAGAAGTGACCGTTCCGATCGGGTGCGCTGGGACCGGAATCACGGCGTCTGCCGGGACGGTGAACAGCAACTGGTAGTCTTCGCCCCAGCGCAGCGCGGCGTCGCGGCGCTCTTCCGGGGTGGCGATCGGAACGGCCATTCGTTCCAGCGCTATAGTGACGTCCGATGCGGTGGCCATACGCCGGGCATCGAGCAGCAGACCGTCCGAGACATCCATCATCGCGCTGACGATGGGCGCAAGCGCCTGGCCTTCAGCCAGCAGGGCCTGCCCGCGGCGATAGAGCCGGGAATCGCCTTGACCCGATTGCAGCGCCTCAAGACCCAGCATCGCCCCGCCGACCGGACCGGTCAGCCAGACTGCATCGCCGACTTGGGCGCCGCTCCGTGACGGCACCGGACGGAAGGTCGCCCGGCCGATTGCGGTCAACCCCAGGGTGCGCGGTCCGTTGGCGGAGACGGTGTCCCCACCCAGCAGTGCCACGCCGTAATGGGCTAGGGCGCGATCGAGCCCCGCGGCAAAGTCGGCATCATCGTTGCCCAGCTGGTAGGACAGCAGCACACCGACAGGCTCCGCGCCCTTGGCGGCAAGGTCCGACAGATTGCTGGCCACCAGTTTCCAGGCCAGATCCTCCCCGCTTTGTCCGGGAAGGAAGTGGACGCCTTCGACCATCGTATCGTGAGTCAGGACAAGGGTTTCGTTGCCGAAATCCAGCACCGCGCAATCGTCAGCGAGGCCACGTGCGGCGGGATGCGTGGCGATTGCCCGCAGAGCGCCAAGGAAGGCGGATTCGCCGCTCAGGCCCGCGCCACCTTGGCCACCGCATCCAGCACGCCGTTGACGAACTTCGCCTCGCGCGCTTCGAAGAAGGCGTGGGCGACGTCGACGTATTCGCTGATCGCGCTGCCAGTGGGCACGTCGGCGCGGGCGAGCAGTTCCCAGGTGCCAGCGCGCAGGATCTGCAGCATGGTCTTGTCGAGCCGATCGATCCGCCAGCCTTCGGCGAGCTTGGCGGAGAGCAGCTCGTCGATCTCGTCGCGGCGGGCGCCGACGCCTCGCACCACATCGTCGAAGAACGCGGTCTCGGCCTGGGCATATTGGTCGCCCTCGATCTCCGCGCCGAGCCGGTGGCGATGGAACTCATCGAGCAGCTGGGCGAGCGGGGTTGCCTCCATCTCGACCTGGTAGAGCGCCTGGACAGCGGCAAGCCGCGCGGCGGAGCGGGCCTTGGCGGCACCTTTCATATTCCTAACCTCACTTCGATCGAGCGCGCATGCGCGGTCAGCCCTTCTGCATCGGCCAGCTCGATCGCGGCCGGACCGATCGCTTTCAGCGCGGCTTCGTCCAGTTGGATGAAGCTGGTCCGCTTCATGAAATCAAGCACCGACAGCCCGGACGAGAACCGCGCGCGGCGTCCGGTCGGGAGGACGTGATTGGGGCCGGCAACATAGTCGCCGACCGCTTCCGGAGTCATCCGGCCGAGGAAGACCGAACCGGCATGGCGGATCGCCTTGAACAGCTTCTCTGGATTGTCGGTCGCGATCTGGACGTGTTCGGCGGCGAGCGCATTGGCCAGGGCCGGTGCTTCGTCCAGACTGGTGACTTCGATGATCGTGCCGTGAGTATTCCAGCTTTCCGCCGCGACCCGCGCGGTCGGCAGCATTGCCAGCTCCACTCCGATCCGGTCAGCGACGGTATCGGCGAACAGCGGATCGTCGGTGATCAGGATCGACTGGGCAGCAGGATCGTGCTCGGCCTGGCTGAGCAGGTCCGCGGCGGTCCATTCGGGGTCGTTCTGGCCATCGGCGATCAGCAGGATTTCGCTCGGCCCGGCGACCATGTCGATCCCGACCACGCCGAACAGTTGGCGCTTTGCCTCGGCGACCCAGGCGTTGCCGGGGCCGGTTATCACGTCGACCGGCTTGATCCGCTGGGTGCCATAGGCGAGCGCGGCCACCGCCTGCGCTCCGCCAACCCGCCAAACCTCGTCGACACCGGCAAGGTGCGCTGCAGCGAGCACGAGCGGGTTGACCTGGCCCTTGGGGGTTGGGGTCACCACCACCAGCCGCTCGACCCCGGCTACTTTCGCCGGGATTGCGTTCATCAGCAGCGAGGAGGGATAGGCCGCGCGGCCACCCGGAACATATAGACCGGCAGCATCGACCGCGCGCCACTTTGCCCCCATCCGCACGCCCAGATCATCGGTTTCGTCGCGGTTCTTGGGCAGTTGCTTTTCGTGGAAGGCCCGGATCCGCTGCGCGGCAAGTTCCAACGCCGCGCGCAGATCGGGCTTGAGCGCATCGAATGCTTCGCGGCATTGCTCGGCCCCGAACTGCCAATCTGCGTCGCTGGACAGCTGGTGGCCGTCCCAGCGCGCGGTCATGTCGACCAGCGCAGCATCGCCGCGGTTGCGCACATCGCTGAGGATCACCTGGACATCGCGGGCGACGTCATCACCGCTCTCGCGCCGGTCAGAGACGAGGCGCTTGAACGCCTGCTCGAAGCCTGGGTCCCGGGTGTTGAGGCGGAGCATCAGGCGGCCTTCTGCTCGGCTGCAAGGGCGCGAAACCGCTCAACCAGCTCGGCCACGCGCTCATCGGTTTTGAGCGCGGCGCGGTTGACGATCAGCCGCGCCGAGACATCGAGGATCCTGCTGGTCTCAACCAGGCCATTGTCCTTGAGCGTGCGCCCAGTCGAAACCAGATCGACGATCCGGCTGGCGAGGCCGAGCCCGGGGGCGAGTTCCATCGCGCCGTTGAGCTTGACCACTTCGGCCTGTACACCCAGCCGCTCAAAATGGCGGCGGGTCAGGTTGGGGTACTTGCTCGCGACGCGCAGGTGGCTGACGTGGGTGCTGGTGCCGATCTGCCCTTCGGGTTCGGCGACCGACAGCCGACAATGACCGATCGCCAGATCGACCGGCGCGTAGAGATCGGGGTAGGCAAATTCCTCGACCACGTCGGAACCGACGATGCCAAGCTGTGCCGCGCCGTGCGCAACGAAGGTCGCCACATCGAAAGCGCGGACGCGGATCAGCCGCATGTCGCTGCCTTCGCAGGCGAAGGACAGGGCGCGGTTGCCCTTGTCATGAAAGCCCGCTTCGGGAACCACCCCGGCGCGGGCCATCAGCGGCAGCGCCTCATCGAGGATGCGGCCCTTGGGTACGGCGAAGGTCAGCGCGTCTGGCATAGCGCGCCGCCCTTACGGTGCGGGGCCAAAAAGGGCAAGGAGCCGTGCTGAATTTCCTTGTGCGGCGCAGCAAAAAAGCGCAGCAAGTTCGCATCTGCAGCAATAAGCAGGAGGAACCAGCGATGGCGGAGAAATACCAGTTCATCGACATCAACGCGAGCGGCGAGGGGATCGTCGCTGCGGCATTCGACAACCAGGTGGCCTATTGTACCGCCTCGGGCGCGGACCGGACCGCACGGATCTGCGCTGCGCTGCGTGACCTGATCGAGCGGGGCGAAGGCGGTGCGGTACTGGACCGGGTCCGCGCTTGGGAGGGGGCGCCGCTGGCTGATGCCCTGCCTTTGCGTGTGGCGGGCGGACTGCATTCGCTGCATCTGAAAGGGACCCAGCCAGCGCTTGCTGCGATCTATACCGGGCAGCGCGGGGTGGACGATGCCGCAATCGTCGCCGAAGCGCTTCACCGGCATGAGGCGGAATTGCTGCCCTGGCTCGATGGTCCGCCGCAGACCAATGAAGCGGGGCGCTCAGCCAATTTCATCGCCGCGATGCTGTGGCTGGCCGACAAGGGCCTGCCGCCGCGGTTCGAGTGCCTCGAGATTGGATCGAGCGCCGGGATCAACCTGATGCTCGATCGCTATCACTATGACCTGGGCGGGGTGCAGGTCGGGCCGGAGCCGGGGGCCATCCGGTTTGCGCCGGAATGGCAGGGCGATGCACCGCCTGCTCGCGAGATAGAGATCGTCTCGACCAAGGGCTGCGACGTCGCGCCGGTTGATCTGGCCGATCCCGAGAAGGCGCTTCGGCTCAAGGCCTACATCTGGCCCGAGCACACCGTCCGGTTCGAACGGATCGAGGCCGCAATTGCTGAAGCGACGAAACAACCGCCCGATCTCGCCCATATGAACGCGGCCGATTTTGTCGATGCCGAAATGGCGAAGCCGCAGGCCGAAGGCACAACACGGGTGCTGATGCATTCGATCGTCTGGCAATATGTGCCGGCCGATCAACAGGCCCGGGTCATCGCCGCGATGGAGGCCGCTGGCGCGCACGCCACGCCTGAGCGGCCGCTGGCCTGGATCGCGCTAGAAGCCAACCGTGTGTTGCACGTCCACGAAATGGTGGTGCGTTACTGGCCGGGCGGCGATGCGGGCGAGATCGTAACCCGCGCGCATCCCCACGGCGCGTGGATCGCATGGGGCGGCAGCGAGCGGACGGTTTAGGGCTGCGCCTGTTTCGCCGCCTCGCGGGCCAGACGACGGGCGCGGCGCACTTCCAGACGGTTGCGCAGAAACCGGCCCAGCCACCAGTTTCGCTGTTCCATCCGCTCCATCCAGCCGCCGTGGAAGCTGCCCCATTCCCAGACGGCGATCAACGCGAACATCAGAACGGTTGCGGCGTAGAACACCAGTCCTGGCGGGTGCGCCAGCCAGCCCCACAGCGCGATCGGCACCAATGCGCTCAAGCCATAAACGTGGGATGCCGGGTACCAGGGATTGCCGCTGGAGATGCGCTTGAACCCGGCCAGCCCCGCGATGAACAGCACGGTTCCCGACAGCACGATCGCCAGCAGCTCGCCATGAAGCGGTTCGAGCGGATGGGCGAGGACCAGTTCATCCGCGACGGCCAGGATCACGATCCCCGCCACGATCGGGATGTGCCAATAGGTAAAGGCCTGCCGTCCGATCAGGCCGGGGACGGCGTGGTTTTCGATGTGCCTTGCGCCGCGCCGCGCACCCATGTCGAAATAGAGCCACCACATCGCGAACGAGCCGACAAAGGCGGTCACGAGCGCCGCGTCGAGCCCCGGCTGGGGCGGGGCGGCGGAATAGGTCGCGCCCGAGATGATCAGCCCTTCGCCCAGCGCGATGATGATGAACAGCGCGCAGCGCTCCGACATGTGGGTGCCCGAAATCAGCCAGTCTGCGGCGCTCGACCGGCTCATCCCCGGGACCCAGAGGAAGGTCATCGGCGCCGCATATTCTATGCCCAGCGCAGCCAGCCACAGCCACAGCTGCAAGGTTGGGTCGCCGATCAGGGCTCCGCCAAGCCAGAACGGTGCTGCCGTCAGGAACCAGATCGCGGCGCGCAGCATGTTGCGGCCCTGGCCGGCAACTTCGCGCTCCATCGCCCAGGAGACGAACAGGCACCGGCCGATCTGGATCGTGCAATAGGATGCGGCGAACAGCAAAGCGCCATCGCCGAAACCGTGCGGGATCGCGGCCGACATTGCCATGCTGAGCAGCATCAACGCGCCGATCAGCAGGCGCACCTCGCCCTTGTCGGGATCGACCCAGTTGGTCGCCCAGGTGGTCCACATCCAGGCCCACCACACCGCCGCGAACATCACCGCAGTGCGCAGCGCGCCCAGCGGGGTCAGTTCGGCCAGCAGGTAGTGCGAGACCTGGGTGATCGCGAAGACGAAGATCAGATCGAAGAACAGCTCAAGATTGGTGACCGGAGCATGGCCGCCGCCGTGGTTGCGGAGCAGCGACCGGCGCTGCTTCGCTTCGGCAGCAGCAATCGCCGCGCCGATCCCGGGGCGGGGGCGGTCAGGCTGTGCGGCCAAGAAACTCCTCCATCGCGGCGTTGACTGCCTCGGGCGCTTCCCATTGGACGAAGTGGCCCGATCCCGGAACGCGGGTGACGGTGAGGTCATCGATCAGCTCGTCCATTCCGTCGAGGTTTTCGGGCGGCAAGGCATGATCGTCCATCGCCCAGATCACCAGCGTCGGAATTTTCAACTTGGGGATCGCTACCGGCTTCCACCCGTCTGGAATCACGTAAGGCGCGTCCATCTCCAACACTTCCATCGGGCTGGCCCGATACCAGTTGAGCATGGCAATCGCGGCTTCGCGGTTTTGCCAGTCCTCCAGCAGCGCGGCCCGCTCCTCGGGCTCCATCTTCGGGTTTTCGGGCGTTTCGCCAAAGGCCTTGAGCAAGACCCCGCCAAGCCCGAACTGCTCGACCAACGCGTCGCTGGCCGGATCGCGGAAAATCCGGAAATACTGGCTCGCCGCGCGCTGAACCGGGTTGGTGTAGAGCAGCCTGGGGAAGATCACTGGGTGCGGAGCATTGGCGATCACCGCGCGGGTGACCCGTCCGGTGCCCTGGCCCATCAAGGCCACGCCCCAGGCGATCGCGCCGCCCCAATCGTGGCCCACCACCGTGAAGTCCTTCACGTCAAGCGCGGCCGCGAGCAGGAAGATGTCGCCGATCAGCTTGTCGGGGGTGTAGTTCTCCACCCCCTGCGGCTTTGACGAACCGCGATAGCCGCGCTGATCGGGGGCGATGCAGCGGAACCGGTCCGAAAAATGCGCGATCTGGTGGCGCCAGGTGCGGTGGCTGTCGGGAAAGCCGTGGAGGAAGATCAGCACCGGCGCGTCGCGCGGGCCTTCGTCCTGCACGTCGAGCTCGATCCCGTTGCCGAGTTTTACGCGCCGCATCACTCAGCCCCTTCGTTCATCCGCTGGACGTAGCCAGCCGCCATGAACGCGCCAATCTGGTCAAGCAGAGCGTCGGGCGTGCGGCGCGCTTCGCCCATTGCTTTTTCGGCACCCTCGGCAACGATGATCTCGCGGTTGCCAGCCAGCATCTCGTCGATCATCTGGGCTACTGCAATTCCAGGCGGGATCCCGTTATCGATCGCCTTGTCCGAAACGCCGCGCTTCGATCCATCGCTGGTCAAGGCGTTGCGTGACACGTCGGTGGCGACCGAGCCGGGGTAGATGTTGTGGACCTGCAGGCCAAGGTGCGCGACCTCGGCGCGCAAGGCATCGGCATAGCCAGCGATCCCGAACTTGGCGGCGCAATAGGCAGTGCGCATCGGCACCCCGACCTTGCCGGCGATCGAGCTGATCATCGCGATCCGGCCCGAGCCACGCGCGACCATCCGCGGCAGCACCGCCTGGGTCAGCGCGATCGGCGCGAGCAGATCGACCCCGATAATCCGTTCGTAGACGTCAAAGGACGTATCCTGCGCCAGGCTTCGCTGCGAAATTCCGGCGTTGTTGACCAGCAGGTCGATCCCGCCGGACCAGGCCCAGGCCTTTTCGGCCGCTGGAGCAATTGCTGCAATGTCGGTGCTTTCAAATGGCAGGACCAGTGCTTCGCCGCAGTCCTTCGCAACTGCCTTCAGCGCCTCGACGTTGCGCCCTGACAGGACCAGCCGCGCGCCTTGCTTGGCCAATGCCCGCGCCAAAGCCGCGCCAATTCCCGATGACGCGCCGGTGATCCACGCGGCCTGTCCTGCAAAACTCATCATTCTCTCCCTGTATCGCTGTTGGTCAGCGGAACTTGCGGGAGCGGGATGAACTCATCCTCGTCCCCCGGTACTGTGGCGAAGCGCCCGGCCCGCCAATCGTCCTTGGCCTGGTTGATCCGCTCGCGGCTGGACGAGACGAAGTTCCACCACACATGGCGCGGGCTGTCCAGCGGCGCCCCGCCGAGCAGCATGACGCGCGCGCCGGTCCCGCTGGCCAGGCGCATCGCCTTGCCAGGGGCGAGCACGGCGAGTTCGTAAAGGCCCAGTGCCAGGCCATCGACACTGGCCTCGCCGCCGATCAGCATCAGCGCGCGTTCGTCGGCCTCGGGATCGATCGGGATCGTTCCGCCGGGGGCAAGGGTGATTTCGGCATAGATCGTCGGCGAATGCTGGGTGGTCGGCGCGGTCCGGCCCCACAGGTTGCCCAAAATCACTCGCGCCGAGGCGCAGCCGTCCTCGACCAGCGGCAGGTCGGTGACCGCCTCGAATGCCGGCGCGATTTCCTCTTTGCCGTCGGGCAGCGCCAGCCAGGTCTGCATTCCATAGATCGGCTTTTCGCGGACACGCTCCGAAGGCAGTCCGCGCTCGGAATGGACGATTCCACTTCCGGCGGTCATCAGGTTGACCTGCCCGGGGCGGATCGTGGCGAAAGTGCCCAGACTGTCACGGTGATCGATCGCCCCTTCGAGCAGCCAGGTCACCGTGGCGATCCCGATGTGCGGATGCGGCCGGACATCCATTGCCACGCCGGGAGGGAGCAGTGCCGGGCCAAACTGGTCGACGAACACGAATGGCCCGACCATAACCCTGCGCGGGCTGGGCAGTACCCGCCGGACCTGGAATGCGCCGAGGTCATGGGTGACCGGCTGGATGGTTTGGAGCAGGCTCATGCGGCGTCAACTTTTGCGAGTATGTCGAGAATCTCTTCCGGAAAAATGACTTCGTGCCAGCTGGCCAGCTCGTCGCGGGTGAACCATCGGTGCGTCTGCATTACGGCGAGTTCGTGCGCGGTATGACCGGCGGTGTCGATGAATTTGTCTGTTACCCGAATGGCGAAATAGGCCTCGTCAGCAGACACGGGCTCTCCGTCAAAGGTCAGGAAATCATTGCTGCGCCGCGCGATGATTGGACCTGGTTCAAGCGCCAGCCCGGTCTCTTCCAAAAGCTCGCGCCGCGCGGCAACCTCGAATTCCTCGTCGCCATCGCATTCTCCGCCGGGCGTGGCCCACAGTGGCGGACGGTCGCTCGGCGTGAAGCGGAACAGCAAGAGTGACTTGTCCTCAGCAAGCAGAAGGATTCGGGCCGCACGCCGGATCCGCCGGGAGGCCGCCGGCTCGCTCATTCGCCCGGTGCCTTTGCCTTGACCGCCAGGGCGTGGACCCGCTGGCCGGGGATGTCGCCCAGCGCGCGATTGACCATGCGCTGGCGTTCGAGCCGCGAGATTTCGGAAAAGGCAGCGCTTTCGATTTCGACGGTGAAGTGGCTTTCGCCCGAGCCGTCATCGCCGCTGTGGCCGCTGTGTTTGGCGCTGTCGTTGATCACGGCGAGGTGGGTGGGGGCGAAGGCGGCAGAAAGCAGACGCTCGATTTCGTCGGCGATTTTGGGGGCGGGGGATGTGGTCATGGGTTCCATTCTAGCCGAACAATCGCCATGTGGAAGCGGTGAAGAACGATCGCTTTCATGGACGGGTCGGCCGGGGCGACCGGCGCTGCGAGCGGCCCGGCTGCCCCGAGGTCGGGGAATTCCGCGCGCCCGGGCCGCGCGGATCGAGCTTTGACGGACCGGGAGACTATCACTGGTTCTGCCTCGACCACGTCCGCGAATTCAACTCCGGCTATGACTGGTTCGAAGGGATGAGCGCGGAAGAGATCATCCGCGCCCAGCACCCTATTCACGGCTGGGACCGTCAGACCCGGGCCTTTTCCCCCACCGCCGGGATTGACGCCGCACCACGCTGGGCCGATTTCACCGATCCGCTTGAAGCGATCAGCCAGCGCGCCCGGGTGCGCAAACCGGCGCAGCGCGAAGACGGCCGGGCAGTGACGCCTGACGAGCGCCGCGCCCTCGACGTACTGGGACTGGGGATTGATGCCAGCCGTCACGATCTGCGCAGTCGATACTCGCAACTGGTCCGCAAGTACCACCCCGATCGCAACGGCGGGGACCGCAGCTTCGAGACGCGGTTGCAGGAAGTGGTCGAGTCTTACCAGCTGCTAAGGCGCGCTGCAGCCTTCGCCTAAGCCCTTGCCATGTTCCGTCATCCAGGCGCTCTGACTCCCCTCCCCAGCGGGGAGGGGGATGCAGCCGCTGCTTGATGTGAAACGCGAACGACGCTCACCCGGCTTCGCACAGTTCCTTGAACTGATCGGCCATGATCCCCCAGCCTTCGTCAAAGCCCATCTCCTTGTGGTGGGCCATGCTCTCCGATGTCCAGTGCCGGGCCCGGCCGGTATAGCGGGTGCCGCTGCCTTCGGGCGCGATTTCCCAGATGCCGAGCATGAAGGGTCCGGCCGGCTTGAGATCACCTTCGATCGCGTCGGTCACCGCAATCCGGCGGCCTTCGTCCCAGGCAAGGATAAAGCCGGGATGTTCGTTCTTTTCGCCGTTGGGGCCGTGCATGGTGGTGTGGGTGCGCCCGCCCGGCGCACGGCTGCCCCAATCCACCTCGGCGCGCCACGGCTTGGGGCACCACCATTCGTTGGTCCGCTCGGTCAGGACCTTCCAGACCTTGTCGGGCGCGGCATCAATCAGGCGGGTGACGGACAGTTCGTACATGCAAAATCCTCTGTTCAATCGCGGTCGGGCGCACCGAGCGGGAAGTAGTGGCGGAACGGGCGGGCATCTTCAACACAGCGGGCGATGGGTGGCAAGGCCAGCAGATGAGCGCGCCAGGCGGTCAGCCGGGCGAGATCGGCCGGGATGCGATGGACCCAGTCGGCATAGAACAGGCTTGGCGCGGCGGCGCATTCGATCAGCGTGACGTGATCCGGGCGGTCATAGTTTTCCAGCCATGTGTCGAGCCAGCGATAGGACCGGTCGAGCCGCTGTTCCACGCTGCTGCGGGTTTCAGGACCCAGCGCGCCGAGCCGGATCGCCTCGGCGACGCTTTCCTGCATCACACCCATGACATAGTTGTCAAACACCCGGTCGAGCATCCGCACTTGCACGGCTTCCGCCGGGTCTTCCGGCAGGAGCGGGGAAGGGCCGGGTTGGTGGATCTGGAGATGCTCGATGATCGCGGTCGCCTCGAACACCTCTTTGTCACCATCGACCAACACCGGAAACTTGCCAGAGGGGCTTGCCGCCTGAACGAAGGCATCGTCATCGGCATTTACCCCGCCGACCTGCCGGAACTCGAACGGCGTGGCGTTGGCATAGAGTGGGATCAGCGCCTTCCAGGTGTAGCTGGAAAAGGGGTGGCCGTAGAGCTTGAGCACCGGCCTATCCTGCCCGCGCCGCTTCGATCGCAGCGTGGTCGATCTTGCCCATCGTCATCATCGCCTCGAACACGCGGGCGCGGACTGCGGGATCGGGATCGGCCATGCCCTGTGTGAGTACCTTGGGGGTGATCTGCCAGTTGAGGCCCCACTTGTCCTTGCACCAGCCACAGGCGCTTTCCGCGCCGCCATTGCCAACAATCGCGTCCCAGTAACGGTCGGTTTCCTCCTGACTGTCGGTGCCGACCTGAAAGCTGAAGGCTTCGGTATGAGGGAAGATCGGCCCGCCGTTCAGCCCGATGCATTTCAGGCTGAGCACGGTGAATTCGACTGTCAGCGGATCGCCTGCTTTGCCGCCCGGGAAATCGCCGGGCGCGCGGTGGATGGCGCCTAGGCTGCTGTCCGGGAAGGTGGCGGCATAAAACCGTGCCGCTTCCTCGGCAGCGCCGTCATACCACAGGCACAAGGTTACGTCGGTCATTTGCGCATCTCCTGGATCAGGTCGTTGTCGATCCCCTTGGCTTCCTTGTAGGCGTCGCGCGCCTGGAGCCGTTCGGCGTAGGCGACGAAGGCCTGGCGCGGCGGGATCGAGCCAAAGGTGAGGCCCCAGTCAATCTGACTGCCGACATAAACATCGGCCATGGTAAAGCGGTTCCCGCAGACGTACGCGTTGAGATCGAAATGGGCTTCAAGCGTATCGAGCACCCGATCGAAACTGCCGAAGCCGACCATGGCTTCGCGGTCTTTGGGCACTTCCCAGCCCATTGATCGACCTACGATTGCCTGCTCCAATGGACCGGCGGCGAAGAACATCCAGCGGTAGTAATCGGCCAGTTCAGCTTCGCTTGGCAGCAGCCCGGCTTCGGGATGAACCTCGCCGAGATAGGCGCAGATCGCCGCGCATTCAGTCACGATCCGCTCTCCGGATTCAGTGCGATGGATCAGCGTCGGCACCTTGCCCATCGGATTGGCGCGGACGAGCTCTGCCGGCTTTGATGTCCAGTCGACAAGTATTTGGTCATAAGCCGCACCGACTTCATGCAGCGCCCAGCGCGCAATCTGGCCGCGGCTCATTGGATTGGTGAAAAAGGTGTAGGCGGCCACGGCGATACTCCCGGTCGAATTGGAACAAATACGGAACTTGGCCGATCAATTTGCGCTGGTCAAGCTTGGCTACGCGCCGCCGACCAGGCTGAAAAACGCTCCTTGCGGATCGATCCCCTGGACGATCCAGCTGCCGCCGGGGACTTCCATCGGTCCGTTGATCACCTGTCCGCCGCCAGCCTCGATCAGCGGCCTGGCAGCAGCGATGCTGGGCACCCAGAAATAGTGATTCCAGAACGGGGCCGGGGTCTGCGGCATGGCCGGCATGATCGCTCCGACAGTCACGCCGTCATGCGCGATGAACTGGTATTTCCCCATCGGGCCCATATCCATCGGTTCGGGAAGCGACCAGCCGAACAGGCCGGTGTAAAACCCCAGTTCGCGCGGGGCATCGCCGGCCAGCAGTTCGTTCCAGCCGCAATGGCCGCAGTTGATCTCAGCCTGGAACGCAGTGCTTTCGCCGCCGCCAGGGGGCGGGGTAGGGGTTATGACATAGAACGGTGCGCCGCCCGGATCGGCGACCATTGCAATCCGCCCGGCCATCGGCACATCGTTCGGCGGCATCAGCGTCTTCCCGCCAGCGGCCTCGATCGCGGTGACTGTGGCATCGCAATCATCGACGCCGATATAACCGACCCAGCAAGGCCGCGCGCCGTGCGCGGTCATATCCTCGGTCAGCGCCAGAACGCCGCTGACCATTGCCTGGTCCGGTGCAGCGATGAAACCGTAGTTGCCGGTTTCGGGCGTACCAGGAGACATCGTCCAGCCAATGATCGGCTCGTAGAAAGCCTTGGCCGCTGCCGGGTCGGCGGTCATCAGTTCGTACCAGATCCAGCTGCCTTGAAGAGTGCTCGTCGCCTTGCTCCTTATGCCGTGATATCGACCAGTCCCGAAAAACCGCCGAAAATCATGTGCTTTCCGTCCATTGGTCCTTGGATTCCCTGCATGCGCGGATCGGTTTCCAGCCTCGCCCAACCGGCATCACGGGTCGCCTTGTCCGGCCATTCGACAATCCCGACGCAGACTGTACGGCCTTCTCCGGCAGCAACGGCGCGGTAAAGATCGGTGACCTTGCCGTGGGGGACGTCCTCACCCCAACCATCGATCAGGCGCAGCGCCCCGTATTCCAGAAAGATTTGATCGGCGCTGGTCGCAAAGTCGGTCAGGGCCTGCTTGTCGTCCGATGCGACCGTGTAGATTGCGATGTCGAAGAAGCTCATGGCGCAGTCTCCTCTGCAGCGCCGCCCACTGCGGACGGATCCATCCAGAACGGTTCCCAGATGTGACCATCGGGATCGGCGATGGTGCGCTGGTACATGAAGCCATGGTCCTCGGGCGGATTGACGTCCGCTGCGCCGCCGGCGGCCGCTCCAGCCTCGACCAGGCGGGTAACTTCGGCCTTTTCACCGCAGGTGATTGCCAGCGAAACCTCGCTCGAACCCGGCGGGCAGATCGGACGGGTGGTAAAGGTCCGCCATTTGGCGTGAGTCAGGATCATCACATGGATCGTCTCGGACAGAACCATGCAGGCCCCCTCTTCGTTGGAGAAGGCAGGGTTGTGGGTGAAACCCAGCGCTTCATAGAATGCACGGGCGCAGGGCAGATCGGCCACCGGCAGGTTGACGAAGATCATTTGAGTCATGGTTGGTCCGTCTTTCCGAACAGCATCGAGACATATCGCTTGAGATGGGCAACTGAGTCCCGCGCGCGCGCCGGATCGTTCTGGGCCTTGGCCAGAATGAAGGCGCCCTGCAGCACGGCCTGGACATGATAGGCCAGGCTCAGCGCGTCGATCTGCGCGCCATGTTGTTCAACCGCAGCCTGGATGTCCTCGGCCAGCCGTTCGGCATAGGCACCGATGCTGGCCTGGCAGGCCTTTCGGATCGGCTGGTTGGTCAGATAGGCTTCCTGCACCATCGTTCCGACGAAACAGGTGAAATCCTCGACCGGGCCCTCGATCATCGCCAGCCGGAAATCGATATGCGCCAGCAGCCGGTCAAGCGGATCGGGCAGCCGGGTCCATTCCGGCAGGGTGAAGATGTGTTCTTCGGCCCGCGCGGTCCAGGCATTGGCCGCGGCAACGCCCAATGCCTCCTTCGAAGGGAAGTGGTGAAAGAACGCGCCCTTGGTCACCCCGGCGGCTCCGCACAGCTCGTCAACCGAGGTGGCGGCATAGCCCTTGGCCCGCACAGTCTGGTGCGCGGCGGCGATCAACCGGTCACGGGCAGTGGTGCCCAGGGCAGGGCGACTCGTGGACATGGCATCATCATACCGACCAGTTGGTATGGTGCAAGTCCGCTTCACACGGCCGGTCCTTCAGCCTGCACCGCCCGACTGACTTAACCGCGCGGTTGAAATAGTCGCGGTTTGGCGCGCAAAGGCAGTTGCAGCCGTGCGCCCGCGCGTATAGTCGGTTCCCGCGATGACCGACAAAACAGCCCTGAGCGACACTTCGAACCAGACCGTCCTGCCCGCGCCCGACACCGAGGTGAGCGTGCGCGAGCTTTTCGGGATCGATATCGACATGAAGGTTCCGGCCTTTAGCCAGCCGGACGAGCGTACGCCCGATGTGGACGGCGCCTATGTGTTCGATCCGGATACGACGCTTGCGATTCTGGCTGGCTTTGCCTTCAACCGCCGGGTGATCGTCCAGGGCTATCACGGTACCGGCAAGTCGACACACATTGAGCAGGTCGCGGCCCGGCTCAACTGGCCGACTGTTCGCATCAACCTCGACGCCCATATCAGCCGGATCGATCTGGTCGGCCGCGATGCGATCGTGCTGCGCGACGGGCTACAGGTAACCGAATTCCGCGAAGGGCTGCTGCCCTGGGCGCTGCAGCACCCGGTCGCGCTGGTTTTCGACGAGTACGATGCCGGCCGCCCCGACGTGATGTTTGTGATCCAGCGCGTGCTGGAAACCGAAGGAAAGCTGACCCTGCTCGATCAGAACCGGGTGATCCGTCCGGACAAGAACTTCCGCCTGTTTGCCACCGCCAATACGGTCGGTCTCGGCGATACCAGCGGGCTCTATCACGGCACCCAGGCGATCAACCAGGCGCAGATGGACCGCTGGAACATAGTCGTTCAGCTCAACTACCTGCCCGCACAGGTCGAAAGCGAGATCGTGCTGGCCAAGACCGAAGGCGCCTCCGCCGAAATGGTCGCCAACATGGTCAAGGTCGCCGATCTGACCCGCCAGGGCTTCATCAACGGCGATATCAGCACCGTGATGAGCCCGCGCACCGTGATCACCTGGGCGCAGAACACCGCGATCTTCAAGGACCCCGGCTTCGCCTTCCGCCTCTCGTTCCTCAACAAGTGCGACGAGACCGAGCGGATGCTGGTGGCGGAGTACTACCAGCGCGTGTTCGGAACCGAACTGCCGGAAAGCGTTGTCGGGAAGGGGTAATTCCTCCCCGACGCTGCGCGTCAGGGAGGATATCTCGCTTACGGCGTGACCAGGTACTTCTCGCCCGTGCGCCGCGCGTTGTACATGCTCACTGCATCCTTTGTGAGCATGTCTTCGAGGTTGCCCTTCCTGGCATAATGGCTGGCGAAGGTGGTGGTCAGGTCCTTCATCACCCGCGCGCGCATCCGGCCGACCACTTCCATCCCGGCTTTCATCATGAACGGGGTCAGCAGCCAGCCGGCGAGGTCCCAGGTCAGGCCGAAGGCGCGGTTGAGGATCGTCGGGCCGAGATCGAGCGCGCCATAGATGTAGACCTTCTTCGGCTCCGATGAGCCATAGCGGCTGAAGGCGGCGCCGCGGCTGGCGGCGGCTTCCATCGCAGTCAGGATCTGCCCGGCGAGCGTGCCGCCGCCGATCGGATCGAACCCGATCATCGCCTTGGTCTCCGCAATTGCGTCGATCAGCCTGGGCATGAAATCGGCGTCGGTCATGTTGAGCACGTGGGTTGCGCCAAGGTCCTTGAGCAGCTTCACCTGCTCGTCGCTGCGGACGATGTTGACCAGCGGAATGTTGTCCTCAAGGCAGATCTTGACCAGCATCTGGCCGAGGTTCGATGCGGCGGCAGCGTGGACGATCCCGGTGAAGCCTTCCAGCTTCATCGTTTCGGTAAAACCCAGCGCGGTCATCGGGTTGACGAACGAACTTGCGGCCTGTTCCGCAGTTACGCTGTCATCGACGGCAAAAGCCATCTGCGCTTCGGCGATTGCGTAGCTGCCATAGGCGGTGCCGGGAACGCAGGCGATCCGCTTGCCCATCAGGTGTTCCGCGCCTGCGCCTGCCGCGACCACGGTGCCGGCTGCTTCGTTGCCTGCCGGCATCGCCATGCCGTGCCGCGCCTTCATCGCGCGGGTGGCGTTGTCGGGCATCTTCGCCACGACCTTGCCGGGCGAGTAAACCGCGTTTTCGGTATCGGCGCTGGCGAACAGCAGGCCGAGGTCCGAAGGATTGATCGGGCTGGCTTCAACCTTGATCAGCACCTGGCCGGTCTTGGGATCATCCCAGGTCTTGTCGTTGAGCTGGAGGGTCAGCGTGCCGTCCGCGTCGAGCTGGGTGGTGAGCTGCTTGCCGGTGAATGCCATTGGTTGTCTCCCGATTCTGTTTCGGAATGCAACCTAGTGCGTCATTCGCCGGGGTAAAGCGCGCGAACGAAATAAAGCCCTTCGCTGGGTGCATTGAGGCCCAATGCGGCGCGGTCGCGCGCGGCCAGCGCCTCGCCCACTTGCTCCTCGCGCCAGCGGCCCATACCGACCAGCGTGAGGCAGCCGACCATCGAACGGACCTGGTGATGCAGGAACGAACGCGCGGCGGCGCGGATGTGGACTTCCTCGCCCACGCGCTCGGCGCTCAGCAGGTCGAGCGTCTTTTCCGCGCTTTGTGCCTGGCAATGGACCGAGCGGAAGGTGGTGAAGTCGTGGTGCCCGACCAGCGCCTGTGCCGCGCGGTGCATCGCTTCGGCGTCGAGCGGCTGGGCAACCTGCCAGGCGCGATTGGCATCGAGTGTCAGCGGCGCGCGGCGATTTGCGATCCGGTACAGGTATTCGCGGCCGATGCACGAAAACCGCGCATGCCAGTCATCCGCCACGGCCTCGCAGGCCAGCACCGCGATCGGATCGGGGCGCAGGTGGTGGTTGAGCGCTTCCATCAGCCGGAACGCGTCGATTGCCTTCGTGATATCGACATGAACCCGCATCCCCAGCGCATGAACCCCGGCATCGGTCCGCCCGGCGGCGTGGAGCGTGACCGTCTCCCCCGTGGTGGCACGCACCGCTTCCTCCACCGCTTGTTGCACCGATGGCCCATGGGCTTGCCGCTGCAAGCCCATGAACGGTGTGCCGTCGAATTCGAGGGTAAGGGCAAAACGGGTCAAGCGAGTGCGGCCCCCGCGCCAATTGCCCAGCCGCGCAGCAGGTCCTGCGTCGCCATTGCCGGGCGGCCAGCCCGCTGCACCCAAGTGGGTCGGAGCGCGCCGATAGCGCAAGCGACGGTCAGCTGGTCATCCAGTACTTCACCTGGTTTGCCGCTGCCTGCGGCGATCTCGGCAGCAAGGACCTTGCAGCGCTCGCCTTCGAACTCGAACCAGGCCCCCGGCGCGGGGGCAAAGGCGCGAACCTGGCGTTCGGCCTGTCCGGCGCTCTGGCTCCAGTCGATCCGGGTCTCGGCCTTGTCGATCTTGTGGGCATAGGTGACGCCCTCTTCCGGCTGCACCTGCGGCGCATGGCCGGGCAGGTCGGCCAGGACTTCAACCATCAGGTTGCCGCCAAGCTCGGCCAGTTCCTCGGTCAATTCGCCCGTAGTCTTGCCGACCACCGGCGTCTTCACCTCGGCCAGCATCGGCCCGGTATCGAGGCCCTTTTCCATCTGCATGATGGTGACGCCGGTCCATTCATCGCCCGCCAGGATCGCCCGCTGGATCGGGGCCGCGCCGCGCCAGCGCGGGAGCAGGCTGGCATGCACATTAAGGCAGCCCAGGCGCGGCGCATCGAGCACCGTCTGAGGCAGGATCAGGCCATAGGCAGCGACGACTGCCACATCGGCGTTCAGCGTTGCAAATGCCTCCTGCTCGTCCGTGCCCTTCAGGCTGGCCGGATGGCGCACTTCGATCCCCAGCGCCACGGCTGCCTTGTGTACCGGGGTAGGGGTCAGTTCCTTGCCGCGGCGGCCGCCGGGGCGGGGGGGCTGGGTATAGGCGGCGACCACATCATGCCCCGCCGCGACCAGCGCCTTCAGCGCCGGAACGGCAAAATCAGGGGTTCCCATGAAGATCACGCGCAAAGTCAATTTCCGTCCGTCCTGAGCTTATCGAAGGACTGTCCTTACTTTCAACGTTGGAAAAGAAAAGGACAGGGCTTCGACAAGCTCAGCCTGAGCGGTTAGAGAGCGTTATGGCTTCCTCGGAAATCGAAGCACTGACCCAGGCGCTGTCGCGCTTGCCGGGCCTTGGCCCGCGTTCGGCGCGGCGCGCGGTGCTGTGGCTGATCAAGCGGCGCGAGACTTCGCTGGTTGGTTTGCTCGAGGCGCTGGAGGCGGTGCGGGCCGGGCTGGTCGAATGCCAGACCTGCGGCAATGTCGATACCACCAACCCTTGCGCGATCTGTGCCGATCCACGCCGCGATCCGCGCCAGCTTTGCGTGGTGGAGGACGTTTCGGACCTGTGGGCGCTCGATCGGGCGCGGCTGTTCACCGGCAGGTACCACGTGCTCGGCGGGCGGCTCTCGGCGCTGGAGGGCGTGCGGCCCGAAGACCTGTCGATCGGCAAGCTGCTCGAACGGGTCAGTCAGGGCGGGATCGACGAGGTCGTCCTGGCGATGAACGCCACGCTGGAGGGCCAGACCACCGCGCATTACATCGCCGAGCGGCTCGAAGGCTATCCGGTGCGGATCACCCAGCTGGCCCATGGCCTGCCGGTGGGGGGAGAGCTTGATTACCTCGACGAAGGGACTTTGGCCCAGGCGCTGCGCGCGCGGCGGCCGATGGGCTGATCGGGTTCACACGAAGACACGAAGAATTCCTATGGTTGAAGCCAGCGCAACCTCGCACTATGTGCCCCTTCATGGCTATCCGCGAAATCCTCGAAGTTCCCGATCCCGTGCTCAAGCAGGTCTCGGCCCCCGTCACCGCGTTCAATGATGAACTGCGCACCCTGGTCGATGACATGTTCGAAACCATGTACGACGCCCCCGGAATCGGGCTTGCCGCGATCCAGGTCGGGGTGCCGCTGCGCGTGCTGGTGATCGATCTCCAGCCCGACGATCCCGATGCCGAGCCGGTGCCGTGCAACCACGACGGCCATCATCACCACCACCAGCCGACGCTGAAGCAGCCGCAGGTCTTCATCAATCCGGAGATCCTCGATCCCTCGGACGATCACGCGGTCTATTCCGAAGGCTGCCTCTCGGTCCCGGAAATCTATGCCGAGGTCGAACGCCCGGCCCGGATCCGCGCCCGCTGGCAGGATCTCGACGGCAAGGTCCACGAGGAAGAGATGGAAGGGCTGATGGCGACCTGCCTGCAGCACGAGATGGACCACCTCGAAGGGATCCTGTTCATCGACCACCTCAGCCGCCTTAAGCGGCAGATGGCGCTGAAGAAGCTGGAAAAGCTGCGCAAGGCGGCTTGATCAGCGAGAGACAACTAACACTCGAATCCACCCCACAGCCGTCACCCTGAACTCGTTTCAGGGTCCATTCCACGGCACCACCGGTGCGCTGTGCCGCAACGAGGACGGGCCGTTGGATCGTTTTCGGCGTCTTCAGGGCTGGCGGCATCATGGACCCTGAAACAAGTTCAGGGTGACGAACGTGGATAGGGGCAAAGTGGGGGCTGGTGTTCTTGCTCCGTTCTGAGTAGGTTGCCGGAATGGACGGACAGATTATCGGCATCGTTTTATTGCTTCTGGGCTTGGCGCTGGGTGCGATGGGCGGCTGGTTCGCCGGTTCGCGGCCCGCTGCGCAGTTGCGCGAGCAATTGGCGGCGAGCGAGACGGAGGGGCGCGATCTGGACGCCCGATTCCGCAAGGCGGTGGCCGATCTTGGCAACGCCTCGATCGAACTCGCCACGCTCAAGGCCAATGCCGCGCATTTTGACGAGCAGAAGGCCGCGCTGCTGACTGCCCAGGAATCCCTAAAGAAGGAATTCGAAGCGGCCGGGGCGAAGATCCTGGCCCAGGCGCGCGAGCAGATGATGGCCGAGGCACAGCAGCGCTTTGCCCATTCGGAAGAGAAGAGCGCCGAGCGGCTGAAGGCGTTGCTGGCTCCGGTCGACCAGCGGCTCAAGTCCTATGAGGAACAGGTCCAGGCGCTCGAGAAGAACCGCGTCGACGCTTTCGGCCAGCTCGCCGGGCTGATCCAGTCGGTCCGCGAAGGGCAGGAAGCAGTCAAGACCGAGGCGGCGCGGCTCGGCAATTCGCTGACCAACGCCCCCAAGGCCCGCGGGCGCTGGGGTGAACGGGCGCTGCAGAACGTGCTTGAGCAATGCGGCCTTAGCGAACACACCGATTTCAATCTCGAACATTCGATGGACACCGACGAAGGCCGGCTCCGGCCCGATGCCATCGTCCATGTTCCGGGGCAGAAGAAGCTGGTGATCGACGCGAAGGTCTCGCTTAACGCTTACCAGGCCGCGTTCGAGTGTAGCGACGATGCCGAGCGCAAGCGCCACCTCGATCTTCATGCCCGCTCGATGCGCGGGCATATCCAGACGCTGGGGGCGAAGGGCTATCAAAGCCAGTTCGAGGAAGCGCCGGACTATGTCGTGATGTTCGTACCGGGTGAGCACTTTGTCGCCGCCGCGCTGGAGAACGATCCGGAGCTGTGGGACTTCGCCTTTCATAACAAGGTTCTGCTGGCCACTCCGACCAATCTGGTGGCGATCGCGCGGACTGTCGCGATGGTCTGGCGGCAGGATGCCCTCGCCAGCGAAGCGCGTGAGATCGGGCGGATCGGCACCGAGATATACGACCGCATCGCCACCGCGTCGGAACACCTGCGACGGGTCGGCGGCGGCCTCGAAAGCGCAGTCAACAACTACAACAAGTTCGTCGGCAGCTTTGAGCGCAACGTCGTCACCAGCGCCAAGCGGCTGCGCGACAAGGGGGTCGAGATCGGCAAACGCGAGATCGAGGATGTACCGCTGGTCGAAGCGGCTCCGCGCCATGCCGAGGGCGGGGCCCTGGCAATCGAGCAGGCCAGCGAGGACGCTGCCGACTAGCGCGGAATAACCTTGCGCAGTTCGGCGACGTGCTTGTCCGAACGGATGCCCAGACGGTTGCCCTCGATGAAGAAGGCCGGCGATGCGCCCAGCAGTTCGGCGACGGCGCGTTCTTGCTCCATCACGCCATCGCAATACATTTGCGTTGAGATCACCGGCCCGACGATCATCCGTCCAGGTTCCAGTTTGAGGTCGCCGCCAAGGCCGTTGCAGCCGACATTGGCGCCAATTCTGCCCGGTCTGATTGTCAGCGATGTCTTGTCCGAAACCGGTGCGCGGCCATCAATCGAAACGAAGGTCCAATCGCTGCCGGGACCTTCCGGCGCGGCATCGGCCACAGTGGTGCAGGCGGCCAGCAAGGGCAGGGCGATGAGCGATGCAAGCTTGATCATGGCTCCGGAAATGCCACCGCGATGCTGATCGCGAGCTGAACGGATTAATCGAGCGCGTCCAGCACTTCGTAAGCCAGCACCGCAGCCGCGACTGCGGCGTTGAGGCTGTCGGCCCGGCCTTTCATCGGCATGGTGACGCGCAGGTCACAGGCCATCTCATAGTCCTCGGGCAGGCCGCGGCTTTCGTTGCCGACCATCACGAAGCATGGTGCCTGATAAGCAGCACCGCGATAGGGCACGGCCTCACGCAAGCTCGCAGCCACAAGCTGGCCCGACCCGGAGCGCAGCCAAGGCAGGAACTCGCCCCACCGCGCCTGGGCGATCCGCTGGGTAAAGACCGCGCCCATGCTGGCCCGGACCGCTTCGGTGCTGAACGGATCGGCGCAATCGTCGATCAGGATCAGCCCGCCCGCGCCCACCGCGTCGCCAGTGCGCAGCATGGTGCCAAGATTGCCCGGATCGCGCAGTGCCTGGGCAACCAGCCAGATCTTCGCGCTGGAACGGTCGATTGCGGCCAGGCCGGTATCGAATTCGGCGAACACCCCGGCGACCGTCTGGGGATTGTCCTTGCCGGTGATCTTGCCGAGGATTTCCGCGCTGGTCTCGATCACTTCGCCTCCGGCGGCGAGCACATCGGCTTCCAGTGCGGCCAGCAGCGGATGGGGATCGCGCTCTTCGGCCATGACAAGCACTTCGGGCAAGTGCCCGCTCTCGCGCGCGTCGGTCAGGAGGCGCAGCCCTTCAGCGAGAAACTTGCCGGCCGCCTTGCGGTGCTTCTTCTCGCGCAAGCTGCGCAGGAACTTGACCGTGGGGTTGGAAAATCCGGTGATCTGGCGGCGTTCAGCCACGCATCAGTCCTCGCCGAAGCCGTCCTTGACCAGGCCGACCAGCTTGGTCAGCGCGGCATCGGCGCCTTCGCCCGAAACAATGATCTCGATCGAATCGCCCTTGGCCGCGCCCAGCATCATCAGCCCCAGGATCGAACCGCCGGCGGCATCGTTGCCATCCTTTTCGACCCGGACCTGGACGACATCACCCAACTTGGTCACCGCATTGACGAACTTGGCGCTGGCGCGGGCGTGCAATCCCCTGTTGTTGACGATTTCAACGCTTTCGCGAGCCTCGCTCATGTTCCCCCAATCCCCGTTGTACTTATGCGTCCTGGCCCAGGAACTCCGAAGCGACCGTAATGTAGTTACGGCCGGCATCGCGCGCCGCCGCGACAGCCTTTTCCAGCGGCATGCAGCCGCGCGCCTTGGCCAGGCGGATCAGCATCGGCAAGTTGATCCCGGCAATCACCTCAACCGTGTTGCGGCGCATCAGCGAAATCGCGAGGTTCGATGGTGTGCCGCCGAACAGGTCGGTCAGGATGATGACCCCCGCACCGGCATCGACCTCTTCGATCGCCGCAGCGATCTCGGCCCGGCGCGCTTCCATGTCGTCATTGGGGCCGATGCAGACGGTGCGAACCGCCTCCTGCCGCCCGACAACGTGCTGCATCGCCGCGACGAATTCCTCGGCGAGCTTGCCATGAGTGACCAGGATCATGCCGATCATGCTGGGTCGAAACTCCAAACGGGGCGGCCGTCGATTCGCGGCGGAAAGTGGCGCAGGGCCATGGCGCGGCTTGGCAGCATGGTCAATGCTTTCCTTCAACGCCATCGGCGGCGCGGGCGCTCAGGTTGCGGTGCACCAGCGAGGGTGAATAGCCCGCTGCGGTCAAGGCTTTGGCCATTTCTTCGGCGGTGAAGACCGAGCGGTGCCGACCGCCGGTGCAGCCGAATGCAATATTGACATAGGCCTTGCCCTGCGCGGCATAGCGCGGCAGCAGGAGCAGGATCAGGTCGCGGATCCGCTCAAACGCCTCGGCAAAGGCGGGATCCTTGCGAATATGCGCGGCGACGGGCGCATCCTGTCCGGTCTGGGGGCGGAGGACTTCGTCCCAGTGCGGATTGTCGAGGAACCGCATGTCGAACACCAGGTCTGCCAGCGGCGGTGTCCCGCGCGAAAAGCCGAAGCTGGTGATGCTCACGGTCGTCCCGCTTGAATCAGAACCCGCAAACCGCTCGCGGATCGCTTGTTGCAGATCGTTGCTGGTAAAACCGCTGGTCGAGATCACCATGTCGGCCCAGCGCCGCAGCGGTTCCATCAGTTCGCGCTCGGCAGCAATCCCACTGGCGGCGGGAAGGTCCTGTGCCATGGGATGGCGGCGGCGGGTTTCGTTGTAACGCCGCTCCAGCTCCTGGCCCGCGCAATCGAGGAACAGCGTGGTCAGTTCAAGGTCCGGGCGATCCGCCAGCTTCTTGACCCGCTCGATCACCTTGGTCGGATCAAACCCGCGGGTGCGCGAATCGAACCCGATGGCGAGCGGCGCCCGCAAGTCTCCCGCCGCGCCGTCGGGGCTGTCGATCAGCCGGCCAAGCAAGCGTATCGGAAAGTTGTCGATCGTCTCCCAGCCCAGATCTTCCAGCACTTTCAACGCGGTGGACTTGCCCGCACCAAGCAGGCCGGTGACCAGCAGCACGCGCTGGCGGGATGGGGCAGGGGATGGAGCAGGCTCAGCCATGATCGCCAAGACTAGATGGGGCTTGCCGAACAGAATGTGAAGGCTTGGCCTGCGCCTGTCCCCAAGCGGCACGGATGATCATGGCAAGCCAAACCGATGCAGCGCCAGTTCGGCCTTGAGCGCGAGCACTTCTCCCCCTGGCCACAAGCGTACCAGTGGGAGCGCGCTTCCGCCCAGGGCATAGTCCTCGGCTGCCTCGATGAACCGCGGTGCGTCGGGATCGAGCCGGAGCACGAGTGCAACCGGCGTGGCGTTGGCGACGGGAAATTCCAGCAACCCGAGATTGCGGACTTCGATCAGCCCAGCGATGTGGGGCGGAGGGCTGGCGATCAGATGGCCATCCACCGCTTCCAGCCGAACTCCGTCATCACCGACCAGCACCGCGCCGCGATCGATCAGCGCGAGCGCAAGACTGGATTTGCCGCTGCCCGGTGCCCCCTCGATCAGCACCGCGCGGCCCTGAATGGCAACGCAACTGGCCTGGTGCAGCAGGCTCACTCCTCGTCCTCGTCGGCCAGGGCTGGCAGTACCAGAACCAGGCACGCGCCGGTCAGGCCATCGGGGCGATCGGTCGCGGCAAGGCTGCCGTCATGGGCTTCGGCGATGGTGCGGGCGATTGCCAGGCCAAGTCCGGAGTGATTGCCGAAGTCTTCCTCGGCCGGGCGCAGCGAATGGAACCGGTCGAACACCTTGGTTCGCGCATCGAGCGGGATGCCCAGACCCTGGTCGATCACGCTCAGCACGATCCGGTCTTCGTCGCGCTCGAGCAGGATCCGCACCTCGCCATCCTCGGGCGAGAACGAGACCGCGTTGTCGAGCAGATTCTCCAGCACCCGCGCGAGCTGGGCCGCATCGCCGGGGACATCCCAAGGGCCGCCGCCGTGGCTGGCGAGGCGCAGGTTCCTTCCGCGATTTTCCCCGCGTTCGTCGCGGGCGCGGATCAGCGATTCCGCCAGGCCGTGAAGGTCGACTGGCTCGAACTGGGTCCGGCTAAGTTCTGCGTCGATCCGGCTGGCCTCGGCGATTTCGGTGACCAGCCGGTCGATCCGCCGCACATCGTGCGCGGCGATCTTGGTCAGTTCGGCCCGCAGGTTTTCGTCCTTGACCTTTTCAAGCGATTCCACCGCCGAGCGGAGCGAGGCCAGCGGATTCTTGATCTCGTGCGCGACATCGGCGGCAAAGCTTTCCACCGCGTCGATCCGGCGCCGCAGCGCGACGCTCATGTCGGACAGCGCGCGGGCCAGCAGCCCTATCTCGTCACCGCGTTCGGGGAGGCGCGGAACCTCGACCGCGCGGTCGCGGCCCAACCGCACCCGCACCGCCGCGCGGACCAGCGCGCGCAGCGGCTGGACGATCGTGCGAGCCAGGAACAGCGAAAGCTGGATCGAGATCAGCAGGGTTACCGCCAGGACAATCGCGAGGGTGCTGCGGGCGTCGCGGACCGCCTGGGTGATATCCGGCGCATTGCGGGTAGAGAGCAGCATGGTGCCGTCGCGCCCGACCGGAACCGCCGCGTTGATCATCGGGGTTTCGTCCGGCGCCGCGCGCTGGCGGATCACGCTGCCCCCCGATGCGCGCGCCTCGCCAAGTTCCGGCCAGGCGGAAGCGCTCTCGATGTTGGGGTCGCGATAGGGCGCAATCGGGTCGGAGCCGAGCACCCAGTTCATCGCCCGGTCGATCACCCGCGCCGCCTTGATCAGCGCGTCCTGCTGCCTGGGATCGGCGAGCGCGAAGCTGGGGCCGGAAGCAAAGCTGTCCGCCGCCAGTTGCCCATTGGGACCATAGAGCCGCAAGCGCAGCGTCCGGGCTTCGCCAATCCGGGCCATTAGCGCCGGACGTTGGCCCGGCGGGGTGACGGCCAGTCCCTCTGCCGCGATCTGCGCTTCGGCGCTGGCCAGGCGGAACCGCTCCGAAAGCAGCTGGTTGCGGTAGGAATCGAGGTAGAACAGGCTGCCGGCCATCAGCCCCAGCGCGATGATGTTTACCGCCAGGATCCGCACCGTCAGGCTGGTGCGGCGTTTCCAGCTTGGACGCGGACGGAACTCAACCATCGGCGAAGGAATACCCGGCGCCGTAAAGCGTCTCGATCGCTCCGAACTGCGGATCGACCGCACGGAACTTGCGGCGCAGACGTTTGATGTGGCTGTCGATCGTCCGATCGTCGACAAACACGTCGTCGCTGTAGGCCGCGTCCATCAACTGGTTGCGGCTCTTGATCACACCAGGGCGCAGCGCCAGCGCCTCGAGGATCAGGAATTCCGTGACGGTCAGCGATACTGGCTTGCCGCCCCAGTTCACCCGGTGGCGGGTCGGGTCCATCTCAAGCCGCCCGCGCTGGATCGTGGCGGCAGCTTCGGGCTCGGCCGGTTCGGCCTCGGCTTCGGAGCGAACCAGTTCGGCCCGGCGCAGGATCGCGCGAATCCGGGCGATCAGCAGGCGCTGGCTGAACGGCTTGGCGATATAATCGTCCGCGCCCATGGCCAGGCCCAGCGCTTCGTCCGGTTCCTCGTCCTTGCTGGTCAGGAAGATCAGCGGAAGGGCGCTTTTGGCACGAAGCTTCTGCAACAGTTCCAGCCCGTCCATCCGCGGCATCTTGATGTCGCACACCGCCAGATCCGGCGGGTTCTCCAGCAAGGCCTTCAGCGCGGTTTCGCCATCCGAATAGACCCGCGTTGCAAAGCCTTCTGCTTGCAGCGCGATCGAGACGGTTGTCAGGATATTGCGATCGTCATCGACCAGGGCGATGACTTGCTGCGGCGACACGGAAGAGGGAGCGGCGGGATCGGCCATGGCTGCGGGTCAGGAATCGCTTTCACCGGCTGCGGGGCGGGTCTGCGGGACTAGCCGCTTATGGCGAGCCGCACAATCGGCATGAAAGCGCAGCTCTGGGGGTGAATACATTAGGTTTTGCGCAAGGTGCGAAGGCTATTTGACGGAATCGGGCCGCACCGCTATGCGCGCCCCTGACCGCCTTTGCATTCGTATGCGGGGCCGCTGCCAGCCTATCGGGACACCACCCGGCAGCGTACTCGCATCATCATTCGGAGAAGATCTTGACCGCTCCCCTGTCGTTCTCGCTTGCCCAGCAGGGCCTGGAAACTCTGGCCACGATCCACGCCAATTTCGGCACTGCGGCGCTGGTCGAGCAGGCAATCGCGCGGGGCGAGGGCAAGCTGACCCGCCATGGCGCGCTGCTGGTCGATACCGGCAAGTTCACCGGGCGCAGCGTCAAGGACAAGTTCATCGTCCGCGATGCAGTGACCGAAAGCACGATCAACTGGGGCGCGATCAACCAGCCGATGGCCGAGGCCCACTGGGCCAACCTGAAAGCCGATTTCCTGGCCGCGCTGGCCGGTCAGCAGGAGCTGTTCGTGGCTGACCTGTTCGGAGGATCGCAGCCCGAATACCGGGTCAATGTCCGGGTCATCAACCAGATGGCCTGGCACAACCTGTTCATCCGCACGCTGCTGGTTCGCCCCACGGCGGACGAGCTGGCTGGCTTCGTTCCTGAATACACGATCATCAACCTGCCCAGCTTCAAGGCCGATCCCGAGCGTCATGGCTGCCGCAGCGACACGGTGATCGCGGTCAACTTTACTGAGAAACTCATCCTGATCGGCAACACCGAATATTCGGGAGAGATGAAGAAGGGCGTGTTCGGCCTGCTCAACTTCCTGCTGCCTGCGCAGGGCGTGATGCCGATGCACTGCAGTGCCAACATCGGGCCCGATGGCAAGAGCGCGATCTTCTTCGGCCTTTCGGGCACCGGCAAGACCACCCTTTCCGCAGACGCCAGCCGCACGCTGATCGGCGATGACGAGCATGGCTGGTCGGACCAGGCCGTGTTCAACTTCGAAGGCGGTTGTTATGCCAAGATGATCAACCTCTCGGCCGAGGGCGAGCCTGAGATCTACGCCACGACGAAGATGTTCGGCACGATCCTCGAAAATGTCACGATGGACGAGGACACCCGCGAGCTCGACTTCACCGACGGCAGCAAGACCGAGAATACCCGAGGGGCCTATCCGATCGAATTCATCCCGAACGTTTCGGAAAAGAACCTCGGCCCGGCGCCCTCGAACGTGATCATGCTGACCGCCGATGCCTTTGGCGTGCTGCCGCCGATCGCCCGGCTGACCGCCGACCAGGCGATGTATTATTTCCTTTCGGGCTACACCGCCAAGGTCGCCGGCACCGAAATCGGCGTGACCGAGCCCGAGGCCACTTTCTCGACCTGCTTCGGCGCCGCCTTCATGCCGCGCCATCCCAGCGTTTACGGCAACCTGCTGAAAGAGCGGATTGCCCGCGGCGGAGCGCAGTGCTGGCTGGTGAACACCGGCTGGTCGGGCGGTAAGGCAACGATGCCGGGGATCAAGCGCATGCCGATCAAGGCGACCCGCGCGCTGCTCAATGCCGCGCTCGACGGCAGCCTCAACGATGCGGAGTTCCGCAAGGATCCGAACTTCGGCTTCGAAGTTCCGGTCAACGTTCCCGGTGTCGATCCCCAGTTGCTCGACCCGCGCCAGACCTGGGCCGATCCGCAAGCCTATGATGCGACCGCGCAGGAACTGGTCGGCAAGTTCATCGAGAATTTCGCGCAATTTACCGATTACGTCGACCAGGGCGTGCTCGATTCGGCCCCAAAAGCCGCCTGATTGACCCGGAAGTTCCGGGTCGCCATAGACCCGGAGCTTCCGATCATAACCGACCATCCGATCCGATTTTTTGACAGCGAAGAGGCCATTCGCCGCGTGGGCGAAGGGCTGCTCGCTCGCACCTTGCCCAAAGCCGAGTGGACCCACGAGGCGCATCTGGCCGCGTGCCTGTGGCTGCTGCGCGACCGCCCCGATATCGTGCCCGAACGCGACCTGCCGGGGATCATCCGCAGCTACAACGAGGCCGTGGGCGGAGTGAACGATGATAGCCAAGGCTACCACGAGACCCTGACCCAGCTCTACATTCGCGGGATAAAGGCTTTCCTCTCTAGCACGAACGATACCGGCCTAATCGAGGCGGTCAATGCGCTGCTGGCCAGCGACATGGCGCCGCGTGGTTGGCCGCTGCGTTTTTACAGCCGCGAACGCCTGTTCTCGGTTGAAGCACGGCGCGGCTGGGTGGAGCCCGACCTGTCAGCGATTTCGGTTTGAAGAATCGGCGTAAAGGCGCAAGACTGCGTCCTTCACCATGCAAGGAGTCGCACGATGGGCATGCTTGACGGAATTTTGGGACAGCTTGGCGGATCGGACGTTGGCGGTCTGGCCGAGAAATTCGGACTGCCGCCGGAACTGGCGGAAAAGGCCGTGGCCGCGCTTGGCCAGAGCCACGCCGAACCGGGCGATACGATTGCCGGGGCAGCAGCCAAGACCGGGCTTGATCCGGCGACGCTCAGCCAGATGGCCCAGCAACTGGGCGGCGAAGGCGGCCTGGGCAAGCTATCCGAAATGCTTCAGGGCAATTCGGCGCTTTCGGGGCTGACTGGGATGCTCGATCGGGATGGCGACGGCAATCCACTCAACGATATCGCCGGGATGGCCAGCGGGCTGTTCGGCAAGAAGTAGCTACATCCTTCGCTTGTCATGCTGCGCCAATCCCCGCTATGGATTGATTGTGAACGTTCACATACATTGCATTGAGGGAATTGCGCAGCATGGCAGCGATCAGGTTTGGAATTGCGTTGGCGTTGAGCGCATTTGCCGCCGGGTGCGGTGACGACAGTAGCGCGAGCGGCATTGTTGAACCGGTGCCGACGCCTTTTCCTGCACCAAGCCCCAGTCCAACTCCCACACCGACGGCCACGTCCGGTATGCGGCTGGTTTTTGCTGACGAGTTCAACACGCCAGAGCTCAATCGAACACTATGGAATGTCGAGGGGCCTGACTTCTGGGTCAACAACGAAGTTCAGGCCTATGTCGACAGCGCTGAGACGATCAGTGTTACAACTCCGGTCGGAGCTGATGGCGGGGCGCTGACGCTGCGGCCAGTTTACAAGCCTGGGTTCTTGACGCCTACCGGACGAAAAACCGACTTCGTTTCGGGACGGATCAACACCAGCGAAAATTTCGATATCACCTACGGCAAGATTGAAGCACGGATCCGTATACCGGATGCTACCGGCGCTTGGCCGGCTTTCTGGATGCTCGGCTATGGCACTTGGCCCGATAGCGGCGAAATCGACATCATGGAAAATGTCGGAGACAAGGGCTGGACCAATGCGGCAATCCATGGCCCGGGTTATTCCGGCAATACGCCTTTGGTGCAGCGGCAGAATTTCCCAGCGGGCCAAGATGCAACCGGATGGCACGTCTACAGTGTGGAGCGTGGCATTGATACGATCGTTTTTTCGGTCGATGGCCGCGAATACTATCGCGTCACCCGCGCGATGGTTCAGGCGCATGGAGCCTGGCGCTTTGATCGGCGGCAGTATCTGATCCTGAATTTCGCTCTGGGGGGCGTCTATCCCAATGCTGTCAATGCCGTGACCACCCCCTATTTCGGCATGCCGCAAGCGACCGCTGATCGGATTGTCCGGGGCGAGATTTCAATGGAAGTGGACTGGGTCCGGGTTTGGGAAGCATCCTGATCCGAGCCTCGCCGGTGCAGCTTCTGCTGACCGCTTTGTTTAAGCAAAAAGGGCTCCGGACCGTTTGGTCCGGAGCCCTTTTTGTATAGGCTGGCCTGCTCAGTCGAGCATGCTCGCCGGAACCCGGCCGCCGTTTTCGGCCAGGCCCTTCATCACCGCCTTGTGCAGCGCGATGTTTTCCTCGGCGCTGCCCGAATAGTCGGCATCGCCGAGTTCGTGCGCCAGTGCCTTACGGTTTTCATAGCTGGCATCGATCCCGACCAGCTTCATCAGATCGACAATCGAGCTCTGCCAGTTAAGCCCGTCCGCCCCCGGCAAACCGCTCAGGACCGCTTCGACATCGACCGGCTCGGGTGCCGGAGCGGCTTCGGCCATTGGGATCGCCGGAGCATCGGCGGGCGGCGTGGCGGCTTCGGCCTTTTTGCCAAAGATCGCGTCCTTGATCTTGCTGAAGAACGACATGTCCAAACTCCTGTTTATGCGTTGCGACTCGCGGAACCGCAGTTCCCCTGCTGCCGCTCAGACTAGCACGATGTCAGCGGTAGCGAACCTGTATTTATCCTTTGGTCGACGTAATATAGCGATCAACGTTCTGGCCCAGCACATCGAGAGGAACGTTGCCGCCGCCGACCACTGCATCGTTGAAATCGCGCAGGTCGTACTTGCCGCCCAGCGCCCCGCGCGCCTTGTTGCGCAGGGCTAGGATTTCGCTGTGCCCCATCTTGTAGCCGCAGGCTTGCCCTGGCCACGAGCAATAGCGATCGACTTCGGACGATACTTCGGCACGGCCCGAGCCGTTGGTCGTGGCGAACCAGTCAATCGCCTGTTCGCGGGTCCAGCGCTTGGCGTGAAGCCCGGTGTCGACCACCAGTCGGCAGGCGCGAAAGGCGATCGACTGCAGATAGCCGAGCTGGCCAACCGGATCACCGTCATAGACCCCCAGTTCGTCGCCCAGTGTCTCCGCGTAGAGCGCCCAGCCTTCGGAATAGGCATTGAAGGCCAATAGCGTGCGGATCAGGGGCAGGCGGTTGGCATATTCGCCCTGCCAGACGTGGCCGAAGATGCCTTCATGGAAGGCCAGGGTCGGGATCGAATAGCGGCTGTGCAGTTCGGTAGTCGAAAGGTTGAGCCAGATTTTTCCGGGCACTGTGCCGTCGATCGAACCGGCCCCGCCATAGGCACCCGGCGCGCCGCTTTCCTCGGCCGGAGGCAGGCGGCGGATTTCCAGGTTGCCGCGGACCGGATTGCGGAAGGCCCGGGGGGCCTGGGCGCGCATGTAATCGACCTTTGCTTGCATCAGCGCGATGATTTCGGCCCGGCCTTTGTCATCGTTGCTGAACTGGAAGCGCGGGTCCTTGCCCAGCGCGGTCATCCGTTCACCCACGGTGCCATTGGTATAGCCAAGGCCGCGCAGGATCGGATCCATCCGGCCGTGCAGTTCCTTCAGCGCTTCGAGCCCAAGGGCGTGGACCTCATCGGGGCTGCGGCGCGTGGTGGTGCTTGCGCGCAGGGCCCACGCGTACCATTCATCGCCCTTGGGCCGCGCCCACATCCCGGCTGAAACGCTGGCCTTGGCGCGCTGGGCCTTTAGCTCGGCCAGCTGCCTGGCCAGTGCCGCTGCAACCCGGCCGGTCGCCAGCGTCCGGGCGCGGACGGCCCATTCGCCCGGGATCTTCGCGGTGCGCCGCGCCAGCGATTCGACGAGGCCACCGCCGCCCTGCGCGTCCTTCAAGGACAGTTCCATCTGACGGATTGCCTTGTCGAGCAGGAACGATGGCGCAATCGCACCGATCCGTCCGGCGGCGCCCAGCCGTTCGAGTTCTCCATCGAGTTGGATCGGAAATTGTTCGAGCCGGGAAAGATAAGCCTCGGCATCGGCGGCGTCGTTTACCGGATGGTCGCTGTCGAGGAAGCGCGGGACATCGAGGTAGGCCCCGACGTTCTGGATCACCACGTAAGGTGTATTGCGCCAGCCGCCGACCGCAACATCGCCATAGGGGAGGGCAAATCCGTCAAGCGAGACCGAGAACGCGCTCTTTACCACGGCCAGGCTGGTTCGCGTGGCGGGATCGAGGGGGACAGGGGCAATCCTGTCAATCTGGGCGAGACCTTCGCGCAGCAGGGCGGCAACTTTGGCCTGCCCGGCGCTTGATCGGTCACTCAGGCGGCCGCGCAGCCCGGCATGCTCGCCCTTGTCGATCCCCAACGAGGTTGCGCTTTCGGGGCTGAGCGCGATCATCTGCCAGGCCAGCCGGTCAAGATAGGCCGCTGCATCGATTTCGGGCGGCGTGCTGAGCGCGCGCTGGCATCCGCCAAGCGCTGCAGTGGCGGTACCGGCCCCGAGCAGGGCAAGGGTCTGGCGGCGGGAAAAGCTGATCTGGTTCATGCGGGCCAACCTGCGGCTGTGCGGCCTCCCTGTCAATTTGCTGGTCTGCGAACAACTTGACGCTAAGCTGGCGCACAAGCGAATCTTCTTGGAGAATCAACGATGGATATGATGGACATGCTCAATGCCAGTGGCGGGATCGAAGCGATTGCCGGTCAGCTAGGCATTTCCCCCGAAATGGCCCGCGCCGGGGCCGGGGCGCTGCTTCCGGCTGTGGTCGGCGGCTTCCAGAAGCAGACCGAAGCAGCCGGTGGCGGCGAAGGCGGGCTGGGCAGCCTGATCGGCATGCTTGGCGGGCTGGGCGGCGCGGGGCTGGCCGACAACGTCCTTGGTCCGGAACAGACCGACGTTGCCAAGGGCAACGATATCCTGGGCCAGATCTTCGGTTCGAAGGATGTCAGCCGCACCGTGGCTGGCCATGCCGCGGGACAGACCGGGATCGATCCCGAATTGCTCAAGAAGATGCTGCCGATTCTGGCGATGCTGGTTGGCGGTTACCTCTCGTCGCGCGCTGGCGGTCAGGGTGAAGCGCAGGGCGGGGCGGGCGGAATGCTCGGTTCGATCCTCGGCGCGGTGCTCGGAGGCGGTCAGCAGGCGGCTCCGGCATCGGGCGGCGGGATGCTTGGCGGGCTCGGTTCCTTGATCGACATGAATCACGACGGCAATCCGCTCGACGACATCATCGGCATGGCAGGAAAGCTGGCACGCTGATGGGCGTCGATACGATCCTGTCGATCCTGTCGCTGGCCGTCATCGCCCTGCTGCTCGGCGCTTTCGCGCTGTGGCGGCGGGGCGGACGGACCAAGCAGGTCGTGCTGATGCTGGTGCTGGCGGCGGTGGTCGCCGGCAACATCGCATTGTGGATCGTGCCCGATGCCAGCGGCGTCGCCCCGGTCGAGCGCGCGCCGGGTTAAGCCGCAATCAGCGAATCGGGCAGTCCGGCGAGAGCCGCATGTCGAGGTAGTTGTCGACCGAGCGCATCAGGTCCGGCATCTCGTTCTCAAAGAAATGGTTCGCGCGCGGGATTTCTTCGTGATGGATCGTGATGTGTTTTTGCGTGCGCAGCTTGTCGACCAGCTTCTGCACCGAGTTCGGGGTTACCACCGTATCGGCCGCGCCCTGGATGATGATGCCCGATGACGGGCAGGGCGCGAGGAAGCTGAAATCGTACATGTTGGCCGGCGGCGCAATCGAGATGAACCCGCGAATTTCCGGGCGGCGCATCAAAAGCTGCATCCCGATCAGCGCGCCAAAACTGCTGCCAGCGATCCAGGTTGTGCTGGCTTCGGGGTGGATCGACTGAACCCAGTCAAGCGCCGCAGCGGCATCGGACAGTTCGCCGATCCCGTTGTCGAAGCTACCCTGGCTGCGGCCGACCCCGCGGAAGTTGAAGCGCAGCGTGGCGAAGCCGCGATTGGCGAAGGTTTTGTAGAGGTGCTGGGTGATCCGCTCGTTCATCGTGCCCCCGGCCTGCGGGTGCGGATGAAGGATCATCGCCACCGGCGCGCGGCTGCGGCTGGCCGGCTGGAAACGGCCTTCAAGGCGGCCTTCGGGTCCAGGAAAGATCACTGCGGGCATTGCAATTCGCCTGTTCTTGCTTGGCCCATGGCGCGGCGTCCTGAATTATCGGGATGCCGGACCGCTTTGGGCTAGGATCGGGAAGCAGGCGCTATATAGAAACGAAGGTCCGAAAAGCAACGATTGCGAACATGCCCGCCGATTTCATTTATCTAGACCATCAGGCAACCACCCCGCTCGCGCCCGAAGCGCGCGCGGCGATGCTGCCGTGGCTGGCTGGGCCTGAGACTATGGGTTTCGCTAATCCGCACTCGATGCACAGGGCGGGCCGGGGCGCTGCGGCCGCGGTCGAGGTAGCGCGCGAGCAGGTGGCGAGCCTCCTGCCAAAGGGCGGCCGGGTGATCTTCACCAGCGGCGCGACTGAGGCGCTCAACCAGGCAATCCGCGCGGTTGTGCGCGGGCCGATCGCCTGTTCCGCGATCGAGCATTCCGCTGTGGTCAACGCCGCTCTGGCGACCGGCGCGCCGGTTCAGGAGCTGCCGGTCAGCCCTGCCGGCCTGGTCGATCCCGAGGTAGATATTGCGACAGGCACCGGACTGGTCGCGGTGATGCAGGTCAACAACGAGATCGGCACGGTGCAGCCGGTTCAGCGTCTGGCTGAGCGGGCGCACGAGATTGGCGCGGTATTCCTGTGCGACGCGGTGCAGGGAGCGGGCAAGCTTGCTCCGCCTGAAGGCGCGGACTTGATCGCGATCACCGCACACAAGCTCTACGGTCCCAAGGGGATCGGCGCGCTGTGGGTGCGCGACGGGGTCAAGATCGCCGCGCTGATCGAAGGCGGCGGGCAGGAGGGCGGCTTGCGCTCGGGTACGCTCAGCCCCGCGCTGTGCGCCGGTTTCGGCGCGGCGGCGGCGCTGGCGAAAGAGCGGATCGACACCGATTTTCAGCACCTGTCCGGCCTGGCCGCGCTGGCCCGGTCAATCCTGGCGCGCTGGACGGTCAACGGCAGCGAGACCACGCGTTGGCCCGGCAACCTCAACCTGCGCCTCGAAGGGCTCAATTTCCCGCGGCTGCTCAGCGATTGCCGCACTATTGCCTTCTCTGCCGGCTCGGCCTGCGGTAGCGGCACCGGAGCGCCCAGCCGCGTCTTGAGCGCGATCGGACTGGAGGCCAAGGAAGCGCGGAACTCGATCCGCCTTGGTTTCGGGCGCTATACAACTGCCGAAGAAGTCGAATTGGCCTGCCGCGCGATCGAAGCGGCGGCAGCGGCGCAGGGGGTATGATGGTCAAGGTCGTTTTCATCAGCACAAACGGCGATCGGATCGCGGCCGAGGGCAAGCCCGGCGACCGGCTGCTCGCGGTCGGCCAGGCGGCAGGCATGCCACTGGAAGGAACTTGCGAAGGGCAGATGGCCTGTTCGACCTGCCACGTGGTGGTGGCCAAGGAATGGTTCGACCGGCTCCCCCGCGCCAGCGAGGACGAGGAAGACATGCTCGACCTCGCCGCCGGGGTTACTCGAACCAGCCGGCTGTCCTGCCAGATCGAGCTGAGCGAGGCGCTCGATGGGCTAGAGGTGCGGATTCCGGGGGAAAGCCGGGATATGCAGCGGCGGTAACCCTTGGCGATTGGAATCGCGCCCTGCTAGGGCGGCGCCACAATGACCACCGACACGACTACAGAACCCGATCCGTTTGACGCCATTGTCGACGCGCCGTTCGATTCCGCGCTGTCGGAGCGCTATCTGGTCTATGCCCTGTCGACGATCACCGCGCGCTCGCTGCCCGATCTGCGCGACGGGCTGAAGCCGGTTCACCGCCGCCTGCTGTGGGCGATGCGGCAGTTGAAGCTCAGCCCAGGGGATGCTTTCAAGAAGAGCGCCCGCGTGGTCGGCGACGTGATCGGCAAGTATCACCCGCACGGCGACCAGTCGGTCTATGACGCGATGGTCCGCCTCGCCCAGGATTTCAGCCTGCGCTATCCGCTGGTCGAGGGTCAGGGCAATTTCGGCAATATCGACGGTGATAACGCCGCCGCCTATCGCTATACTGAAGCCCGGCTGACCAAGACCGCGATCCAGCTGATGGCCGGGCTGGATGAAGGCACGGTCGATTTCATCCCGACCTATAATGGCGAAGAAGAAGAGCCCGAGATCTTCCCGGGCCTGTTTCCGAACCTGCTCGCCAATGGTTCCAGCGGGATTGCGGTGGGCATGGCCACCAACATCCCCAGCCACAACGTGGCCGAGATCATCGATGCGACCCTGCTGCTGATCGACAATCCCACCGTCGAACATGCCGAACTGATGCAGCACTTCCGCGGCCCGGACTTTCCGACCGGCGGCGTGGTGGTAGAAAGCGCGGCAACGATCCGCGCGGCCTATGAGACCGGGCGGGGCGCGATGCGACTGCGCGGGCGCTTTTCGACCGGACGCGAGGCCGATGGCAGCTGGGAAGCGAGCGGGATCGAACGGCTGGGCGGGGGCCAGTGGCAGCTGGTAATCAGCGAGATCCCCTACATGCTGCAGAAGGGCAAGCTGATCGAGCAGGTCGCCCAGCTGATCGCCGACAAGAAGCTGCCGATCCTGGAGGATATCCGCGACGAAAGCGACGAGCAGATCCGGATCGTGTTCGTGCCCAAAAGCCGCAACGTCGATCCCGAATTGCTCAAGGAATCGCTGTTCAAGCTGACCGACCTCGAAACCCGCTTCAACCTTAACCTCAACGTGCTCGATTCAAAGCGCACGCCGGGCGTGATGGGGCTGAAGCTGCTGCTGCAGGAATGGGTGATCGCCCAGATCGACATCCTGCTGCGCCGTGCCCAGCACCGGCTGGAAAAGATCGCCAACCGGCTCGAGCTGCTCGACGGTTACATCATCGCCTACCTCAATCTCGACCGGATCATCGAGATCATCCGCACCGAGGATGAGCCCAAGCCGGTCATGATGGCCGAGTTCGGGCTGACCGACCGCCAGGCCGAGGCAATCCTCAACATGCGGCTGCGCAGCTTGCGGCGGCTGGAGGAAATGGAGCTGCGGCGCGAGCGGGATGATCTGCTGGCCGAGCAGGACGAGCTGCAGAAATTGCTCGACAGTCCGGCCCGCCAGCGCACCCGGCTCAAGCGCGACCTGGCCAATCTGCGCAAGGATTACGGCGAGGATACCGCGCTCGGCCGCCGCCGCACGACGATTGCCGAAGCTGCCCCGACGGTCGAATTCAGCATGGATGCAATGATCGAAAAGGCGCCGGTCACGGTGATCCTCTCGGCCAAGGGCTGGATCCGCGGGGCATCGGGCCACGAGGCGCTCGACAAGGAATTCAAGTTCAAGGAAGGCGACGGGCCGGCCTGGGCGCTGCATGCGCAGACCACCGACAAGCTGCTGGTCGCCTGCGACAATGGCCGTTTCTACACCATCGGTGCCGACAAGCTGCCCTCGGCGCGCGGCTTTGGCGAGCCGATCCGGACCATGGTCGATATCGACGCCGGGGCGGAGATCGTCGCGCTGCTGGTCTATCGGCCCAAGGCGCAGCTGCTGCTGGCCAGCAATATCGGCCGCGGCTTTGCCGCCGAGGCGGATGAATTGCTGGCCGAAACCCGCAAGGGCCGGGGAGTGATGACCACCAAACCCGGGGTCAAGCTGGCCGTGGTGCGTGAAATCCCGCCCGAGCACGATCACGTCGCCGTGGTGGGGGACAACCACAAGCTGGTAATCTTCAATCTGGAAGAGCTGCCGGTGCTGGCCAAGGGCCAGGGGGTGACGCTGCAACGCTATCGCGATGGCGGCTTGTCCGATGCGGTGACGCTCAAGCTTGACGAAGGGCTGAGCTGGAAGATGGGCGGAGAAAGCGGGCGGACCCGGACCGAACCCGATGTCCAGCTGTTCAAGGTGGCCCGCGGTGCCGCCGGGCGGATCGCGCCGCGCGGCTTCCCGCAGAGCAACAAGTTCTAGAACGAACCTTGCGGCTCGGTCGGCTGCGGATTCTTCGGCTCAAGGATCAGGGTTCGGCCCTCGACCTTCCAGCTTGCCAGCCGGCTCAGCAGGTTCATGCCGATCACATTGGTATCGCCCTTGCCGGGGGCGATTACCGCATCAAGATCGCGGGCCAGCACATTGCCAAAGCGCAGTTCGGCGATCGATGCAGTGCGCGCGGCAACTTCGCCATTGGCGGTTTTGAGCACAATCGCGCGGTCAAGCGTACCGGGTTCGATCCCGGCGGCGCTGGCAGTACTGGGCGAGATCGCGGTCAGCGTTGCCCCGGTATCGACCAGAAAGCGGCGCTCCTGCCCGTTGATCCGGGCAGTCACCCAGAAATGCCCGTCGGGCGATAGCGGAATGCGGGTCGCCTGCCCCGAAACTTCCTGCTTCTGCATGCCGGCCCAGATCAGCGCGGCATCGCTGCTGCCGCTCATCCGCGCGGCCTGCGCCACGGTGAGCAGGAGGGCTGCGACCAGCCCGAGCGTGCCCGCCCCGCGCAGCAGACGCCCCAGCCACGGGACCGCGTTCAGGATCATGCCGCCCAGCACCGAAACGAGGATTGCCGTGATGGCGAGCAGCAGCAGCGGCTGCTGGAGCAGGAAGGCGAACAGATCGGTCATCGGATCGCCATCCTGCTAGCCGTAGCCAGTTTGCTCAAGCCCGAAGCGATAAAGCGTCAATCGGACAGGTCGAAGGTTGCGATGCCATTGATGCAATAGGACGATGGCCGGGCATTGATCGGTTTGGCATAGATTTCCGCCAGCACCGCCGCAACCGGGCGTTCGGCATCGGCGGGGCAGGGCGATGGCGCGGGGAACGCGAACTGCGCGCTGCCGGGATTGCAGACCGCATGGTGCCGCGCCGCGACATGGCCCAGCCGGGTCCGGCGGGCGACAAGCTCCGGGCTGTAGATCGCCTCGGCCGCGACGTGGGCGGCGGAAAGGAACTCGAAGTAGATCACGCGGCGCAGCGTGCCTTGCCGCATTGGCGGAGAGGCATGGGCCAGCATCATGTCGTGGATCAGCATGTCGCCGGCCTGCATCGGCATTTCGATATGCGGTTCCTCGGCCAGTTCGCAAATGCCGCGCGGATCGCGGTGGCTTCCGGGAATGATCTGCAACGCGCCATCGCCGGCGGTCGAGGCATCGAGATAGATCCCTGCGGTGAAGCAGGTGCCGCTGCGGCGATGGACCATGTCCTTGTGCCACAGCACCGGCAATTGATCGCCGCCATGCTTGATCACCGCAAATTCCTGGATCAGGAAAAAGTCTTCGCCGCATAGCGCCCGGGCCAGTTCGAACAGCGGCGGATAGCCCAGCAGTTCGAGCGCGGCGAGATTGCCGCGCTGGCACAGCAGATCGACATTGCTGACCACTGGCCCGTCGCGGCCGGCGACGACAACCTTGTCCGGGGCCTCGTCGGGCACCAACAATTCGTCGAACAGCGCCCGCAGCCGCGCCAGCAGCGGCGGCGGGACGAACCCGGGGAAATGGGCAAAGCCTTGCTCGTCAAAGGACTGACGCTGCGCGGCTGACAATGCGTGGACGATCACCGTGTCAGGCCTGTTCGGCTAGGGCAGCGGTGAGCAGACGCGCTACTGCTTCGGCACCGGGGAAGCCCGCCGCAATCCAGCGGTCCTCCACGGTCCGCAGAACCCTTGCGACTTCCGGCCCTGCCTTCACGCCGCGCGCTACGATCTCCCCGCCCTTGAGCGGGAAAATCGGGATGTCCCAGTCCCGCAATGGCGCGGTGCTTGCGCCGGTGAGCAGCAGCCGGTCCAGCGCCGGCTCATGCCCAAGTCGATAGGCGAGGGCGCGCGGATCGGCGGGCGCTGCGTTGCGCCCAGCCGCCAGCGCCAGCCGCTTCTTCTGCGCGCCGGAGAGGCGAAAGCGGCTGGCCACCGCTTCGGCCAGTGCGGCATCGGGCGGGAGCAATGCGGCGAGCCGGCGCAGGGCTTCGGGCGCAGCGCCTTGGCGGCGCTCCTCACCGATCAGCGCGGTCAGGGCGGCGACATCGGCTTCGGGCAAGATCACCGCCAGCACGCCCAGCTCGGCCATCCGGGCGATCGTCGCGGCAGGGTCGGGCAAGCCGAGCAGGTTCATCATTTCCATGCCGACCCGTTCGCGTGACAAGCCTTTCAGCGTGGCCGCCAGCTCTGAAACGGCACTTTCCGCTTCTGCGTCTGCCGGTTGACTGCCAAACCTCGCCTGAAACCGGAAGTAGCGCAGGATCCGCAGGTGATCCTCGCGGATCCGCTGGCGGGCATCGCCGATGAAGCGGACGCGCCGTGCCGCCAAGTCGTCGAGGCCGCCGAAATAGTCGCTGACCGCGCCCGAATCCGGGTCGGCATAGAGCGCGTTGATGGTAAAATCGCGCCGGGCGGCGTCTTCTTGCCAGTCGCTGGCAAAAGCTACGGTGGCACGGCGGCCATCGGTGCTGACGTCGTGGCGCAGGGTGGTGATCTCGACCGGACCCTGCTTCAGCACGGCAGTGACCGTGCCGTGGTCGATCCCGGTCGGTATTACGGTAATCGCGTGCGCCTTCAGCCGCCGCATAACCTCTTTGGGTTCAAGCGGAATGGCAAGGTCGATGTCCTTGACCGGTAGCCCCAGCAATGTGTCGCGCACCGCCCCGCCGACATAGCGCACCTGCCCCGGGCCGAGCGCGGCGATCAGCGCGGCGAGATCATTGCGCTCGCGCCATGGGGCGGGGGGGAGCATCACTGCCACTTCAATACCCGCTCAGCCTGAGCCTGTCGAAGGCCCCGCGTTTGAAGCTGCCGTCGCCTGCTGGCTTCGACAGGCTCAGCCTGAGCGGGGTTGGGGTTGGACCAGCAAGGAAAACCCATCACCACGCGATCCGCTTCGCCAGGTTGGCGATGATCCCCGCGGTTACCCCCCAGATCCGGTGTTGCTCCCATAGGATCTCAATATAGCTTCTTGTCCGGCCCTGCCAAATCCCCGAATGGTGAGTGTGGTTGGCCGCGTCGAACACGAAGTCGACCGGGGCTTCGAACCACTGCGCCACTTCGGTCGGGCTGGGATTAAGCTCAAGGTCCGGCGGGACCACCGCAATCACCGGAGTGATCGCATAGCCCGATCCGGTGCGATAGGTATCGCTCGGGCCGATCACGGTTACATCGCGCTCGTGGATGCCCAGTTCCTCCCAGGCTTCGCGCAGTGCCGCCTCGACCGGGGTCTCACCCGGATCGATCTTGCCTCCGGGAAAGGCGACTTGGCCGGGGTGCGAGCGCATGTTGGAAGGGCGATGGATCAGCAGGAACCCCGGTCGCTCGCGCTCGGTCATCGCCGCCAGCACGGCAGCGGGGCGCAGTTCGCGATCGGCAAAGCCCTGCTCGTCATGATGGTCGATCGCTTGGGCGTGGCCCTCGGCGTGAAGCCGCGACAGGCGTTTGACCAGGCTCATCGCGGAACCAGCGAGAACGTGGCACCCTGGCTGCGGATAGTCAGGTCTTCGCCCGCCAGCTCCACCAGTTGCAGCCAGGTCGATCGGTTGATTCGCGCCTCGGTGCCGTTGCGGACCGCCAGATAGAGCGCCGGCGTATCGGCATCGCCGCGGGCACGCAGCGGATGATCGAGCCCGGCCACCACCACTTCGTCGGTATTGAGCCGAAAGGCGAGGGCGTCGCCGGTGCGCGACACGTCAGTGGCGATGAAGGCGGCGTCCTCTACCGCGATCGCCTGCTTCTCCTGTGGCGTGACCAGCCAGTGCTGACCTTCACTGTCGCGGCCCAGCAGTCCGGCGAAGGCGCGGATCATCGCCGGACGCCGGATTTCCCCGCCGTCATGAAACCAGCGCCCGTCGGCCTTGATCGTCATCAGACTGTCGCCGCTGACCGCGGGCTCCCATTGCTCGACCGGCGGCAACTTGCGCGCGGCATTGAGCTGGGCAATCTCCTCCAGCGAGAGCGCGGCAAGTTCGGGTGGCGGTTCGTATGGCACAGGTGCGCGATGCCAGATGGGCGGGCCGGGAACAACATGTGTTCACCCAAAGAACCAAAGAGGTTTGCTTTGCGCCGCAGGCCCTGTGGGATCAGTCAGCGCATATGGGATGAACGGCTTCGCCGCAAAGCGCGACAGCTTGGGTTCTTCGGGTGAGCCCTTTTACCCCACCCAGGGCCCCAGCGAACCGACCTTGGGCAAGACCGCCGGATTGTCGCAACGGGCCAGAAGCCGGCGCGGTTCCCATGGGCCGGGAAGCGTCCAGCCGGCAGTAGGGTCGGCGGAGAAGCCCCAGAAGCGGCCATAGTATTCGGGATCGCCGATCATCACTTGCGGCAAGGGGCTGCGTGGATCGAGCGCGCCGATTGCTGCGGTCATCAACGCCTTGCCATAGCCGGCACCCTGTTCCTCGGGCAGCACCGCCACCGGGCCGATCAGGATCATGGGATGGCGCCGGCCCTGCGGATCGGTCAGGGCCACCGGCCAGCACTGGATGGTTCCGACCAGGTGTTCTTCGGCGTCGATTGCCGCAAACGACAGGCCGGGCAGCCAGTCCACCCCGTCGCGGAGCTTGTAGGCGGTGCGCTGCTTTCGCTCCGGCTCAAACGCGCGGTCGAGCAGCGCTTCAATCAGCGCGGGGTCGACATTGTTGAGCGGGATAAGCGTTGCATCGGACATTGGCCGCGCGCGTTAGGGGCAGCGCGGTGCAATGTCGATGCTATTTGCGTGAAAGCCGCAGCAACCGGCCGCCCTGCTTGTCTTCCAGAACAAGCAAAGAGCCATCCCTGTCCTCTGCAATCGCGCGGATCCGCTTTGCCATGGGATAGCGGGTTTCTTCAGTGGCCTTTTCGCCGCTGATCTTCACGCGCACCACTGCAGTTGGGTTCATCGCTCCGATCAGCAGTTGACCTTTCCATTCAGGCCACATCTTGCCCGAATAGAAGATCATCCCTCCTGGCGCGATCACCGGGTTCCAGTAGAGCGCGGGGGCTGTAAATTCGGGCCGGGTATCGTGATGCGGGATGAATTCGCCGCTGTAGTGACGCCCTTCGGAAACCAGCGGCCAGCCGTAATTGGCCCCCGGCTTGACCAGATTGAGTTCGTCGCCGCCGGCCGGGCCATGTTCGAGGTCCCACAACCGACCATCGGGTGCGAAAGCCAAGCCCAAGATGTTGCGATGGCCCATACTTACCTGTTGCGGTGCGCCCCCCGGGCCGCCCGACGAAACCAGCGGCAGGCGGATCACCTTGCCCAGATCGCTCTTGGGGTCTTGCGCCGGTTGCATCTTCTGCCGCTCGCCCGAGGCGATGTAGAGGTGCTTGCGGTCCGGGCTAATTGCCAGGCGGTGCGAGTAGTGTCCCTTTCCGGTCACCTTGGGGTTCTGCCGCCAAATAACCGCGAAGTGCTCAAGCTTGGGCGCGGAACCCTCCAGTACCAATATGCCTGTACCGACCGCTGCGCCGCGGGTATCATTCTCACCGGCTTCGGCCCAGCTGAGGTAAATCCTCCCAGACTTGGCAAAGTCCGGTGCCGCGATCACATCGCCGAGCCCGCCCTGGCCGCCGAAATCAACCGTGAAAGGCAGGGCGACTTCGGCAACCATGCCGTCGGCGCTGCGCAGCTTGAGCTTTCCGGCCTTCTCCGTAACCAGCAGCCGGCCTTCCGGCAGGACGGCCATGGCCCAGGGAGCCTCAAACGTGCCGAGTTCCTGAATAGCGAACTGGCCCTCGATCTTGGTGATTTGGCGCGGGCTATCCCCAGCGGCAGGGCCTCCGCAGCTTGCAGCGATCAGGACGAGGGGCGAAAGAGCAATTAGGAGTTTGGTGCGCATGCTGTCGAATATCGACGACAAACCGGCCATTGCCAAGTGCCCCGATGGTCAGGTGATCATTGGCGTCGACGAAGCGGGGCGTGGGCCGCTCGCCGGCCCAGTGGTTGCGGCGGCCTGCGTGCTGGGCCTTGATGCGCCAGCGGGGCTCGACGATTCCAAGAAGCTTTCAGCCAAGCGCCGTGCCACGCTGGAACCGCTGGTTCAACAAAGCTGCGCTTGGGCGCTGGGGGTGGTGGAGGCGGACGAGATCGACCGGATCAACATCTTTGCCGCGACCATGCTGGCGATGACGCGAGCGGTAAGCGCGCTGGTGGAGGGCCTGTGCAGCGAACCGCACATGGTGCTGATCGACGGCAACAAGACTCCGGTCGGCCGCCATCCCAACTGGCGCTGGAGGGCCACCGCGATAGTTGGTGGCGACGCCCTGGAGCCTTGCATTTCTGCCGCTTCAATCCTGGCGAAAGAGCACCGCGACCGGCTGATGCGCGAACATGCCCGGGTGCACCCGCATTACGGGTGGGAGCGGAACATGGGATATGGCACGGCCGAGCACCTGGCCGCGCTGCGCCGGCACGGGCCGAGCCCGCTTCACCGGCGAAGCTTCGCTCCGGTTTCGCAATTGCAGCTGATTTGAGCGATCTGGCTGTTGCGGGCCGGATTTATTCGTGCCGAGTCCCACCGGTCACACCCACCACATCTTGAGTCCATCGGGAATCTGAGGACTCCATATGCTGTGCCGGTCTCGTTTCGTTCCGCCTTCTTCAATGTTTCCTTAACCATGAATCCCTAGGATTCCAGCGAGTTTCCGCTTGACGCGGACTCCGCAAGGACTCACCCTGTGGATAACTTTGAGAGGTTAGACGCGACGAAAATGGGTCAGATGCTGGTTGAAGAGAAGGCGCGGCTGCGCGCTGCGAAGGAGGTTGCACGGCCCGATTTGCCTTTGGGGCAGATCCTCGATGGCGATTGCGTGGAGGCGATGCGGAGGCTGCCGACCGACAGCGTCGACATGATTTTCGCCGATCCGCCTTACAATCTGCAGCTCGGTGGTGACCTCTCACGCCCCGATGGCAGCCATGTCGATGCGGTAACCGATCACTGGGACCAGTTCGACAGCTTCGCCGCCTATGACAAGTTCAGCCGCGAGTGGCTGACCGAAGCGCGCCGGGTGCTCAAGCCGAACGGCTCGATCTGGGTGATCGGATCGTACCACAACATCTTCCGGCTCGGCGCGCTGATGCAGGACATGGGCTTCTGGATCCTCAACGACGTAGTCTGGCGCAAGGCCAACCCGATGCCCAACTTCAAGGGCACCCGCTTCACCAACGCGCACGAAACGCTGATCTGGTGCTCGATGGGGGAGAAGGCCAAGTACACCTTCAACTACCGCCTGATGAAGACGCTGAACGACGAATTGCAGATGCGCTCGGACTGGGTGCTGCCGATCTGCGGTGGCCAGGAACGGCTCAAGAAGGGCGGCACCAAGGTCCACCCGACGCAGAAGCCCGAGGCGCTGCTTTACCGCGTGATGCTCGCGACCACCAACAAGGGTGACGTGGTGCTCGACCCGTTCTTCGGCACCGGCACCACCGGCGCGGTCGCCAAGCGCTTGGGCCGCGAATGGATCGGGTGTGAGCGGGAAAGCGTCTACCGCGAGGCTGCGCTGGAACGGATCGAACTGGCCCTGCCGCTCGACGAATCCGCGCTGACTACCATGCAAAGCCACAAGGCCCCGCCCAAGGTGGCCTTCGGGACCCTGATCGAAACCGGCTGGATTGCCGCCGGAGCCGTCATTTCCGACAAGAAGCGCCGCTTCAAGGCTACCGTGCGCGCAGATGGTTCGGTGATATGCGGGGCAGACAATGGCTCGATCCACGGCCTTGGCGCCAAGGTCCAGGGCGCGCCCAGCTGCAATGGCTGGACCTTTTGGCACATCGAGCACGAGGGTGAGCTGAAGCCGCTCGATGCGGTGCGGCAGCTGTATCTGCTGGCGACCGAGGATTAAGCAACGCTTCCCAACAAACCTCGTCAATCTGAACTCGTTCCAGGGTCTATCTGGCCGCCGAAGTGCCAAAGCTAACCGAACATTCAAGGTGTGAACCGATCTCCGGTTGGGCGGTGAAATGGATGCTGAAACAAGTTCAGCATGACGGATTTTGGGGCTAAGTCGGCTTATGAGTTCAAATTGCTATCTCCACCCCATCGCCCTCGCTGGATCTCCGCAGTCCGAGGAAGGTGAGGCGATCCGGCTGGCGGGCGGGCTGGTCTATGCCAGCCGGTTCGCGCTGATCGAGCGCAGCGGCGGCAAAGTCACCGCGCGCCGCCGTTTCTCGGTGCCGGAACTGCGCGCTGCGCTGTCCGACTTGCCCGATGGGGTGCGCGAACAGTGGGACAATCTTCAGCGCGTGCATCCGCCGCTGCAACTGGGCGCGCGAACCGTGCGGCTCGATCAGCCGCAGGCGATGGGCATCCTCAATGTCACGCCGGACAGCTTCTCCGATGGCGGGCAGTTCATGGATGATCCCGAAGTCGCCCATGCCCATGCCGCCGCCATGGTCGAGGGTGGGGCCGCGATCATCGATGTCGGCGGAGAAAGCACCCGGCCCGGCGCTGCGGCGGTCTGGGAAGGCGATGAACTAAAGCGCGTGATCCCGGCGATCGAGCGGCTGGCGGCGATGGGCGCGGCGATCAGCGTCGACACGCGCCGGCCTGCCATAATGGAGGCCGCGCTGGCGGCGGGTGCGCATCTGATCAACGATGTATCCGCGCTGCGCCACGATCCGCGCAGCCTCGATTTCGCCGCCCGCAGCGGCGCGCCGGTGGTGCTGATGCACGCCCCGGGCGAAGGCGAGGACCTTCACGCCGATGGCAAATATGACGCTGTCGTGCTCGACGTGTTCGACTGGCTGGCGGCGCGGCGCGATGCGGCCATGGCGGCAGGCATCCCGCGGGAGAAGATCGTGCTCGATCCCGGCATCGGTTTCGGCAAGTCGATCGCCGACAATCTGGCACTGCTCAACGCCCTGCCGCTGTTCCATGCGCTCGGCCAGCCGCTGCTGCTGGGGGTCAGCCGCAAGCGGATGATCGGCGCGCTCAGCAACGAGGCTCCGGCGCACCAGCGGCTCGGCGGCTCGGTCGCGCTGGCGATGAAGGGGCTCGAGGCCGGGATCCAGCTGCTGCGGGTCCACGACGTCGCCGAAACGGTCCAGGCCCGCAATGTCTGGCTAGGTCTGCGCGACGCCGCGCTTACCGATTTCAGCCAGTTGGTGGACTAGGCGCTGCCGCCACAGCCTGACCGCGCATCAGCCGCCAGGCAGCAAAGGCGAGGATTGCGGTACCAAGCAGCAGAGCGCCCCACAGCGCCATGCTGCGTGGATCGAACGGCGTTTCCGGCACCGCCGGAGCCAACTGGATCAGCGGTGCATCGCCGGCGATCGCCACTTCGGCGTCGCGCCGCCAGGCCCGAAGCAGCTCGCTGGTGGTGCCAAGGTCGGCCGGATCGAAGTAGGCTGGCTTGGCATCGGGATGGCCAACCGCGAGGTTGAACGGACCTTCGCCGTTGAACGCAGCGAACAGCGTGATCGGGGTAACCGCAAGGCTGACTTTCGGTTCCTTCGAGAAGCCGGCGCTGCGCTTGTCGGCGACGATCCGGTATTCGCGCGTCGTGCTCCCTGAGAGTTCCAGATTGAGCGGGCCTTCGCCCTGACGCAGCGTGCCGCGCGCCAGCAGGCCCCAGGGCTCGCTGCGGTCATTGCGGCCGAACAGCTCGACCGGGACCATTCCGTCGGGCCCGGCCAGTTCCAGCTCGACCGCTTCAATCGGCACCGCAAGCTGCGGAGCAAAGCGCAGTTCGTGGTCATTGCTGAGCTTGCCGCCGCTGGTTTCCAGCTCGACCCGGGCGGGCTGACGCTCGACCGCTTCAAACACCTTTGCACCGGTAACCGCGACATCGGGCGTGGCATCCCAGCTGACCCGAACATAGCGATCCCTGAGGTTTGCACCGGGCAGGGCAATGCGCCCGGTGCCGAGTACTTCGGGATCGTTTCCGGGGCGCAGCAGGACCTTTTCGGCCAGCGGTTCCCAGCTCTTGAGGTCGGCGCTGCTTTCAAGAGTGAAGGTGACCGGAACCTGTCTGGGCAGATTGGCGGCAAGCTCCATGCCGGCCACCGGCAGCGCCAGGGTGCGGGTGTCGAACAGTACCGAGACCCGCGCCTTGTCGGCATCGGCAGCGTCGGTTGCGGTAACTGCAACGGTGGCATCGCCGGCCTTGACCTCGACCGCAATCGGAACAGCGGCGCCATCGCCGTGGTTCGCAGCGATCGGGATTGCCGGCAGGTCGCTGCTCTTGAGCAGGCTTGACTGGCCCGAGCGGTCATAGCCGAGCGCGATCGACAGGGTCCGGCCCTTGGCATCGTAGATCCGCACGTCACCCAGGTCCGCGCGCTTGATCTCGGCAATCGCCGCGGCGGGCAGGACCACCCGGCCGAGCTTGCCTTCATCGGCCGGCGCGACCGCCAGGACCACGCCGAACTGGTCAGCCTTTTTCGGTTCGGGCCGCTCTTCGGTGCCGCAGGCGGCCAGACTTGCGGCAGCAAGGGCAAGGGTGGCCAGGCGGGCGTAACGGGCAATCATCAAGTCTTCTCCTCGCCGCGTTGCGACATCGAACCAGCTTCGCCCTTGCGTGGCGGTAACGGCACGAAATAGCCGATCAGCAGCATCAGTACACCCACCCCGATGAACGCGACGATACGGGCGATACCTTCGGCCTGTGACATGTCGACGAACAGCAGCTTGGCCACCACAACGCCGAGCAGCGTTGCCCCGGCCAGCCACGGCAGCCGCATCGCCTGGCGCTGGGCGAACAGCATCAGTCCCATTGCGATCAGGGTCCAGAGTATGGAAAAACCGGTCAATACGGTCGGGCTGGAGAGGGTTGAATAGTCCCACGGCACGCCCATGAAGTGGTGCGCGGTCCTCACCCAGATGCCGTTGATTGCGACAAAGCCGAGCAGCGCCAGCGCGCCGAGCCCGCCGTTTCCAGCGATCCATGCGGCAAGGCGCGGCTGCGGATCGGCAGTTTGGAGCAGTTGCCGGCGATAGGCCAGCGCGGCGATAGCCAGGCCGACCGCAAGATCGATCGGGTTGAGCAGCGGCACATAGGGCAGGGGGGCCGCATCGCCGGCTGCAAACCACCCGGCCGCGAGTGCCCCAAGGTAGGTCAAGGCAGCCAGCACCGTGGCTCCGCGCCACCAATAGGCCCGGGCATGGGGATGCAGCGGCCAGCCGTGCGGTTCGGTCCCACCGCTGGCGGCGCGGCCGGCCCAGCGGGTCAGCACGAACAGAACGGCGGTGGCGCTGATCAGGAACACCACTCCGGCCCAGGACGTGTCCCACAGGCTCGCGGCATCGACCAGCTGGAACAGGGCATCGGCCAGCATTCCGGTCAGCACCAGCACGCCCAGTGTATGCATCCCAGCGTCCCAGGCGCTGCGGCCGGGGAGTTTGGCCCTGTCGCGCAGTTGGAGCATCCTATAATGGATCCCGAAAGCGGCGACCCAGGCGATCAGATCGGGCAGGTCAGTTACATTGCGGCCCATGATCAGCATGCCCGGGAAGGCCAACGCGATCAGGATCATGCCGGCCCGGCCTGGCCAGGTCGCAACCGGCCAGTCGCGCTTGCGCCCGGTCCAGTTGGCCAGCGCCATCAGCAGGAGCACGGCGAGCAAGCCGACCAGCGTGGCCTGCCAGTCCGAGAATACCGGTTGCGGCCAGTCTTCGCTGGTTGGGGCGGGCAGGGCACGGTTGACTTCCTGCAATGCCGCCAGCGCAGCAAAGGCGAACCCGGCGAGGAACCAAGGTTTGCCGAGGCTTTGCTCAACCGGTTCCCAGTTCTCGGCCCAGCTTGATCCGCTGTGCGGCCAGGTCTGACGCAGCAGCCAGGCGGTGAACAGCAGCGGCGCGGCGATCAGCAGCGGGCCGAACACGCCGTTGTTGAAGATCGGCACGGCCGAGACATTGGCTTCCAGTGTTGCCAGGGTCAGGGCCGCACCGAATGCCTGCAGCAGCAGTCCAAAGGGCCGCGGCATCCACCGTGCCTGCCGTGTTCCGACCCAGAACGCGCCCGCGCCTTCCAGCGCCCAAGACGCGCCGACCCATTTGACGTCGAGCGCCAATGGGATCGCGAGGGTGACGAAGCCGACCCCGATCGCCAGCATGCATTCGCTGAGCAGGCCCATGCCTTGCTTGCGGCGCTGCATCGCCCACCAGGCGACGGCGAGGTAGACCGCGCCAAACACCAGCGCCGACCATGCGGCGGCATAAGGCCGGTCATGGACCAGCCCGGACTGCAGCCCGAAACCGGCCAGCGCGGTCCCGAACAGCAGCGTCGAATCCGCAACATTGCCGAGCTTACCCGGAGTATTGTGGGCATAGAGCAGCGCGGTGGCGAGATAGATCGCCACCGACAGCGCCAGGAACACTTCGCAGATCAGGAAATGGCGATCCTGGTAAGCGCCAAAGCCCCACAGCGTGGCGAGGCCGAAGGTTGCGAAGAAGCCGAGCAGGTTGAGCAGCCGCCAACTCTTCTTCCAGGCGATCCCCATCACCGCCAGGTTGAGAATGGTGATATAGCTGAACAGTCCGAGCGGGGTCTCCGCCTCGCCGCCGAGCATGACCGGCACGGCATAGCCGCCGAGGAAGCTGGCCAGCGCCATCACCCGCGAATCCTGCATCACCGCCAGGAAAGCCCCCAACGCCGCGATCAGGACCATGAAGCCAAAGGCAGCCAGGGGCGGCATCACCTCGTAAATTCGCGCTGCGGCGAAGACCGTCAGGTACATCACCGCGACGCCGCCCCCTTGCAGGTGCAGCGCGAAGTCGGGACGCTCGATCCGTTTGACGAAGCCGATGCCGAGCAGCGCCGCGCCGATCAGGCCGACTGTGGCCAGCCGCGCTTCCAGCGGGAACAGCCCGGCATTGGCGACCAGCCGGGCCAGGAACACCAGGCCCACGAACAGCACCACCAGCCCGACCCGGACGATGGTGTTGCCGCCGGTGAACCATTCGACCGTGTGATGGATCGCCTTTTCTGCAAGCGAGGGCTCGGCCGGTTCCTGTCGCACCACTTCCTGCCAGGCCGGGGCCTGCTCGGTCCAGGCCTGAACCATCGCGGGCTCGGGTACGGGCGCTGCGATCGGCGGAGCAACCGGTTCCGTTTCGGGCACTTGTGGGCGCGGCGGCTCGGCCGGCAGGACATTCGGCACGTGCGGTTCCTGCAAGCCATCAAGCTGCCGGCGCACTTCGCGCGCTACCTGAGCGGTGAATTCGTTCTGGAGCCACTTGCCCATCGCCGCGCCGAGCATGCCGCCCAGGATCGCTCCGATAGAGCCGTTGCCCCAGTCGGACACGGCCCAGCCGATCAGTGCCCCGGCGACGATCGCCCACAGGATCATAGCCCCTCCGTCCCGCTGTCCAATACCAGGGGCCAGCTTGGCAGAATTGGCGGCAATTGAAAGCGCTAGGGCCGATTTATCCCGGACTTGCCGCCGATCCGGCGAGCAGTCCGCCATCGATGTTCAGCTCGGCCCCGGTGATGTAGCCCGCTTCATCGGAAGCCAGCAGCACGGCCAGTGCGGCAACTTCGGAGATCCCTCCGAACCGCTTGAGCGGGGTATCGGCGACAAACGCCGCCATCCGCTCGGCGCGGTCTGGTCCGTCACCCAGCAGCGGTTCCCACATCTCGGTCAGGATCGCCGCCGGGTGAATCGAATTGCAGCGGATCGCCCAGCCGTTCTGCGCGCACCACAGCGCGACCGACTTGGTATGGTTGCGCACCGCCGCCTTGGAACTGGCATAGGCAGCAGCGCCGGGGATCCCGACAAGACCAGAGCGCGACGAGACATTGATGATCGAACCCGTCACCCGGTCCTTCATCGCCGCAATCGCATAACGGCAGCCAAGGAAGGTCCCGTCGAGGTTGGTGGCATGGACCGCGCGCCAGTCGGCCAGGCTGGCATGTTCCGGATCGTGCGGACCGGGCGAACTTTCGAAGCCCGTGATCCCGGCATTGTTGACCACCACGTCGGCCACCGGGACGGCGCGAGCCAGCGCGGCCCAGTCCGCCTCTTCGCGCACGTCGAGCGGCAGAAAGCGGCAGCCGATTTCGGCAGCGGCCGCCGCGCCGCCGGACTGGTCGATATCGGTGAGGATGACTTCGCCGCCTTCGGCATGGAAGGCATGGGCAATGCCGCGGCCGATGCCGCGCGCGGCGCCGGTTACGACGCAGACTTTTCCCGCAAGTCGGGGCATGGGAATTCCTTTCGGATGCAATTGGTCAGCGCAGACCGTTCAGGCTGCGAGGGTGATGAAATCCGCCGGGGCGGTGTCACTGGACCAAGTGCGGAAACTCCCTGCTGGTTATCGCAGGATAGCAAAATCAGGCCGCGTCGCCAATCCCCAACTCGGTGAGCTTGCGGTAAAGGGTCGAGCGGCCGATACCGAGGCGGCGGGCGACTTCGGTCATCCGCCCGCGGTAATGCCCGATCGCCAGCCGGATCACGTCGGCTTCGATATCTTCGAGCGGGCGCAGATTGCCATCGGGGGTGTAGAGCATCACCCCGACGCCTTCGTGCACCGGGGCCTGCTGTGCTCCATCGCTGCCGAGCAGGTCGGACAGCTGCGGGAAATCGTCGGCGGTCAGAGCATCGCCGTCGCAGAACACGGCGGCGCGGAACAATACGGCCTGAAGCTGGCGGACGTTGCCGGGCCAGTCATAGGCCGCAAGCAGCGACAGCGCTCCGTCGGTGATCCCCAGCGCGCGAAGCCCCGGCTGTTCGCCGATCCGGGCCAGGAAATGGCGGGCGAGGGCCGGGATATCGCCGGCACGCTCACGCAATGCCGGCAGGTGAACCGTCGTGGGTGAGAGGGCGGCGAGAAGTTCGTTCAGGAAGTGGCCGCCTTCGGCCATTTCCTTCAGCGGCAGATTGCTGGCCGCGATCAGGCGGACATCGACCCGAAACGAATGGCGCGCGCCGATCGGGCGGACATCGCCGCGCTGGATCGATTCGAGCAGGCGCTGCTGCACCGCCAGCGGCAAGCGGTCGACCTCGTCGAGGGCGAGAGTGCCGCCATCGGCATGCTGGATCGCGCCGATGTGGCGATCGAAGGCGCCGGGGAAGGCGCCCTTTTCATGGCCGAACAGCGCCGATTCAACCGAATTGGCGGGAACTGCGCCGACATTGAGCAAGCGGAACGGTAGCTTGGCGCGCGGGCTCGCGGCCTGCATCGCCCGGATTACCATTTCCTTGCCGGTCCCGCTTTCGCCTTCGATCAGCACCGGGCCGTGGCCGCGCGCGGCCTTGGCCGCAACCGCCAGGGCCGAGCGGAACGAGGGTGCTGCCCCGATCATCGCGTCGAAATCGGGGGTGGCCGGCATTTTCTCGGTCAGCGGCTGCAGCTCGTCGCGCGGAGCTTCGCGGGTGGTCGCCATCCGCAGTGCCTGCATCAGCCGGTCGGGCGCGACCGGCTTGACCAGATAGTCGGTCGCTCCGGCGCGCATCGCCTCGACCGCCAGCAGCGGTGAGGCGCTCGTGGTAAGCATCAGGATCGGCAAGGCCGGGCGACGGCTGCGCAATTCGGCGATCAGGGTGCAGGCCTCGTCGCCGGGAACCCACTGGTCGAGGATGATCGCGTTGAGCTGCATCCCCTGGCGGGTGCCGAGCGTGGCAATCGCGGTCTCGCTGTCATTGACGACCAGGGTCCGCCAGCCTTCACGCGCGGCAAGTGCGGCGATCAGCCGGCTTTGTGCCGGCTCATCGTCGATCAGCATCAACAGGCGCTGCTCGATCTCCGCCATGGTCCTTGTCACTTGCCCCCAACTCTTGTCACAGGACCGCATAGTCAATTTGGGTAAAGAGCCGATTAAGGCTGCCGATTGCACCGAATTGGCTGTCTGCCCACTTGAGCGGGGTCAATTTGCCCGATAGAGACCCACATCGTTATCAACACACTGCATTCCAGAGGTTCCAGAATGGCCAGCGGCAACGACATGAAGATGCATGAATCGACCTACTCCGGCTTCACGGGTCTGGTGAAGTGGGGCGCAATCGTGACCGTGCTGGTCACCGCCTTCGTCATTTACATGATCGCCAGCTGAGCGCGCCGCAGCGGATGCGGATCGCGGTCCTGAAGGAAACCGCGAGCGGGGAAACCCGTGTCGCGGCCAGCCCGGAAACGGTGAAGAGATTCATCGCGTTGGGGGCAAGCGTGGCGGTTCAGGCGGGGGCAGGGCTTTCCGCTGCGATTTCTGATGAAGAATACGCTGCCGCCGGGGCCGAAGTGGTGGGGGACGCCGCCAAGGGCGCGGACATCGTGCTGGGCGTGCAGGGCCCCGATCCCAAGGCGCTGAAGGGTGCCAACGCGGGCGCCTGGATCGTCGCCGGGCTCGATCCCTTCGGGCAGCGGGCACGGGTTGACGAATATGCCAAGGCCGGGTTCGAGGCGCTGGCGATGGAATTCATGCCGCGGATCACCCGCGCGCAGAGCATGGACATCCTGTCCAGCCAGTCCAACCTCGCTGGCTACAAGGCGGTGATCGAGGCGGCCAACGCCTATGGCCGCGCCTTTCCGATGATGATGACCGCAGCCGGCACGGTCAGTGCCGCCAAGGCCTTCGTGATGGGGGTGGGCGTCGCCGGGCTCCAGGCGATCGCCACCGCGCGGCGGCTCGGTGCGCAGGTTTCTGCCACCGATGTGCGCTCGGCCACCAAGGAGCAGATCCAGTCGCTCGGTGCCAAGCCGATCTTCGTTGAGAGCGTCAAAGGGATCGAAGGCGAAGGCGCGGGCGGCTATGCCACGGAAATGAGCGCGGAATACCAGAAGGCCCAGGCCGAACTGGTGAGCAGCCACATCGCCAAGCAGGACATCGTCATCACCACCGCGCTGATCCCGGGCCGCGCTGCCCCGCGCCTGATTTCAGACGCGCAGATTGCCAGCATGAAACCGGGCAGCGTGATCTTCGATCTGGCCGTGGCGCAGGGCGGAAATGTCGAAGGCAGCAAGCCGGACGAGACGGTTGTCAAGCACGGCGTCAAGATCATCGGCTTTTCCAACACACCGGCGCATCTGGCCGCAGACGCCTCGGCGCTGTTCGCCCGCAACCTCTACAATTTCCTCTCCGCCTTCTGGGACAAGGACGCAGGCCGCCCGGTCCTGGACGAGGAAATCGGCGATGCGATCCGGCTGACCAAGGATGGCAAGGTCGTGAATGAAAGGCTGCTCGGGTGAGACACAAACAGATCATTGACTTGCTGCGTCAGCATCGTTGGAAAGTCGCTTTTTTGTTAGTGATTTTCGCTGGTTATGCTGTCGGTAAGGATCGAGCGATGCGCGACAACGCTCAGGATGTCCGTACTGAGTACTCAAAGGCTCAATAGATGGATTTCATCTCGATCCTCTCGATCTTCGTGATGGCCTGCTTTGTGGGCTATTACGTCGTGTGGAGCGTCACCCCGGCTCTGCATACGCCGTTGATGGCGGTGACCAATGCGATCTCCTCGGTGATTATCGTCGGCGCGCTGATCGCTGCGGCGGCGGCGGGTAGCGCGGGCTCGAAGTGGCTCGGGCTGCTGGCGGTGGTGCTGGCCAGCGTCAACATCTTTGGCGGCTTCGCGGTGACTGCGCGGATGCTGGCGATGTACAAGAAGAAAGATCGGCCCGCGCCGAAGAGCGAGGGGCAGGTCTGATGGAACACATCGCCGTCCCCGCATGGGTCATGCTCGCTTACCTGGTTTCGGGGGTATGCTTCATCTTCGCCTTGCGCGGGCTGTCTTCGCCGTCGACCTCGCAGGGCGGCAACCGGATGGGCATGCTCGGCATGGCGATCGCCGTCGGGACGACCCTGCTGCTGCGCGCGCCGGTGCCCGAAGGTGGGTTCCTGCCGCAGCCGACGCCGGATGACCTGATCATCCTGCTCCAGATCATGGCCGCGATCGGCCTTGGCGCGGTGATCGGGCTGGTGACCGCGCGTCGCATCAAGATGACAGACATGCCGCAGCTCGTCGCGGCGTTCCACAGCCTTGTCGGCCTGGCGGCGGTGCTGGTCGGCTGGGCCGCCTACCTTAATCCCGAGGCTTTCGGAATTCTCGGCGCGAACGGCCAGATCAACCCGGTATCACGACTTGAGGCAGGCCTTGGTATTGCCATTGGCGCGATCACGTTCAGTGGCTCGGTAATCGCCTTCCTCAAGCTCGCGGGGAAGATGAGCGGCGCGCCGATCATGCTGCCAATGCGCCATGTGATCAACCTCGGCACGCTGATCGCAATAATCGGCCTGACCGGCTATTTCATGACCGACCAGAGCCTGTGGGTGATCGCCACGATCACCGCGCTGGCCTTCCTGATCGGGTTCCTGCTGATCATCCCGATCGGCGGGGCAGACATGCCGGTCGTCGTCTCGATGCTCAACTCGTACTCGGGCTGGGCCGCGGCGGCGATGGGCTTTACGCTGCACAACACCGCCATGATCATCACCGGGGCGCTGGTCGGCTCGTCGGGCGCGATCCTCTCCTACATCATGTGCAAGGCGATGAACCGCAGCTTCATCTCGGTGATCGCGGGCGGCTTCGGGGCAGAGGCCGGGGCGCAGGGCGAGGCGAAGGAGCAGCGCCCGTGGAAGCGCGGCAGCGCCGAGGACGCGGCCTACATGCTGGGCGAGGCGGAGAAGGTGATCATCATCCCCGGCTACGGCATGGCGGTGTCTCAGGCCCAGCACGCGCTGCGCGAAATGGCCGACCTGCTCAAGGCCAAGGGCGTGGAAGTGAAGTATGCGATCCACCCGGTTGCGGGGCGCATGCCCGGGCACATGAACGTGCTGCTGGC
>NZ_DJUW01000016.1:0-113051 GCF_002440635.1 Novosphingobium sp. UBA6272 | reverse complement strand
GAACGTGCTGCTGGCCGAAGCCAATGTGCCTTACGACGAAGTGTTCGAACTGGAAGACATCAACTCCGAGTTCGCCACCGCCGACGTCGCCTTCATCATCGGCGCCAATGACGTGGTCAATCCGGCGGCCAAGACCGACAAGTCATCGCCGATCTATGGCATGCCGGTGTTCGATGTCGACAAGGCCAAGCAGGTGTTCTTCATCAAACGCTCGATGGGCGGGGTCGGCTATGCCGGGGTCGATAACGACGTGTTCTACATGGACCAGACCCTGATGCTGCTGGCCGATGCGAAGAAGATGGTCGAGGATATCAACAAGGGGCTGGCGCACTAGCCGCTGTGCCCCGCCCCAAGACCGCCTGTCCTGAGCTTGTCGAAGGACCGTATTTTCTTTGCAACGCCGGAAAGGAAGACAGTGCTTCGACAAGCTCAGCACGGACGGGTTTGGATAGTTGTCGGGGCATTTTCGGTTCTGGCCGCCTGCTCGCCCTCGAAACTGGCCTATGGCCAGGTCAAGAGCGCGATGCTCGATGCCGGCCTGAGCGAGCCCAATGCGGCCTGCATGGCGAGCCGGATGACCGACCGGCTCAGCCTGGGACAGCTCAACAAGCTGAAGCAGCTGCGCGGCGAGAAGCAGAGCCTGTCGGACTATGTCGCGGCGGTGCGCCGGGTTGGTGATGCCGAGGCCCTGTCGGTCACCGCCAGTAGCGCGGCCTTGTGCGCGAGTGGGCTGGCGAAGGAGAAGAAGTAAGGGGGTTCACGCAGAGGCGCAGAGAAGAAGGTCGAGGCGCGGAGAAGAAGAGACTGCGGCGAAGCCGCTTCCCTCCCGAACGGTTCAGACTTCCGCTATGGCAGAATGATTGGAGCGGCTTCGCCGCAAGTTCCGGCCCCTCTGCGCCTCTCTTTCTTCTCTGCGCCTCTGCGTGAACCCCCTTAACCTTCTGCCCGGTTGACTTACAGGCCTGTCAGTTCAAGATCGCGGCCATGAGGATGTCCGCACTGCTGATCGCTGCGGCCACGGCGCTTGCCCTGGCTGCTCCCGCCCATGCCAAGACTATTGCCGTCGCCGCTGGAGAAGGCGCGCAGGGGCGGTTGCAGGAGGCGCTGATCATCGCCGCGCCGGGCGATGTGGTCGAACTGGGTGCGGGGCGGTTCGTGCTGACTGACGGTCTCAGCCTCGACGTCAAGGGCGTCACCGTGCGCGGGGCCGGGATGGATGCGACCGTGCTCGATTTTTCCGCCCAGAAGGGCGCGGGGGAGGGGCTGCTGGTCACTTCGGACGAGGTAACCCTGCGTGATTTCGCAGTAGAGAATACCAAGGGCGACGGGATCAAGAGCAAGGGCGCGGACAACATCGTCTATTACCGCTTGCGCGTTACCTGGACCGGTGGGCCCAAGGAAACCAACGGGGCCTACGGGATTTATCCAGTCTCCAGCACCGGGGTGCTGGTCGACGGCTGCAAGGTTTCGGGCGCTTCGGATGCCGGGATCTATGTCGGCCAGTCCAAGGCTATCACCGTGCGCTACAACTACGTCGAGCAATCGGTGGCGGGGATCGAGATCGAGAACAGCCGCGGTGCGCTGGTGACGGGTAATCTGGTGACGCGAAATACGGGCGGAATTCTGGTGTTCGATCTGCCCAACCTGCCCGTGATGGGCGGCGGGAATGTGCTGATCGAAGACAATGTTGTTTCAGGAAATGACACGCCCAATTTTGCACCCAAGGGTAACATTGTCGCCGGCGTGCCGCGGGGCACCGGGATCATGATTATGGCCAACGAGAATGTTGAGATTATTGGCAATTCAGTTGATGGAAATCCAACAGCTGCGGTTATGATTGTGGCATATCCACTCGCTTACAAGGACGCTCGCTACAATCCGCTGCCGCGAAAAGTCAGGCTGGTGGCAAATCGACTTCGCCGAAATGGATATGACCCGCAACTTCCCGGCGCGCCTGCCTTGCTGGCAGCATTTGGTGGAAGTCTACCGAATGTGATGTGGGACGGACTGGGCGACATGCCTCAGGCTCTGACCGGTGGATTGACTGGATGGACGCTAAACCTTCCAAAGCAAGGGGCATCCCCAGAACAAGCGCGGCCTGCACCTTTCAAGCTGCCCGACCTTGCGCCGATTCCATATGCGCCGCGACCTGGAGCGCCTCAATCGGTTCTCGACCGTATCGCAAGATGAGGATGCTCGCTGCCGCGTTGCTGATTGCCGGAGCTTCAATTCCAGCTGCGGAGACTCCGCGTGTAGCAGCCGTCAACAATGCGGCGATTGTGCAGGGTGGTAATCCGGCCAAGCTCTCGGCATTCGGATTCTTTGCCGATGCGAAGGCGCAACGACCCGCTTCCGGCGTCACCCCCTACCGCCTCAACACCCCGTTGTGGTCCGATGGATCGGAAAAGCTGCGGTTTGTCTACGTGCCTGCCGGCAAACGGGCGCTCACCAATGGTGACGGCCTGCTCAATCTCCCGGTCGGATCGGCGCTGATCAAGACCTTTAAGCTCGAAGGCCGCCTGATCGAGACCCGGGTGCTGCTGCACCGCGCCGACGGCTGGGTCGCGCTGCCCTACCAATGGAACGCCGATCAGAGCGATGCCCGGCTGGTGCTGGCCGGCGCGCGGCTCGATGCCCGAACCCCGGCGGGGGAGGCGATCTCCTATGCCATCCCCAACAAGAACCAGTGCAAGGAATGCCACGCGCTGGGTGGCGAGGTAACCCCGATCGGGCCCAAGGCGCGCAATCTGTCGGCGGCGTGGCTGGCGGACTTCGCCAAGGCTGACAAGCTCGACAAGGTTCCCAAGGTTACCCGCCGGGTGCCGCTGTGGGAGGACAGGGACAAGGTACCCGTTGCCGATGCCGCGCGCGGCTATCTCGATGCCAATTGCGCCCATTGTCACAATCCCCAGGGCGCAGCCTCCAACTCCGGTCTGTTCCTCGCCTGGGAAGTGACCGACCGGACCATGCTCGGGATCGGCAAGCGCCCGGTTGCGGCGGGGCGCGGGTCGGGCGGGCTGGAGTTCGGGATCGTCCCCGGAAAGCCCGAACAGTCGATCCTCTATCACCGCATGGCCAGCCTGGAAGGCGGGGTCTCGATGCCCGAAGTCGGTCGGGCGAGCCTGGACCGCGACGGATTGGCCGTGGTCCACCGCTGGATCGAGGGCTTGCGCTAGACCTGCGCGGCTCCCTCGCCTAAGGCGCTTGCCAAACAGGGGTTTCCAACCCGGGGAGTATGAATTTGCGCAAGATCGGCCTGATCGGCGGCATGAGCTGGCTGTCGACCCGAACCTATTACGAACACATCCAGAAGCAGGTGCAGGCTCGCGCCGGCCAGCGCGCCAGCGCGCCGATGTTGATCGACAGCCTCGACTTTTCCGAAATGGCCCGCCTTTCGAGCAAGGAAGAATGGGACCGCGCGGCCAAGGTGCTGGCGACCTCGGCGAAGCAACTGGAGAAGTCCGGCGCGACCGCGATCCTGATCGGCGCCAATTCGATGCACAAGGTCTATGACCAGGTCGCTGCGGCGGTGAAGGTCCCGGTGATCCACATCGCCGAATGCGTCGCCGGCAAGATGGCCGCCAAGAAGGTGAAGAAAGCCGCCTTGATCGGCACCCGCAACGTGATGGTGGAAAGCTTCTACCGGCAAAAGCTGATCGCGCGCGATATCGAGCTGTTGCCGCCGGAAATGGCCTTCGTCGATACGCTCGACCGGATTATCTATGACGAACTGCTGGTCGGCAAGGTCAGCCGCCAGGCCGAGCGCGAGCTAAAGACGATCCTAACCAACCTGCAGCAGGACGGGGCCGAAGCGGTGGTCCTGGGCTGCACGGAGCTGGAAATGATCGTCGACGTCGATGCCAACGTCCTGCCGATCTATGATTGCACGCAGATCCACGCCCAGGCGGCGGTGGATTGGATCCTGGGCGGGGAGTGAGAGCGGCGTTCGCCTGCGATCCGGCGCACAGTCGGGGGCGGGAATTCCCGATCGAGCAATCGCTGGCGCGCGGGCCGCGCACGGCGTTCCAGCGCGACCGCGACCGGGTGGTCCATTCGATCGCGTTCCGGCGGCTGCGGCACAAGACCCAGGTTTTCATTGCTCCCGACGGCGATCATTACCGGGTGCGGCTTACTCACAGCCTTGAAGTCGCCCAGATCGGCCGGGTGATCGCCCGCGCGCTGGGGCTGGACGAGGACCTGACCGAGGCACTGTGCCTGTCGCATGATATCGGCCATCCGCCGTTCGGCCATGCCGGGGAAGATGCGCTGGACAATGCCCTGGCACGGTTCGGCGGGTTCGATCACAACGCCCATTGCCTGCGGGTGCTGATGCGGCTGGAGAGCCCCTATTGCGAACATGAGGGGCTGAACCTGTCGTGGGAGCTGCTCGAAGGGCTGGCCAAGCACAATGGCCCGGTCGGCATGGTCAACTGGGCGCTGGCCGAACTGGATGCGACCTATCCGCTCGAGCTGGCGCAGTGGGGCTCGCTCGAGGCGCAGATCGCGGCGCTGGCCGATGACATCGCTTATGACAATCACGATATCGACGATGGCCTGCGCGCCGGGTTCCTCGATCTGGAAGAACTGCTGACGCTCGATTTCGTGGCCGATCAGTGGCGCGCGATCGAGAAGAAGTTTCCCGCTGCACCGCAGGATCGGCGGCTGCGCGAACTGGTCCGCAGTCAGATCGGGCTGATGGTCAACGACCTGATCGGCGAGACTGCGGTTCGGGCCAGGGACCTGGCCAGCGCGGCCGAGGTTCGCGCTGCGGGCCGGGCGACTGCCGCCTTCAGCACGGCCATGGCCGAGGCCGAGCGGGGGCTCAAAAGCTTCATGTACGAAAAGCTCTATCACCACCCGCAGCAGCTGCAGACCGCCGAGCGGGCGCGTTCGGTGATTGCCGAGCTATATGCCGGCTATGCCCAGGATCCGGCGCGGATGGACGCGGGCTGGTATGCCACGCTGCCTGATAGCGAGCCGGGCCGCAGCCGCCATATCGCCGATTTCATCGCCGGAATGACCGACCGTTACGCAATCGCCGCCCACGCCGCGATCTATGGCCGCACGCCGGAGGGGCTGCGCAATGTCTAAGCCGACCCGCATCGCCCTGGTCGGTGCGACCGGACTGATCGGAATGAGCCTGATCCGCCTGGCGGTGAACCGGCCCGATATCCGGATCATCGGCATCTCGCGCCGCGAGGTGCCACTGCCGCCGGGCGCGCGGATGGAAGTGCTGCTGGCCGATCCGTCCGGCTGGGGGGATGCGATTGCCGCCGCCAATGCCGATGTGCTGGTCTGCGCGCTCGGCACGACCTGGAAAAAGGCTGGCAAGGACGAGGCGGCGTTCCGCAGCGTCGATCAGGACCTCGTGCTGGAATGCGGCCGCGCCGCCAAGGCTGCCGGGGTGCGGCAGATGATTGCAGTCTCCTCGATCGGAGCGGACCCGCTGGCGCGCAATTTCTATTTGCGGGTCAAGGGCGAGACCGAACAGGCGCTCGGCAAGCTTGGGATCCCGCGGCTCGATGTGATCCGTCCCGGCCTCCTCCGTGGCCCGCGCGGGGAACTGCGCCCGGCCGAGAAGCTGGCGATGATCGTCAGCCCGCTGACCGATCTGCTGATGCAGGGCCAATACAGCAAGTACCGCTCGATCCGGAGCGAGACCGTGGCCGAGGCGATCGTCGGCCTTACCCGCGAGAAGATGGCGGGGCGCTTCGTGTTTGAACATGAAGCGATTTTGCGCGCCGCGCGCAAGGGGCAGAGCGTGCTCTAGCTTAGCATTTCGCGCGACTATTCCCAATTCCACTCCCGTCATCCTGAACTTGTTTCAGGGTCCATCGCGCGCTTTGCCAGATGCGAGCATGATTGAGCGAACCGCGCACCTTCCGGGTTCCGGCGAGACCGGGAGAGCGCGGCGCAATGGATCCTGAAACAAGTTCAGGATGACGGGTGTTGGGTTGGGGACGGAGATGCCTTCCGGCATTGACACCATTAGCCTGCTGCGTAATGCCCATCAGCGTCGCTGATCGCGCGGGAGAGTTCTGGTGATTCGTCACCAGACGCCGAAGGAGCAACCGCCCCGGAATCTCTCAGGCCAATGGACCGCGTGGATCAATAGTGACGCTCTGGAAAGTGTCTGCCGCCTGGCAGGCCGCCGAAGGGGTAACCCTGAACTTGCTTCAGGGGAAAGCTCTCAGGTTTCCGTGACAGAGGGGGCACAGAAAACGCGTTCATTGCGGAGCTGTGCCTGTGTCCGAAGTCGATACCGATTCCGAATTTTTCGAACCCGAGACCGGGACCTTGCCGCTCGATGACTGGCACAGTGCGCGAGGCGGGCGGATGGTCGAGTTCGCGGGCTACTGGATGCCGGTCCAGTACGAGGGAATTCTCGCTGAGCACCTTTGGACGCGCGAAAGCGCCGGGCTGTTCGATGTCAGCCACATGGGCCAGCTGTTCATCTCGGGTGAGGGCGTCGAAGCTGCACTTGAAGCCGTGCTGCCGATCGATCTGGCGACGCTGAAGCCTTTTGGCCCGCGCTATTCGATGCTGCTTGACGAAGATGGCGGCATTCTTGACGACCTGATGGTTACGCGCTGGAATTCAGGGTTCTACCTGGTGGTCAACGGTGCGACCAAGTGGGACGACATTGCCCATTTGCGCGAGCACTTGCCCGATGAAGTGACGATCACCCACCTCGACGACAGCGCCCTGCTGGCGCTGCAAGGCCCCAAGGCCGCCGCCGCGCTGGAGCGGATCACGACCGGCGAATGGCCACTCTCGGCGCTGACCTTCATGAAGGGCGGGCAGTTCAAGATCGATGGTGTCGAGGCCTGGATCAGTCGCTCGGGCTATACCGGCGAAGACGGGTTCGAAATCGCGATCCCGGCCGCCGATGCCGCGCGGATTGCCAACCTGATCTGCGAGCAGCCGGAGGTCAAGCCGATCGGGCTTGGCGCGCGGGATTCGCTGCGGCTGGAGGCCGGTCTGCCGCTTTACGGGCACGACCTTTCGCCCGAACATTCACCGGTCGATGCCGACCTGCTTTTCGCGGTCAACAAGCGCCGCCGCAGCGAAGGCGGGTTTGTCGGTGCTGAACGGGTGCTCAAAGGTCTGGCCGACGGCACCGCGCAGGTTCGGGTCGGGCTCGCGCTCGAAGGGCGCCAAGCCGCGCGCGAAGGGGCCGAGGTTTATGCTGCCAATCAGAAAGTTGGCGTGCTGACTTCGGGCGGATTCTCGCCCACACTCGGCCATCCCATCGCCATGGCTTATGTCGACCGCGCCCAGGCAGCAGTCGGCACTGCGCTTGAAATCGACGTTCGCGGCAAGCGGCTTCCCGCCCGGGTGGTCGCCATGCCGTTCGTTCCTCACCGCTATCACCGCTAAGGAGTTCCCGATGCCGCGTTACTTTACCCAGGATCACGAATGGATCGACGTTGATGGCGATACCGGCACGGTCGGAATCACCGACTATGCCCAGGGCCAGCTCGGTGACATCACCTTCGTTGAACTGCCCGAGGCCGGGGCCGCCGTGAAGAAGGGCGATGCCCCCTGCGTGGTCGACAGCGTCAAGGCCGCCAGCGACGTTTACGCGCCGGTCAGCGGCACGGTAATCGAAGCCAACGGCGCGCTCGATAGCGAGCCAGAGCTGGTCAACACCGATGCCGAAGGTTCCGGCTGGCTGTTCCGCCTGACGCTGAGCGATCCGGGCGAGCTGGACGGGCTGATGGACCGGGCTGCTTACGACGGGTTCGTGGCGGGACTGTGAGGAGTCTACTGTTCATCGGCCTTGCGGCGATACTTACCAGTTGCTCGCCTCCCAAATCCGAAGCCGTGAATATCGATGCTGCTCTGAGAAACATCTATTTCTGGGATGGCAAAGAAGTGACCGTGGTCGGCTGGCTCGGCCTTTGCAGCGGTTTGAATTGCGGTCTCTATCCTACCCAGAAAGATGCTTTGACGGTCGTCCAAATGGATTCGAATTCCGACGAATGGTCCAAAGCGGTGGAGCGAGGCTTGGGCGTCGGCTTTGTAGGCGGATTTGATGAAAAGGCCGCCCCACTGCAGTTCCATCGCGTAAAGATACGGGGGCGGCTGAACGACGACTGCCGCCTTTTTTGGCAGAACACTTGTTACGACAGAGTCGACGACATCATTCCTATCTCCATTGAACCAGCCTGAATTCCAGGAAGGGCCTTTAGAATGCGCTACCTCCCGCTAACCGCAGAAAACCGCGCTGAAATGCTTGAGCAGATCGGCGCTGCCACGGTCGATGACCTGTTCGTCGATGTGCCCGTCGAGGCCCGCCTGGCCGGGCCGATTGCAGGCCTGCCCAACCACGCCAGCGAGATGGCGGTGGAGCGGCACATGGCGGCGCTGGCGGGCAAGAACGTCAGCGCCGGGTCGGTGCCGTTCTTTCTTGGCGCGGGGGCCTATCGTCATCATGTTCCGGCCTCGGTTGATCACCTGATCCAGCGCGGTGAATTCCTTACCGCCTATACGCCCTACCAGCCGGAAATCGCGCAGGGCACCTTGCAGGTGCTGTTCGAGTTCCAGACCCAGGTTGCGCGGCTGCTGGGGACCGAGATCGCCAATGCCTCGATGTACGATGGCTCGACCGCGGCGTGGGAAGCGGTGGCCATGGCCGGGCGGGTTACCAAGCGCAGCAAGGCCGTGCTCTGTTCAGGCCTGCACCCGCATTACGTTTCGACAATTCGGACCATGGCAAAGTTCACCGGCGACACGATCGAATGGGCCGCGCCCCGGCTTGAGGCCGAGCCCGATACCGCCGGGGTGATCGCCGCGATCGATGCCGAGACCGCCTGCGTGGTGGTGCAATATCCTGACATCCTGGGCCGGGTGACCGATCTCGCAGCGATTGCCGAGGCGGCGCATGCCCAGGGCGCACTGCTGGTCGCGGTGGTTACCGAGCCTGTGGCGCTGGGCCTGATCGAAGCACCGGGCAACCTCGGTGCCGATATCGTGGTGGGCGAAGGGCAGTCGCTCGGCGTCGGGCTGCAGTTCGGCGGGCCCTACCTTGGCCTGTTCGGGTGCCGCGAGAAGTTCGTCCGGCAGATGCCCGGGCGGCTCTGCGGCGAAACGGTCGATGCCGAGGGCCGGCGCGGTTTCGTGCTGACGCTCAGCACCCGCGAGCAGCACATCCGGCGTGAGAAGGCGACCAGCAATATCTGTACCAATGCAGGGCTTTGCGCGCTGGCCTTCAGCATTCACATGACCTTGCTGGGCGGCGAGGGGCTGGGCCAGCTGGCCCGCGTCAGCCATGCCCGCGCGCAGCAGGCGGCAACGCGGTTGGCCAAGGCGCCCGGCGTCAGCGTGCTCAACAGCGCCTATGTCAATGAATTCACCGTGGTGCTCCCCAGCGATGCCCGCGATGCGGTGCGCCGCATGGCCGACCGCCAGGTGCTCGGCGGGGTGTCTCTCGGGCGGCTTTACCCGGATGCGCCAGAGCTGGCCAACGGCCTGCTGGTCTGCACCAGCGAACTGACCACCGACGCGGATATCGAAGCGCTGGGCTCGGCGCTGGAAGGAGTGCTGGCATGAACGCCCCCAACGCCAGCGGCTGGCGCCCGGAAATGGGCAGCGCGGACGCCGCCGACCAAGTCACCGCCAGCGGCGACCGCGCGCTGATGCTGGAAGAACCGCTGATTTTCGAACTGGCCGCGCCGGGCACCACCGGGGTCGATTTCGATCCACCGGCGGCATCGCCGCTGACTTCGCTGGGCAAGTTCCTGCGCAAGGATCCGCTCGCGCTGCCCGGCCTCAGCGAACCCGAAACGGTGCGCCATTACACCCGGCTCAGCCGCCAGAACTATGCGATCGATCTCGGGCCGTTCCCGCTCGGATCATGCACCATGAAGCACAATCCGCGGCTGAACGAGAAGGTCGCGCGGCTCCCCGGTTTTGCCGATCTGCACCCGCTCAGCCCACAGCAGGCCGTGCCGGGGGCGCTGGAAGTGATCAACCAGCTGGCGTTCTGGCTGATCGAGCTGACCGGCATGCACGGCGTGGCGATGAGCCCCAAAGCGGGAGCCCACGGCGAACTGTGCGGGGTGCTGTGCATCAAGGCCGCGCTGCAGGCCCGCGGTGACGACCGCAAGGTCATGCTGGTGCCCGAAAGCGCCCACGGCACCAACCCCGCGACGGCGGCCTTCGCCGGGTTCGCGATCGAGAACATCCCGGCCAATGCCGAAGGCCGGGTCGATCTCGCGGCGCTGCTGGCGCGGCTGGGGCCGGACGTGGCCGGAGTGATGATCACCAATCCCAACACCTGCGGGCTGTTCGAGCGCGACATGAAGGCGATCTCCGACGCGGTCCATGCCGCGGGCGGCTATGTCTATTGCGACGGGGCCAATTTCAACGCGATCGTCGGCAAGGTCCGCCCCGGCGACCTCGGCATCGATGCGATGCACATCAACCTGCATAAGACCTTTTCCACCCCGCACGGCGGCGGCGGGCCGGGTTCCGGCCCGGTGGTCCTGTCCAAGGCGCTCAGCCCGTTCGGGCCGCTGCCCTATACCGTGCGCGAAGCCGATGGCTCGGTCCGGCTGGTCGAGGAAGAGGATGGGGCGAGCGAACATCCGCAAGGCTTTGGCCGGATGGCGGCGTTCCATGGCCAGATGGGCATGTTCACCCGGGCCTTGGCCTACATCCTAAGCCACGGGGCCGACGGGCTGCGGCAAGTGGCCGAGGATGCGGTGCTCAACGCCAACTACGTGCTGCGCAGCCTGGATGGCGAGCTTGATGCGCCGTTCGGCGCCAGCGGCCCGTGCATGCACGAGGCGCTGTTCAGCGATGCCGGGCTGGCCGATGGTTTCTCCACGCTCGACATCGCCAAGGGCCTGATCGACGAGGGCTTCCACCCCATGACGGTCTATTTCCCGCTGGTGGTCCACGGCGCGATGCTGGTCGAACCGACCGAGACCGAGAGCAAGGCCGGGCTCGACCGGTTCATCGCTTCGCTGCGCAGCCTGGCGCAGCGGGCGAAGCAGGGCGATCCCGCGCTGAAAAGCGCGCCGCACTTTGCCCCGCGCCGGCGGCTTGACGAAACCCAGGCGGCGCGTAAGCCCGTGCTGGTGTGGAAGGGCGATCAGCCCGCCTAGGGGGAACCGAAATGGACCAGTCATCCCTGCAGACCTGGCTGCCGCTGCTGGTGATCGGCATAGTTTTCGCCCTGCGGTTCCGCAGCCTCAAGCGGCCCGTTCCGTTCAGGCCGCTGCGGATGCTGATCGCGCCGGTGCTGGTCATGGCTGTCTTTGCGCTGTTGGTGCTTTCCATGCCGCCCAGCGGCACCGGCTGGCTGCTGATCCTGGTCGGGATCGCGATCGGGGCGATCGTTGGTTGGAAGCGCGGCGATCTGATGCACCTGGAACGCGATGCCACCAGTGGCGAAGTGATGGTCCGGCAATCGCCGGCGGCGCTGCTGTTCATCCTGGTGATCATCTTCGCCCGCCGCTCCCTCGCGGCTGGCCTCGGGATTGATGCCAATGCCGACGCCGCCGGGCACATGTCGAGCGCCGCGGTGTTGCTGACCGATGGCATGCTCGGTTTTGCGCTGGGTATGGTCGTGGCCTTGCGCTGGACCCTGTGGCAACGCGCCAAGGCGGTTCCGCACGGCTGAAACCGGCCCAGCTTAAGGCGATTTCAAGACATTGCTGCGATTGAGCGGGGCTGGCGGGCAGACCTTTCGGCCCGCGGGGGACCGCCATGGAAAAGCTTGCCCGATTGCCGAATTTCCTGAAGCGCTTCGGCCCGGTCCATGGGCTGCGGCTAGGGCTTGGGGTGACCGGCGCGGGCGGCGATGTAACCATGGCCGCCCGTCCGGTCGTGGTTCCGGATTTCGATGGTCCGGTCTGGCTGCGCCCGACCCGCTCGGACTATTCGATCTTCTGGCAGTGTCTGGTCCAGCGTCAGTACGATATCGCCAAGTTCGCCCAGATGGCCGAGCTGCTGCGCCGGGCCGAGGCGATCCAGGCCGCAGACGGTGTGCCGGTGATCATCGATGGCGGCGGCAACATCGGGCTGGCGCTGCGCAGCTTTGCCCGCGATTTTCCCTTTGCCCAAATCGTTTCGGTAGAGCCCGATGCCGACAATGACCGGGTGCTGCGGGCCAATGCTGCGGAACTGGCAACAGGCAGGGCTACCGTGGTGCAGGGCGCGGTCGGGTCGCGCTCCGGCCATTGCCGGGTGATTGCGCACGAACGCGGCAGTGCCGGGCTGCAGACCGAATATTGCGATGCCGACGCGCCGGGCGCGGTTCCGGCCCATACTATCGACGATCTGGTCGCGATGGTCCCTGGCGGCCAGCCGTGGATCGTGAAGCTCGACATCGAGGGTGCTCAGGCCGAAGTCTTCTCGGGCAATATCGATTGGGTGACCAAAACCGACCTGATCGTGCTGGAACCTGACGACTGGGCGTTCCCGTGGAGCGGATCGACGGTGAACTTCTTCCGCGCGCTCGCCCCGCACCGCTTTGACTACTTGCTCGACGGCGAATTGGTGCTGTGCTTTCGGCACCTTGAAGGATAAGCCGGGCGCCTGAAGGAGGCGCGGTGCGGTGTGGGATTCGCTGTTTTCATTCACCAACGGCCTGGCGATGGTGGCCTGGGTACTGTTGCTGGTCTTCCCGCGCAAGCCGTTGACTCACAGCGCGATCCTCTATCTTGGGGTCGGACTGCTGTGCCTGATCTATACCGTGTGCTTTGCCTTGTTCGTGACTGGCCAGGTCGAGCCGGGCGGCATGGCGGCGGCTGGCAGGCTGGATCTGACTTCGATCGAAGGAGTGCGGCAGTTCTTCCTCAGCGACGGCGGGCTGGTGATCGGCTGGACCCACTACCTTGCTTTTGACCTGTTCACCGGACTGTGGATCGCCCGTGACGCCGACGCAAAGCAGTTTCCCCGGCTCGTCCAGGCGCCATTCCTGCTGATGACCTTCCTAGTCGGCCCGGTTGGTCTGCTGGCCTGGCTGGTCTTGCGCAAACCCGCGGCGCGGCGGCTTGGGCGGGGCTGATCAACCGCCGCTTTTTGCCGGTTCGGCGGGGTCCTCGGTTAAATCGATGCGCTCAATTCGCGGGGTCAATTCCCGGGTTCGCAAGTGCGTTCCGGTAGCTCCGTCGGTGACTCGCGCTGTCAGGGTATAACGCTCGATCATGTAGAAACCAGGCGTGCTGTCGCCATCGGTCTTGAGCGGAGCATAGACCCGGCGCGAAATGTTCCGCAGCACCGGTTTTGCCCAAGCGCTGTCGCCCTTGGCGCGCAAGACCTCAATGTCCGAAACCTTGCCGTTCTGACCAATCCAAAAGCCCACATCTACCCACTGGCCATAGCGATTTGTGGAAGTGCCAAGGCTGGCGTTGCGGGTGTTGTCAAAGCCGTCTGGCCAGCCAGCGCTGCGGGGATCATCGCGCGCAAGCGGTTCGCTATAGAGCAGCAAGGGTCGGCTAGCCCCCCCTTTGGCAGCGAACTCTTTGACCAATTCGTCGGTGCTGGCGGTGGAGCCATGCTTGCGGTCGGACTTCGCTCGCAGGACCTTTGCAGCCAGCACGAATTCCTCACCGCCCGGCAAAGGATTGTCTGTCACCAGCGTGAGCCGTTTGTCGAGTTCCTTGCGGTTGGCACTCGTCGGTTCCAGATCATAGCGATTGCGCGCGACCGTAGCGAGCCGTACGCGGGCAAAGCTGGCAACGCGGAACTGCTTCGCCGCCAGCGCCCGCTTTTCAACATCGCGGTACATCTTTTCGGCTTCTTCTGAGAAACCCAACTTGGCGCGGCTGTCCCCCACTTCGATGTCCGCTACCAGAGTGCGGAAATCATCCTTGCCGAAGCTGTCTCGCAAGGTGTTGCGCATGTCGAGCGTGGAGAGCTGATAATCACGCGCTTCACCCATATGTTCGGCCACCCGGCTATTCGCTCGGAACAGGTCAGAGACTTGCAAAGGGTACGCCTCGCCGTGCTTGCGGTTGCGCCCCATCGAGGCGTGGAGCGTGCGCTGCGCGGTCTTGTAATCCCCATTTACAAACAGGTTCTCCGCATGGGCGAGCGTGGCTTTGATGTCTTCATCCGGAGGACAATCGCGCTTCAGACAAGCGGCTAGGTCCGCCGCAGTTTCGGCTACCGGCTTGCCTTTGACAACAATGTCCTGCGCTAGCGAGGGGGATGCAAGGGCGAGCGCCGCTGCGGCAAAGAGCAGGCGAGGGGCGAATGACATCAGGCAGGCTCCCAAAGCGAAATACTTCGGAAGCCTGCCTAAATCATTTGTCGCAAGAGACAAATATCGGATCGACGAACCGCCAAATGGCGCTGGTCGAACGGGGTAGCTACTTGACGGCGCGGTCGCCCGCCTCACCAACCGATTCAATATCGCGGCCAAGACCCTTTACGGTGTTGCAGGCCGTCGCGGTCAGTACCAGGCTGGTCATCGCGCATGCGAGCAGGAGTTTGCGAACCAAAGGACTCTCCTTGAATTGCTCAATGATCAATTTGTACCATCACAACTCTTAGCACAACTGCAGGGCTCCCTTGCCATCGCTCATTCAGCGCTATTCACCGCAGCAGGGGGCAAGCGGCGGTGATGGAGATGCTCCCGCCAGGCGATTACCGCTCCGGCGGCGATGATCGCGGGGGCTCCCAACCAGGTCGCGGTTGGCGGCAGCTCGTCCCAGATTGCCCAGCCGTAAAGGGTTGCCCAGATCAACGCGGAATAATCCATCACGATTACACTGGCGACCTGCCCGTAGCGCAGTGACGCGGTGAGCAGCAGCTGCCCGATCAGCCCGAGCACACCGCCGCCGATCAGCAGGAACCACTGCCAGGCACTGTGCGCGCTGGCATAGAACGGCAGGCCCAGCGTCAGAATCGGCGCGGAGATCGCCGCAAACCAGAACACGATCGAAAGCGATTCCTCGGTCCGCCCCAGATCGCGAACCTGGATCGAAATCAGCGCGACCATGAACCCCGCGCCCAGCCCCACGAAGGCCCCGAAGGCGGGAATGACAGTGTGGCCTGGCTGGGCGATGATCACCACGCCGGCAAAGCCCAGGGCAACTGCCAGCCAGCGAACCGGGCCGACCCGTTCTTTGAGCAACAACGCAGAGAGGATCACCGCGAAGATCGGCGTGGTAAAGCCCAGCGTTGTTGCAACCGCCAGCGGCAGCAGCACTGGTGCGCCGAAAGTAAAGAACATGCCGGTCATGCCCAGCAGCGCGCGCCGGGCATGGCTGGGCAGTCGCTGGGATTTGAGCCTACCGATCTGGCCGCGCAGTCCAAGCCAAGCCAGGATCAAAAGCGCCGAAGGCACTTGCCGCCAGAAGAGAATCTCCGGGAACGCTACACCGCTTGCGGCGGTATATTTGACCACCATTACCAGCGTCGAGAGCACCATGACTGCAAGCAGTCGAAGGCCGAGCGCGTATAGGGGCTTCTGGACAGGATGCACCCGCCCGATCTAACGGCGGGGAATGGACTGGCAAGCAACGATATCGGACTGGCTTGACGAGGCCTGGGTGCGTTCGTCGCTGCTGTCGTTCAGTCTGGTTTGCCTGGCCATAGTCGCCTGGCGGGGCGATCGCCGCCGGATGACCCGCAGCGATGCCGATGCGGTTGGCTGGATGCCATGGCGCGACATCGCCTTCTGGTCAGCCTTTTTGGCCTTCCTGACGGCGGTGTTCGGACCTTATTTCGTTTAGAGGCAGGCTTCGAGGTAGGCCTGGTCGAACCCGAACTGGCGGGCCTTTTCAAGCGTATAGGGGCGCAGCCCGCTCGAGCGGAATTCGCCGATGATCTTGCCGTCGTCGCTTTCGTCAAGGTATTCGAACTTGAACAGCGACTGGGTGACGATCACGTCGCCTTCCATCCCGATCACCTCGGTGATCTCGGTGGTGCGGCGCGAACCGTCGCGCAGGCGCTTGACCTGGACGATCAGATCGACCGATTCGGCGATCTGGCGCGAAATGGCTTCCTTGGGGATCTTGATGTCGCCCATCAGGATCATGTTTTCCATACGGCCCAGGCATTCACGCGGGCTGTTGGCGTGGAGCGTACACATCGAGCCATCGTGACCGGTGTTCATCGCGGCGAGCAGGTCGAAACACTCCGCGCCACGGATTTCGCCCAGGATGATCCGGTCAGGACGCATACGCAGCGCGTTCTTCACAAGATCGCCGATGGTGATCGCGCCCTGGCCTTCCAGGTTCGGCGGGCGGGTTTCAAGCGGCAGCCAGTGCGGCTGCTGCAGGCGAAGTTCGGCTGCGTCTTCGATCGTCAGCACGCGCTCGCCCGGGTCGATCATCTTCGACAGGGCGTTGAGCATGGTCGTTTTACCCGAGCCGGTACCGCCCGAAATGACGATGTTCATCCGGCAGGCGCCGGCAATCTTCAGACAGGTCGCCATCTTCTCGCTCATCGAACCGAAGTCCTTGAGCATGTCGATGGTGATCGGTTTTTCGGAGAACTTACGAATAGAGATCGCGGTGCCGCGCAGGCTGAGCGGAGGGACGATCACGTTGACGCGGCTGCCGTCCTTGAGGCGGGCGTCGGCCAGCGGCGTGGTCTGGTCAACACGGCGGCCGACCTGGTTGACGATCCGCTGGGCGATCTGGAACAGGTGGTTCTCGTCGCGGAAGCGGATGTGGGCCAGCGTCAGCTTGCCCTTCTTTTCGATGTAAGTCTGGTCCGGACCGTTGACCATGATATCGGACACGTCCGGATCGTTGAGCAATTCTTCCAGCGGGCCAAAGCCCAGCAGTTCGTCGATCAGGACCTTTTCCAGCGCGAACTGCTCACGCCGGTTGAGCGTGACCTTCAATTCGGCCAGCACTTCTAGGATGATCGGGCGGAACTCTTCGCTGAGCTCGTCCTTGGTTAGCGTCGCCGCCGCTTCGGGATCGACGCGTTCGAGCAGACGGGGAAGCACCTGTTCCTTGATCTTGTGAACCGATGCTTCAAAGCCTTCAGCCTGATGCTGGTTCTCGACCACGCCGTTGACCCGGTCCTGCAGACGGGTCATCGCGTCGGCCTTGGTCGCCTGACCGCCGCCTTCAAGCGGGGGCAGCGCGGCGGCTTCTTCGCCCGGCAGCGGCGGGAACTGGTCCCCTCCGGAAGATTCGTTACCGCCGAAGCCGCCCTTCATCGGGCGGGCAACGCCGAATTGCGGGCGCGCGCCAGGGGCCATGCCTCCTGCACCATTGCGTCGGCCAAATGCGCTCATCGTGGCTCTATCCCCCGGAATTCTGCGGTCTGAATGCCATCGGTATGGATACCTACGGCCTTACGGGAATGGTGAATAAGGCGGAAACTTTGAATATTTCCTAATGAACCGGCGATTTTCCCTTGGTTGTCAGGTCCTGGTCGCCACCAACAGGTAGCCATCCCCTAGTCGGGTCCCAAGGAACGGGCGCTGGATCTGGCAGGCGGTCCCCATTATCGCTCGGCCAAGCAGCGAGCGCTGCCACGGGAAATACTTGATCGCGGTGGTCCGGTCGGTTCCGCTGGCGGCGGTGGCTTCTTCCTGGCTCATCCCGCCCCCGGCATAGTCCTGTCCGCGCACCGACACGTTGCCGAGCCAATGGGTCAGGTTGGACAACGGAAAGCCATAACATTCGAGCTTTTCAACCATCAGTCCCGCCGCTTCGGCCAGACGGATCATTTCTTCCTTGCCATAGCGGCGGTAATGCCCGGCCCAGGCGTCGCGCTGACTCCACATCGCCATATGTGCCGGCATCGAAAGGATCACCTTGCCGCCCGGTTTCAGCCAGCGGACCCAATTCTTCAGAGCGCCATGATCATCCTCGATATGCTCAAGCACTTCGAAGGCCATCAGCAGGTCGAAGGTCTTTTCCCAGCCGGGCTCGGCCTTTGCCAGGACCCGCGCTTTGGGGAAACCGGCGAGCATTTGTCCTGCGACATCAACCGCATCGGGCGACGTTTCCAGCCCAATGCATTCATGCCCGCGCTGGGCGAGTTCGCGCAGCAGCGCGCCCGAGCCGCAGCCGACCTCGATCACCCGTCCGGCCGGCATGCGTTCGACCAACGGCAGAACGCGGTCGCGGCGCAGGACAAAGCGCGGGGCAGGGACCCAGCGGCCTTCGAGCACCGCGCCGAATTGGCGGTCGATGGTCAGGGCAGGGTTGGCCGGGGTGGCAGTGGACATCAAAGGGACTCCGTGGCTGCAAGAAACTGGGCGCCGATTGCAGATGCACCGACACGGGGCATGGCGGCAATGGCGGATTGATGAAGCGCGGCAGCGCCGCCGGGGGCGGAAAGGTCGCGCGCAAGCGAGAGGATTGCGTCGGCCAGCGCCGCGGCATCGCCCGGCGGCACCAGTCTCAGGGCAGGTCCCGGCGAAACCAGCTCGCGGATGGCCGGGCTATCCATGGTGATCAGCGGACGACCGACCGAAAGGATCTGGAACACCTTGTTGGGGATCACGCGAGTGCCCTTACCATCGCGGGCGAAGACGCCGAGGCAGAACGAGGAGCGGTCGATCAGGGCCGGCAGATCGGCGAAATCGACCCAGTTGGTCCGCTTGACCGAGCGCAGGCCTTGGCGGGCGATCAGTGCATCGATCCGAGGCTGTTCCTGGCCTTGTCCGACAATCGTGAAGGTAAGCGGCGGCGCAGTTTCATCCTGTTCGATCTGGGCGATCGCGGCAATGATCGTATCGAGCCCGTGGAGCGGGATAAACTGGCCGTAGAACAGCACATCGAGCGGCGTGGTGGCGGGTGGTTGCGCTGCGCGGACGAACAGCTCGGTCTCGGCACCAACCTGAAAGGCGCCCACTTTGGCAGCCGGCAGGTGGAACAGATCGGCGATGTAATCGGCATGGGCGCGGGAATCGAGCAGGATCCGGTCGGCGGCGCGGGTCGAGAGCCATTCGGCGGCACGGATCAGCCGCGCGAGCATTCCGCCGCGCCCCACCATAGCGCGGTCGATCACCGCCGTATCGTAAAGCGAAAGGAACATGTCCCAGCAGATCTTCGCCCCGCGCAGCCGGGCCAGCGGCCACAGCACCAGCACGTCGAGATTGCCTGGGTAGGGCACCACTACAACTTCGTGGCGGGGCGCGCGCAGATAGGCCGCGATCAGCGCCGGATAGGTCAGCAGCCAGCGCAGCAGCAGCGCCAGCCGGGCGGCCAGGCCCTTTACCTGGCTCTTGTCCTCGATTCCGGCCCAGGGATTGCAGTGGATCACGGGGAGCGCGGGATCATTCAGCCGCAGCGCCTCGACCAGCATCCGCACGCGCGGCTTGCCGGTGTCGAAGGTGCCCCAAACGAGAAATCGGTGCCCGGTCATGCCGCAGCGCTCCGCTGCCGGGCGGTGGCCAGGGCCAGCAGGCCGCTGGCGGCGAGGCAGATCAGCCGATCAAGCCCGACTGCCAGGAAGGCCGCGCCCGGTGCGACCTTGACCGTGCCAGCGGCGGCAGCGGCCAGCGTCTCGCTGATCCCGAGGCCGGCAGGCGCGATCGAGGCGGCCGATCCGGCGATGTTGGCCAGCGCAAAGGGCAGCGTGTCGGCGAGCGGCATTGTCACGCCGAGGGTCAGGAAAGCGAAGTGCAGGCGGACCGCGATCAGCGCCATGCCCGAGAGGCGGTGAGCAAGGGTCTGCATGGCCAGCGCCAGACCCGAAGTGCGGGTCAGCCAGCCGAAGCAGACTGCCGAGCCGATCGTTCCGCCGAAGGCCAGCAGTCCGGCGGCACCTTGTCCATGGCCGAGCAGGACCAGACCGCAACCCAGCGCGGCGAGCGAGATCCACAGCAGCGCATTGGCGAGCACCAGCGCCGAGCTGCGCGCGAGGCCGGTCCCTTTGGCCATCAGTGCACCGGCACGGACCATTGCTCCACCGGGCAGCGGCAGCGCTTCGGCCAGGGTTGCCCAGGCCGACAGGGCAGTCGCCTGGCCCAGCGGCATCGGCACCTGCGCACTGCGCGCCAGCAGGTGCATGCCGATCCCGGCGTACAGCAGCGAGAGCGGGGCGATTGCCATCTGGATCAGCAACGGGCCGCCTTGCAGTGTACGCGGCGATAGTCCGAGCTGGCGCACGGAAAGCCAGGTCCCGGCAAAGAACAACGCTAGCGCCGCTATCAGCAGCGGGCCGCGCCGGACCTGAGCCCAATTGCGCAAGGCTTGCACCCGGCGAACCAGGCCTGAAAGGGCAAGATTGCGCGCGGGCATTTGTCAGAAGTCCTTGAACGGTGCGTCGACCGGTGCGGGTGCCATGGGGCGGGGCAGATTGCTTTCCCACCGGAGCTCGGTTTCGCCGGGGCCCAGCGGCACGAAGCGGTGTTGGCCGCGGCCAAGGTTCACGGTGCTGCCGGGCTCGATCCGGCGGCCATCGATTTCGGCTGCGGCGCCTTGTAGCCGGTAAGGTCCTGCCGATGGCAGTACAAAGTCCTGTGCGGCAGATCCCGGGCCGAAGCGGCGGCCGGCGATCCAGATCGGGCCCCAGTGCTGGAGGTAGGCCGTGCGCAGCAGCGCCGCGTCGGCTGGCAGCAGTTCCCACGCCGGGCCGGCATCGGACTGGTTGCGCATCAGCACATTGTTGTTGGTCAGCAAAAGCGGCACGTCACGGCGCACGATTGCCTGTGCATAGCTCTCGGTCTCCCCCTTGCGGTAGCGGGTCTGGCCCCAGGTGCTCATGAACACATTGGCCTTGGGAAAGGCGGATACCATTCCGGCAAAGTCGAAATAGCCCACGGGCCGGGGAAACAGGCGATGGACCTCGCGCAGTACGGCACGCTGATCGTCCTGCACTCCGCGCGGGGTAATTGCCGAGAGAATAACGCAGCCGATCAGGCAGCCGAACGCCACGGTTCGGGCCGAATAGCGGCGCGCCAGCCAGGCGATCCCGGGCACCATACCAACCGCGACCGGGGCGAGGATGAAGGCGTAGTAATAGGGAAAGGCGTTCCGGTAGAACGCCACACTCAGCAATGGCAGGATCAGCCCGGCCAAGGCCAGCCGGCGGCTTGACACCAAGCCACCGCGTCGCAAAGCCGGCAGTGCGGCTGCCAGCGCGACGGCGAAGATCGGCGCGGTGCCGATCGTCAGGACGATATAGGGCCAGCGCGGAAATAGCCCTTCGGCCAGCAGCATGTCGCGTGATGTCTTTACCGTATCCGCCGCGCCGCCGGTAAGTGTGGGTGGCACATAGGCCTGTGACGCGGCGATCAGGGCAGCGAGCAAGGCTGCCGCAAGGGCGGCCATGGCAGCCAGTTGCAGGGTGAGATTGCCGGGGCGGTCGCTTTGCCGAATCCGGTGCCAGGCCAGCATTGCGAAGGCCGGGGCATAGAGCGCAGCCTTGATCGTGGCAAACATGGCGAGCGCGAGCAGCACCGCCATTCCGGCAAGAGCTCTGGCATTGAGCCGGCTGGCGGCAAGCAGCCACAGCGCGGCCATCAGGAGGGCGGTGACCAACGGATCGGCGCGGAACGACATGCCGTGCTGAAACACGTTTCCAGCCGACAGGTAGAGCAACGGAGCAAGCAGTGCGATGCGGGCCTGGGCGAACAGCCGGGCCAGGCCATAGATCGCGCAGAGCGTGAAGGCCTCGCAGCAAAACATGACCAGCCGGGCGACGCGGATCTGGCCGATCTCATCAAGCGGCAGCGCTGCGATCCAGCCCAGCGCGCGGATGTGCAGCACCTGCAACACTTCGGTCATCCGGCCTTGATCCTGGGTATGGACCAGGCTGAGGTGCCAGAATTCGTCCCAGTTGATCGGTCGATTGAAAACCAGCTCCAGCTGCAGCAGCAGGATTGCGGTGAATACCGCCAGCACGGCGGTGCGCTCCCGCCGCACATCGGCAGGCGGGGCAAGCGGCAAGCGGATCCGGGTGGCCCGGACCGCGTTCATGCCCGGCGCTTCCGATCCGTTTCGGCAGGTTCCCGGGGTTCGAGCTCCGCCAGTCGGTCTTCCAGCTTGCGCACGTGGCTGAGTGTCGCCTCGAGCAGCTTGCGGTTCGCGCCGATCAGCTCGGCCAGCAGGCCCATCAGCCCGGTCAGCACGCCTAGCACCAGCAGCGATCCGCCCAGCACCAGCGACTGGACATGGCCATTGCCGTCACCGATGGCCCAGAACCACAGGAACCGCACGATCGGGGCCAGCCCGATCAGGCTGACCAGACCGCCGATCAGCGCAAAGGTGCGCAGCGGGTTGTAGGTGGCATAGGCCCGGGTCATGGTCAGCAGCTGGCGGACAATGAACTGCGGGATCGACTTGAACAGGCGGCTCGGACGCTCTGTCGCATTGGTCCGCACCGGCACGCTGACGATCTTGAAGCGCTTTCGCCCGGCCTGGATCAGCATGTCGGTGGTATAGGAAAATTCGGTGGTGATCGTGATCCGCTGGGCGGCGGCGCGGCTGATCGCGCGGAACCCGCTGACCGCGTCGGTCACCTCGGTGCCGGACAGGCGGCGGACGACGGCGCTGCCAAGCCGCTGGAGCCGACGCTTGAATGGCCCGAAATGGGCGTTTTCGCTCACGCCGCGGTCGCCGATCACCAGATCGGCTTCATGTGCGACAATCGGCGCGACCAGCTTGGCGATGTCCTCGCCGGCATACTGTCCATCGGCGTCGGTATTGACCACGATGTCGGCCCCGGCGGCCAGAGCAGCGTCGATCCCGCTCTGGAACGCGGCGGCAAGGCCGCGGTTACGGCGGTGCCGGACCACGTGATGCACGCCAAACCGGCGCGCGACCTCGGCGGTGCCATCGTGGCTGCCGTCGTCGATCACAAGCACTTCGATGCAATCGATCCCGGGCAGGCGGCGCGGCAGCGCAATCAGCGTGCCGGGCAGGCTTTCCGCCTCGTTGAAGCACGGGATCTGGATGATCAACTTGGTCACTATTGCCCCATTCGAACCGCCGGTTGGTTAGGGGTTGTTAAGCATGACTGTTTAACAGCGGGTAAACCTCTGGCGCTGTCCGCATTGCCCGATTAGAGCCGCCGGAGGAGGGTCATTCACTTGCGGCAGAACGAACGGGCCGGGTTGCTCTATGCGCTCGCGGGCTTTTCCGCGCTGTCATTCGGCGACGCGGTGATTAAAACCATGGCGGGGCAATGGTCACCGGTGGCAATTGCTGCATTGCGTTTCAGCCTGGCGGCGGTGGGGCTAGCTGCGTTGCTGGCTGCGCGCGAAGGCCGGACTGGTTTCCGGCTGGCCCGGCCGCGCGCTCAGTTCGGGCGCGGGGCAGCGCTAGCCGTTTCTTCGACGATCTTCTTTACCTCGCTGTTCGTTCTGCCATTGGCGACAGCAACGGCGATAGGCTTCACCACACCGATGTTCACGGCGTTTCTGGCCGCCTTGTTGCTGGGGGAGCCGCTGCGGCGCCAGACCTTGATCGCGTCGGCCCTGGCCTTTGGCGGGGTTCTGGTGATTCTGCGACCCAACCTGGCCGAAGCTGGGTGGTGGGCCGTGTTGCCGATCTTTTCTGCAATTACCTTTAGCCTGCTGATCATTGGTAACCGCGCGGTAGCCGGAACCGCCTCGGCCCTGGCGATGCAATTCTGGGTCGCGGCCTTCGCTGCCCCGATCTTGCTGATCGCCGCTCCGCTCTTCGCCAAGACCGGGGTGGAAAGATTTGCGATCGGCTGGCCGCACTGGAGCATAATTGCCCGCTGCGGCTTCGTTGCGGTGTCGGCAACCTGCGCACACTGGCTGATCTACCTTGGCACGACCCGCGCCGGGGCGGCAGCGGTGGCTCCGGCAACATACATCCAGCTGCTGGTCGCAACCGTTCTCGGCTGGCTGTGGTTCGATACGCACCCCGATGCAATGACCATGCTGGGAGCGGCGATCATCGTGGCTGCAGGGATTTATCTGTGGCGTGCCGGGCAAGTGCGTGAACCGGCCATCACCGATTGAGCCAGGCCCGATCGCGCGCTAAACCCGCGGTTCATCCGGCCAAGGGCAAGGAAATTCCCATGAGAACGCTGATTGCCGCCGCCCTTCTGCTGTTTGCCGCGCCCGCCTCGGCGCAAACCCTGGCCAAGCCCGAACTGCCGGGCTGGATGGCAGGGACCTGGATGATGGAGGATGGAGCCAACTGGTTCGACGAGGTCTGGACCGATCCGCGCGGCGGAATCATGCTGGGGCTGGCGCGGATCGGTTTTGGCCCGCAGTTGCAAAGCTGGGAAGTGACCCAGATCCGCTTCAAATCCGACGGCAAGCTGAGCTTCTTCGCCCAGCCGCAGGGCAAGCCCGCAGTGGAATTTCCGCTGGTGCTGATCAGCGAGGAAGCGATCGAGTTCGCCAATCCGGCGCACGATTATCCGCAGCGGATCCGCTATTGGCGGCAAGGCCAGCTGCTGATGGCCGAAATCTCGCGGATCGACGGCAGCGATGCGATGCGCTTCAACTACCGCCCGGTGATCCCGCCGCGCGATGGAGTGGAATGACCAATGCGTAGCCGCAAATTCGCGCAGATCGATGTCTTTACCGCAGTTCCCTACAAGGGTAACCCGGTGGCCGTTGTGCTTGATGGGGAAGGGCTGTCGGATGCCGAGATGCAGGCCTTCGCCAACTGGACCAACCTGAGCGAGACCACCTTCGTTCTGCCGGTGACCGATCCTGCTGCCGGTTACCGGGTGCGGATATTCACCCCCAAGGCCGAGCTGCCCTTCGCCGGGCACCCGACGCTGGGCAGTGCCCATGCAGTGCTGCAAGCCGGACTGGCGAACGCGCGGGAGGGCCGGCTGGTTCAGCAATGCGCGGTCGGGTTGGTTGACCTGAACGTGGCTGAGCAGGGCCTGTCGTTCAAACTGCCGCGCTACGCCCTGGAAGAACTGTCTGACCCCGAGGCCACCGCCTGGATTGGCACGCCGATCAAGGGCGCGGCAAAGGCAGTGAATGTCGGGCCGACCTGGCTGGTAGCCGAGCTGGCCAGTGTGGCCGATCTGGAGACTCTCGATCACGACGCCGCACGGCTTGCCGCCTATTATGTGCCGCTGGGGATGACCGGCGCGTCGATCTATGCGGTGGAAGGGGACCGCGTGGTCGTGCGCAGCTTTGCCCCCGGCGACGGCATCGCCGAAGACCCGGTCTGCGGCAGCGGTAACGGTGCTGTCGCGGCGTTTCGTCTGGCGGCGGGGCAGGTGGGCGATGGGGACAGCTATGTCGCCAGCCAGGGCCGTCAGGTTGGGCGTGATGGTTCTATCTCGATCCGCATCGATGGCGCGGATGTGCACGTAGGCGGGCAATGCGTGACCTGCGTGGAGGGGAGCGTAACGCTCTAGCTCCTTCCCATTTTCGGCGAACGTCACTTCTGTGGAAAAGGGAAGGATCAGAAAGGAAAGGGCGGCCCATCGGACCGCCCCTTTCTTTTCGCTGGGTCGCTGAAATCCTCAGCTCTCAACATGCTCCGCCAGCACGGTCAGGCCGTTTGCGCCGACTTCGGCGAAGCCGCCCTGGACCTCGATTTCTTCCGGAGCGCCGCCCTCGGTCTTGTAGATCCGCAGTGTGCCGTCGCGGACGGTCGACATGAAGGGCGCGTGGCCTTCGAGCACGCCGAACTCGCCTTCGGTGCCGGGTACGACCACCATGTGGACATCCTCGGACCGCACGAGCCGTGCCGGCGTGACGAGTTCAAAGTGCAGGGCCATGATGCTTACGCGTCCTCAGCCAGCTTCTTGGCCTTCTCGACCGCCTCATCGATCCCGCCGACCATGTAGAATGCGGCTTCGGGGAGGTGATCGTATTCACCATCGACCACAGCCTTGAAGCTCTTCACGGTGTCTTCGACCTGGACGAACTTGCCCGGGATGTTGGTGAAGACTTCGGCGACGTGGAACGGCTGCGAGAGGAAGCGCTGAATCTTGCGGGCGCGGGCGACGGTGAGCTTATCTTCTTCGCTCAGTTCGTCCATGCCGAGGATCGCGATGATGTCCTGCAGCGACTTGTACTTCTGCAGGGTTTCCTGAACGCGGCGGGCCACGTCATAGTGCTCCTGGCCGACTACGGCCGGGGTCAGCACGCGGCTGGTCGAATCGAGCGGATCGACGGCCGGGTAGATGCCCAGTTCCGAGATCGCGCGGTTCAGCGTGGTGGTGGCGTCCAAGTGGGCGAACGAGGTGGCCGGGGCAGGGTCGGTAAGGTCGTCCGCGGGGACGTAAATCGCCTGCACCGAGGTGATCGAGCCCTTGTTGGTCGAGGTGATGCGTTCCTGCAGCGCGCCCATGTCGGTCGCGAGGGTCGGCTGATAGCCCACCGCCGAAGGAATACGGCCCAGCAGCGCCGACACTTCCGAACCCGCCTGGGTGAAGCGGAAGATGTTGTCGACGAAGAACAGCACGTCCTGGCCTTCTTCGTCGCGGAAGTATTCGGCCATGGTCAGGCCCGAGAGCGCGACGCGGGCGCGGGCGCCCGGGGGTTCGTTCATCTGGCCGAACACCAGCGCAACCTTCGAACCTTCCGGGGTCGGGTTGCCGTCGGCATCCTTGGCGATAACGCCGGCGTCGAGGAATTCGTGGTAGAGGTCGTTGCCTTCGCGGGTGCGTTCACCCACGCCTGCGAAGACCGAGACGCCGCCGTGGCCCTTGGCGATGTTGTTGATCAGTTCCTGGATCAGCACGGTCTTGCCCACGCCCGCGCCGCCGAACAGGCCGATCTTGCCGCCGCGCGCATAAGGCGCGAGCAGATCGATCACCTTGATGCCGGTGACCAGGATCGCGGCTTCGGTCGACTGGTCGACGAACAGCGGGGCTTCGGCGTGGATCGGGTTGCGCTTGGCGGCGTTCACCGGCCCCTGCTCGTCGATCGGTTCGCCGATCACGTTCATGATCCGGCCCAGCGTCATCGGACCGACGGGGACCGAGATCTGCGCGCCGGTGGCGGTAACTGCCTGGCCGCGGGTCAGCCCGTCGGTGGCGTCCATCGCGATGGTGCGCACGGTGTTTTCGCCGAGGTGCTGGGCAACTTCGAGCACCAGGCGGTTGCCGTTGTTGTCGGTTTCCAGCGCCGAGAGAATCGCCGGCAGCTCACCTTCGAAGCTGACGTCGACGACGGCGCCGATGACCTGGCTGATCTTGCCGGTCGCGGTGCTGGCTGCGGCGGCCGGAGCGGCCTTCTTGCGGGTCTTGGGAGCGGCGGTTGCCATGGTCTGTTCCTTACCTTCGGTCTCTTACAGCGCTTCCGCGCCAGCAATGATTTCAATCAGTTCAGTGGTGATCGCGGCCTGACGGCTGCGGTTGTACTGGATGGTCAGTTTGTTGATCAGATCGCCCGCGTTGCGCGTGGCGTTGTCCATCGCGGTCATCGAGGCGCCTTGCTCTGACGCCATGTTCTCAAGCAGCGCGCCGAACAGCTGGGTCTTGAGATAACGCGGCAGCAGCGCGGCGAGGATTTCCTCTTCGTCGGGTTCGTATTCCACCGCCGCATCGCCGCCAGCCGCCAGTTCGGCCTTGGGGGCCGGAACCGGGATGATCTGCTGCTGGGTCGGAACCTGGGCCAGCGCGCTCTGGAAGCGGGCGTAGAACAGGTGCGCGACATCGAACTTGCCGGCTTCGTAAAGCGCGAGCAGCGCATCTGCGATCTGCTCGGCCTCGCTATAGCCCGGTTCGCGCACGTGGGTGGTGTCGAACTGGTCGAGGATCGCCTTGGGATAGGCGCGGCGGATCACCGCGCGGCCCTTGCGGCCGACCAGGTAGAACAGCACCGTCTTGCCCTGGGCTTCAAGCTCGCGCGCGGCGACCAGCGAAGCCTTGACGATGTTCGAATTGAGCGCGCCGCACAGGCCCTTGTCGCTGTTGGCGACGACCAGCAGATGGACCTGGTCCTTGCCGGTGCCGGCGAGCAGCTTGGGGCTATTCTCACTGACCGTGATCTTGCTGGCGATCGAGGCCATGACCGCAGCCAGCCGTCCGGCATAGGGCCGGGCAGCTTCGGCATTGGCCTGCGCCTTGCGCAGCTTGGCGGCCGCGACCATCTGCTTGGCCTTGGTGATCTTCTGGGTCGATTTGACCGAGTTGATCCGCCCTTTGAGTTCCTTCAGACTTGCCATTCAAACTTTCCTAGGCCCGCTCGGGCTGAGCTTGTCGAAGCCCCGCGCGACCACCCTTCGACAAGCTCAGGGTGAGCGGGGTTAGTCTGTTACGCGAACTGCTTCGCGAAAGCTTCGAGGGCGGCAACGGTGCCCTTCTTGGCGTCGTCACCGAAGTCGCGGGTTTCGCGGATGGTCTTCAGAACGTCGGCGTGCTTTTCGCGCATGAAGCTGAGCATTTCGGCTTCATAGCGGGTCACGTCACCGGTCGGGACGTTATCCAGATAACCGTTAGTGCCGGCGAAGATCGACACGGTCTGCTCTTCGAACGGCAGCGGGCTGAACTGGGCTTGCTTGAGCAGCTCGGTCAGCCGCGCACCGCGGTTGAGCAGCTTCTGGGTCGAAGCGTCAAGGTCCGATCCGAACTGCGCGAAGGCCGCCATTTCGCGGTACTGCGCCAGCTCCAGCTTGATCGAGCCCGAAACCTTCTTCATCGCCTTGGTCTGTGCAGCACCGCCGACGCGGCTGACCGACAGACCGACGTTGATGGCCGGACGAACGCCCTGATAGAACAGGCCGGTTTCAAGAAAGATCTGGCCGTCGGTGATCGAGATCACGTTGGTCGGGATGTAGGCCGAAACGTCGCCGGCCTGGGTTTCGATGATCGGCAGGGCCGTCAGCGAACCGCCGCCCATGCTGTCATTCATCTTGGCCGCGCGTTCCAGCAGGCGGCTGTGGAGATAGAACACGTCGCCCGGATAGGCTTCGCGGCCCGGCGGGCGGCGCAGCAGCAGCGACATCTGGCGATAGGCCACGGCCTGCTTCGAAAGGTCGTCGTACACGATCACGGCGTGCATGCCGTTGTCGCGGAAGAATTCGCCCATGGTCGCGCCGGTGTAGGGCGCCAGGTACTGCAGCGGAGCCGGTTCCGACGCGGTCGCGGCGACGACGATCGAATATTCCATCGCGCCGTTTTCTTCGAGCTGGCGGACGATCTGCGCAACGGTCGAGCGCTTCTGGCCGACGGCAACGTAGATGCAGTAGAGCTTCTTCGATTCGTCGGTGCCCGAGTTCGGACCCTTCTGGTTGATGAAGGTATCGATCGCGACGGCGGTCTTGCCGGTCTGGCGGTCACCGATGATCAGTTCGCGCTGGCCGCGGCCGACGGGGACCAGGGCGTCGATCGCCTTGAGGCCGGTCTGCACCGGTTCGTTGACCGACTGGCGCGGGATGATGCCCGGAGCCTTGACTTCGACGCGCTGGCGGACGGCGTCCTTGATCGGACCCTTGCCGTCGATCGGGTTGCCGAGCGCGTCGACCACGCGGCCGAGCAGGCCCTTGCCGACGGGAACGTCCACGATCGTGCCGGTCCGCTTGACCTGGTCGCCTTCCTTGATCTCGCTGTCCGAGCCGAAGATCACGACGCCGACGTTGTCGGCTTCGAGGTTCAGGGCCATGCCCTTCACGCCATTGGCGAATTCGACCATTTCACCGGCCTGGACATTGTCCAGCCCGTGAATGCGGGCGATCCCGTCACCGACCGAGAGCACGGAACCGACTTCCGAGACCTGGGCGGCAGTACCGAAGCTGGCGATCTGGTCCTTGATGACCTTCGAGATTTCAGCGGCGCGGATATCCATTGCTTCTTAGCCTTTCATCGCTTGCGCGAGGGAGTTCAAACGGGTGCGGATCGAGCTGTCGATCTGGGTCGAGCCGATCTTGACGACGAGGCCGCCGAGGATCGCAGGATCGACGGAGGCGGAAAGGGTAACGTCCTGGCCTTCGCGGGCCTTGAGCTTGGCGGCGAGGGCCTTCAGCTGGGCATCGCTCAGCGGGTGGGCGCTGGTGACCTCGGCCTTGACCTCGCCGCGGGCGGCGGCGGCGATTGCGGCAAAGGCGCTGACGATCTGCGGCAGCACGCCAAGACGGCGGTTCTGGGCCAGCACGCCAAGGAACTTGTGCGTAAGCGGCGAGAGCTTCATCAGCTTGGCCACGCCGTCCATCGCCTGGGCCGCAGCTTCGCGCCCGACCTGCGGGTTGCGAATCAGCGCCGCGAGGTCAGCCGATTCCGTCAGCGCCTGGCCCAGCGCGCCGAGATCCTTCTCGACCGCGGCAACTGCCTTGTTTTCAGCAGCCAATTCATAAAGGGCAGAGGCGTAACGCCCCTGCAAACTGGCCGAAATGCCGCCGGAATTCTCCACGCGCTCTTGTTCCTTGCATCGGGTGCAGTGATGGGGCGGATCGGCGCGCGGAACGCACCGCCACCCCCCAGACGGGGGCGCGCATAGCCATGATTGTGCTGCGATGCAAGGTGGGGCAAGGACATTCCGGAAAACGAATTTGGCGGAGAGGGCTATGAGCGGCGAATGGATGCACCTGACCATGTCCGATGGGCACGCCTTGCCCTGCTGGCACGTCATGCCCGAAGGCGAGCGGCGGGGCGGGGTGGTGTTGTTGCAGGAGATCTTCGGGGTGACCGAACATATCCGCGAAATGTGCGCCGAATATGCCGAGGACGGCTATGAAGTGATCAGTCCGGCCCTGTTCGATCGGATCGAGCCGGGAATTGAGCTGGGCTATACCGGGGCCGACTGGGAGCGTGCGATCCGGATCGCGCGCGACGAGCACCCGATCGAGCGCAGCCTGGCCGATGTCGAAGTCTGTATCGACTGGATCGCTGCACGCGGCGGGCCGACTTTCGCGGTCGGCTATTGCTATGGCGGCTCGCTCGCCTGGCGGATGGCGCAGACTTCGGACAAGCTGGACGCGGCAAGCTGTTACTACGGCGGGCATATTGCCGGGCGCTGGGCCGATGAGGCACCGCGCTGCGCCACGATCACCCACTTCGGGCGCTATGACAACCTGGTCGATTTTGCCGGGGTCGAGAAGCTGATCGCAAAACAGCACCCTACCGCGCAGCACTTTGTCTATGAGGCCGGCCACGGCTTCAATTCCGACCGGCGCAAGGATTACCATCCGGAAAGCGCCGAACTGGCGAAAGAGCGAACTCTGATGCTGTTCAAGGCGTTGGGGGGCTGAGCCGTGGCCCGCATCCTGATCATCCTGCCCCAGACCGACTACGACCCCAGCGAGGTTGCGCTGCCGTGGCTGGTCTGGAGAGGGGCCGGCCACGAGGTCTGCTTTGCGACCGAGACCGGTCAGCCGGCCGCCTGCGATCCGGTTACGCTGACTGGCAAGGGGCTGCCGCTGATCGCCCGCTCGCTTCAGGCGCGGGTTGAGGCGCGCGAGGCCTATGCGGCGATGCGGGAGGACCGGAACTACAATCGGCCGCTGAGCTGGGCCAAGGTGCGCGTGGCCAGCTTCGATGCGTTCCATTTCCCCGGTGGCCACGCCCCGGGGATGAAGCCCTATTGCGAAAGCTCCGAAGTGCAGCGGATCGCGCAGGAATGCTTTGGCGCCGATAAGCCGGTCAGCGCCGTGTGCCACGGAGTGCTGCCGCTGGCCCGCGCCGGGGTGCTGGCCGGACGCCGCACCACCGCGCTGACCGAACCGCTCGAAAAGATCGCGATCCAGCTGACCCAGCGCGCGCTGCGGGGCCACTACCGGACCTATCCCAAGTCGGTCGAGGCCGAGGTCAAGCACCGGATCCGCCCCGGCGGCATGTTCGAACGCGGCGGCCTGTTCCCGCGCTATGCTGGCAAGCGCAGCCCTGAGGCCGGGTTCGTGGTGCAGGACGGAAACTACCTCTCCGCGCGCTGGCCGGGGGATGCCTGGACTCTGGCGCTCAGGATGAATGACCTGCTTTGAACTTGCCGATGGCGCAGGGCGTGGCATAGTTCGCCTTACAGGAGAGCTCGATGCACCAAAGCCCGCTTGCCGAACACGTCGGCGTCGAAATCACCGGCGTCCAGATGGCATCACTCGAAGGTGAGGCGCTCGATGCGCTTAAGCAGGCGGTCTATCGCAACGGCGTTGCTGTGCTGCGCGATCAGGACCTTTCGCCTGAACAGCACATCGCCTTTGCCAAGCGCTGGGGCGGGATCGACGTCAATCCGTTCTTCCCGACCAACAGCGGCTGGCCCGAAATCGCCGAAGTGCGCAAGGCTGAAAGCCAAAAAAACAATATCGGCGGGGGCTGGCACACCGATCACAGTTTCGACCAGGTGCCGGCGATGGGCTCGATCCTGGTCGCGCGCGAACTGCCGCCGGAGGGCGGCGATACGCTGTTTTCAAGCATGGGCGCGGCCTATGATGCCTTGTCCGACGGGCTGAAGCAGACCCTGTCCACTCTGCGTGCGGTGCACACTGCCGATCACATCTATCAGCCGGGCGGCTATTATTCGCAGACCGACCTCGCCGGGGAAATGACCGGGCAGGAGCTTTCGACCCGCGCGGTCCACCCGGTGATCATCCGGCACCCGGTGACGGGGCGAAAGCTGCTTTACGTCAACGGTGCCTTTACCACCCATTTCGAAGGCTGGACCCGCGCGGAAAGCCTGCCCCTGCTCAAGTACCTTTATGAACTCGGCAGCAGGGACGAATTCCAGTGCCGGGTGCAGTGGCAACCGGGTTCAGTGGCGATCTGGGACAACCGCGCAACCTGGCACCTGGCGATGAACGATTACCATGGCCATCGCCGGGTGATGCACCGGATCACAATCACGGGCGAGCCGATCGGGGCGTGATGGTTTGACCGCAAGGCGCGGGACGCGGCGCTGGGCGAATCGCGGCATTGGGTCTCCAACACCAAGGAGAACCCCATGACTTACGCCATTAGCGGCCTTGATCCCGCGCAGTTCGCCCCGCTGTTCGCAATGTCCGATGCCGAGCTTGCCGAGCGCCGCGCCCGCCGGGTGACGGCTTTGGCTGATCGCGGCTTTCCCTGCCGGATCAGCCTGGAGGATGCCCGCGCCGGGGACGAGCTGATCCTGCTCCATCACACCAGCCACGCGGTCGATACGCCCTACCGCAGTGCCTATGCGATCTATGTCCGCAAGGATGCTGCGCCGGTCCGCTATGTTGATTGCCTGCCGCCGGTGTTCGAGGGGCGGCCGCTGGGCCTGCGCGGGTTCGATGCGAGCGGAGTGCTGCGCGATGCGCGGCTGGCCCTGCCGGATGATGCCGAAGCGAAGATCGCCGAGCTGTTGGCCAATCCCGCAATCGCCTATATCGATGCGCACAACGCCGCGCATGGCTGCTTCGCCGCGCGGATCGAGCGCCACGAAGGAGCAGCGGCATGATCGCCGACGATGAAGCCTGGGCCGCCGTGACAGAGCGGAACCGCGCCTTTGACGGGCGCTTTGTCACCGGCGTGCTGACCACGGGCATCTATTGCCGGCCGAGCTGTGCCGCGCGGCATCCCGCGCGCCGCAACGTGCGGTTCTTCGCGAATGGTGAAGCGGCGCGGGCGGCGGGACTGCGGCCCTGCAAGCGCTGCCTGCCCGACGATGTCAGCCGCGACGAGCGCGCGGTGCTATCGGCGATCGAAGCAATCAAGGCGGCGGGCCAACCGCTGGCGCTCGCGGCGCTGGCCGAGGAAACTGGCTATTCGCCAAGCCATTTCCAGCGGGTCTTCACCCGCCACACCGGGCTGTCCCCGGCAGCCTTTGCCCGCGCCTTGATGGCCGAACGGGCCGCGACCGCCCTCAGCGAAGAAGGCTCGGTGACCCAAGCGATCTATGCAGCGGGCTATTCGGGCCCATCGCGGTTTTACGAAGCAACCGAAGGGAGACTCGGCATGGCACCATCAGCCTGGGCAAATGGCGGCAGGGGGGCGGTGATCCATTGGTCGGTGGTAGAGACCTCGCTTGGCCGGATGCTGGTCGCGGCAACGGCCAAGGGGGTCTGCCGCCTGTCTTTCAATGAAGGGCGCGAGGCCTTGGACCAGCGCTTTCCGCAAGCCGAACTGGTCGAAGGCGGGGCCGAGTTCGAAGCCTTGCTTGCCCAGGTCATCGCGGCGGTCGAAGCACCCGGCGATTTCGGCCACATCCCGCTCGACGTGAAGGGCACCGCCTTTCAGGAAGCGGTCTGGCGCGAGCTGCGGCGCATCCCCAAGGGTGAAACCCGCACCTATGCCGAGCTTGCCGCAGCGGTTGGCAAACCCAAGGCGGTCCGTGCCGCGGGCAGCGCCAACGGGGCGAACAATGTCGCCGTGCTGATCCCGTGCCACCGGGTAATTCGAACCGGCGGGCATCTCGGCGGTTATGCCTATGGCCTCGATATCAAACGGGCCCTGTTGGAAAAGGAATCGAAATGACGAGCAAGATCGCGGCCTTCAAGGCGCTTCATGTCCCCGGCGATCCGCTGGTGCTGTTCAACATCTGGGATGCTGGCAGTGCCAGGGCGGTGGCCGGGGCTGGAGCCAAGGCGATCGCCACTGGCAGCTATGGCGTGGCCGAGGCGCAGGGCTTCAAGGACGGCGAAGACTTTTCGATCGAAGATGCGCTGCGCAATCTGGAGCGGATCGTTTCGGCCACCGAACTGCCGGTGACGCTCGATTTCGAGACCGGCTATGGCGACAGCCCGGCGCAGGTTGCAGCGTCGGTTCGCCGCGCGCTCGATGCTGGCGCGGCCGGGATCAATCAGGAAGACCGAATGCCGGGCGAGACAGCGCTGTTGCCGGTCGTGCAAGCCGCAGAGCGGGTCGCGGCGGCGGCCAGCAGCGGCCTGTTCGTCAATGCCCGCACCGACGTCTATCGCGGGGTCAAGCCGGAAGATTATGGACAGCACCTGATCGATGCCGTGCTGGAACGCGCCGAGGCCTATGCCAAGGCGGGAGCGGGCGGGCTGTTCGTGCCGTTCCTAGGCGATCATCCGACCATCACCGCGATCTGCGCGGCCTCACCGCTGCCGGTCAACGTGCTGTGGGGCCCAGGACGCGGCACCCGCGCCCAGCTCGCCGCCTGCGGCGTCGCGCGGATCAGCTATGGCCATGGCCCTTGGGCGGCGACGATGGACTGGCTGGCGGGGCAGGCCAAGGCAGTCTTTGCCGGAGAGATCGTGCCTTACGCCGCGACCTAGGGCAAAACCGGTTGCAAGCCGGGCTGAATTGGGCAATTGAGGTGTATGGATAGCATAACACACCCCGCTTCGACCCCGTCCACACCTTCACTGCTGCGGCGGATCGTGGCTTTTCCGCTGACGCTGATGATCATCGGTTTCGTCTGGATCAGCGTTGTCGCGGCGGGGGTAGGGCAGGCATACCAGCAGCTCGGCTTTGCCCGCAACACGCCGGAAAAGTCTTTCGGCGCTGTGCTGATGGCTGTGGCCGTGGTGCTGGGCTACAAGGCCTATAAGCGCTGGATCGAGCGCGCCGAGGATACCGAACTGCCGCTGAGCGGGGCGATGCCCGAACTGGCCGCCGGGATCGCGATTGGTACGGTACTGTTCAGCCTGATGACCGGCATCGTTGCGCTGATGGGCGGGATCGAGTTTCTCGGCTTGCGCGGCGCCGGGCAGATCTGGACAATGCTGGCGATCGCGGTTGTCAGCGGCACGATGGAAGAAGTGCTGTTCCGCGGGATCGTGCTCCGCCATATGGAAACGCTGATCGGCACCTGGGGCTCGCTCGCCTTCACCTCGGCCCTGTTCGGGGCGCTCCACATCACCAATCCAGACGCGACCTGGTTCTCCTCGCTGGCGATCGCGCTCGAGGCCGGGATCCTGCTTGGCGCAGCCTATCTGCTGACCCGGCGGCTGTGGCTCGCGATCGGCATTCACGCAGCCTGGAACTTCACCCAGGGCTGGATATTCAGCGTGCCCGTTTCGGGCGGAGAGGCCCCGCTTGGCTTGCTGATCACCCGACGGATCGGGCCGGATTGGCTGACTGGCGGCGACTTCGGGCTTGAGGCCAGCGTGGTCGCGATGGTGGTGGCAACGCTGGCGGGCTTGGCGCTGCTGGCGTTTGCGGTGCGGCGCGGCCAGGTCGTTGCGCCTATGTGGCGGCGAGGAAAATCAGCGACCTGAGCCGCCCCGCCAATGACCCTGCGTCACTCCTCGGGCCTGGATGCCTTGCGATCGCGCATTGCCTTGATCCGTTCGAGCAATAGTGCGCCCTGCTGCCCGACGTGCGGATTGAAAGCCAGGGTCTCCGCCAGCTTGATCGCTTCATCAAAGCGACCCTGATCGGCCAGGTCATAGGCATAGCGAGCGCGAATTTCCGGCAGTTCAGGCACCAATTCAAAGGCGCGGGCCAGTCCATCGCGTGCAGTCTGGCTTGGCTTGCGACGCTGGCGGCCAAAGCTGTCGTACCAGGCGACCAGCACCATCGGATCATCATTCGCAGCCTGGTTGGCTGTCAAAAGGTAAGCTCTCGCGGCCGACCACTTTTCCGGGCTCATATCGCCGGCGATGCGCAGCCGCCGCATGACATAGTCGGCCTTGATCACATTGGCGCGGGCGTGCTTCGGATCGAGCGTCAGCGCACGATCGATCGCGGCTTCGGCCTTGGCTTCAAAAGCAGTCCGTTCGTCCGGCTGAGCCTTTGACGCGAGCCAGCGATAGGCCATGGCCAATTCATAGAGAGGCTCTGCCTCGCGCGGATAAAGCGCGGCCACCTGCTCGAGACGCCCCGGCACGCTTGAAATGTCCGTGGCCGACAAGCGTTCGAGGTGCAACGGAATCAAGGCTTCGCGCATCGCGTCTAGCACGCTGATTTGCACTGAAGTATCAGTCTGGATCGGGGCATTTGAAGCAATGAATGTCAGCTTCTGGTTGCGATATTGATCGAGCGTCTGGTCCAGCGCGGCAAGATCGCCAAAAGCTTCGGTTGCTGCCTGGCGTGGATCCTTTCCTGCGGCGATTCCGGTGAAATAGACTGCTAGCTTGTCCTTGTGCTCCGGCCTGGTCAGCAACATGTGCGTGAGCAGCCATGAGCGGCCATAAAACACGCTGGTATCGGCCTTGGACAGGCCACGATAGCGACTGAACAAAATCTGGTCGATCGGCAGCTTGTCCATGTTCATCAGGCTGCCCGCACGGTGATAGGCGGGTTTGCCCATGGTCCAGTTACCGGCGTTGTCGATCGTTGTGGTCGAAACGAATTCAGCGAAGCCTTCGATGTACCAGGTCGGGTACGGGAACGAGGCATGGCGGAACATGAAGTAATGGCCATATTCGTGCATCAGGATTCCGTCGGATCCCAAATCGAACTCGTTGTTGGCTTTTTCACGGTTGGCGACCGCAAAACTGCCTTCCGGGCGCGGGGCGAAGAAGCCAGCTGCGTTTGGCTGCCAACCTTTTGTCAGCTTCTGGACGTCGCTTTGCCGGGCCAGATAGTAGATCGGCAATTTCGGCTGATAAGGCTTTTCTGCGAACCCGAACTTCAGCTTTAGCAGGGCGTCGAAGCGCTCCAGCTTGATCGCGGCGGCGCGCAGCTCCTTTTCACTGCCCTCGCTGTAGATGATGAAGTGCCGGGTCTCTGCCTTCAGCCATTTGGCCTGAGCGGCGGCGGGGGCAAGAAACTGGGCGAAAACTACCAACAGCGCGGCAAAGCAAACACGAATCGAGCTCATCACAAATGATTGCCGGATCAAGTGTTTGCAGACAACAGCTTAGTTTGGTTTGGATGGGCGACGAATGGCTTGGTTACAGAAGGCCCTGTAGCTTCCCCGGAAGAGCGACCACATGATCGAGCGACCGCAGCGCCCGCGCTTGGGTCAGCCTGTGCCAAGCATCGATTCAACCTGTTCGAGCAGTGCCCTGGCCCGCATGCTGGCCGCGTTCTCGTGCGGTGAATATGCAAGCGGGCGCAGAATGATTCGCGCATCCCTCAATCGGCCCCGCTGGATAAATTCCTGGGCCAACAGCAAGCGCGGAGCCGGAAGTTGTGGGACGAGTTGAACCGCGGTTAGCAGCGCCGCCAAACCTTCGGGATTGGCCGGTTGGCCCATTTTGCCGAAACTTCCGTAGAACAGCAGCAGCGCCAATGGGTCATTCGGGGAGAGGGAATTAGCCTTGAGCAGGAGTTCCTGAGCCGCTTGAATTCGGACTTTACGCTGATCCAGCTGCAAGTCGGCGGCTAGTCCGATCATGGCTTCGGCCTTGCTGGTCAGGGCGCGGCTGCTGTTCGGGTTGAGTGCAAGTGCGCGTTCCGCTGCCGTTGCACAAGCGCCAAATTCCTCGATCTCACAACGGATGTCGCTAATCATCAGCCAGCTGGCGGGGTCATTCGGATAGCGCGCTGCAACCGCTTCGATCTGGGCAATCCAATTGGTGCGGTCTTGCTTTGCCTTGGCCAGGCGCTTCTCAAAATCGTCCTTCTTGCTCTTCGAATCGGCGGATTCACTATCCTCATCGGGCATTTCCGGCAGATCCGTGCGGCGTTCGAATTCAATGGCGGCGTCGATCAGCGCAGATTCCGCTTCGCCAAGCACGCGCGTGTTGATTGGACCAGCCGAACCTTCGGCGATCGGAACTGCGCGGTAGGGAAAGCTCCTTTCGGTCAAGTAGGCCCCAACTTCGCGCTGCAAAGTAGCAAGATCGCCGAATGCCTGCGCGGCATCGCCCATCTTGCGACCGTTGTTGATGGCGTTGAGGTAGGTCCGGAACTGGCCCCTGCGACTATCGCTGAAAGTGAGGTAGTGGCTGAGTACCCAAGCGTCGCCATAGCTCCAGCCACGACCCTTGGCGCGATCCTTGATGTAGCTGCCGTCGAGCATTTTTGCGACGGGATAGCCCATGCCGGCATCGACTTCGTACTGTCGATGTGTGGCGGCCTTGCCAAAGGTGATTGCCCCCTTGCGTTCGAACGATGCGGTCGAGGCGATCTCGGCGAAGCCCTCGACGTACCAGGATGGATAGGCCGCGGGTGTGTATTGCAGCATGTAGTGGTGCGCATATTCGTGAAACAGAACCAGCTGGCCCGTGAAAATGCCGTCTCCAGTGTTACGCGGAACCACGGCGATCGCGCCGTCTTCGCGGGGGCTGTAGAACCCGGCTACATCGCTGTTCAGGTTGCCATACAACCGTTTGACGTCGCCAACGCTGGGGACCAGATAGACCCGAACTTTGACGACCGGTTTGTTTGCCTCATTGGCTCCGGTGGCCAGCCGCAACAATGTATGGAAATGCTCGAGCCGTTCGGCAAATTTCTGCAGATTCTTTTCGTCGCCTGAACTTACGATTCGAAAATGGGTTGTTTCAGCTTCGCGCCAAACGGCAGAATAGACCGGACTGGCTGTCAGCAACATCGCCAACCCGAAGACGATCCTCATCGATGCGCTCCCAAAACCTCAGGCAGATAGATCCAAAATCCGCCAGTGCATCAGAGTTACCTGAATCGATTTGAGTTTCAATATTATCTCACACGAAAGAATAGGGGTCGATATCGACGCTGATCCGCACCCCTTGCGGAAATTCCAGCGGATCGAGCCAGGCCCGGATCACGTCCTGCAGCTTGGCTGATCGGCGCGCGTTGACCAGCAGGCGGAAGCGGTGGCGGCCACGCAGCAGGCTGAGCGGGGCAGGGGCCGGGCCGAGCACCATCACATCGGGCAGGTTCGGCGCGGTGGCGCCGACCGCGCGGGCCGCCTCGCGCGCTTCGGCCTGGTCCTCGCTCGAGACGATGATCGCGGCCCAGCGTCCGAACGGCGGAGCCCCGGCATCCTTGCGGGCCTCGGCTTCAGCGGCATAGAAGGCGTCGCGGTCCCCAGCAGCGAGCGCGGCGATCACTGTTGCTTCGGGGTGACGGGTCTGGATCAGCACCTCGCCCGGCTTTTCGCCGCGCCCGGCGCGCCCGCTGACCTGGGCGACCTGCTGATAGGTCCGCTCGGCCGCGCGCAGGTCTCCGCCTTCCAGCCCCAGATCGGCATCGACCACGCCCACCAGAGTGAGGTCGGGGAAATGATAGCCCTTGGTGACGATCTGGGTGCCGACGATCACGTCGATCAGCTTTTCCTCGGTCGCGCTGACGAATTCGCTGATCTTTTCCGGGCTGTTGAGCGTGTCCGAGGTGACCACCGCGATCCGAGCCTCGGGCAGGAGCTCGGCCACCTCGTCGGCGATCCGCTCGACCCCCGGGCCGCATGCGACCAGGCAGTCCGGGGTCTGGCAATCGGGGCAGGCCTCGGGCGGGGGAACCTCGTGCCCGCAGTGGTGGCAGGCGAGCCGCCGCGACAGCCGGTGCTCGACCAGCCAGGCGCTGCAATTGGGGCATTGAAAGCGGTAGCCGCAGTGGCGGCACAATGTCAGCGGGGCATAGCCGCGGCGGTTGAGGAACAGCAGGCTTTGCTCGCCCTTGTCCAGCCGCTCGCGCATTTCCTCGACCAGCCGCGGGGCGAGCCAGCGCCCGCGCTCGGGCATCTCCTTGCGCAGGTCGACGATCGAAACGTCGGGCAGGGTCGCGCCGCCAAACCGGTCGGGCAGGTCGATCTTTTCATAAACTCCGGCCTCGGCCAGCTGCAGCGATTCGAGCGCGGGGGTGGCGCTGGCGAGGATCACCGGAACACTGTCGAACCGGGCACGGATCACCGCGACATCGCGGGCGTTGTAGCGGACCCCGTCGTCCTGCTTGAACGACACCTCGTGGGCCTCGTCGACCACGATCAGGCCAAGGTTTTTGTAGGGCAAGAACAGGGCGGAGCGGGCGCCGACCACCACCTGCGCATCGCCACTGACGATCGCGCGCCAGGCGCGGCGGCGTTCGCTTTGCTTGAGGCTGGAGTGCCACAGCACGGGCGGCACACCGAAGCGGGCTTCGAATCGGCGCAGGAAGTTCTCGGTCAGCGCGATTTCGGGCAGCAGCACCAGCACCTGGCGCTTTTCGCGGATTGCCGCAGCAACCGCCTCGAAATAGCATTCGGTCTTGCCCGATCCGGTTACCCCGTCGAGCAGGAACGGCACGAACTGCCGCGCGGTTACCGCCGCGACAAAGCGGTCCGCAGCCGCTTGCTGAGCCGCCGACAATTCCGGCTGGCCGTGTTCGGGCCGGGCGCGGGGGTAGGGGCGATCGAGATCGACGGTCACCGGTTCAAGTATTCCGGCCCCGACCATTCCGCGCAGCACCCCGTCGGACACGCCAGCGATATGGGCGAGCTCGCGGATGCTTGCCTGCTCGCCGTGCAGCGCATCCATCGCGGCCGCGCGCTGCGGGGTCAGGCGCTTGGGCTCTTCACCCGAGAGGCGATATTCGGTGGTGGTCCCCCCGCCGCGCAGCGCCGCCATCGAACCCAGCGCCATCCGCGCGACCGCATTGGGCGAAGCGACATAATAGTCCGCGCACCATTCGATCAGCCGCCGCAAGGGGGCGCTCAGTGGCGGGACCGGCAGCACTTCGAGCAACGGGCGGAGCTTGGCTTCGGGAACCTCGGCACCCGGCAGCCGTTCCGGTTCCCAGACGATCCCCAACACCTGGCGCGGACCCAGCGGGGCGATCACCAGCTGGCCGAATTCTGTCGCCATTCCAGCAGGAAGGCGATAGTCCAGCACCGGCAGGGCCGGGTTGAAGACAAGGAGTCGGACGCGGTTCATGCCGCGCCTCTATGACGGGAATCGGCGGCGGGCGACAGCCCCCGCGCAGCAAGGAGCAAGGGTCGATGGACAGGATTGACGGACATTCGTTTGGGCGGCGCGGTTTCCTGGCGGGTTCGGCGGCTGGCGGGCTGGTGTTGCTGGCGGGCTGCGAAGGCATGGGCGGCTTCTCGATGGTCGAAGCGATCCGGCGGCTGCTGACCATTTCGGCCCAGCGGGCATTCTCGCGGCTGACGGCGCCGGGCGGATTCTGGGACAATGAAGTGGCCCGGTTCGATCTGCCCGATATGTTCAGCGGCAGCAGCGGCACGATCCGCAGCCTGCTGACGTCGACAGTATTCAAAAGCCAGCTGCAAAAGCAGCTCAACCTGATGGCCGAAAAGGGCGCCGAACGCGCCGCGCCGGTGGTGCTGGAGGCGGTCCGCAGCATTTCGATCATCGATGCGGTGCGGCTGGTGCGCGGCGGTCCGAACGAGGCGACCACCTGGCTGCGCGGGGAAATGGGCCCGGCGCTGGTCAACGCAATGGTCCCGGGGCTGAGCGACGCGCTGAGAATCTCACGCGATCCGATTGTCGGTCAGGCAATCCGCGCCCTGGCGGGTGTCGACATGTCGGGTATTGCCGGCGGAATTGCCACCCGCGCCGACAATTCGATCTGGTCGCAGATCGGGGTGGAGGAAAGCGCGATCCGCGCCAATCCGCAAAGCACCAACGATCCGTTGTTGATCGGCGTGTTCCGGGTGCTTTGAGGGGCTAGGCCAGCACGAGATTCCGTGCCACTAGCGGCTCCTGACTCGCACCGGGAGCCGACACGTGAAATTCTTCGCCGACACTGCTGAAATCGACGACATCAAGGATCTGGCCGCCACCGGCCTGCTTGACGGGGTGACCACCAACCCCAGCCTGATCATGAAGTCGGGGCGCGATTTCATCGAAGTTACGCGCGAAATCTGCGGGATCGTCGATGGCCCGGTCAGCGCCGAAGTGGTCGCGCTCGATCACGCCGGGATGATGGCCGAGGCCGAAAAGCTGCGCAAGATTGCCGACAACGTCTGCATCAAGGTGCCGCTGACAATCGACGGACTGAAGACCTGCAAGGCGCTGACCAGCGACGGCACCATGGTCAACGTCACGCTGTGTTTCAGCGCCAATCAGGCGCTGCTCGCGGCCAAGGCCGGGGCGACCTTCGTTTCGCCCTTCGTTGGCCGTCACGATGACAACGGCTTCGACGGGATGAGCCTTATTGCCGACATCCGGCTGATCTATGACAACTACGATTTCGCAACCGAGATCCTGGTGGCTTCGGTCCGCCACGGAATCCACGTGCTTGAAGCCGCCAAGATCGGCGCCGACGTGATGACCGCGCCGCCATCGGTGATCAAGGCACTGTTCAAGCACGTGCTGACCGACAAGGGCATCGAAGGCTTCCTGGCCGACTGGGCCAAGACCGGGCAGGCGATCTAGGAAATTTCGGACCTTGCCCTGTTCGTCACCCTGAACTTGTTTCAGGGTCCATCGTGAGGCACAGACAACTGGTGTCGGGGGGCGAGACGGGGCGGTCTGCTTGGCCAACGTTTTCTGGTCCAACGGCGCAATGGATGCTGAAACAAGTTCAGCATGACGAGTTTGGGTAGTTTGAATTTGAAAGGGTAATGGCAGACGAATCCCCCCTCGACCGCTTTAAGAGCGTGCTGACCGGCGCCAGCCGGGCGATCGCGCATGAGCCCGAGGTGGAGGTGGCCTGGACCGCCGACAACCCGGTGGTCAACGGCAAGAACATGCGCCTGCCGATGCCGGGGCGCAATCTGCCGCGCGATCAGGCGATGGAAGCGCGCGGCTTTGCCGATAGCTTCGCGTTGAAGATCCGCCATCACGACGAAGGCTTCCACACCCGCAATGCCCCGTCCGAGGCGACCGCGCGCGCAGCTTTCGATGCGGTCGAGGCGGTTCGTTACGAGGCGCTGGGCGCGAAATCCTATGCCGGGATGCGCGCCAACCTTGGCGCGGCGAACGAAGCGCGGACCTTGGGCGACCCGATCACCCGCGCCGCCCGACCCGAGGACGTGCCGATCCCGACCGCGCTGGCCTTGCTGCTGCGCGAGCATCTGACCGGCCAGCCGGTGCCAGAGCCGGCCCGCGAGGGGGTCGAAATGCTGCGCGGCTGGATCGAGGAGCGCGCCGGCACCGATTTCGATGCGCTGGCGCTTTCGCTGGACGATCAGGCGATGTTCCAGGGACTGGCGCTCAACATGCTTCAGCACCTCGAGCTGACCCAGGCCATGCCAACTGAGCAGGAAAGCGAGGATGGCGACGAGGGCGAGGACCAGGACGACAGCGAAGACCAGCCCGACGACGGCGAATCGAGCGAGGACCAGACTCCGAGCGAAGTTGCCTCCGAACCCAGCGAGGGCGAGGACGAGGGCGAGGACGAAACCGAACGGCAGATGGAGGATGAATCCGACGACGCCGAAGAGGGCGACGAGGGTGAGGAAGGCATGCTGCCGACCCGGCCCAACCGCCCCTGGACCGAGGTTCCCGCCAGCTTCGACTACAAGGCCTATACTCAGGTCTTCGACGAAGTGGTTGCCGCCTCCGAACTGTGCGAAGAGGAGGAGCTGACCCGGCTACGCGCCTATCTCGACGCGCAGCTCAAGGGCCTTCAGGGGATCGTCACCAAGCTGGCCAACCGGCTGCAGCGGCGGTTGATGGCGCAGCAGAACCGCAGTTGGGATTTCGATCAGGAAGAAGGCCTGCTCGATGCTGCGCGGCTGGCCCGGGTGGTCATCTCGCCCGGCCATTCGCTGTCCTACAAGATCGAGCGCGAGGTCGAGTTCAAGGACACGATCGTTACCCTGCTGATCGACAATTCCGGATCGATGCGCGGTCGTCCGATCTCGATCGCGGCGATCAGCGCCGACGTGATGGCGCGGACGCTGGAGCGGTGCGGGGTCAAGACCGAGATCCTCGGCTTCACCACCCGCGCCTGGAAGGGCGGGCAAAGCCGCGAGGCCTGGCTGGCCGGGGGCAAACCGGCCCAGCCGGGACGGCTCAACGATCTGCGCCATATTGTCTACAAGCGGGCCGACCAGCCCTATCGCCACGCCCGCAAGAACCTGGGCCTGATGATGCGCGAAGGCCTGCTCAAAGAGAACATCGACGGCGAGGCGCTGCTCTGGGCGCACCAGCGGCTGCTCGCCCGGCAGGAGGATCGCCGGATCCTGATGGTGATCTCGGACGGCGCGCCGGTCGACGATTCGACCCTTTCGGTCAACAACGCCGGCTACCTTGAACTGCATCTGCGCAAGGTGATCGACTGGATCGAGCGACTCTCGCCAGTCCAACTGGTCGCGATCGGGATCGGCCATGACGTAACCCGCTATTACCGCCGCGCGGTGACCATCATGGATGTCGAACAACTGGGCGGCACGATGATCGAACAGCTCGCCAGCCTGTTCGAGGACGAATGACTTTGCGCTGCGTAAGTGGCCAAGGAAATTTCATTGCCAAGCCGATTTTCGGATAATAGCAATTACTTCCAATGGTTCGCGCTGATCTTTTCCGCCATTTTCGGGGGGCAATGGTTTTGCTTGTTGGCCTGGGCCTTGCCGTGCCGGCGGCCCTGGCGCAGGATGCTGCTGCCCCGGCTGAAAAGGCTGTCAAATCGGCTCCGGCGCTGGCTCCGGCCGCTCCGCTCACCGGGCCCACCACATGTCCTCCGGTTGAGCCTGACGCAGAGCCGCGCTGCATTCCGCCGCTGACGCCGGTCCTGCTGCTGACCCGTACCCACCTTGGCAGCAAGATCAGCAAGAGCGGCGAAATGTTCGAATTTGTACTGGATCAGCCCGTCACGGTTAATGGCAAGGTGCTGGTTCCGGCCGGGACGCGCGGGGTGGGTGAAGTGGTCCACGCCAAGAAGAGCGGCGGGAGCGGCGCATCGGGCGAACTGGTGCTGGCAGCGCGCTACCTCGATGTCGGGGGGCGCAAGCTGCGGCTGCGTTCACTGCACTTTGCGGCGGCCGGGCAGGACCGGATCGGCACCGTCACCACCATGTCGGTGGCCAGCCCGGCGCTCGCGCTGGTGGGCTTCTTCGTGAAGGGCAAGGGGATCGACCTGCCGGTCGGCACCCAGGCCGATGCCAAGACCGCCGAGGCCTTTCTGCTCGATCCGCCAACCGATCCCGCGGCGCCGGCTTCGCCGCCAGCTGCGACACCCGAACCCGTTCAACCGCTATCTCAATAAAGGGCAACTACCATGAAGAAGACTTTGTTCGCACTGCCGATCGCGCTGGCCGCCAGCCTGACCGTGCTGCCGCTCCAGGCCATGGCCAAGGACAAGGAAGAAGCCGCCGAGGTGGAAGAGAACGATTCGGTTCCCGCCGCGCAGATCTTCATCCCCGCGCCCCCGGTCGGCAAAGGCCAGGTGGTTTTCTACCGGAAGGGCGGCCTCTCTGGCGCGGCGGTGGCCTGTTCGGTTCACGAAGGCGGGCAAAAGGTCAGCTCGCTGGGCGGCGGGCGCTATTTCATCATGGTCGCCGATCCCGGCAAGCATGAGTTTACCGTCAAGACCGAAGCCAAGGACGTGCTGGCGCTGGAGGTCGAGCCGGACGAGACCCAGTTCGTCGAATGCAAGATCAAGATGGGCTTCATGGTCGGCCGTCCCGATATCCGGCCCTCGACCGAGGCGACCTTCCGCGGCATGAAGAAGTTCAAGCTGGTCGACGATGACGATATGGGGCCGGCCCCCGGTGCGCTGCGCTCGGCCGATCTGGCCGCGCTCAAGGCAGCGGCCAAGCCGGCTGCCGCCAACTGATCGATCTGCCTATCGGCGCGGCCAAGGTGCATTCCCGCCTTGACCGCGCCGTTTAATCGCTCAATTAAACGGTCATGACCAAAGCCAGCACCGTTACCGAGGCCGTCGCCTCGCGCCGCTCGATCCGCCAGTACCTTGACCAGCCGGTCGATCAGGCCATGCTCCGCCGCGTACTGGAAAAGGCCCAGAACGCGCCGTCGGGCGGGAATACCCAGCCGTGGAACGCGATAATGCTGACCGGCGCGCCGCTGCAAAAGCTGATCGATCTCGTCACCGCAACGATCCCGCAGGGGCTGGCCGCCTATTCGGCCGAATACCCGATCTATCCAGCCGAACTGGAAGGCCGCTATGCCGCCAGCCGCTTTGGCGTGGGCGAGGCGATGTACAAGGCGCTGGACATCCCGCGTGAGGACAAGGCCCAGCGGATGGACGTGTTCCGCAACAACTTCCGCGCGTTCGGCGCGCCGGTGCTGATGCTGGTTCACACCCCGCGCTACATGGGCCTGCCGCAGTGGAGCGACATCGGCATGTGGCTGCAGACCGTGCTGCTGCTGCTGCGCGAAGAAGGGCTCGACAGCTGCGCGCAGGAGGCCTGGGCGGTCTATCAGAAGCAGATCCGCGAAGTGGTGGACATTCCCGAAGACCACATCTTCTTCTGCGGCTGCGCGATCGGCTGGGGCGACCGTCAGGCGGCGGTCAACAGCTTCCCGGTCCCGCGCGTGGGGCTGGACGAGACGGTGCGGTGGGAAGGGTTCTAGGGCCCGATGTAGTGGGCGGGCTTCGACAGGCTCAGCCTGAGCGGGCCATTTTTCCTGCCCAAATGCACCAAATCCGCTCACCCTGAGCCTGTCGAAGGGTTGTCGAAGCCCCCGTGCCGACATATGGCCTCGCGCCATGACCGACCTGCGCCTGTTCAACAGCCTGACCCGCAAGCTGGAGCCGTTCCAGCCCGTCCACCCCGGTGAGGCGCGGGTCTATTCGTGCGGGCCGACGGTCTACAATTACCAGCACATCGGCAACATGCGGGCCTATGTCTTTGCCGATACGTTGGGCCGCACGCTGCAGTTCAAGGGCTACAGGCTGACCCACGTGATCAACATCACCGATGTCGGCCACCTGACCTCGGACGCTGACGCGGGCGAGGACAAGATGGAGAAGATGGCGGCGCAGGCGGGCAAGAGCGCCTGGGACATCGCCCGGTTCTATCAGGAAGATTTCGAGCGCGATCTGGCCCGGCTCAACGTCCAGAAAAAGGCCCATCCGCGCGCGACCGAATATGTCGAGGCGATGATCGAATGGGGCCGCAAGATCGCGCCGAAGCATTGCTATGAGCTCGATAGCGGGCTCTATTTCGATGTCACGACCGTGGCCGATTACGGCAAGCTGGCCCGCGCCGTGACCGAGGACGGGGAAGGGCGGATCGAGACGGTTGAAGGCAAGCGCAACGCCGCCGACTTCGCGATCTGGCGCAAGACCCCGCCGGGCGAGACGAGGCAGATGGAATGGGATTCGCCGTGGGGCCGGGGCGCGCCCGGCTGGCACCTCGAATGCTCGGTGATGGGCGGCGCGCTGCTTGGCTTTCCGTTCGACATCCACACCGGCGGGATCGACCACCGCGAAATCCACCACCCCAACGAGATCGCCCAGAATCAGGCCTATTGCTGCACCAACGGTCTCAGCGACCCGCAGAATTCGGGCGCGAAGATCTGGATGCACAACAACTTCCTGGTCGAACGCAGCGGCAAGATGAGCAAGTCGAGCGGCGAGTTTCTGCGGCTGCAACTGCTGATCGACAAGGGCTATCACCCGCTGGCTTACCGGATGCTGTGCCTGCAGGCGCACTACCGCAGCGAGCTGGAGTTCTCGTGGGAGGGGCTGCAGGCGGCGCTGGTGCGGCTGAAGCGCCTGAGTCGGCCGATCGCGGAACTTACGTCCTATGCCGGAAACGCCACTCCGGTTGCTGCTGAGGAGTTTTCGGACAAGCTGCTGCAGAGTTTTGACGAGAGCATTTCTCAGGATTTAAAGACACCTCAAGCGCTGACTTTCTTTGAGGCACTTGCACTCAATGGGGCAAAATCCGTGCTCCTGAACAATCCCGATTATCCGGAAATTGTTGAGGCGATTTGTGCTTACAGGTTAAGAGTTTTGGAGGAGATGGATCGAGTGCTCGGCCTTGATATCCTTGGTTTGAGCGCTGAAGAACTCCGCATCCGCCCCAAAGCCGCCACCATCACCGAGCCCGAGATCGAAGCCATCCTTGCCCAGCGCAAGGAAGCCCGCGCCGCCAAGGATTTCGCCACATCCGATCGCCTCCGCGACGAACTCGCTGGACAAGGGGTTGAGGTGATGGACGGCGATCCGCTCGGCTGGGACTGGAAGCTGGGCTGATTCAGACAGATGGGTTTCACCAACCCCGCCCATGCTGAGCTTGTCGAAGCATCGTCCTGTCCTTCCTGCCCCATTCCCTGCGGCCTGAAGTGAAAGGCAGTCCTTCGACAAGCTCAGGACGAGCGGGTCCTGTGGGTCTGCTTTGAAACGCGGACTGACGCCTTCATCCAAGCGTACCCTTGTCTATGGCCTTACAGTCCGCCAGACTTGACGCCATGAGGGGCCCGATGAACCGCTTGATCAAACTCGCCGCCAGCGCGGTCCTGTCCGCGCTCCTGCTTGCCGCCGCGCCGCCTCCGGCCGTTCCGGGCAAGGTCGATGCCACGCTGCGGCTGGCCTATGGCGGCTATTACCGGGAGAGCGGACCCAACGGGGCGGATTGGGACCAGCCGGTGTTTTCGGCCAAGACCCGCGCGCTGATCCGGGCCTGGAAGAAGCACAATGGCGAAGAGCTGACCGGCCTCTCGTCTTACGGCTGGTTCTGCGAATGCCAGGACTGGCAGGCCAAGCGGTTCAAGCACAAGCGCACCGATCTCCGCCTGCTGTCCCCCGGCAAGGTCGAGGTGAAAGTGCAGTTCACCGCCGGCTGGGACGATTTCCTGACCCAGCGGCTGATTCTGGTGAACGAGGGCGGGCGCTGGCTGATCGATGACCTGTACAGCGACAGCGTGCCCAAGGGCGTCAAGGCCGCGATGCGTGAGGAACTGACCGAGGTTCCGGGCACCTGATGAAGCTGTGGCGCCTCACCCGCGCGCCCTATGTGGCGCTTGACGGCAAGGGGGCGGAGCTCAACGGTGCGCGTTATGCCCCGGCCGGCCAGCCGGTGGTCAGTCTGGCGAGCGAGGCGGGGCTCGCGGTGCTGGTGGCGCTGCGGTACCACCTGCCGGACCTGGCTGCCGCGCCCGCCGATCTGGTGCTTGGCTGGACCGAGGCCGAGGCCGTGCCCGAACGGGTGCCCGATCCGGACGAAGACACGATCCGGGCCTTCATCGGCGAATGGCTGGAAAGCCGCCGCTCGCTGCTCGCCGCAATCCGCTCAAAGGTCTTGCCCGAAACCAATGTGATCTACCTGAACCCGCGCCATCCCGATGCGACGCAGGTGCCGCCGCTCGTCACCCGCCCGTTCAGCTTCGCCGAATGCCTCCACCGCCCGCCGATGCTGGACAGTTTTCTAGGCCACCTCGAATCCTAATCCGGCGATGCGCGCCTGCGCGGTCAGGAAGGGGTGCTCACGCGCCTGAACCAGGTGGTCACCGAAAAGCGCGAATCAGCGAAGGCGCGGCTTGGCACTTCCACCGGGCTGACTTCGTGGATTGCGAAAGACGGGAATGCCACAAGCCGGTTGCTGGCCGGCTGAACCACGACAGGCTCACCCGGCCCGAAGGGGTGAATGCGCAGATCGCCGCCGCGGAAGCCGCGAGGTTGGGCATGGAGGTAATAGACCGCTGTGATCAGCCGATCTCCGCCTTCGGGCCGGTCCTTGCCGACGAAGGTGTCACGATGCGGCTTGAAGAAGTCACCATGGCCATGGGCGGCCAGTCTGAATTCGATATCGTTGTATTTGAAAGGCTTGATCCCGAGTTCGGTTGCGATCTGCGCGAATGCTGCATCCATCCGCACGCGGAAAGGCATCAACTGGCGGCCCAGCCGGTCGCGGGAAATATAGCCCTGCCGCAGATCGGGATGATAAGCCAGCTCGCCATCCACGATGACCTTGCCGCGATCGAAATCGCCGACAGCCAGGCAATGGGCCAGCAATTCCTGGTGGACACTTTCGGGAAGGAAATCATCCAGAATGCAATGGGGAGCAGCGGCCATGGCCGCATCTACCACACCCGTGCTTGACAGCAAGGCAACTTGGGATGGATCGTGCAGCCATGGAGAAAATCTGCATCGTCCTCAACGCCCTGCTGAAACCGATGATCGAACCGCATCTACCCGATTGGGCCGATCTGCGCTGGTACACAACCAAGGAAGAGGCCTTCGCCCTCGCACCCGAAGCCGAGATCGGCTGGTTCGACATGCATTCGAAAGACGACATGGCGCGAGTGTTCGATCTGGCGACGCGGTTGAAGTGGCTCAATTCGATCTATGCCGGGGTCGAGGCGTTCCCGCTCGATGTGCTGGCCCAGCGCGGGGTGGTTCTTACCAACGGCGCGGGGATCAATGCCGTGCCGATCGCCGAATATGTGGTGCTGCTGATGCTGGCCCATTCGAAGAACTACCGCGAGGTCGTTCGCGCGCAGGAGCGGCGCGAATGGCTGAAGGATTCGCCGGGCAAGCGCGAGCTATTCGGCAGTTCGGCGCTGATCCTCGGCTATGGCGCGATCGGACAGGAAGTGGAAAAGCGGCTGGCCGGGTTCGGGATGGGCGTGAGCAAGGTGCGCCGCAGCCCCGGACCGGGGGTGCTCGGGCCCGACGAGTGGCGCGGGCACCTGGGAGAGTTCGACTGGATCGTGATCGCGGTGCCCGCCACGGCAGAGACCGAAGGGATGATCGGTGCGGCCGAACTGGCGGCGATGAAGGCCGATGCGGTGCTGGTCAACGTCGCGCGCGGCTCGGTGATCGATCAGGATGCCTTGACCGAGGCGCTGAATTCCGGGCGGATCGGCGGGGCGCTGCTTGATGTGACCACCCCCGAACCGCTGCCCGAGGATCACCCGCTGTGGGCGCTCGATAACGCGCAGATCACCATGCACCTGACCGGCAAGGCGCAAAACCGCATGTTCCAACGATCCGCCGCGCGGTTTCTGGAAAACCTGGCGCGCTATGGCCGCGGCGAAAGGCTGGAACCGGTGGTCGATTACGCGGCGGGCTACTAAGTCAGCGGTCCTCCAGCAGCAGCAGTTCGGCCGTCACCTCCAGCCGCGGTTCGGGCAGGGCGGTGTGCTCCACCGCGACCACCGCGGCGTCGGCCACCAGCTGGCGGGGCACGGAGAATTCGTGGTCGGGCAGGGCCTCGATAAAGGCTTCGCCCGCTGCCACCGCCTCGGCCCCGGTGAAGGCCATGACCACGCTGTGGCGGGTTCCGGAGAAGGTGACACTGGCCCAGCTCCGTTCGGCATGACGCAGCAATTCGGCCTTGCCGCCAGCCAGTTCCATCAGCGCCGAGAGCAGCGGTAGCCAGGGGGTGCGAGCGCTGCGGCGCGCAGCAGTTAGCATGGCCTGATCGGCCGGGATATCAATTTGCACGGCAATCCTCGCGATAGATGTTCATGAAATGTTCCACACGTTTCGCGGTTGCATCGCGCGGCATTCGGCCGTTGCGCAGATCCTGGACAAAGCGCGGGTCATGCGCGGCAAGCCGCCCGAACTTGGTCCACGGCATTCCGGTTTCGCGCAGAAAGCGCTCGATCCGGGTGATCAGCATGGGGTGGGGGCCTTTCTCTGCTTGGGGGGCGAATCGACTGTAGGAAGAATCCTGTTCAACTCTGCGAAATCCTACTTGTCTAGGAGAAATACATCGACTATGTCGGTTTGATGGTAAACACCGATCCACGCACCCGGCTGCTGCAACTCGCCGGTGAGCGGGGCACCAGCCTCTCCCGCCTGTCGGAGCTGATTGGCCGCAATTCGACCTATCTTCAGCAATTCATCCGCAAGGGCAGTCCGCGCAAGCTCGAAGAGGGTGACCGGCGGACGCTCGCCCGGTTCTTCGGGGTGGAGGAAGGCGAGCTCGGCGCGCCGGAGGAAATTTCCCCAATCCTGCCCGGAAAACCCCCGCGGGGGGACTGGGTCGATGTGCCGCGCCTGCCGCTGGGCGCCTCGGCCGGACCGGGGCTGCTGCCGGGCGAGGAACTGCCGGTCGGCGCCTTCCGCTTCGCGGCGCGCTGGCTGCGCGAACAGGGACTCGATCCTGCGCAGCTTTCGGCAATCCGGGTCGAGGGCGATTCGATGGAAGCGACCCTGCGCGATGGGGACGAGATCCTGGTCGATCGCACCCCCCGGCCCTGGCGCGACGGGATCCACGTGGTCCGCACCGGTGATGCCTTGCTGGTCAAGCGGCTTGACCTCGCCCGACCCGGGGTAGTCGCGCTGGTCAGCGACAATCCCGCCTACCGCACGATCGAGCTGGCACCGGACGAGGTCCAGGTGATCGGCCGGGTGGTGTGGAAGAGCGGGCGGCTGTGAACATGCGGATCGCGCTCTATGAACCCGAGATCGCCGGCAATGTCGGCGCGGTAATGCGATTGGGCGCTTGCCTGGGCGCGGCGGTGGACCTGGTCGAGCCGATGGGTTTTGCCTGGGACGACCGCCGGGTGCGCCGGACCGCGATGGACTATATCGATCATGTCGAAGTGGTGCGGCATGCCGGATTTGAGGCGTTCCGCGCGACGATCGGGGCCAGCCGGCTGGTGCTGTTCACCACCAAGGCCATGCAATCACCCTATGACTTTGCCTTTCGGTCCGACGATATCCTGCTGTTCGGCAAGGAAAGCGCCGGGGTGCCGGCAGACGTCGTCGCGGCGGCCGACGTACGCCTGCGCCTGCCGATGCGGCCCGAGGTCCGTTCGATGAACCTCGCCACCAGTGCTGCGCTGGCTTTGGGCGAGGCGCTGCGGCAAGTTGGAGGATTGCCGGGGTAGGTGGAAATGCATTTCCCGCCTTGCCCTTCGCGCCAAGCCTCGCCACATCAGGCGTCATGAACGACACCACCGCCGAACCGCCCGTCCGCGTCGGGATCATCCCCGTTACCCCGCTGCAACAGAATTGCTCGCTGGTGTGGTGCACGAAAACCATGCGCGGGGCGCTGGTCGATCCGGGTGGGGATCTCGACAAGCTCAAGGCGGCGGTGGCCAAAGTTGGCGTAACAATCGAAAAGCTGCTGATCACCCATGGCCACCTCGATCATTGCGGGCAGGCCGGGATCCTTTCCAGGGAACTGGGCGTGCCGATCGAGGGCCCGCACGAGGACGACCGGTTCTGGATCGAGCAGCTCGCGGCGGACGGCGGCAAATACGGGATGCATGCCGAGACATTCGAGCCCGACCGCTGGTTGCACGACGGCGACACTGTCACGGCCGGCGAAGCCACGCTCGATGTGATTCACTGCCCCGGGCACACCCCGGGTCACGTGGTGTTCCACTATCCCGAAGGCCACCTGGCGATCGTGGGCGATGTGCTGTTTTCAGGATCGATCGGGCGGACCGATTTCCCGCGCGGCAATCACCAGGATCTGATCGATTCGATCACGAAAAAGCTGTGGCCGCTGGGCAACGATGTAACCTTCATTCCCGGCCATGGGCCAACCAGCACATTCGGCCGGGAACGACAGGTCAACGGTTTCGTCAGCGACTACGCGCTGAGTTGACGCGCTAGATCATGCCCAACGCTGTTCCAACCGCGGCTACAACCAGGCAAAGCTGAAAAATCATGCCGATAACCATTCCGACACTGCGCCCGTGCTTGAAGGTGCCGTCCATGCCGATTGCGTGAGCGATCCGACCAAGTAAAAACAAGCCGCCCAGCGGAGCGAGCCAAACTCCGCCTTTTCCGGCCGCTTCGACCAGTCCGACCACCAGGAGAATCAGCGGGGTCTGCTCGATGAAATTCGCCTGAGCGCGCATCCGCCGGATCATCTTCTCGTTGCCACCGTCGCCGACCGAGATGTTCTCGCTCGAACGGACTTCTGCACATCGCCAGCCGAGCCAGAAATTTATCAGCAAAGCTGCTGCGCCAAGGCATAGTGTTGTCGGTAAAATCAAAGTCATTCCACTCTCCCCATCGTCCTTCGCCCCAAACCGGAGCCATCGTGCTTGCAACCCGTGCCGAATTCGCTATAGGCGCGCCTTCGCGTGCCGCCGACCCCAGGGTTTGAGCGCGGTCACACTAGAGCTTTTGTCAATTTTCAGGAACAGGTGCCGCAATGGCTGTCCCCAAAAGAAAAACTTCGCCCTCCAAGCGGGGCATGCGCCGCAGCCATGATGCGCTGAAGGTCCAGGCATTCCATGAATGCCCGAACTGCGGTGAACTGAAGCGTCCCCATAACCTGTGCGGTGCTTGCGGGCATTACAACGGGCGCGAGATCGTCGCGGTCGGGCTCTAAGCCCTTCAACCGGAGTATTCGCGCATGAGCCTGCCGCGTATCGCCGTTGACGCGATGGGCGGCGATGAAGGCGTGCGCGTGATGATCGAAGGCGCGGCGCTGGCCCGCCGCCGCCACGATCGATTCAAATTCCTGCTGGTCGGCGATGAGCAGCGCATCAAGGATGCGCTTGAGCATCATCCCAACCTGCGCGGGGCCAGCGAAATCCTCCATTGCGAAGATGTGGTCGCCGGCGATGAACGCCCGACCCAGGCGCTGCGCCGCGCCAAGACCACCTCGATGGGACTCGCTATCAATGCAGTGAAGACCGGCGAGGCCGGGGCGGCGGTCAGCGCCGGCAACACCGGCGCTTTGATGGCCATGGCCAAGCTGGCGCTGCGAACCATGCCGGGGATCGATCGCCCCGCGCTCTCTGCCCTGCTGCCGACCCTGGGCGACAACGATCTGGTCATGCTTGATCTCGGTGCCAATACCGATTGCGATGCCCGCAACCTGGTCCAATTCGCGATTATGGGTGCGGCCTATTCGCGGATCGTCACCGGATTGGAAGCGCCGCGGGTCCGGCTGCTCAACATCGGGACCGAAGAAACCAAGGGCACCGGCAATCTGCAGGCCGCTGCCGCGCAGCTCAAGGCCGCCGCCGAGGAACTGTCGATGACGTTCGACGGCTTTGTCGAGGCTGACAAACTCGGCCGCGGCGATGTCGACGTGGTGGTGACCGACGGCTTCTCCGGCAATATCGCGCTCAAGGCCGTCGAAGGCACCGCGCGGTTTGTCGCGGACCTGCTGCGCCGCGCCTTTGCCAGCTCGATCCGCTCGAAGTTCGGTTTCCTGGTTTCGCGCCCGGCGACCGAGTTGCTCAAGCATCACCTCGATCCCAACAATCATAACGGTGCGGTATTCCTCGGCCTCAACGGGGTGGTGGTGAAGAGCCACGGCTCGGCCAATGCGATCGGCGTCGCCAATGCCGTGGCGGTTACCGCGCGGCTGCTTGAGGAAAACCTGACAGAACGGATTGCGGCTGACCTGGCCCGGCTGGGCACCGGCAATCTGCGCTCCGTTCCCAAGGCTGCCGAATGACCCGTCGCTCGGTCATGATCGGCACCGGCTCGGCCCTGCCGCAGCGGGTGGTGACCAATCTGGAACTCGCCCAGACCGTCGATACCAGCGACGAATGGATCGTCGAGCGCAGCGGCATCCGCCAGCGTTATGTCGCAGGAGAAGGGGAAACCACTTCGACCCTGGCGATCTCCGCCGCTCGCCGCGCGCTTGAAGCCGCCGGTCTGGAGGGCAAGGACATCGGGCTGATCGTGCTGGCCACGACCACCCCGGACCAGACCTTTCCGGCGACCGCCACGATCGTCCAGGACGCGTTGGGTGCCAATGGCGGGATCGCCTTCGATGTCGCGGCGGTCTGCTCGGGCTTTCTCTATGGCGTTGGCGTAGCAGATTCGATGCTCCGCACCGGCATGGCCACTCGCGCGCTGGTGATCGGCGCCGAAACCATGACCCGCCTGCTCGATTGGGACGATCGCGCCACCTGCGTGCTGTTCGGCGACGGGGCCGGGGCGGTCGTGCTGGAAGCGCGCGAGGTGGAAGAAGACGGCCCCGGCGTACTGGCGACTCATCTTCATGCCGACGGCGCGCATAATGAGCTGCTCTATGTCGATGGCGGCCCCTCGACCACGCAGAGCGTCGGGCACTTAAGGATGAAGGGGCGCGAGGTGTTCCGCCATGCGGTGGTCAACCTTGCCGATGTGCTTTCCAGTATCCTGACCGAATGCGGCCTCAGCCCCGCCGATCTCGATTGGGTCGTGCCGCACCAGGCCAACCAGCGGATCCTTGATGCAACCGCCAAAAAGCTGGGTTTGCCGCCGGAAAAAGTGGTTGTGACGGTAGACCGCCACGCCAACACTTCGGCTGCATCAGTGCCCTTGGCGCTTGATACGGCGGTGCGTGATGGCCGGATCAAGCAAGGCGATCTGATCGTGCTCGAGGCGATGGGCGGTGGCTTCACCTGGGGCGCATGCTTGCTCCGAGTCTGAGCAACAGCGGATAACCTTCCGTAATCGCGCGATTGCGTTGCAATTTGGCGACGAATTTGTAAGCTCTGCGAATCTAGAGGTCGCGTCTCTGGCTATGGAAAGGTGCTGGTGCGCTCCATGACTACTCTTACACGAGCCGATCTGGCTGAAGCCCTCAATCGCAAGCTCGGCCTTTCACGGTCCGAATCGCTTTCGATGGTGGAATCGATTCTCGATCACATGAGCGGCGCGCTTGAAGGCGGCGAAAGTGTGAAGATCTCCGGTTTCGGCACTTTCCTGCTGCGCGACAAGGCCCAGCGGATCGGCCGTAACCCCAAGACCGGGGTCGAAGTGCCGATCACCCCGCGCCGGGTGCTGACCTTCCGGGCCAGCCAGATGCTCAAAGAGCGGATCGCCAAGGGATGAGCGAAGAGGGACTCTTCGACCGACCGGCACAGCCTGCGGGCTATGCCGACGGCAAGGATCCCGAAGCCCTGCGCACGATCGGCGAAGTCGCCAAGGCGCTTGGCATCCGTCAGCATGTCCTGCGCTATTGGGAAGAGCAGTTCCCGATGCTCAAGCCGCTCAAGCGCAGCGGCGGGCGGCGGTATTACCGGACCGAGGATGTCCGGCTGGTCGAAACGATCGACCGGCTGGTCCACCGTGAAGGCTATACCCTGAAAGGCGCCAAGAAGACGCTGCAAACCGGCGGGCGTCAGGCTGCGGCTTCCGTGGACGAGCCTACCCAACAAGCCTCGGTGGCAACCCCGCCGCTTTCGGCAATGAGCGCCAACTTCGCGCTGCGCGCGCGGTTGATTTCGCTGCGGACCACACTGGTCAACGCGCTGCACGAGGCTTAAAGCCTCCCTCACGAGAGTGAGGACCCCTTCCATGACGCAGACATACGACGCCGATCTTGCGCTGTTCATCAACGGCAGCTGGCAAATCGGCGAGGGCCGCGACCTGTTCCCCGTGGTCAATCCCGCCACTGGCGATGCGATTGCCGAAGTGCCGCTGGCTACCCCGGCCGATCTTGATGCCGCCCTGGCCGCCGCCGAAACCGGCTTCTCCCTGTGGAAGGCGACCCCGGTCGAACAGCGGGCAGCGGTGCTGCGCAAGACCGCGGCGCTGCTGCGCGAACGGGCGGATTCGATCGCGACCCTGCTGACCCTGGAGCAGGGCAAGGTCCTGGCCGAGGCCCGGGCCGAAGTGATGGGCAGCGCGCAGATTTTCGACTGGTGCGCCGAAGAGGCCAGCCGGATCTATGGCCGCGTCCTGGTCCGCCCGACGGGGCAGCGCTCGCTGGTTACGCGTCAACCGGTCGGTCCGGTCGCCACCTTCAGCCCCTGGAATTTCCCGGTCTACCTGATGGCCAAAAAGCTGGCTCCGGCCTTGGCAGTCGGTTGCTCGGTGATCGCCAAGCCGCCCGAGGAAACCCCCGGCTGCACCGGCGCGCTGATGCGCTGCCTGATCGATGCCGGTCTGCCGACTGGTGTTGCCCAGCTGGTCCATGGGGTGCCAGACATGGTCAGCCGCCACCTGATCGCCAGCCCGGTGATCCGCAAGGTCAGCTTCACCGGATCGACCCCGGTCGGCAAACACCTGATGCGGCTGGCGGCGGATAGCCTGACGCGGGTGACGATGGAACTGGGCGGCCACGCCCCGGTGCTGGTGTTCGAGGATTGCGATCTGGACAAGACGCTCGACATGGTGGTGCCGCAGAAGTTCCGCAACGCCGGCCAGGTCTGCGTCAGCCCGACCCGGTTCTATGTCCAGGAATCGATTTACCAGCGCTTTGTCGATGGCTTCGCGGCGCGGACGCAAAGCGTCACCCCGGGTTCCGGCCTTGATGCCGACAGCAAGATGGGGCCACTGGCCAATGTCCGCCGCCCGGGCGCGATCGAGGCGCTGGTCGAGGATGCCGCCGCCAAGGGGGCCAAGGTCATGGCTGGGGGCAAGCGCGGAAACGCCGGCTTCTTCTTCCAACCGACCCTGCTGGCCGACGTGCCCGACAGCGCCGATATCATGAACAACGAACCGTTCGGTCCGGTCGCCGTGGCGGCCCCGTTCTCAAACCTGGAAGACGCGCTGACCAAGGCCAACCGGCTGCCTTATGGCCTCGCCGCATTTGCCTTTACCGAGAACCTGCGCACCGCCAACCTGCTGGGCGACGGGATTGAAAGCGGGATGGTCGGGATCAACACCTTCGCGATCAGCGTTGCCGATGCGCCGTTCGGCGGGGTCAAGGATTCCGGCTTTGGCAGCGAAGGCGGGATGGAAGGCATGGACAGCTATCTGGTAACCAAGGCGATCCATCAGGCCTGAACTATCAGCTCGATCCGGGGCCAAGCTCCGGATCGAGATCGCGCGGGCGGGTCAGGTGGACCAGCCGTCCGCAATTGTCCTTGAGGTCAGACCATTTGTCGATGTCGAGTTCCAGCACCGCGAAGCTTGCGGTGGGGAACTTGACCTCGACCACGTCGCGCAGCGGGCTGGAGCCATCGTCGGGGACCAGGTCGAAGATCAGGTCTTCGAGACCCGGATTGTGGCCGACCATCATCACGGACTTGGGATCGCCCTCGGTCTCGCGCAGCAAATCGGCGAGGGTCGCGCTGCTGGCGAGGTAGATCCGCCGGTCCCAGTTGACCGCGACCGGGCGGCCCGCGGCCTCGCAGGCGATCTCGATCGTTTCGGCGCAGCGGATTGCGGGGGAGGAAATCATCCGGTCCCAGCGCACCCCGTGATCGCGCACGTGCCGGCCCATCACCGCCGCGCCCTTGCGTCCGCGCGCGTTGAGCGGGCGATCGAAATCGCGGGCGCGCGGATCTTGCCAATCGGACTTCGCGTGGCGGAACAGGCCGAGGATCTTCAAGTGGCGCTCTCTTGCTTGGCGGGCTGCCCTGAAACACTGGCAGCGACGTGTTGTAAAGCCTGATCGAGTGTCAACCGCGTGACAGGGGTGCCGGCCGGAAAGGCCGAGAGCAGCCGGCTGGGGAAGGCGGCAGACAAGACGACGAAGATCCCGTGATCGTCGCGGCTGCGGATCAGCCGTCCGAAAGCCTGGGCCAGCCGGGCGCGGATGATCCGGTCGTCGAAGGCCTGACCGCCGCCGGCGAGGCGCCGGGCGCGGTGCAGGATCGAAGGCTTGGGCCAGGGCACTTGCTCCATCACCACCAGTCGCAGCGAATGGCCGGGCACGTCGACCCCGTCGCGCAGCGCATCGGTGCCGAGCAGCGAGGCGCGCGGATCGTCGCGGAAAATATCGACCAGGGTGCCGGTATCGATCGGATCGACGTGCTGCGCGAACAGCGGCAGACCGCCGCGCGCCAGCCGGTCGGCGATCCGGCCGTGGACCGCGCGCAGCCGGCGGATTGCCGTGAACAGCCCCAGCGCGCCGCCGCCAGCGGCCTCGATCAGGCGGGCATAGGCCCCGGCCAGCGCGGCAAGATCGCCCTTGGGGACATCGGTCACGATCAGCACTTCGGCCTGGGAACCATAATCGAACGGACTGTCAAAGCTCGACAGGCGGGGAGCAATACCCAGTTCGCCCGCGCCCGAATGGGTCACGGCGCCCTCCCAGTCCGGCCCGTCCTTCAGCGTTGCGCTGGTCAGCATCACCCCGTGCGCGCCATCCAGCACCGTGCGCGCGAACGGCTTCATCGGATCGAGCCAGCGGCGGTGGATCCCGATATCAAACTCGCGCGCCTCGGCCCGCTCGACCGCCAGCCAATCGACGAACAGCGGGTCGGCCGGCCCGCCAAGTCGTTCGAGCAGGGCTTCCCATGCCGCCAGCAGGTCGATCCGCCAGGTCAGCGAATGGCGCGCGCCGTCGATCCGGGCGCGTCCCGGGCCGTCGAGCCAGTCGGGCGGTTCGGCCAGGATCGCTTCGAGCCGCACGCCGAGCCGGATCAACGGGGTGCGCAACTCGGCCAGAGCCTGCTGCGCGGCGCTGGCGCGTTCGATAAAGCTGCCGTCAAGCTGGGCGGCTTCGGTTTCAAGGCCATAGCCTGCTTCCTGCCCGCCGCTTTCATCGCGGGCATAAACCGTGGCACGGACTGCGGTGAGCAGCTCCTCGAGCGGTCCCGAAGGCGCGTTCTCGTTGATCCGTTGCAGCCAGCCATCGCCGGGCAGGGCCTCTGCCGCATGGCGGGCCGCGGCGATTGCCTTGCCGCCGGCCTCATCATAGCTGGCGATATCCGCCAGTCGTGCAGACAGCCCGCGGCGCCGGCCCTTGGATCCGCGTTCCGGGCCGATTACCCAGCGCCGCAGCTCGATCGTTTCGGCCCCGGTCAGGGCGGCGGCGAAGGTCGAATCCGCCGCTTCGAACACGTGGTGTCCTTCGTCGAAAACGATCCGGGTCGGGCGCTGCGCGGCATCGCGGCCGCGCGCGGCGTTGACCATCACCAGCGCGTGGTTGGCGATCACCAGATCGGCCTGGGCGCTGGCCCGCGCGGCGCGTTCGATGAAGCATTTGCGGTAGTGCGGGCAGCCGGCATAGACGCATTCGCCGCGCTGGTCGGTCAGCGCCTTGACCCCGCGCTGGCGGAACAGCGTGCCGAGCCAGCCGGGCAGGTCGCCGCCGATCAGGTCGCCATCCTGGCTATAGGCCGCCCAGCGCGCCACCAGTTGCGCCATGATCGCCGCTCGCCCGGTGAAGCCGCCTTGCAGCGCGTCTTCCAGGTTGAGCAGGCACAGGTAGTTTTCGCGCCCCTTGCGCACCACCACCGGCTGGCTTCCGTCCGCGCGGCGCCCCGGCCAGGCGCGGCTACTCTCGCGGCGGAGCTGGCGTTGCAGCGCCTTGGTATAGGTTGAAACCCAGACCGTGCCGCCCGACTGCGCCGACCAGGTTGAGGCCGGGGCGAGATAGCCCAGCGTCTTGCCGATCCCGGTCCCGGCCTGGGCAAGCAGCAGGTGCGGCTGGCCTTCACGGCGGCGCGGTTCGAACAGATGCGCTGCTTCCTGGGCATAGGCGGCCTGGGCCGGGCGGCTTTCCGCTCCGTCCCCGGTCAGGCGGCCCAATTCCGCCGCGATCGCAGCCGGATCGATCGCAACCTGCGCGGGCTGCGGACGCTCGGGCGCTTCCTCCCATTCGGGCAGGCGCGCGAACAGCCAGCGCTCGGCCTTGGCAGGTGCCGAAATGCGGGCGGTCAGCAATGGAGCCCAGGTCCAGCGCAGCCGGGTCAGGTTCTGGAGTGCAGACCAGGCGCCTTCACGCTCGGCCCAGTCGGGCTGCTGGCAGGTCGCCAGCAACTGCTCGGCGGCTTGCTGGAGCAGGGCAGGAACCGCATCGTCGCCGGTGGGCTCGGCCAGACCCAGCGCATGAGCGAGGCCTTTGGGCGTCGGCACCACAAACCGCGCTGGAAAAACGAAGGCGTAAAGTTCCAGCAGGTCGAGCCCGGACAGGTCGGGATAGCCAAGCCGCGAGGCAATCAGCGGCGCATTGAGCAGCAGCAGCGGGGTATCGGCGGCGGCAACGATTGCCTCACCCTTGGCCACCCCGCGCGTCGCGCCATGGCCATCGCGCAGCCAGCATCCGCCGTGGCTGGCGTGCAAGGCGGGAAGGGGCAGTGCGTCGCTCACGCGGTAGCGTTAGAACGGAAATGGAACACTCCGCAAGCGGTTGACCGGGCCTTTGCCCTGCGCCAGCGTCGCTCCATGACGAATCCCGCCCGCGCCGCGCTGATCGATCGCCTGCCCAAGGCTGAGTTGCACCTTCACATCGAAGGTTCGCTTGAACCGGAGCTGCTATTTGCCCTGGCCGCACGCAACGGCGTGGCGATCCCCTTTGCCAGCGTGGAAGAGGTGCGGGCGGCCTATTCCTTCTCGAACCTGCAGGATTTTCTCGACATCTATTACCAGGGCATGTCGGTGCTGCAGACCGAGCAGGACTTCTTCGATCTGACCTGGGCCTACCTCGAGCGCGCCCATGCCGATACCGTCCGCCACGTCGAGATCTTCTTCGATCCGCAGGGCCATACCGAACGCGGCGTCGCCTTCGAGACCGTGCTGGACGGTATCGAGCGCGCGCTGAAGGCAGGCGAGGTGCAGCTTGGGATCAGCTACCGGCTGGTCATGTGCTTCCTGCGCCACCTCAGCGAAGCCGATGCCGAGGCGACGCTCGACCAGGCTCTGCCGCATCTGGAGCGAATTCACGGTATCGGCCTCGACAGTTCCGAGGTCGGCCACCCGCCCAGCAAGTTCCAGCGCGTCTTCGCCCGCGCCCGTGAACTGGGCCTCCATGTCACCGCCCATGCCGGCGAGGAGGGGCCGCCCGAATATGTCCAAGAGGCTCTCGACCTGCTGGAAGTGGAGCGGATCGACCACGGCAACCGCGCGCTGGAAGATCCGGCGCTGGTCCGGCGGATTGCTGACGAAGGCCTGACACTGACGGTCTGTCCTCTGTCCAACCTGCGGCTCTGCGTGATCGGGGACCTGGCGCAAAGCCCGGTGCGGCGGATGTTGGAGCTTGGCCTCAAGGCGACGGTCAATTCCGACGATCCGGCCTATTTCGGGGGCTACATCAACGCCAATTTCCACGCCGTTGCCGAGGCGCTGGACCTGAGCGAAGCGGAGATCGTCCGGTTGGCGGAAAACAGTTTCACCGGATCGTTCCTGCCGATGGCCGACCAGATCCAGCACCTCGCCGAGATCGCCGAGGTGGCCGGTGGTCGATAAGGTCTATCTCACCGCCGACCGCTTGCTGGAGGACAGCTTCGCGCTGGCCAATCTGGTGCTCGAATCGGGCTTTCGCCCCACCCACATCGTTGGGATCTGGCGCGGCGGCGCGCCGGTCGGGATCGCGGTGCAGGAACTGCTGGCCTATCGCGGGGTCGAAACCGACCACATCGCGATCCGCACCGCCAGCTATTCCGGGATCGACCGGCAAGACAAGGAAGTGCGGGTCTATGCGCTTGGCTATCTGATCGACGTGCTGAACCCGGAAGATCGCCTGCTGGTGATTGACGATGTGTTCGATACCGGCCGTTCGGTCGAGGCGTTCCTCAAGGAGCTGAAGACCCGCTGCCGGCACAACACGCCCGACACGATCCGCATCGCCACAGCCTATTACAAGCCAAGCCGCAACCAGACCGCGCTGAAGCCCGATTATTTCGTCCACCAGACCGAGGAGTGGCTAGTCTTTCCCCATGAAATCTGCGGCTTGACGGAACAAGAGATCCGCGCGCACAAACCGGGGGCAGCGCTGATCCTGAAGGATCACGGCTAGGCAGCGGGAGGGGGCATGAGCGACTACGATCAGGGACTGGAAGAGGAAGCGGCGCACGATCGTCGTGGCAAGGTGCTGCTTCAGGCAGTGCTGGGCCTGCTGGTGGTGGTTGGGGCGGTCACCGGTCTCTATTTCTGGCATGACCGCTACAACATCACCAGCGAGGAGCGCTTCGAGCGCGAAGTGGCCGAGAACAAGGACGCGGCAGTGGTGCTGGTCCCGCTCCGCACGTTGTACCCTTACGAATACCGGCGGCTGCGCCAGGAAACGACCGAGGCTTATAACCTCGAGAAGGAAGGTCTGGTGCTGGACCGCCTGCCGTTCGATTTCCTCGACGGATTTCGCAAGCGCCATGCGGCCGAGGCCTTGATGGGCGGGGATGCGGAATCGCTCGCCTTTGCAGCGGCTTATGCCGCTCTGTTCGAAGAAGCTGCAAAGAACAAGGCGCTGTGCGAGGTGATGTTCGGCAATGAAGACAAGATTTCCGATCCGGCCGTGGTGCTGAAGCAGAAACCGTTCACCCGGATGTATGCCGCCTTCATCACCCTGGCCGCTTCAGGCAAGAAGCAGCAGATCCGGCGAGAGCAAACTAAGTTCGCAGATTTACAGGCCTTCTGGGGTGAGGTCCGCAAACTCAATCCCAAGCCGAAGTACACCTATCCGCTGCAACCGGCGGATCGCTGTCAGCAGGCCAATTTCACCGGAAGGGCGATCATGGCCCAGCCAGAAGAACGGCGGATCAAGCTGATTGCGATTCTGCTGCAGGGCTGGCGTTAGGCCGCGCTAGTTCCGCTGCCAGACGGTGCGCCCTTCCTTGACCGTCTGCATCACCCGGATCGAGCGGATCTGACCGACCGGGGTGGTCAGCGGGTTGCGATCGAGCACCACGAAATCGGCCAGCAGTCCGGCCTTGATCCGGCCCTTGCGGTTTTCCTCGAACGCCTGCCAGGCGGGGCCGGTGGTGAGCATCTGCAAGGCTTCATAGGCGCTCAGCCGCTGGTCGGCTCCCGAAACTATGCCGGTCAGCGAGGTACGCGCCATCGAAGACCAGAGCTGTGTCATCGAATCCAGCCGCGTCACCGGATAGTCCGAATGGTTTGATGCGATCAGCCCGGCGGCGCGGGCCGATTTGAACGGGCTGATGAAATCGACCACGGCGCGCGGGAAGTTGCTGCGGTGGATGTCGGCAAACAGGTACGTGTGGTTTGAGAAATAGGCCGGGCCCACTCCGATCCGCGCGTAGGCCTTGAGCTGGTCCGGGCGCTGGAACTGCGAATGGATCACCACCGGGCGGCGATCGTCCTTGGCCTTGATCCCCAGCGCGTCGAAGCCCTTGATGGCCATGTCGATCGCCGCATCGCCATTGGCATGGACGAACAATTGCCAGCCGCGCTCATGCGCCTGCCTGGCCTTGGTCTCGAACTCGGCCTGGGTCATGTTGGATTCGCCATGCCAGGGATGCGCGCCTTCGGGCGAGCCGAGCTTGTAGTCGCGGGTGAAATAGGCGGTGCGCGCTTGCGGCGAACCGTCCAGCACGAACTTTATGCCCTGCAGCTTTACATGGCCCGAATAGGTTCCGAATTGCAGGTCCTTGCGCTTTAGCAGCTCGGGCAGGGTGCCGTGGTAGGGCAGCAGGGCCAGGTCCAGCTTGAGTCGCTCCTTGGCGGCATCTCCGGTCAGGAAGGCGAGGTCTGGCAGCTGGGTCGCGCCGTCCTGCACGTGGGTATAGCCCTGCGAGGCATAGAGGGTTTGCGCCTTGTCGAGCATGGCCAGCTTGGCCGCTTCGCCCGGCTGCGGAATTTTGAGCGCGAGCGGCATCATCGCGTTTTCGAACAGCACCCCGTTGGGTTTGCCCGCGCTGTCGCGCATGATCACGCCGCCGGCTGGTGCGGGGGTGCTGTCGGTGATCCCGGCAAAGTCCAGCGCCGCACTGTTGCCGACCAGGCCGTGGCCGGTGAAGTGGACCAGCACGACCTTGTACCCCGGCAGCGCCGCATCGAGCTCTGCGCGGGTGATATGCTGCTTCTCGGACAGCGCGGCTTCAGCATAGTTCCAGGCGACAACCCAGTTTCCCGCTGGAATACCTTGCGCGGTCACATGTCGCTTCAGTGCCGCTTGCAGCGAGGCAAAATCCTTCACCCCCAACGCCGGATCGGCCAGGTCGATTCCGCCGGCAACCTGCATCGCCATGGCAAAATGCGAATGGGCATCGACGAACCCTGGCAGCATCGTCTTCCCGCGCAGGTCGTGGTCATCGGCCGGCTTGCCGGCCAGCTTGCGGGCCTGGGCGAGGGGGCCGGCGAAGACGATCCTGCCGTCACGTTCGACTACAGCTTCGACCCTCTGCGGACGCGGCCCGTCCATCGTGATGATCGGCCCGCCGTGCCACAGCGATGCCTTGAGGTCAGGGGAGCGCGCCGTTCCGGCCGTGCCGATCGACAGCAGCGCCGTGGCCGCCGCGACCAGCGCGGCGATGGTTCCCATTTTCCGCAATTTGCCCTCCCGAATCTCCCGCGCAGCACCATGCCTATGGCAGGGCGGGGAGGCAACTTGGCTCTTGCCAGCGCGGCGGCGCTGCCGTTCAATGCGGCATGGCTCTTCGTAACGTCCTGATCGCCGCGCTGGCACTGCTGACCTTGGCTGCCGCTCCGCCCGAATTCCTGCGCGAACAAAAGACCGTGACGGTCAATGGGAAGCCGGAGGTCTGGCAGCTGGTCTGGCAGGGCAAGCCGAAGCCGATCTGCGGGCCGCAGGACGTGGAAACGGCAGTAACCTGCCCTTGTACTGGCTTTGCCTATGGCGAGATGGGCAAGCTCAGCCTGGTGCGCAAGTCAGGCGGCAGGGTAATCGACCGGCTGGCGCTGGGGCCGTTTTTTACCGATCTCCCGGAAAGCAATTCGCAGGGGCTGGCGGCGATGCAGTGGCGCCCGATGGCACCCGGCGATTTCGATCGCGCCGCAGACGGTGCCAACCCGGCCTTTCTGGCCGCGGTTGCGCGCCGCCCGGGGCAGCGGGTGATGCAGACAGCCGACTATGACCGCGATGGCAATGCCTCGGAATTCCTCGTCCAGGTATCGGCGGGACCCTGCGGACACACCGAATACATGCTGTTCGGGGTGAGCAAGGCGCGGCCAAAGCTCCACGCATTCGGCACGGCAGATCATCCCGGCGACGTGCTGGTCATGCCCGGTTCGGCATGGCAGGCGTTGCTGACCAGCCGCGGCGCGGCGCGGGTCACCGCCTGGCCCTGCGGCGATCACGGCAGCGACGTGCGGCAGGAACTTGTGCTCAGCGCGAATGCCGGCGCGATCCGGGTCAAACAACGGACCTGGACCTGTCCGGAAAATGGCGAAGCGGAACGACTGTTGAAGGACGAGTTGCTTTAAGACCGCATTTGATTCCGCCGAACGCGGCTTGCGGGCCGCCGGGCTGCAATTCAGCCTTGCACAAAGCCCGCTCCTCCGCGAAAGCGCGGCGATCATGACCGATACCGAACTTCTCGCCGCCGCACAGGTTTCCAAGGCTTGGCCTTTCGAGGAAGCGCGCAAGCTGCTCAAGCGGTATCCCCAAGGCAAACCCGGCGGCGCTCCGGTGCTGTTCGAGACCGGCTATGGCCCCTCGGGCCTGCCGCATATCGGCACTTTTCAGGAAGTGCTGCGGACCACACTGGTCCGGCGCGCCTATGAAGTGCTGTCGGGCGGTGCGCCGACCCGGCTGGTCGCGTTTTCGGACGACATGGACGGGCTGCGCAAGGTGCCCGACAATGTGCCCAACCAGGGGCTGCTGACAGCCTACCTCGGTCATCCGCTCAGCCGGATCCCCGATCCGTTTGGCAAGTACGAGAGCTTCGCGCATCACAACAACGCGATGCTGCGCGAGTTTCTCGACCGGTTCGGGTTCGAGTACGAATTCGTCTCGTCGAGCGACATGTACAATTCGGGCCAGTTCGACGAAGCCTTGAAGAGCATTCTGCGCAACTGGCAGGCGATCATGGACATCATGCTGCCGACACTGCGCGAAGAGCGCCGGCAGACCTATTCGCCGGTCCTGCCGGTCAGCCCGAAGACGCACCAGGTGCTGCAGGTACCGGTGGAAGTGGTCGATGCCGAAGCCGGGATCGTCCGGTTCGAGGACCACGGCGAAATGGTCGAAAGCTGCATCCTGGGCGGCAATGCCAAGCTGCAGTGGAAGGTCGACTGGGCGATGCGCTGGGTCGCACTGGGCGTCGATTATGAGATGTGCGGCAAGGATCTGACCGATTCCGTGCGCGAAAGCGGCCGGATTACCCGCGCGTTGGGGGCCGTGCCGCCTGAGGGCCTGATCTATGAACTGTTCCTCGATGAAGAGGGCCAGAAGATCTCCAAGTCCAAGGGCAACGGGCTGACCATCGACCAGTGGCTGACCTATGGTAGCGAAGAAAGCCTGGGGCTGTTCCTCTATCGCGAGCCCAAGAGCGCCAAGAGCCTGCACACCGGGATCATCCCCAAGAACGTCGACGAATACTGGCAGTTCCGCGAAAAGCTGGCGAGCCAGCCGATTGAGCAGCAGCTCGGCAACCCGGTCTGGCACTTGCTGCGCGCCAATGGCTATCACGGCGGCGATGGCGACAGGCTGCCGGTGACCTACAGCCTGTTGCTCAATCTGGTCGGGGTGCTCGGCGCCGGGGCAACTCGCGAGCAGGTCTGGTCCTACCTGGCCAACTATGTTCCCGATGCCGATGCCGCGCAGCATCCCGAGCTCGACAAGCTGGTCACCAACGCGCTGGCCTATAACCGCGATTTCATCGCCCCGACGTTGCAGCGGCGCAAGCCCGAGGCAGGCGAGGCCGCTGCGCTGGCCGCGCTCGACGAGGAACTGGCCGCGACCAGCGATGATGCCACGCCCGAGCTGCTGCAGAACATCGTCTACGAGATCGGCAAGGATCCGCATTACGGTTTCGAACAGCTGCGCGACTGGTTCAAGTGCCTCTACGAGACCCTGCTCGGATCGAGTCAGGGCCCCCGCATGGGCAGCTTCATCGCGCTCTACGGGATCGCCAACACCCGCAAATTGATCGCCGAAGCGCTGGGCTGATCAGACCCGGCCGGCGGCAATCCAGCGGTCGATCTTGGCTTCCAGGACCGGCAGGGGGAGGGCACCCGAGCCCAGCACCTGATCGTGGAAGGCGCGGATGTCGAAGCGCGGGCCCAGCGCGGTGCGGGCCTTGTCGCGCAGCCGCTGGATCGTCAGCGCCCCGATCTTGTAGCCCAGCGCCTGACCCGGCCAGACGATATAGCGCTCCACCTCCGCGGTCGCATCGCTGCGGCCCATGCCGCTGTTGGCCAGCATGTATTCGATCGCCTGCTCGCGGTTCCAGCCCTTGGCGTGCAGCCCGGTATCGACTACCAGCCGCATCGCCCGCAGCATCTCGTCGTCGAGCGTGCCCCAATGCTGCATCGGGTCCCTGTAGAAGCCCATGTCGTAGCCCAGCGTCTCGGCATAGAGCGCCCAGCCTTCGACGTAGGCGGTATTGCCGCCAAAGCGCTGGAAATCGGGCAGGCTTTCGTCTTCCTGGGCCAGGCTGATCTGGAAGTGATGCCCGGGTGCGCCCTCGTGCATGTAGAGCGTGACCACCCCGGTCAGGAACCGGCTGGGCAGGTCATAGGTGTTGTAGAAGAAGGTCCCCGGTCGCGATCCGTCGGGCGAACCCTGGTTGTAGGAACCGCCAGCCTCGTACTTTTCGCGGTAGGCCGGGTAGGGTTCGATCAGCAGCTTGGTTTTGGGCACCTTGTTGAAATAGGTCGGAACCTGGGCGTCGACCGCCTTTGCGGCATCGGCAAAAGCCTTGGCGAATTCTGCCTTGGTTTTCGGATGATAGCGGGGGTTGGTGCGAATTTCCTCGAAGAAATCGCGCAAAGGCCCGGCAAAGCCGAGCCGCTGGCGCACCCCGTCCATCTCGCGGTGGATCCGCGCCACTTCGCCCAGGCCCAACTGGTGCACGGCTTCGGGTTCGAGCCGCACCGTCGTCTGGCTTTCGATCGCCTTGCGGTAATAGGCCGGACCGCCCTTCATCGCCGAAATGCCGACTGCTTCGCGCGCAGCGGGCAGGTATTCGTCGTTGAGGAAGGTACGCAGGCGGCGATAGGCGGGATAGACCTCGCGGCTGACCGCAGTCTCGTACAGCGCGGTCAATTCGGCCCGGCTACTGGCCGGAACCGCAGCAGGGAAGTCGCGCACGGCAGACGTAAAGGGCGACTCAGTAAGCGGCTGTGCCAGAATCGCATCGATCTGCGCGACCATGTTGCGGGTGGTCAGTTTCGTTTCGACCACGCCGCTTTCCAGCCCGTCACGGAACCGGGCAACCGCATTGTCGAGCACCTGTGGAAAGGCCCGCATCAGGTCCAGATTACGGCGATAATCCGCTTCGTTGGCATAAGGCAGTGCGCCGCCCTTGTTGATCAACGAGGGGAATTCAACGTGGAGCCCGCCGAAATGGGTCAGCGGGCGCACCGCGTCCAGGGCGACCATATCGGGCTGCAGCCAGGCCTGGGTCTCGCGCAGATCGAGCAGGAACACATCATAGGAAATCTGCCGCTCGGCGCTGAGCCTGGTCCGGTTGATCTTGCCAAGGCCGGCCATGGTCCAGCGCAGCACACCGCGACGCTGGCGGATCGGCAGGTCGGTAAAGATCTGGCGGAATGCCATCAGGTTCGGCTTGCCGCCGCGATAAACCAGGCCGATCGGATCGATCGCATCCTCGCGCCGCGCCGCCTCGCGGAACAAGGCCATCAACCGGGCATCCTCGCTGCCTTCGGGGGCTGCCGCAGCACGCGCGACACCGGCCGGGAGCAGGGCGAGGCCGCTGCCCCAGGCAAGACCGGCGATCATCCGTCGCCGGGAAATCAGGAAATCCATCGTTACCCCCATTTGCGCGACCGGTACCACTTGGTGAGGACGTATTTGACGCCCTGCACCACCGGGGTCCCGGCGTGCATCGTGTCTTCGTTCGGCATGCCGTTCGGCAGGTTGTTGTTCCAGATCAGTAGCGCGCCGCGCTTTGGCTTGACCGAGAGGCCCAGCGTTGTGAAGGCCGTGTCGCCGCCTTCTTCAACATCGTTGAGGTAGGCCATCGCGGTTATCGTGCGTTGGCCGCCGCGCGTGGCTTCTGTCTTCCAATAGTCCGACTTGGTCCAGAATACGTCCAGATGGTACTTGAATTGCTGCCCCACTTCGTAGCGCTGGCCCTGCATCGTCTCGCCGTATTCGTGTGGCAGGTCCAGCAATGCATCGATCTTGGATTCGATGTGCTGGATAAACGGCTCGTAGGGGTCGACGTTGCCCGAACTGCTGGTCCTCCACCCTTCGGTTTCGCCATGAGCGAGCACCTGCGAGGGGACGGCGGTGCGATCGATCATCGCAATCAACTGGCAGCATTCCTGTTCGTCGAACATCTCACCCACCGCCCAGATTTCGGCCTTGTCGGTTTCAAGGCGATAGGCACGCGGATCGGCATTCAGACGGCGACGAACATGTGCGCCTACCTTCAACAGGGCCTTCTTGTCTGGCGCCGGGGCATCGCGGAACGGGCTCATGCCCCAGTGCCTATCCGATTGGCGGGGCGAGGCAAATGGCCAATACGATGCCGTTTGTCGAATTGCCCGGGTTTGGCGCGCCGACAGAAGCTGATCTAACCTCTTGCTCTTGGCCCGCCTTTGGGCCAGCTTTGCACCATGGATACGGCACCCAATTCAGCCGCGCGCTACTCGCGCGGCGCCATCGCCCTGCATTGGATCATCGCCTTGCTGATCGTGCTGAATTTCGTCGTCGCCTGGCTGTCGGAAGACATGCCTAAGGAAGACGCAGCGATAATGATGGGCAATCACAAGGCGATCGGTATCACCATCCTGGCGCTCACTGCGGTCCGAATTATCTGGAAACTGACCCACAAGACCCCGCCTCTGGTCGAAACGCTGAAGGCGTGGGAAGCCGCGCTTGCCAAAGTGACCCACGGGTTGATGTATCTGCTGATGCTGGCAATCCCGCTTGCCGGTTGGGGCCTCTCGTCGGCCTGGGGCAAGGGCAAGCCGGTTTCGATGTTCGGGCTGTTTGATGTACCCGCGCTGCCGGTCGGGTCCGACAAGCCGACCGTCGGCATGTTCCACGAACTGCACGAGATTACCGCCACGCTGATGCTGGTGCTGTTCGCCCTGCATGTCGGCGCGGCGCTGAAGCATCACCTGGTCGACAAGGACAGTACTCTGCGGCGGATGGTGCCGTGGATGAAGTGATCGGCCATTTCGCCGTCAAAAGGAAACGGGCCCCGCGCATCGCTGCCGGGGCCCGTTCCGTTTGCTCTTCCGGGGATTACCAGAAGAAGTCGTAGATCACGTCTTCCACTTCGCCGGTGTAGATGTTCACCAGCACCGCGTCGTCGTAGTAGCGCACCCAGCGATATGGACCATAGGCGTCCGGCAGGCGGTAATACGACGGATCAGCGATCCAGTAGTCCTCACCGAAGAACAGCGAGTCGAGGAAGTATCCCACGCTGAGCCGCTGATACGAATAGTTGCGGTAGGGCGCATAGTAGTATCCGACCTGGAAGTAGCTGGGGCGGTAGCTGCGCCAGCCGTACCAGTCATAGCGGCTGTTGCTGCGCCAGCGGGTGTTCCAACGGTTGTAATGGTGGCCCCAACTCCAGTTCCAGCCGTTGTTCCAGCCCGACCAGTTGCGGTGGCGCGAGCGGTCCCAGTGGCCCGACCAGTTGCGGTTGGACCAATAGCTGCGATCACCGCCATAATTGTGCTCGCCGCGCCGCACCCGGTCGCGCCAGCTATCCGAATCGCGCCTGGAGACACCATCGCGGCGGCGGTCCCAGTCGCTGACGCCATTGGCCTGACGGCGGCGATGCGCGTCGCCCCAGGTCTGCGGGGTATCGCCATCGGCGCGCCGCTCACCTTGCCAATTGCCGCCCTGGCTACGCCGACCGCGCCATTCGCCGTCGCGCGATCCGAACTGCCCGTTGTCGGTCCGCGTCGTCCGGCCACGCCATTCGCTTCCACGGCGATCGTCACCGTCCCGGCCACCGGCCTGAACCGGCGGCTGCTGCGGAGACTGCGGAACGGCTTGCGGCTGGCCTCTACGCCCGGCCCAGCCGGGATTTGGATTGCCATCGCGATTGCCGCCATTCCAACCTTCACGGCGGCCGCCATCGCCGGCCCGGCGAGTTTCGCCATCCCAGGCTTCGCGGCGGCCATTGTCGCCACCACGGCGACCCTCGCCGCCGTTCCAGCGCGACTGCGGGGCGGCATTTTCACCGCCACGCGCCTGCGGTGGAGGCGACCAGCTGCGCGGTGCCTGCGGCTGCGGGGCTTGCGCCTGCGGAGGAGGGGACCAATTGCGCGGGGCCTGCTGCTGCGGGGCCTGAGCCTGCGGCGGCGGAGCCTGGCGTTGCGGACGCGGCGAATCCTCGCTGCGTGCAACCCGCTCGCCCCAATCGCGACCACGTCCTTCTTGCGCTTCGGCAATCGTGGGCAAGGAAAGCGCCGCGATCGCCAGCGCAAGCAGGCTGGTCCGGCGCAAATTGGTGTTCGACTTGACGGCCATGGCCGCATCTCCATCGTTCAGCGCCGCACCATCGGCGGCGATCATGACATGGGACTAGGCGAGTCGTGCTGTCGGCAGGGTGAATGATTTGGTAAGGTTTGCGTTCAGGTTTGAGAGGCTGAGGATGAATGTTTGCGTCATGCATGACTTGACAGTTTGGCTGTCATGCGATACATGACAATGTGTGGAGATCGAGAGTATCCGGCACAAGGCGTTGCGACGGTTTGCTGAGACCGGCAACGCAAAAGGATTGATTGAACCCGCGCGCCTGGCCCGAATGCTGGCGTACATTTCGTTGACGGCTGGTTTTGACGAATTCGCGGTTCCGCCGAACTACGGTTTTCATGCGCTGACCGGGGACCGCAAAGGCAGCTTCGCCATGACCGTGACCCGCAATTGGCGCCTGACTTTTACCAAGATTGACGATCTGACCATCGCCGATCTCGATCTGGAGGACTACCATGGCGATTAAGCTGCATCCTTCGCTCTACCCGCATCCGGGGCAGTGGCTGAAGCTCGACGTAGTCGAGCCTCACGGCATGACCGTAACCGAACTCGCCGCCCATCTGGGGGTAAGCCGCCAGAACATGTCGATGCTGCTCAACGGCCACGCGGCGTTGAGTGCGATGATGGCGCTGCGGTTTGAGAAGGCTTTCGGGATTTCGGCGGATACGCTGCTGCGGATGCAGGCGGCGTGGGATTTGGCGCAGGCACGAACGCGGGAAGGGGAGCTGAAGGTGACGAGGGTGCGGGAGGCGGCTTAGAAGTGAGAAATAAACACGAGAATGTTTGCATCCTTGGGATCAACCCGATGCCGATCAAACTGCTGCCATAGGAAAGCGTGAAAGTCTTCCATCTCCTGAAAGTGGATTGTTCCTCGAACCCGAGGTGAGGAAATCTGCTTCTCAAAGTTTCGTTCGCACCACTGCGTCGCAAAACCTCTTAGTTCCTCGTCGGTGCCAATTAAGATTGAAAGGGACTGCGCGAACGATCGCTTTATCTGCGCAAATTTCCCCTTCAACAATGCTTCAGTACATAGTCGCGCATACTCTCGGCAGCAAATCAGTGTATGTGCCTGCCGTTGCGTTATTTCTGGAAATTCAAATTCATAAAATGACTTAACCGCCGAAATTTGTCGATCTGTGGCTCTAACTTGCTCCGAATCGAACGGCAGAGTTACCTTTCCTCGAACGTAAAAGTATCTCGATACTTGATCAAATTCGATCGAGATCGAATTCCGCCAGGTAATCACCTAGTCAGCTTTTTATACGCCAGCCTTGTCGGCCGATCCGCTGCATCACCAAGGCGGCGGCGCTTGTCTTCCTCGTACATCGCGAAGTTGCCTTCGAACCATTCGACGTGGCTGTTGCCTTCGAAGGCCAGGATGTGGGTGGCGAGGCGATCGAGGAAGAAACGGTCGTGCGAGATGACCACGGCGCAGCCGGCGAAGTTCTCGATCGCGTCTTCCAGCGCGGCGAGGGTTTCGACGTCAAGATCGTTGGTCGGTTCGTCGAGCAGCAGGACGTTGCCGCCCTCTTTCAGCATCTTGGCCATGTGAACGCGGTTGCGTTCACCGCCCGATAGCTTGCCGACGTTCTTCTGCTGGTCCGCGCCCTTGAAGTTGAACGCACCGACATAGGCCCGGGTGCTCATCTCCTGCTTGTTGACGGTCATGTAGTCATGCCCGCCGCTGATTTCCTGCCAGACATTGTTGGCTGGGTTCAAATCGTCGCGGCTCTGGTCGACGAAGCCGAGGTGGACCGTGCTGCCGATCTCGACCGTACCGCTGTCGGGCTGTTCCTTGCCGGTGAGGATCCGGAACAGGGTGGACTTACCCGCGCCGTTGGGGCCGATGATCCCGACGATCCCGCCCGGGGGCAGCATGAACGACAGGTCTTCGAACAGCAGCTTGTCGCCATAGGCCTTCGAGATGTTCTTCACCTCGATCACCTTGCCGCCCAGCCGCTCGGGCACCTGGATGACGATCTGGGCCTTGCCGACCGGGCGGTTATCCTGCGCGTTCTGCAGTTCCTCGAACTTGCGGATACGGGCCTTGGACTTGGTCTGGCGCGCGGCCGGGGTCTGCCGGATCCATTCCAGTTCGCGCTGCAGCGCCTTCTGCTTGCCGCTTTCCTCGCGGTCTTCCTGCTCGAGCCGCTTGGCCTTCTTTTCGAGGTAGGTCGAATAGTTGCCCTCGTAGGGGAAGTACTTGCCGCGATCGAGTTCGAGGATCCAGCCGACCACATTGTCGAGGAAGTAGCGGTCGTGGGTGATCATCAGCACCGCGCCGTGATAATCCTTGAGGTGGTTTTCCAGCCATTCGACAGACTCGGCATCGAGGTGGTTGGTCGGTTCGTCGAGCAGCAGGATGTCCGGCTTCTGGATCAGCAGGCGGGTCAGCGCGATGCGGCGCTTTTCACCGCCCGAGAGGTTCTCGACCGACCAGTCCCCCGGCGGGCAGCGCAGCGCTTCCATCGCCACTTCAAGCTGGTTGTCGAGCGTCCAGCCGTCGACCGCGTCGATCTTGTCCTGCAGCTCGCTCATCTCCGCGCCCAGGGCGTCGAAGTCTGCATCTTCCTCGGCCATTTCCATGCCGATCGCGTTGAACCGCTCGACCATGTCGGCAATTCCGCGCGCGCCGTCCTTGACGTTTTCCAGCACGGTCTTGGACTTGTCGAGCTCGGGCTCCTGCGGAAGGTAGCCGACGGTGATGTTCTCACCCGGCCAGGCTTCACCGGTGAAATCGGTGTCGATCCCGCCCATGATCTTCATCAGGGTCGATTTGCCGGCGCCGTTGGGGCCGACGATGCCGATCTTGGCACCCTGATAGAACTGCAGGCTGATGTTCGACAGCACCGGCTTTTGCGCACCGGGGAAAGTCTTGGTCATGTCCTTCATCACGAAGGCGTATTGCGCGGCCATCTGGAGTCCCTTTGGGTATGCTGGAGTTTCGTTTGGCGCGCCTCTACAGGGGGCGCAACGCCGGGGCAAGCGGATCGAACAGGGGAAGCAGGTGGGGCTGACAATCACGATCCGCATGGCGCTGCGCCGCATGGTGCCCGAAGCCCCGCGCCGCGCTCTGGCGCTGGCTCGACGCGGGCTCCGCGACCGATCAGATGGAACCGCCAGGCGCTTCGCGGCGCGGCGCGCTGACAGCCCCGATTGGCCGACGCTTGTCGAGCTGGAGCAACCGATCCGGCAGGGTCCGTTCTGGGAGGGCAAGCTGATCAACCTGCAGCTAGGCTCTGCGCTGGTCGACGGCGTTGTGATTGCGCCGGGGCAAGTGCTCTCGTTTTGGGCACTAGTGGACCGGCCGGATCCGGGCCGGGGCTTTGCCATGGGGCGGGGTATCCGTGCCAATGCCGAGCAGGGCGACATTGGCGGCGGACTGTGCCAGCTTGCCGGGATCATCTACGAACTGGGGCTGCGCAGCGGGCTGCACATTGCCGAGCGACATCCGCATTCGCGCGATCTGTACCTGACCGAGGCGGAACGCTTCACGCAGCTTGGCCTCGATGCCACCGTGGTCTGGCCGTGGAAGGACCTGCGGCTTGAGAACCGCTCGGCGCAGGCTGTGGCGCTGATTCTGGCGGTTGATGGACTGGTCCTGCGGGCCCGGCTTCTTGCTGCCCAGCCAGTCGCATTGCCGCGGATCGAGATCGAACGGCACGACCATGCCGATCAGCGGCTTGTCACGGTGCGCCGCGATTCAGAGCTGGTCAGCCACGACAGCTACGCAATTGGCTCAAGACAGTAGTCGCACTGTTGACGATGCCGGTCTTGGTGTCCTGATCTGCCTGCACTTTGATATCCGTTAGCACCGGCCTTTGTGCGCCGTGAAAAATCCTGACCTTGCCTTCAGCGCGAACGCGCGCTGCGCAGGCCTTGCGGAGCGCGCGGGCAGGGAGCAAGCTGCCGGCAAGACAATGGGGGGAGTGCCAATGCGCCTGATCGATCTGACCGTCCTGCTTGATCCCGCCAACCGCGATCGGTTGCCGCCGCCGCTGCAAAGTGCCGCCGGTGTCGTCGCCCCCAGGATCGACTATCTGCGGCCCGGCGAGGCGGCCGGCAAGGATGAGTTCTGCGCGCACCTGGGCTGCAACCACGACGAACTGCCCGACGGCGAGGGCTGGGGCAGCGAGCACCTCAACGATTTCAGCTCGCACTGCGGCACCCATGTCGACGCGCCGCTGCATTCAGGATCGCTGTGTGAAGGCAAACCTGCGCGCACGATCGATCAGATCGATCTGGGCGAACTCTTTCGCCCCGGTATGGTGCTCGATCTGCGGCCCTGGGCCAAAGGCGGCGAATATGTCACCATCGAGATGCTCGATCTGGCGATCGCAGCGGTTGGCCGCGCGGTGGAGCCGGGCGATGCGGTGCTGATGCGCACCGGGCAGGAAGCGTTCACCATGGACGATCCCCAATTTTACAACCAGCCCGGCATGTCGGCCGAGGCAACCCTTCATCTCACCCGGATGGGTGCGACGATCCTGGGCACCGATGCGGTTGGCTGGGACCTGCCGTTCCGCCTGATGAACGCCAAGTTCCGCGAAAGCGGCGACAAGGCGCTGCTGTGGGATGGGCACAAGGCGATCACCCGGCGCGAGGCCTTCATCGTTCAGCAAATGTGCAACCTTGCGGCGCTGCCGCCGACGGGTTTTCATGTCGGGTTCTTCCCGATCAAGCTGGCAGGTTGCAGCGCGGCTCCGGCACGGGTGGTGGCGTTCGTGCCGGATTGAGGGAGTGCGGTTGCCAAGCAGCGCAGCACGGCTACAAGACGCCGCCATGCGAAACACCCTCCGCGCTGCCGCGCTTTCCGCCTTGCTCGTTTCCTCAGCCGTACTGGCCCAGCCTGACGAGACTGCCTGGGACATTACCGCCGATCTCTCCACCGAAGTCGGCGCTCGGCCGGCCGGATCGACCGCAGAGGCCAAGGCGCGCGATTGGGCGGTGCAGCGGTTGAATGCACTGGGGTTCCAGAATGTCCGGATCGAGCCATTCACCGTGACCGGGTTCGTGCGCGGGGCTGAAACTGCGCAGCTGACCGCGCCCTATCCGCACAAGCTGCATATTACCGCGCTCGGCTATTCGGTGCCGACTCCCAAAGGCGGGTTAAATGCCGAACTGGTCTACTTCCCCAATCTCGACGCGCTCAAGGCAGCGCCGGAAGGCTCGCTCAAGGGCAAGGTCGCCTTTGTGGATCACGCCTTTGTCGCCAGCCAGGACGGCGCGGGATACGGGCCGTTCGGCAACGTCCGCCGCCAAGGTCCGTCGATCGCCGCCAGCAAGGGCGCTGCCGCCATCGTGATCCGCTCGGTCGGGACCGATCTGCACCGCAATCCGCACACCGGGGCGACCAATTTTGCCGATCCAGCCAAGGCGATCCCGGCCGGAGCGGTCTCGGTGCCCGATGCCATGCTGATCGCGCGGATTGCCAAGACCGGCAAGCCGATGAAGATCAATCTGGTGCTGGAAGGCCGCCCGCAAAAGGACATGCCTTCGGGCAACGTCATCGGCGAACTGCCGGGCCGTGATCCCTCGCTGCCGCCGATCCTGGTTGCCTGCCATCTTGACAGCTGGGATCTGGGCACCGGGGTGATCGACGATGCCGCCGGCTGCGGGATTGTGACGGCGGCGGCGCTGCGGGCGCAGCGCGGCGGCAAGCCGCTGCGGACGATCCGGGTGCTGTGGGCCGGGAGTGAGGAAATCGGCGTGTTCGGCGGCGCAGCTTATGCCCGCGCGCATGAGAAAGAGCCGCACGCGTTGGCGATGGAAAGCGACTTCGGGGCGGACCGGGTCTGGCGGGTGCAGTTCAACCTGTCAGCCGCGAACAAGCCCGCCAAGGACCGGATCATTACCGCGCTCGCACCCTTCGGGATCGTGCCGGGCGGGGACCGGGCCGGGGGCGGGGCCGATGTCGGCGCGATCATTGGCGTGCAGAAGCTGGCAGTGATCGACCTCGATCAGGACGGCACACGCTATTTCGATCTGCATCACACCCCTGACGACACGCTCGACAAGGTCGATCCCGCTCAGTTGGAGCAGAACGTTGCGGTCTGGACCGCAGTGCTTGAAGTGGTCGCCAACGAACCAGGGCCACTGGCTCCCGCCGAATAGCGCCTAGGCCCGGATCAGTCCCGAAATCGGCTTCCCCGCGCCGCCGGGGAACAGTTGCGGTGCAGCCTGGGCCGGGTCGATCCGGAAATGCTCGGCCAGGGCACCGGCCAGTAGGGCGTCGATCGACAGGGTCGGCTTGAGGTCTCGCCCCTCGTAGAGCTGGCTTGGCCCGAGGCCCGGCCAATCGGACAGGATCCGCCCGCCTGCCACGGTGCCGCCAAGCAACATGGCGAGACTGCCGGTGCCGTGGTCGGTTCCCCCGGTGCCGTTTACCGCAGCGGTGCGGCCGAACTCGGTCGCGACAACGACCAGCGTTTCGCTCCAGGCCGGACCCAAGCCCTCGCGCAGCGAGGCCAACATTGCATCAAGCCCGGTCAGCTGGTTGTTCAGCCGGGCGCGCTGGCCGGCGTGGGTATCCCAGCCGTTGCTTTCGGCCATGACGATCCGCGCGCCCTCGGCCCCGGTCATCAGCGAAGCGATCAGTTGGCCTGCCGCAGCCGCGCCGCGCACATTGCCGGTGGACAGGTCGGCCGCCATGGCGCGGGTCTGCAAAGCCTCATTCCACAACCCGTGAAGCTGCGGATCGCCTTCATAGAGCATGGTTACGCGCTGCAGCAGGTCCTGCGGAGCGTCGGGCAGATTGGATGGCGCATAACTCGCCACCTGCACGTCGCCGCGCAGCGCGGTCGGCACGGTGGCAGAGATCGCCAGCCCGCGCGGGCCCCCAGGAAGCAGCCCGATCAGCCGGTTCATCCAGCCGTCCTTGCGGTCATAGGGCAGGGCCCCGCCGGTCTCGAGCACGTTCTGCCCATCGAAATGCGAACGATCGCGATAGGGCGAGGCGACAGCATGGGCGAATAACGCCTGATTTGACCCGTACATTGCGCCGAGCTGCTTCAGCGCCGGGTGGAGCGCAAACAGCCCGCCCAGTTTCGGCTGGCTCATCAGATCGGCGGCGAGATCGCCGCGCAGCCCGGCATAGGCAGGATCCCCGGTCGGCGCGAGTGTGGCGAGGCCATCGGCGGCGCCGCGCTGGATCAGGAAGACCAGGCGGCGTTCGGTCTCGGCCCTGGCAAAGGCGATGCGCGGGGCAAACAGCGTGGCGGCCGCGCCGCCGATCAGGATCTGGCGTCGATCAAACATCGTTACCTCCGCATCATTTCGGGCGAGACCAGAAGCAGCGCCAGCGCCTGTTCGCCGCTCTCAGCCCGGGCGAGCGCCTCGCTGGTCGCAGCGGACAGCGCACCGGGGAAGATCTGGCCGGCCAGCTTGCGGGCATCGATCGCCGGAGCGGTGCGCTGGGCGATCCGTTGCGCCACCTCGACCCGGCGATACAGCGCATCGGGTCCGGCCCAGCTGGGCGCGGTATCGTCATAACCTGCTGGAGAACCCGGCTTCCACACCGACTGGCCGAGCTGGTTGAAGGCTCCGGCGGCGTTGGGGCCGGGCAGCGCCCTGACCCCGGTCGCGCGCAGTGCGGCGATCGACCATTCCCACGGGGTGCGGAATTTGGCCGGGCCGGTCCATGTCTCAGGGGAATCGATCAGCACGCGGTACAGCGTCGGCAAGTCACCGCCCGATTTGAGGAAGGCCTGCTCCAGCCGCGCCACCAGCGCGGGCGGGGGATCGTCCGCCGCAAAGTGACGCGCCAGCTTGGTCGCGATGTGTCTGGCGGTGGCGGGATGCATTGCCAGATCGTCTAGCACGGCCTGGGCCTGGGCTTCGCCGCTCTGGCCATAGCGCTTGCCCATGATCGTGCGCGCGCCGGGCTGGTGGATCGGGGCGGCGAACCAGAAACCGGGTCCGGGGCCGCGCAAGGCCGGTTGGCGCGCCAGCCCGCCAATGGTCCAGCCGGTTAGCGCGCGGGCGAATTCGGTGACGTCCTCCTGGCCATAACCACTACGCACCCCCAGCGTATGCAGCTCGAGGATTTCGCGCGCGAGGTTCTCGTTAAGCCCGCGCGTCCGACCGCGATTGGCGGCGCGCTGGGCGAGCGGACTGTCAGGGCCGATCGATTCGGCTTGATCGAGGTAGAGCAGCATGGCTGGATGGCGCTCGACCACCCTCAGCAGATCGGCGAACCTGCCGAGCACATGCGGGCGGATCGCCTCGAACTCGAACGCCCCGGCAAAGCCCAGCACCGAAACCTTGTCGATCGATATGGCGAAATGGTTCGACCAGAAGTGGACCAGCCGCTCGACGAAGGGGGTGTCGGTGCCAAGCGCGATCTGGGTGCGGGCGCCAACAGCAGCGGTATAGGCATCGCGCAGGTCGCGGAACGGGCCCGGCATATCGCGGCTGCGGGCCATCGGATCGGTGCCACCCTGCTCGGCCGCGGCATTGCGATCGCGCCGGTCGTCACGGGCTTCGACCAGCATCTCGATCAGACGGGGCGTTCCGGGCAGCGCTGAAAGTGCCGCAGGCTTGGCTTCATAGCGAACCAGCTGCGCTTTCAACCAGGCCTTGGGATCGCCCGGCGGGGCCTCTGTCCCGCTGGCACCAAGGCCGAACCGGTGCAAGGCGATTGCCGTTTCGCGCATGCTGAACTCCCATGCCGATTTGTCTGGACGCAACGATGCAACATGCCGCCCAGCCTGTCATGCCGCGAATTGTATCGGATTGTCGCTGAGGACGAAAATGGTCGGGGAGACAGGATTCGAGTATCCCGATCAAAATATTGATAAAAAATCAAAAACGTATTCGACAGAATTGGCAGTTACCCGCACCGTTACCAACACGAAGATGCGCTGAAAATGGTTGCAGTGCAGCTCGAGATGTCTCCCACTGCGACCGCGCAGCGGTACCATCAAAGACGGCACCCTTGCAACGGTGCGAAGCAGTCGGACGCCCTGCGCCCGGACCTGTGGGTCAGCGGGCGCCCGGCAATGAGAGAGGAAAGAGTGCCAGCGGGTCAGCACAAAGACACCGCACCCTCAGGAGCGCGCCAGCGCGGGACAGAGTGCGTCCCTTACAATTCCCGCTCAACTTTCCTGCTCCTGATCGTCACCCGTATGGGCCGGGACTCCAGGCCCGGTCCGCGCCAGCGGATAGAGCAGGTCGCCCGAAGGGCAGCAATCGCTGACATTGCGGTCGTTCATTTGAACCAACTGGCTCGCCAATAGCCGCCGTCCATTCACCGACTCATGTTTTAAAGAATGATGGCAACAACTGGGCCCAGAGCGGGTAGGCAGTATATGATCGCCTCTCTGATGAAAGTTGCCACTCGTTGCCTGCGATATAAGCGGCAAACCATCATCTTATAGTGGAAGGTGTTTGCGCAGATTAGATCTAAGTCATGCTGACGGCTGCATGTAATTGAAAATACGCCGAAATGATGCTATGCCGCCTGACCTTGCACCTCTTCAACTGTCCGGCCGTCACGAATATTGTAAAGCCGCTTGAAGGTCGGGATGATCTTTTCGTCATGGGTGACGATAATGATCGCCGTATCAAATTGCCTCGCCATGTCATTGAGCAGGCCCACCACGGCTAGCGCGCGCTGGCCATCCAGCGGCGCGGTGGGTTCATCGGCAAGGATAACCGGCGGGCGATTGATCAGAGCGCGGGCAATCGCCACGCGCTGCTGTTCCCCACCGGAAAGCTGTGAGGGCATCCCGGCTGCACGGTGGCCGACATCCAGCGCATCAAGCAGATCGCGGGCCATCTTTCGAGCCTCTGCATTTGCCTTTCCGGCAAGCATGGGCAGCAGCGCGACATTGTCGGTTACATCGAGAAACGGGATCAGATAGGGCGCCTGAAATATAAAACCGATCATATCACGGCGTAGCGCGCGCAGATCGCGCACTTTCCAGCCATTGTCATAAATGCACTGGTCACCGATTGTCATCTTGCCTGATGTCGGCTCGATCACCGCACCGAGGCATTTGAGCAGGGTGCTCTTGCCCGAACCCGATGGCCCGATCAGCCCTACGACTTCACCTTTGGCTACGGCCATGTCTACCCCGCGCAGGGCATGAACCGCCGTATCCCCGCTGCCGTAGGTTTTGACGACATTCTCAAGGATGATGCCTTCAGCCACCGATCGCCTCCGCCGGATCGACCTTGATCGCGGCCTGGATAGCCAGGAAGCTGGCCAATGTGCAGATCAGCATCACCGCCACGAAGCCCAGGATCGAATCCGATGGCAGCAGCAGGACGTATTTGGGGAAGAAGGGCGCCCATAGGCTGGCCGCGATCTTGCCAACGATGAAGCCGATCAATCCCAGCCCCAGCGCCTGTTGCAGGATCATCCAAGAGATCGTGCGATTGCGGGTGCCGATGAGCTTCAGCACTGCAATTTCGCGGATCTTGCCGATGGTCATGGTGTAGATGATGAAGGCCACGATGGCTGCGCTGACAATCGACAGGATGACCAGAAACATAGCAATTTGCCGGGCCGAGTTGGCAATCAGCTTCTGCACCAGAATCTCTTCCATTTCTGCGCGTGTATAAACTGTCAGGCGTTGCCAGCGGCGGATGTCGGCGGCGACTTCATCGGGATTGGCATCCGGCGTGATGGTGACCAGAATGGCATTGACGTTGGTATTGCCCGATTGAACGGCGTTCACGGCTTGCGCCACCGCCGGATTGCCTGGCGGGTTCAGTTGCGGATTCGCAGCCGTGCGCGCCCGCTGGCGGACAATGGCGTCGCTGTCCTTCTGGAACTGGGCAGTCTGGGCATCCTTCAGCGAAAGGAACAGCATCGGGTCACCACCCGACGACACCATTCTGCTTGTTAGTCCGACGATGGTGTAAAGGTTGCGGCGCACTCTGACGTGGTCGCCGATCGCGAAGCCGGTCTTCACATCGGCCACAGCTTCATAATGACCGCGCACGATCTGGCGTCCGGAAATCAGATGAGTGGGTTGGCCGGGCAATCCCGGTTCGCCCATTTCCGCCCCGACGACCATCACCCGCACATCCTTGTCACCATGAGCGATCTGCATGGTGAGATAGGTGACGCCCGCTGCCTGAGCGACACCGCGCATCGCCTGAATCGGCCGCTCGCTATCCTCGGTCAGGCTGGAGGGCTCGGCATAGGGGCCAAGCGTGTCCTTTTGCACAACCCACAAGTCAGCCCTGCTGTTGTCGAGCAAGGCCTGCGCGTCATCGACCATTCCGCGATAAACCCCGGCCATCGACAGGGTGACGCCGATCAACAATCCCAATCCCATGCCGGTGAGCACAAATTTTCCCCAGCCATGCAGGATGTCGCGCCCGGCCAGGCTGATCATGGCAGCGCATCGACAATGCTGAACCGGCTGTTAGCCGAGAGTGCCTTCGCGCTATGCAGCACGATCCTTTCGCCCTTTGAAAGGCCGCCCAAGACCTGCACCCAGCCGCCGAAATCCTCGGCACCCAACTTGACTGGTGCAAATACAAGATCACCATCACGGATCACCCAGACGCCAACGTGACCATCGATCCGGTGAACGGCTGCATTGGGAATGGCCAATGTTTTTGGTTGCGCTGGCAACGCCACTGTTACTTCGGCCAGTTCACCAATTGATGGTAAGTTTCCGGTGATAGCGAACCGCGCCTTTGCCAGCACTTCTTCCGTCAAAGCATCCGCCATGGGTTCGACGCGTTCGATTGTCCCTGTTAGGGGCGCGTCTGGCCTTGACCGCAAAGCGATCCGCACCGCTTGACCCGTAGCCAGTCCGGCCGATTGGGTTTGGTCAAAGCGCACATTGATCCACAATTGCGCAGGATCGATGATCTCAATCACCGCCTGGCCGGCGACGACGGTCGTGCCCGGTTCGGCCGTCCTGCGGACCACGAGGCCGGCATGTGGTGCGACAAGGCGCAGGTTGGCGCGTTGTTCGACTAGCGCCGCGCGCTCAGAGCCCAAACGTCCACGATCCATTGCGGCGGCACTGCGATTGGCTTGTGCAGCGGCAAGCCCTGCCTGTGCTGCAGCCAACTCCTGTCGGCGCTGATCGACCATCGCATCGGTGACCCAGCCCCCCCGTTTCAGATGTTCCGTCCGTGCTAGTACGGATCGGGTGAGAACGACCCGGGCGTTCGCATCCGCAATCTGCGCGATGGCGGCCTGTTCCAGCGCGGCAGACCGAGCGGTCCCGCCAGCTGCAGCATCAATCCGCTGGTCGAGGTCGATGGGATCGATTTGCGCCAGCAATTGCCCTGCCACCACTGTATCGCCCACATCCACGGCGACCATTGTCACCCGGCCCGCAGCAGTCGGCCCGACCTTTTGCGTGTAGCGCGCTTCGACGGTGCCGATGCCGAACATGGCCGGGGAAACGTTACGCTCTTCCACTTGGGTGACTGTCACGTTGATCGGTGCCAACGGGCCGGATCGAAGGGCGACCCAGGCAAACAGCAACAGCAAGGGCACCAGCACTGCCAGCATTGTCCATCCACGGCGGCTCATGGTGAACGGCAAGGTCATTTGGCTCCTCGCAGCCCATCCAGGAAGACTTCGAAAAGCCTCGCCGATGTCGCAGGCATTGTGGTGAAATCATCGGCCGCCATCGCCTGCATCACCAGCCCTTGCACCATGCCAAGGAACATAGTGGCGGCTGCGGCGCAGTCAGCCTTTTCGTCTATCTGGCCTTGCGCCTTGGCAAGTTCGAGCAGGCCAAGCACACGACTACGATAACCGCTCATCAGCGCCCGCACCCTCACCTTACCGGGGGCGTCAGCATCGCGCTGCAACTCACCGAACAGGATTCGGGGGACTCCGACATGCTCTACAACGAACTCGACATGGGCAGCGAAGATGGCCTGCAATCTATCCTTCGGCGTTGCTCCAGCAACTCCATCAATTCGCGCTAGGAGGGTATCGCTCGTCCAGTCCATCACGGCCAACCAGACAGCTTCCTTGTCGGAAAAATGGCGAAACAGCGCTCCTTGGGTCACGCCCATAAATGCCGCAATCTGTGCAGTTGTGATGTCGGCGGGATTGGTCGCAGCCGCTAGGGCGATCACCGCTTCAACGGTTGCGGCCCGGCGCACATCGGCAGGGAGCTTTTTTCGGGTCATAGGCTACGATAACGTAAAGATAGTAATTAGTCACTACCTTAGTGCAGGCCTCTTTTTCACAGTCATGCGATCGGCAATTCAGGTTGCGAAAATCAAAATTTCAAGGCGCGCGCAAAACCGCTGGCAACTTTCTGCCCTGTGCCAGGTTCGAGCCGGATAAGGTATTCCGCCTGTGACAGAGCACTCTGCGCACCCGAATCCTGATTGGTGACGGGCAACAATCCGCCCGGGGATTGGCTAGCCCGTATGAAGCAAGTCCTTTCGCTTGTGACTTTGACTGTTGCTGCAAGCTTGTGGTCTTCCCAAAGTAACACATCCGATGGGGCACGCCCCTGCAGGCCTGCAAGCAAAGGCGCCAGGAACAGACGCGCTGTAACCATTGCCGAACTGGGATTGCCTGGCAGACCCAGCACCCAGCGCCCTTGTGCTTGCCCCAGCCAGACAGGCTTGCCGGGCTTGATCGCGACCTTCGGGAACAGCAATTCCAGCTCGTGCTCGGCGAACATCGCTTTGGCGTAATCACGTTCACCCACTGATGCACCGCCGGTAACGATAACCAGATTGGCTGCGGCCAAGGCCTCGTCGGCCAACCGCTTTAGGGCCAGCAACTCATCGCCACCGGTATAACGGGCAACGATAGCTGCGCCGAATTGTTCGGCCATCGCTGCGATACCGAATGACACTGACTCCGGAATTGTCAACGGATTGGCGCGCGCGGTTCCTGGCGGTGCCAGTTCATCTCCGGTCGCGATGATCGCGACTGTTGGGCGGCGATAGACAGCGGCTTTAGCTTGGTCTGCCCCCGCCAGCACCATCATTGCGCGCGGATCAAGCAACCGGCCCGCAGGCAGCAGCAAGTCGCCTTCAGCGAAGTCGCTGGCTGCTTTGCGGACATGCCAGCCGGGACCATACCCGCAAGTGATCGTCATGGATTGGCCGTCAAACAAGCAATTCTCTTGCATGACAACTCGGTCCGCGCCTTCCGGCATTGCCGCGCCAGTGAAGATCCGAACGGCTTCGCCTGCTCCGACAGCTGGCGGCAGGGCCGCGCCAGCAAAGCTATGGCCCACGACCCGAAACTGCGCGCCGATCGCTGCGTCGGAATTACGCAAAGCAAAGCCATCCATTGCCGACACGTCACGGCGCGGTGATGGCAGCGCAGCAAAGATTGGTTTAGCCAGCACCCTGCCATACGCATCGATCAAGGCCACATCTTCGCTGGCCAGGGGCCGCAATGCTGCGACCAAAAGCGCCTGAGCCTCATCAAACCCGATCATGTACAGACATCCCGCAATCGCGGCAGGGCTCCGGCGATTGAACAGGGCTTGTGCCGACTGTCGAATTCTAACTCGAGCAGGCCATCCCAGGCATCGCGGCAGGCACCGGTCGACCCCGGGACACAAAAGATGAAGGCATCCCCGGCCTGTCCGGCGAAAGCTCTGGATTGCATCGAGGCAACACCTACGCTTTGCAGGCTCTTCTGATGGAAGGCGACAGAGAAACCGTCCATCTCGCGCCTTAGTAGCGGCCTAACCGCCTCCGGCGTGTTGTCACGCGGCGAAAAGCCAGTGCCGCCGGTGGTCAGGATCACTTCCACTTCGGGACGGAGCAGCCATTGCCGAAGCTGAGCACGGATTACGTCGATATCGTCAACCACGATGGCGCGGCCGTGCAAGGTATGGCCCGCTGAAACCAGGCGCTCGGCAAGCAATGCTCCGGATGTATCGGTGGCCAGGGTCCGCGTATCGGAAATGGTCAGAACAGCCATGCCCAGTGGATGGAATGGCAAAGTGGGATCGATTCCGAGCACTGACGCTACCCTCCAATCGAAGCCAGGTGCGGCGTTGTTCCGCTGTTGCCCTGGTGAAGCCGGTGTTCGGGCGCCTTGGTTGCGGTGAGCGCAGTGATCCGGTCGGTCAGCTCTTCCAATTGTGTGTCGTGCTGAAGCAGCGGGCGCAGATCGATGCCGAAATCCCCGAACAGACACAGGTGCAGCTTGCCCTTTGCCGACACCCGTAGCCGGTTGCAGCTGGCGCAGAAATCTCTCGAATAGGGCGCGATGATGCCGATCCGGCCGCGCCCATATGGGCTGGCATAGTCAATCGCCGGACCCGCCCCAGTTTCGCGCGGCAGGCGCCGCCAACCAGCCTGTTCGAGCTTTTCGGTGATTGCCACACCGGCGAGATGGTGCTGGTCAAAGAAGCCGGGATTGTCATTGGTGCGCATCACTTCGATGAAGCGCAGCGACAGGTCGTGTTCAGTGACAAAGGCGGAAAAGCTGTCCAGCTCGTCGTCGTTCACGCCGCGCATAAGCACCGAGTTGAGCTTGACCGATGCAATCCCAGCAGCGCGGGCGGCGGCAATTCCGTCGAGGACTTCACCCAGCCTGTCATGTCCAGTGATCGCCGCAAACCGCTCTGGCACCAGCGAATCGGCGCTGATATTGAGCGCCGTGATACCAGCCCGGGCATAGTCTGCCGCGCGTTCTGCAAGGCGGTAGCCGTTGGTGGTCATTGCCAGCTTGCTGATCCCCGGCACTGCGGCAACGGTCCGCGCAATCTCGAGCAGTTCGCGGCGCAGGCTGGGCTCTCCGCCAGTCAGTCGCACTTTCCACAAGCCCAGCCGGGCAAAGGCCGTGACCAATCGGCGAATTTCATCGACCGAAAGATTGGCGGACTGGCCGTCCACCTTGCGATAGCCATCGGGCAAGCAATAGCTGCAGCGGAAGTTGCAGACATCGGTCAGCGACAGGCGCAGGTATTCAAAGCGGCGGCCGTGCCCATCGTGAAGTCTGCCGGGCATTCTAGGCGGCCAGTTCCACGCCGCTGACTCCGGCCTGTTCGGCTAGCACCGCGATATATTGCGCCACAGCGCGGCGATAGCTGGCTTCCTCTAGGTATTCTGCAATCAGCGCCTGGGCGGCTTCGAACGGCAACTGCCAGCCTTCGGCGCGCCGTCCCGAGCGGATCACGTGAACCCCGAAACGGGTCCGGACCGGGTTGGGGCACAGCGTTTCTTCGGCCAGCGCGAACAGCGCCTCCTCGAACGGCTTGACCATCTGCCCAGGCTGGACCTGTCCAAGATTGCCGCCCTGTTCGCGCGATGGGCAAGCCGAATGGCTGCGGGCGAGCTCTTCGAAGCGTGAAGGATCGGTCTGAATCTGGCGGATCAGGGTGCGGGCATCGCCCGTCGCCAATCCCATCGCAAAGTCATCAGCGGGATCGGCCTCGATTAGGATATGTGCGGCCTCGACCAGCGGCGGGGTAACGAAGCGTTCCGGGTGGTTGTCATAGAACCGGCGGCAGGTTTCGGGATCGGCCTTGGGCGTCTGGATTTCTTGTGCAAGCAGTGCGTCGATCAGCGCGTCTTCGCGGGTTAAAGCCAGCCCTTCCGCATCGTGGGTATCTCCTGGATCAAGTTCGAGACGAAGCGCTTCATCGAGCAGCAACTGGCGGATCGCCAAGGCCTCAGCTGCTGCAGCCCATGCCGCTTCAGCGCTCGGTGCGGGGTGGTTCTGCGCTTCGGCAGCGATATCGGTAGCCGAGATTTCGCGCCCGCCGACCAGCACGGGATCGGCCATCATGACGCGAGCTTCCGCGAACGCACCACCTGATATCCCGAACGCCAGACGTAACGGACAGGCGCACTCAGCATATGAACCAAGCGCGTGAAGGGGAATAGGAACAGGATCGTCAGGCCCAGCACAAGGTGCAGCTTGAACACCAGCGCGACATCGCGGATCTGCTCAGCCGCGCCGACACGGAAGGTGAAGATGCCTTGGGCCCAGTTCATGAACTTGACCATTTCGTGACCATCAAGATGCTGGGCCGAGATCGGAATGGTGGAGAGGCCGAGTGCAAGCTGCAGCCACAGCAACAGGATGACCATGTTGTCGCTGAAGCTGGATGCAGCGCGAACCCGGGGATCGAAAAAGCGGCGATGGATCAGCAAGGTGGCACCGATGATCGCAATCACCCCGGCCACGCCGCCAGCTACGATCGCCAGCAACTGCTTGGCACCATGCGAAATGCCCAAGGTATCGAACAGAACTATCGGGGTCAGCAATCCAACCAGATGCCCGGCGAAGATCATCAGTACGCCCAGATGGAACAGCACCGATCCGACCATCAGTTGCTTGCGGCGCAGCAACTGGCTTGATCCGGCTCGCCACGAATAGGGTTCACGATCGTAACGAATGACCGATCCCACGGCGAGGACGGCGAGCGCGATGTAGGGAAAGATCGCAAACAGCAGGTGGTGGATGAAATCAGCCATGGATCGAGCTCCGGACAGGTTCAGGGATGAGCATGCGGTCAACCATCGCGGCAACTTGTGGGCATTCGCCAGTGCTAGGGGCAGCCGGGGCGTCGAAGCGGATTTGCTCTTCCGCCCAGGCCGCATCGAGCGCGGCAAGGTCATCGGGATCATCAGCTGGGGCGATTTCGAATGCTTCGCCTCCTGCCCCAGCCAGATCGGCCAGAATTCGCATCGGTGCCGCATAAGGCGTGCCCTTTTCCTCAAGCCGCTCGGCCAGCGCAGACAAGATCACACCCGGCTGCGCCAGTTCGTCCGCCGCTTGTGCGGCCGGCAGGACTGACAAGTATTCAAGCATCAAGGGGAGATAATCGGGCAATTCCTTTGCTGCGATCTCCAGTCCTTGCGCTTCATACCGATCCCGCAGGTCAACCATCGCCTGCCCGCGATCGCGGCTTTCACCGTGAACGTGTTCAAACAGATGCAGCGACAGCGCCCGCCCCCGATCAAACAAGCCGACATAGCGCTCCTGCAGATCGAGCAAGTCGGTACTGGCCAAATCATCCAGCAGTGGCTGCAATCGGGCACGCTGCTCGGCCGAAAGCAGGCCGTCACTTGCTAGCGCACCAGCCAGTTCTGGCGCGGCTTGCTGCACGGCGACATCAGGATAGCGCAGCAGCGCTGACAAGACGCGAAGGGTCAGGCGCATCAGAACACCTCCGTCGGGGTTTGGAGCTTCTTGCGGGCCGGGGCACCGAACAGGTTAGTGTCGTTGGACCCGCCCGAGCAGCCATTGCCGAACGAGAAACCGCATCCGCCCTTTTCGTCGTACATGTCCTCGGCGTCCTCGCGGTGGCCTGTGGGGATCACGAAGCGGTCTTCGTAGTTGGCGATGGCCATGATCTGGTACATCTCTTCGATCTGCCCTGCGGTCAGACCCACTTCCGTGGCAATGCCTTCGTTGATAACGCCGTCCACGGTCTTGCCGCGCATATAGGCGCGCATCGCCAGCATCCGTTCGAGCGCGTCGATCACCGGGGCCTCCTTGCCCGCAGTGAGCAGGTTGGCGAGGTATTTGACCGGGATACGCAAGCTGCGGACATCGGGCATGCCGTTACGGGCAGATATCTTGCCCGCACTGGCCGCATTGTTGATTGGCGAAAGCGGTGGAACGTACCACACCATTGGTAGAGTGCGGTATTCGGGGTGGAGTGGGAAGGCGACCTTCCATTCCATCGCCATCTTCCACACCGGCGAGCGCCGCGCAGCCTCAAGCCAGGCTTCGGGAACGCCGTCCTTACGGGCCTGCGCAATCACGTTCGGATCATTGGGATCCAAGAAGATGTCGAGTTGGGCCTGATAGAGGTCCTCGACATTTTCAGCGCTGGCCGCTTCCTCAATCCGGTCCGCATCGTACAGCATCACACCAAGGTAGCGGATCCGTCCAACGCAGGTTTCGCTGCAGACCGTCGGCTCGCCCGCCTCAATCCGGGGGTAGCAGAATATGCACTTCTCGCTCTTGCCGCTCTTCCAGTTGAAATAAATCTTCTTGTAAGGGCAACCCGAGATGCACATCCGCCATCCGCGGCACTTCTCCTGATCAATCAGGACAATCCCGTCTTCCTCGCGCTTGTAGATCGAGCCTGAAGGACAGGCTGCGACGCAAGTGGGGTTCAGGCAGTGTTCGCACAGCCTTGGCAGGTACATCATGAACGTGTTTTCGAACTCGCCGTAGATTTCCTTCTGGACGCCTTCGAAGTTGTAATCGGCGCTACGTTTGGAAAATTCACCGCCGAGGATTTCCTCCCAGTTGGGGCCGCCTTCGATCTTTTCCATGCGTTTGCCCGTGATCAGGCTGCGCGGGCGCGCGCTGGGGAATGCCTTGCTTTCCGGCGCCGATTGCAGGTGGCCGTAATCGAAGGTGAAGGGTTCATAGTAATCGTCGATCTCGGGCAGATCGGGATTGGCGAAAATCTTTGCCAGCAGCCGCCATTTGCCGCCCATCTTCGGGCGGATCGAACCCGTCGTGGAGCGTTCCCAGCCCCCGTTCCAGCGCTTCTGGTTTTCCCAATCCTTGGGATAGCCGATGCCGGGCTTGCTCTCGACATTGTTGAACCAGGCGTATTCCATCCCTTCGCGGCTGGTCCAGACGTTCTTGCAGGTGACCGAACAGGTGTGGCAGCCAATGCATTTGTCGAGGTTGAGCACTTTGCCGATTTGCGCGCGGACCTTCATGCTACAATCTCCCCTGCGCCAAGAGGGCCCTCGAGCCATTCGACCTTGCTAAGCTTGCGAACGATCACAAATTCATCGCGGTTCGATCCGACGGTGCCGTAATAATTGAAGCCATAGGCCTGCTGGACGTAGCCACCGATCATGTGGGTCGGCTTCAGGATCGCGCGGGTCACCGAATTGTGGATCCCCCCGCGCTGTCCGGTCAGCACCGAGCCCGGCACATTCACGTGCTTTTCCTGGGCGTGGTACATGAACAGCGTGCCTTCCTTCATCCGCTGGGATACGACCACCCGGGCAACCAGCGCGCCGTTGGCGTTGAAAGTCTCCACCCAGTCATTATCGACCAGATCGGCCTTGGCGGCGTCCACCTCGCTCATCCAGACGATCGGTCCGCCGCGCGACAGGGTCAGCATCAGCTGGTTGTCGGTATAGGTCGAGTGGATCCCCCACTTCTGGTGCGGAGTGATGAAGTTCAGCACCACGTGCTTCTGCCCCTCGGCTTCGGCCAGCATCGGGGCGACCGCCTTGGTGTCGATCGGCGGGCGGTAGACGCACAGCGCTTCGCCAAACGCCAGCATCCACTTGTGGTCCTGATACAGTTGTTGCCGCCCGGTCAGGGTGCGCCAGGGGATCAGTTCGTGAACGTTGGTATAGCCAGCGTTGTAGCAGACGTGCTCGCTTTCAATTCCGGACCAGGTCGGCGAAGAGATGATCTTCCTTGGCTGGGCCTGAATGTCGCGGAAGCGGATCTTCTCGTCTTCCTTGGGCTTGGCCAGATGGGTGTGATCGATCCCGGTAAATTCCGACAGCGCCTCCCACGCCTTTACCGCAACTTCGCCGTTGGTTTCGGGCGCCAGCATCAGCAGCACCTCGGCCGCGTCGATCGCGGTTTCGATTCTGGGCATACCCTTGGTCGGGCCGTCTTCGGTCACCCGTCCGTTGAGATCGCGCAGGTTTTCAACCTCGACGTTGGTGTTCCAGCTGATCCCCTTGCCACCATTGCCGAGCTTGTCGAGCAGGGGACCCAGCGCGGTGAAACGCTTGTAGAGGTTCGGGTAGTCCCGCTCGACCAGCGCAACATTGGCCATGGTCTTGCCGGGGATCGGTTCAACCTGGCCCTCGCCCCTGTCGGCCACGTCGAACGGTTGGGCCAGTTCGTTCGCGGTATCGTGCTGGATCGGCACCAGCACCACGTCCTGTTCAACGCCCAACACTTCGGACGCCACTTCGGAAAAGGTCTTGGCCAGGCCTTTGTAGATGTCCCAATCGCTGCGCGATTCCCAAACCGGATCGACCGCAGCCGACAAGGGGTGGATGAAAGGATGCATGTCGGACGTATTGAGATCGTCCTTCTCATACCAGCTGGCGGTCGGCAGAACGATGTCGGAATAGACGCAGGTGGTCGACATCCGGAAGTCGAGCGTGACCAGCAGGTCGAGCTTCCCTTTGGGCGCCTCATCGTGCCATTTCACATCCTTGGGCTTTTGCAGCCCCATTTCACCCAGATCCTTGCCCTGAACGCCGTGGGCGGTACCGAGAAGGTGCTTGAGGAAATATTCGTGACCCTTGCCCGAAGATCCGAGCAGGTTCGAGCGCCAGACAAACATATTGCGCGGCCAGTTGGCCGGATCGTCAGGATCGAAGCACGACATTTCTAGCTCGCCCGATTTGAGCGCGGCCGAAACATAGTCTGCGGCGCTCTTACCCGAGGCTTTGATCGCCTTGCCCACTTCGAGCGGATTGGTCTTGAGCTGCGGCGCTGACGGCAGCCAGCCCATCCGTTCAGACCGGGCGTTGTAATCGATCAGGCTGGCATCCCAATCTCCGTCTGGCGCAGTGGGAGAAAGGATCTCGCTGACCCCAAGCGTTTCGTAACGCCACTGATCGGTGTGGGCATAGAAGAAGCTAGTGGAATTCATCTGGCGCGGCGGACGGCTCCAATCGAGCCCGAAGGCCAATGGCAGCCAACCGGTCTGCGGGCGTAACTTCTCTTGGCCAACATAATGTGCCCAGCCGCCGCCCGACTGGCCGACGCAGCCGCACATCACCAGGAGGTTGATGATCCCCCGGTAGTTCATGTCCATGTGGTACCAATGGTTGAGGCCTGCCCCCAAGATCACCATCGACTTGCCATTTGTGGCTTCGGCATTGGCGGCAAATTCACGCGCCACGGTGATGATGTGATCAGCCGGAATGCCGGTGATCGTCTCGGCCCATGCCGGAGTATAGGGGCTGGCATCGCCGTAATCGCGCGCGACGTGTTCGCCGCCAAGGCCGCGATCGAGGCCGTAGTTGGCGCAAAGCAAATCGAACACCGTGGCGACGTAAGTCCGGCCCTCGGTCAGCTCCAGTTCGCGCACCGGCACGCGTTTCAGCAGCACGTCGGGGTGATCGGTGCCCTGGAAGAAGTCGTGTTCGCGGTTGCCGAAATAGGGGAAGGCAACGTCCAACACTTCATCATGGTCCTTGTCGAGGATCGCGGTCATCCGCAGCTTTACGTCGCTGCCTTGCCCATCCTTCTCCTCAAGGTTCCACTTGCCTTTTTCGCCCCAACGGAAGCCAGCCGTGCCAGACGGGGCAACCACTTCATCGCGAGCATCGTCGATCGCGACGGTCTTCCATTCGGGGTTGTTGGCCTCGCCCAGGTTGCCCGCAAAATCGGACGTGCGCAGCAACCGGTCAGGCACGAAGCGGCCGTCTTTTTCAACCAACCGGACCAGCATAGGCATATCGGAATAGCGGCGGCAGTAGTCCTCAAAATAGGGCACTTGCCGGTCGAGGTGGAACTCGCGCAGGATCACATGACCCATCGCCAGCGCCAGTGCGGCATCGGTGCCAGCCTTTGGGTTCAGCCAGATATCGGCGAACTTTGTCGCTTCGGCATAGTCGGGCGAAACAACCGCCACCTTGGCCCCGCGATAGCGCGCCTCGGTCATGAAGTGGGCGTCGGGTGTGCGGGTTTGCGGCACGTTGCTGCCCCACAGCATCAGAAAGCCGGAATTGTACCAGTCGGCGCTTTCGGGAACGTCGGTCTGTTCACCCCAGGTCATCGGGCTGGCGGGCGGCAGATCACAGTACCAGTCATAGAACGACATGCAGGTCCCGCCGAGCAGTGAGAGATAGCGCGATCCCGCCGCATAACTAACCATCGACATCGCCGGGATCGGGCTGAATCCGATCACCCGGTCGGGGCCATAGGTTTTGGCGGTAAAGGCATTGGCGGCCGCGATGATCTCGTTGACCTCGTCCCAGGTCGAACGGACGAAACCGCCGTGGCCGCGGATCGCGGTGTAGCTCTTGCGCTGCTCGGGGTTGTTCTGGATCGAAGCCCAGGCTGCGACCGGAGGCAAAGTAGCCCGCGCCGCACGCCAAAATTTGACCAACCTCTTACGGATCAGTGGGTACTTCAGCCGGTGGGCTGAATAGATGTACCAGCTATAGCTCGCCCCCCGCGGGCAGCCGCGGGGTTCGTGGTTGGGCAGCTCGGGCCGGGTGCGCGGATAGTCGGTCTGCTGGGTTTCCCAGGTGATGATCCCGCCTTTGACGTAGATCTTCCAACTGCACGATCCAGTGCAGTTCACCCCGTGGGTTGAGCGCACGATCTTGTCGTGCTGCCAGCGCTTGCGATAGCCGTCCTCCCAATCGCGGGCCTCGGCGGTAGTCACGCCATGGCCGTCAGAAAATGTCTCTTTCTTCTGGGCGAAGAAAGTCAGGCGGTCGAGCAGATGGCTCATGCGGTGGCTCCTTGGGCAATCGGGGCAGTGGCGGTTAACCCACGTTCAACATCGTGCAGCAGGCCACCCTTGCGGGTGTAGGCCCACCAGGTCAGCGCAGCGCAGCTGGCGTAAAAGACGATGAAGCCATAGAGCGCCGCCATTGGCGTACCCGTGGCTGAAATCGACATCCCGAAGGCGCGCGGGATGAAGAAGGCCCCGTAGGCCGCAATCGCCGAAGTGAAGCCGACGATCGCCGCCGATTCCTTTTCGGCCTGGCGGGTGCGCTGGGCAGCGTCCAGCTCGGGCATCAGCCGCGGCACTTCCTGGCGCATGATCTGAGGGATCATCTGGAAGGTCGAAGCATTGCCTACCCCGGTCACGAAGAACAGGAAGACGAACATGCTGAGGAAGCCGTTGAAGTCCTTGGCCTCAAGGAAGTGGATCACGCCCAGCGCGCCCACGATCATGCCGATGAACACCCAGAAAGTGACTCGTCCGCCGCCCCAGCGATCGGCGACCCAGCCGGTGGCGGCGCGGCTGATTGCGCCCACCAATGGCCCCAGGAACACGTATTTCAGCACGTTCACATCGGGGAACTGGCTCTTGGCGAGCAGCGGCAGGCCTGCAGAAAAGCCGATGAACGAACCAAAGGTCCCGGTGTAGAGCCAGCACATCAGCCAATTGTGCTTGCGCTGGAAGATCACCGACTGTTCGGCGAAGCTGGCCTTGGCATCGGCAATGTCATGCATCCCGAACCAGGCGAGCAGCGTGCTGGCGATGATGAACGGCACCCAGATGAAACCGGCGTTCTGCAACCACAACTGGCCGCCGTCCTTGGTTGCGATTGGTTCACCGCCCAAGGCACCAAACACACTAGCCGTGATCACCAGCGGAACGGCGAATTGCATCACCGACACACCAAGGTTGCCGAGGCCTGCATTGAGCGCCAACGCGTTGCCCTTTTGCGCCTTGGGGAAGAAGAACCCGATGTTCGACATCGAACTAGCAAAGTTGCCCCCGCCAAAACCGCACAGCAGTGCCAGGACCAGAAAGATGAAATAGGGCGTATCCGGGTTCTGCACCGCATAGCCGATCCCGAATGCCGGGATCAGCAGGGTAGCGGTGCTGAGCGTGGTCCATAGCCGCCCACCAAAGATCGGAACCATGAAGGAGTAGAATATCCGGAAGGTCGCGCCGGAAAGGCCCGGCAGCGCGGCCAGCCAGAACAGCTGGTCGGTGGTATAAGCAAAGCCAATGAGGGGAAGCTTTGCGACCACCACCGACCAGACCATCCACACGCTGAAAGCCAAGAGCAGCGCGGGGATCGAGATGTAGAGATTGCGATTTGCGATGCGCTGGCCGGTTTCCTCCCAGAACTGGGAATCCTCGGGTCGCCAGTCGGTCAGAACCTTGCCTTTGACTTCATGCGCCGCATGCGTCTCGGCATCGTGCAGACCGGCCATTTCTGGGAATTGCGGCAGCGAACGGGTATCGATGCCTGCCGCCTTCTGTTCCATCTGACGGATCGCCATGTGCATCCAGGCGAGCGCCACCGCGACCAGCGCGAACAGCACCATGAAGCAACTGGTCCAGATGCCCGTCAGGTCACTGACTGCACCGAACACGATCGGCAGCACGAAACCGCCCAGCCCGCCGACCAGCCCGACCAGGCCGCCGACCGAACCGACATGATCGGGGTAGTAGACCGGGATGTGCTTGTAGACCGCAGCCTTGCCCAGCGACATGAAGAAGCCCAGCACGAACACCGCGATTACGAAGGGCACCAGGCTCATCGACGTCGCGAAGTGTAGATCGCCCTTCACCCCGTGGATCGTGTAGTCGGTGGAAGGGTAGGACAGCATGAACAACAGCAGCATCGACACGCCGAAAGTGGCGTACATGATCCGCCGCGCGCCGTAGCGATCCGATAGCACGCCGCCATAGGCGCGGAACAGCGAAGCCGAAAGCGAGAAGGTTGCCGCGAGCATCCCCGCAACCTTGATGTCGACGCCATAGACCCCGATCAGATATTTCGGCAGCCACAGCGCCAGGGCAACGAAGGCCCCAAACACAAAGAAATAGTAGAGCGAAAAGCGCCAGACTTGTTCGTTCTTGAGCGGCTCAAGCTGCTCTTTCAGGCCCTTGGGCTTGTCGCCGCTGATCTTCCGCGCGGCCAGATCGGGATCGTCGTTTGCGAAGATGAAGAAGAGCACGGCGGTAACCGCCAGCACCGACGCCCAGATCAGCGCCACAGCCTGCCAGCCCATTGCTACCATGATCCATGGAGCAACGAATTTGGTCACCGCCGCGCCGACATTGCCCATTCCGAAGAAGCCGAGCGCAGAACCTTGCTTTTCTTGAGGATACCACTTGGAAACATAAGCCACGCCAACCGCGAAGCCGCCCCCGGCCATTCCCAGCCCGAGAGCTGCGACCAGCATCAGGGCGTAACTATCGGCAAAGGTAAGCAAATAGGTGGAAAGCGCCGAGGCCAGCATGGTCAGCGGAAAGACCAACCGTCCGCCGTATTGGTCGGTCCAGACCCCCAGCATCAGGCGGACCAAGGATCCGGTCAGGATCGGCGTGCCGACCAGCAGGCCGAACTGGGTGTCGTTGAGGCCTAGGTCCTGCTTGATCTGGATTCCGATGATCGCAAAGATCGTCCAGACTGCAAAGCAGACGGTGAAGGCGAATGTGCTGAGCCCGAGGGCCCGGTTCTGTTCACCTGAGCTGGCCGTTTGCTGGAGTGGCATAGTGATTTCCCGCCTGTTTGGGTTTGTTGCAGCAGGGCATGGCCCGATATACGCGAACAGGCTTGATCCGGATCAAATTGGCTCGATCCAGGCTAGGAAAGCGAAATTGCCCTGATCCGCAGCTGATCTAGGCCTGCGGTAGATCAAGTCGATGATTGATGAACATCAATTCTAACGCTAGAGGAGCCTAAGTTCCCAAGGAGTGTCCCGATCCGTGAGAGTTGCTGAAAGGCCAGAGATTGCCAGGTTGCCATTGTTCCGGGAAATGCAGGAGGAACAGCGCGAGCGGATTTTTTCGGGGTCGTTCCTGCAGGTATTTCCGCCGCAATTGACTCTGTTTGAGCTCGGCCAACATCCTGACTTCCTGCACGTGTTGGTCGATGGCCTGGCTGAACTCTATGCAACCAGCGCTGGCCGCGACACGACTATGCGGATTGTCGAACCGGTGACCAGTTTCATCTTGGCCGCGGTGGTAACTGACATGCCTTACCTGATGTCAGCCCGCACCTTAACCGCCTCGCGCATTCTGCTGGTCCCAGCCGCTTTGGTTCGAGAGGTGGTCAAGCAGGACTGCGCCTTGATGCAGGCGACAATGCGCGAACTGGCTTTGGCATATCGCGACATGGTTCGCGCATTGACTGATATGAAGCTGCGCCAGTCGGCCGAGCGACTTGGCAATCTTGTTCTCGATCAGGAGCGCAGGCAGGGCGGCACCGGCCGGGCTCAGCTGCGCGCTGAAAAGCGCCTGATCGCATCGCTACTGGGAATGACACCGGAAAATCTCTCGCGTGCCTTTGGCGTTCTTGGCCAGCACGGGCTCGAAATCGATGGCGCGACAGTGCGGATTGCCGACCGCGCCGCGCTGGAGGCGTTCTCTCGCCCGGATCCGGTGCGGGACTGATCGGGTCAGAACTTCGCTTCGATCGCAAACCAGAACTTGGTGGTATCGGTGGCGAAGGTATCTGCATAGTAGCGCGCCGCCTTGGCCAGCACGGTGAAGTGCTGGTCGATCGGATAACTGACCTGGCCGTTCCATTCCTGACCATAATCCAGGCCACCAGCGGTCGAGTTGTAATCATGCCAAGACGCGCGCAGCGTCATCCCCTTGAGCGGTCCTTTGGCCACCTTCCAACTGGCATCAATGTAGACATCGCGCAGGCCACTAGCCGGCGTGGTCAGAAACTTGTCGGACCAGCCGTTGAACGCATGGAGCGTGGCGAGCGGCGTTTGCACCGCCGCGCTGCCATTGCCTTCCAGCCGCTCGAAACCGCCCTTCAGCGTGAACGGGCCTTGGGCAATCCCAGGCTCGGCCAGGAAATAGGACAAGTCATAACTGGCCGGATTGGGTCCGAAATCCTGCTGGCGAGCGTATTCGACGGCGTAAAGCACCTTGGTTTGCTTGCCGACCTTCCGCTCGCCAGCCATCCGCACGCCCAGGGTCCGCGAACTGCTGGCGGCGGAGGAGGGAACATCCAGCCAGAGTCCGTAGGCCGACAGCGTGCCGACGTCCTTGATTGTATAAGCGGCGCGCACCGAATGGATGTCGGTGTCACGCCAGATACCCTGCGGTGAATCCGGCCCGAACACCCGGTTGACCCGCCAGGCGTAGAAATAGTCGATCGACAAGTCCTTGACTGGCTTCACGGTGAGGCGCGCCGCGTCAAGGGTCTGATCATTCTGTCGCCAGTTCACCGAACCAACCCAGCGCTGATTTTCGAGATTGATCGCCTGCCTGCCCCCAGTCAGTTCCACTTGGGCGGATGGTTTCCAGCGCAGATAGGCTTGATTGAGCAGCACATCGGAGGGATCAGTAACGACCGGATAAGCGGTCTTGCCGTTGACGGTATCATTGTAATTCGTCCCACCGATCGGCACGATTGCCTCGCCTTCGACCACGGCGCTGAAGCCATGCCATTCGCTCGTTTTTACGCCTGCACGAATCCGCAGGGTCGATGCTGTGGCATCGTTGGGCAGGCCCGTCTGATCAACCACCTCAAGCCGGTATCGGATATCGGCATAGAGTATGACATCGGCAGGCTTGGTTTCGGCATGCGCGGCCATGGCGGGGACAAGGGCAAAGGTTGCCGATGCGAGAAGGAGTTTGAATTGATTCATATTGCTCTGATAGGTGAAAGTTCGGCATCGTAATTGATGAAGATCAAGCAATATGCCGCCCTCTCACTCTAAGGAGCGCGACATGCCCAGACCTTCTATTTTGTTTGCTGCACCTCACCGCCTGGCATTCCTGACTGGAAGTCTGGGTCTCTTGTCGGTGGCGGCATGGTGGCTGGTCAGCCTGATGGGTATGCAATCCGGTCTGATCGCGCTTGGTCCGGGGTCACTCCCGGCGGCGCTGATGCACGGCCCGGCGATGATATTCCTGAGCTATTCCCCCTTCATTTTTGGATTCCTGCTGACAGTGTTCCCTCGCTGGATGGGCCTGTCCGATCTGACTCTGCGCCAGTTCGGGCCGATCGCGGCATTGCTTGCCGCGGGCAGTGGCGTGGCGCAGGTTGGACTTTGGACTTCGGCCGTATGGGCCGTGCAGGCCGGGTTTGCTCTATTCTCCATTGGCTGGACTGTGGGACTGGTCGTACTTGCCATGGCCTTGTGGAGCGCCCGCCGGGCAGGGAAGCCGCCCTGCTGGCATGCCGCTTCTGCGATTGCGGCATTGTTGTCCGGACTTCTTGCGCTGCTGCTTGTCCAGCAGTTCGTTTACAGCGACGATCCGCGTCTGCTGCGGGCGGCCAACCAACTGGCCATGAATGCCTGCCTGCTGCCGATCTTTCTAACCGTTGCGCACCGGATGGTGCCGTTCTTCGCTGCCAGCGCCGTCACAGGCTACCACCCCTGGCGGCCGAACTGGCTGCTGCCTGCGCTCTGGGTATTGCTGCTGGCCCGTTTGCTCGGCGGACTGGTTCTGCTCGACGACCTCATCGCACTTGGTTCGTTCGGCTTGGCTGTGCTTGGTACTCTTATGCTCTGGCGCTGGTGGCCCCGTGCTGCGGCGCCCGGCTTGCTCAAGGTCCTGATCTGGGGCTTTGCTTGGGCACCGGTTGGTTTTGGCCTGTCCGGGCTAGCTTCAATCGGCCTGCCTTTTGGCCTGGCCCCGACCCATGCGCTGATGATCGGATTTTCGGGAAGCCTGCTGGTGGCCATGGTGACGCGGGTTACGCAGGGGCATTCCGGTCGGCCCTTGGAGATGTTCGCTCTCGGCTGGTTGGCCTTCGTGGCCGTCCAAGTGGCGGCTGTGCTGCGGGTGTGGGCGGCGCTCCGCTTTGAGCACCCCGCACTGCTTTCGGTGGCTGCGCTGGTGTTTCTTATAGGGCTGATGCCTTGGTTGCTGCGCAATGCCGCCATATATGTCCGGCCCCGGATCGATGGCCGCAATGGATGACACGCCATGACAGTCCCGGTTTACCCTCGGTCCCCTGCCGAAGCACTCGAACTGCTGAAGGAAGGCAACCGGCGCTTCTTGGCCGACGCCCCCTATAATCCGCCGATGGACCGGCTGCACCGCTTGAACCTCGCCGTCGCCCAGCAGCCCTTTGCAGCCTATCTCAGTTGCTCAGATTCGCGGGTTCCGCCTGAACTGCTGTTCGAGCGCGGATTGGGCGAACTGTTCATTGTCCGCAACGCCGGTAACGCGCTTTGTGCAAGTGCATTGGGCAGTCTTGAATTCGCGGTAACCCAGCTGGGAGTGCCGTTGATCGTGGTTATGGGGCATGAGGCTTGCGGCGCATTGCGTGCTGCCGTTTCCGTGGCGCGTGGGCATACCACATATACCGGAAACGTCGGCAAAGTTCTGCAGTCCCTGCTCCCAGCAGTACTCGAAGCGGATCCCTGGTCCGAAAGCCTCGCCGATGCCGCAGCGTTGTGCAACGTAAAGCGGGTCGTTCGGGAACTTCAGCTGGAGGCATCCCCGGCCTTGCTGGAACCGCAGCAGGATGGGAGGCTGAGAGTGGTCGGGGCCTATTATCATCTAAACTCAGGTAGGGTCGATTTTCTCGATTAGGCGAACGTCTTGGCTGTGGTTACGCCCAAAGAGCGGGATGCCGACGGAATTGAAGTTACTGTCGTCAACACTGCAGTCTTTGAATGCGGTCCCAAATCAACCAATCAGGATTGTTGGTTGTGCCAGACCCGAATCGCACCTTTGCAGTAGCTGCCAATCATCAACCCATGCGCAAGCTAAGAGTTGATGCGCACAACACAGCTGACCGAAGCGTTCGTCTTCCTCGCGGTCTGCTTGCAGCGGTTGATTGCCTCGCGATTATCGCGCTCGAACCTAGCCGCATCTGCAATGGCATCCCATTGCGCCGGATTTTCCGAGCGGATCAGAAGAATACCAGCCTCGACGATCGAGGGCTGACGGAGCATTCTCGTTGCCATGCTTTCGGGCCAGCGCCAGCTGTCTGGTACTGTTCGCGCGACAATGCCGGGTAGGATCGCCCAAAGCAGCAAACCAGAAACCAGGCACGCTCCGCCAACCTTGTACAGAACCCGCTGTTGCTCGCCGCGGGTCCGCGCCAGGGCAACGACATCAAGCAAAGCCTGCGTCGAATGGCGGAGTTCCTGTTGCGCGCTGGACAGCCTGTCATGATCGAGCCGGCGCATGGACTCTGCCGCTCGAGTAATCTGGTCGGAAATGCCGCTGGGCGTGAGCGCCAGCGCCGGCTGCGCTGCCAGACTGCCAAGGCTCTGGGTAACAGCCTCCAGCTGCCCAACCATCTGCCCAAGCGTCGGGCTGTAATCCGGAATGACAATATCGGCGCGCTCGGCGGCGAGATGCTCGACAGCCCGCCGGACCAGCGCGATCTGACCTTCGAGGCGACCGAACGCTTCGGCCGCTGGATCAGCTTCGCCGGGTTGCGGCGCGGCTACAGTTTCGACTGGTACTGCCTCGCCCTCGCTCTCGGCATCGAGGTCTAGATAGACTTCATCATCTTCATTCTGGTTCATTGCACTTCTCCTTAGAGTCCAAAGTCCATGCTGCGGGTGCGCCCGAGCCCGAGGCTGGCGGTAAGTTCGCGTTCAAGGCTGCGTTCGAGCTTGAGGTCGAGGCCAAGCTCGCGAGTGCGCTTGGTGAGGCGTTCCGTGAGCTGCGGATCGCGTTCGAGGCCATTGGCCAGTTCGGCCATCTGCTTCGCAACACCGCGCGCGCCAGCGGTGTCGCCGCCGCGCTGCAAGGTTTCGCGGGTCTCGGCCATCTGACGCCAGTCATTGACGAAGCGGTCAGCCCGCTTGCCGGGATCGGCGCGCAGTTCGGCTTCAAACCTCATCGCCTGGTGTGCGGCTTGCGATCGCCCGGCGGCAGCTGCGACGGCCAGGTCTGGGGCACGCTCGAACGCCTTGGAGAGATCGGTGCCGCCGCTTGGACGAAGTGCATCAAGCGCCTTGCTAGCGCGGTCCAACGCCTCGATCTGGTGCGGCAAGAATGGCAATCCGCGGGCTTGCATTTGCGCAATTTCGACGTGCGCCTTGGCGTATCTCTCGATCGCACGGAACTGGGGATTGGCAGCAGAACCAGTGGCCGGGACCGCCTCAAGCTTGCTCTTGCCAGGCCGGAACCCGTCAAAGATGCCGCGCACCTTGGCCGGAATCTGCCGCACCATCTCGGCGACCTTCTCGCGGAAGGTGATCCCGCGCCGCTCGGCAAAATCACGCGCCGGATCGCGCTCGGCATAGTCACCTGCCATGTCCTTGGCGCGGTCGCGACCCAGCAGCCGGACAAGTTTCAACTGGTCGGCAAAGTCATCCTTGCTGTAATGCAGATCGATCTGCTCGCGGTGCCGCGAGAGCGCGACGTAGGTGCCGTGGCTGTCCATGCCTGGTGTCGCCAACACATGGGTGCGATCGACGGTTACGCCTTGCGCTTTGTGGATCGTCGCGGCGTAGCCGTGATCGAAATGGGTATAGTCCTTGGTGTCGAACGCAACCTTGCGGCCATCATCAGTGCGTACCGTCATGCGACCGGATTTGACCGTGTCGATGGTGCCGAGCGTGCCATTTTTGATCCCGAGACCGCGCTCGTTGCGCAGGAACATTAGCCGGTCGCCAGAGGCGAACAGGCGCTCGCCACGCTCGGCTCTGATTTCGACATCGGGACCGAGTTCTCCCGTCGCTCGCATCCGCTCACGCCCCATCTGGTTGAGCGCGCGGACCTCGTCGTTGGTGTGGGTGAGGATGATCCGGCTTGCCTCGGGATTGGCTCGCCGATCCCCGTCCCAACGCGCGATCAACTGTTCGCGCGCGATCTCGCGAGTGGTCTCAGCATGGACCATACCCCGATCGGCATAGGTCCCGATCGCTTCCCCGGTCCGTCCAGTCGCTAGGTGACGCGTGGCATCGCGCTGCCAGTCGGCATGCTGGCGGCGGATCTCGGTGATCTCGACCCCGCCGTGGCATTCGTGCAGCGCGCGGAAGGCCGCGCCAGCCTCGATCGCCTGAAGCTGCTGCGGATCGCCAACCAGCACGACCTTAGCCCCGGCATCGGCAGCTCGGCTGAGTACGCGTTCGAGTTGCCGCGTGCCGACCATCCCGGCCTCGTCGATCACCAGCACGTCACGGCGCCCAAGCAGTTCGCGGCCCTGGCTCCACTGGTAGTCGAGACTAGCGAGAGTGCGTGAGGCAATCCCCGATCCGCTCTCGAGATTCTCCGCAGCGATCCCTGAAAGCGCTGCGCCGTGGACGGTGTAACCGGCACTTTCCCAGGCCTCGCGCGCGACGCCAAGCATCGCGCTCTTGCCGGTGCCGGCAAAGCCGATGACGATCGCCAGACCCTTGGCACCGGTAACATGCTCGAACGCCGCACGCTGCTCGCCAGAGAGCAGCAAGTTGCGCTCCTCGCCGCGGCAGATGGCATGATCGATGTGCTTGCCCGCGACTGCATGCCGGTCCCGCGCAGCCATGCTGTCGCCCGCCAGATGGAGCCGCTGCTCGGTCTCGATCATTGCGCGCGAGGTGTACCGCTCAGTGCCCCGACCATCCTTGCCGAGTGCGACCAGTTCGGGGGCATGGCGCACCGCACCGAGAGCCGCATCGAACTGCTCCTTGCCGTCGCTGTGCCGGTGAATGAACGCCGCCAGATCGCGCGCGGTGAAGGTGGCTTGGCTGTGGGTGATAGCGTCCAGGGCGAGCGCGGGATTGGCGATGATCCGTGTCCCATTCCCTTGCGCAATCGTGCGATGCTCCTCGATCCGCTCGGCCTCCAATCCGCGCGTGCCGATCCGCGATGCGGCGGGGCCAATCTTGTCCTGCGGCTCAAGCGCAATGCCCTGCTCGGCGAGGCTGCGGTGGTCGACCCGCGCATCGATATCGCGTTCGGCTAACGCCAAATTGACGTGCTCGGCCCAGCGTTCGCGCCACTGCTCGATCAACTCGGAGCGGTTCCAGTCGCGGACCTTCGCGCCGAACCCATCGGGCCCCACTTCACGCATTGTCAGCATGACATGGGCGTGCGGCTTGGGCTGGCCGTCCTCACCGATATCCCAATGGACATTAAGGTCGGCGATCATCCCTTCTGTGACAAACTCGGCCTCGACGAACTCGCGGGCAAGGTCGATCGCATCTTCCTTGCTGAGCTCGCGGGGGAGGGCGAACTCGACCTCGCGGGCAAGCTGGGCGTCCTTGCGCTTCTCGGCCTTCTCGACCGCATTCCACAGCTTTTCGCGGTCGGCAAATTCCTCGGGCGCGCCTTCGGGCAGCATCACTTCGGAATGAATGACACCGGTCTTGTCGGTGAAGTCATGAGCGCGGTCGAGTCGCTCGTCCTGGAGCTTCTCACCCGCGCGATAAGCCGCAGCCGCGACCGAACTGCGCCCGCTCGAGCGGCCAATGACTTTCGCGCTGAAGTGGAAGATTGCCATGTGGCCATCCAGTTACGCCATCAAAGCCACGTCGGCACGACGTATAAGCGCGCCCTCTCTCGAAAATTTCTCGTTCGGGACTCAGCCGTATCAGAGCGTCCCGGTGACCTTGCTGCATTGGACAAAGCACAGCCGTACATTGGGCGCATCAACTCCAGGCGGAGACGAGGCCATGCGCAAACCGCGCGATTTTGATTCGGAACTGAAGGCGCTGGCAGACAAGGCCAAGGCGCTCAAGGAACGCCGCGTACGGCACCTTGGCGAGCTGGTGATCGCGACCGGCGGCGACACGCTCGAGCCCGATGTGCTGGCGGGTGCATTACTCAATGCAGCGAGCAGCAACGACAGCACAATAAAGGAGGGCTGGCGCGCACGCGGCGCGGCGTTCTTTCAGGGGAAGGCAGTCGATCAAGGCCGAGCTAACAACAAGCCGGATCGCGATCGCGCGGGCGACCGCGGCGAAGCACCGGCTTGAAGCAGCGAAGGCGCGAACCGACATGCGCGACTGGCAGGTCAAACGCCGCGAACGCACCCACCAGCTGATCGAGCTGGGCGGTCTGGTGGTGAAGGCAGGCCTGGTAGAACTGACCGATGACGACCGCGCGACGATCTACGGCGCGCTGCTCACGGTCGCGGCCAAGTTGCGCGGGGAGGAGGGGGCACACGCGTTGGCGCTGTGGAAGCGTAAAGGCAAGCGGGCGTTCGAAGCCGAGGCCGAACAGAAAGGCCCCGGCGGAATCACCGCCGGGGCCTGAGCGGTGCGCTACTTGGCGCGCCGCTTCCTGGGTTCATCCGCAGTCGCTTCCTTGGCCTTGGCGAGGAAATCGACCTGCTCGGCGATGATCTCGCAGCCGTAGCGGGTTTGGCCTTCACTGTCGGTCCAGCGCGAGTAGTGGATCCGTCCAGTGACCATCACCATCGCACCCTTGGTGACGTGCTCGGCGACGCACTTGCCGACGCCATTGAAGCAGGTGATCCGGTGCCATTCGGTCTCGGTCTGGCGACCCCCATCGGCGTCCTTGAAGCTGCGGGTAGTGGCGAGGGAGAGGTTGGTGATCGAGGCTCCTGACTGGGCGGTGCGGACTTCGGGATTGTTGCCAACGAAGCCGACGAGAGTGACGGTGTTCTTCATGAGAGTGACCTTTCGAAGCTCTAGTTCGTCCAAGGGACCATCCCTTTGACTGAGCCCCGAAGAGGCCGGGCACGGACAGGTCTGCACCGAATGCAATGAGGGAAACGTCGCTCGAAGGAGTGGTGCGGGCAGCCGACCGAAGGACGGCAACACGGTCCGCATGAGCGCACGTTGCAGCGCCTGGCCGGGTTCGGTCAGGGGCGTGGATTAGTCATGAAAGGGGAGGTGTTCTTGGACTGTATCGAGGTGCAAAGCGCTAACTATGGAGGATGGCGTCTTCGTCGGGTTTCGCCAACATTTCTGCCGTTCACCCGACCTGAACGCGACACCGAAATTTGACGTTCGTTCACCACGCTATTGGACCGAGGTGACTTAGCCGCCATCGGCAGAATAATTGCTTGTTCAACTACATGCCGCAGGCTGCTAACTGAGCCGACAAGGGGCTAGTCGACGTTCGAAATCCCGAGTTAGCTTGCGAGGTAGTATTTGGAACCTTTGTCCACAGGTATAGCGAAAACGGGGGTTTCAGCCGGTGCGAAACCGACGCTGGAGTTTTTCCGCACCCAATGGGCAAGGCGCGGGGCGGCCTGTGCCGATCTAAGCACATTGGGCACCGCAGACAGAGAAATGGATGAAGCTCTTGCCGTCTTGAAGGGCGATGCGGCGAAGCTGCCTCAAACGATTTGGGTTAAGCTGAAAGGGTATTTCTCGGATCGCCCAGCGAGCTTTGACACAGAAAACGCCAGTCATTTCATTTCAGATGATCGCGTAGTTCAACTCGTCAAAGACGCAACCCGCAAGACATTTGCGAACGAAGACATCTCGAAAGAATGCCAATCGGCACGCGTGCTTTATGCAAGTCTGTTTGACGATGCAGAGCTGTATGAAGGTGCAGCACCTTTTGGTGAGAGATTGCTGGAAGATGCTGTCGCCTTCACTTTCGCAACCCTGGTGGCGTATCTAACTCCCGGTGATAGAATTCTGCTTGAGACGCTAACTAGCCAGATTTCAGATGCCAAGGCTGAGTTGGCGCAAAACATGGATGTCGGTTTTGCAGACATAAGCAACAAGATAGCGGAAATTTCCAAAAAGGGATTTGCATCCGATAGCATAGACATTCGCAGTCAGGTTGATGAAGGCGCTATCGACAAAGCAGTATTGGAGGAAACCAAGCGCTTCAAACGACGCCGATTCATCCAAGATGATAAGCTGATAGATGATGGTCGATCATTTGCAGGCCGCCTTCAGAAAGGCCTTAGCTTCGGGACACCCTCAATCAGGGCGGAAGCCTTCAGGGAACTGGCTATCATATTCGCCAGAGTTGAATTGATTGATGACGCTACCGCTGCACTCGAAAGAGCCACTTCCATCTGCGACATCGACGTGACGCCTGAGCATGCCCGGCTGCTAATGGTGCAAAATGACTTCGACTCAGCCCTCAAGCTGCTTCGTTGTAGACACGATCCAGCGTCGATTAGCATGTTCATCCAGGCCATCTACCTGCGTGACGGCAACGAAGCGGCAATCGCATACTACACTGAGCATCATAGCGAAAACGATCTGACCGGTCATGCTCTGCATTGGCTTTCATTGCGAATGTCTGAACTAGCGCGGCTTGCCGAAGCTAAAGATCTCCTGCATCGCGCCACTCCCGACCAGATAGGTGAGAATCCTCTTATCCTGTTCGAACGAGGGCGGCTCTGCATGGCGTTGGCGATGGCTCCCGATGTAGCCGCTCGTTTTCTAAAAACACATGGCTTAATCCCCCGACCGGACGATTATCGAAATGATCAAACTGGCCAGCAACTCCTCTCAGAAGCAATATCAGATTTCCGAGACTTGATAGCCGCCGCCGCAGATTTGGACGCCGATGATCTGCAAGCGATTCTTGACCAGCAGATATTAGGACTGAGACTTTCCCTCCAGGATGCCGCTGAACGACAACGTGCTGAGAAAGATTTGAAAGCTAGACTTTCTGATCCCAACGAGGCCATCGACATTGCCCCATTAGCGCTACTTTACAAAGTCGATTTCGATTGGTCTGGCCTCAAGGCGCAGCTTGATCACGCTGAGAGGTTTGGCGGGCTGGATACGCGGCAACTTCGGACCGCCTTTGCGTTAGCGATGCGAAGCGACAATCCTGCAAAGGTGGCCGAATTTGTCGAACGACATGAAACTGGCCTCATTGCTTTCATGAAGATCGAGGAGGTTATCGGGATTCGGATCGAGGCGCTGGCAAAATCCGATCGTGTCAATGAGGCCCTTGAGCTTTTGGAGCAAAGCCAGTCATCTGTTGAACCCGATTTTTATGATTTTTTGAAAACCACGATAGACGAGCATCAAGGTGCTAATTCGATTTCTGCCAGACTGACTCTCTTTGAACAAAGCGATAAAACGCATGATCTGGAAATCCTGATATCTTCACTCTCCGAGAAGAAGGACTCGCGATTAGGGCACTTTCTTGCGCTGCTTTGGCAGCGAAAGCACCAGCTGGGCGATGCAGCGAAGGCTTGCGATGCTTTCCTGTGGAATGGCCAAACTGAGGCGCTAGATGAGTTTCTGCATACGTTGGCTGATTACATTCCGCAGCATCATCACCTAGGCATTCATGAGGCTTGGAAATTTCAAAGGCAGGGCGAGTTATCGAAAGCCTTGGCCGTATTGGACAGGCTTAACGCTGAAGGGGCCGACAATCACAACATCCGACAGCTTCGAGTGAGCATATTGCTTGAACTCGGGCGATGGAGCGAGCTTGAGCCATTTCTGCAATCAGAGCTTGCCGCAAGAGATAGTCGCAGCTCGAGGACATTGATGAGCGCGGCTCAGCTTGCAACCGCGTTGGAAAGTCCATCGGCGCTTCCGCTGGTAAAGGCTTCGCTGGATAAAGAGGATCAAAGCCCTCACCTATTTTTGGCTGCCTATCACGCGGCACTAAACATGGGGGCGGAGCGCACGCCGGAGGTAAACGGCTGGCTCAAAGCTGCCATAGACGGGTCTGAAGAGAATGGGCCTGTTTGGACGAAGGATATCGACGACGCCGTCGAGTTAATGCGTGAAAGCCAAGAACGGAGCGAAAAGCTAAACGCAATGATCATGGCGGCTGAGCTTCCACTTTCCTTAGCTGCGAAGCCATTGAACGTGACATTGAGTGCGATCTATCTCGGGCAGGCATGGGAAAATCGCCAGAATACAGACCCACGGAAACACAACCTCATTCCCGCCTATGCAGGAAATCGCCTTTTCTGGAACCTGCCAGATGATCCCGTCATTTCGTTTGATGTCACCTCATTGCTCACCCTTCAATCAATCGGGATTTTAGACAAGACACTCAGCGCGATTAGTCAGGTTGTTCTCCCCGCAGGCACGATGTCTCAGATTTTTCAGGACTACTCAGAGGCGCGACATACCCAGCCAAGCAGAGTGCAGCAGGCGCAAGAGATCAAAAGGCTTATCGCCGCACAAACACTAACCGTCGAAAAATGCGACCGAGCGGGCGAGGAGTTGGAAAGTGAAGTCGGAAAAGAGTTTGCAAGGCTCTATCAAGCTGCGGCGAGAACAGATGGTTATGTAGTTTATACGGCCCCTCTACACCCGCCCGGCAAGCTGAAAGAAACCATCGACCCTAGTCGGTTTGCAGACAGGCTAGTGAGTCCCAAAGGGCTAATTGCGAAACTGAGAGACAACGGCGATCTGAGCGACACAGTTGCCAACGACGCTTTGGCGGCGATCTTTGGCAGTGGTGAGGATTGGCCTAACGAACCAATCTTGGCATCCGGCAAGCCGTTATATTTGTCCATGACCGCTTCGCACTATCTGGCGGATGCGGAGATCTTGCCCCGTCTAAAGAGTGTGTTTGGGCAACTGGTTATCCTTCCTGACGTTGAGGAGCTGGCGAACCGTGAAATTGCAGACAGCACAAGGGCTGCGGCAGTTCGAGATCAAATTAAGCAGTTAAGGGCTTCAGTGGCGGCGGCTATCGAAAATGGCACGATTAGGATCGGAAAACTTACTTCTGAGGATACTACGGAATCCGAGGACGAAGGCACCCGACGCGAGATAGGGCCGCTGATCAATGCGCTTCAGGATATCAGCGGAGCAACCCTCTTTGTCTGCGACGACCGAGGACTGAACAAGAACGGCACTTTCACTGACAAAACGGAAGCGACGGTAAACACAGCTATTTCGCTTGATGTTTTGAGACACCTAGAGGCGAAAGGTGCAATCACTAACGACGAGTTTCAACGCGCGATTGAGAAGTTATATGAGGGCGGGTTCGCGCTGGTGCCAGTGGACTTTCAAGAGTTGATAAAGGCTGCTTGCTCCAGCAATTGGAATGTCGGTCCGAACGCCAAATTGCGCCATATTCGAAATTCGATCCACCTCCCGCTCATAAGAGGGCTGGTAAAGCTGCCCGAAGAAAGGCACTGGTTTCGATCTTCCGTGCTTTCTATAGCTATCGCTATTTGGCCTGCTGCCGGTTTGGCG
>NZ_DJUW01000015.1 GCF_002440635.1 Novosphingobium sp. UBA6272 | reverse complement strand
ATTTAATGGGTCCTGAGCCTAGCTCCAGTCACCCTGAATCTCTTAAGCGGCAGCGGACACGGTATGCGAGACCGGGCTGGCGCGAAATTCCAAGTTGCTACCGAACAGCTGCGTTAGCCTGCATCGACAAAATTTAGCCGGAGGCCAACGTATGTCATTCGAACTTGATCGTCGCCGCGCCCTGCAGCTTGCAGGCTTGGGAGCGGCCTTGGCGACGCCCTTGGGTCGTCTAGCCGCACAGGGACCCGCCGGGAGCTTACCCATCGAGCTTAGCATCTGGGGCGGCAAGGGCGCTTTCAAAATGCACCCGCGCGCCGCGATCGTGACTTACCCGATCCGCTTCATTCTGGCCGCGGAGGCCAATGCCGGTGGCCGGGTCGGCATCTACCTGACCCTTAAAGGCCCGACCGAAGCGGACATGCGCGCGCTTGCCGCAGAAGCCCGCAACGACCTGGCTAGCCGGCTGGCCGCGATCGGCCTGCCAACGGTCCCACCGGCCGAACTGCTGGCCAATCCGGATTTCGCGGCGATGCCCAAGGTCCCTGGCGGTGCCAAGTGGGACGAAGGTGTGCTCGATCCGATGGGCAAGCGGCTGTGGTTCATGACCGGCAGCCCCGAAGCGCCGCTCCATCCCAGCTGGGGCAGCACAACCGGTTCTTCGGAAATGTTTTCGATTGGCAAGTTCAACCCGGCCAGCCGCTCGCTCAACGCGGTTTCAATTGCGCCATATCTGACGCTTGAATTCTCGACTCTGTCCGGATCGGTCAAATCGGGTAGCAAGGGCTCAACCGCCTGGGCTGGCGGCGAAATCCTGTTCGGATACAAGCCGCACTCGCACACCTATTTCTCAGCAGGCGGCAAGCGCTCGATCGAGAATGTTGGCGGCGGCTTCCAACCCAAGGGACGTGTGCTGATCGCACCAAGCAGGTTGCCCGGGCAGTTGAACTCAGGCGTGCAAGCCCCCAGCCCCGAACTTGCCAAGCGCATGGGCAATGCCCGGATCGACGAATTTGCAGTCGACATGGCTGCCTGGCGCGAATGGGTCCGCCAAGCCTATCGCAGCTACAACGCCGAATTGGCGCGCAACATTGTGGGCGCATTGCCCAAGCCGGGCTAGCCTCACAAACCTGCTCCAAAGCGCAATGGCCTAGCTCCATCGATCGCCGTGCTGGCGCGAAGTGCCAGTACGGGATGCTGGCGCGGGTCTTGTTGATCGGCTAAGGCGCGTAAATGGAGACTTCCGATCTGCGGATCGCCCTGATCAGCGGCAATTACAATTACGTCCGTGACGGAGCCAATCAGGCGCTGAACCGCCTGGTCGAATACCTGCTGCGCCAGGGCGCGCAGGTCCGGGTCTATTCGCCGACCACCGAAACGCCGGCCTTTGAGCCGCAGGGCGATCTGGTCAGTCTGCCCTCGCTGGCAATTCCGGGCCGCGCCGAGTACCGCGTTTCCACCGGGGTCAACCGCCGCATCCGCGGCGATCTGGCCGCGTTCAATCCCAACGTGGTCCACGTCGCCGCGCCCGACATCGGTTGCCACCGCGCGGTCACCTGGGCACGCAAGCAGGGCCTGCCCGTGCTCGCCTCGGTCCACACCCGGTTCGAGACCTATTTCCGCTATTACAACATGGCCTGGCTGGAGCCGGTTGTCGTGGCCATGCTGCGGCGGTTCTATCGCCGCTGCGATGCACTGGTGGCGCCATCGGACAGCTTCGCCCAAGTGCTTCGTGACCAGCGGATGAACTACGATATCGATATCTGGTCACGCGGAGTCGACCGCGAGATGTTCCATCCCGGCCTGCGCGATATGGCCTGGCGCCGCTCGCTCGGAATCGGCGATGACGAGGTTGTGGTCGGGTTCCACAGCCGGCTGGTGATGGAAAAGGGGCTCGATGTTTTTTCCGACACGATCGACCAGCTCCGCCGGCGTGGGGTAGTCCACCGCACTCTGATCGTCGGCGATGGCCCGGCCCGGCCATGGCTGGAAGCACGGCTGCCCGATGCAGTTTTCGCCGGGTTCATGTCGGGCAAGGACCTTGGCAAGGCGGTCGCCTCGATGGACGTGCTGTTCTTCCCCTCGACCACTGAGACCTTCGGCAATGTCAGCCTTGAGGCGATGGCCTGCGGCCTGCCGGTCGTCGCAGCGGCGGCCACCGGCAGCCAGAACCTGGTCGACAATGGCCGTTCGGGCCGGCTGATCCGTCCCGGCGCGGTCCACCAGTTCGCCGAGGCACTGCAGGCTTATGTGGCTGACCCGGCGCTGCGCCGCGCCCACGGCCAGGCCGGCGAGAAGCGCAGCGAGGCCTTTTCGTGGGATCAGATCAACCAGGTCGTGGCCGATACCTATATCCGGCTGATTCGCCAAAAGGGCGCGGCCCGGTCTGGCTGACTGGGTCTATGACCGGCAAGGCTTACCGCAGCGTACCATCTGCAGTCTTGCGCCGGGCAAACCACCATTGCAGCACGATCGCGCCAAGGATCACCAGCGGCATTACCTTCATTGCCGGCGTATCGAGTTCGGCTGGCATTGTTACGGTCATCTGGAAAGCAAAACTGGCCGCCGCCGCGATTAGGGAGAGCGCGAAAACGCGGGCCGCATGTCGTGAGCGAGCCAGCAGTAGTAGCGATCCCAACACCGACGACCAGACCCCCAGCGGCCATAGGATTTGTGCGAAAAACGGCATTCCTTCAACCAGAGCCAACATCTCTTCGGCCAGTTCCCGACTGCCGCCAGTTGCGCTTGTGACATAGTCAATGTTGCGCATTCGGGTCATCAGATAGTCATATCCGCCAAAGCCGTTCCACAACAGGCTGAATGCCGAGATAATCCAGAATGTCGCGGATGCCTTGCCCGTTGAATTGGTGTCCATTTTCCCCTCCTCCAGTTGGTTACTGATGCAACCAGGCTACGCCGCTTCGCGAATCGATGCAAATTTGCGCGGCAGGCGCTAACGGTGAGCGATGAGCGGCCTGTTCGAAGATGATTTGCCCACTGCCTTGCCGGCCGCACCCGATGCGGATGCCCCGCTCGCCGACCGGCTGCGCCCGCGCGGGCTGAGCGATGTTATCGGGCAGGAGCACCTGACCGGCCCTGAAGGTGCGATCGGGCGGATGGTCGCAGCCGGCAAGCTTTCGAGCATGATCCTGTGGGGTCCGCCGGGTACCGGCAAGACCAGCATCGCCCGCCTGCTGGCCGACGCGGTGGGGATGCGGTTCATCTCCGTCAGCGCGGTGTTTTCGGGCGTGGCCGACCTCAAGAAGGCCTTCGCCGAAGCGGAGACGGCCGCGAAGATGGGCCAGCGCACGCTACTGTTCGTGGACGAGATCCACCGCTTCAACCGCGCTCAGCAGGACGGCTTCCTGCCCTTTGTCGAACGCGGCACCGTGACCCTGGTCGGTGCGACGACCGAGAACCCCAGCTTTGCACTCAACGCCGCGCTGCTCAGCCGCGCGCAGGTGCTGATCCTCCACCGGCTTGATGCCAGAGCGCTCGACACGTTGCTGGCGCGCGGCGAGGAACTTGAAGGCCCGCTGCCGCTCACCGCCGAAGCGCGCGAGGCGCTCGTCGCCAGCGCCGACGGCGACGGGCGATTCCTGCTCAATCAGGCCGAAACGCTCTACAACGCGCAGATCCCCGAACCGCTGGATCCGGCCGGCCTCGGCAAGTTCCTGCAGCGCCGGGTCGCGGTCTATGACAAGGACCGTGACGGGCACTACAATCTGATTTCCGCGCTGCACAAGGCGCTGCGCGGATCGGATCCTCAGGCCAGCCTCTATTACATGGCGCGGATGCTGACTGCCGGGGAGGAACCGCTGTATGTTCTGCGGCGGCTGGTGCGCTTTGCCAGCGAGGATATCGGCCTCGCCGATCCGCAAGCGCTGGTCCAGTGCCTCGCCGCCAAGGATGCCTACCAGTTCCTCGGCAGCCCAGAGGGCGAACTGGCGATCGTCCAGGCCTGCCTCTACCTCGCCACCGCGCCCAAATCGAACGCGGCCTATGCCGCGCAAAAGGCGGCCTGGAAAAGCGCCAAGGAAACCGGCAGCCTTTCCCCGCCCGCCAACATCCTCAACGCCCCGACCAAGCTGATGAAGGACATCGGCTATGGCAAGGACTACGCCTACGACCACGAGGCCGAGGACGGCTTTTCGGGAGCCAATTACTGGCCCGAAGGGATGGAACCGGCGCAGTACTACAAGCCGGTCGAACGCGGGTTCGAGCGCGAGGTACTGAAGCGCCTGGAGTGGTGGGAGAAGAAGCGGGCCGAACGGCGCGGCGAATGAATCCCGCGCGATTTCGGCACTTCGCTGCGATCGACTGGTCCGGCGCGGCGGGTGAGCGTCACCATGGGATTGCCGTCGCGCTTTGCCCGGCGGGCGATGCTGCGCCTGAACTCGTCCGCCCTGGCCATCGCTGGTCGCGCGGTGAGGTTCTGGAATGGCTGACCGACCAGCTTCCCGCCGATACTTTGGTCGGCATCGACCTCAGCATGAGCTTTGCCCACGCCGATTGCGGAGCCTATTTTCCCGGCTGGGCTGGCAGTCCGCCACATGCTCGCGCGCTATGGTCACTGGTCGAGCAGGTCTGCGGCAACGAACTGCACCTCGGCGCTACCACTTTTGCCGATCACCCCGATCTCGCCCCGCACTTTCGCCGCCACGGCGGGCGCGAAGGCGCGGCGTTTGGCGGTGGACGCGGACGCTTTCGCGAGACCGAGCATGGCCAGGCCCGCGCCGGTTGCCGGCCCTACAGCAACTTCAACCTGGTCGGCGCGGCGCAGGTCGGCAAGGGCAGCCTGGCCGGAATGCGGCTGCTGCACCGCCTGTCCGGCATCCACGCAATCTGGCCGTTCGATCCGTTGCCCGAGCGCGGCTCGGTGTTGGTTGAGATCTACACCACGCTGGCCGCGATCGCCGCGGGTAGAACTGCAGGGCGCTCAAAGATGCGCGACTGGATCGAACTGAATCTCGCGCTGGCCAATCTTGGCAGCAAGTCGGCGTGCGGCAACGGCCCGCTTAGCGATCACGCCTCGGACGCATTGCTTGCCGCCGCCTGGCTCCGTAAAGTCGCGCACGAGCCCGCGCTGTGGCAACCGCCGCTGCTGACCGATCAATTGGCGCAACGCGAGGGCTGGACCTTCGGCGCTACCTGAGGCTAAGGACGCCTGCACATAAGACCACGTTGCCGGCTTAGCTCAGTTGGTAGAGCACCTGATTTGTAATCAGGGGGCCACGGGTTCGAATCCTGTAGCCGGCACCATTTTTGAACCAGGAGCTTGTGCAGGCCAGAACCGTCCAACCCGTGGCTGAGTAATCGGTTTGTCGGCATCCGCCGACGTGGGGGTTCGAATCCTGTAGCCGGCACCATTTTTCGCCAGGGAGCGTGCAGCCGCAATGCTTGCAGAAATGATCCAGCGCCTGTTTGAGCGATCGCTCGACGACGCAGCGCAGGCGCAGGCGCGCGAGGGGCAGTGGAACGCGCCGCTGTGGGCCGAGGTTGAGGAAATGGGCTTGCCGCTGGCGCTGCTCAGCGAGGAGCAGGGCGGGTTTGGCCTGTCCGCCGCCGAACAGGGTGAAGCGCTGCGGCTGCTGGGCAGTCTGGCCGTGCCGCTGCCCGTGGCCGAGACGATGGGCGCCAACCGCCTGCTCGCCAAGGCGGGGCTGCCGTTGGCCGAAGGCCCGGCCGGTCTCGCCCGCGCCAATCATCTGACGCTGGAAGGCGGGATCCTCAAGGGCCGGGTCGAGAGGGTTGCCTGGGGCGAGAACCTCGATTGCCTGGTTTTGGCAGTTGGCGACACGCTGTACCGCGTGCCGCGCAGCGGCTGGTCGCTGGCCGAGGCCGGCACCGCGCTGAACTTCCATCCCCGCCCCGCGCTGGAGATCGCCTGGGAAGCCGATGCCCTGGCCCCCGCCCCGCATTGCCCGCTGGCCGAAGGCGCAACGCTGCGCGCGTTCCAGATTGCCGGCGCGCTCGAAGCGGCGCTCGACATGACGCTGGAACACACCGCCACCCGCGTGCAGTTCGGCAAGCCGCTGCAGAAGAACCAGGTGGTCCAGCACGAACTGGCCAAGCTCGCCGGCGAACTGGCCTGCGCCACCGCCGCGGCTGACCTTGCCGCCGAAGCGCTGGAGCGCGGCGACGCGCTGGGCGTGGCCGCCGGGTCGCTCCGCGCCCGCGAAGCCGCCGGCAACGGTGCGGGCATCGCCACCCAGATGCATGGCGCGATCGGCTTCACCCGCGAGCATGCCTTGCACCTTTACACCACCGCACTGTGGACCTGGCGCGACGAGTTCGGCGGTCAGGTCCATTGGGCAACCATGCTGGGCCGGCCGGCAGTCGCCGCCGGCGGCGAAGGCTACTGGCCGATGGTGACCGCGCTATGAGCAAGATCCCGTTCCCCTCACCGCCGCTTGATTCGGATGAAGTGCTGGCGCTTCGCAGTGAATTCCGCGCCTTCCTCGACCAGCAGCTGGGCCACCGCACGCCGCGTCAGCGCAGCGACAACTGGTACGGCTTCAGCCGCGAATTCTCGCTGGCGATGGGTCAGGCCGGATACCTCGGGATGACCTGGCCCAAGCAATACGGCGGGCACGAACGCAGCGCCTACGAACGCTATGTCATCGTCGAGGAATCACTGGCCTTTGGCGCTCCGGTCGGCGCGCACTGGATTGCCGACCGCCAGTCCGGCCCCTCGATCATCAAGTTCGGCACCGACGAGCAGAAGGAAACGATCCTGCCGCGCATCGCCAAGGGCGAGCTGGCCTTCGGGATCGGGATGAGCGAGCCGGACTCCGGCTCCGACCTCGCCGCGACCCGGACTAAGGCGGTGCGCGATGGCGATGTCTACCGCGTCACCGGGACCAAGGTCTGGACCAGCTTCGCGCATGAGGCGGACTATGTGATCCTGTTCTGCCGGACCAGCGGCACCCCCGCAGACCGGCACATGGGCACCAGCCAGCTGCTGGTTGACCTCAAGAACACCCCCGGCCTGACGATCCGCCCGATCATTGACCTTGCTGGCCAGCATCACTTCAACGAGATGCATTTCGAGGACGCGATCGTCCCGGCCAAGAACCTGCTCGGCCAGGAAGGCGATGGCTGGAACCAGGTGATGAGCGAGCTGGCGTTCGAGCGTTCCGGCCCCGAACGGTTCCTCTCTTCGATCGAGCTGATGTATCAGCTGATTGAGATGCTGAAGGGCCGCGAGGACGATGCTGCCATGGCCACGATCGGGCGGCTCACCGCGCAGCTTGCAGTTCTGCGCCGCCTGTCGCGCTCGGTCGCGGCGATGCTGCAAAACAAGCAGGATGCCGGCTTGCAGGCGTCAATCGTCAAGGATGTCGGCGCGGTTTGGGAGCAGACCCTGCCCGATTTCGCCCGCCAGCTGGTCGATGCCGAGGCCGACCCGCGCAGTCAGGCAGCCTATGCCGGGGTACTCGCCAACATCGTCCACAACGCGCCGAGCTGGTCGCTGCGCGGTGGGACACGCGAGATCCTGCGCGGGATCATCGCGCGCGGGCTGGGAACTCGGTAGGGCGGGATCGACCAACGCCACTTGTTTCGATGGAAACTATCGCCCAAGCTGGCGAGAGCTGCATTTCCGGAGAGACCCATGATGCTTCGCCGCCCTTTCACCGCGCTGCTGCTCGCCACAGCGCTCGCGTCCTGCAACATGGCGCCGACTGCGGGAACCACTGCCCAAGCGCCCTGGGCTGAATTCACCAAGGCGGCGATCGACGGCTGGCTGAAGCAGGATCCCTACTTTGCGGTCTATCAGGGCGCGCACCAGTACGATGGCAAGTTTGCCGACTGGACTGCAGCGGGCCTGAAGGCGCGGGGCGATTTCCTGCGCAAGGTGATCGCCGACGCCAAGGGCTATGACAAGCTGGAAGGCCGCGACCGGTTTGAGCGCGATTACATGGTCAAGGTTGCCGAAGGGCAGCTGTTCTGGCTGGAAACTGCCGATCAGCCGCACACCAATCCGGGCTGGTATGTCGGAGCCTTCGATCCCAACGTCTACCTGACCCGCGAATATGCAGACAAGCCGACCCGTGCCAAGGCGCTCGCCCAGTTCCTTGAAGGCGTTCCCGCCGCCGCCGCGCAGATCAAGGCCAACCTGAAGGGTCCGATCGCCGCGCCGCTGGTCACCTATGGTGTTTCGGCCTTTCAGGGCTATGCCGAGTTTTACCCCAAGGACGCGCTGAGCACCTTTGCCGATGTAGAGGACCCCGCGCTGCAGCAGCGGCTCAAGGACGCCAGTGCCAAGGCAGCCGCAGCGATGAGCGACCTTGCGACCTGGCTTAAAGGTCAGGAAGGCGCTAATGCCTCTTTTGCCCTGGGACCGGACCGGTTCGCCCAGATGCTGCGCGATACCGAGGCGGTCGATGTTCCGCTCGATCAGCTTGAAGCAGTCGGCGAGGCCGATCTCAAGCGCAACCGGGATGCACTCAAGGCTGCCTGCGACCAGTTCGCTCCGGGGCAGACCATCCCGGCCTGCATGGACAAGATGGGTGCCAACAAGCCGGTCGGCGGCGCGGTAGCCGAAGCGACCAGCCAGATCCCGATGCTGACGGCCTTCGTGAAGGAAAAGGACCTCGTCTCGATCCCCGGCACCGAGCAGGCGCTGGTCCGACAAAGCCCGCCCTATAACGCGCAGAACGGCGCCTATATCGATCCGCCGGGACCTTACGAAAAGGGCATCCCCTCGATCTACTACATCGCCGCGCCCGATCCTTCGTGGCCCGCCGACAAGCAGGCCGACTACATCCCGGGCAAGGACGACCTGATGTTCACCTCGATCCACGAGGTGATGCCGGGGCACTTCCTGCAATTCCTCCACGCCAACCGCGCGCCGTCGTTCTTCGGGCGGCTGTTCGTCGGCTACGCGTTCGCCGAAGGCTGGGCGCATTACAGCGAAGAAATGATGTGGGAAGCCGGGCTCGGCAACGGCGATCCCGAAATCCACATCGGCCAGCTTTCCAACGCCCTGCTGCGTGATTGCCGCTTCCTTTCTGCGATCCGGCTCCACACCAAGGGTATGACGATCGAGCAATCGACCAGGTTCTTCCAGGATGCCTGCTATCAGGGCGAAGGCACGGCCGAGCAGCAGGCCCGGCGCGGGGCCTATGATCCGGCCTACCTCAACTATACGCTGGGCAAGCTGATGATCCGCAAGCTGCGCGAAGACTGGACCGCAACGCGCGGCGGGCGGCAGGGCTGGAAGGCGTTCCACGACGAATTCCTGACCTATGGCGGCCCGCCAATCCCGCTGGTCCGCCAGGCGATGATGAAGGAAGATGCGCCCAAGGCGGTGTTCTGACTAAAGTCCGCTCATCCTGAGGAGCGGCTGAGTGCTGAGCTTGTCGAAGCATCGAAGTCGCGTCTCGAAGGACCCGCGCGAGGGTGGTTCGAGACGGGCCTTCGACTTCGCTCAGTCCCTCCTCACCATGAGCGGAGATGGATGCAAAATTCCAGCAACGAGCGATTCAGCATGACCAAGACCATGACCTATGCCCGCTACCTCGCGCTCGACGATCTGCTCGGGGCGCAACACCCGCGTTCCGATTGCGATGACGAGATGCTGTTCATCGTCATCCACCAGACCAAGGAACTGTGGCTGAAGCAGATGATCCGCGAGCTTCGGCTGGCGCTGGCGCAGGTCCGCGCCGATGCGCTGGTTCCGGCCTACAAGGCGCTGGCTCGGGTCAGCCGGATCCAGGCGGTGATGACGCTGAGCTGGGATGTCCTCGCGACGATGACGCCGAGCGACTACACCCGCTTTCGCGACGTGCTCGGCCCATCGAGCGGATTCCAGTCCGACCAGTTCCGCACGGTCGAATATATGCTGGGGCTGAAGGACGCGCGGTTTCTGGCCTATCAGGATGACCGCCCCGAAGCCCGCGCCGCGCTGGAAGCCGCGCTTGCCGCGCCAAGCCTGTGGGACGAGGCGCTTGCCGCGGCGGCCCGCGCGGGGCTGTCGATTCCGGCTGAGGTGCTAGAGCGCGATGTGACGCAGGCCTATACCGCGCATCCGGCAGTCGAGGCCGCGTTTCTGGAAGTCTATCGCCAGCCGGAGCGGTATTGGGATCTCTACCAGCTGGCCGAAAAGCTGGTCGATCTGGACGATGCCATGGCCACCTGGCGGCACAAGCATGTGCTGACGGTTGAGCGCGTGATCGGCGGCAAACGCGGGACCGGCGGCACTGCCGGGGCGAGCTACCTGCACTCGACCCTGAGCAAGCGCGCCTTTCCCGAACTGTGGTCATTGCGGACTTCGCTGTGAGTGCGTTTTCACCCGAAATTCCCTATTTCTCCCCTCCCCTTGGGGAGGGGCCGGGGGTGGGGGTTCGACACCGGCGCGGAACCCCCACCCCAACCCCTCCCCAAAGGGTAGGGGCTCGTCGGGAGCGGATCGAAGGATGACCTTCAAGCACCTCTTTTCGCGCGCGCTCGAAGCTGCGCCAAGCCGGCTGCACTTTGCCGCGCACAGCCATCACCTCTGGCCCGATGCGAGCTACGCTGGCCAGATCGCGGCGTGGGAAGAAGCAGCGATGCTGGCCGATCACAAATGGGACAAGATCTTCGGCGAGGTCATTCCCGAAGCGCAGCGGCACATCGCCCGCGAGCTTTCATTGCCCGACCCGGCGACAATCGCCTTTTCGCCCAATACGCACGACTTTCTGGTGCGGATCGTCTCAGCCATGCCGATGGACCGCCCGCGCGTGCTGGCCAGCGACTGCGAGTTTCACTCGTTCCGCCGCCAGTCGCTACGCTGGGCCGAGGCGGGCCGGATTGCGCTGACTACGGTGCCTTTGGAGCGGCTGGTCGAGGAAGCGGAGACCGGCGCCTATGATCTGATCTTTGCCAGCCAGGTCCAGTTTAATTCCGGGCGCGTGCTGCCGGGGATTGAGCGGCTGGCGGCGCTGGCCCGGCCCGAAGGTCCGTGGGTGGTGATCGATGGCTACCACGGCTTTATGGCCACGCCGACCGACCTTTCTGCCGTGGCCGACCGGGTATTCTACCTCGCGGGTGGCTACAAATACGCGATGGCGGGCGAAGGGGTCTGCTTCCTCCACGCCCCGGCTGGCTATGGCCCACGCCCCGAGGTGACCGGCTGGTACGCCGCCTTCGATGACCTCGCCGCGCGGCAGGGCGGAGTCGGCTATGCCCCCGACGGACGGCGCTTCCTGGGCAGTACCTTCGATCCGAGCGGCCTCTACCGCTTCAACGCGGTGCAGCGAATGCTGAAGGCCGAGGGCCTCGATACCGCAGCTATTTCAGCGCATTGCGAAAAGCTCAAGGCGCGCTTCCTCGCCGTCGATCCGCTGCCGCAGCTCGCGATGCTGAGCGAGCCGCAAGCCCGCTTCATCGCGCTGCAAGGGCCTGCTGCGCCTGCCTTGTACGAGAGCCTCACCGCGCGCAATGTCGTCACCGACCTGCGCGGGGACGTACTCCGGATCGGCTTCGGCCTCTATCAGAACGAAGCCGACGTCGATGCGCTTCTGGCTATGCTCCGGACCTGAATGCAACATCGCCGGAGTCCGCAATCGGACCCCGGCGACGTTCTTTTCCGATGTGCCTGGCGGTAGGGCCTAGAACTTCACGCCCACTTCCACGCCCCAGATCCGCGGTTCGTTGACCATCGCGGTGAGGTTGTTGAAGTCGATGCCCGAGACCGCCGATACATCGTTGGTGATGTTCCGACCGAACGCAGCGATGTCGAAACGGTCGGTGCGATAACCGATCCGCAGACCGCCTTCGAGCATGTTGTCGTCGCTGAACTCGACCGAGTTGTAGAGGAAGAACTGGATCTTCGAGCGATAGGCCCAGTCGGTGAACAGGTAGACGTGGCCATTGCCGACCGGCGCTTCGTAACCGGCGGTCCAGTTGGCGATCCAGCGCGGGCTCTGCGGCAGCTGGTTGCCGTTGATCGAATAGATCCCCGGGCTGCCCACGCGCTGGGTGTTGGTCACCGTGCAAGGCGCGCCGCAACCGGCGACATAGAGGTTGGGATCCTTGATCTCGTTGTGATTGTACGAAAGCCCTGCAGACAGCGTCAGCCCTTCGACCGGCTTGGCTTCGAATTCGGCTTCGAAGCCGTATCCGTCGACCTTGTCGGCATTGATCAGCGTGGTGAAGTTCGACGCCCCGCCCACTGCGGTCAGCTGCATGTCGTTGGTGCTGAAGTAGAACCCGGTCAGGTTGAAGCGGGCCTTGTTGCCCAGCGTCGACTTGAGCCCGGCTTCGTAGCTCATCGTGGTTTCCTTGTCGGCGACCGACAGCGTCCGTCCGAATGCAAGGCGGCCCTGGATCGACGGCGCGCGATAGCCGCGGGCGACCCGCGCGAAGACGTTGACATCCGCGCTGAGCGGCGCGGTTGCCGAAACATCCCAGGTCAGCACGTTCCCGCTGACTTGTGCAGTCTGCGGAGTAACCGGGCCGCCAAAGCCGAGGAAGCCGGGACGGGTATCGACCGGGCGAGCCGCCACCATGTCGCGCTTGTCGTGGTTGTAGCGCATGCCGGCCTGAAGCTTGAGGCCGCTTTCGAACTGGTAGTTGACCGAGCCGAACAGGCCCAGGGCATCGCTGTCCTGACGCTGGGTGGCGATCGCCGCCGGGGTGGTGTCAGTCGGCGCACCGAAATCGTAGCTGGTGATGTCCAGCTTTTCGTTGAACACGAAGACACCCAGCTGATAGCCGAGCCCGCCCGTGTTGTTCGAGGCAATGCGCAGTTCCTGGGTGAACTGGTCAAGGCTCGGCACGTCGTCCTGCGACTGGGCCGAGAACGGGATGAAGCCCGGTCCCATCGTCGGAGCGAACTGGTTGCCGAAGCCGCCATCGATATCGCCGCGGCTGGCGAGGTTGCCATTCCAGTACGACGTGACCGAGGTGATCGTCACCGGACCGGCATCGTATTCCGCCGTGAACCCGACGTTGTAATTGTTAAGCCGCTGGAAGTTGAGGCCATCGGCGCGGGTCTTGCGGCGGTCGAATTCGGTGGCCGGACCGCCGAGCCCGATCAGCGTGTTGCTGCCCTTGGCAAAGGCATTGGCGCGGAACACGCGGGCGCTGCCTTCGAAAGTGCGGACCTGCCCGGTCAGCCGCAGGGTCAGCGCATCGCCGGCCTTGGCCTGCAATTGCAGGCGCGCGGCAAAATCGTCGAACCCTTCAAGATCGTTGCCGCCAGCAATGTCGACGTTATCGACCCAGTTGTTGCGGTGCTGGTAGAGCATCGAGACGCGGGCCGAAATGCCGTCAGTCAGGTCGCCGCCCACGCCGCCTTCGGCGTTGATCGTGCCGAAGCTGCCATAGCTGGCGCGAACATAGTTCTTGCCCTTGGCGTCTGGCTTGACGCTGTCGAACTTGACGATCCCGGCCGGGGTGTTGCGGCCGAACAGGGTGCCCTGCGGCCCGCGCAGCACTTCGACGCGGTCAAGATCGAACACCGGGAAGCCCTTCAGGATCGGGTTTTCCAGCACGACATCGTCATAGACCAGGCTGACCGGCTGCGAGGCGTTGAGATCGAAATCGGTGTTGCCCAGGCCGCGGATGTAGAAGCGCGGGAAAGTGCGGCCGAACGAGCTTTCGATGTTGAGGCTGGGAACCCGGCCCGAAAGTGCGCGGATATCTGCCCCTGCGCCGCTGACGGCCTGCAGCGTATCGCCGCCGAGCGTGGCGACCGAGAGCGGCACGTCCTTCTGGTTTTCGGCGCGGCGCTGCGCGGTAACGATGATTTCGTCCAGACCTTCGTCGTCAGCGGCGGCATCCTGCGCCAGTGCGGGCGCTGCAGCCGAAAGAGTCAGGCCGATTGCCAGGGCGGCGGCGGAAAAGCGAAGCGAAGCGGAAAGTTTCATGAAAACTCCGTCAATTGGGAATGGATTGCGCGATGTGCTGCCTGCGCTAGCCAAGCCGCCCCACGGCTCAAGGGCAGAGCCTGCCATGGGACAATTTTCCCGACGACCTGTTGCGCGAAAGCCGCGCATTCGGGCGCGTTATGACAAAACTATGACCTAACCGCGACCGCGATAGCTCGCCACGCCCTGATCAGGCACCCACAGTCCTTCGGGGGCCGCGCCGCTTTGCCAGAACACGTCGATCGGGATGCCGCCGCGCGGATACCAGTAGCCGCCGATCCGCAGCCAGCGCGGCTGCATTTCGGTGAACAGGCGCTGGGCGATGCCGACGGTGACGTCCTCATGGAACCCGGCATGGTTGCGGAAGCTGCCGAGGAACAGCTTGAGGCTCTTTGATTCGACGATCGTTTCCCCTGGCGCATAGTCGATCACCAGGTGGGCAAAATCGGGCTGACCAGTGACCGGGCAAAGCGAAGTGAACTCGGGCGCGGCGAAGCGGACCAGATAGAGCGAGCCGGGGCGCGGGTTGGGGACATAGTCGAGCACCGCGGCTTCGGGCGAGACTGGAAGCGTGCTGGACTGCCCCAGATGCAGGGGTGTGGGTGTGTCTGACATGTCACGCGCCATGCCTCTATCGCGGCCCAAGCACAAGTCGGCGGTTGGAATGCGCGGGTTCACTTCCTATTCAGTGCCAGGGGCGCTAGCAGCCCGGGACGCGCTGATATGAACACGACTATGCACCAGGCAGGGGGGATTCGATCCGCCGCAAGCGCAATTGCGCTGACGCTGGCGCTCGTCCCGCTGGCAGTGCAGGCCCAATCGGCCAGCGACTGGCGCTTGCCCGGTGCCACGGTCCGCCCCGCCCCGCCGGGGTCGCAAGGCCCGGTCGATCGCGACAACCCGGTGGTGACGACCGCGGTTCCGCGTCCGACGCAGAGCACTGCGCCTGCGCCGACGCCTTCCGCAAGCCAGCCGGCCCCGACCGCCAGTGCCGCACCCTCGCCCGCCGCCAGCCGCACCGCGACCCCGCGCGCGGTCACGCCTGCTCCGCGCCAAACCGGCACTGCCGCCAGTTCCAGCGCTGTGCCTTCAGCGACAGTTCCTACGCAGGCCAACGGCGCAATTCCGTCGTCCGCAGCGGCCACCGACTTCCCGGCGCTGCCGACCAACATTCCCGCTGCGCCGGCGGTGACGCCTGTGGCGACCGACGCCAGTTCGGGGTGGTATTGGCCATGGATCGCCGGCGGCACGGCGCTGCTCGCGCTGATCTTTGCCGGGCTGTGGTGGCGTCGCCGCAAGGAGACCGAAACACCGCCGATCGTGTTCGAGCGCCCGGTCGTGGCAACCCCGCCCGCGCCTCCGGCGGCAGCGCCGGTGCCGGCTCCGGCAGTCTTGCCCGAGCCGCAACTGTCGATCGAAGTTCCGGGCGGACTTGGCATCACGCTCGAAGCCCGGAGGATGAGCGCTTCGCTGATGGCAACCACCCTGTCCTATGCGCTGCGGCTGACCAACAACGGTTCCGAAGCCTTGTCCGGTCTGGCGGTGGAAGGCGACATGATTTCGGCCCACGCCTCACTCCCGCCCGAACAGCAGATCGCCAACGATGGCCACCGGCTTGAGCCGCGGCACAATCTGCTTACGCTCGCCCCGGGAGAGAGCGCGGAATTCACCGGCGATTTCCGCCTGCCGCTGACTGCGGTGACGCCGATTCGGGCCGGCGACGCTGCCTATTTCGTGCCCTTGGCCCGGCTGCGGGTTGAGGCCAGCAATGCCAGAGGCGAATCGCTGGTCCGCGCGCAAACCTATGTCGTGGGCGAACTGCCTGAGGCTCCGGGTGCGGCGCTCAAGCCGTTTCGGCTCGATCTGGGCCCCCGGACTTACTCCAAAGTCGGCCAGCGGGCAGTAGATTGAGCATTTCCCCCCTCGACGCGCCGCGTCGGCGGGTCTAGTCTTCTTCGCAATTGCAGCGAAAACAGGGGCGCTGCAATGGCCGTGGAGGACGGCCTTCAGGAGGAAGCAAGAATCATGGAAAGTCTGGTTTCGACCGAGTGGCTCGCCAACGAAATGGGCGCGAGCGACCTTCGGATCGTCGATTGCACCAAGCATCTGCCCGGCACCGGGCGGGATCCGCAGGCTGAATACGAAGCCGGCCACATTCCGGGGGCGGTCTTCATGGACCTGGGCGACCTGGTCGACAGCAATGCCCCGGTTGAAAACACTCTGCCCCCGGCAGAGAAGTTCGCCAGCCGGATGCAGTCGCTCGGCCTCGGCGATGGCAGCCGGATCGTGCTTTACGATGACAGTGCAGTGAAGACTTCGGCCCGCGCCTGGTTCATGCTCAAGATGTTCGGCGCGCACGATGTGGCGATCCTCGATGGCGGCCTCGCCAAGTGGAAGGCCGAAGGCCGCCCGCTGGCGCAAGGCAAGGAAACATTGCGTCACCGCCACTTCACCGTGTGGCAGGATGACAAGAATGTGCGGACCAAGGCCAACGTCCTGGCCAACCTCCATTCGAAGGACGAACAGGTGATCGATGCCCGCGGCGCCAAGCGCTGGTCGGGCGAGGAAGCCGATCCGCGCCCCAACATTGCCAGCGGCCACATCCCGGGATCGTTCAACGTACCCTTCACCGAAGTCTACAACGCCGACGGCACCTTCAAGGACAAGGCCGACATCCGTGCCACCTTCGAAGCAGCCGGGGTCGATCTGGCGAAGCCGGTGATCACCTCTTGCGGCAGCGGCGTGACCGCCTGCGTGCTGATCTTTGCGATGCATCTGGCCGGCAAGGACGACGCGGCGCTTTACGATGGCAGCTGGACCGAATGGGGCAACGATCCCGACACCCCCAAGGCGGTGAAAGCCGCAAGTTCCGACACGGAAACCTGACCATGCCGAATGCCGAGGAAATTTTCGAGGCAGCTTTGGCGCGAGTTCAATCGGCCGAACCAATTAACGTTGGTCAAATGTTTGGAAAGCCCTGCGCCAAAGTTGCCGGAAAAGCATTCATGGCGCGCCAAGGCAGATTGATCGTTTTTAAGCTGAACGGCGATGCTCATCGCATGGCGCTAACATACGATGGTTCGTCGCTTTGGGACCCTTCGGGCAAGGGCCGCGCAATGCGCGAATGGGTTGCAATTCCTGAGCAAGCCGATGCTGATTGGGCAAGTCTGTCACAGTCGGCACATGATTTTGTGTTTGGTTCACGCAATTCCGCATGAGCGACGAGCCGCATCATCTCTCGACCCAACTGGTTCAGCTTGGCCGCCGCGCAGAATGGACCGAACCCGCTGTAAATCCGCCGATCTGGCGCGCTAGTACACACCTCTATGAAAACAGCGCCGCACAGCAAGCCGGGCTGAAGGTCAATGCCGACGGCCACTTCCACTATGGCGCACGCGGTGGGCCGACCCAGTGGGCCCTGGCCGATGCTCTGACCGTGCTTGAGCCTGGCGCGGCCGGCACCATGCTTTATCCAACCGGACTGGCTGCTGCGGCCATGGCGCTACTCAGCGTTCTGAAGGCCGGCGATGAAGTGCTGGTCGCTGACAATTGCTATGACCCCAGCCGGACCATCGCGGTTCAGGCGCTGCGCGACTACGGCATTTCGGCGCGGTTTTTCGATCCGCACGACGTGGCAGGCTTTGCCGCCGCGATCGGCGATGCCACCCGGGCGGTGCTGCTGGAAAACCCCGGTAGCGTCTCGATGGAGGTCTGCGACATTCCGGCATTGACGGCGGCGGCCAAGGCCCGCGGCCTGGCGGTACTGCTGGACAACACCTGGGCCGGGCCGACCGGGTTTCAGGCGCTGAAGCACGGGGTCGACTTGTCGATCCTGGCCCTGACCAAACACGTTGGCGGCCATTCCGACCTGATGTTGGGTGCGGTCACCGCCAATGCCGCCTGTTATCCCCGGCTGCGCAGGCGTTCGCTGATGCTGGGCCAGATGGCCTCGCCCGACGATTGCGCGCTGGCGCTGCGCGGCCTTCGAACGATGGGCGTGCGGCTGGAACGGTCCTGCGCCAGTGCGCTGACCGTCGCCGAATGGCTCCAGAGCCGCAGCGAGATCGCGGCAGTGCTGTTTCCGATGCTGCCCGGATCGCCCGGACACGAGCTGTGGAAGCGCGATTTCACCGGCGGCTGCGGGCTGATGACGATCATCATGGCCGGCAAGGATGCCAAGGCGCGCGATGCGCTGGTCGATGCGCTCAGCCTGTTCGGGATCGGTTACAGCTGGGGCGGATTTGAGAGCCTGGCGCTTGGCAGTCACCCCGAGCGCGACCGCGATGTGCTGCCCTGGCCGCCGCGCGGGATCGATCCGGAAAACCGCTTCGCCGTGCGCCTGTGGATCGGCCTGGAAGAACCTGCCGACCTGATCGCCGACCTTGAGCGAGGCCTGGCCGCCTGGGCGGATAGCTGACCTTATCCCCTGCAAAGCCAATATCGCTGGCACCTTGCCGTTCCAGTCGCCATTCCAACGCAATGAGCAAGCTTCCTTCTTTGCCCGGCAAGGTCTGGCTGGTCGGCGCCGGACCCGGCGATCCCGACCTGCTGACGCTGCGCGCCGCGCGGCTGATCATGCGCGCCGGGCTTATCGTCCACGATGGGCTGGTCGATCCAGCGATCCTGGCCTTGGCTGGCGCGAAGGCACGGCTGGTCTCGGTCGCCAAGAGCCGCTCGCGCCATACGTTGCAACAGGACGAGATCAACGCCTTGCTGGTCCGTGAAGCGCTGGCCGGGAACGAAGTGGTGCGCCTGAAGGGCGGCGATCCGTTCATCTTTGGTCGCGGCGGCGAAGAGGCCGAGGCCTGCCGCGCCGCTGGCGTTCCGGTTGAAGTCGTCCCCGGGATCAGCGCCGCGATCGGCGCCGCCGCCGCCGCGCAGATGCCGCTGACTCACCGCCGCTCTGCCTCGATCGTCAGCTTCGTCGCGGGTCAGTGCAAGGGCCTGAGCGAACAGGACTGGACCGGCCTTGCCGGCAAAGGCCGCACGCTGGTGATCTACATGGGCCTCGCCACCGCCGATGCGATCGCCGAAAAGCTGATTGCCGATGGCCTCGCCCCCGATGTTCCGGTCGCGGTGGTCGAGAATGCCACGCGGCCAGGCATGCGCGTGCTGCGCAGCCCGCTGGCTGGCCTGGGTGACCTGGTCGCCCGAAACAAGGTTAAGAGCCCCGCGCTGATCGTGATCGGCGAAGTGGCTGCTGAGTCCGCTGACGAACCCTTGAAAACCCTCGCCCTGGAAGCGCTGCAATGAAGATATTGACCGGTAACGATTTGAAGAGTGGCGCCGTCACCTGGTGGGACGGCGTGCAGTGGTCGCTCCACGTCGAGGATGCGGTCGATGTCGGTGACCATGCCGATACGATCCTGGCCCGCGAGCAGGCCGCGCTGCGGGTCAACGCCGCCTATGCGATCGACGCGGTCAAGGATGAGCAGGGCGTCCGCCCGGCCCACATCAAGGACCGCATTCGCGCGCTCGGCCCGACCGTGCGTCCCGACCTTACTTTGAAGCCGGCCGACCCTGCCGCCGGCGATTGGGTGATCTGATGTACAAGTACGACACATACGACCAGGCGATGGTCGATACCCGGGTCGAGGAATTCCGCGACCAGGTGAAGCGCCGCCTCGAGGGGCACCTCAGCGAGGACCAGTTCAAGCCGCTGCGGCTGCAGAACGGGCTTTACCTGCAATTGCACGCCTACATGCTGCGGGTCGCGATCCCCTATGGCACGCTCAATTCGGCGCAGATGCGGGTGCTGGGCGACATCGCCGACAAGTACGACCGTGGCTATGGCCACTTCACCACCCGCCAGAACATCCAGTACAACTGGATCCAGCTCGACCAGACCCCCGACCTGCTGGCCGAATTGGCCAAGGTCGAGATGCACGCGATCCAGACCAGCGGGAACTGCATCCGCAACATCAGTTCGGACCAGTATGCCGGTGCCGCCGCCGACGAACTGGTCGATCCGCGCCCCTATGCCGAACTGCTGCGCCAGTGGTCGAGCTTCCACCCGGAATTTCTGGTCCTGCCGCGCAAGTTCAAGATCGCGGTGATTGCCAGCGAGACCGACCGCGCGGCGATGAAGCTGCACGATATCGGGATCCGCATCGTCAAGAACGCAGCGGGTGAAATCGGGGCGGCGTTCTACGTCGGTGGCGGGATGGGCCGGACCCCGATGATCGCCCCGTTGATCCGCGAATTCGTCCCGCTCGATCAGTTGATTACCTATTCGGAAGCCTGCCTCAGGGTCTACAACCGCTATGGCCGCCGCGACAACAAGTACAAGGCGCGGATCAAGATCCTGGTCCATGAACTGGGCAAGGACGAATACACCCGCCAGGTCGAGGAAGAGTTCGCCCACCTGCTGACCCAGGGGATCGAACCGCCGCTGGCCGAGCTGGAGCGGATCAAGGCCCATTTCCCCGATCCGGCTTATGACCCCGCCGCGCCTGACACGCTCGATCGCTCGGACCCGGACTTCGCGTTGTGGGTGGATCGCAACTGCGCAGCCCACAAGCAGCCGGGCTACATGATTGCGACGATCAGCCTCAAGCCGGTCGGCGGGATTCCCGGCGATGCCACTGGCGAACAGATGCGGCTGATGGCCGATCTTGGCCGCGACTACAGCTTTGACGAACTGCGCGTCACCCACGCCCAGAACATCGTCCTGCCGCATGTCCGCAAGGCCGATCTCTATGCGCTGTGGCAAAAGCTCGATGCGGCCGGGCTCGGCACCGCAAACCTTGACCGGATCGGCGACATCATCGCCTGCCCGGGGCTCGACTATTGCAGTCTTGCCAACGCCCGCTCGATCCCGGTCGCGCAGAAGATTTCCGAACGGTTCGCCGCCAAGCAGGCCGATCTGGGCGAACTCAAGCTCAAGATTTCGGGCTGCATCAACGCCTGCGGGCATCACCATGCCGGCCACATCGGCATCCTCGGCGTCGACAAGAAGGGCACCGAAAACTACCAGCTGCTGCTCGGCGGGTGCGAGGGCGACGACACCTCGCTCGGCACGATCACCGGACCGGGCTTCTCTGAAGACGGGATCGTCGACGCGATCGACAAGGCCACCGAAGTCTATCTTGCCCACAAGCAGGGCGATGAGCGTTTCCTCGATACCTACCGCCGGGTGGGCATGGCCCCGTTCAAGGAGGCAATCTATGAGTGACGTCCAGTTCCGCTTCCGCGATGACGAGCCGGTGGCCGATCCTGGTGTAACCGTCGATGTGTTCGGCGCCCAGTCCAATGCCGCCGCGGTGCGGCTTGAGCCGGGCGACGATGCCCGCGATCTGCTGCCCTATCTGGACCGGATCAAGCTGATCGAGGTCAACTTCCCGACCTTTACCGATGGCCGCGGGTTCTCCTCGGCGCGGGTCCTGCGCGAGGCCGGCTATACCGGCGAGCTGCGCGCGGTCGGGGAACTGCCGGTCGATCATCTGGGTCATCTGCGGCGCTGCGGCTTCGATGCCTTTGCGCCCGAACCTCCGCTCAACCCGGCTGACGCTGAAACCGCCTTTGCGCGCTGGGACAATGTCTATCAGGCAACCGGCGATGGCCGCGTGCCGATCTGGGCCAAGCGGCATGGGTGAAGCCGCGCGCCGCATCGATCGCCTCGATACCGCCGCCCGCTTTACCGCGGCGGAGGTCGAGGCGCTCAATGCGCGTTTCGCAAACGTACCGACCAAGCACATGCTCGCCGCAGTGCTCAGCGAAGGCCTGGCGGGACGGATCGCGGCCGTATCCAGCTTCGGCGCGGAAAGCGCGGTGCTGCTGCACCTGATCGCCAGTGTCGACCGCTCGGTGCCGGTGCTGTTCCTCGAAACCGGCAAGCACTTCCCCGAGACCTTGGCTTACCGCGATGAAATCACCCGGCGGCTGGGGCTGACCAACCTGATCAACCTGACCCCGGACCCGCAACTGCTCGCCAAGCGCGACGAGACCGGCCTGCGCTGGTCCTACGATCCAGATGGCTGCTGCGAGATCCGCAAGGTGCTGCCGCTGGCGCGCGCGCTGGAGGATTTTGACGCCAGCTTCACCGGCCGCAAGGGCTTCCAGAGCGCGACCCGCGCCGGGCTGCCGCGGTTTGAACTCGACCTGACCGATGTCCAGGGCCGGCTCAAGATCAACCCGCTGGCCGACTGGTCGAGCGACCAGATCCAGTCCTACTTTGCCGCCACCGGCCTGCCGCCGCACCCACTGGTCGCGCAGGGCTATCCGTCGATCGGTTGCTCGCCCTGCACCACCATGGTCGCGCCGGGCGAAGACCCGCGCTCGGGCCGCTGGAAGGGCTGGGACAAGACCGAATGCGGCATCCACGTCGATGGCGCGGTGGAAGAACTGCCTCCGGGCTACGAGCCCTATCTCTAAGCCGTTTGCGCCGCCGCGGGCCTGGCCCAGCGGCGACGCAACACGGCCATCGGGTCAGCCTTCGACGCGCTCGACCTTGGAAACCTCGCCCTTGGCGTTGGTGGTGGTCCAGACCCCGTTTTCGACCTTCTCTTGGTTGCAGACCTGCTTGGCGTCTTTCCCGTCCTTGATGAAGCAGAAGGTCCCGGGGCTCTTCTGTTCCCACTTGCCGGTCTCGACGACCTTGCCGTCCTGGGTGGTGACATAGGTCCCGTCGGCCTTATCCTCTTCGATATAGACCTTGCCGTCATGCGAAGTGATCTTGAACTTGCCGACCGAGGACTTGCCGTCGGCAGCGATGTTGACGGCGGCGGCGTCACTGGCTTCGGCAGCTTCGGAGGCAGCGGGTTCGGGCGCCGGCTCAGGCTTGGAACAGGCTGACAGCGCCGCAAGCGCGGCAAACAGGACAAGCTTCTTCATGATATGATCCCCTACGAGAGTGATGGCGGAGGTTCCCGCCTTTACGACTCGCGATCCCGCCTTGACCCTAGGGCTGCAACGCGGCGTTACCTAACGCAACTTTGCGGGCATCTGCCCGCTGATCGGGCGCAAATCTGCCTTCTCCTCAGCGCGCCATGCAAACCGATTGCAATTGCTCGCATTTTGAGGTGACCTGCCAAAAAGGTCGCATGACGCTACGACAAGCAAGGCCTTGTGGGGGAAGATCATGTACGCGCTGCAACTGACCGAATCCTATTGCCCGGCCCAGACCGACGCGGATCTGGCGGAATCCACCGTCGGCAGCGTGCTGCGCGATGCCGCGGCGCGGACGCCCGATGCGCCGGCGCTGCACGAGGTTGACGGCGACGGCAATCTCGCGCGCAGCTGGACCTATGCCGAGCTGCTGGCCGACAGCGAACGGCTCGCCCAGGCATTGCTGACCCGCTATCAGCCGGGCGAGCGGATCGCGGTCTGGGCGCCTAACATTCCCGAATGGGTGATCGCCGAATTCGCGCTGGGGCTGGCCGGGTTGACGCTGGTGACGGTCAATCCCGGCTACCAGCCGCGCGAGCTCAAATATGTGCTCGAGCAATCGCGCGCGGTCGGGCTGCTGCTGATCAAGGAATTTCGTGGCAATCCAATGGCCCGGATCGCTGCCGAGGTGACCGCCGCGATCCCGGCGATCCGCGAGGTGACCGATCTTGAGGATCACGCCGCGCTGTTCCGCGAGGCCGGACCGCTAGGATCCCTGCCCGAAGTCCGCCCGCGCGACGAAGTCCAGATCCAGTACACCAGCGGCACCACCAGCTTTCCCAAGGGCGTTGTATTGCACCACCACGGGATCACCAACAATGCCCGCCATGGCTTTGCGCGGATGGAGATGCCCCACGGCGCGACGGCGCTGGTGATCATGCCGCTGTTCCATACCGGCGGCTGCGGCATGGCAATTCTGGGCGGGGTACAATTTGGTTGCCGGATGCTGCTGATGCGCCAGTTCGAGCCGCAGCGCGCCAATGCCCTGATCGAAAGCGAAGGCGCGATCGGGATGATGGGCGTGCCGACCATGCTGATTGCTATGCTGGAGGCCGATGCGGCCGTCCCGCGCGATTTTGGCAGCGTCCGGTTCGCCGGGTCTGGCGGTTCGATGGTCCCGCCCGAACTGATCCGCCAGATCATGCAGCGGCTCCGCTGCGCCTTCTACACCGTCTACGGCCAGACCGAGACCTCGCCGCTGCTGACCCAGACCCGTCCCGGCGATCCGCTCGACGATGTGCTGCACACGGTTGGCCAGGCCATGCCGCAAACCGAGCTGTCGATCCGCGATCCGGCGACCAACGCGGTACTGCCAGTAGGCGCAGTGGGCGAAGTATGCGCCCGCGCCTATTCGCTGATGCTGGGCTACAACGACGATCCCGAGGCCACTGGCAGGACCATCGATGGCGATGGCTGGCTCCATACCGGCGACCTTGGCACGATGGACGCGCGTGGGTTCGTCAGGATCACCGGGCGGGTCAAGGAAATGATCATCCGTGGCGGCGAGAACCTGTTCCCGGCTGAGATCGAGAACGTGCTGCTCGAACACGCCGATGTTGCCGAAGTCGCGGTGGTCGGGGTTCCCGACCCGAAATTCGGCGAGGCAGTGGCGGCCTTCGTCCGTCTCGCCGAGGGTGCCAGCCTCAACGACGCGGCGCTGATCGCCCATTGCCGCGCCAACATGGCCGCGCAGAAGACCCCGAAACACTGGATCGCGGTCAGCGAATGGCCGCTGACCGGTTCGGGCAAGATCCAGAAATTTGCACTTAGGGATCAGTGGGTTGCCAGACTTTCCGGGGATTGATCGGCTGCCCGCCCGGCATCCGCAACAAAGTCTTGCAGCCGAGGTGCTTCCTCCGGGCTTCAACCTTGTGCCTAGAGCGAAAGCTACTTTGCGGCTGCGGGTAACCGGCCGTATTTGCGCATGATTGCCAGCAGCCGATCATGCGGCAGCGCATGGACCCTGAGATCGTCTGCCCCCGTCATGGTTTGAGCAGCAAGCAAGGCGTTGGTTATTGCCGCTTCGGTTGCCTGCGCGGTCGCCTTGAACAACGGGCTCATTTCCGAATTGCCGATCATCTGCACGCTCGAGGGCTTGCTGTTCGACCAGATGTTGGGGTTGGCCGTGGAAAAGGCCACGAAGATATCGCCCGAGCTGTTACCGCCAAACCCACCCTGGCGGCCAATACCCAGCGCCACCCGGGTGGCGAGACGCTTGAGCTGATGCGGCAGCAAGGGCGCGTCTGTGGCGACCGTAACGATGATCGAGCCCTGCTCTGCCCGGTTATCGTTGCCTGCGATCCCGGCCCCGCAATGGGGCCATTCTTCGTTCGGCAGGGCTGCCGCATTGTTGGCGATGCACGGACCCAGGTCGGTAATTTCCTCGCCCACGGGCACCCCGGCGATGCGCAGATTCTGGCGCTGGCCGAAATTGCACTGGACCAGCACACCGACGGTATAGCCGCCTTCAGCCACGGTCAGCTTGCGCGAGGCCGTGCCGATCCCGCCCTTGAAGCCCAGGCAGATCATTCCGGTCCCGCCGCCGACCGCACCTTCTTCAACCTTGCCGCCGCGCGCGCCATCGAGCGCGCTCAGCACATGCTCGGGCTTGACGTGAAATCCATTGATGTCGTTTAGTGAGCCATCATAGGTTTCCGCCACGACGGGAAGCCACCAGGGCTGCAGCACGTTCTTGCGGGTCACTTCCCACTTGATGATCGTATCGCGCACCACACCCACGCTGTGGGTATTGGTGATCGCGATCGGCCCTTCGAGGAACCCGCTTTCCTGTATCCAGGTCGTGCCAGTCATCTCGCCATTGCCGTTGAGTGTAAACCAGGCTCCGAACACCGGGTCAGGATTGTCGCGCCCGCGCGGAAAGATCACTGTCACGCCGGTACGGACCGGGCCCCGGCCCACCACCAATTTGCCCGAACCGGAAATCAGAGTGGTCTGCCCCACCTCGACCCCCGCAACATCGGTTATCGCATTGAGCGGCGCGGGAATTCCGCCGATCGGCAGGCCCAGCTCATGCTCGCGAGAATGGGCTGACAAGTTGGAAGGCAACGCAAGCGCAAGACCCGCAGCAACAATCCCGATCGAACGGAGCAACTGACCTTTACCCATGATTTCACTTTCCACTACCGGATAACGCCGACTTGGTTGGCATGTTGTCGCACTGTCAGCAACCGCTCGCTCTTGGATTTAGAGCAAATCGTCGAAAAACAGGCTGACCAGCCCGGCCTGGCTCGATACTCCAGACTTGGAATAGATGCTGGAAAGCTGCGCGCGCACGGTTCCTGGCGCAGCGCCGCGCAGCCGGGCAATTTCACCCGCATCGCAGCCCTTGAGGGCGAACAGCGCGACTTCGGCCTCGGCCGTGGTCAGTCCCCAGTCCCTAAACCGGGCGGAGAGATGATCGGCCAGTGCGCCACGGGCAACGGTCAGGGCCCGCTCACGCCGGTCCGCTTCGGCCAGCAACACGCGCAGATGCCAGGCGCCCACGATCACTCCAGCCATTAGGGCAAAGGCGATCATCGCTTCCACTGCGATATGGCGGGTCATCCCGTCTGCCGCGAGATCGCCGATCGCATCGGCGACAAAGAACATCGCGGCGACCGCCTGGATCACCAGCACAGCCGCGACCAGCAGGGTTTGCCGGTCGCGGCGCATCAATCCGGTCTTGCGACTTGCCGCCATAAGCCTTCCCGTCAGCTCCGGCGGTTGCCCCCCGGGATCATTGCTCCAAGCACTTCGCGGCCCGTGCGGCGGGTTTCGAATGCCACGCCGGCAAGGTGAAGCGCAACCAGCAGATAGAGCAAGTTGACCGCGATTTCGTGCATTTCTTCGAACAGCTCCTCTCCCTCGTCTTCTGTTCCGGCTTCGCCGCCTTCGTCGGCGCGGGCCGGTGCGATCAGCCATTGCCCAGGTCCGGCAGACGCCTCTTCATGCTCTTCACCCTCGCCGCCTTCACCGTGCTCGCCGCGCACCGCCGAGGGATCGGCCGGCGGCGCGCCCGACATGGCGACGCCGCTGCCGATCACGACCAGCAGGGTTCCCCAGATCGCATAGACCATCAGCGCGCCGAGCGGATTGTGCGAACGGTGGCGCACCTTTTCGCCGCGGCCGATCTCCCCGACATGGCGGCTGGCCCGCGCGAGGCTGGGGGGAAAGGCGCCAAAGCGCGCCTCGCGCGGACCGACCAGACCCCACAGCAAGCGCAAGGCAAGCAGTGCGGCCAGGCCATAACCGACCCAGATGTGCCAGCCGGAGCCTTCCTCCGTGACCAGGGCATTGCCGATCACCGCGGCCACAATGCCCCAGTGCGTCAGCTTGACGATCGGGTCCCAGCGGCGCGGCAGTTCGGTTGACGGTTCCATGTTCGGTGCTCCTGAAAGTACGGCACTCGACATGGCATCCCTGCGCCGGCTCAGCGAGGCACAGGCGCTTGGATTGCGCGCCTTAAGCAGCTGCTTAGAGCCACCCCTCGCGCTTGTACCACTCCGCCGTCGCCTTTAGCCCCTCGCGGGTCGGGATCAGCGGGCGCCACAGCTTGGCCGGGGGGCGCTGGCCGTGGCTGACCACCCAGTCGGGGTGGCTCATGTAGCCGACCCGGTCCTCGGTCAGCCGGGCCCTTTCGCCGCGAATCCGGCGATCGACCCGGGCTGCGCGCTCCAGACTGGTGCGGCTGAGGTGCACCACCCATGGCCGCCGCCCCATCGCCCAGCCGACCGCGCGGGCGAACTCGTAATGGCCCCAACCGTGTTCGCGGCCGTCATCGGGTTCATAGGTCTGGAACGAAACATCCTCGCCGCCCGGCACCAGCGCCAGCAGTAGCCGGGCAAGATCGTCAACGTGAATGATCGAGGCGCGGCCTTCCTTGGGCGGAATCGGCATCAGCCCCCAGCGGGCGAGGCGGAACATCTCGAAATAGTCGACATCGCGCGGGCCGTAGATCCCCGGCGGGCGGACAATCGTCCAGTCGAGCCCGCTGGCCATGACCAGCTTCTCGGCCCGCGCCTTGCTCGCGCCATAGGCCGACAGCTCCGGTTCGCGCGCGGACAGCGAGGAGACGTGGATCAGGCGCGGGACACCCTCGGCCCGCGCGGCCTCGATCACATTGAGCGTGCCGGTAACATTGCCGCGTTCGAACTCGGCGGCGTTGTTGACCACCCCGGCGACGTGGATCACCGCCTCGGCGCCGCGGACCAGGCTGCGCAGCGCATCGCCCGCGTCAAGATCGCCGCTTACCCATTCCACTCCCTCGCGGGGGTCCTGCGGTCGGCGTGCCAGTGCGCGAACCTCCAGCCCCTGATCGCTTGCTCGGTCCAGCAAGGCCTGGCCGACAAATCCGGTCGCCCCGGTCAGGGCAATCGTCACAGCACCACCATCTGGTCGCGATGAACCACGGCCGAGCGCGGAGAATAGCCGAGGATCGCGGCGTGATCGGCGTTCTTGTGGCCCAGCAGCCTGATGCACTCCGCCGCATCGTATTCGGCGAGGCCGTGGGCCAGCACGCTGCCATCCTCGCCGTGCACCGCCACGGCATCGCCGCGCCGGAACTCGCCTTCGACCCGCACGACACCGGCGGCCAGAAGGCTCGAACCCTTGCCCAGCGCGCGCGCCGCCCCGGCATCGATCACCAGCGCGCCCTTCAGCCGCAGCCGCCCGCCAAGCCAGGCCTTGCGCCCACCGTCCTTGCGGCGCGGCAGGAACAGCGTTCCGATGCCTTGTTGGCAAACGCGGTCGATCGGCGCGTCTTGCAGGCCCGAAGCAATCGCCAGCGCGATCCCGGCGCGCTCGGCAATCTCGGCAGCCTGAAGCTTGCTGGTCATCCCGCCCGAGCCCATGCCGGAGGAACTGCCGCCGGTCGCCATCGCGTGAATTTCGGCGGTGACGCCGCGCACTTCGGGCAGCAGGACGGCGCCGGGTTCGGCTGGATTACGGTCATAGAGCCCGTCGACATCGCTCAGCAGCAGCACCGCGCTGGCCTGCGCCGCTTGGGCCACGCGTGCGGCCAGCCGATCGTTGTCGCCAAAGCGGATTTCCTGAGTGGCGACCGAATCGTTCTCATTGATAACTGGCACCGCGCCCGCATCCAGCAGCCGGGTCAGGGTGGCCGTGGCATTGAGATAGCGGCGGCGATCCTCGAGGTCTTCCAGCGTCAGCAGCAGCTGCGCAGCGGTGATCCCGTGAGCGCTAAGCAGATCGGCCCACAGCCCGGACAATGCAATCTGGCCCACAGCGGCAGCCGCCTGGGCATCGGCCAGCGAACCGCGCCCGCCCTTGTCGAGCCCGAGCCGCGCCGCTCCCAGTGCAATCGCGCCCGAGGAGACCACGATCACTTCCTGCCCGCGCGCCCTGGCCGCAGAGATTTCAGCCACCAGCCCTTCCAGCCAATCGCGCCGCACCCCCTGCTGGCCGACCAACAGCGACGAGCCGACCTTGACCACCAGCCGGGGGCAGGCGGCCTTTTCAGCCAGATCGGATAAGCGGGCGATCTTCATCGCCTGTGGCGATTAGGCAAAAGCGCGCGCGATGCAACCTTTGGCGATCAAACCGGCGACCAGGGACGGTCGTCGCCTTCTTCCTGTTCGCCCGCCGGCCGCTCGGTCCCGGTGGCCGCAGGAAGGAACTGGATTACCGCATCAAGCAGCGCATCCATGCCTTTTCCGGTTGCGCCGGAGATCGGGTAGATCTTCTTGGCGCCGGCGGCCTTCAGTTCCTTGATGAACATGTCGACCAATTCGCGGTCGACCGTGTCAACCTTGTTGAGCGCAATCAGGCGCGGCTTTTCGTCGAGCCCGCCGCCATAGGCCGCCAGTTCGTCCTCGATAATCTCCAGTGCTTCGGCCGGGTCGGTGCCGTTGATGTCGATCAGATGGATCAACACGCGGCAGCGTTCGATATGGCCCAGGAAGCGGTCGCCGATCCCGGCGCCCTCGGCCGCGCCTTCGATCAGGCCGGGAATGTCGGCCAGCACGAATTCGCGATTGCGGTGGCGGACCACGCCCAGCTGCGGGGTCAGCGTGGTGAAGGCATAGTCACCGACCTTGGCCTTGGTATTGGTGATCTTGTTGATGAAGGTGCTCTTGCCGGCGTTGGGCAGGCCGACCAACCCGGCATCGGCGAGCAGCTTGAGCCGCAGCCAGACGTACATCTCCTCGCCCATTTCGCCCGGCTGGTGCTGGCGCGGGGCACGGTTGGTGCTGGTCTTGTAGCTGGCGTTGCCGCGTCCGCCCATCCCGCCGTGGAGGAAGGTGACGCGCTGGCCGGGCTCGGTCAGATCGAGCAGCACCGTCTCACGGTCCTCGTCCGAGATCAGCTGGGTGCCAATCGGAACCTTGATCACCAGATCCTTGCCAGCCGCGCCGTTGCGGTCCTTGCCCGAACCATGGACCCCGCGCGGGGCCTTGAAGTGCTGGGCATAGCGGAAGTCGATCAGGGTATTGAGCCCGGGCACGGCCTCAAAGATGATGTCGCCGCCCTTGCCGCCGTTGCCACCGTCGGGCCCGCCATATTCGACGTACTTCTCGCGCCGGAACGACACGGCTCCGGGGCCGCCCTGGCCCGAGCGGATGTAGATCTTGGCCTGATCGAGAAAATGCATGGTTTCGGTTCTAACGGAATTGAGGACAGATGTCGCTGTTTAGTCCAGTGCCTTGCCATTCGCCTCAGTCCGAGCCGAAAATGGTGACATTCGAGAACCGGCGCGCAGCGGCCATTTGGGCCGTGAGCACCGGAAGCGCAGAAGATCGCCATTTGCAGGCCGGAATGTGGCGAATGGCAAGGCACTGGTGGAGCCGAGGGGGATCGAACCCCTGACCTCGTCATTGCGAACGACGCGCTCTCCCATCTGAGCTACGGCCCCGTTCCAGTGCGACTGACGGACGGCAGGCCGCCCGTTGCGAGGCGCCCCCTTAGCGAAGCTGCTGCCCGCTTGAAAGAGCAAAGTTACTTGGGCGCAGCCACCGCGGCTGGAGGGTTGTTGATCGGAATCGAGGAGGCCAGGACCAGCGAGCCGGGCACGGCATCCTTGCCCCACTTGACTTCCCAGGCGGCCATATCGGCACGCCATTGATCATAGCGCTTGTAGAAATCGTCGAACACGATCTCGATATTGGGCAGCGCGGTGGTGGCAAAGGCGGTCAGGTTGGCGGACTTGACGGTCTTGGCGTCCTTGCTCATCGCCAGTGCAGCGTTACAGAAGGCCGGCATGATCGGCGGGACCGCAAAGTGGTTGTAGACCTCGGTCATGAATTTTTCGCGGTATTTGACATAGCCCGCGCCGTACTTGGCGCGCCATTCGGCATCGACCTTGGTATTGGTCGCGCGCAGGGTCTTGGCATGGGCCTTGAGGAAGGCGCGATAATTGACCACGATTTCCGCATGTTCGGGCTTCAGGCAGTTGAGCGCCGCGACATTGTAGGCCGAACGCAGGTTCCACAGCGTCTGTGCCGGCGAAATCTTGCGATTGACGCTGAGCCGAACACCGTCCGGGCCCAGCGGCTGATAGGTCAGTTTGGGAGAAGCCCATTCAGGCGGAATCGGCTTCCATGCGACATAGACCATCGGCGGGGGCGGCGGAGCAGGTGGCGGCGGCGGCGCCTTCTTCTTGTCCCTGGCGTCGGCCGCGCCGGCGACCAGCACCATTGCGGCGACGCACCCGGTCATGACCTGGCGAATATTCACTGGCATTTCTCGTCCCACTCCAACCTTCGAGCCTTCGCCGCTTGTGGAGCGGCGCGGCTTAACCCGCGATGACGCTTGCCTAGCGCGGCGGCCCGATAAAGCAAGTGCCCGGCCTGCTGCTGGGCAAGCCGGGCACGATTGGCCGTTTCCGGAAAGGGATCAGTCGCGGCTGCCGAGGAAGCTCAGCAGGAACTGGAACATGTTGACGAAGTCGAGATAGAGCGAGAGCGCGCCCATGATCACGACCTTGCCCATCATGTCGGTTCCGGCGACGTGGTAGTAGGTTTGGCGCAGGCGCTGCGTATCCCAGGCGGTCAGCCCGGCGAAGATCAGCACGCCCAGGGCCGAGATCGCCATGGCGAGCGGACCCGATTGCAGCCACAGGTTCAGCAGCATCGCAATGATCAGGCCGATCACGCCCATCGCCATGAAGCTGCCCATGCCCGACAGGTTGCGCTTGGTGGTGTAGCCATAGAGGCTCAGCCCGGCAAAGGCACCGGCAGTGGCGAAGAAGGTGGTCGCGATCGACGGCCCGGTATAGATCAGGAAAATCGACGAGAGCGACAGGCCCATCGCCACGCTGAACAGCCAGAACAACAGCTTCAGGGTCGATTCCTGCATGCGGTGGAGGCCAAAGCTCATCGCCATGACGAAGGCCAGTGGCGACAATGCGATGACCCAGCGCAGCGGGGTGACCATCACCTGGGCAGCAAGGCCCGAGGTGGCAAACAGCAGTGCGACCACGCCCGAGAGCAGCACGCCCGAGGCCATGTAGTTGTAGATCGACAGCATGTACTTGCGCAGGCCCTGGTCCATCGTGACCGCGCCGAGCGAAGCGCCGTTAAGCGCCGGACCGCTGGTGCCGAACGGCGATTGGGTGGTCCGAGGATCGTTCCAATCAGACATGACAAACTCCTTTGCCGCCCCGAGATAGAGGCAGTGCTGTGAATATCGGATGGATCGCCCCCGGATTCAAGCGAAACCGGACCGGTTTGATCCAAAATTGATGGTTAATCTATTGCCGGGCTTCGGCTGCCATTTCCGCGCCGCGATCGCGCGCAGCCCGCAAAGTGGCGGAAATTAGCCGCGCGAGGGCCTGGTCATGGTCGAGTACGGCTAGGCCGGCCGCGGTTGTTCCGCCCGGGCTGGTCACGCGCCGGGCCAGTTCTTCGGGCGGCAGATCGGTCGATGCAGCCAGGATGGCCGCCCCTTCGACCATCGCCAGCGCCAGCCGCCGCGCCTGATCGGGATCGAGATCGAGTTCTGCGCCTGCATTGCCCAGCGCATCGATGATCCGGTAGATGAAGGCCGGACCCGAACCGGCCAGCGCGGTCACCGCATCAAGCTGGCCTTCGGAGGCCAGCCATTCAGCCGTACCGAGCGGAGCCAGCAGAGCTTCGACCTGCACCTTCGCCGCATTGTCCAATCCGGCGGCGTAAATGCCCATCGGGGACTTGCCGATCGCGGCTGCCAGGTTGGGCATCACCCGCACCAGCCCCGACGTCTGCGGAAACCGCGCCGCCAGGCTCGCTATCTCCGCCCCGGCGAGGATCGAGAGCAGCACCGCGCCTGCAGAGGCCGGAGCCAGCGCCGGGGCGACCTGATCCAGCGCTTGCGGCTTGATCCCGAGCAGGACGAAATCGAAGCGCTTGCTTGGAATTTCGCGTAGAAGGCGTACGCCGGCAGGCACTTCAGGCAGGACCGGATCGACCACAGTGAAACGCTCGGGATCGAGCCCGGCGCGCAGCCATCCCGCCAGCATCGCCCCGCCCATATTGCCGCAGCCGCAGATCAGGATGGATTGATCGGTCAAGGGACTGCTCCTTTTCACCCCTGCCCCAATAGGGCGGGGCTTGAGAGTCACGCCTCGCCCGCGGCGTCGACCATCGAGCTGGCCAGCGCCTCGGCCGGGCTCTTGTCGCCCCACAGCACAAACTGGAAGGCCGGATAGAACCTGTCGCATTCCTCGACCGCGGCTTCAACCGCGACCTGCGCCTGGGCCAGGCTGAGCAGGCCTTCATCGCCGAGCAGCATGGCGTGGCGGTAAAGCAGCACCGAACCGTTCGACCACATGTCGAAATGGCCGACCCACATCTGTTCGTTGACCAGCGCGAGCAGTTCGTGAACCGCCGGGCGCTTGTCATCCGGAATACGGATATCGGGCAGGCACAGCAGTTGCAGCACGTGATCCTCACGCCGCCACACCCCGCGCAGTGTATAGCTGGCCCAGGATCCCTTAATCTCGCCCGAAATCTCGTCTTCGGCGACGAATTCGCAGGGCCAGCCGCGCGCTTCGAACAGGGAAGCGAGCATATCGACGGGGGCCGCGTCCTCTTCGCGCTCGAAATGGCTGTCGCCTTGCATCATGAGAGGGTGGATGCAGCGGCAAGGGTGCACCGCACAATCCACTGCGTGCGCTGCCCTGCGCAAAACTCGACAAGCCTGTTTACAAGGTGTGGAAAAGGAGTGGACGGAGCCTACTTCGATCCGCCCAGGGCATCGACGACCTGCCCAGCCGGGCTGGTCCACAGGAACGCACCGCTGACCCCGGCCTTCTTGAGCTGCGCCAAAAAGACATTGGCCTCCTTGGCCGAGGCAAAGGGCCCGGCGAGCAGGCGGTTGGCCTGGCCCCAGGCGGTAACATGGGGTTTGAGCCCCTTGAACACTGCCGGATCGTCCTTGACCAGCTTGCGCCAATCGAACCCGAGCGCCGCCTTGTCGCGCCCGGTCGCGAGCTGCACCCAGATCCGGCTCGGCTGGGTCTGGGTGGCGGGCTTGGCGTCCTTGCCCTTGGTCTTGTCGCCGGCCTTGGCCTTGTCAGCGGCCTTGTCGCTGCCCTTGGCCTTGTCACCGGCCGGCGGCTCCTTGGCCGGCGGAGCGCCCGGGCGGATCCGCCGGACGTCGACGGCACCGGACTGCGGCTCGATCTCACGGCTGGGCGGTGCAAGGTCTGCAAAGGCTTCGTCAATGCTGGTCGGCTTCGGCGCCGGCTTGGGCACTGGAGGCGCTGTCTGTGCGGGAGCTTTGGCGAGATCGAAGGTACTGGCAGAGCGCTGCGGGGTTGAATCCAGCGAACCAAAGCCCGGTTGCGGAGCAGGCGCCGGAGCAGGCGGAGCAGGCGGGGGCGGCGGCGCGGGGACGGGGGCGGGCTTCGGCGCCGGTGCAGGAGGGAATGTTGCCTGGCCCAGCTTGACCGGCGCGGTCGTGGTTTCACGGCCCACGCTAGGTTCGGGCGGCGGCGCAGCAGCCGCTACCGCGACCGGCTTGGTGGGCACTGGTTTTTTGCCCCTGTCGTCCTTCTTGCCCTTGCCTTTGCTTGCGGCCGGAACCGGCGGCGGCGGTGCTGCGGCAACCTTGACCCGCGAACGTGAATATTGCGCCATGCGCGGATCGTCATTGCCGATTTCCGATGCGCGCGGGAACCGGCCAAGATTTGCCGCACCGGCCTGCTGCGCCGCAGTCAGTCGCGGCATGTAGCGCAGATAGGCGGTGATCGCAGTGGCCAGATCGAGCGGCATGGTCTGCCGGGCGATCGCTTCGGCCTCATCGGTTTGGCCCAAGATCGCCAGGCCGAAGGCGCGGGCCCGCCAGGCGGCCTTGTCCTGCTTCTGCAGCAACGGGGCGAGCGTGATGTCCATGCCCTTGCGATCGCGCGTAATCGCCTGGCTGATCCCAAGGCGGCGCAGCGTTTCATCGCTGGGCGCGGCGGAGAGCGACTGGCGGTAATAGAATTGTGCAGTCTGCGGATCGCCGACCAGATCGAAGGCCAATCCCCGATCTGCCAATCGCGCCGGATTGATCGGCCCCGCCTTCTCCGCCTCGTCGAACAGCTCGATTGCGGTGAAGGGATCCTCGCTCAGCACATAGGCCCCGGCCAGACCCGCCTTGACCTGGGCATTGCCTGGCTGCAGCGCCAGCGCGCGCTGATAAAAGCCGATCGCCGCCTGGGCATCGCCCAATTCCAGCGAGGCCTGACCTGCCTCGCTCAGCGCTTCGATATCCTGCGGACTGCGCGCCAGCCGTCCCAAAGCATCGTTGAGTCGCATTCCAGCCGATTTCTGCGGCACAGCCTGGACCACCGGCACGGCCACTTGTGGCAGCGGCGCAGTCTGAGCCAGGGCGAGGCCAGACCAGACCAGCCCCAAGATCGAGGTGCTGCACAGTTTCAGCATGCGAACGGCGGATTCGGACATCGACGCAGGCGTTACCTTGTTCGCGTCCGCAGGCAAGCGGGATCGCACCGCCGCAGCGATGCAATCCCCAAGCTTAACCCTAACCGAACACGTGCGGCGGTTTACTGGTTGTTCTGGCGACCGAGAAAGCGCGGGATCGAGATCGAGGGGCCATCGCCATCCTCGTCCTCATCGTCATCCGAACGGGCCCCGCCGCGCGACAAGTTGGCCATGCGCTCGAACAGCGTCGCCCCGCCGACCTTGGGCGCGCGGGGAGCAGGATCAGCGGCCTGGGCAGGAGCATTGCTGGCCCCGGCGTCGCCCGGCGAGCTGCCCGGCACGGGGACGCTGCCTGCTTCGGCGGTATCGTCACTGCTCGACACGAGCCCGCGGCGACGTCCGGGCATAGCTCCGCCCGACCCGACCGGGGCATCTTCATCGGCCAGACGGCTGGCATCGAGCAACAGTTCATCTCCGCCGTCGCCGCCAGATGAAGCCTCGTCGGCTTCAAGCTCAAGCTCCAGCGGATCGGCTGCCGAGGGCGCGTCCGGCGCTGTCAGTTCGGGCATTTCCCAATCGTCATCCGCCGCCTTTGGCTCTGGCGCGGCGGGCGCTTCGGGTTCGGAAACCGCTTCGGGCTCCGGCTGCACTTCAGGCTCGGGCTCAGGCGCAGGTGCCGACTGGCGTTCAAACAGCGGCTCTGCGGCGGGTGCGGTCATCGGCGGACGGGCCGGCCCGCGCGAGCTGCCGAGGTTGAACGGGCGGCTTGCCTCTTCCGCCTGGGAATCGGTCTGCTCGATCCCGGTCGCGACGACCGAAACGCGGATCTTGCCATTGAGGTCGGGATTGAAGGCGCTGCCCCAGATGATGTTGGCATTGGGATCGACCAGCTCGCGAATATGGTTCGCGGCTTCGTCGACTTCGAGCAGCTTCATGTCGTCGCCGCCAATGATCGAGATGATCACGCCCTTGGCGCCCTGCATCGAGACACCATCGAGCAGCGGATTGGCGATCGCCTTTTCCGCGGCTTCGAGTGCGCGGTTCTCACCGCTGCCCTCACCGGTACCCATCATCGCCTTGCCCATTTCGGCCATGACCGAGCGGACGTCGGCAAAGTCGAGATTAATCAGGCCCGGCATGACCATCAGGTCGGTGATCGAGCGCACCCCTTGCTGGAGCACCTCGTCAGCCATCTGGAAGGCTTCCTTGAAGGTGGTCTCGGCCTTGGCCACCAGGAACAGATTCTGGTTGGGGATCACGATCAGGGTATCGACGTGCTTCTGCAGCTCTTCGATGCCCGCTTCGGCCGCCCGCATCCGGCGGGTGCCTTCGAACAGGAACGGCTTGGTCACCACGCCGACGGTCAGCACGCCCTTTTCGCGCGCCGCCTTGGCGACGACCGGAGCCGCGCCGGTACCGGTACCGCCGCCCATCCCGGCGGCGATGAAACACATGTGCACGCCTTCGAGCGCGCGGTCGATCAGGTCGAGGCTTTCCTCGGCCGCAGCCCGGCCCACTTCGGGGCGGGCCCCGGCGCCCAGGCCCTGGGTAATTTCGGAACCGAGCTGAATGCGGTGTTCGGCCACGGCGTTGTTCAGCGCCTGAGCATCGGTGTTGGCGACGACGAAGTCGACCCCCTCGATCCCGGCGGTGATCATGTTGGCAATGGCGTTGCCGCCAGCCCCGCCGACCCCGATCACGGTGATGCGGGGACGCAGCTCTTCGACAGCGGGCGGTCCGATATTGATGCTCATCTACGCTCTCCTGTCCGCTCAGCGGATGCAACTCATGCAATTACGCGGGTCTTGCACCCTTCGAATCACCGAATCAAAGCCGGATCAACCATTTTCCACAGTCGTCCCGGCACCTGAGTGTGGACCCGGAGGTCCTAAAAATACTCCCGCACCGCCTGGTAAAGACGATTGACCATGCCAAATCCCTTGTAACGAACGATCGGCTGGTAGCTTGGCCCGACCGAGCGGATGTCGATCGGATCGGCCGCCGCGTAAAGCACCAGCCCGGATAGCGTCGAAAAACCGGGGGTCGCATGGGCTTCGGCGAGGCCCTTCAAATGCTGCGGCTTGCCCAGCCGCACCGGCTTGCCGAGCGCGCCCTGCGCAAAGTCGGCCAATCCGGCCAGTTCCGCGCCGCCGCCGGTAAGCACCACCAGCTGCCCGCGCTGGCCGGTAAAGCCAAGCGCTTTCAGCGCCTTGTTCACTTCGTCGATCCATGCCGCCAGCTGGGTGGTGATGACCGAGACCAGCTCTGCGCGCGGCACCCGGTTCTTGTCATCGGCATGCCGCGCGGCCGGGCCGGAGCTCTCCTCGCCCGGTGCATTGACCGGAATCATCTCGCGGTGATCGGCCGGGCTCGCGATCGCCGAACCGTGGACGCACTTCAGCCGTTCGGCCTGGAAGCGGCGAATTCCGAAGGCGCTGGCCACCGCATCGGTGATGTCGCCCGAACCGAGCGGAATGGTTACCAGCCCAAGCAGCATGCCGGCGGCATAGACCGAAACATTTGTTACTTCCCCGCCGAACTCGACCAAAGCGACTCCCAGCTCGCGCTCTTCGCTGGTCAGGCAGGCGTGCCCGGCGGCGATCGGCGATCCGACCACTGCTTCAACCTGCAGGTGCGCGTTCTGGACCGCTTCGGTGATATTCCGAACCGGCGCGCCATCGGCCAGCATCACGTGGATATCGACCCCCAGCCGCTCGGCATGGAGCCCCTTGGGATCGGCGACCCCGTCAGCGCCATCCAGCGTATAGTGGGCCGGCTGGGCATGGAGCACCATGCGTCCGTCGGGCTGGATCACGTCACGCGCCGATACCAACAGGTGATCGATATCCTCGGCCTCGATCCGGCGGCCACCGATATCAACCTCGACCTGGGCGACCTGGCTGGCAAGCCCTGCGCCAGAGCAGCCGATCCAGACGCTGGAAACCGAAGTGTTGGCCATTTTCTCGGCGCGTTCGACCGCGTCCCGCACGGCATAGGTTGCGGCCTGCATGTCGGTCACATAGCCGCGCTTGATTCCCTGGGCCGCGCGGTGGCCGGAACCAAGCACGACCATTTCTCCGGTTTCAGAGAGCCCGGCAATCATTGCCGAAATGCGGAATGAGCCGATGTTGACGGCGCCAAAAACGCGGCTGATGCGGGGCGCGGGCATTACTGCTTCTCCTCGGACTTGCTAGCGGGTTTGGCGGCGGGTTTTTCGGCAGCCTTGGCGCTGTCGCCGGCCTTGGGTGCCGGCTGCTCGACCGGATCGGTGCGGCCCGGTACGCGCAGATAGATCCGGTCCGGCGCGCGCATATCGAAGGCTACCGCCTTGCCACCGAGCAGGCGGTTGCGGCCATCGAGTTGGGCAAAGGTCATCAGCGCCTTGGCCGATTTGTCCGCGCCTTCGGGCAGCGCCAGCACCTGACCCGTCTTGAAGGTCAGGTTCCAGCGCCGGTTGCCGACCCATTCGGCGCTGCGCAGCTGCGGCCGCATGGCAGGGGCGGCTTCCAGCAGTTCGCTCAGCGCCGCTACCTGGCGGCTGGCACCCGGACCCTTGAGCAGCAATTTGCCCTTGGCGCGTTCGGCCGAGACCACTTCGAGTTCATGCCCGTCCTTGTCGATCAGCATCAGCCGGTCGGCCTTCTGTGCGACGGCAACCGGCTTGCGCTCAACCACGTCGATCACCAGCGTATCGGGAAGCTGGCGCGAGACCCGCGCGTCCTCGACCCAAGACAGCTGGAGCAGCTTGTCACGCAGGGCCTGGACATCAACGAAGGGCATCGCCCGGTTCCGGTCGGCCAGCGCGATCTGGTAGATCTTCAGCTCGTTGAGGTTGTTGGTGCCGCGCACGTTGACATTGTGCAGTTCGAACCCGGCATCGTGGGCGAAGACAGCGACCTGATCGCGCGCCATTGCCGGGACCCCGGCAAAGCTGGCCGCCATCCACGCGCCGACCGCGACGATCCCGAGGATCATCGCCAGGAAGATCCGGTGCAGCTGCGCCTCGCTGAACGGCAGCCAGGCCATCAGCGTGTCGATCACCGATCCGGTCTTGGCCCTGGCGGTGCGGACCTTCTGGGCCTTGCCCTGGGCCGCCGCGGCGCGGCGCGCGCCCTTGCCGCCGCGTTTGATCGTGCGCCCGCTCACTTCGTTTTCTCCTTTGCAGAGAGCGCGTCGGCGATGATCATTTCGACCAGCTCGCCATAGGAAATGCCAAGGTGCCTGGCCTGTTCCGGCACCAGGCTGAGCGGGGTCATCCCCGGCTGGGTATTGGTTTCGAGCACGAACAGCCCCTCGATCCCGCGTTCGTCATCCCAGCGGAAGTCTGTGCGGCTGCAGCCTTTGCAGCCGAGCAGCTTGTGGCAGCGTAGCGCAATGTCGAGGCAGGCCTGGGTAATCTCGTCCGGGATTTCAGCCGGGCAGACATGCTCGGTCATGCCTTCGGTATATTTGGCGTCGAAATCGTAGAAGCCGCTCTTGGGCTTGAGTTCGGTCACCATCAGGGCCTTGTCGCCCAGCACCGCCGTGGTCAGTTCGCGCCCGCGGATATAGGGTTCGGCCAGCAGGCTGTCGAATTCCTGCCAGGGCCCTTTGGCGTCCTTGCTGATCGGATTGCCGTAATTGCCCTCGGCGGTGACAATCGCCACGCCGACCGATGAGCCTTCGTTGACCGGCTTCAGCACATAGGGCCGTTCCAGCGGATCGCGTTCGAAAATCTCGGCAACCTCGACGATCCGTCCGCCCGGCATCGGAATGCCGTGGGGGACCAGCGCCTGCTTGGTCAGTTCCTTGTCGATCGCGATCACCGAAGTGACCATGCCGGAATGGGTATAGGTCAGCCCCATCAGATCCATCATGCCCTGGACGGTGCCGTCTTCCCCCGGGGTGCCGTGCAGCGCGTTGAACACCACGTCGGGCGCGGCCTTGGCCAGCTTCTGGGCGACATCGCGGCCCATGTCGACGCGGGTGACCTTGTGCCCGCGCTCTTCCAGCGCCGCAGCGACGCCCTCCCCGCTCATTAGCGAGACCGGCCGCTCGTTCGACCAGCCGCCCATCAGGACCGCGACATGAAGTTTGGGGAGAGTCACTTCTTACCTACCAGTTGTTCGTCTGGCGCTTTGGCACAGGTGCCAACGCGCTGAATTTCCCATTCGAGCGAAACGCCCGACTTGTCTTTCACGCGCCGCCGAACTTCTTCGCCGAGGTTCTCGATATCAGCGCTGGTCGCATCGCCTAGGTTGAGCAGGAAGTTGCAGTGCTTTTCGCTGACCTGCGCACCGCCCAGGGTCAGCCCCCGGCACCCGGCCTGATCGACCAGTTCCCAGGCCTTGTACCCGTCCGGGTTCTTGAAGGTGCTGCCCCCGGTCTTGCTGCGCAGTGGCTGGCTGGCTTCTCGGCTGGCGGAAATGCGGTCCATCTCGGCCTGGATGTCTTCAGCCTTGCCTGGATGCCCCATGAACCGCGCCCCTACGACGATCGCCCCGTCGGGCAGTTCAGAGTGGCGATAGGTGTAGTGCAGATCGCTGGCCGGCAGTGTCAGCAGCGTGCCGTCGCGCTGCACCACGTCGCAATCGACCAGAATATCCTTCACCTCGCCGCCATAGGCCCCGCCGTTCATCCGCACGAAGCCGCCGACCGTGCCGGGGATCGAGCGGAGGAATTCGAGGCCTGCGATGCCATTGTCGCGCGCGGTCGAGGAGACGAGGATGCCGCTGGCCCCGGCCCCGCAATCGAGCGTCAGGTCCGCGCTTTTGCCGACCTTGGCAAAGGCCTTGCCTAGCCGCACCACCACGCCGGGCACGCCCCCATCGCGGACGATCAGGTTGGAGCCGAGGCCCAGCGCCATGACCGGCACCGCCGGGTCGAGCTCGCGCAGGAACGCCTGCAGGTCGGCCACGTCCTTCGGCTCGAACAGCCATTCGGCCGTGCCGCCGGACTTGAACCAGACCAACGGGGCGAGCGGGGCATCGGCGGTCAGCTTGCCTGCGACCTTCGGCACTTCGAGACGGGCCTTCGCCAGGCTCAGTCCCTCCTCAGCATGGGCGGACCGGCTGTTCATCCGCCCGCCCTCAAATATTTGATCTTGTCCGCCAGGCCCCCGGCCCACTTGGTGATGTCGCCCGCACCCAGGCAAACCACCATGTCGCCTGGCTGAGCGCTGTCAGCCAACACAGCGGCAAGCGCATCGGCCCCTGCCACGGTGTGCGCGCTGCGGTGCCCGCGGGCCTTGATCCCTTCGACAAGCGCATCGGAATCGACCCCGTCGATCGGCGCTTCGCCGGCCGGATAAACCGGCGCTGCGTAAACCACATCGGCATCGTTGAAGGCGGCCTGGAAGTCTTCCATGTGATCGCGCAGCCGGGTGAAGCGGTGCGGCTGAACCACCGCGATCACGCGGCCCGCGCCCACCCCCTCGCGCGCGGCTGCCAGCACAGCGCGGATTTCGACCGGGTGGTGGCCGTAATCGTCAATCACGGTCACACCATCGACCTCGCCGACCTTGGTGAAGCGGCGTTTGACCCCGCCGAACTTGGCAAAACCTGTGCGGATCACCTTATCCGCGCAGCCCATTTCCACCGCCACGCCGATCGCGGCGAGCGAGTTCTGGACATTGTGGCGGCCGGGCATCGGCAGTTCGATCCCTTCGATCCGGCGGCTTTCGCCGTCGCGCTGGCGGATCGTCACGTCGAAGCGGTTACCGCCCGGGTAAGGCGTCACGTTCTCGCCCCGCACGTCAGCCTGGGCGGAGAAGCCATAGGTAACCACGCGGCGGTCGCGGATCTTGGGGATTACCGCCTGAACCTCGGGGTGATCGATGCACAGCACCGCGCAGCCATAGAACGGCACGTTCTCGATGAATTCGACAAAGGCGTCCTTGATCGCGTCGAAACTGCCGTAGTGATCGAGATGCTCGGGATCGATGTTGGTGACCACCGCGATGGTCCCGTCGAGCCGCAGGAACGAGCCGTCGCTCTCATCCGCCTCGACCACCATCCAGTCGCTTTCGCCAAGCCGCGCGTTGGAGCCGTAGGAATTGATGATTCCGCCGTTGATCACGGTCGGATCGATCCCGCCGGCATCGAGCAATGCTGCGACCATGCTGGTCGTGGTGGTCTTGCCGTGGGTGCCGGCAACTGCAACGGTGCGTTTCAGCCGCATCAGTTCGGCCAGCATTTCGGCGCGGCGGACGACCGGGATGCGCGCTTCGAGCGCGGCGGCGACTTCGGGATTGGTCCGCTTGACCGCGGTGGAAGTGACCACAACCGCCGCATCGCCGACATTCTCTGCCGCGTGCCCGATCATCACCTTGATCCCGCGCGCGCGCAGCCCTTCGACGACATAGCCTTCCGCGATGTCGCTGCCCTGCACGCTGTAGCCGAGGTTGTGCATCACCTCAGCAATACCGGACATGCCGATCCCGCCGATCCCGACGAAATGGATCGTGCCGATATCGGTCCCAACGCCCTTCATGCCGTCACTCCCTGCGCGGAAGGCGCGGCTTCGGCGCTGTCGGCAACCCGGATCACGTCCATCAGCGGCGCGCCGCCGAAGCCTTCCATCAGGTCGGCCAGATCGCTCACTGCATTGGGATAGCCACAGTTCCACGCGGCGTGGGCGGCGGTAGCGAGGGATTGCGGGTTCATCGCGATCGCCTGGATCTGCTTGGCGAGTTCACTGGCAGTGAACTTGTCCTGCCGGATCATCCGCGCGCCGCCCGCGGCGCAGATTTCGGCGGTGTTGTAGGCCTGATGATCGTCGGTCGCGATCGGTAGCGGGACCAGGATCGCCGGACGGCCCACAGCGGTCAGTTCCGCCACGGTCGAAGCCCCGGCACGGCCGATGAACAGGTGCGCGTCGGCCAGCCGTTCATGCATGTTCTCGAAATAGGTGCCCAGCTCGGCTGGGATTTCGTGGCTGGTATAGCGGCCGCGCACAGCCTCGATATCCTCGGGCCGGCATTGCTGCGTCACCTGCAGGCGGTTGCGCAGGTTGGGCGGCAGCATCGCCAGTGCATCGGGCACGATCTCGCTGAGAATTCCCGCGCCCTGGCTGCCGCCGGTGACCAGCACCCGCAGCAGGCCATCCTCGCTGAAGGCCGGGAACGGCTGTTCGCGCAGCGCCAGCACTTCGGCGCGGATCGGATTGCCGACCAGATGGGTCTTGCCGAGATATTTGGGCTTGAGCCGCTCGGTCTCGCGATAGGATGTGGCAATCGCATCGACCCGTCCGGCGAGGAAGCGGTTGACCCGGCCCAGCACCGCGTTCTGCTCGTGGATCACGCTGGGAATGCCCGCGCTGGTTGCGGCCCACAGTGCGGGAAAGGCGGGATAGCCGCCGAACCCGATCACCGCCGAGGGCTGAAAGCTTTCGAACAGCCGCGCCGCCATCCGCTTGCCTTCGAGGATCGCCTCGATCCCCTTGGGCCAGTGCAGCGGGTTCTTGCCGATCCGGCCGGCTGGAAGGACATGGGCAACCAGCGTGTGCGGCTTGCCCGGCAAGCGGCTGCCGCGATCATCGGTGATCAGCGCGCAGTGGTGCCCGCGCCGCTCCAGCTCGACCGCCAGGGCAAAGGCCGGGATCAGATGCCCGCCGGTGCCGCCCGCTGCCAGGACATAGTGCCGGGAAGGACTGCTCATAGCTTGATGCCCATGCTGGAAAGGCTGAACTTCTCACGCCGGATAAAGGGATTGCGGCGGGTGATCGAAAGCAGGAACCCGGCCCCCAGGCACAGCGCGATGGTTGAGGAACCGCCATAGGAAATCAGCGGCAGGGTCATCCCCTTCGACGGGAACAGCTGCAGGTTGACCAGGATGTTGATGAAGGCCTGTCCGCCGATCTGCGCGATCAACCCGGCTGCGGCCAGCGTGGTGAACAGGTCTTCCTCTTCAAGCAGGCGGATCAGCACGCGGGCCACCAGCGCAAGGTACAGCACCACGATCACCAGGCAGGCGATCAGACCGAATTCCTCACCGATCACCGAGAAGATGTAGTCGGTATGCGCCTCGGGCAGGCCAAGCTTGCGGGTGCCGAGCCACAGCCCCGACCCGGTCCAGCCGCCGGCCAGCAGGGTGCGCTGGGCCAGATCGACCTGATCGAAAGCGGTCCCGCCGCCCAGAAATGCGTCGATCCGATGGCGGGCGTTGTCATAGAACATGTAGGCCAGCACCACGAAGGCAAGGCCGGCCCCGCCGGCGAGGCCAATCCGTTTCAGCGAAATTCCGCTCATCAGCACCATCACGAACCACACCCCGATGAACAGGATCGCGGATCCGAAGTCGGGCTGGGCCATCAGCAGCACGGCGATCATCCCCATCAGCCCGGTGACGATCTCGATCACCGGCAGGTTGGGATCTCGGACCCGCCACGAGAGGATCCAGGCCATCCCGATCGCAAAAGCTGGCTTCAGGAATTCCGAGGGCTGCAGCGACATGCCAAGGTTGAGCCAGCGCTTGGCGCCATTGACGCTGAAGCCCATGATCGGGACCAGCATCAGCGCGACCAGCATGGCAAAGCAAAGCACGATCCCGGCCCGCCGCGCCATGTCCTTGGGCAGCATCGAGGCACCGAACATCGCGATCAGCCCGATGAACTGATAGCGGATGTGCATCGTGAAGAAGTGCAGGTCGTCCAGCCGGACCGAGGCGGTGGAAAGCCGCCGCGCGCTGGCCGGCGAACTGGCCGCAACCGCCGCGGTACCGATCGCCATCAGGGTCAGGATCAGAAACAGCAGGGTGCGGTCGATCTCACGCCACCAGATCGCAAAGTCACTGCGGCGATTGCGGTGCTGGCGCACAGCGCCATCAAGGCCGACCCGGCCGCCGCGCGGCACCACGGGGGGCAGCGTCGCCATCAGCTGCGCCCTCCGGCTTGCGCTGCCGGTTCAGGGGTCAGCAGGGTCTGGACGATCTGACGAAAGGCATCGCCGCGCGCTTCGTAGTCGCGGAACTGGTCGAAACTGGCGCAGGCCGGGGACAGCAGCACCACGTCGCCCGGCTGGGCCGCAGCCATCGCTTGCTGGATCGCTTCGCACATCATCTCGCTGCGGGTCACCGGCATGTGCGGTGCGAGGATCTCGGCAAAACGCGGGCCGGCATCGCCGATCGTATAGGCGGCGGCAATATTGCCAAAGAACGGTGCGCATTCGTCCAGGTCGTCGCCCTTGGGCAATCCGCCAAGGATCCAGTGGACCCGGCGATGGTCGCTGGGCGGAAAGGCAGCCAGCGCCGGCGCGGTCGAGGCCGGATTGGTCGCCTTGCTGTCGTTGATGTACATCACCCCGCCAGCTTCGGCGACGCGTTCCATGCGGTGTGGCAGGCCCCGGAAACTGGCCAGCGCCGGGCGCCACTGCATCGGGGTCAGCCCCAGTGCCTCGGCGATCGCGACTGCGACGGCGGCGTTCTGAAGATTGTGCGGGCCTTGCAGGCTGGGCCAGTCCGGCTGGAGCTTGACCAGATCCTTGCCATCGACGCTGCGGACCCGCCAGGCTTCGCGCAGCTGCCCTTCTTGCGCGGCGACCGCCTGGGTCTTGGCATCGCTCATCCCGAAGATCGCGAATTGCTCGGGCCGCTGCATCGCAAACAGCCGAGCCTTCGACGCGGCATAGCCGGTGAACCCGTCATAGCGATCAAGGTGATCGGGCGTAATGTTCAGCAGCGCGGCAACATCGCATTGCAGCGAATGGGTCAGGTCGAGCTGATAGCTCGACAGTTCCAGCACATAGACCCCGCCGGCCGAAAGCGGATTAGCTCCCAGAATCGGCAGACCGATATTGCCGCCCATCCGGGTCGGCAGTGCGGCCGATTGCAGGATGTGATGGACCAGCGCGGTGCAGGTCGACTTGCCGTTGGTCCCGGTGATCCCGACCACGCGGTGCGCGGGCAGTTCGGGCCGGGCGATCGCGAACAGTTCAATATCGCCAATCACCGGCACGCCGGATGCCGCAGCGACCTTGGCGATCGGATGGGTGTTGAGCGGAACCCCGGGGGAGACCACCACCCCGGCGAAACCGGTCAGGTCCATTCCCACCGGATCGGCCAGCTCGACCCGGCCTTCCAGCGCGCGGCGCGGTTCCTCGCGGCTGTCCCAAGCGGTCACCTGCGCGCTACCGGCCAGCAGACTTTCGACAGCCGCCATCCCCGAGCGGGCCAGCCCGAGAACGGCATAGCGCTTGCCGGCAAAGGCGGAGGTGGTGATCATCGCAGCTTCAGCGTCGAAAGTCCGATCATGGCGAGGACGATCGAGACGATCCAGAAGCGGATCACCACGGTCGATTCCTTCCAGCCGAGCTGTTCGAAATGGTGGTGGATCGGGGCCATCTTGAAGACCCGCTTCCCGGTGCGTTTATAGACCGCAACCTGGATGATCACCGACAGCGCCTCGGCCACGAACAGCCCGCCGACGATGGCCAGCACGATCTCGTGATGCGCGGCAACCGCGATTGCACCCAATGCTCCGCCCAGTGCCAGGCTGCCAGTATCGCCCATGAACACCGCCGCCGGCGGGGCGTTGAACCACAGGAAAGCCAGGCAGGCCCCCATGATCCCGGCGCAGAGGATCGCCAGTTCACCGGCGCGCGGCACGTGCGGGATGCCAAGGTAAGCGGCAAAGTCGGCCCGGCCGGCCAGATAGGCGATGATCGCAAAGGTTCCGGCAGCGATCACCACCGGCATGGTGGCAAGGCCATCGAGCCCGTCGGTCAGGTTGACCGCATTGCCCGCGCCGACGATCACGAAGGCCGCGAAGACGTAATAGAGCGGACCCAGCGGGATGTAGCGCCCGCTCAGGAACGGGACATAGAGGTTGGTGTCGATCTGGCTGACCAACAGCCACGAAGCCAAGCCGGCGACCGCGAATTCGCCGGCCAGCCGGACCCGGCCCGGGACCCCGGCGGTGGTGCGCTTCTTGACCTTGTCGTAATCGTCCAGAAACCCGATCGCGCCGAAGCCGAGGGTCACCAGAATGCAGGCCCAGACCAGCGGACTGCCGAGGTCCATCCACAGGAACATCGAAACCGCCAGCGAAACCAGGATCATCAGCCCGCCCATGGTTGGCGTGCCGCGCTTGGCCAGGTGGCTCTGCGGCCCGTCCTCGCGGATCGGCTGGCCCTTGCCCTGGCGCATCCGCAGCATGGCGATAAAGCGCGGCCCGATGATCAGGCCCAGCACCAGCGCGGTCATCAGCGCGGCACCGGCGCGGAAGGTCTGGTAGCGGATGAGGTTCGCCAGCCCCTCGAACTGAAAATACTGAGCGATCAGGTAAAGCATTCCTGATCCTAATCCTTCTGCTGCGCGAGCGCGGCGACGACTGTCCCCAACCCGACCGAATTCGACCCCTTGACGAGGATCGCGTCGCCGCCTTCCACGCCATGCGCCCTGAGCGCATTGAGCGCTTCAACGGCAGTCCCGCAATGGGCGAAGCCGATGCCCTTGCCAAGCGCGGTTTTGGCCGCTTTCCCCAGTTCGTCGGCCAAGGCCTGCATCTCGTCGCCGACCAGCACGACGAAGCCCGCTCCCGATGCGGTGAGCGGTTCGATCAGCGCGGCATGATAGGCCGGACCATGCTCGCCCAGTTCCTTCATCGCCCCCAGCACGGCGACCCGTCGGCGCGCGGGAGTGACCCCAAGCTGGGCCAGGGTGGCGCGCATCGAAGCGGGGTTGGCGTTGTAACTTTCGTCGATCAGCAGCGCCCGGCCCGAACCGTCGCCGCCGCCAGCAGGAAGCGTATGCCGCTGGCCCCGCCCCTTCAGCCCCTGCATCTCGGCCAGCGCCAATCCGGCCGCGCCAAGATCGCCGCCGGCCGCGCCGACTGCGGCCATCACTGCCAGCGAATTAAGGATCCAGTGCTCACCCGGCTCGGCCACGGTATAGCAGATCCGCCGCGCGCCAAGATCGGCCGTGACCAGCGAACCGCCACCCGGAGCGGGAACCGCATCGAGCAGACGGACATTGGCGTGGGCCGCCCGGCCGAAGGAAACGACCGCGACTTTTTTCTGTTCTGCCGCTTCCTTCAGCCGGGCGAATTGGGGGCTGTCTGCCGGTATTATCGCGACTCCGTCGGTCTCCAGCCCCTCGAATATTTCTGCCTTGGCATCGGCGATCGCCTCGATGCTGCCCAGGTTCTCGATATGCGCCGGCGCGATCGTGGTGATCACCGCCACATGCGGGCGGACCTGCGCGGTCAACGCGGCGATTTCGCCGGCGTGGTTCATGCCCATCTCGAACACGCCATAGCGGCTGCGCGCCGCCATCCGCGCCAGGCTCAGCGGTACGCCGACATGGTTGTTGTAACTCTTTACCGAACGGTGCGCCTTGCCCCGGCTAGAACGGTCAAGCGCGGCGAAGATCGCTTCCTTCACCCCGGTCTTGCCAACTGAACCGGTTACTCCGATTACGGTCGCATCTGCCCGGTTTCGCGCGGCTTTTGCAAGAAGCTCAAGTGCGATTGAGGTATCCTGGACCAACACGTGCGGGCCAGCCACCGGGCGATCGACCACGACCGCCGCCGCGCCCCGGGCAAAGGCCATGTCGACAAAGCGGTGACCGTCCATGCTCTCGCCCTTGAGCGCAAAGAACAGGTCGCCCGGCACCACGTCGCGGCTGTCGATCTCGACCCCGGACACCTGGAAGTCACCGACCGCGACCCCGCCGGTGGCACGGGCGATCTCCACCGCATGCCATAGGGCCAGACCGAACAGGTCGGTCTCATCAGCCGGCCATTCGAGGATCTTTGCTAGCGCATTCATGCGGCACACTCCCTGGCCACGGCTACGTCATCGAACGGCAGGACGCGGCAGGCATCGCCCGCGCCCACAATCTGGCCCTGTTCGTGGCCCTTACCGGCCACCAGCACGATGTCATCGCGCCCGGCTTCGGCAATGGCGGCGGCGATCGCGCTGCGGCGATCGCCCACTTCGCGCAGGGATTTTCCGCCTGCCAACACTGCAGCGCGGATGGCAGCGGGGTCTTCGCCGCGCGGGTTGTCGTCGGTAACGATGCCAAGGTCGGCCTGCTCCGCAACGATCTGGCCCATCGGCACGCGCTTGCCGGCATCGCGGTCTCCACCGGCGCCGAACACCACGATCAGCCGCCCGCTGCAATGCGGACGGAGCGCGGCAATCGCCGCTTCCAGCGCATCGGGGGTATGGGCATAGTCGATGTAGACCGGCGCGCCCGAGCGGGCGATCGCGGCGCGTTCCAGGCGGCCACGGACCGGCTGTAGCCGGGTGACAGCATCGAACACCTGCGCAGCCTTGCCCCCGGTCGCCAGCACCAGCCCCGCGGAAACCAGCGCATTGGCGGCCTGATAGGCCCCGATCAGCGGCAGATTGACCTTGCGCCGATCGTCGGCGAATTCGACTTCAAGCAGCTGGCCCAACTGGGTCGGAGTACGGGAAAGCAGGCGAATGCCGCTCTGATCCGCGCGTTCGCCCACGCCCAGCAGGCGCAAGCCGCGACGCTGCGCGTGCCCGGCGGCCAGGCCGCTCCATTCGTCATCCATCCAGATGACAGCCGTGCCGTCCCCTTCGACCACTTCGTCAAACAGCCGCATCTTGGCCGCGAAGTAGTCTTCCATGTCCTTGTGGTAATCGAGATGGTCGCGGCTCAGGTTGGTAAAGGCGGCAGCGGCTACCCTTGGTCCTTCGCTGCGGTACTGCGACAGCCCGTGGCTGCTGGCTTCGAAAGCAACGTGGGTGATCCCCTCGCGCGCCAGCCCGCTCATATTGGCCAGGAAGGTGACAACATCGGGCGTGGTCAGCCCGGTCGAGACGCTTTCATCGGCGGTGGTGATGCCCAGCGTGCCGATCGAGGCGGAACGTTCCCCCGCCATCCGCCAGATCTGCCGCGTCATCTCCACGCAGGAGGTCTTGCCGTTGGTTCCGGTGACCGCGACCACCGTTTCGGGAAAGGGCGCAAAGAAGCCGGCTGCCAGCCGAGCGAAGGTCCGGCGCGGATTGGCATCGGCAATGTGAACCGCGCCCTCGACCCGCGCCTCGGGGCGCGCGACCACGGCCACGGCTCCCGCGGTTATCGCGGCGGGGATGAAGTCTTCACCGTTCACGGCGGCGCCCTGGAAAGCGCCGAACACGGTGCCCGGGGCGACCTTGCGGTTGTCGATCGCGAAGCCGATGACCTGGGTCTCGCTGCCGCCGGCGATCGCAATTCCCGCCGTTTCGGCCAGCGCCCCCAGCCTCATTCGCCTTCCCCCTTGCCGACCAGCGGGGCGAGGTCGGTGATGTCCACATCGCGAGTGGCGTCAGGCATGATCCCCAGCAGCGGGCCGATCCGTGGAACCAGCCGGCCGACAACCGGTGCGGCGTTCCATGCGGCGGTGCGCTGGCCCGAGGTGGCAGCAGTGCCCTGGGGTTCGTCGAGCATCGCGATCACCACATAGCGCGGATGATCCATCGGGAAGGCTGCGGCAAAGGTCGCGACCAGGCTGCTTTTGCGATATCCGCCGGCCCCTGGCTTTTCAGCCGAACCGGTCTTGCCGCCGACCCGGTAACCCACAGCATCGGCGTTCCGGCCGGTGCCGATATCGACGATCATCCGCAGCAACTGCCGCATCCGGGCGCTGGTGCTGGCCTTGAACACCCGGCGGCCCGGCACGGCCTGTCCGGGTTCAACCTTGACCAGCGTCGCCGGCCGCCAGATCCCGCCGTTGACCAGCGCGGCATAGGCACTGGCGAGGTGCAGCGGGGTGACCGCGATACCGTGCCCATAGGACACCGTCATTGTCGTGATCCGCGACCATTGGCCTTTGGGCCACAGCGGAAAGCCGCGCGCGGGCAGTTCGATCTGGGCGCGCTGATCCATCCCGAGATCGCGCATCGTCTGATTGAGCCGTTCCGGGCCGACCTCATCGGCAATCTGCGCGGTGACGATGTTGGACGAATGGATCAGTGCCTCGGGCACGTTGAGCGACGCACCCAGCGCGTGGCTGTCCTTGATCTGGAACCCGCCGATCGCGATCGGACGGCTCGATTGATAGCGCCGCGCAAGGTCAGTCACCGATCCGGCATCGATCGCTGCAGCAACGGTGATCGGCTTGAAGGTCGATCCCAGCTCGTAAACCTGGTTAGTCACGCGGTTGAAGATGAAGCTTTCCCCGGCCCGGTCGATCAGATTGGGGTTGAACGAGGGCAACGAGGCCAGCGCCACGACTTCGCCGGTATCGACATCGAGCACGATTCCGGCCGCACCCTTGGCGTTGGAGGCGTTCATCCCGCGCATCAGTTCGTCTTCGAGCGCACCCTGGACCCGCGCGTCGATCGACAGCATTGCCGGAGTGCCGCGCTGGGCCGGATCGGTCAGGCGATCATCGAAGACCTGCTCCATGCCGACATGGCCGTGCCCGTCGGCCCCGACGAAGCCCAGCACGTGGGCCGCCATCGAGCCTTGCGGATAGAACCGTTCGGTCTCACGCGGGAATTCCAGCGCCGGTTCGCCCATCTGGTGAACCCGATTGGCGTCTTCGGGCAGAATCCGGCGGCGCAAATAGCCGGGACGCCCTTCGGCGAGCCGCGCGGCGAGCGCATTGACCTCAAGATCGGGGAATATCCGCGACAGGCTTTCGGCCACCTCGCGCGGGCTGCGGACCAGCGGGGGGCCGTCACCGCCCAGCGCGGCCGGGTTGTACCACAGTGCATAGGCGGGGAAGGCGCGGGCCAGCGGCACGCCGTTACGATCGACGATATCGGCCCGCTCGGGCACCAGCAAGGTGCCGAACTGCTGCTGCGCCGGGGCCGGTTCGAACAGGCCGAGGAACAGGATTCTGCTGACTGCGGCCAGCGCGATCACGGAGAAACCCAGCACCACCCACAGCACCCGCCACTTGGCCATCAGAAGGCTGCGCGAGCGCACGTTGACCAGCGCGCCGCGGCCAGAGGAGATGGTGGTCGAGACGGCGATCGTGGTCATTCCTGGCGGGCCTCGCGCGGTTCGCTGCGGCTCAGCCGGTCGCCCAGAGTGGCGGCGGTGGCGGGCTTGGGCTTGCCTTCGGCCTTCGGTTCGGCCGCCATGGCCTTGCCGGTCAGCGGATTGACCATGGCGGGCAGGCCTTCGGTCTCGCGCGGGGCATCGGCGCTGGCGACCCGGATCGGGCTGGGCGCATCGGCGGCGCGCGGCTTGCCCAGCGCGGCCAGCTGGCGCTCGCCTTCGAGGTACTGGCCGGCAGCGGGAGCCTGATAGCCGAATTCGACCTCGTTGAGGCTGCGCAGCTGCTGCTGGTTGGCGCGGGTTTCGAACTCGGTTTCCAGCAGCAGCTTGTCCTGCTTGATCGAAACGATCTGCCGCTCGGTCAGCCGGACCTGGCTTTTGACTGCATTGACCTTGAAGGTCAGGATTACGGTGAAAGTGAAGCAGGTCAGCAGCACCGCAACCCAGCCGATCGAGCGCATCCGGTCGCGCGTCAGGTTCATGCCGCCCTCCTTTCGCGCGCCGGCGCATCGGTCCGCACCGCGCTGCGCAGCGTTGCCGAACGGGCGCGGGGATTGCGGGCAAGTTCGGCTTCGGACGGGCGGAGCGCCTTGCCGACCTGGGCAAAGGTCGGGGCGTGCGCGGGGGCGTTCACCGGCAGGTGGCGCGAAGCATTGGCCACTGCGCCGCTGGCTTCGCGCAGGAAGTTCTTCACGATCCGGTCTTCGAGGCTGTGGAAGCTGACCACGGCCAGCCGCCCGCCGGGCACAAGCAGCGTTTCGGCGGCGGACAAACCGGCGCGGAGCTCGTCAAGCTCGGCGTTGACGTGGATCCGGATTGCCTGAAAGCTGCGGGTGGCGGGATCCTTGGGCGCACCGGGCCGATAGCCCAGCGCCTTGCGGACGACATGGGCGAGCTGGCCGGTGGTGGACAGCGGACGCGCCGCCACGATCGCCCGGGCAACCCGGCGCGACTGGCGTTCCTCGCCGTATTCGTAGAGCACGTCGGCGATAGCACTTTCCGCAGCCCCGTTGAGGAAATCGGCAGCGCTTTCGCCGTCCTGACCCATCCGCATGTCAAGCGGGCCATCGCTGGAAAAGGCAAAGCCCCGCTCGGCCTGGTCGAGCTGCATCGAGGAGACCCCGATGTCCATCACGACGCCATCCACCTGGGCCACCCCGGCCTCGGCCAGGCTGGCGACCATTTCGGAGAAGCGGCGCGGGTGGAGCACCAACCGGGGCGGGCTTTCCCCGGCTTCGCTCCATCCGCGTCCGCCCGCGATCGCGTCGGGGTCGCGATCAAAGGCGTGAACGCTGGCGCCGGCGTCCAGCAGGCGGCGGGTGTAGCCGCCGGCACCAAAGGTGGCATCGACGATCACCGCGCCGGGGGCGGGCGCAAGCGCGGCGATCACTTCATCGAGCAGAACCGGGACGTGCGGCGCGGCAGCGGTCATTTCCGCCCCTTCCCGCTACGGGCCTGGCTGGCCAGATCGAGGCAGGCTTCCTGGGCGTCTTCCCAGCCCTGGCCCATATCGGCCAGCACGTCGGGGCTCCAGATCGTGAACTGCTTGCCGCCGCCCTGGAAGAAGGCGGCGTCGGTCAGCCCGCCGAGCTTGAAGAAGCGTTCGGGCAGGATGAAGCGGCCGCTGTCATCGAAGGGTACGCGGGCGAAGCCATAGAGCTGCTGGGCGCGCAGATCACGGTCGAAATCCTGCTGGCGATCCAGCGCGTTGCGCTCTTCGCGGTCAAGCTCGGCTTCGAATTCAGCGACGCGCGACAGGCCGAAACCGGTCAGGCACTTCCAGCGCGGGTGCTTGGCAATGCAGAGGAGCCGTTCGCCATGACCGGAATCGCGGACTGCCTTGCGGAAGTCGGGAGGCAGCACGAAGCGACCCTTTTCGCCGAGTAGCGAAAAGCCTTGGCCACTATATGCAATTGGCTTGCCCGCCTCCACGTAATGCCCCGCCTAAAGCCGGGATTTCTCCCGGGTTCCCGCAAAAATCCTCCCCCGCCCCGTCCGCGCGCCCCCGCGGCCGGCTCACCCCTGAAAGGTGCTCGGCAAGGAATTTCGATGTCGATGAATTGGTTCATTAACCCTGCTTCGACGGGGATGGAAGGGAAAATTGCGGGATTTCACGGGATAAGACGGTAAATAATTGATTAATATAATATTGTTTCACCATCTGCGATGGCTATGACAACGATGTTTTTGATTTGTTCGCGCTGAAAATCAGCCACTTGCAGCGCGACTCCGCAAGATCGCACGAACTTTCCCGCGATTTCCCCGAAGCTGGCGAATCAACGCGCGGCGAAGGCCATTTCGAGCAGCGCCTTTAGGGCCTTGGCCCGCGTACCTTCAGGATCTTCGCGCTCCAGCACGGCGGCGTCGGCCAATGCGACTACCCGCCCCTTCCCGATCGCGCAGGTTACCGCCAGACCATCAGCCCAAAGGCGGCAGTTGGCTTGCCCTCTGGTCATGAAATGGCCCGGCAGGTTGACCGGCATGGCCACCCCCATCACCTCGCGGCTGGTCTCACCCAGTTGCTGGCCATCGTCGAAACGCAGGTCCAGTCCCCAGCGGTTCAGGATCGGCGAAAGCAGGACCACCGCCTGGGGCCGGCGCGGATCGGCCAGCGGGAAGGCGGACTCCTCGGTCAGCGCGGGGTCTGCCAGCAGCAGCAAATGTCCCCCGCCCCGAACCCATTGATCGAGCGCGACGTTCTCCTGCGGCCCCAAGACCCGCGGCTGCGCCATGACGAGGCGGCGAACCCGATCAAGCGGGGCCTGCCCCGACGGACCGGACAGGACGTCAATCGGCTCGATCGCGCCGGTCGCGGCCAGGACGCCCTTGGCCCAGTGCGGTTCGACAGCGGGATTGAGCGACACGGACAGGTCCGGACTTTCGGACCAAAGGATCGGCAGGGTGGTGAACAGACCGATGGGTTCGCCGGGTTTCTCCGCGCGCGGTGCGGTCCACCACACCAGCGCGGAGATCGCGGCGGCAATCAGGGCACCGATGATCCAGCCGGTGGAGCGCTTAACGCGGAGCATTCACCGCCGGCGTGGCCGGGTTGGCCGCTGTACTTGAAGCCTCGCTCGGCACGGCCGAGGGAACCACGCCGATATCGGCAAGCGGATCGGAATTGGTCGCTGATGCGCTGGCCGAAGCCTGGGCCGCCGGGGTTTGGCCGGCTTCCTCAGCCATCCGTGCCCGATCATTGATGATGTTGGCGAGGCCGACGACCAGCAGGATTGCAGCAATCCCGAACAGCCCGGTCTGCAACCGTTGCACGGCCTGCGCGCGCAATTCGCGCGCCGATGGCGGCACGAAATGCTGCGGACCGGATAGCGGTGGTGTGACCCTTCGTGGCGGTTGTGTTGCCATTCTGCGACGATGTTAGCCGATCAGGCGAGCCAGGGGAAGACCGGGAGACCCTTGGATTTCAGCCATTCCGCGTTGTAGAGGCTGGACAGGTAGCGGAAACCGGTGTCGCACAGGATCGTCGCGACGCGGGGATTCTCGCGTCCTTCGGCCACCAGCTGCCGGCCCAGTTCAACCGCTCCGGCAACATTGATGCCCGATGACAAGCCCAGGCAAAGCCCTTCTTCCTTGAGCAGCCGGGCGACCCAATCGAGCCCTTCGTCGTCGGAAATGCGGAACTGGGTGTCTATCGGCGCGCCTTCCAGATTGGCGGTGATCCGGCCCTGCCCGATCCCTTCGGCCACCGAATTGCCCTCGGCCTTGAGTTCGCCGTGGGCGTAGTAGTTGTAGAGCGCCGCGCCATGCGGGTCGGTCAGGGCGATGCGAATGCTTTCATCGAAGGCTTTCAGGCCAAGTCCGACCCCGGCGATCGTCCCGCCGGTCCCGGCAGCGCAAGTAAAGCCGTCAACCCGGCCTTCGAGCTGCTCCCAGATTTCAGGCGCGGTGCTTTCGATGTGGGCCTTGCGGTTGGCGATATTGTCGAATTGGTTGGCCCAGACCGCGCCTTCGGTCTCTTCGGCCAGCCGACGCGAGGTGTGGACGAAGTGCCCGGGATTGGAGAATGGCGCGGGCGGAACCAGAACCAACTCGGCCCCCAGCGCGCGCAACGTGTCCATCTTTTCCTTGGACTGGTTCTCCGGCATGACGATCACGGTCTTGTAGCCGAGCGCATTGGCGACCAGCGCGATCCCGATCCCGGTATTGCCGGCGGTCCCTTCGACAATCGTCCCGCCGGGCCTGAGCAGGCCCTTTTCCTCGGCATCGCGGACGATCCACAGCGCGGCCCGGTCCTTGACCGAGGCACCGGGGTTGGCGAATTCGCACTTGCCCCAGATCTCGCAGCCAGCGGCCTCGCTCGGCCCTTCGAGCAGGACCAGCGGGGTGTTGCCGATCAGTTCAAGCGTGTCGGTTCTCGCGGATGGTGCGTTCATGCCGTCAGAGTTAGGTTTGCATGGGCCGCCGCGCAATCGATTTGCGCTTTGCCGCGTGAAACTCAGTCTTCGGGAGCGATCGTCACCTTGAGGCCGTCGAGCGCGTCGCTGATTTCCAGCTGGCACGACAGCCGCGACATTTCGGTGCGGTGATCGGTCGAATCGAGCAGGTCGTTCTCGTCTTCCGACAGCGGGGTCACCTTGTCGGCAAAGGCCGGGTCGACATAGACATGGCAGGTGGCGCATGAGCAGCATCCACCGCACAGCGCCAGCAATTCGTCAAAGCCGTTGTCGCGGATCGCTTCCATCACGGAAACCCCGGCGCTGGCTTCGATCTGCTTTTCCTCACCGGCCCGATTGACCACGACAAGCTTGGGCATATTCGTCGATCCTCTTGTGGAGCGCCCCCTATCGGCGCTTTGGCCGGGCTGCTAACCACTCGCCAGAAGTTTGGCAAGCGGGACGCGGCAATGAGTTTGAGTGCGAAGCAGATCAGGGCGGGACTAGATGCGGTATCGGCGCTGGAGCCGAAGATCGCACTGGCGGTCGAACGCGTCGGTTATCCCGAGCCGCGGATCCGGCCGACCGGATACGGCACCCTGATGCGGACGATCGTCGGCCAGCAGGTCAGCGTCGCCGCAGCGGCTTCGATGTGGCGCAAGTTCGAGGCCCATGTGGGCGAGGACCTCGACCCGCACCGCGTGCTCGATTCCGATTTCGACACGCTGCGCGCCTGCGGCCTGTCGCGGCAAAAGCAGGGCTACATGCGGTCCTTGTGCGAACTGGTGGTGACCGGCAGCCTCGATTTCGACAACCTGCCCAGCGACGATGAGGAAGCCATCGCCCAACTGACCCTGATCAAGGGGATTGGCCGTTGGTCGGCCGAAATCTACCTGCTGTTCGCCGAAGGCCGCCCCGACATCTGGCCCGCGGGTGATTTGGCGGTTCAGGCCGGGCTAGGCAAATTGCTCGGTCTGGAGGAACGACCCAGCGAGAAAGCGACCCGCGAACTCGCCGAGGCCTGGCGCCCGCACCGCGGCGCCGCGGCGATCTTCACCTGGCATTGCTATAACAACCCGGCGCTGTAAGCACTGCTGACAACAATGTCAGTTCGATTCGGGAGAGGGCGATGGCTGCGCACAAGACGATTTTCATCACCGGCGGGGCATCCGGCATCGGCCGGGCGGTGGCACTGAAGTTTGGCGGACAGGGCTGGTTTGTCGGGCTTGCCGACATCAACGAGGCCGGCGCGCGCGAAACTGCGGCCATGCTTCCGGCGGGGCACAGTTCGGTTCACAAGCTCGACGTGCGTGATCGCTCGGCCTGGGATGCGGCGCTGGCCGATTGCGCCAAGGCCAGCGGCGGCAAGATCGACGTGGTGTTCAACAACGCCGGGATCCCGCTCGGCGGCCCGCTGATCGAGAACAACGTGGCCGAAATCCAGCGCTGTCTGGATATCAACCTCAAAGGCGTGCTGTTCGGCGCGCAGGCGGCGCACCCCTGGCTCAAGGCCAGCGCGCCGGGATCGTGCCTGCTGAGCACCGCCAGCGCGGCGGGGATTTATGGCACGCCGGGGGCCTCGGTCTATTCGGCGACCAAGTTCGGGGTCCGGGCGATCACCGAATGCCTCGATGCCGAATGGGCGCCGGACGAAATCAAGGTCTGCGACCTGATGCCGGGCTTCATCGACACACCGCTGATCGACATGAACCCCAACCAGCAGAGCAACGAGGATATCCGCAGCCGGGTGCAGGAAGCCGGGCTGGAGATTTCGCCGGTCGGCGATGTCGCCGAGGCAGCGTGGAAAGCTGTCCATAGTGATACCTTGCACAATCGCGTCGGCAAAAGCGCCCATCGCCTGGCCTTCGCGGCGCGCTGGATGCCGGGAAGGTTGCGCAAGATGACCAAGGCCAGTGGGCAGCCGCTTGGCGGGAAATAGGGTTCACACGAAGACACGAAGATCACGAAGACGTTGCGTCTGCGGCGAAAACGCGCTTCCAATCTGACGTTCTTGCAGGTCGAAACGCCGGATTGAATGAATGAGACCTGCGTCCAAAAACGGCCTCTTCGTGTCCTTCGTGTCTTCGTGTGAACCAATATGGATTAGATCAGCGACCCAGCCAGCTCTGCCAGCTTCCGCACCGTATTCATGTTCCGCGCCGTCCCCGACTTGGCAGCCGGGACCGCCAGCTTCGAAGTGCCCATCCCCTCGTCATAGTCGATAAAGATCTCGCGCCGCCCAAGTGCCAGCACTTCACCCGCCTGATTGCGCACCCCGTCCAGCGAGGGCTCCACATCGGTGAACAGCACGACCACCCGGTTCCCGGCACGCTCCGGCCAGGGGCAGCACGCAGCCACGTCGGCCAGTTCCTCCGCGCTGCGCACCAACACCCCGATCCGCGTGCCGAACTCCGCTTCGATTCCATCCTCGATCAGCCCACGCAGATCATGCTCCCCCAGCGCACTGGCGAAGATCAGGTTCCCGCTGGCGATATAGGTCCGCGCTTGCATAAGCCCCAGCCGCCCGGCCAGCGCCGCCAGTTCGACCATCGGAATCTTGTTGTTGCCGCCGACATTGACCGCGCGCAGCAGGGCGACCCAGCCGGTCACGGATAGATCGTCCAGCCTTCCGGCGTGCTTAGCCAGACGCACCGGTTCTCATCACGGTAAGATGCAATCGGTTCACCGAGCACACCGGGATCAAACGTTCCGCCAGCCACACCCACCATTCCCGGCGCGGTTCCTGAAGTCCACCAGACGGTCGTGCCGCAATCCGGGCAGAAGTGACGGACCTGCGGTTCGGCGACTGGCACCGGGCGCGCCTTGGCTGTGCCGCTCTTTCCGGTAAGCTGACCTTCCAAAAAATAAGCCTGCCAGCCAAATGCGCTGCCGGTGCGGCGCCGGCAGTCAGTACAATGGCACAGCGCATTGAGCACTGGATCGCCCTCGATCTCGATTCCCAGCTGCCCGCACGAGCAGCGCGCCCGCGCCACTACAGGTAGCCCTCGATCGCCCGCGCCATCGCTGCATCGCGCGCACTCAGGCCATCGGCATCGTGGGTGGTCAGCGTCATCTCGACCCGGTTGTAGACGTTGAACCATTCCGGGTGGTGGTCATGTTTGTCGGCATAGAGCGCAACGCGGGTCATGAAGCCGAAGGCCTGGTTGAAATCCTTGAACTTGAAACTGCAGACAATCGCCTTGCCGTCCTCGCGCAGGGTCCAGCCCGGTACTTCGGTAAGGAGGCTATCGACTTCGGCTTGGGTCAGACGGGGGATGGACACGTGCGCTCTCCTTGGCAGACCCCATGCTTTCCCCTATCGCGCTGGCCCATGCAAGAGTGCCGTATCGCCGCCCAAGACCTTGCGTGCCGCCGCGGCGACCGGCTGCTGTTCGCGCGGCTGGGGTTCGCGCTGGGTCCGGGCGAGGCGCTGCAGCTGGGCGGAGCCAACGGGATCGGCAAGTCGAGCTTGATCCGGATCCTGGCCGGACTGCTCGCCCCCTATGCCGGAACGGTCGAGCGCGCAGGAGCCATCGCCCTGGTCGACGAGCGCCCGGCGCTCGACCCGCATCTGCCGCTGGGCCAGGCTCTGGCCTTTTGGCAGCGGCTCGACGGGCCGGCGGATTTCCAGGCAGCGCGGCTGGGCATTGCCGCGTTGATGGACATTCCGGTGCGCTATCTTTCCACCGGGCAGAAAAAGCGCGCGGCGCTGGCCCGGCTGATCGGGCAAGGCGCGCCGATCTGGTTGCTGGACGAGCCGCTCAACGGGCTCGACGCCAAGGGCACCGCGCTGGTCGAGACGCTGGTAGCCGAGCATTGCACCGAGGGCGGGATTGCAGTGATCGCCTCGCACCAGCCGTTCACCTTGGCTGGCATGACCCGGATCGAATTGTCAGACTTTCTCCCTTCCCCGTCGGGGAAGGGGCTTTCATGAGCATGCTCTTGGCCCTCCTCCGCCGCGATCTGGCGCAGCTGCTGCTGGGCGGACGGCGCGGCGGGGCGCTGTTGCCGGTGCTGTTCTTCCTGGCGGTCGCGATGCTCTATCCGTTCGCGGTCGGTCCCGATGCGCCCGTAATGGCGCGGACCGGGGGCGGGGTGATCTGGGTGGCGGCGCTGCTCGCCGCGATCCTGCCGCTCGACCGGCTGATCGAGCCGGACCTTGAGCTCGGCATGTTCGATCAGTGGGCACTGCGCGGGATCAGCGAGGAACTGCTGGTAAGTGTGCGGGTGCTGGCGCACTGGCTCAGCTTCGGGCCGCCGCTGATGCTGGCCGCCCTGCCCGCCTCCGCGCTGGTCGGGATCGATGGGCAAACGCTGTGGCTGGTCGAACTGGGACTGCTGGCCGGAACCCCGGGGCTGGCCGCGCTCGGCGTACTGGTCGCCGCGATCACCGCCGGCCTGCGCGGCGGCGCAGCGCTGGGCGGCCTGATGGCGATCCCGCTGGCTGTGCCGCTGCTGGTATTCGGCGCGGGCAGTCTTGCGATCGGCGGCGAAAGCGGCCTGGGCCTGACCGCCGCGTTCAGTCTGGTGCTGCTGGCGATCACGCCCTTCGCGGCAGGAGCGGCGATCCGGGCTGGAAGAAGTTAAGAGGGTTCACGCAGAGGGCGCAGAGAAAAAGATAGAGGCGCAGAGGCGTTCCCCTGAGCCGAAGGCTCAGCCTCTGTTCTTTGACGTTGCGTTTGGCGAAATATTGAAGAGCTAGATCGGCTTCGCCGGAAGCACGACATCTCTGCGCCTCCACTTTCTTCTCTGCGCCCTCTGCGTGAACCAATCCTAGTAAGGCGGCTTGTCCAACCCCTTCGGGCTCGCCGTAAAGATCTCGCACCCGTCCTCGGTGATCCCGATCGAGTGTTCGAATTGCGCCGACAGCGAGCGATCCCGCGTCACCGCCGTCCAGCCATCCTCCAGCAGCTTCACCCCCGGCTTGCCAAGGTTGATCATCGGTTCGATCGTGAAGAACATGCCCGGCTTCAGCTCCGGCCCGGTGCCTGCGCGGGCGGCGTGGACCACTTCGGGGGCATCGTGGAACAGCCGGCCGAGGCCGTGTCCGCAGAATTCGCGGACCACGCCATAGCGGTGCCCTTCGGCATATTTCTGGATCGCCGCGCCGATATCGCCCAGCCGCGCGCCGGGCCGGGCCTGTTCAATCCCCAGCATCAGGCACTCGTAAGTCACATCGACCAGCCGCTTGGCCTTCAACGGCACGTCGCCGACCAGGTACATCCGGCTGCTGTCGCCATGCCAGCCGTCAAGCAACGGGGTCACGTCGATATTGACGATGTCCCCGTCCTTGAGCTGCTTGTCCGACGGAATCCCGTGGCAGACCACATGGTTGATCGAGATGCAGCACGAGTGCGCATAGCCGCGATAACCCAGCGTCGCCGGAACCGCACCGTTATCGAGCGTGAACTGGCGCACGAAATCGTCAAGCTCACCGGTGGTCACCCCCGGCTGGACCATCGGCACCAGCGCGTCGAGCGTCTCGGCGGCGAGCCGTCCGGCCTTGCGCATGCCTTCGAAGGCCGAGGGGCCGTGCAACTTGATCGTGCCGTCGCGCAGCTGCGTATCGGCGTCGGTAACGGTCTGGTACTGGTTCATGCCCGTGCATATAGTCACAAAGCGCGCAAATGGCTATTGCCGCCGGCATGAGTGACAAAAACACCCTGATCCAGCCCGACAAGGGCCAGCCCGCCATCCCGATCCATCTGGTCGACAAGGCCGGGCTCGATGCCTTCGTCAAAGGCTTGTCAGCCCCCCAGCGCGCCGCGCTGGCCGCGCAGAAGTTCGAAGGCGACGGCTATTCCTTTGCAATCCTGCCCGATGGCGACAGCTGGTTCGTGGTATCGGGCGTGGCCAATGTCGAGAGCCTCTCCAGCTGGTGCATGGCCAGGCTGGCCGAGGCGCTCCCGGCTGGAACCTATCGCCGGGCGGGTGGCGAGCCTGGCCCCGCGCTGCACGGCTGGCTGACCGGTCAGTACCGCTTTGACCGCTATCTCTCCAAGCCAAGCGAAGAAGGCGCACGGGTCCTGCTGACCAAAGACGTTGCGGCGATCGAACCGGCGCTGGCCGAGGCGGCGGCAGTGGCGCTGGTCCGCGATCTGGTCAACACCCCGGCCGAGGACATGGGGCCGGCCCAGCTGGAACACGAAGCCCACGCGTTCGCCAAGGCGCACCGAGCGGAGTTCAAGGTGACCAGCGGCGATGCGCTGGAGCGCGGCTTTCCGATGGTTCACGGCGTGGGCCGCGCGGCCGCGCGCAGCCACGCGCCGCGGATGATCGAACTGCACTGGGGCGATGAAAAGCACCCCAGGGTGGCGATCGTCGGCAAGGGGGTCTGCTTCGATTCCGGCGGGCTCGATATCAAGCCCAGTTCGGGCATGCTGCTGATGAAGAAGGACATGGGCGGCGCGGCACATGCCCTGGCGCTGGCCCAGCTGGTGATGCAGGCCGGCCTCAAGGTCCGGCTCCACCTGCTGATCCCGGCGGTCGAGAACGCGATTTCGGGCAATGCCTTCCGGCCTGGCGACGTGCTGCGCAGCCGCGCCGGGATCTCGGTCGAGATCGGCAACACCGATGCCGAAGGTCGGCTGGTTCTGGGCGACACGCTGACCCGCGCTGGCGAGGAAGAGCCCGAACTGGTGATCGACTTCGCGACCCTGACCGGTGCCGCCCGGGTCGCGGTCGGGCCCGACCTTCCCGCGCTGTTCACCCGCCGCGACGAAACCGCCGAAGAACTGCTAAAGGCAGGCGAGGCGGCGGATGACCGCTGCTGGCGCCTGCCCCTGTTCGACGGCTACCGCGAATACCTGAAAAGCGACATTGCCGATCTCAACAACAGCAGCTCCAACGGCTTTGCCGGAGCCTCGGTCGCCGGACTGTTCCTCGACCGGTTCGTGCCGGAAGGGACCGACTGGGCCCACTTCGATACCTTCGCCTGGCGCCCCGCGGCCAAGCCCGGCCGGCCCAAGGGCGGCGATGCGCTGGGCCTGCGCGCCGCCTGGGGCCTGTTAAAGGGTCGGTATGGATAGCTTGCTAGAAGGCGCAAGCGGCGCTAATCGCCCGCTCTTCCAGTTCGGGGGTACCGACAGTTTGACCGCCAGTGCGATTCCAACCGGGCAGCTTGCCCTATCCGGACCAGCTGAAAAGCTGGACGCCGCGCATTGGCCGGTGCGCGGGGACCTGGCGCATATCCGCCTCGCCGGGCGCTGCTTTGTGCCGCACTATGCTGTGCCGATGGAGCATCAGGTTGTCCCCTGCGGCGCCAAGCTGTTCGCGCTGAACAGCAAGGACAGCGAAGTGCGCGACACACTGGGCGGCGGCACATTGTTCAACGTGCTCGACGTGACCGGCGGCTGGGCCTGGGGCCAGGTCGGCGATGATGGTTATGTCGGCTATCTGCCGGTCGAAGCGCTGCAGGAACGACGAGGTTAGTACTAGCGTCGCTTGCCGGAGCCAGTAAGCCCTTCCCCGGTGGGGAAGGGTTGGGATTGGGGTTCCACGCGAGCGCTCAACCCCCACCCCCAACCCCTCCCCGCTGGGGAGGGGAGTTCTCAGGCACGAGACCGAAGCAATGACCAACACAGTGTTCATCGACGGCGCCGCGGGCACCACCGGGCTCGAGATCGTCGAGCGACTGGCACCGCGCAGCGATTTCCGGCTGATCATCCTCGACGAGGATCAGCGCAAGAGCGCGGATGCCCGCCACCAGGCTTATCACGCCGCCGATTTCGCGGTGCTGTGCCTTCCCGATGAAGCCGCGGTCGGGGCGGTCGCCCTGGCCGAGGGCAGCAAGGTGCGGATCGTCGATGCTTCCAGCGCGCACCGGGTCGCACCCGGCTGGACCTATGGCTTTCCCGAACTGATCGGGCGGAGCAAGGTGGCCGAGGCGAGCCGCGTGTCCAACCCCGGGTGTTATCCCACAGGTTTCCTGGCCCTGCTAGCCCCGCTGATCCGCCACGGGCTGCTGCCGTCGGACTGGCCCTACACCTGCCACGCGGTCTCCGGCTATTCGGGCGGCGGCAAGGCGCTGATCGCCCGGTTCGAGGAGGACGGCGATATCGCCTTTCGCGATTACGGACTGGCTCTGGGCCACAAGCACGTGCCCGAAATGCAGGAATATGCCGGACTGGCCCATCCTCCGCTGTTCGCACCGGCCGTGATCCCGGCGCACCGCGGCATGGTGGTGGAGGTGCCGCTGCACCTCTCGCTGATGGAGCGCGCCGCGCCGACCGATGGCCTGCGCGATTGCCTGGTCGATTTCTATTCCACCAGCCCGGTCGTCACCGTCCATCAGGAAACGCCTGACGAATTGCTGCTGCGTCGTTCAATGGCCCCGTCAGACCGGCTGGAACTGTGGGTCTTCGGCAGCCGCGACGGCAGCCAGGCGCGGCTGGTTGCGCGGCTCGACAACCTTGGCAAGGGCGCCAGCGGGGCGGCCGTGCAAAGCCTCAACCTGATGGCCGGGCTCGACGAAATCGCCGGTCTTTCGCTGTAGCTGCCCATTTTTTAGGCAGGCCTTGCTGAAAATTCAGGCAAGCCGTGCGCCCGCTCTGCGCACAATTGTTGTGCATGATCGCCATTAGCGATTCGATATCTTGCGAATCCGCCCTTTGCGCGCCTAGGGCGAACGCCTAGAGCGGGATTCAGGCCTCTGGCACGATTCTTGATAGGATCGGGTCAGTGGCAAAGACAACTCCGGGCTGCCCTTCGATAGAGACCAGGGCGGATCCGGCTTGCTGCGCAGGGGAATAGGCACGTGAAAAAGATCGAAGCGATCATCAAGCCGTTCAAGCTCGATGAAGTGAAAGAAGCACTCCACGAAGTCGGCGTGTCGGGCATCACTGTAACCGAGGCCAAGGGCTTCGGCCGCCAGAAGGGCCATACCGAGCTGTACCGCGGCGCGGAATACGTGGTCGATTTCCTGCCCAAGGTGAAGCTTGAAGTCGTGGTCCCCGATGCCCTGGCCGAACGAACGGTCGAGGCGATTGCCGCCGCCGCCCAGACCGGGCGGATCGGTGACGGCAAGATTTTCGTCTTCGCGGTCGAAAGCGCGCTGCGGATCCGCACCGGCGAGCGCGACAACGACGCGATCTGATTAGCCCCCCTCCCGTATGCGGGAGGGGATGGGGGTGGACCAGCCATCCGGCCGGAACCAGCTCCAACCCTGACACACCCACCCCTAACCCCACCTGCAAGCGGAAGGGGTACTTAAGAAGGACGCAAAAATGTCGAAGGCAAAGGACATCATCAAGCGGATCAAGGACGAAGAGATCGAGTGGGTCGATCTGCGTTTCACCGACCCCAAAGGCAAGTGGCAGCACCTGACCATGTGCGCGCACGTGATGGGTGAGGACGAGCTGGAAGACGGCCTGATGTTCGACGGATCGTCGATCGAAGGCTGGAAGGCGATCAACGAATCCGACATGATCCTCAAGCCGGATCTGGACGCGGTCTATATCGATCCGTTTAGCGCCACCCCGATGATGGTGATCTGCTGCGACATCGTCGAACCTTCGACCGGCGACCTCTATGGCCGCGATCCGCGCTCGACTGCCAAGCGCGCCGAAGCCTTCGTCAAGTCGAGCGGCGTGGGCGACACCGTCTATGTCGGCCCCGAAGCCGAATTCTTCATGTTCGACGACGTCCGCTTCTATGACGGTTACGATGGCAATGGCTTCAAGATCGACGACATCGAGCTGCCGACCAATTCGGACACCAAGTATGAAGCCGGCAACCTGGCGCACCGCCCGCGTGCCAAGGGCGGCTACTTCCCGGTCGCGCCGGTCGACAGCGCGGTCGACATCCGCGGCGAGATGGTCTCGACCATGCTCGAGATGGGCCTGCCCTGCGACAAGCACCACCACGAAGTCGCCAGCGCCCAGCACGAACTGGGTCTGACCTTCGGCACCCTGGTCCAGACGGCTGACCGCATGCAGGTCTACAAGTACGTCGTGCACCAGGTTGCCCAGGCCTATGGCAAGACCGCCACTTTCATGCCCAAGCCGATCATGAAGGACAACGGATCGGGCATGCACACCCACATCTCGATCTGGGATGGCGGCAAGCCGCTGTTCGCCGGGAACGGCTATGCCGGCCTTTCCGACATGTGCCTGTACTTCATCGGCGGCGTGATCAAGCACGCCAAGGCGCTCAACGCTTTCACCAACCCGACCACCAACAGCTACAAGCGCCTGGTCCCGGGTTACGAAGCGCCGGTGCTGCTGGCCTATTCGGCCCGCAACCGCTCGGCCTCGTGCCGCATTCCCTATGGTGCCGGTGACAAGGCCAAGCGCGTGGAATTCCGCTTCCCCGATGCGATGGCCAACCCCTACCTGTGCTATTCGGCGCTGTTGATGGCTGGTCTCGACGGGATCAAGAACAAGATCCACCCGGGCGAAGCCATGGACAAGAACCTCTATGACCTGCCCCCGGCCGAACTGGCCCAGGTGCCGACCGTCTGCGGTTCGCTGCGCGAAGCGCTGGAATGCCTCGAAGCTGATCACGAGTTTCTGCTCGCCGGCGGGGTCTTCACCAAGGACCAGATCGATGCCTACATCGAGCTGAAGTGGCCCGAAGTGCTGCGCTGGGAAACCACGCCGTCGGCGGTCGAGTTCGACATGTACTACAGCGCCTGATCACTGCGACCCGGACAGGTGCTGACAAGGGCGTCCCGGGAAACCGGGGCGCCCTTTTGCTTGGGCCTTCCGAAAAGCATTTTCCTACACAGACGCTTTGTGCCTAATAGTTTGGCCTCCCGTTCCTGACCCGAGGCTATGCCGATGTCCTTCACACTCGACTTTTTCGAAGCCCTACGCCGGATGAAGGCCCGCCGCGAAACCGCTGACGCAGTGGCTGAGAAGACGCAAACGCAGACTGTCCCCGCCATTACAGCCATGCCTGGTTCTCATTCAGGCCGGATCGGCCCCGCTGGCCTGGCTCTGATCAAGCGCTTCGAAGGCTGCGCCAAGAAGCGATCCGACGGCGCTTTCGAAGCATACCCTGATCCCGGCACCGGTGGCGATCCCTGGACGATTGGCTGGGGGGCGACCGGCAAGGGCATCACCAGGGGCACTGTCTGGACCCAGGCCGAGTGCGATGCGCGGCTGGAGACGGACCTGATCCGCTTCGCCCGCGAAGTGGTCCGCGCGATCGGCACCAGTCCAACCAGCCAGAACCAGTTCGATGCGCTGCTCAGCTTTCACTACAACACCGGGGCGATCGCGCGGGCGACGCTGACCAAGCTGCACAAGGCCGGGCAATTCGACGCCGCCGCGCGCGAATTCGGCAAATGGGTCCATGCCGGCGGGCGGCGCTTGTCCGGACTGGTCCGGCGGCGCGAGGCCGAGGAAGCGCTCTACAAGCGCAGCTAAACCACGACGTACCGATTGCATCTTGCAATCCATCCCGCACACTCCGAAATACGTCGCGTTTAATCGATCCATTAAGGGAGATTCGAGGATGCGCGAGCTGCTGCAACATTACATCGACGGCAAGTGGGTGGACAGCGAAGGCGGTGTCCGCCGCGAAGTCATCAATCCCGCCACGGAAGAAGCCTGTGCGGTAATCTCGGTCGGCACAAAGGCCGATGTCGACAAGGCCGTGGCCGCTGCCCGCCGCGCCTTCAAGAGCTATAGCCAGACCACCCGCGAAGAACGGCTGGCGCTGCTGGAACGGATCGTTGAGGAATACAAGAAGCGCGCCGCCGATCTCGCCCAGTCGATGGCCGAGGAAATGGGCGCTCCGCTGTCGTTCGCGATCACCGCGCAGGTCGGTGCCGGGATCGGCGGTTTCATGAGCACGATCGCCGCGCTCAAGGACTTCAACTTCATGGAAGACGGTCCGGGCTTCAAGGTGGCCTATGAACCGATCGGCGTGGTCGGTATGATCACTCCCTGGAACTGGCCGCTCAACCAGATCGCGCTCAAGGTCGCCCCGGCGCTGGCCGGCGGCAACACCATGGTGCTCAAGCCTTCGGAAGAATGCCCGACCAACGCCAAGATCTTCGCCGAGATCCTTGACGCAGCGGGCGTGCCGCCGGGCGTGTTCAACCTGGTTCAGGGCGATGGCCCGACCACCGGCAATGCGATCTCCAGCCACCCCGATGTCGAAATGGTCAGCTTCACCGGCTCGACCCGCGCCGGGATCCAGGTGGCGATCGCCGCCGCACCCACGGTGAAGCGCGTCCACCAGGAACTGGGCGGCAAGAGCCCCAACCTGGTCCTGCCCGATGCCGATCTCGCCGCTCACTTGCCCGCCGTGGCGATGGGCCCGCTGGTCAACACCGGCCAGTCCTGCATCAGCCCGACCAAGGTGCTTGTCGCCAAGGACCGCGAGGCCGAAGTGGTCGGCTTCTACAAGGCGATGTATTCGCAGACCCCGGTCGGCGATCCGATGGCCGAAGGCCAGCATCTTGGCCCGGTGGTCAACAAGGCGCAGTTCGAAAAGGTGCGCGGGCTGATCCAGTCGGCAATCGATGAGGGCGCCAAGCTGGAAACCGGCGGCCCCGACCTGCCGAGCAACGTCAACCGCGGCTACTATATTCAACCGACTGTGTTCTCGGGCGTGACGCCGGACATGCGGATCGCCCAAGAAGAAATCTTCGGACCCGTTGCGACAATCATGACCTATGACAGCCTTGAGCAGGGCATCGAGATGGCCAATGACACCGAATACGGCCTCTCCGCCGCGATCACCGGCGATCCGGCCAAGGCGGCAGGCGTAGCCGGCCAGCTGCGCGCCGGCATGGTCGCGATCAACAACTGGGGGCCCACCCCGGGCGCCCCGTTCGGCGGCTACAAGCAGTCCGGCAACGGCCGCGAAGGCGGTCTGGCCGGCCTGAAGGATTTCATGGAAATGAAGGCGATCTCGGGCCTCCCGGCCTGATCGTTTTTCCCTGAACTTGCGCAGCCCCCTTCCCGCCAGCGCGGGGAGGGGGTTTGCTTTTGGAGAACAGCCAGCGGTGACGGCCGGGCAGAAAACCTTGACGGCGTCCGGCAAAATGAAATTTGTCCTTTGTTGACGGCTTGACAGGCCGCCAATTTCTTCGATATTTCTATAATCATCGAATCATGGAAGGAATGCAGTGGGACCCGATTCCATCATCCGCTCGCTTGGCGCATTGGCCCAGGAGCACCGGCTCGCTGCTTTCCGTCTGCTGGTGCAGGCCGGGCCGGAGGGCATGGCCGCAGGCGCGTTGGCCGATGCACTGGGCATTCCTGCCTCCTCGCTCAGCTTCCACCTCGCCCAGCTGAGCCACGCCGGGCTGGTCAGCCAGCGCCGGGTCAGCCGCTCGATCATCTACGCCGCTGACTATGCCGCGATGAACGGGCTTCTCTCCTACCTCACCGAAAACTGCTGCGCCGGGGGCTCGTGCGCGCCCGCCGCCACTGCCGAAAGGATGGCCTCATGAAGCGTTTCCACGTGCACGTCGGGGTAACCGATCTTGACCAGTCGATTGCTTTTTACACCGGCCTGTTCGGCCAGGTGCCCAGCGTGACCAAGAGCGATTACGCCAAGTGGATGCTGGAAGACCCGCGGGTCAACTTCGCGATCTCTCAGAAATGCGGTGCGGTCAAAGGGGTCGAGCATCTGGGCCTGCAGGTTGAGGATCAGGGCGAACTGGCCGAAGTCTATTCCGCGCTTGAGGCTGCCGGCCGCCCGGTGCTGGAAGAAGGCGCGACCACCTGCTGCTATGCCCAGTCCGAAAAGAGCTGGATCGCCGATCCCGACGGGGTCGTTTGGGAAGCATTCCTGACCAGCGGGGAATCGACCGTCTATGGCTCACGGCCCGAGCTTGAACAGCTCGCCTCGGCCAATGCCGCGGCCGGATCGTGCTGCGCGTCGCAGGCCCCCGCAGCCGCACCAAAGGCCGCCACAGGCTGCTGCTGACCCATGGTTCAGGTCCGTTCGGTGCTGGTGCTTTGCACCGGCAATTCAGCCCGCTCGATCCTGAGCGAAGCGCTGTTTCGGCGGCTCGGAGCAGACCGGCTGATGGCCTATAGCGCTGGCAGCAAGCCGAAGGGCGTGCCGCATCCCGGCGCGCTGCGCCTGCTGGCAGCCAAGGGCTCCGACACGGCGGCGTTCCGCTCCAAGTCCTGGCTTGAATTCACCGGACCCGACGCGCCGGAGATCGATCTGGCGATCACCGTCTGCGGCAATGCTGCGGGCGAGGTCTGCCCGGCCTTTCCCGGCACGCCCTTGCGCGCGCACTGGGGCCTGCCCGATCCGGCAGACGTGACCGGCGGCGATGCCGCTGTGGATGCGGCCTTTGCCGAAACCTGGCGGCTGCTGGAAATGCGGGTGCAGGCTATGCTGGCCCTGCCGCTGGAGAGCATGGACCGCGATGCTGCCCAGGCTGCGCTTGCAGAGATCGGCGCAATGGAAGGCGCAGCATGAGGCAGCGGCTGTGGGCCGAGGCACTCGGCAGCTTTTTCCTGTTCGCCACCGTGGTCGGCTCGGGCGTGATGGCCGAGCGGCTGGCGCAAGGCAACGATGCCGTGGCGCTGCTCGGCAACACGATCGCCACCGCGGCGATCCTGTTCGTGCTGATCGCGATGCTCGGTCCGATTTCCGGCGCGCATTTCAACCCGGCGGTCAGCCTGGTGATGCGGCTGCGCGGTGACTGCTGCTGGAAGGGGCTGGCGGTGACGGTGGCGGTGCAGGTGCTGGCCGGGATCCTGGGGGTCTGGGCGGTCCACGCGATGTTCGATCTTCCAGTGCTGCAGTTTTCCACCAAGCTGCGAGATGGACCCGGACAATGGCTCAGTGAGTTCATTGCCACCTTCGGCTTGATCACCACGATCCTGCTGACCGCGCGGCACCGCCCTGCGGCGGTTCCCGCAAGCGTCGCGCTGTACATCACCGCCGCCTACTGGTTCACTGCATCGACCAGCTTCGCCAATCCGGCGATCACCCTGGCCCGCAGCCTAAGCGACAGCTTCGCCGGGATCGCTCCGGCCAGTGCCCTGCCATTCATCGCGGCGCAGCTGCTCGGCGCGCTGGCTGCGCATGCGTTCGACAAGGCTGTGTGGGACCCGGCCTAGTCAGCCAGGCGGTATTGGTCCTGAACGCCATGCGCGCCGTCCTTGGTGCTGCCGTCGAGCAGGACCGCCTCTGTCCGGCGTAGTGCGGCGGCGGAGGCGATCAGGCTGTCCTGTTCGGGCGCGCTCATCCGCTGCCAGCCGGTCCGGGTCAGCCGTTCAATCGGGCGATAGCGGACCTTGTACTGCATCCGCGGTGAACCTTCCACCCAATAGCCCAGATAGACGTAGGGCAGCCCTTCTTCATGGGCGCGGCGGATGTGATCGAGGATGATGTAGTTGCCAAGGCCGGTACGGCCTTCGTGATCGGGCTCGTAAAAGCTGTAGATCATCGAAAGACCATCGCCCTGGCGGTCGGTCAGGCAGGCGCCGACCAAGCGTCCTGGGGTGCCATCCACGGTCGGCTCGCGGTATTCGACTACCCAGCTATCGACCGGGGTATGCTCAACCATATCGGCGAAATCGACTTCGTCCATGCTGGTCATCCCGCCTCCGGGGTGCCGCTGGCCGAGATAACGCTGCAACAGGTCAAACTGCTCGGCGGTCGACCAGGGCCGGCAGACCGTGGCGACCAGATCCGAATTGCGCCGCAGGATCTTCTTCTGGCTGGCAGATGCGCGGAATTCGCCCGCCACCACCCGCACCGAAACGCAGGCCTGGCAATCTGAGCAGCTGGGGCGATAGGCGACGGTCTGGCTGCGGCGAAAGCCGATCCGGCCCAGCGCGTCGTTCAACTCGTCGGCATGGGGGCCCTTGAGCTCGGTAAATACCTTGCGCTCCGTCCGCCCCGGCAAATAGGGGCAAGGCGCCGGGCTCGTGACGAAAAACCGGGGAAATCTAACGGGTGCCGTCACGCTGCGTGGACCATCCTGATGGGTTGGCTAAGGCAGACACTATGCATGGGCCGGCGCAACGTTGAAAGAACTTTAACCACGAAACACGGTAAAGGCATCGTTATTATGCACAGTCCACCCGCACAGTGCGGGGCGGACCAGCGCGTTTCGGGACAATGCGCGGCGGCTTAGTTAAGCTCCACCGCCGTCACCGCGTAGCCCTTCTCGCGCAGCGTCTCGACCAGCGAATCGAGCTGTTCCTTGTCTCGGGCCTCGCATTCGATGTCGGTAATCAGGCCCTTGGCCGGCAGATGGGTGAATATCCGCTGGTGGTAGATTTCGATGATGTTGACGTTGTGGCGATCGAATTCGCGCATCACCTTGAACAGCGCTCCAGGACGGTCCTGCAGGGTCAGCCGCAGCCGGGCGAGACGGCCCGAGCGGGCCAGATCGCGCAGCAGCACGTTGGCAAGCAGCCGGGTGTCGATATTGCCGCCGGTGATCGGAATGCCGATCTTGCGGCCCTTGAACCGCGCCGGATGGGCCAGCACCGCAGCAAGTCCCGCTGCACCGGCGCCTTCAGCCACGGTCTTTTCGATCTGCAGCAACAGCGAAACCGCGCGCTCCAGCGAGCCTTCGTCAACCAGCACGATATCGTCGAGCAACCCGCGCAGGGTGCGCGAGGTGAACACGCCCGGCTCCTTCACCGCGATCCCTTCGGCCAGGGTGTCGCCGCCACAGGGCAGATCGTTGTGACGCAGTCGGTTGTACATCGAGGGGAACAGCTCTGCCTCAACCCCGATCAGCGCGATTTCCGGCTTGATCGCCCGCGCCGCCACGCCCATGCCCGAAGCCAGCCCGCCCCCGCCGACCGGGATCACCAGCATGTCGAGATCGGGCACGTCTTCGAGCATTTCGAGCGCGACGGTGCCTTGCCCGGCGGCAACCAGCGGATCGTCGAACGGGTGGATGAAGGTCATGCCCATTTGCCGTTCCATCGCGCGGGCGTGGGCATAGGCCTCATCAAAGGTTTCGCCTTCGAGCACGACCGTGCCGCCGACCGCTTCGGTCTGCATGATCTTCACCGTCGGGGTCGGGCGCGGCATAACGATGGTGACCGGAATCCCGAGCCGCTTACCGTGATAAGACAGCCCCTGGGCGTGGTTGCCCGCCGAGGCGGCGATCACGCCGCGCTGGCGCTGGTCTTCATTGAGGTGCAGCAGCGCATTGAGCGCCCCGCGCTCTTTGTAGGCGGCGGTGAACTGCAGGTTCTCGAACTTGAGCCAAACGTCGGCTCCAGTAATCTCGCTGAGGGTCCGGCTGTAATCGCAATCGGTGCGCACCACGGCACCTTCGATCCGGGAGGCGGCCGCCCGGATATCCTCGATAGTTAGCTGATCGGCTACGGTTTGAACGGGTTCGGTCATCACGAGGGGCCGTAACGCAAAGCGGGCAGCGGGGAAACCTGCAAATGCTTTCGCCGATGCCAGCTTTGCTTTAGGCAAAAAGCCGCTAAACACGCGGCCTATGACCACGCCCCTCAATGTTTCGTTCCTGGGCCTTGGAGTGATGGGCGGCGCGATCGCGCGGCACATCGGCAAGGCCGGACATAGTCTGACGATCTATAACCGCAGTCCCGACCGGGCGAAGCGCTGGCAGGAAGCAAATCCCGGGCTGGCGGCGCGCGTCGCGCACAGTCCGGCCGAAGCCGCCGAGGGGGCCGATGTGGTGCTGACCTGCGTCGGCAATGATGATGACCTCGCCGATGTGGTGCTGGGCCCGACCGGCGTGTTCTCTGCCATCCGCCACGGCGCGACCTTCATCGATCACACCACCGTTTCGGCCCGGATCGCGCGGCAGATCGTGGTCGAGGCCCGCGATCTGGAAGTGCACTGCGTCGATGCCCCGGTTACCGGCGGGCAGGCCGGAGCCGAGAACGGCACGCTGACGGTGATGTGCGGCGGCCGCGCCGAAGCGATCGAGGCCGCGCGCCCGGTGATGGAAGCCTATACCAAGCGGATCGTCCATGTCGGCAAGGCCGGGGCCGGACAGACCACCAAGATGGTCAACCAGATCGCCTTTTCCGGGATCCTCGCCAGCCTGTCGGAAGGGCTGCGCTTTGCCGAAGCGGCGCACCTCGATCTCGACAAGGTCTACGAAGCGATTTCGGGCGGGGCCTCGCAAAGCTGGCAGATGGACAACCGCTGGCACACCATGGCCAAGGACGAGTTCGATTTCGGCTTCGCGATCGACTGGATGCGCAAGGACCTCGGCCTGACGCTGGACGAGGGGCGCTCGCTGGGCGTGTCGCTGCCGGTAACCGCGCTGATCGATCAGTTCTATGCCGAAGTGCAGGCGATTGGCGGCGGGCGGCAGGATACTTCGGCGCTGGTCCGCCGCCTGCCGCGCAAGGGCAAGGCATGAAGGCGCTGTTGCTGGGCGCCGCAGCGGCGTTGGCTTTTTCCACCCCCGCCCTGGCCGATACGCTGGTCGACAACGTCGATGGCGTGACGATTGACGCGACCGGCGGGATCGACCGCTTCACCGGACTGCTGATCGCCGACGATGGCCGGATCAAGCAGGTCCTGCACCGCGGCGACAAGCGGCCCGAGCGGCCAACGTACAAGGTCGACGGCAAGGGCCGCTTCATCATCCCCGGGCTGATCGACAGCCATGGGCATGTGATGGGGCTCGGCTTTTCGGCGCTGACGCTCGATCTGACCGAAGCGAAATCGTTGCCCGATGCGCTGGCCCGGATCGCGGACTATGCCAAGGCGCATCCCGACCGCCCGTGGATCATCGGGCGCGGCTGGAACCATGAATTGTGGCCGGAAAAGCGCTTTCCGACCGCCGCCGAACTTGATGCCGTGGTGCCCGATCGGCCGGTCTGGCTGGCCCGGGTCGATGGCCATGCCGGCTGGGCCAATTCGAAGGCGCTCGCCGCCGCAGGGGTCGTCGCGACCACCAAGGACCCGGCCGGCGGCAAGATTGAGCGGATCATGCCGGGCGGCAAGCCCGCCGGGGTGCTGATCGACAATGCCATGGAACTGGTCGAGACCAAGATCCCCCCGCCCCGCCCCGAAGATCGCGACTTGGCGCTGGCCAAAGCGCAGGACATCCTGCTGTCGCGCGGCGTGACCGCGATTGCCGACATGGGCACCTCGATCGACGACTGGCAGGCCTTCCGCCGCGCCGGCGATTACGGCACGCTGCGGATCCGGATCATGGCCTATGCCAGCGGGACCGAGCAAATGGCGCTGATCGGGGGGCCTGGCCCATCGCCCTGGCTCTATGACGACAGGCTGCGGCTCAATGGGGTCAAGCTCTATGTCGATGGTGCACTCGGCTCGCGCGGAGCCAGTCTCAAGGCGCCCTATGCCGATGCGCCGGGCAGCAAGGGCCTGCGGATCACCGGCGACACCCCGCTCAAGAACCTGATGAGCCGCGCCGCGCTCGACAAGTTCCAGGTCGCGGTCCACGCGATCGGGGACGAAGGCAACGCGGCCGTCCTCTCCGCAATAGAAGATCTGAGCGCGACCTATGGCGGTGACCGGCGCTGGCGGATTGAGCATGCCCAGGTGGTCGACCTGGCCGACATCGTCCGGTTCGGCAAGCACGGGATCATCGCCTCGATGCAGCCGGTCCATCAGACCAGTGACCGCGAAATGGCCGAAAAGCGGCTTGGCCCGGCGCGCCTCGGCGGAGCCTATGCGTGGAAATCGATCCAGGCCAGCGGCGCGCGGATCGTGTTCGGATCGGACGTGCCGGTGGAAGCGGCCGACCCCTTCGCCGGCTGGGCCGCCGCGATCAGCCGGACCGGTCCGGACGGACAGCCACTGGGCGGCTGGCAGGTGCAGGAACGGGTGACCCGCGAGGAAGCCTTTGCCGCCTATACCGCGAGCGGCGCCTATGCCGGCTTTGCCGAAGGGCGGTTCGGACGGCTGGTGGCGGGCGAGCGGGCCGATTTCCTGTTCATCGACCGTGATCCGTTTCTGGCCAGCCCGGCCGAACTTCGCGCCACCAAGGTGATCGAGGTCTGGGTTGGCGGGCGAAAGGTGTGGGATTCGGTTGCGGTCAGAGCGGTCCCATAAGGTCGGTTGACGGCGCGACGGGTTCTTCCGCAGCGGCAATTTCTGCTTCCTTGCGCTCACCCAGCCACATGATCAGCAGGCTGCCTTCGAACAGCAGCCACATCGGCACCAGCAGCATCAGCTGCGAAACCACATCCGGCGGGGTGATCACGGCAGCAATCGCAGTAATCGCAACGATCACATAGCGCCGCATCCCGATTAGTTGCTGGCGCGAAACGATCCCGGCGCGGTTGAGCAAGAGCAGCAGCACCGGCAACAGAAAGCTGATCCCGAAGGCCAGGATGAACTGCATCACCAGCCCGAGATAGTCACCGGCCCCCGGCAGCGCCTCAACCTCGAGCCCGCCCTTCTGGCCCTGAAAGCCCAGCATCCACTTGAAGGCCGTCGGCATGACGATGAAGTAGGCCAGCGCCCCGCCCGAAGTGAACAACACCGGGGTCCACAGCAGGAACGGCAGGAAGGCCTTCTTTTCCTTGGCATAGAGCCCGGGCGCGACAAAGGCCCACAGCTGGTTGGCGATTACCGGGAACGAGACGAAGAATGCTGCGAACAGCGCCACCTTCAGCTCCACGAAGAAGGCCTCGTAAAGCTTGGTGTAGATCAGTTTGCCTTCGCCCGGTGGAAAGGCTTCGGTCAGCGGGCGGATCAGGAAACCGAGGATGTCACTGGCGAAATAGAGGCACACGCAGAAAGCCAGGCCCAGCGCCAGGATCGCGCGGATCAGCCGGGTGCGCAGTTCGACCAGATGGTCCATCAGCGGCGCCTGGCTCTCGTCGATGTCGTCGACTTGGAACACCATCAGCCAGCCTTCTTGCGCGGCTTGGCGGTACGCTTGGGCTTTTCAGTAACCGGAGGGGCCTTGACCGACGATTGAGCAGGCGGCGAGGGCATGGTGCCCGGATCTTCGCCGACCAGCGCAGCCTCGGCCGAAGCGGTAGGCGGATGCGAGGCCATAATGGCCTCGTTCTGCTCGCGCCACTTGTTCTCCATTTCTTGAAGCTCGGCTTCGCGGATCATGTTCTCAACGCCCGAGCGGAAATGTCCGGATATCCGCCGGACCTTGCCGATCCACTGTCCGGCAGTACGCAGCGCGCGCGGCAGCTCCTTCGGGCCAATTACTACGATCGCAACGATCGCAGTGAGCAACATTTCATCCCAGCCGATATCGAACATGGCTTGTTCCCGCCTGAAAGCGGCGGATTACTGCGGGGTGTTCTTGGTCGGATCGACCACGGTTTCGCTATTGATCGTCGCCTGGCCAGCGGGCGGCGGCGGAATCTGACCCGCGGGCGGCTCCGGCTTCACTTCCTGGCCTTCTGACAGACCCTTCTTGAAGCTGCTGACGCCCTTGCCAAGATCACCCATCATTTCGGAGATCTTGCCCCGACCGAACAGGACCAGCACCACGATGGCCAGAATTACCCAATGCCCAATTCCACCGAAACCCATCGAAAAACTCCTGATCCATGCGGGGCTGACGCCCGGTTCGCCCCATCAGCGGCAATGTAGGCCATTCGTGGACGATTTGCGAGTCAGTCCGGCGCTTCCGCTTCGGTTTCATCCGAATCGTTGTCGGCGGCCTCTTCCTGCTTGCCAACCGTGTCCATCGCTTCGGCCAGCGCATCCTCAACCGGATCGAGCAGACCGGCGGCGCGCAGTTCGTCGATCCCCGGCAAGTCGCGGCGGCTTTCCAGCCCGAAGTGGCTAAGGAATTCGGGCGTGGTTGCATAGATCACCGGACGGCCCGGCACTTCGCGGCGACCGACGATCCGGACCCAGCCGGCCTCCATCAGCACATCGAGGGTGCCCTTGGCGGTCTGCACGCCGCGGATCGATTCGATCTCGGCCCGGCTGACCGGCTCGTGATAGGCGACGATCGCCAGCACTTCGGTGGCAGCGCGCGACAGGCGGCGGACCTCCTCGCGCTCGCGCCGGAGCAGGTGGGCGAGATCGGGTGCAGTCTGGAAATGCCAACGCTTCCCACGCTCGACCAGTTGCACCCCGCGTTCACGGTACTGCACCTCAAGCTGTACCAACGCGTCCTTGACGTTTGCCCCGCCCAGATGAGTCGAAATTGCCTCGGCCGTCATCGGCTCTTCAGCAGCGAACAGCGTGGCTTCAACCGCGCGGACCAGATCGTCGGGCCTCACGCCTTGATTCCCCGCAGCATCAGCGGGCCGAAGACGCTATCCTGCTGCAATTCGGCCTTGCCCAGCCGGGCCAGTTCCAGCGCCGCGACAAAGCTGGAGGCCATGGCCGAGCGGCGCAGCTTCGGATCGGCGTGCGGCGGCAGAAAATCCTTGAGCTCCATCCAGTCAAGATTGACGCCGAGCATGGCCGAGACCCGGCTCAGCGCCGAATCCAGCGTCATCACCATCCGGTCGCGGACCATGTGGACCACTGGCGCTGTGCGCGCCTTGACCTGGCCATAGGCCTGGACCAGCGCGAACCAGTCACACTGCCACTTGTTCTTGCGATCGACCCTCAGGCCCTCGGGCGCACCACGGCGGAACACATCGCGGCCCAGCCGGTCACGCCCCATCAGCCGCGCTGCGGCATCGCGCATCGCCGCCAGCCGTTGCAGCCGCAGTTGCAGACGCAGCGCCAGTTCCTCGGGACTGGGATCGACCTGTTCGTCGCGCGGCAGCAGCAGCGCCGACTTCAGGTAAGCCAACCAAGCCGCCATCACCAGATAGTCTGCCGCAAGCTCGAGCCGCAGCGCCTCGGCCTGTTCGATATAGGTCAGGTACTGATCGACCAGTTCGAGGATCGAGATTCTTCGCAGATCGACCTTCTGGCGCCGGGCCAGATCGAGCAGCAGGTCGAGCGGGCCTTCCCAGCCATCGAGCTCAAGATAGAGCGCCTGGTCCTCGCTCGCCGCCGTGGCGACGCCTTGCCATTCATCCTCGGCAAAGCTGACCGCAGGGCTGTCGATCAGGCCTTCCTCGCTCATCGCCGATCACCCTGAGCTTGTCGAAGGGTCACGCCGCCGTCTCCGCCAGAGCCAGCAGCGCATCGCGCTTGGCAATCAATGCGGACTGGTCGCCCTCTGAATTGTCGAGACGGGTGAACGAAAGCGTTCGAGCCAGCCGCTCGGCAGTTTTCTCGTTCATCGTGGGCAATCGCTCACAAATTCCGATCATGTCGTCCATCCGGGCCCAGCAATTGAGGGCCAGATCGCAGCCCGCCGCGACCGACCTTTCCGCGCGTTCGGGCACCGTGCCGCTGAGCGCCTCCATATCGAGATCGTCAGTGAACAGCAGCCCATCGAACCCGATCTTTCCGCGAATGATCTGTTCGATAATGAACAGCGATTGGGTCGCCGGGTTTTCCGTGTCCCAGGCGGTGAACTTGAGGTGGCCGGTCATTCCCGACGGGGCATCGTTCAGCGCGCGGAACGGGGCGATATCGGCCTCCAGTTCAGCCTCGCACTCCGCCACCGTCGGCATCGCCTTGTGGGTATCGCAAGTGGTGCGGCCGTGGCCCGGCATGTGCTTGATCGTGCCGGCGATCCCTGCCCGGGCAAGGCCATCGAGCACTGCCCGCCCGAGCGCGGCGACGCGCAGCGGTTCATGCCCCATGGCGCGGTCTCCGATCACGTCGTGCGCGCTTTCCTGCCGCACGTCGAGCACCGGCGCATGGGTGCAGGTGATCCCAACTTCGGCCAGGTCGATCCCCAGAGCCTCGGCATTGGCCCGCGCCGCCTCGATCGCGCTGGCGGGGGCCACATCGTAAAGCCGGTCAAACGCAGCCCCAGCGGGATATTGCGGCCAGACCGGCGGCTTCATCCGCTGGACCCGTCCGCCTTCCTGATCGATCGTGATCAGCAGCTTCTCGCGCCCGTGGATCTCGCGCAGCGCATCGGTCAGCCCGCGCAGCTGTTCGCGGCTTTCAACGTTTCGCCCGAAAATGATGTAGCCGGCCGGGTCCGCCTCACGGAAAAAGGCCCGCTCGTCGGCGGTCAGCACCAATCCGGAAAGGCCGAAAATCGCGGGTGTCATGGTGCCTTCAGGGTCGCAGCTACGCGCGCCCGTGGCAAGCGCGCGCAGTGCAATCCGTGTGGATTATCGCCTCATTTGACCTGGCAGGAGATTCCAGCGGACTTGAGCCTACCGCAAAGGGCATTGGCCGCTGCGGTATCACCAGCCACCGCCTGCAGGCGATAGATCGTGCCATTGTCGGCGCTGCCTTCGATCACCCGATGCGAAACGCCCGAAAGCGCGCCATTCGCCTGGCCAACCAGCTTGGACCAGCCTGCTTCGGCGGCCGCCTTGGACGAAAACGCCCCGACCTGCACGCCGGTCCCGCCGCTGGGCGCAGCCGGAGCCGTGTTGACCGAAGGCTTGGCCTTGGGATCGGCATTCGGCGCAGGGGCCGGCGCGGCCTTGTCCGCTCCGCCCAGCTGGGCCGGGCGGTTCTGCCCTTCGGATACCGCAAAACTGGTATCACCGGTGCCATCGAACTGTTTGCCGCCAGGATCCTTCGGCGCTTCCTTGTAAGCGCCGCTTTCGGCGGGAACCAGGCTGCCATCGGCAACCAGCGCGGGATCGGGGTTGCGGTTGGTTGCCCACCAGATGCCGCCAACTATCACCACCAGAGCGAGTAGCCCGGCGAGCACCAGCTTCATTAAGCCGCTGCTTTCATTGCCATAACCCTCGTACTCATCGTCCTCGGCGCTTTCCAGCCAGGGCAGCCGATCATCCTCGTCGGCCAGAGCGAGCTGTTCGGTTTCCAGCGGCTCGCCTTCGCCGTCCTGCCACTCTTCGCCTTCGCGCGTCCCCTCGGTGCCCGACATGGCTACATCTCCTCTACTGCCTCTACGCCGAGAATGGCGAGGCCGTTGCGGACAATTTGCCCGATTTGGCTGACAAGATAAAGCCTTGCGCTGGTCAGTTTGCCATCTTGTGCCACGATGAAGCGCTTTTCGGGCCTGTCGTTGCCGAGATTCCAGTAAGCATGAAAGGCCCCGGCAAGCTCATATAGATAAAATGCCACCCGGTGCGGTTCGCGCGCGGCAGCGGCGGCTTCGACCAGCCGCGGGAACTGTGCGGCGAGTTTGACCAGCTCCAGCTCTTCCTCGCCGAGCTGCGCCAGATCAGCCTCGCCCGGCGAAAAGCCCTCGCCCGCAGCCTTGCGCAGGGTCGAATGGATCCGGGCGTTGGCGTACTGGACGTAGAAAACCGGATTGTCCTTCGATGCTTCGACCACCTTGTCGAAATCGAAGTCCATCTGGGCTTCGGGCTTGCGGGTCAACATGGTGAAGCGGACCACGTCCTTGCCGACCATCTCGACCACATCGGCAAGCGTCACGAAGTTGCCCGAACGCTTGGACATCTTGAACGGCTCGCCGCCCTTGAGCAGCTGGACCATCTGTACCAGCTTGACTTCGAACGGTTTTTCCTGCCCCGCCCCCAGCGTCATCGCGGCGACCGCGGCCTTGATCCGCTTGACCGTACCGGCGTGATCCGCGCCCCAGATATCGACCAGCGCGTCGGCGCTGCGGGCCTTTTCGAAGTGATAAGCCAGGTCGGCCCCGAAATAGGTCCACGATCCATCGCTCTTCTTGATCGGGCGGTCCTGATCGTCGCCGAACTGGGTTGAGCGAAACAGCGGCAGCTCGACCGGCTCCCAGTCGTCGAGGGTCTTGCCCTTGGGCGCCTCGAGGTGACCGTCATAGACCAGGCCCTGCGCCCGCAGCCAGGCCTCGGCCGCCTCGGGCTTGCCCGAAGCCTGCAGGTCCGCTTCGGACGAGAACAGGTCATGCCGGATGCCGAGCAGGGCCAGGTCGGCCTTGATCTGCTCGAGCATGGCGGCGACCGCACGGGTCCGGAAGGCGCCGAGCCACTCGCTTTCCGGGGCCTTGGCAAAGCGATCGCCGAATTCGGCCGCCAGCGCTTCGCCAAGCGGAACCAGATAGTCGCCCGGATAGAGCCCTTCCGGGATCGCGCCGACCGCCTCGCCCAGCGCTTCGCGGTAGCGCAGATGAACCGAGCGGGCGAGCACATCGACCTGCCCGCCGGCATCGTTGACGTAATATTCGCGGATCACCTTGTGCCCGGCCCATTCGAGCAGGCTGGCCAGCGCATCGCCGACCACCGCGCCGCGGCAGTGGCCCATGTGCATCGGTCCGGTCGGATTGGCCGAGACATATTCGACGTTGACAGTGCTGCCCCCGCCCACGCCGGAGCGGCCATAATTCCCCGCCAGCTCGGCAATCGTCCGCAGTTCGGCGATCCAGGCAGCCGGGGCAATCCGCAGGTTGATGAAGCCGGGCCCGGCGATTTCGGCCGAGACCACGTCGGGAATCTTCTTCAGTTCCGCGACCAGTGCTTCAGCCAGCGCGCGCGGCTGGGTCCCGGCCGGCTTGGCCAGCACCATCGCAGCGTTGGTCGAGAGATCGCCGTGCGAAGGATCGCGCGGGGGTTCAAGCGTGATCGGCGCGCGGTTGAGCCCGGCGGGCAGCGTGCCCGCTGTTTCCAGCGCAGCGAGCGCGTCGGCGATGTGGCCGGCAAAGGCGGAATAGATGGTTGTGCTATCGGTCATCGAACGGGTTCTCAGGTTTGGCCAAAGGGCCACGCAACGAAAGCGCCCCTACCGCCTGGGCGGGGGCGCGGCAAGCAAGGAGGGGCGCGCCGCAGCGCGCCCGCATCATCGCGTGGCGTTGTAAGTTAGCTGGTCCTGGTTCAGCTGGAAGCCGACCAGAACTTCGAAGGTGGCCCGCGCGATCGCGGCCTTGACGTCGGGCTGCGACAGCGGATCGACCGCCGCGTCTTCTTCACCGGCGCGGCGCTTGCGGGTGATCCGTTCGCGGATTTCGGAAGGCAGGCTGGCTTCGGCCTTGTCGACAAAGGCGCCGCCCTGGCCGCTGGCCTGAGCGCGTTCCTGCCCGTCGGCGAAATTCAGCGTGACCTGGCCAACCCGCTTGGTGATTACCGCGCGGCCGCCGCGCAGGACGGTAACGAAATAGGGCACCGTCACCTGCCGCGCGCCGCGCACATCGGTGCGCTTGGCCAGCACGTCGAAGGTCACGCTGGTGTAGACTTTCTCACCGCTGTCGTTGCACTGGCTGCGCACGTTTGTCATCGCCGCGACGACGTCGACATTGGTCGCGCTGGTATCGCCAGGCGTGCGGAACATCGTGATATCGCCGGTGTAATCGGGAATGCCGACCGCCGGACAGGCGGTGCGGAAAGCCTGGATGCCGACGCCTTCATCGATGATGATATCCCCGGACGAGCGGCAGCCCGCCAGCGCGGCGGCCACGGCAAGGGCGGAAATCAGGCGGAATCGAGCGGTCATCGAGGCGTCCTTGGGGTAAGGCTGTGGTCTTCGTGTGCATGCCCTAGCGGCGCGCAAAGCAAAGCGCTAGGGGGGCGAAGATGAACGCGCCCTTTCTGCCCGGTGAAAAGCCCCCCTTGCGCCTGCTGCTGGCCGCACCGCGCGGTTTCTGCGCCGGGGTGGACCGGGCGATCGACATCGTCGAGCTGGCGCTGGAGCGCTATGGCGCGCCGGTCTATGTCCGGCACGAGATCGTCCACAACCGCTTCGTGGTCGATAGTCTGAAGGCCAAAGGCGCGGTCTTCGTCGAGGAGCTGGACGAGGTTCCGGACGGATTTCCGGTGGTATTCAGTGCCCACGGCGTGCCCAAGGCGGTGCCGGCCAAAGCGACCGAGCGGGGGCTGGACTGGCTGGATGCGACCTGCCCGCTGGTTTCCAAGGTTCACCGCCAGGCCGAGCGGCAGATCGAAGCCGGGCGGCACATCCTGTTTATCGGCCATGCCGGGCACCCCGAAGTGGTCGGAACGATGGGACAGGTACCCCAGGGCACCATTACGCTGGTCGAAACGGTCGAGGACGTCAGCAATCTGAGCTTTGCCGACGAAACCCGGTTGGCCTTCCTGACCCAGACCACCCTCTCGGTCGACGATACCGCCGAAGTCGTCACCGCGCTGCGCGCTCGCTTCCCGCAGATCGTCGGGCCCAAGGCCGAAGACATCTGCTATGCCACGTCGAACCGTCAGGCGGCGGTCAAGACGATCGCCCCGCAGTGCCAGCTGGTGCTGGTGATTGGCGCGCCCAACAGCTCCAATTCGGTGCGGCTGGTCGAAGTGGCACAGCGCTGCGGTGCGCGCGGCATGCTGATCCAGCGCGCCAGCGAGATTGCGCCGGAATGGCTGGATGGCGTCGAAACCCTGGGGCTCACCGCCGGAGCCTCGGCACCCGAAGAGCTGATGAAGGAAGTGATCGACCGGATCGCGACCCTGCGCGAAGTCACGATTGAACAGGTCGTCACCGCCGAGGAGAAGATGGTGTTCAAGCTGCCCCGCCAGCTGGTCGACTGATGGCGGTCTATACCCATCTCGGGGCCGAAGATCTGGCCGGGCTGATCGCCCATTTCGATGTCGGCGAACTGACCAGCGCCAAGGGCATTGCCGAGGGCGTGTCCAATTCCAACTGGCTGATCGAGACCACCGGTGCAAACGGCACAGGTGCCCGGTTTATCCTGACCATGTACGAATTCCGGATTGAGCTGGAGGATCTGCCGTTCTTCCTGACGCTGCTCGATCACCTCGCCGCCAAGGGCTGCCCGGTGCCGCGCACGATTCATGACCGGGATGGCGCGTTGTTCCGGATGATCGATGGCAAAGCCGTCGCCCTGATCGAATTCCTGCCCGGCGTGTCGGTCAGCCACCCGACGGCGGCGCAGGCCCGCGCGGTCGGCCGGGCGCTGGCCCAGCTGCACCTCGCCAGCGCCGATTTCGCCGCCAGCCGGGCCAATGCGATGGGCCTGGCCGAATCCCGCCGCCTGGCCACGGCTTGCGGGCACGAAGGGATGGCCAGCATCGATCCGGAACTGGCCGCGCTGGTCGAGCGCGAGCTGCCGCTGCTAGAAGCGGCCTGGCCGGCCCAACTGCCGCGTTCGGTGATCCATGCCGACCTGTTCCCGGACAATGTCCTGATGCTGGGCAACCAGGTGACCGGACTGATCGACTTCTATTTCGCCTGCACCGATCTGACCGCTTACGATGTCGCCGTCACCCACGCCGCCTGGTGCTTCGATGGCGAAGGCCGCAATTTCAGCCCGGCGATTTCGGCGGCGTTGCTTGAAGGCTACGAAAGCCTCCGCCCGCTGAGCGAGGCGGAACGCGCCGCGTTGCCTGTGCTGGCCCGTACGGCCGCGCTGCGCTTCACCATGAGCCGCGCTTTTGACTGGCTCAACACCCCTGCCGATGCGCTGGTGGTGCGCAAGAGCCCGTCTGCCTTTGCCCGGCGGCTGGAATTCTATGCCGATCCGGCCAACGCCGCTGTATTCGCGCGCCCGTGAAGAAGGTCGAGATCTTTACCGACGGCGCATGCAAGGGCAATCCCGGCCCGGGCGGCTGGGGCGCGATCCTGCGGATGGGGCACCATGAGCGGGAGCTGTCGGGCAGCGAAGCGCAGACCACCAACAACCGCATGGAATTGAGCGCGGTGATCCGCGCGCTCCAGGCGCTGAAGGAACCGTGCCACGTCCACCTCCACACCGACAGCCGCTATGTGATCGACGGGATCACCAAGTGGATCTACGGCTGGCAGAAGAACGGCTGGAAAACCGCCGCCAAAAAGCCGGTGCTCAATGCCGAGCTATGGCAGGAACTGCTGGCTGCGACCAAGCGTCACCGGATCGAGTGGATCTGGGTCAAGGGCCACGACGGCCATCCTGAGAACGAGCGCGCCGACAAGCTGGCCAGCGACGCGGCGCTGGCAGCGGCCTAATCGGCCGTCTTGTCGACCGTTTCGGCGCCGGGGCCGTTCTTCTTGATCGATTCGACCGCGTTGATCGCGCTGGCCTTGCTGGCATAGCCTTCGGTCCAGAAGATCGTTTCGCTGTTGTAGCAGAAATAGGCGACAAACTCTCCGCCCTTGTTCTTGCGGATTTCAAAACGGTGCGACATCGGCAACCTCCCTGATTCAAACCCTTGTGAGGATAGGGGATTTCCCGCGATTCGCTAGCGGAAACGCGCCGGGCCGTAAGGTGCGGGATCGACTGGCCCGGCGGATTGGTCCAGCAACAAGCGCAAAGCCAGATCGGCCGCCGCAGGTGCAGTCTGGATCCCGAAACCACCCTGCCCGGCAAACCAGAAGAAATCGCGCGCGGCGGGGTCGAAACCGTAGACCGGTAGCCGGTCCGGCGCGAAGGTCCTCAGGCCTGCCCATTTGTGTTCCAGCGCGGCGATCCGCCAATCGACCACCGCCTCAAACCGGTCAATCGCCAGCGCGACGTCGATCTCTTCCGGCGCGGCATCGCAAGGCGGGCTGGGGATTTCATCGTGCGGGCTGAGCCACAGCTTGCCGCTGTCCGGTTTGAAATAGAACGAACCGTCCAGCCCCAGCGTTAATGGCAGATCGGCCGGGACCGGCTGATCCATCCGCAGCTGGGCAACGGTCCGGCGCAGCGGCGCCATGCCGATCGGGGCAAGCCCGGCGGCACCGGCAACCTCGTCAGCCCAGGCCCCCGCGGCATTGACCAACACCCGCGCGGCAAAGCTGCGCCCGTCGTCAAGCGCGATCGCCCAGCCCTCGGCACCATGGCTTGCCGCCGCCAGCCGCGCCCGGCAGAGCAGTTCCGCTCCGTCCCGCCGCGCCTGCGCCAGCCACAGCTGGTGCAGCCCAGCCACGTCGATATCGCTGCAATCGGGTTCATAGGCGCCAAGCTGCCATTCGCTCCGCAGGCCGGGCAGCCGGGCCTCCAGCTGGGCGCGATCCTGCGCTTGGACCCGGACCCCAAGTGCGGAGAATTCGGCCATGAACGCGGCCAACCCTTCCGCCTCGCCCGCTCGCGCCAGAGTCAACGCGCCGCGCGGGCCAAGCAAGCCATGGGCATCGAAGAATGACCGCGAGGCGGTGGTCAGCGGCAGGACCCGCGGCCCGCCATAGCTTTCAGTCCAGAACGCCACCGAACGCCCGCTGGCATGATAGCCGGGGCGATCCTCCGCCTCGAGCAGCAGGACCCGGCCATGCTGCGCCAGCCCCGCCGCCAGCGAGGCTCCGGCGATCCCCGCGCCGATAATTGCCCAGTCGAACCGCTCAGTCATCACCGCTCAGATTGCCGCTACCCGGTTCAGGAACCGGTCGCAGGCGGCCAGCGCCCGGTCCCGCACCGCATCGCCTTCACGCAGGATCTCGTGATGTGCTTCCTTGCCGAAGTGAATCAGTTCGCAATCGCGCAGTCGCGCCGCTGCACGGGCGATCGGCTTGAATCCAACCAGTTTGTCGTTGTCAGTCGCCAGGATCAGGACCGGGGTCTCGATCACTTCAAGCAGGCCCGGTTGGGCCAGCAACCGGACCGAGGCATAGGCCCGCTCAACCCAACCCCACGATCCCGGCCCCATCACCAGCTCGGGCCGTTTTTTCCGCCAGAAGATCTCATCGTTGTAGCGCTCGGCATCGTGCGTGAGCAGGTGAATGCGCGCCTCGGGCGGCTCACCCGGCTTCTCGCTCCACTTCCAGGCCGGACGGCGCGGATCGCCCAGCGCTTTGATCAGCTTCGCCGCCTGGTGCATCACCGCTTCGGGCAAATGGCCGGCACCCAGGTTCAGCATCGGGGCCGAGAGAATCAAGCCGGCGGGATTGACCTGCCGCTCGGCCAGCGCCCGCAGCACCAGATGGCCGCCCATCGAATGCCCCGCCAGCACATGCGGCCCCGGGGTCTCGGCGCACCAGTGCTTCCACAGGGTGGCGAGATCCTCGACCCAGGTCGCAAAATCGTCGATATGGCCGGTTACCGCATCCATGCCTAGCCGGCCCGAGCCGGCCTGCCCGCGCCAGTCCGAAGCGGTTACCCGCCAGCCCTGCCCGTGCCAGTGGTCAAATGTTTCGAGGTATTTCTCGTAGAAATCGCCGCGTCCGGGCAGGAACAGGATCGATCCGCGCGCACCGGTTTCCGGCTCGGGCCAGTCAATCCGCCGCACCTGATGGCCGTCACCGGTCTGCCAATGGCCTTCCACGGCGGCGGCCGGGATCGCCCGGCGATCGCATGCTTGGCGTACGTGGCTAATTCCGGCCTCCTGAGGGTAGTTACTTTTTGGTAAGTCCTGCCCCTTACACGTGCCTCCTGAACCAGGGGGCCATGAATGCCGGACGCCGATTTCCGTTACATTTTGCTCGGGTGCTTGGCAATCGCGCTGGCGGTTGCCGCCGCGACCGATCTTAAGCGCCGCCAGATCGATAACTGGCTGAACGCCGGGGTCGCGCTGGCCGCGCCGCTGTTCTGGTGGGCATCGGGCCTTTCGTTGTGGCCAGGCTTGGCAATCCAGTTCGCCATGGGCCTGATCGTGCTGTTCGGCTTTGCGCTGATCTTTGCCCGTGGCGGCATGGGCGGCGGAGATGTCAAGCTGCTGGCCGCGCTGGCGTTGTGGCTACCGCCGATGGTGTTCTTCTCGGTACTGTTCCTTACTTCGCTGGTCGGCGGAGCCATGTCGATGGTGGCGGGTGCCCGCAACCTTTCGCTTGAGCCCGGCCAGACCGCAAAGCGCCGACTGGCCCTTGCCGCTACCGCGCTTTGGGTCGGCGGATCGTGCTACATCGCCTGGGTTATGAACGGCGGCACGCCGCTCAACGCCTCGGGCCTTTTGCCGGGCGGACTGGTCGCTGCCGCGTTTATCGCCCTGCTGGCGATTACCGCGGCCGGAGCGATGGTCGTCTCGCGCAATCAGAAAAGCCGTCTTCCGGTTCCCTATGGCCTGGCCATTTCGACCGGGGGGCTCCTCGTCCTTCTCACCAACTTTCTGCCGCCGGCCAGAGCTGCATTTGCAGCTTCTGGCCTCGGTTGACCGGATTTTAACCAGTTTGCCCGAATAGACACGGACGTTTTCGGGAATTTTCTAGGGGGCTAGCAAAGCCATGGATAAGAAGAAGCTGTTGCTGCTGATTGGCGCACTGATCGTTGCGGTCGGCACCGCCTTCGCCGCGAGGAGCCTGTTGGCCGGTGCAGGCGCACCGAAAGCCGAGGCCGCCCAGGAAGTGCCCAAGGGGCCCAAGGTGCTGGTCGCCCAGCGCGGGCTTCCGGTCGGCACGATCATTACGGCCGATTCGATTGCCTTCCAGCTCTGGCCCAAGGAAATGGTTCAGGACGCTTACTTCATCGACGGCGAGGCCGACATGAACAAGCTGCTCGGCACCGTAGTCCGCTATCCGATTACTGCCGGCCAGCCGGTTACCCAGGGCGCGCTCGTCGCTCCGGGCGATCGCGGCTTCCTTGCCGCGGCGCTTGGCCCGGGCATGCGCGCCGTGACGATCCCCGTTTCGGCCAAGACCGGTGTCGGTGGCTTCGTTTTCCCGGGTGACCATGTCGACCTGATGCTGACCCAGACGGTTGCGGCCAAGGATGGCGGCAACCCGCTCAAGGCCACCGAAACGATCCTCCGCAACGTCCGCGTGCTCGCCACCGACCAGTCGACCGAAACGACTATCGAAGAAGGCAAGACCGTGGTTCGTGCGTTCCGGACCGTGACCCTCGAAGTTACGCCCAAGATCGCCGAAAAGATCGCGGTGGCCCAGACTATCGGCACGCTCAGCCTGTCTCTGCGCAGCCTGGCTGACAATCAGACCGAGCTTGACCAGGCGATCGCCAGCGGCACCGTCAAACTGCCCGCCGGAGCTACCAAGGAACAGGAAGAAAAGTTCCTGAGCCAGGCGATGAACCGTCCGATCGACGGCGGGGTAACCTTCGTCACCGGCGGCGATGTCTCGCGCTTCCAGCGCCGCACTCCGCCGAACCCGGAACTTACCACCAAGTCGATGGGCTCGCCCTACGGCAACTCGGCTCCGAGCTATCAGCCTGCTGCTCCGGCTCGCGCCAATGGCAACCAGGCCCCCAACATTCGCTCGGCTCCGGTGGTCCGCGTGACCCGCGGCAAGAACACGACCGAAGAACCGGCGGGAGGACGCTGAGATGTTGAGCACCACTTTGAACGCCCGCCCGTTTGCCACGAAAGGCAAAACCATGAACCGCCTTGCCATAACCCTGCTTAGCGCCGCCTGTGCGGTGGTGCCCTTCACCCTGGTATCGGCTGACAAGGCCGAAGCCCAAATGGTGAGCCGCCCGGCCAACGACGTCGTGATCTCGATCGGGCGTGGCCAGCTGGTCACCGTCGGCGGGGTCATGGCCGATGTCTTCGTCGCCGATGAGAAGGTCGCCGACGTGCAAGTCAAGTCGCGCAACCAGCTCTATGTCTTTGGCAAGGGCGGCGGCGAAACCACCGTCTATGCCAGCGACGCGGCCGGCAACGTGATCTGGTCCGCTAACGTACGGGTCGGCTCGAACATCGACAGCGTCGATCAGATGCTGCGAGTGGCGATGCCCGATGCCAAAATCACCGTTTCGACCATCGGCACCAACACCTTCCTGCTGACCGGGACGGTCGGCGCGCCGGAAGACGCGGCCGAAGCGCAACGCCTGGTTTCGGCCTTCGTCGGCAAGGAAGCCAACGTCATCACCCGCCTGAAAATGGCAACGCCGCTGCAGGTCAACCTGCACGTCAAGTTCGCCGAAGTCAGCCGCACCCTGGTGCGCGACATCGGGACGAATTTGACCTCGATCGATGGTAGCAGTGGCTTCCAGTTCGGGATTAGCCAGGGACGCAACTTCTCCCCGCGCCAGTATGCCGGACCGGGCCAGACCCTCGGCATGGGTCAGAGCGTGACAACGACGCTGCCCAACGGAACGTCGGTTGAAGGCACCAGTGTGACGCAGATCTCGAACGGGGCAACCCTTGCCGCTCAAGGAAACCTGTTCGGACTTAACCTGTTGGGCGCGCTTGACCTTGGCGAAACCCTGGGCCTCGTGACCACCCTGTCGGAACCGAACCTGACCGCACTGTCGGGCGAGACCGCCGATTTTCTGGCGGGGGGTGAATATCCGATCCCGGTCAGCCAGGGCCTGGGCACCACCTCAATCGAATACAAGCGCTTCGGGGTCAGCCTGAGCTATACGCCGACCGTGCTTTCGAACGGCCGCATTTCGATGCGGGTTCGCCCGGAAGTCTCGGAACTGTCGAGCCAGGGTGCAGTCACAGTCAACGGCTTTCAGGTTCCGGCGCTGACAGTGCGCCGTACCGAAACCACGGTCGAGCTCGGCTCGGGCGAGAGCATGATGATCGCCGGCCTGATGAGCAACGGTGCCCAAAGCACGATCAAGAAACTGCCCGGTGCGGGCGACTTGCCGATCGTTGGTGCGCTGTTCAAGTCCACCAGCTTCCGCAAGGGCGAGACCGAACTGGTGATCGTCGTGACTCCCTACCTGGTCAAGCCGGTCAATGCGAGCGACATCAAGCTGCCGACTGACGGCTACCAGAACCCCAACGTCGCCCAGCAGGTGCTGGGCAATCAGGAAAACGCTGGCAAATCGGGTGCCTCACGCCCCGGCCCGACAGCTGGCCCCGACCAGAATGGCGCACCGCCGCCGCGTGTGGGTGATCTTGATGTGCCCGGACCGCTGCAGAACCCGCGCCCCGGCGCTGGGGAAAAGGGCGAATCCAAGGGCAAGCGTCGCAGCAAGTCCGGCGATAACGCCGACACTGCGCCCGGCTTTGATCTGTGATCTGAGAGAGGAAGACCCATGCGTAATCCCATTTCGAAAAAGACGCTAACTTCGGCCCTCTCGGCCTCGCTGGTTCTGGTCCTTGGTGGCTGCGGCGGCATGGCCAGCAACAGCCAGCTCGACAGCGTCCACCAGCCGGTGGTCAGTCGGACCAATTACACGCTCGACATCAGCGCCGGACCCGGTGGGGTCTCGATCCCCGAACAGCGTCGTCTGGCCGGCTGGTTCGAAGCGCTCGATCTGCGTTACGGCGACCGGATTTCGGTCGATGATCCAATGCGCAGCAGTGCATCGCGCGCCGCGGTCGAGGGCATTGCCAGCCGCCATGGCCTGCTGGTTGGCGATGAGGCACCGGTTACCCCCGGCGCGGTTTCGCCGGGCACAATCCGGGTCGTGGTATCCCGCTCCAGCGCGACCGTTCCGGGTTGCCCGGACTGGTCGGTGAAGAGCGAGACCAACCTCGCCAATGGTACGAGTTCCAACTACGGCTGCGCCAGCAATGCCAATATGGCGGCGATGGTGGCCGATCCCGAGCATCTGCTGAAGGGCGCCTCGGGCACCGGGACCACCACAGTGATGAGCAGCACCAAGGCCATCGAATCTTATCGCGAAGCCAAACCGACCGGCGAACAGGGCCTGTCGAAGAATTCCACTCAGAACGGGGGGAAGTAAGGTCATGAATGCCCCTTGGAAACCAGGCGCACCGGGCAACCGCGACGCTTTCAATGCCTTCATCTGCGACGACGCGGCACTCGATGTCCTGCGCCCCGTGGTGATCGAAATGGGCTGGCAGCCCGAGAAGTGCAACAAGGGCGGCCTGCGCAATGCGGTCCAGTCCCTGTCGATCTCGGCCAGCCCCAATATCCTGATGGTCGACCTGTCGGAAAGCGGCGATCCGCTGAGCGACATCAACGCCCTGGCCGAGGTTTGCGAACCCGGCACGGTGGTGATTGCAGTCGGCCAGGTCAACGACGTGCGGCTTTACCGCGACCTGTTGGCCAGCGGGATTCACGATTACCTGCTGAAGCCGCTCTCGCCGGGTCAGGTCCGCGACGCGCTGGTCAATGCCCAGGCGGTGTTCGCTTCGCCCAAGGCTCACGATCCGTCGGTGGCAAAGCGCCACATCTCAACCGCGGTCATCGGCACGCGCGGCGGGGTTGGCGCTTCGACCATCGCTACTTCGCTGGCCTGGCTGTTCAGCGCCGACGAGAAGATGCCGACCGCGTTGCTTGACCTTGATGTGCACTTCGGCACCGGCGCGCTGGCGCTCGATCTCGAGCCGGGCCGCGGCCTGACCGACGCAATCGAGAACCCGGGCCGGATCGACGGGCTGTTCATCGAGCGCGCGATGATCCGCGCCAATGACAATCTGGCGATCCTTTCGGCCGAAGCGCCAATGAATACGCCGCTGATGACCGACGGCGCCGCTTTCGTGCAACTGGAGGAAGAATTCCGCCAGGCGTTCGAAATGACCGTGATCGATCTGCCGCGCAACATGCTGATCAACTTCCCGCATGTGCTGGCTGACATCAACGTCGTGCTGGTCGTGGCGGAAATGACGCTGGCTTCGGCCCGCGACACGATCCGGATCCTTTCGTGGCTCAAGACCAATGCCGGACATGTCCAGCCGGTCGTGATCGCGAACAAGGTCCAGGCGGGTGTTGCCGAGATCAGCAAGGCCGATTTCGAAGCTTCGATCGAGCGCAAGATCGGCTTCACCATCCCCTACGACATCAAGGCCGCAACCAATGCTGCCAAGCTGGGTCAAACCTTTGCCGATGCCAACCGCACGGCCAAGGCCGGCGTGGCGATGCGCGAAGTGGCCAAGGCTGTGATGGGCGTGGGCGAAGGCGACTTGATCGACGAACCGGGCAAGGCAAAGACCTCGCTGCTCGGCAAGCTCGATCTCAAAGGCATGCTTTCGAAGAAGCCCAAGGGCGCGCCTGCCAAGGCACCGGCCCCTGCTCAAGCGTAATTCCAGGTCTCAATCCCGGGTCTGCCCTGCGGCAGGCCCGGATCCTAGCAAAGGTGTAAGGCAGCGATGAATATCACCCAGCTACTGCTGATTGCCGTGGGCTTGATGAGCTTCATGGTGCTGGGCTATCTTGCCTTTGCCGGGCCGTCTGCGGCCAAGGAAAGCGCGCGCCGCCTCCAAGCGGTTCGCTACCGGCACTCGGAAAGCACGGTCGACAAAGTCGAAGCCCAGCTGAAAAAGGCGGTCGCCGCCCGTAAGCCGAAGATGCACCACATTGCCGGCTCCGAATCGCGGGTTGCCGCGCTGGCGCTACGGCTTCACCGAACCGGTAAACCCTGGACCCTATCGCAGTACGCCTATGCCTCGGCTGGGCTTGCACTGGCGGTAGCGGTAATCATTTTCCTCAAGACCGGCAGTGCTGCATTGTCGCTGGGCATTGGTCTGCTGATGGGTGCGGGGATTCCGCACATGGTCGTCGGCTTCTTCATCAAGCGTCGCAGCAACGCCTTCACCACCAAGTTTCCGGACGCAATCGAACTGCTGGTGCGCGGCCTGCGTTCGGGTCTGCCCGTCACCGAAACTCTTGGCGTCGTCGCCAGCGAAGTACCGGGGCCGGTGGGCGAGGAATTCAAGCTGGTGACCGAGCGGATCAAGATCGGCAAGACCATGGAGGATGCCCTCCAGGAGACCGCCGACCGGCTCAACACGCCCGAATTTAGCTTCTTCTGCATCACCCTGGCAATTCAGCGTGAAACCGGGGGCAACCTCGCGGAAACGCTGTCGAACCTGGCCGACGTGCTGCGCAAGCGGGCTCAGATGAAGCTCAAGATCAAGGCGATGAGCTCTGAATCGAAAGCGTCAGCCTATATCGTGGGTTCGCTGCCGTTCATCGTCTTCACGATGATCTATTGGATCAACCCCAAGTATCTGGGCGGCTTCTTTACCGATGATCGCCTGATCGTGACCGGCCTTGGCGGTCTGGTGTGGATGAGCATCGGCGGCTTCATCATGGCCAAGATGGTCAGCTTCGAAATCTGAGCGAGGGAAAGTAAGCGATCATGTTCAACACCCCGCCCGGACCCACGCTCCTCGGCTTCGACGTCCTCTGGATCGGATCGATCCTGGCCGGTCTTGCTGCAGTTGCCGTGCTTTTCGCAATCTACACTGCGATCACGATCCGCGACCCGATGCAAAAGCGCGTCAAGGCGCTCACCGATCGGCGCGAACAGCTCAAGGCCGGGATTGTTACCCAGAGCGCGAAGAAGCGTGCCAGCCTGGTTCGCAAAAGCGAAACCACTGACAAGATGAAGGAAACGCTGAGCTCGCTGAAGGTCCTTCAGCAGAGCCAGCTCGAAATCATCATCCAGAAGCTTGCCCAGGCCGGGATCCGTCGCAAGGAACTCGCCGTCGTAGTGGTCTTTGCCCGCATGGTCCTGCCGATCGTGCTGGGCGGGCTTGCCGCCTTCATGATCTATGGCATCAACTACTTCCCGACCTGGGGCGGAATGAAGAAGCTGATGGCCTTCGCCGCCATGGTCGGCTTTGGCTACAAGGCCCCGGAAATCTATATCGCCAACCTGATCTCCAAGCGTACCGATGCGATCCGCAAGGGCTTGCCCGACGCGCTCGACTTGCTGGTGATCTGCGCCGAAGCCGGCCTTACGGTCGACGCCGCGTTCAACCGCGTCGCCCGCGAACTGGGCCGGGCCTATCCGGAACTGGGCGACGAATTCGCCCTGACCGCCATCGAACTGGCCTTCCTCGGCGAACGCCGTATGGCGTTTGAAAACCTGGCGTACCGCGTCAATCTGGAAGCGGTGAAGGGCGTGACCACCACCATGGTTCAGACCGAACGCTATGGTACGCCACTGGCCTCGGCGCTGCGCGTGCTCTCCGCCGAATTCCGCAACGAGCGCATGATGCGTGCCGAAGAAAAGGCCGCGCGTCTGCCCGCGATCATGACCGTGCCGCTGATCCTGTTCATTCTGCCGGTGCTGTTCGTCGTGATCCTTGGCCCTGCGGCCTGCTCGATCGCGGATGCCTTCGCGTCGAAACCGGGCGGTCCGAAGTAAGGTCCAACCCAACCGCCGGACACAGAAAAGGCCGGAGCACGATTGCCGCTCCGGCCTTTTTCATTTGCGGCCTAGCCGGATCAGGCGTTGGGAGGCGCAACCACCTGCTCGATTGCGCCGAAGATCGTGTGCCCGGCATCGTCCTTCATCTCGATCCGCACCGTATCGCCATAGCGCAGGAACGGGGTCTTCGCCTCACCCGTGGCGATGGTTTCGACCATCCGCTGCTCGGCGATGCAGGAATAGCCGCGTCCGCCCTGGCCGCACGGACGGCCCGGCGATCCATCCGGGTCGCGGTTCGAAACCGTTCCCGATCCGATGATCGATCCCGCGCCGATCCGGCGTGTCTTGGCCAGGTGCGCAATCAGCGTGCCGAAATCGAAAGTACATTCCTCGCCCGCTTCGGCCCGGCCGAACGGCTGCCCATTGAGATCTACCGCGAGCACCCGGTTTAGCCGCCCACCGCGCCAGGCATCGCCCAGCGCATCGGGGGTTACAAACACCGGCGAAAAGTGGCTGGCGGGCTTTGACTGGACGAAGCCGAAGCCCTTGGCCAGTTCGCCGGGGATCAGGTTGCGCAAGGATACGTCGTTGACCAGGCCGACCAGACGGATGTGATCGAGCGCGGCCTCCGCCGAAACGCCTTGCGGGACATCGCCGGTCACCACGCAGATTTCCGCTTCCATGTCGCAGCCCCAGGCTTCGTCGGCGAGCGTGATCGGCTCACGCGGGCCGCGCAGATCGTCGCTCCCGCCCTGGTACATCAGCGGATCGTGCCAGAAACTGTCGGGCAGCTCGGCCCCGCGCGCCTTGCGGACCAGCTCGACGTGATTGACGTAGGCGCTGCCATCGGCCCACTGGAAAGCGCGGGGCAAGGGCGCAGTCACCCGCCGCTCGTGAAACCGTTCGCGCGGGATCGAACCATATTCGAGTTCGGTCGATAGCGTGCGCAGCGACGGCTCGTAACGGTCCCAATCGTCGAGCGCGGCCTGCAGGGTCGGGACCAGGTGGTCGGCCGCAGCATACCAGGCAAGATCGTTGGAAACGACAACCAGGCAACCGTCACGGCCCTGCGGTAAAGAGGCAAGCTTCACTTCGTTTTTCCTTCTTCGAGAGCCTCGGCACTGGCGTTGATACGGTGCAGCAACGAAACGAATTGCACGCGTTCCTCGGCGTTAAGCGGCGTCAGCAGGCGCTGCTCAATCTCCAGCGCATGGGGCATGATCTTGCCGTGCATGGTCTTGCCCGATGCGGTCAGCTCAAGATGGTGCGAACGCCCATCCTGGGCGTTGGGGCTGCGCCGGACCAGACTGCGTTCCTCCAGCACCTTGCAGGCCCGATTGACCGCCACTTTGTCCATCCGGGTCGCGTGGACCAGTTCGCGCTGGGTATGAGCACCCGAATCACCGAGCACCGCCATCACCCGCCATTCCGGAATCTTCAGTCCGTATGTAGAGCGATACTCGTCCGCGATCAGATCGCTGACCGCATTGGTTGTGACCGACATCAGATAGGGAACAAAATCGGCAAGGCGGGTCGGATCAGGCATGGCGAGTTGGTTCCTGTTGCAACCAATTCGCTAAGGGCAAGCGCGGCGCGGCGCAATGACAAAGGTCATGGCTTCACCGCTTCGGGCGCAGCGGCGGCAAAGGCCGGCAATTCGCGCAGCGCCGCATCGATCCGCACCAGCCGGGGCAAGGCTTCCAGCGGCAATTCGAAGCGTCGCGCCCCGTACATCTGTGGCACCAGGCAGACATCGGTCAGGTTGGGCGTGGTGCCTCCAAAGAAGCCGCTTTCCGGCGCCTGCAGTTCCAGCGCGGCCAGCCCGATCCCCTGCCAGTTGCGGACAAAGGCGGCGACCGCCTCGTCACTCTGCCCCATCGGGCCGCGCAGGTATTTTAGCACCCGCAGGTTCTGCAACGGGTGGACCTCGGCAGCAATAGTCAGCGCCTGCGCCAGGGTAACAGACCGCTCCGCCGGATCGGCGGAAACCAGCGCGGGCTCTGGGTACTTGGCGTCGAGATAGTCGATGATCGCCAGGCTCTGGCTCAGGCGGTGCCCATCGATTTCCAGCAGCGGGATCAGGCCCAGCGGGTTCTTGGCATGATAGTCGGCAGTCAACTGGTCGCCGCCGGCCAGATCAACCGTTACCGCGAGATAGGCGACGCCTTTAAGGTTGAGCGCGATCCGCACCCGGTACGCAGCGGACGATCGCCAGTAATCGTAGAGCACGACCTCGCTCATCCCAGCACCCTTCCCGCCACCGCCTGGAGCCGCGCGACCAAGGCCGGATCGCGGTGATCCGGGGCGGTCATGACCGCATGGTCAAGCGCCCGATCGATCGGGCTCGCGCTCCGACTTTTGGGGAGTTGCCGGGCAAAAGTCCGGAGCACTTCGCGTGCTGTCCCGATAGTACGCGCCATCACCTGCAGCACATCGGCAGCATCGACCCCTGCCTCGCTCTCCCGCCAGCTGTCGTAATCGGTGACCATGCCGAGCAGACCATATGGCAGTTCGGCTTCACGGGCGAGGCGGGCCTCGGGCATGGCGGTCATCCCGATCACGGCGGCACCCCATGACTGGTACAACCGGCTTTCGGCGCGGGTCGAGAATTGCGGCCCCTCGATTGCGACATAGCAGCCGCCCTGGTGCACCGTCGCGCCCTGCTTCTTCGCGGCAGCAATCAGGCCAGCCTGCAAGCGCGAACAGACCGGATCGGCCATGCTGACATGGGCGACCAGGCCGGGGCCGAAGAAGCTGCTCTCGCGCGAAGTGGTCCGATCGATGAACTGGTCAACAGCGACGAAATGGCCCGGTGCCATTGCCGGATTGAGCGAACCGATCGCAGACAGTGCGACCAGATCGGTCACCCCGCAGCGCTTCAGCACATCGATATTGGCGCGGTAATTGACCGCAGCCGGCGAAATCGTGTGACCCAGGCCGTGACGCGGCAGGAAGGTGAAGCGCACGCCTTCCAGCGTGCCGGTCGTCACCGCACCGGAAGGCAGGCCCCACGGGCTGGCGACCTCGATTTCCTGCGCATGCTCGATCCCGATCCCGGCCGCGAGGCCCGAACCGCCGATCACGCCGATATGCCAGAGGCCAGCCATTAGCGGGCGAGAATGCCCGCCATGATGAAGTCGATGCAATGTTCGCGGTAGCGATCGCGCAGTTCCTCGGTCATGCTGTCGGTGTCATAGCAATGCTTGAGCACCAGCCGCGAGGAAAAGAACCGGTCGCAGGCTCCGGTGGCAGTAAAATAGAACATCTGCGGATCGAGATTGCGGAACACACCCTGCTTGATGCCGTCTGCGATCAGCTTGTCATAGGCGCGGCTGAGCGGGGTGAGATAGGAATCGGCGATGCGGTGCGCTTCATCAGGATCACTCTCGCGCACCAGCCGCATCAGCAGCCGGTTGAGGTACGGCGTCTGGTAATAGGTTTCGACCATCTTGCCGATATGGTGCCGCAGCCGCGCTTCCGGGTCCCATTCCTTGGACAGCAGCGCATCGACCGAATGGACGATCCCGGCCATGTCGCGATCAAGCAGGGCCTTGAGCAGCCCGGCCTTGTTGCCAAAGTAGTACTTGACCAGCGCCGAGTTGAGGCCCGACCGCAGCGACAGCTCGGACAGCGAGATATCGACGATATCGCCTTCGCGCATGATGTCCGATGCGGTCTGCAACAGCAGATCCCGTGCGCCAGGGACTTCCCCCTCGATCTGCTTGGCGGCTTCGCTCATTCGTAAGGTGGCTCCCCTCCCCACCATGGGTAAAAGTCAGGCATATCTTCTGAAACCCGTAGCGGAAAGGCTGGTGGGCGCTTTTCGAGGAAGCTTTGCACACCTTCCTTCGCGTCCGCTCCCTTGGAGAGGCGATAGATCGCCCGGCTGTCAACCTTGTGCGCCGCCATCGGATGATCGCCCGAGGGCACCCGCCATAACATCGCCCGGGTCATCGCCACCGAAACCGCCGAGGTATTCTCGGCAATTTCGCGGGCCAGGCCGCGCGCGGCGTCGATCAGTTCGCCCTGCGGATGGACCGAGCGGACCAGTCCCGCCTTCAGTGCTTCCTCCGCTCCGAAGATCCGTCCGGTCATGCACCATTCGAGCGCCTGGTTGATCCCGACGATCTTGGGCAGGAACCAGCTGCTGCAGGCTTCCGGCACGATCCCGCGGCGGGCGAAAACAAAGCCGTAGCGGGCGTTGTCGCTGGCGAGCCGCATATCCATCGGCAGCTGCATGGTTACGCCCACGCCGACAGCCGCGCCGTTGCAGGCCGAAATCAGCGGTTTCTTCGACTGGTAAAGTCGCAGCGTCAGCAGCCCGCCGCCATCGCGGACCCGCGGATCGGACAGGTCCGACACCGGTTCTCCGCTGGAAAAGACCGCGCGGCCGTCTTGCGGGGTAAGGTCCGCCCCGGCGCAGAACGCGCGTTCACCCGCCCCGGTAAAGATCACCGCGCGGACCGAGTCATCGGCATCGGTGCGGTCCATTGCATCGATGATCTCGTTCATCATCGTGCCGGTGAAGGCGTTCATCTTCTCCGGCCGGTTGAGCGTCAGCGTGGCAATCCCTTCGCCGATGTGAAGGTCGATCTGCGAATAGCCCATGCCGTCTCTCTCCCGGAAAAAGGAGGCAGGAGCGCCTCTGCGGACGCTCCCTGCCCGATTTTTGTGCTTAGCGCGGCGCCATGCGGATGCCGCCGTCGAGGCGGACGTCCTCGCCGTTGAAATAGCCATTCTCGATCATGCACAGGGCGAGATTGGCGTATTCCGGCGGGCTGCCCAGACGCTTGGGGTTGAGCACACTCGCGCCCAGCGCATCGCGCACCGGCTGCGGCGCGCCGGCCAGCAGCGGGGTATCGAAGATGCCGGGCAGGATGGTGTTGACGCGGATGCTTTCGCTGGCGAGATCGCGGGCGATCGGCAGAGTCATGCCGACCACGCCGCCCTTCGAGGCCGAATAGGCGGCCTGGCCCATCTGGCCGTCTTCGGCGGCGACCGATGCGGTGTTGACGATCGCGCCACGCTCGCCGTCTTCCATCGGATCGAGCGTCAGCATGCCGGCCGCCGACTTGGCGATGCAGCGGAAGGTGCCGACCAGGTTGATCTGGATGATCCAGTTGAACGCATCGAGCGGGAAGTGCTTGATCGAGCCGTCTTCCTTGCTGCGGCTGGCGGTCTTGATCGCGTTGCCGGTGCCGGCGCAGTTGACCAGGATCCGTTCCTGCCCGTTGGCTTCGCGGGCCTTGACAAAGGCGGCGTCGACCGAGGCATCGTCAGTGACGTTGCATTCACAGAAAATCCCGCCGATTTCGGCGGCGACGGCCTTGCCCTTTTCTTCCTGCAGATCGAACAGCGCGACCTTGACGCCCTTAGCGGCCAGCGCCCGGGCAGTGGCGGCACCAAGGCCGGACGCGCCGCCGGTAACGACCGCGGCAACAGTGTTGTCGAGTTTCATGTCAAATCTCTCCGTTTGGAATTAGCACATCTCAACAATCGTGACGTTGGCGACACCGCCGCCTTCGCACATTGTCTGCAAACCATACTTGCCGCCGCGCGCCTTGAGCGCGTGAAGCAGCGTTGCCATCAGCTTGGTCCCCGAGGCGCCCAGCGGATGGCCAAGCGCGATCGCCCCGCCATTGACGTTGAGCCGCTCGGGATCGGCCCCGGTATGTTTGAGCCAGGCCATCGGCACCGAGGCAAAGGCCTCGTTCACTTCGTATAGGTCGATGTCGCCAATCGAAAGTCCGGCGCGGGCCAGGGCCTTGTTGGTTGCGAACAGCGGCTCTTCCAGCATGATCACCGGGTCCCCCGCCGTCACGGTCAGCGTGTGGACCCGCGCCAGCGGGGTCAGGTTGTAGCGCTTCAGCGCTGCTTCGCTGACAACCAGCGCGGCCGAAGCGCCGTCGCAGATCTGGCTGGAAGTCGCTGCAGTCAGCGCGCCGCCTTCGGACAGCAGCTTGACCCCGGCGATGCCTTCCAGCGTGGCATCCATACGAATACCTTCGTCAACGGTGTGCCACTCCTTGCCTTCGGCGGTTTCGATCTCGATCGGCACGATCTCGTCCTGGAAGGCTCCGGCTTCGGTCGCGGCCTTGGCACGCTGGTGGCTGGTCAGTGCAAACCGGTCGAGCTGGTCCTTCGTGAAACCGTGTTTCTTGACGATCATCTCGGCGCCCATGAACTGTGACCAGCTGACGCCGGGATATTTTTCCTCAAGCCCCGGCGATTTGTAGTTCCCCAGGCCTTCTTTCATGTGGAAGATTGCGGTGGACCCCATCGGCACACGCGTCATGCTTTCGATCCCGGCGGCAATGACCACGTCCTGAGTACCGCTCATCACCGCTTGCGCAGCGAACTGGATCGCCTGCTGCGACGAGCCGCACTGACGGTCGATCGTAACCGCCGGGGTCGACTGCGGCAGCAGCTTGGAAGCGAGCACGGCATTGCGGCCGACCTGGCCGGCCTGCTGGCCGCCCTGGCTGACACACCCCATCACAACATCGTCAACGCCATTGGGGTCTACCCCGGTCCGCGCCACCAGCGCATCGAGCGTGGCGGCAGCCAGATCGACCGGATGCACCCCGGCCAGGCGCCCGCCGCGGCGTCCACCGGCGGTTCTGACGGCATCAACGATATAGGCGGTGGCCATGGCTTGCGATTCCTTCCTTGGATAGCGTTTAACCGATCGATTAAGGAGTACCCTGCCGAGCGTCAAGCGGCCCCTTGGGTCTGTGGCAAATTGACAACAGCAAGCAGCTAAAAGTTGCCTTGGCCTTTTCGACAATTGCCAGCCCGCGACACATATTTCAGGAGTGCAGAATCCGGTCCTGCGTGCAGGGCCTGTTGGCTGCGCTGGTTCCCCAGCATTCGGCCAAACCGAACGAATCTTCCCATTCAAGGGACAGAGGACCAAGGGGCAAAGAAATGAAATTCTTCCGTAAATCTGCCTTCTCTACCACCACTTGCCTGGCGACCTTCGCACTCGCCGCATTTGGAACTGCTACCGCCGCACAGGCGCAGGACGCCGCCCCGGCCGATTCGGCTGAAGCTTGCGCCGACGCCAATGACAACGGCGTATGCGACAAAGACGAGAAAGGCGAAATCGTCGTCGTCGGCACCGGTTCGCGCCTGACGCGTCCGACTCTTTCTTCACCGGTCCCGCTGACATCGATCGCGCCGGGTGAACTTTCCGACGGCGGCGACGTTTCGCTGGGCGATGCGCTGAATGACCTGCCTTCGCTGCGTTCGACCTTCAGCTCGGGCAACTCGACCCGCTTTATCGGCACCTCGGGCCTCAACATCCTTGACCTTCGCGGCCTCGGCACTGCGCGCACGCTGGTCCTCGTCAACGGTCGCCGCCACATCACGGCGCTGCCGGGCGACTACCTGGTTGACGTCAATACGATCCCGACCGACCTGCTTGAACGTATTGACGTTGTGACCGGCGGCAACTCGGCCGTCTATGGTTCGGATGCCGTTGCCGGTGTCGTCAACTTCGTTCTGAAGCGCAACTTCGAAGGTCTGACGATCCGCGGACAGGGCGGCACCACCCAGCGTGGCGACCGTTCAAACTACTTCATCTCGGGTACCTGGGGTTCCAACTTCGCCGACGGACGCGGCAATATCGCAGTCGCTGGCGAATACGCCAAGGCGACCCCGCTCTATTTCCGCGATCGCGATGATCTGGCCGGGGCCTATTCGGGCCGCTGCCAGATTCAGCAGATTGAACCGACCGCCGGCGAACCGAATGGAACCGACGGCATCTTTGATAGCGAATTCGTTTGCGGCGTCCGCAACGCGGCGATCAGCGATGGTGGTACGGTCCGGGCGCTCGATGGCGCCACAAGCCCGACCCGCCGTTACCTGCGGTTCGGGACCGGTGGCGATCTGTTTATCGATACCCCGACCCTCTCGTTTGCGCCGGCTGGAAGTGGCAACCAGGTCGGCGGACAGGGTTCGACCCTGCGCAACACCGGCATGATGGCGGCCGGGGTTGAGCGGTACAGCGCCAACCTGCTGTTCCATTACGACTTCAGCGATGCCCTGCGGTTCTATGCCGAAGCCAAATATGTCCGCGTGAATGCCAACCAGGAGGGCCAGCCAAGCTTCTTCCAGGGCGGCCTGCTCGGGTTCTTCACCTGCGACAACGGCTTCCTGACTGCCAACGCGCTGAACACCTTCCGCTCGCTGGCAACCTGTGGAGCCTCGGTTGCGGGGACGACGATTCCGGGTTCGACCGTGAACCGCGGCTCGCCGGCCCAGGCGTTCTCGCTGTCGCGCTTCAACATCGACTTCGGTGGCCGCGGCGAACTGCACAAGCGTGAAACCTATCGCTTTGTCGGCGGGTTCGAAGGCACTTTCAACGATGACTGGAAGTACGACCTTTCGCTCAACTACGGTCGCTTCACCTCGAGCCAGCGCTCACTGAACAACCTCAAGCTGTTCGACCTTGATGGCAACTTTGACGGCTACCTGCTGGCTTACGACGCCATCGTGGCCCCGGCAGGCTTCACGGGCAGCAACTTCGTGCTCAACTCGGCCGGTCAGCGCGTGATCTGCCGTGTCAACGAAGTCACCAATACCCGTCCGGACTGCTATCCGATCAACGTGTTCGGCGATGGATCGCCCAGCGCGGCCGCGCTCGCTTTCGTCAACACCGAAGGCCGCCGCGAAGAAAAGGCCGAAGAACTGGACATCATGTTCAGCCTCTCGGGCGATCTTTCGCAGCTGTTCGAGCTTCCCGGCGGGCCGATCGGCTTTGCTCTGGGCGGCGAATACCGCGAAGAAACGGCTCGTTCGACCTGGGATCCGCTCACCGTTTCGGGCGGCACCTTCCTGAACGCTATCCAGCCGTTCAATCCGCCGAAGCTGACCGTCAAGGAAGTGTTCGGCGAAGTCGATCTGCCTTTGCTGAAGGATATGCCGTTCGCCAAGGAACTGACCGTCCGCGGTGCAGGCCGGATGTCGGATTACAACACGCCGACCGGAACGGTCTGGGCTTGGAACATCGACGGCATCTACGCGCCGATCGAGGATATCCGGTTCCGCGTTGCCTTCGCCACTTCGGTGCGTGCTCCGACGCAAAGCGACCTGTTCTCGCCGCTCTCGCAGAACTTCTCGCAAGTCGGCGATCCCTGCGATAGCGCGAACATCACTGCCAACCCGAACCGTGGCGGACCGACCGGCACTTGCGCCCAGTTCGGCGTGCCGACCACCTACAACGCCGCGACGGTCGCTGAATGCGCCGGCACCGCGTTCCCGGGTGCACTTGGCGCTCCGTTCCGGAACTGCATCGCGGCCAGCCAGACTTCGTCGTTCCGTTCGGGCGGCAACGTCAACCTGCAGGCAGAGCGCGGCAAGAGCCTGACCATCGGTATGGTTATCGAGCCTCGCTTCGTCCCGGGTCTCAGCGTGACGGTCGACTATTACCGGATCAACGTTCGCAATCTGATCGCGACGCCAAGCCTGGCTCAGCTGCTCAGCCTGTGCTTTGACTCGTCCTCGCCGGTCGCCACCAATCCGTACTGCTCGTCAACCCCCGGGGACATTCCGGGCCTGTTGCCGCGCAACCCGAGCGGCCTGTTCGGTGACTATGCCGGGGTGGTAACCGGTGTGAACTTCGCCGAGCAGAAGACCCGCGGGATCGACGTCGATATTGCCTATCGCAAGACCTTCGACAACGGCCACAAGCTGTCGTTCCGCGCAATCGGGACCCGCGTGACCCGGCTCGACAACTACACCGACATTCAGGCCCCGAACGTGCCGAATCGTCAGCTGGGCGAGCTGGGTGACCCGCTGTGGGCCGCCAATGCTTCGTTCAACTATGATTTCGGTCCGATCGACCTGACCTACTCGGCGCGGTATATCGGCAAGCAGTCGATCGGCACCTGGGAAGCGCAGCACCAGTATATCGGTCTGTGCCCGACCAACGGCCTGACGGGCTTCTCTGGCCGCACCTGCACTGCCGGTCAGCTTGCCACACTGGACCCGCAGAACAACGATCTAACCAAGGTGGTGTACTACCCGGGCGCGATCTATCACAACGTGCGGGTGAACATCGAACTGTCGGACAACAAGTACAATTTCTACTTCGGCATCGACAACTTCATGGACAAGAAGCCGCCGTTCGGCCTGCTCGGCACTGCCGGCGGCGATCCGTACGACACCTATGGCCGCATGATGTACGCCGGGTTCAAGGCGAACTTCTAAGCCTGGGCGTCACAGCCAAAAAAAAGGGCGGCGTGGCAAACCACGCCGCCCTTTTTCTTTTGCGCTGGGCTGACCCGACTCTCAGGTCACGACCATCACCAGCGCGCCGTCGCCTTCGTCGATCTTCACGGTGCTGCCATCGGGCACTTCCCCGCCGAGCAGCTTTTCCGCCAGCGGATCCTGCAGATAGCGCTGCACCGCGCGCTTCAGCGGCCTTGCCCCATAGACCGGATCGTAGCCGACCCGGCCAAGCCAGCGCTTGGCGGCATCGGTCAGCTCGATCGTGATCTTGCGATCCTTGAGCAACTTGGCGACCCGCCCGACCTGAATCTCGACGATCGGAGCCATGTGCTCGACACCAAGGCGGTGGAACAGGATGATCTCGTCCAGCCGGTTGAGGAATTCGGGCCGGAAATGCCCGCGCACCATTTCCATCACCTGCGGCTCGACGCTTTCCACATCCTGCCCGTCTTCCAGATTGGCGAGGTACTGGCTGCCGAGATTGCTGGTCAGGATGATCAGGGTGTTGGTGAAATCCACGACCCGCCCCTGCCCGTCGGTCAGGCGGCCGTCATCGAGCACCTGCAACAGCACGTTGAAGACGTCGGCATGGGCTTTCTCGACCTCGTCGAACAGCACGACCTGATAGGGCCGGCGCCGCACCGCCTCGGTCAGCACCCCGCCCTCGTCATAGCCGACATAGCCCGGAGGCGCGCCGATCAGGCGGCTGACCGAATGCTTCTCCATGAACTCGCTCATGTCGATCCGGACCATCGCGGTGTCATCGTCGAACAGGAACCCGGCGAGCGCCTTGGTCAGTTCGGTCTTGCCGACGCCCGTGGGGCCGAGGAACAGGAATGACCCCAGCGGCCGGTTCGGATCCTGCAGTCCGGCCCGCGCGCGGCGCACGGCCTTGGACACGGCGAGCACCGCGTCCTGCTGGCCGATCACCCGCTGGCCGATCACTTCTTCCATCTTGAGCAGCTTTTCGCGCTCACCCTCCATCATCCGTTCAACCGGCACGCCGGTCCACTTGGCGACGACCGAGGCGATGTCTTCGGCGGTAACTTCTTCGCGCAGCAGCGCGTTCTCACCCACGGTCCCGGCTTCGGCGAGCTGCTTTTCGAGCTCCGGAATGCGGCCGTAGGACAGCTCCCCGGCCTTGGCGAGGTCGCCCTGGCGCTGGGCCTGTTCAAGCTCGATCCGGGCAGCGTCGAGCTGTTCCTTGATCTTGCCTTCGGCTGCGATCTTGTCACGCTCACCCTGCCAGCGCACGGTCAGTGCGGAGGATTGTTCCTCCAGCCCGGCCAGTTCCCCGCGCAGCGCGGCGAGCCGGTCCTTGCTGGCCGTATCGGTCTCCTTGGCCAGCGCCATTTCCTCGATCTTGAGCTGGATAATCCGGCGGTCGAGGACTTCGATCTCCTCGGGCTTGGACTCAACTTCCATCCGGATCCGGCTGGCGGCCTCGTCCATCAGGTCGATCGCCTTGTCGGGCAGGAAACGGTCGGCGATATACCGGTTGCTGAGCGTCGCTGCGGCGACGATCGCGCTGTCGGTAATCCGCACGCCGTGGTGCAGCTCATAGCGGTCTTTGAGCCCGCGCAGGATCGAGATCGTGTCCTCCACGGTCGGCTCGCCCACGAACACCGGCTGGAACCGGCGTTGCAGCGCCGGGTCCTTCTCGACGTGCTTCTGGTATTCGTCGAGCGTGGTCGCACCGATGCAGTGCAGTTCGCCGCGGGCCAGCGCGGGCTTGAGCAGGTTGGATGCATCCATCGCCCCTTCCGACTTGCCCGCCCCGATCAGGGTGTGCATTTCGTCGATGAACAGGATGATCTCGCCCTCGGCGCCCTTGACCTCGTCCAGCACGGCCTTGAGCCGTTCTTCGAACTCGCCGCGGTACTTGGCGCCCGCAATCAGGCTGCCCATGTCGAGCGACATCAGGCGCCGGTCCTTGAGGCTGTCGGGCACGTCGCCATTGGCGATGCGCAGCGCGAGGCCTTCGGCGATCGCGGTCTTGCCGACGCCCGGCTCGCCGATCAGCGCCGGGTTGTTCTTGGTGCGGCGGGCGAGGATCTGGATCGTGCGGCGGATCTCCTCGTCGCGGCCAATCACCGGATCGAGCTTGCCGTCGCGTGCGGCCTGCGTCATGTCGCGGGCGTACTTCTTCATCGCGTCATAGGCGTTTTCGGCGCTGGCATTGTCGGCCGTCCGCCCGCCAGTCAGTTCCTGGATTGCCGCTTCGAGCTTTTGCGCGTCGACCCCGGCCGCCTTCAGCGCCTGACCGGCCATGTTGGTGGTGCCGAGCGCCAGCGCCTGAAGCATCCGCTGGACCGAGACATAGCTGTCCCCGGCCTTGGCGGCGAGTTGCTCGGCCTGATCGAGCACGCGGACTGAATAGTTTTCCAGCCCCGGCGCGGCCTGAGCGCCGCTGCCTGACACCGCCGGAATCTTGGCCAGCGCCTCGTCAACCTTGGCCACCGCGATCTGCGGGTTGCCGCCGGCGCGCTGGATCAGGCCAGACGCCATGCCTTCCTCGTCCTCAAGCAGGGCCTTGAGCACGTGTTCGGGGGTGATCCGCTGATGGTTCAGGCGGATCGCGACAGTCTGTGCGCTTTGCAGGAAACCCTTGGCGCGATCGGTGAATTTCTCAAGGTTCATGGGTGTATCAGCCTCCTGTTACACCCAGAGATAGTGTTGCGCATTGGCAACACAAGGGGTGCGCGCGAGAATTGTCGCGCAGAGACCCCGGCCTGTCGTTGATGCGGCGCAAGTCCCTCAGGTTTTCGGGCGCACCGCCTTTGGCGCGGCAGGCGCGAATTCCTTGCCGAAGAAACTGTCGCCATACCAGCGCGGCGCCTCGGCCTGGTCGGCGATCGCGCGAACGATGTAATAGTTTACCTCGGCGAACTTGGCGCCCGCCACCCAGTCAAACGGCAGGTTCAGGTCATCGCTCGGGCGGTGATAGTGCTGGGCGAGAAAGCCATTGAACGCCTCCTTGCCCGGTCCCGCGTGCCCGGTCATCAGGAAGATCGAAGGGACGCCCTGCTGGACGAAGCGGTAGTGGTCGGACCGGGTGAACAGCCCTTCCTCTGGTAGCGGATCGGGCGAGAGCGCGATCCCGGCCTGCCCGGCCGCCTCGGCCACCACGGGGCCCAGCGTCGAGTTTTCGGCACCAAAGGCCACCAGGTCGGTGAAGCGGTAAGTCAGGATCGGCATGTCGAAATTGACCACGGCGACCACCCGGCCCTTGCCCGTCACCGGATTGCGCGCGAGGTATTCCGAACCGATCAGGCCGCTTTCCTCGTTGGTCACGGCGGCGAACAGGATCGGGCGGCGCGGGCGCTTGCCATCCTTGCTGAGCGCTTTGGCAACCTCGATCATGGTGGCGATCCCGGCGGCATTGTCCATCGCACCGTTGTTGATCTTGTCATCGCCCTTGCCGTGATCGCCGATGTGATCGAGGTGCGCGGTCATCAACACATATTCGCCCGCAACGCCGGGATCGGAGCCGGGGATCATCGCCACGACATTGGGGCTGGAATAGGCGCGGAATTCGCTGGTCCGTTCCAGCCTGGCGGTCATTCCCAGGGCGAAGCCCTTGGGCCGCCCGCCGGCCTTGTCAGCCTCGGCCAGAATCGCGGCCAGGCTCTGCTTGCCTTCGCCGAACAGGGCGGCGGCCTTGTCGGGATTGAGCGTGGCATCGGCGCGGATGCCGGGCGCGCGCAGGAACGGGGCGCCATCGGCCTGAAGCCAGTTTGAGCGCGGCTCACCCGACATCTGCATCCGCCGTTCCCACGGGCGGCGTTTGGTATCGGCCAGGGTCGGGATCGTGATCACCCCGATCGCGCCGCGCTTCATGGCCATTCGCGCCTTGTCCGCGCTCAGGTGCGCACCAAGCTCGGAATTCATCCCCTTGGGAAACCCGCTAAGCACGACCACGATCTTGCCCTTCACGTTGAGCCGGTCATAGTCCCTGATCTTCAGATCGGGCCGGTCAATCCCGTAACCGGCAAAGACCACCGGCGCTTCCACCACCTGCTGCACCTCGGCCGCGCTGGGGCCGATCAGTACGCCATCCTTGCTGTCGAACCGGATCGACTTGCCCTTGCCGCTCAGCGTCAGCACCGGCTGTCCGACCAGCTTGCTTTCGCGCAGCGGGACCTGCTGGAAGAAGCTGCCCTTGCCGGGATCGCCCATCGGCGTTGCGCCGATCGCCATGAACTGGCTGGCAACATAATTCGCTGCGATCTGATAGCCTTTGCTGCCCGATCCGCGCCCGTCCATCGTATCGTCGGCCAGAAAGGTAACATGCGCCCGAACGGCTTCAGGATCGAAGCTGTGTGCTTCAGCGGCAATGACCGCGGCAGGTACGGCAATCAGGGCAAGGGCCAGCAAAGGCGCGGCGAAACGCATGGGTATCTCCCCGGTGTTATTATCTTCCGCAGCGCTAGCGCTGTGCCGTGGCGCAAGCAAGGCTGACCCTTGGGACAGGCCCCTTGCCGGTCCACCGCGCCGGTCTGACCCGACACGCGAAGAAGCCGCACGGTCGTCTCCAAAGCGGCGCAGACGAAAAGGGGCCCGGTTTCCCGAGCCCCTTCGCGTCTTGTCCTGGAAAACGGATCAGCGGGTGCCGATCGTGTCCGCCGGAGCAGCCGGATCGCCGCTGACCACGCCGTCGGCAGCCGGGGTCGCCCGGGCCAGCAGGATGCCGGCGAGGTGCGGAGTGGCCATCGAGGTGCCGCTGATGGTGTTGTAGCCACCGCTCAGCCAGGTCGACTTGATCGATACGCCGGGCTCGGCATAATCGATCGGCGGGTTGCCATAGTTCGAAAAGCTGGCCCAGGTGTTGCCGTTGGCGAAGGCCGAAACGGTGTAGACGTTCGGGCCATTGGCACGGGCCGGCGAATGGTTGTTGGCATTGTCAGTTTCATTGCCGGCAGCCAGCGCGAACTTCACGCCGCCCGAAGCAGCCGTGACCACCGCATCGTCAAGCGCCTGGCTGACCCCGCCACCGAGGCTCATGTTGGCGACATCGCCCGGCTGGCCGTTGGCTGCGACATATTCAACGCCCGCGATCACGCCCGAGTTCGAACCCGAACCGCGGCGATCGAGCACGCGCACTGCAACCACACGGGCACCTGGCGAAACGCCGATCACGCCAATGGTGTTATTCAGCGCGGCAATGGTCCCGGCGACATGGGTGCCGTGGCCGTTCTGATCGGCCGGGGTGGTGGTGCCTCCCAAGAAGCTGCGGCTGCGCGCAGTATCGACGTTGAGGTCGGGATGGGTGAAATCGATACCGGTGTCGATTACCCAGGCGGTGCCGAAGGTGCCGGCTCCCCCGCCCTTGACCCGGGTTATGCCCCAAGGGATTACCTGGGCGGGCTGGGTGCCGCCGCCGCCGCCCGGCCTGGCGGAGATATGCAATGGCGGGATCGCCATGATCTGGTCTTGCTCGCAATAGGCGATGTTGGGGTTCTTGGCCTTCATCCGCGCAACCGCATAGTCCGGCATATTCACGGCAAAGCCGCGCAGGGCGGTGCCGTAGACGCGGGTGACCCGTCCGCCCTGGGCCTGGGCGGCGCGATTGGCCTCCGACTGGACCTGACCGCGCGATACTGCCGCCTTGTGGAATACACAGATATAAGAATCGGGGATCAGGTCCCCGGCTTCCTGCGCGTGAACTGCTGTTGGCGCGGCAAGTGCAGCGAACGGTAGCGCGGCCAGAATAAGGCCGGTCATCTTTTTGCGAGTCATTTTCCCTCCATCTGAATTGTGCGGCCGACGGCCCCAAACTCCGCAGTGCCAATAATGGGAAGCTTCGCGCCGCCGAATAACTTGTCGAGCCGAAGTTGCGGAAATTTTGTAGAAGTATTCTAGCCGGAATTGCGCAGCCACAACGCGCCGATCCTTTTGGGCATGCTGTTCGTCGAACAAGGGGCTGGCCGGACCGACTGTCGTGGCTAAGCTGCGGTGAGGACTGACAAACCGGGGACCTTTCGCCAATGCGCCGCCTGATCGCCACTTCACTGCTCGCCCTTGCCCTGTCTGCTTGCGCCAGCGCGCCCGGATCGAGCGTCGCATCGGCGCCCCCTGCTCCGAAAGTACCAGCTGCAAGGCCTGCCCCGCAGCCCGCACCTCTGAGCGAACTGGTCGCCAAGGTCGACATTCCCTATGAAAAGTTCGTTCTCGCCAACGGGCTGACCGTGCTGGTCCATACCGATCGCAAGGCCCCGATCGTGGGGGTGACCACCTATTATCGGGTCGGGTCAAAGCACGAGCCCAAGGGCCGTACCGGCTTTGCCCACCTGTTCGAACACCTGATGTTCGGCGGCAGCGAAAACGTCCCCAACTTCGACGTGCCGCTGGAGGCTGCCGGCTCCACTCCGACCAACGGCTCGACCGGCTTTGACCGGACCAATTACGTCCAGACCGTACCCACCGGCGCGACCGACCTGACGCTGTTCATGGAAAGCGACCGGATGGGCCACCTGCTCGGCGCGGTAACCCAGGACAAGCTCGACAAGCAGCGCGGCGTTGTCCAGAACGAGAAGCGTCAGGGTGACAACGACACCTACGGGCTGGTCGACTATGCGATCGGCGAAGGCCTGTTCCCGGTCGGCCATCCCTATCGCCACGCCACGATCGGATCGATGGCTGATCTCGACGCCGCCAGCCTCGGCGACGTACGCGGCTGGTTCACCGGCAATTATGCCCCCAACAACGTGGTCCTGGTCCTGTCCGGCGATATCGACGCCGCTACGGCGCGGCCCAAGGTCGAAAAGTGGTTCGGCGCGATCCCGCGCGGACCCGAAGTGGTCAAAACCGCAGGCGGCCCGGTCACCCTGCCCGCCCCGGTCCGGCGCGAGATGACCGATCAGGTGCCGCAGGTACGAATTTACCGCGTGTGGACCGGCCCCGGGATGAACAGCGCCGATGCCCTCCCGCTCGATGCCGGGATGCGGGTGCTGGGCGGGCTGGCCTCGTCGCGGCTCGACAATGCGCTGGTCCGGGGCAAGGGCTATGCCACCTCGGTCGCCGCCTTCGTCTATCAGTTCGAGGATTCCAGCTATCTGCAGGTGCAGATGGACATCAAGCCGGGGGTCGATCGCGCCACCGCCGAGGCGGCGCTGGATGCCGAGATTGCCGCAATCCTGAAGGACGGACCCAGCGCGGACGAGCTCCGCCGCGCCGCGACCAGCAGCGTGTCCAGCCAGATCTTCAGCCTCGAGCAGGTCGGCGGCTTTTCCGGCAAAGGCGCACAACTGGCCGAAGGGCAGCTCTATTCGGGCGATCCGCTGCAATTCAAAAAAGACCTGGAACGGACCGCCAGCCTGACCCCGGGCGAAGTCCAAAGCGCGATGCAGCGCTGGCTGGGCCGGCCTGTCTTTGCGCTGGCCGTCAGCCCGGGCGAACGGACCGAGCAGGGCGACAAGATGGGCGGCTGGGGCGATGAGGCCCTGTCTCCCCCGCCCAAGCCCGACGCGAAGAAGCCCGCCGCCAAGCTGGCGACCGGGCCCAAGCGCGAATTTCCGCCGGTCGATCCGGTCGGCGATCTCGATTTCCCCAAGGTTGAGCGCGCTTCCTTGTCGAACGGGATCCCGGTGGTACTGGCCCGGCGCAGCAGCGTGCCGACGGTGCTGGTAAACCTGAGCTTCGATGCCGGTTATGCCGCCGATGCGCAGGATGCCCCCGGCACCCAGCGCTTGCTGCTCGACGTGCTCGACGAAGGAACCGAAAGCCGCGACGCCACCCAGATCGCCGAGGATCAGGAGCGGTTGGGCGCAAGGATCAACACCAGCACCGGGATCGACAGCTCGACCGTCTCGTTGTCCGCCTTGTCGGCCAATCTGGCCCCGTCGCTCGATCTGCTTGCCGATGTGGTCCGTCGGCCAGCTTTGCGCGACGCAGATGTGGCCCGGGCGCGCGATCAGCAACTGGCCGATATCGCCCAGGCCAATGCCAGCCCCTCGGCGCTCGCCAGCCGCTCACTCACCCCGATCCTGTTTGGCCCCGACCATCCCTATGGCCAGCCGGCCGACGGGCTGGGGCAAGCGGGTTCGGTCAAGGCAATCAATTCCGCCAAGCTGAGGATCGCACAGGCCAAGTGGCTACGACCTGACAACGTTACGATCACCGTGGTCGGGGACATTCCGATGGACCGCCTGCTGCCGATGCTCGAAGCCTCCTTCGGAGACTGGAAGGCCCCGCTCAGCCCGCGTGCGGTCAAGTCGCTCGATGCGGCAATCCCCGCTCCGCGCCCGCGGGTGGTACTGATCGACCGGCCCGGTTCGCCGCAATCGGTGATCGTCGCCGGGCGGGTCCTGCCCTTCACCGGACGGCAGCAGGGGATGGAAGCCCTTGACCTCGCCAATGAAGTGCTGGGCAACAACTTCCTGAGCCGCCTCAACCTCGACCTGCGCGAGGACAAGGGCTGGTCCTATGGCGTACGCAGCCTGGTTCGCAGCCCCAGGGGACCGCGCAGCCTGGTGGTGATTGCCCCGGTGCAGAGCGACAAGACCGGCGCCGCAATCACCGCGATCCGCGGGCAGATGGCCGGTTTCCCCAACAAGAAGGGGGTCGACCAGACCGAGTTCAACCGCGCTACCGACGGCAATATCCGCGGCTTGCCCAACCGCTATGAAACCAACAGCCAGGTGCTGGGCGCGCTGGTTTCCAACCAGCAACCGGGCCGTCCGGACGATTACCAGGCGACCCTGCCGAGCCGCTACCGCGCGGTCGACGCCAAGGCGATGGACGCGGCGGCGGCGCAGTACTTGCAGCCCGATGGTCTGGTCTATGTCGTAGTCGGCGATCGCAAAAGCGTCGAGCCGCAGCTGCAGCCGCTCGGCCTGCCGATCGAGGTCGTAACCCCCGTTGACAGCGAGGCGGCAAAGGGCGAGTGATTGGACAACTTACCCCACTGTAAGTTGCACACGATTCAGGAGAGAAGACATGTCTGTTGCCGGCACTTACGAATGCGTGACCAAGACCCCGATGGGCGACCAGAAGAGTGACGTGACCATCGTCGTCGATGGTGACACCTTCAGCGGCACCAACGCCGGGGCGATGGGTTCGATGGAAATGGAAAACGGCAAGGTCGATGGCAACAAGCTGACCTGGACGATGAAGATGACCGTCCCGATGCCGATGACGCTGGAAGGCGAAGCCACTGTCGATGGCGACACCATCACCGGCACCGTCAAGGCCGGCGCGTTCGGTTCGTTCCCGCTGAGCGGCACCCGCAAGGGCTGAGCCCGGACATCCGTCAATGCAAAGGGGCGCCGGAGGATTACTCCGGCGCCCCTTTTTCGCTTTCGCTCCCTTCCTCTCAGGGGAAGGGCTATTGGCAATTCAGAAGGTTCGCGCTGCCTTCAGCCCAGCTTCGCCCGCAGCACCTGGTTGACCAGCTGCGGGTTGCCCTTGCCCTGCATCGCCTTCATCGTCTGGCCGACGAAGAAGCCGAACAGGTTCTCCTTGCCGGCCTTGTACTCGGCGATCTTGTCGGCATTGGCGGCCAGGATCGCGTCGACTGCGGCCTCGATCGCGCCGGTATCGCTGGTCTGCTTGTTGGCCTCGATCTCAGCCGCAAGGTCGACATCGCCGGTCAGATAGGTCTCGAAAATCTCCTTGGCCTTGGAGCCTGAGATCAGCCCGCTTTCGGTCGCGACGACGATCGCGGTGTTGGCTTCGATCGTGTTCTTGGCGTGATCCGAACCGACCCCGGCGGCGCTCAATACGCCCGGCTGTTCGGACAGCATCCAGTTGGCCACCCGCTTGGCCACGTCGGCTTCGCCCTTGCCACTGGCCGCGGCGACCGAGGTCAGCAGCGCCTCGAACTCGCGCGCGGTCTGGACATCGGCGGTCAGCGCATTGGCATTGTAAGGCGAAAGCCCCAGCGCGGTTTCATAGCGATGGCGCTTGGCATCGGGCAGTTCGGGCAGGCTGGCGCGGCAATCTTCCAGGAAGGCGTCGTCCAGTTCCAGCGGCAGCAGATCGGGATCGGGGAAATAGCGGTAATCGTGCGCGTCTTCCTTGCTGCGCATGCTCCGCGTTTCGTTCCGGTCGGGATCGTAAAGCCGGGTTTCCTGCACCACCGTGCCGCCGTCCTCGATCAGATCGACCTGGCGGCGCGCCTCGCTTTCAACCACGGCCATCACGAAGCGGACCGAGTTGACGTTCTTGGTCTCGGTCCGGGTGCCGAATTCATCGCCCGGGCGGCGCACCGATACGTTGACGTCCGCGCGCATCGAGCCCTGGTCCATGTTGCCGTCGCACGAGCCGACGTAGCGCAGGATCTGGCGCAGCTTGGCAAGGTAAGCCCCCGCCTCGGCCGGCGAACGCATGTCCGGGCGGCTGACGATTTCCATCAGCGCCACGCCTGAGCGGTTGAGGTCGACATAGGACATGGTCGGATGCTGATCGTGCATCAGCTTGCCGGCATCCTGCTCAACGTGGATCCGCTCGATCCCGATGGTCTTGGTGCTGCCTTCCGGGTCCTTCTCGTCCAGGATCACCTCCAGCGCGCCCTCACCCACCAGCGGGTGGTAAAGCTGGCTGATCTGGTAGCCCTGCGGCAGATCGGCGTAGAAGTAGTTCTTGCGGTCAAACCGCGACCATTTGTTGATCTGCGCGCCGACCGCCATCCCGGTGCGGACCGCCTGGCGGATGCATTCGCGGTTGGGCACCGGCAGCATCCCCGGCATGGCCGCGTCGACCAGGCTGACCTGGGTGTTGGGCTCTGCCCCGAAAGCGGTCGCCGCGCCGGAGAACAGCTTGGAATTGGAAGTAACCTGCGCGTGAACTTCAAGGCCGATGACGACCTCCCACTCACCGGTTGCGCCCTGGATGCGATAGGCCGTGTTGCTCATTTCAAAGTTTCCTGGCGCCGTGCCGACGCACAAATCCGCTGAACATTCTGGCAAGGGCAATTGGTAACCCAAGAAAGGCCATGGAGTATCGAGGACCGGCCATTGCACGAATTACATCGTCGCGTTCGAGTTCCGCATCAACTTGTTCGCCGAGTCGGCGATCGCGATGCGTCTCCAAAGGTTCAGTCACCACCACCGCTCCGGCTTGGCCGAGAAATGCGCTCGCTGCTCGATCACCAGCCCGGCATTCAGCACGCCCTGCTCATCGAACGGACGACCGACGATCTGCAAGCCCAGCGGCAGCCCTTCGCGGTTCAGCCCAGCCGGAACCGACATCGCCGGCAAGCCGGCCAGCGAAGCCGGTACCGCAAACACATCGTTGAGGTACATCGCCAGCGGATCGTCGCTCTTTTCGCCGAGGCCGAAGGCGGCAGTCGGAGCGGTCGGGGCCAGGATCACGTCGCATTCGGTAAACGCGTTCTTGTAATCGTGGCTGATCAGCGTGCGGACCTTCTGCGCCTGGGTGTAATAGGCGTCATAGAAGCCGGCGCTGAGCACATAGGTGCCGATCAAGATCCGGCGCTTGACCTCTGGCCCGAACCCGGCAGCGCGGGTGGCGGCGTACATGTCCTGCAGGCCGGCCCCATCGGGCAGATCGCGCAGGCCATAGCGGACCCCGTCATAGCGGGCGAGGTTGCTTGAGGCTTCGGCCGGCGCGATGATGTAATAGGCCGGCAGTGCATATTTGGTGTGCGGCAGGCTGATTTCGACGATCTCGGCCCCGGCATCCTTCAGCCAGGCGATCCCCTGATCCCAGCTGGCGGCGACATCGGCGTCCATTCCGTCCATCCGGTATTCGCGCGGAATGCCGACCTTCTTGCCCTTCATGTCGGCGCTGAGCCCGGCTTCCCAGGCGGGCACCGGCAGATCGAGGCTGGTCGCATCCTTGGGATCGAACCCGGCCATCGCCTCCAGCATGATCGCGCAATCGCGCACGTCGCGCGCCATCGGCCCAGCCTGATCGAGGCTGGAGGCGAAGGCGACGATGCCCCAGCGGCTGCAGCGGCCGTATGTCGGCTTGATCCCGGAAATGCCGGTGAAGGCGGCCGGCTGGCGGATCGAGCCGCCGGTGTCGGTCCCGGTCGCGGCCGGTGCGAGCCGCGCGGAAACGGCTGCGGAGCTGCCGCCCGAGCTGCCGCCCGGGGCCATCGCCGCATTGCCGCCATCGTTGCGGCGCCAGGGGCTGATCACGTTGCCGAAGTAGCTGGTCTCGTTCGACGAGCCCATCGCGAACTGATCGAGGTTGAGCTTGCCCAGCATCCCCGCCCCGGCATCCCACAGCTTCTGGGAAACGGTGCTTTCGTATTCGGGCACGAAGCCTTCGAGGATATGGCTGGCCGCGGTGGTCTGCACGCCCTTGGTGGCGAACAGGTCCTTCATCCCGATCGGCACGCCGCCCATCTTGCCGAGCGGCTGGCCCGCTGCGCGCCGGGCGTCGGTGGCCTGAGCGGCCTCGATCGCGCGTTCCGGGGTGGTGACGATGAAGGCATTGAGCGCAGCCGCGGCGGCGACATTGGCGTTGAACGCCTCGGCCACTTCGACGGCGGTGAAGTCTCCGGCGGCGACCCCGTCGCGGATCGCGGCGACGCCCAGATTGGTGAGATCAGTCATGCTTTCTCCCCTCCCGCAGGCGGGAGGGGTTGGGGGTGGGCCTTGCGGCCCAGCGAGACCTGCGGCCTCGCGCCCACCCCTAGCCCCTCCCGCCTGCGGGAGGGGGACTTGAAGGAAGCCTGCGTCATCATCACTCAATCACCTTGGGCACGCCGAAGAACCCGTCCTGGCGGGCCGGGGCATTGGCCAGAACGCCTTCGCGATTGTCTCCGCCGGTCAGCGGATCGGCATTGATCACGTCATCGCGCAGCCGCAGCTGGTTTTCGATCACCGCGGTCATCGGTTCGATCCCGGTGACATCGACTTCGCCCAGCTGTTCGACCCAGGCCAGAATCCCGTTGAGTTCGGGCACCATCGCTTCCAACTCGGCCTCGCTCACCTTGATGCGGGCCAGCGCGGCGATTTTGGCCACCGTGGCAGTATCGACCGACATTGTATCAATTCACCTCGATTGGATTATTCGGGCTTGGCCGGGGCTTCCCCGCTGGCATCCTTGGGCATGCCGCCCGGAGGAACGCCGGTGCCGCTCTTCTTGCCGCCCTTTTCGGCGGCAGCAGCGGCTTCCATCGCCTTCATCTGTTCGGCCTGCATTTCCGCTTCGGCCTGGGCGCGGCCCTGAACCTTGATCAGTTCGATTTCGAAATTGAGATCGGTGTTCGGGGCGATGCCGGGCGCGCCTTCCTTGCCATAGGCCTTGGCCGCCGGGATCATCACCTTGTACTTGCCGCCCGGCTTCATCTGCTCAAGCGCCTCGACAAAGCCCGGAATGATGCCCTGCATCGGCAGCTTGGCGCCCTGGCCTTCGTCGAACACTTTACCGTCGGGCAGCGTGCCCTTGTAGTTGATCGTCACGACATCGGTTTCGGTCGGCGAGGCGCCGGCGCCTTCCTTGACCACTTCGACATCGACGCTGGGGGGCAGGCTGGACCAGACGACCGCGCCGGCGGCAAGCGCGGCGGCGGCAACGCCCAGCCAGAGCTTGGTCAGCGCGCCCTTGGCAATCGGCTGGAGCGGTATGCGAGTGATTTCGGTCATCGGGATTCCCTGTCTGGTAGAAATGCAAAAGGGCGCGGAAGCCTTCCGCGCCCTCATGGCTTATCGCAAGCCGAGGTTCAAGCTTGCAGACCGCGTTTTACTTGACGCCGTCACGCTCCATCCGCTTGCGCTCCATCTTGCGGGCGCGGCGCACGGCGGCAGCCTTTTCACGGGCGCGCTTTTCGCTGGGCTTTTCATAGTGGCGACGCAGCTTCATTTCGCGATAGACGCCTTCACGCTGCAGCTTCTTCTTGAGCGCGCGCAGGGCCTGCTCCACATTGTTATCGCGAACCATGATTTGCATAAATTAAGCCACCTCACATGCAAAAGGCCAGAACCCCGCTGTTGTCCGTTGCGGGGGAGCACCTTTTAATCCGAAAACCGAAAGTGCGCCGAATCCCTTGGGACACGGCTCGAACCGGCGGGCGGCTAGCAGAGTCGCGCACCCAAGGCAAGTAGGCAATGGCCAAGTCCGGGCCAATTGCCTCCCCCGTCGATCTGTGGTGAGTGGCTAGCCGAAAGGGGGCCGCTTGCACACCAGTTTCACCACGATCGATTGGGCCGTGCTGGGCCTCTATGTGTTGTTGCTGGCCGCAGCTGGCTGGCTGACCACGCGGCGGGGCATGAAGAGCGAGGACTATTTCCTGGCCGGGCACCACGCCCCGACCTGGCTGGTCGCGGTCTCGGTGCTGTCGACCGTGCAGTCGGCGGCGACATTTCTGGGAGTGCCGGACAACAGCTATCGCGGCGATTACACCTATATCGGCGGGGTACTGGCGGCACTGATCGCGGCCTGGATCGTCGCCAATGTGCTGATCCCGCGGTTCTACGCGCTGCGCGTGACCACGGTCTACGAACTGCTCGAAGCCCGATTCGACGCCCGCGCTCGCCGCGCGGCGGCGGCGATGTATCTGGTCGGGCGGATCTTCGCCAGCGGGGCGCGGCTCTATCTGGCGGCGATCGCGGTCTCGATGATCCTGTTCCTTGACGTGACGCCCCAGCACATCGCGTTTGCCGCGTTCGGGCTGCTGATCTTCGGGCTGGTCTTTACCTTCATGGGCGGGCTCGAATCGGTGATCTGGAGCGATCTGGTCCAGGTAGTGCTCTATGTCGGGGCAGCGCTGCTGGTCGCCTGGCACCTGTGGAGCGGGCTCGACATGACCCTGGGCGAGGCCATGACCGCGCTGGGCCCCAAGCTGTCGCCGGTGAACCCGACCCTTGATCTTTCCGCGCCCTGGGGGCTGTTCGCGGTGCTGAGCGGCGTGATGCTGCTCAACCTCGCCAGTTCCGGACTCGATCAGGACATCACCCAGCGGCTGCTGGCCTGCGAGGACGCGAAGAAGGGCGCTCGCTCACTCTACGCCTCGGTCTGGATGAGCCTGCCGGTGATCCTGCTGTTTCTGGTGATCGGTTCACTGCTCTATCTGCATTACCAGGGCGCGGCGGCGGGATCGTTCCGGGGCGAGAAGGTGACCGTGTTCATGCATTACATCCTGACCGAGATCCCGCCCGGGCTGCGCGGACTGGTCACCGTGGGGGTAATCGCGGCGGCAGCGATCAATTCGGGGCTGATCTCGATGTCGGCGGTGCTGGTCGGCGATCTCTATCGGCCCTTTGCAGGGGATAAGAGCGAGGCGCACTTCGTCCGGATGGGCCGGATCGCCAGCCTGGTGCTGGGCCTCGCGCTGTTCGCCATGGCGATCCTCTCGTACTATTGGCAGCGCTATGCCGACTCCGCGCTGCTCGACTTCGTGCTGGGGGTGATGGCTTTCGCCTATTCCGGGTTGATCGGGGTTTACGGCGTGGCGCTGTTCACCCGCCGCGGCAATTCCGCCAGCGTGATCGCCGCTTTCGCCGCTGGGTTCCTGACCGTGCTGGCCTTCCAGCCCTATGTGATCGACAGCCTGGCCCTGCCCGCTGCGCTGAAAGCCGTGGCCTTCCCCTGGCAACTGGTGCTGGGCAGCGCGGTCGCGGCGCTGGTCTGCCTGATCCCGGCTGGCAAGGGAGTGGCGCCCGCAGGCATCAGCCGCTAAGGCGCGAACCATGACGACCGGTTCCTTCTTTCAACATTCCGCCCTGGTCGCGCTTGGCGGCGCGGTCGGAGCCTGGCTGCGTTATCTGACGGGGCTGGTCTGGCTGCGCGCGATCGGCCCGGTCGCCGCCACGGCATTCCCCTGGGCGACGCTGAGCGTCAATCTGCTGGGCAGTCTGGCGATGGGCCTGCTGGCCGGCTGGCTGGCGCGGCACGGGCATGATGGGGAGCAGTGGCGCCTGCTGCTCGGCGTTGGCGTGCTGGGGGGCTTCACCACCTTCTCTGCCTTCAGCCTGGAACTGGTAAATCTGGCCCAGCGCGGCAGTCTGACCGGCGCGGCACTTTACGGCGCGCTGTCGCTGGCCGGCGGGATCGCAGGGCTGATCGCCGGATTGGCTCTGGCAAGGAATTTCGCATGACATCGCGCGGCATCATACCGGCGGATACCGTCCGCCAATTCACCGTCGCTGCCGACGATGACGGCGTCCGGCTCGATCGCTGGTTCAAGCGCCACCTGCCGCAGGTCGGCTTTGCCACGGTCAGCCGCTGGGCCCGCACCGGGCAGATCCGGATCGACGGCAAGCGCGCCGACGTGGCCGACCGGCTCAGCACCGGCCAGGTCGTCCGCGTGCCGCCCGGCGGCGACACCCCGGAGAACCAGGTCAAGACCCGCAAGCCGCTGACAGCGGAGCAACTGACGCTGGCAGAATCGATGGTCATTTCGAAAGACCGCGCCGCGATCGTGCTCAACAAGCCGCCGGGTCTGGCGACCCAGGGCGGCAGCGGCACCTTCCAGCATGTCGACGGACTGCTCGATGCCTATGCTGACGAGGGCCCGCGCCCGCGGCTGGTCCATCGGCTGGACAAGGATACCTCGGGTGTCCTGCTGATTGCCCGCACCCCGGGCAGCGCGGCTTACTTTTCGAAGCGCTTCTCCGGCCGCTCGGCCCGCAAGATCTATTGGGCGCTGGTAATCGGGGTGCCCGATATCGACGACGGGATGATCGACCTGCCGCTGGCCAAGCAGCCCGGCAGCGGCGGCGAAAAGATGATGGTCGACAAAAGCGGTGAAGGCCAACCCGCGCGCAGCCGCTACCGGGTGATCGACCGCGCCGGCAACCGCGCCGCCTGGGTCGAGCTGCAACCGCTGACCGGGCGCACGCACCAGCTGCGCGTTCACATGACGGCGATCGGCCATCCGATCGTCGGCGACGGCAAGTACGGCGGGCCCGAGGCCTTCCTTTCAGGCAGCATCAGCCGCAAGATGCACCTCCACGCCCGCCGCCTGATCATCGACCATCCCGATGGCGACCTGATCGATGTCCGCGCTGACCTGCCCGAGCACTTCGCCGCCAGCCTTGAGCAGCTGGGCTTTGACGAAGCCGACGGCGATGCGCTGGAAGTGGTGCTGGCCAAGCCCGAACCGGACCGCGAGGTCAAGAAGGCCATCGCCAAGGCCCATGCCAAGCAGGTCCGCAAGGAACGCCGGGGCGAGCGCCGTGGCCGCGCTACCGGTGCCACCCCGACCCGCAAGCCCTCGACCAAGCGCGGCCCGACCAAGGGCAAGGGCAGCGCAAAGCCGGCCACACCGAAGAAGCGCTGATGCATCCCAATCCCGCGTTCCGCAGCGACGACCGCGCCCTGCTTGAAGCGCTGATCGAAGAGATCGGCTTCGGCATGGTCTTTGCCACAACGCCCGAAGGGCCGCGGGTGGCGCATACGCCGTTGCTTTCGACCGGGGACGGCGCGGTGCAGTTCCATATCTCGCGCGGGAATGCGCTGAGCAAGTTCCTCGACGGAATGACCGCACTGGCTCTGGTCAACGGCCCCGACGGCTATGTCTCGCCGCGCTGGTATGCCGACACCACCCGGGTCCCGACCTGGAATTATGTCGCGCTCGAACTCGAAGGGCGAGTCCGGCGGATGGATGCCGATGGGCTACTGGCCTTTCTCGATGCGCTCGGCGACCGGCATGAAGGCGGGATCACCGAAGGCACCTTCTGGAAGATCGACAAGGTGCCCGAGGCAAAGCTGCGCGGGCTGCTGGCCGGGATCGTCGGGTTCGAACTGGAAGTGCAGGCCTGGCGGCCGACCTTGAAGCTCAGCCAGAACGCTCCGGCCGATGAGCGCGAGCGGGTGATCGCCGGGCTCGAAGCGCAGGGCAGCTTCGGCATCGCCCGGCTGATGCGGGACCTGGCGGAATGACCCTGCGGCTGGCGATCTTCGATTGCGACGGGACGCTGGTCGATGGCCAGGCCGGGGTGGTCAATGCGATGGAAGCGGCCTTTGCCGGGCTCGGGCTGGCTCCGCCCGACAAGCACACGGTGCGCCGCGCGGTTGGGCTGAGCCTGCCCCAGGCGATCCGCCTGCTCGCCCCCGATGCTGCCGAACAGACCCGCACGGCGCTGGATGCCGCCTACCGCGACGCCTTTCGCAGCGCGCGCGAATCCGGCTCGCTGGTCGAACCACTTTACGATGGGATCGCCGAACTGGTCCGAGGCCTGTCAGCTGCCGGATGGCTGCTGGGGGTCGCCACCGGCAAGAGCCAGCGCGGGCTTGAGCATTGCCTCAATATCCATGGTCTGGCCGCCCATTTCTGCACGCTCCAGACCGCTGACAATCACCCGTCGAAGCCGCATCCCTCGATGATCGAGACCGCGCTGGCCGAATCCGGCGGCGATCGCGCCGCAACGGTGATGATCGGCGATACCCAGTACGACATGGCCATGGCGGTCAACGCCGGGGTGCGCGCAATCGGGGTCGACTGGGGCTATCACACCGCGCAGGAACTGCGCGAAGCCGGGGCCGAGGCGGTCGCCCGCGATCCGGCCCATCTGATGGAGTTATTGGGATGAACCAAGCAGACGAAGCCCTCGCCAAGAAGCGGTTCATGGCGATTTCGCTGATCCGCCTGAGTGGCGCCGTGTTCATGACGCTGGGGTTGTTGGTCCTCGGCGGCAAAGTGGACCTGCCCCAGGCCGCTGGCTTGGCCTTTGTGGTGATCGGCTTGATCGACCTGTTGGTCGCACCGGTCTTCCTCTCACGCCGGTGGAAATCGCCCCGGCCATGAAGCGGTTCTACAAGCAAGTTGCCGTCGCGACCGAGGCGGCGGGCTGGCGGGTCACGCTCGACGGGCGCGGGGTCAAGACCCAGGGCGGATCGCCGCAGGTCGTTCCCAGTGAGGCGCTGGCAATGGCGCTGGCAGCGGAATGGGCGGCGCAGGGCGAGGAGATCGATCCCGCCGGCTTCCTGCTGCGCGACATGGCCGACTATGCGATCGACGTGATCCCGCCGGACCGGGCGGCCGCGATCGCGGGCGTGCTGCGCTATGCCGAAACCGATACGCTGTGCTATCGCGCCGATCCCGACGAGCCGCTCTATCCGCGCCAGCGCGCGGTGTGGGAGCCGCTGCTACTGGCGGCCGAAGCCCGCTGGCAGGTGCGCTTCGTTCGGGTTTCGGGGATCATCCACCGCGCACAGCCGGTGGATACGCTGAGCCGGATCGAAGACATACTGGCGGCGCATGATGATTTCGCGCTGGCTGCGCTCAACACCCTGGCCAGCCTCTCCGCCTCGCTGGTAATCGCGCTGGCTGCGACCGAGCCCGGGGCCGATATCACCGCACTGTGGAACGCGGCCGAGCTGGAGGCCGACTGGCAGGTCGAGCAATGGGGCGAGGACTATGAAGCCACCGCCCGGCGCGAACGGCGCCTTGCCACCTTTGTCGCTGCGGCACGGTTTGCCGCGCTGTCAGCTGCGACCTAGGCCCCCATCCACGCCGCGACCTGGGCCGCGACGTCGTTTGCGGCCTTGTTGAGCGCCGGGCCGACGGCGACCGGATCGGGGGTTACGCCGGGAACCACGCTTTCGAACCGCTTGGTCTGAACATCGCCCTTGGGACCTGTCCGGATCGCATCATAGCGGACCACGACCGAACCGGTCCGAGCATCGTAACCCATCGCGATCAGACGGCCCGCCAGCCGCTCTCCGCCGACCGGCACCGTCGCCTGGCTGTCTTCCAGCACCAGCCGCCCGCCCTTGGCGCGCAGGGTTTCGGCGAGCAGAGCTCGGAACAGCCGCGCCGGCTTTTCCACCCACAGCGCATTCTGGAGATAGGCGATATTGGCGTCGTCGACCTGGACCGGGACCCGCAGCGCGGCCAGCGCCTGATCGGTTTCCGGTTCCATCACCATCAAGGCCTCGGCCGCGCTGGCACTGGCGGTGCTGCCGGCCGGGGCGCTGACCGCTGGCGTCAGCGTCAGCAAGGTGGCCGGGACCTTGCCCCCGCCGCCCAGGCTGACACAGGCCGAAAGTGCCAGCGGCAGGGCGGCGATCGCGCCGATGCGCAGCAGGTTGCGGAGCATCATCAGTTCCCCCGTGGCTTGTAATCGGGCAGCTTCTGGCCACCCAGCAAGGATCCGGCGCCGCCGCTGTTGACCTTCTCGGTCAGGTCGCGCAGCGACTTGGTGGTGGCGCGCAGATCGCGGATCGCGGCTTCGGCCTGCGGCAAGGTGTTGGCCTTGAGCTCGCGCGCGGCCGGCCGGGTATCGCCGATCAGTCCGTTGAGATTGTCGGCGGCGACTTCGATCGATTTGAGCGACTGGCGAAACTGCGCCAGCATCTGCCGGGTTTCGCCGTTGAGCACGTCGTTGGTGGTGCCCGCCACCTGCTCGAACCCGACCAGCGCCTTGCGCGCATCGGCGAGGGTCAGCTGCAGTTCGGCCAGGGTGGCGCGCATCTGCGGGGTGGTGTCGGCCAGCCCGGCGCTGGCGCGGTTGGTATTGGCCAGAATCCCGTCGATCGCAGCCAGATTCTTGTCAGAGAAGACCAGGCTCAGCCGCTCGGTCAGGGTTGCCAGCCGTTCGAGCAGGACCGGCGCGGAATTGAGCAGTTCGCCCAGCCCGCCGCGCTTGGTCGGGATCACCGGCACACCTTCGGGGCAGGCCCCGGCCTGTTCGCCCTTGCAGGTCAGTTCGGGTGCGTCCTTGTTCGCCCCTTCGAGCTGGATGTTGGACACCCCGGTAAAGCTTCCCTGCATCGTCGCGGTAGTGCCGACCCGGATCGGCGTGCCCTTTTCGACCGCGATCCGAACCCGGACGAAGCCCGGGTCCTTGGTCCACAGTTCGATTTCGGTGACCTGCCCGACCGCGACGCCCTGGAACGAGACCGCCGAACCCTTCGACAGGCCATCGACCGATTGCTTGAAAAAGATGTCGAACTCCCGCTTGTTGCCCTCGTTGAGCCGCGCGATCCACACGATCACCGCCAGGATCAGCGCCAGCAGGCCCAGCGTGACCGCCCCCACCCAGACATGTTTGGCCTTGGTTTCCATCGCCTGCGCTTATGCCCCCCTGCCCGCCGGATTGTCCATCGCCTTGACCCGGTCTTGTGCTGCCTGTGCCGCCCGGCCGCGCGGGCCGTTGAAATATTCCTGGATCCACGGGTGATCGAGCTGGAGCAGGTTCGCGATCGTATCAACCGCGATCACCCGCTTGTCGGCCAGCACCGCGACCCGGTCGCAGATTTCGTGCAGCGTATCGAGATCGTGCGTGATCAGGAACACCGTGTGCCCCAGCGTCTCCTGCAATTCGCGGGTCAGCTTGTCGAAAGCGGCCGCGCCGATCGGGTCGAGCCCGGCGGTCGGCTCGTCGAGGAACAAAAGTTCGGGATCCATCGCCAGCGCGCGGGCCAGCCCTGCGCGCTTTTTCATCCCGCCCGACAGTTCGGACGGAAACTTGTCAGCGGCTTCTTCCGGCAGGCCCGACAGCATCACTTTGTAACGAGCGATCTCGCGCCGCAGTTCCGGCGATATCTCCGGATAGAACTCTTTCAGCGGAACCTCGATGTTCTCGGCCACGGTCAGGGTCGAGAACAACGCCCCGCCCTGGAACAGCACGCCCCAGCGGCTGCGGATGTCGATATCGTCATCGGCATGAGCCCCGGCGATCTCCTCGCCCAGCACCTCGATCCGCCCTTCGGAAGGTTCCTGCAACCCGATGATCGAGCGCATCAGCACCGATTTGCCGGTGCCCGATCCGCCGACCACGCCGATGATCTCGCCGCGCCGGACCTTGAGGTCGAGGTTCTCGTGAATCACATGCTCGCCGAAGGCATTCTTCAGCCCCTCGACGATGATCGGATAGTCGCCGGTATAATGCGGCGTCCGTTCGAACTGGCCGGATTCGCTCATCCCCAGCCCACTTCGGTGAAGAACACCGCGAAGAAGGCATCGAGCACGATCACCGCGAAGATCGCCTGGACGACCGCCATGGTGGTCTTGATCCCGACCTGCTCGGAATTTCCTGAAACCTGCATGCCCTGATAGCAGCCCGCCATCGCGACGATCAGGCCGAACACCGGCCCCTTGATCAGCCCGACCCACAGATCGTGGTCCGGCACCACTTCCTGGATCCGGCTGAGGAAGGTCATGAACGGAATATCGAGCGAATACATCGAGATGAACGCCCCACCGAAGATCGCCAGGATCGAGGCGTAAAAGCCCAGCACCATCAGCATGAAGGTTGCGGCCAATATCCGCGGCACGACCAGCGCCTCCATCGGCGATACCCCGATCGTGCGCATCGCATCGATTTCCTCGGTCAGCTTCATCGTCCCGATCTGCGCGGCGAAGGACGAGCCCGAGCGGCCCGCGACCATGATCGCGGTCATCAGCACACCCAGTTCGCGAAACGAAAGCCGCCCGGTGAGGTTGATCGTGTAGATCTCCGCCCCGAACTGCTCGAGCTGGACCGCGCCCTGCTGGGCGATCACGATCCCGACCAGAAAGCTCATCAATCCGACGATCGGCAGGGCCTGGACCCCGACCAGGTCAAGCTGGCGGACCAGCGAGGTCCAGCGCATTCGCCCCGGATGGCGGATCAGCGTGCCCAGCGCAGTCAGCAATTCGCCCAAAAAGCCAAGGAATCCTGCAATCCCCTTGCCATAGCCGATCACGAAATTTCCGGTTCTTTCGGCCAAGCCCTCAGGCGAAAGCAACTCCGCCTCGCGCTCGTCCTCGTCCTCTTCCTCCAGTTCGGAGCGGTGGACCGCAGCGATCAGGCGCTGGGCCTTGTCGCTGGCCCCGACGATATCGGCCCCGGTATCGCGGGCAAAACGCCAGACTGTCCAGGCGCCGACCGTATCGACTTCGCCCACCGCGCTCATGTCGATTTGCGCCAGCGAGCCGTCGAAGCCGCGCCATTCGGTGTCGATCCGCCCGATCGAGGATACCACCAGCGTCCCGCTCAGCCGCGCGGTGCGGGCGCCGTCTTCGCCTTCGGCAATCGTGAATTCGGCCCATTCGCGCATCACGGGCTGTCTGCGGGAAAAATGCGGCTACGGCAAGGCGGGGCAGATTGGGTTCACGCAGAGGCGCAGAGAAGAAGTAGAGGCGCAGAAAGGTTGCGCCTGCGGCGAAGCCGCTTTCCAATCCTGGAGGGGTGACAGAGGCAAAATGCCGGATTACATCCGCCAAGAGCACCCCAGAGCGCGCTACTGAACTCTATCTCTATGAATGCAGGCCAAAATTCCGGATAGGAACTACGCCAGAGCACCCCGTTTGTGGCCGGTCATTTCTTCCCGCCCGCTTACATTGTGCGTACATTGCCAAGGACTCCGGCTTGTGTAAGCAAAATGTCCGAAAGGACAAGCCGGCATGGCCAAGCTCACCAAGACTGCAATCGACGCGCTCGCGATCCCTGCGAAGGGACAGGCTTTCCTGTGGGATTCAGAGCTGCGTGGATTTGGCGTCCGCGTCATCCCGTCAGGTCTCAAGGCCTTCGTTGTCCAATACCGGAACGAGGAAGGGCGCAGCCGCAGGATCGTGATCGGACGGTATGGCGTGCTCACCGTGGAGCAGGCGCGCAAGCAGGCGATCCTGAAGTTGGCGGCGGTCGTCGGCGGTGCCGACCCGGCCGAGGAGCGGGCGCAATCCAGGGCGGCCATCACCATCCGCGAAGTCTGCAACTGGTATCTTGAGAACGCTGAAGCCGGGATGATCCTCGGGCGCAAGCACAGGCCGATCAAGGCTTCTACGCTGGCCATGGATCGCAGCCGGATCGAAACCCACATTGTCCCGCTGATCGGCGCTCGGCAGGTCCGTGCCTTGCGCATCGCCGACATCGAGAAGATGCAGATGGACATCGTTGCAGGGAAGACTGCCAAGCCGCGGAAGGAAGGCGGGCGCGGGGGCAAGGCTGCCGGTGGTCCCGGCGTTGCCGGTCGCGCTGTCTCAACGCTGCAAAGCCTTCTGTCCCACGCGCTTCGCTATGACATCGTCGAGAACAATCCCGCGGCGGGCGTTCGCAAGATCGCCGGCAAGCCACGCACGCGTCGGCTCAGCGCGACTGAAATCCGCGCCCTTGGCGAAGCGATGGAAATCGCCGAGCGGAACGAAGAGAACCCGACGGGCCTTGCCGCAGTGCGAGCCTTGCTCCTGACCGGCTATCGCATCTCCGAGGTCATAGGGATGGAGCGGTCCTGGCTCCATGCCGACCGCGGATATGTCCACTTCCCCGACACCAAGACCGACGGGCAAGTGCGCCCAATCGGTCAGGCAGCGATCCGGTTGCTCAAGGCGCTGCCTGAGAAGCGCGGCCTATCGCTGTTTTTCCCATCGGACTTTGTAGACCGGCCATATTCGGGCGTTCCTGAAACCCTGCGTGCCTTGTGCGCAATCGCAGGGATCAAGGGCGTCACGCCGCATGTGCTGCGGCACACCTTCGGCAGCGTCGCCGGCGACATGGGCTTTTCGGAACTGACCATCAAAGCGCTGCTCGGCCATGGCGCGCGGGGCTCGACGCAGAATTACGTCCACATCGATGAAGCTCTACGTTTGGCCGTTGAGCGCGTTTCGTCGAAAATTGATCAGCTGCTCAGGCGCGAAACCGCTGTCATCCTGGACTGGGCCGCCTGATGTTGAAGTCGGGTAGCTAGGCTGGCCGGACTTCTGCGAGACCTACCCTCAGACCAAGCGGGACGAGGACGGTCGAGATGAGCCGCGCCTGGCTTGCGTGCATCGAGTCGCCGGGTGCCTTGACCTCGACAAAGCGGACTTCATCATCTCGCCAAAGCGTCAGGTCCGGCCATCCAGCGCGAAGGTCATAAGAAGCCGCCGCGAACAGCTCGGCAATCGGGCGCAGACCTGAACCACCCAGACAATTGAACAGCCCAACTACGTGATCGCGTTGCACCTGCGGGTAGAACCTTGGAGTGTCGCCGGCGCTTGCAGCGATGACCGCCCAATTGCGCTCGATCTGCTCCGGTGAAGCCTGCTCGATCGCTGCAAGAAGTTCGCTGTGCTCAAATCGATCCTCGGGGAAGGCCACGTTCTTGGCGTAGAGCGCTTCGATAAAGGTGTCGGCATGGCGGACCGGCAGCGCCTTGAACGATGCGGCCTTGATCAAAGTCAGAATGAGGCCGCCCTCGGCGGCACAACCGTGCCAGCCATCGGCTTGGTAGTGGTCCAGGACAGCTAACTCGACCGGCTTGTAGGCATCCGACCGATGGAAACGCCAGTCCTTCCCGCCGCCGTCCAACTGAACCACTTCGTGCTCGATGCCAAATCGCTGTGCCTGCTTTTCGAAGCGGCTGCTCTTCATGATGGAAGGCTTGGAACCCTTCGGCGATTTCGGTTGCTGGAGCTTTGCCAATTTCCTGGCCACTCCGACCTGAGGATCGAGCGTCAGCGCTTGGTCGTAGGCATTAATCGCGGCCTCCAGCTCCCCGGCCTGTTCGTGCATCTCTCCTCGAATTCGTAGTGCTCGCGCCTGCCTCCAGGCTTCGCCAGAAGCCAAGGCAACATCGAGCCCAGCGAAGAGGGCGGCACGCAGGTCCGGTGAAGGATTTTGGTCCAGCGACCCTGCAACCGAACGAATGACATCGATGTCGCCGATTGCGATCCTGCTGCGCTGCCACCCTTCGCGGTCGAGCATTTCGCCATCGAAGCCGTATCCTACGCGCTCATCGTCCTGACCGACCAGGACGACACTCCGGTTGGCAGAATCGATCTCGTAGGAACTGGTCCAACCGGTCTCCTGCATCCAACTCGCGATCTCTTGCCCCACCTCGAGATCGAACAGAAAATGGCGATTGCTGTCAGGGCTACCGGGGGCATGGGCGGTCTGGCAGATTGCGAAACGGCCATCGCTTGAAATCCCGCTGGATCCCAGGTTCGCCGAAAACTCGCGCTCGAGGAGCTTTTGTCCGTCGGCACGGAAGGCGCAAAGGCGGCCATTCAATCCATCACCGAACATCCAATCGCTGAGGATGAACGTGCCGTTGTCGGCAACATGACCATCCTGCGGTCGCTCGAGACGACCCGTAGCCGATGTCGCGCCACCATCGCCCAACAGAGTCCATGTCCCATGTCCCTCATACCGATGACCGCCAGTTGTGCCCTCGGGGTTTCTGTCCAGCCAAATGAGGTGAAACCTGCTATTTGACGATGCGGCGTGGGGGCCAAAGAAGTCGAGTGCAGGGATCCTTACCAGGCCATGGGAAAAGGGTTTGATTTCCAGCGGACTGGCGAACCCTAGCTGCGCAGGCGTCTTGTCACTCGGACCATCGCCGCCGAACAAGCGCTGGAGGAACCGCTTCATGCGGCCGCGTTCAAAGAATTTTGCAATTCGGCAATCGTCTCGACGACCGCATCAAAGGGCGGCGGCTCGCCGAATATCATGGTGCTCATGGCGCGATAGTCCTGGCGCAAGACATCCGTCATCCCTCCTTCCGGGCACAAGGCAAATGTCGGGGCCTGCGCGGTGGCCAGATCGAAGTCCGGGCGATTGAAGAACATGCGGGCATGGGCGACGCAGTCTTCACCAAGCGCGCGGTTTGCCAGGGCCGCTTGGCCGATCTCCGATTGGAGCAGGCGGAACAGGTCGTAATAGTGGCGAGAAATGCGCTGACCGTCGCCCCGCAGCTGCCCTCGGATTTCGAACCACCGCCTCAGGCCATGCAGGATGACGACCTTGTCCCAGAAGGTCCGTTCGGCATCGGCAACTGTAATACCCGGGACGGCGAGGTCGAGGTCGACGGCGTCAGCGTCGACATAGGGCACGATGGTTCGGACCGAATTGGGATCGAGCGCCGACTTTGCACCCGACTCAATCTTCACCGACTTGGCGATGTAGGCGTCCTCGGGCGTGATGCTGGGATAAACTAGGAGCAAGGTCTGGGCATCCCGGGCGTCGGCCTCGACCCGAATTGACTGCGCTTCGAGGCCTGCGCGCGCGCAGGTATCGGCGCAGATTTGCGCGAGGCCCGCACTCATTGGTCCGTTGATATGGGTTTCGCAGGCATCCTTGATTGCATCGAGCGCGGCCTCCCGCTTCTTGCGGCTCAGCGCAGCCAATTCCGCGATGGTCGCCGGAACGCCAAGATCATCGCGGAAGACCGTAACGTCGATGTCTTCGGAGAACCGCTCGATCAGCCCGAACCCCTTCGACAGCGAAGTTCCGCCTTTGAACAGCAGCCGGGGTCCGTCCTCGATCCCGTTGAACAGCGCATCGAGGGTCCAGCAGACCCAGAAATCCTTTTCGACGTTCTGTGGGGTCGTGCCGAGGCGTTGCGCAGTCGCCGTATAGAGCCCCGTGCGGGTGGTCGTGTTTGCGCGCAGCACTTCGTCGAAGGCGAGGTTCATTCGCCGGACGCTTCCGAGATGAGCGGACGGAGCAGCTCCTGCATCCATGCCGGGAGTGTTGGCAGCCCCTCGGCAAGGTCAGCGCGCAAAGCTGCGCCGTGGGTGGGATTGCCGAGAAGGACCGCAAGGCGCTGCCGCCATTGTCCCGTGTCGTCTGTCGACATTGTGTCACGCAGCCAGTGCAGCGCCTGGACGATCCTCATGGCCGGGCGTCCCGCCCAATAGAGTTTGCTTGCCGCGGTCATTTTGAACTCGATGGTGAGATTACCCAGCTTGATCGACTTGGGCCGCGCTTCGCTGTGCACCACGATCTTCGCCGGTACGGCATTGGTGAAGCCGAGATCGTTGGCGGCCGTCATTCCGTCGACCAGGACGCGGATCTGATCACGCCGCGCGACGGCGTCGATGACCGCGCGTGGATCGGCGGCATTGTTTTGGTGGGTCAGGCTGTTGAACTGCGGTTTGTCATAAAGTCCGCGATCGATCCGGCGCAGTTCGCCCCATTTGACCAAACGCTGGAGGGTCTTGTCGACCGCATCACGACCGGCGAGGTCGAGGAAGTCGGCCGGTGTCCAGACAGTGTTCGCCGCCGCTCGGCTTACGCGGTCGAGAATTTGCGCTTTCAGTCCGGGCGGGATTTTGTCCATGTCCGAAATATGTAGCATAACTTCGGACACGATCCAAATCGCCTTTGTCCGAAAAATGTAGACGGATTTCGGACCTGCCACATCGTGGATCTAAGTTTGGGAGAGAGGGACCAGCGCAGCGTTATCACCTCGCACTGGTAACCCTGCCGGATCATGCCTTGCGCCACGTCCGAGCAGTTGACACGAAACTCTTTAACGATTAAACGAATTTGTGCTTCGCAGGAAAAATGACCAAGGGCCAGATTCGCATGGACGCTTATGAACGCCTTCGGGCAACGGCAATCACCATGATTGTCCGGGACACGCCGGCCCAGTTCTGGATCGACCTGCGCGAATTGTCGAAGATCACCTATGCTGATGTGTTCGCAGATGTAGCAACCGACCGCAACGTCCTGCCGGATCAGAAGATCGATGACCTGCTCCAGCGACGGCATTTTCGCATGGAAAAGCTCTTGATCGATCTCGCCGCCAAGTACGGCATGTCGCATTCGATGAGCTTGATCGTGCAGAACAATCGCCGCCATGCCTATGTCTTCAAGGACGAGGTCGCCATGACCCAGTCCTACGTCCAGGCTATCGGCTCGATGCCGCAGCCCGCCAAGTTCCGCGAACGCCTCGCCAATGCAATGGATCTGCCGCGCCTTGATCTCGGTGACGAACCCGACGGGGCATTCATCATGCCGAACGTCTATGGCGTCATCGCCCACAATCCGGTTGGCCGACGATTCAATGCGGACGAGCAGAAGCTTGGGACGATCCAGCTCTGCGTGCCGGCACGCGATTTCAAAGCTTGGGCAGTCGAATTGAGCATCACCGAGATTCTTGCGGCTTATCCTGAAGCGCCCAAGAAGAGTGCGCCGAAGCGTTCGCTGCGCTGGAAAAAGCCCAAGGATGATGAAGGTACCGGAACGGACGGCCAAAAATGAGCATCATCGCCCAGGGATTCGTGGGTGCGCGTCTGACCGAGGCGCGCAAGGCGCGGGGAATCAGCGCAACCGACCTCGCTGATATGGTCGGCGTTAGCGTACAGTCGATCTCCAAATATGAGAATGACAGGCAGAGTCCCAAGCTGGACGTCGTTCACAACCTCGCCGCCACCCTCAAGTTTCCACACGACTATTTCCTGCGGCCTGCGCCGGAACGCGACGAGCGGCCGATCTTTTGGCGCGCTCGGCTATCAGCGCCGCCGCTTGCGCGCGACCGGGCTGAAGTGCGTCTGGAATGGATGAAGGAACTCGTCGATTATCTGGCCTCCTTTTTCGAGCTTCCTGCTCTGAACATTCCGACAATCGAATTTTCTGAAGAGAGTTTTGGCAGCTTCGATTTCGTTGAGCGGGTGGCTAAAGAAATCCGCGAGTTCTGGGACATTCGTCCTGGCCCAATGCCGGACACGGTCGAGCTTTTGGAAAACAATGGCATTCTCGTATCCCGGATTCACGTGCGCGCAGACAAACTCGACGCCTTTTCGCAATGGTCCGATCGCTTCGGAATTCCTTTCGTCGTCCTCTCGCGTGACAAGGCTAGTGCCTGCCGTCAGCGTTTCGACGTGCTCCATGAACTGGTTCACATCGTTTGCCATGCCAACATCCCGCAGCGGCGGCTGAATGACCGTGCCTTCTACAAGGCGGTCGAAAAGCAGGCCGATCAAATCGCATCCGCCATGCTTCTGCCGGAGGCTGATTTCACGGGCGAGCTATATGCACCGTCGCTGGACGGCTTCCTGACGCTGAAGGAGCGCTGGGGTGCTTCTGTCGGTGCCATGATCATGCGCAGCAAACAGCTGGATCTTATCGACGACGACGATGCTCGCCGTCTTTGGATCAACTACAATCGCAGGGGATGGAGAACCGGCGAGCCGTTGGACGGCAAGCTCGAAGTCGAGGAACCCCAGCTCATCCGCCGCAGTTTTGAAATGCTGATGGAAGAAGGGGTGCAATCGGCGAGCCAAATTCTAAAAGCTCTGCCACTTCCCGTCGCCGACCTCGAAGAGCTGGCGGACCTGGAACCAGGCGCACTTTCAGGAATCAGTGAGCGTAGGGCGGCACCGGTCCTGAAGGATGAGTTCAGGCAGCAGTCCAACGTGGTGTCGATCTTCGGTGACAAGGTCTGAACGGCCCAGGAAGCTTGACCCAAATGGGGGAGCACCTTTGCGACGTTATGGAATCAGGACCAGCCCGTGGCACAAACTGTATTCTGGTCCTGGCAAAGTGACCAACCGTCCCGCGAGACCAGAAGCCTGATTCGTGACGCACTGATCGCGGCGCTGGACCGCATCGCGGTCGACCTGGAGGAGGCTGATCGACCGGAGATCGATCACGACACCAAAGACATGCCCGGTTCGCCAGATATCGTGGCGTCGATCCTGGCAAAGATCGAGGCGGCAGCGGTCTTCATCGCTGACGTCACTCCAATTGCTGTAACTGATGGCGGAAAGCACGTCGCTAACCCGAATGTATTGATCGAGCTTGGCTACGCCAAACGCGCCCTGGGAACCGAGCGCGTTATCACGGTGTGGAATACGGCACTGACAGGTGCCAAGCCCGAGGACCTGCCCTTCGACATGCGGCATCGCCGCGGCCCGGTCGCGTTCCACTTGCCAATCGGTGCGCCCACTGTCGAGCTACGCAAGGTGCGCACTGATGTTTCGTCTGAACTCGAACGGCGTATCCGTGCGTCGCTTCAGGCTGCAGGCCAAGCTGCAATCGAGCGCAACGACTGGAAAGATTCAGAGCCTGATATTCCGGGCATCTGGAAAGACGGAGGCACCCCGTTACCCGTAAACCTTGGTTACGGCGAAGGCGCCAAAATTCGACCCGAGGGGGCGCCGTTCGGATTCGCAAGGCTTCTTCCAACGGTTTGGGTCTGCGCGGACAATTGGGCAGCAATCATTGATAGCCCGACGGGCCATCCTCTTCCACTCGGTCGCTGCAGCGGTATGGACTACGGTTCTACGACCGGCGGCTTCCTCATTTTTCGTTCAAGCGAGACTGTTCGGGAAAGCGGCGTGACGCCGACCGCAACCCGCTGGTTCAAGGACACCGGTGAACTTTGGGGTGTTGCCTCGAGTTTCTTCAACAGCGGCAGCGCGAAGTCGGTGTTCGCAACACAATATGCGATTCAGCGATGGTCTGGCTGGATCGCCGGCAATGCTCGCGTCGCTATGGCCCTTGGCGGAAAAGGACCATGGCGCTTTCGGTTGGGTGCAGAAGGTCTATCCGAGACAAGTTGGCCGAATCGCTTTGGAAGCGACGGCGGCGCGTTCGCCCTCGAAGGCAGGGTCGAACGAGAAATCGAACTTGCCGAGATCAACGAGGACACGGTGGCCGCCGCGGTTCGAGAGGTCTTCAATGCGATGGCCGAAGCCTACGGGCTGCCGCCATTGACAATCGAGCAGTTCAGAATTGCCGCTGGACAATAGCCCAACAACTCGATTGGATCCGCACTTCCGGCTTGAATTTATTGCGGGACAGCGGATGGTCCTTTGATATTCGCTGCGCAGGGAGAGCCGCTTGTCATCGTTATTTGCTAATGCCGTCGCTTCGATCCGCATGGGCGTCGAAGACTTTCAGCAGCAGGACCATGATCGCGACATTTCGGCTGTGCGGAATTTTTATGCCGGCGTGCTGCTGCTTGCCAAGGAAGCACTGGTTCGTGCCGCACCAGGGGCGGACCCCAACGTCGTCATCGGTGCGAAGCTCAAGCCGATTCCCGATGGTCGGGGCGGCATTGCAATGGAGCAGATCGGCCACACCACGGTTGATTTTCAGCAGATCGGCGATCGCGCCCGCGACTTCGGCATTGCGATCGACCACAGCGCCCTCAAGAGCCTCAACAAGATCCGCAACGATATGGAGCATCACTATACGTCCGAGTCCGCGGCAGCCATTCGCGCCGCGATCAGCAAGGGCTTCCCGGTCGTGGCTTCACTCTTCCGTCAGTTGGATGAGGACCCGCTGGCGCTGCTTGGCAATGCCTGGACAGTCATGCTGGAGACGAAGGATCTCTACGATCAGGAATTGCAGGCAGCCCGGAAGACACTGGCGGACGTGGCCTGGCACTCGCCCTCGGTTGCTGGCGCAGGGCTGCGATGCCCGAGTTGTCAGTCAGAACTTATTGAGCAGGTCGATGGAGATAATGAGGCGCAAGATTGCATCGAGTTTCGATGCCGCACCTGCGGCGCCAAGCCGGAAGCAGGCGATGTCATCGAACAAGCACTCGACGACCTCTACGCTTCCAGCGCCTATGTTCGGTACAAGGAGGCAATGGAGGACGGTCCTCTCTACCAGTGCCCGGCTTGCGACAGGCATACCTTGGTTGAGGGAGAGGATTGCTGTGCAAATTGCAGCGAGCCACTCGACTATCGATCCGAATGCTTCCGGTGCGGCACCGGGATCGGCATTCAGGACTATCTGGACGGGCTGGACGAGGGGCTCTGTTCCTACTGCGCCTATGTCGCCCAAAAGGTGATGCGGGAAGATTGATGCCAAATCCAGATCCGATCCAAGCTGTAAACCCATGGTCTGGCGCCCTCTTCGAATGGAAGGCGCAATCAACCTGGATCGGACGAACGGCAAAATGGCTGGAGCCGCGACTGACTGCGGATGCTTGCACCATTTTGGCTACGCCGAGCACGACAATCGATGCCATTGATGATTCAGCATGGGTAGACAGAGTCTGCTCAGTGGTTGGCGAGGATGCCGAACAACTGACGGAAAATCTGGCGGCCGCGATCGAAGAAGCCCGGATAGTCGCCTATCACGGTTGCAGACCTGTCGACGCGGGAGTGTTCCACGCTGAGGGCATCAAGTGCAATGATCCGGTCGTTCTTGCTGAACATGCCCGCGGCCTAGTTGCCGATTTGCCCGGCCTTGCGATGCTTCGCCCCCAAATCGAAGCACGCCTGGCTGCATTTGATGATCGAGATCGGGACGCTGGTCAGGTCTACCTCATCGCCGACGACAGGTTACTTCCCAATGGATGCGGGCACTATCTTCTCTACGGTAGTGAATGGCTTCAAGTTCTACTTGGCTGGGAAGCACATGCCGCCCTCAGAATGCATGGCGCGCCGACGATCATCGAAGTGCATCTCCCGTTGAGCGCAATCGCGCCTGAAACCCGCAAGGAACTTGCCTGGTGCCTGCTTCGTGAATGGAGCCGTCAGATGGCGACCAGGGATAACCTTGTTCCAGAACTCGATTTTTCTTTTGTATTGCGCCGTGACATTCCACCTGAATGGATCGCAGGACATACCCACCCAAGCGCGATCACAGACCCGTTCTATAGCAAGATCGTTCGACAAAACCCTTTTCGAACCTGTCCGCACTGCGACGACCCGGTCTTGACCGGATCTCTGGTATAACAGGGGAAAGCCTTCCTCTAGGCTCTGCGCTGTCTCCGACTACAGCCTCTACGAAACGGTCAATGTTACGCGGGGCTACTCATGGTCTATCCGCGAGCAGGCATATAACTCGCATCGAGACGGCGATGGATCAGCGAAACCAGCGTCAAAAGGTCCTGCGCGTCCCCCTTGGATATCGGCCAACAAATACGGGGCTCGTGGGCCGTCGGATTGCGGAACATGCCGAAAGTTCCCTTCACGAGATTAGCGAAGCCGCGTTGTTCGCCCCGTTCGCTTTCGCTTGAAAGCGGGTTGATCGCGATCATTGGAGGAGTCCCGCATAGGGCGCGATCCACCAGCGTCGCACCATCATCGGTCAAGCCGGTCTTCGTTCGCATCTTTGCCGCGACGCTCTTCACGGCCTCCTGAACCGCATGAAAATAGTCGTCCGCCACCAGTTCGGCGCGGCAGAAAACGAGCACATCCGCATGGACACCTCGCGTTTCAAGGTCGCACCGCAATTCGTTTGCCCGGCGCTGGGCTTCGGTCAGTGTCGTTGCGACAGGGACGGATTCGAGTGCGCCGGCCTCGGATACGACTAGCCCGGCAAACGCCAATGCGAAGTTCAATTTTGTCCGCATCGGCTCGAAGCGCTCGGGTTCGCGAATATAGCGCGCCGGCTTCATGGCATGCCGAATGAACCCGAGTACCCGTGTGCGATCCCGTCTCTGGTTCTGGCTGTCCGCAAATGCGTTGTAGATTCTTGTGCGCTTGGTGATCGGTCCAGGATCGATCATGCCGCACGTGGCAATCAGCAGTTCGATCTCCGCGCCCTTCAAGCCTGTGTCGGTATCGCCGAGCGCACCGGCGATCGCTTCGAGTTCCGCCTGCGAGAACAGCGGCTTCATTGCGCGGCCGCCAGGTCGACGATCGGCACTTTGGCGCTTGGAGATGCCCAACATGGCAACTGCCCCAGATCGTCAAGCTCCGCCCTGACCAGGCCATCCAGCACTTCCGGGAACAGGCGTGCCATGGCTCGCCACAGCGGATGATCCTCATTGACCTGAACGTCCGTCGCCTGAGCTTCTGCGATTATCCGCTTGAGCGAGGGCTTTTCGAGCAAATCCGACAATGCCGTTGCTCGAACGAAGGTCTCGATCAGGCTGGCGCAATGTTTGAAATCCGCCCCACTGAGCTTGCTGTTCAGCATCGACAACACAGCGCTGTCGCCGGAGAACTTGGTGATATGAAGGATAGGTCGCCCGGCCTCCGCGCTGTGCGCAATCGAACACAAGATCGCGTAGAGCACTGCGGTATGGGCTCGGGCACGGTGGGACCGCTCTGTCCAAAAATCTCGCTCCCACTGCCACAGACCGGGAACAGCGGCCTTCATGTCGGCCCAGCCATCTTCATGGTGTTCGCTGTATTCCGGCGAGTTCGGCCGTTCCTTGCCAGCCTTTTTCATGGCATCCCACCAACGCGACCGATGCTGCTTGCAACGCTGTTTCAAGGCCTCTGACCGACAGTCCTCCACAAAGGCTGACCGTCCTGCGCCCGTCTGCAACTCATCCAGTCCGATCATTCTCGGCTCACGCCAGCCGCCAAGACCATCTTCCAGGAAGCATTTCAGGACCAGCGTCCCACGCTCGATCGATGCCGCCTCTGCCTCGTCGTCGAAAACGAAAGCATTGCCGCGCTGCATGACGACGACATCATGGAATCCTTGTGGCATAGGGTCTTCAAGGGAGTTGAATATCCATACCAGGGCGACGCCTTCGGCATCATAATGGACATGGCGGGCCGCGATTTCCGGTGCAAACGGCTTCGACAGCTGCACTTCAAGCGCAAAGCGCCCGAGGTCGCTCAGGTCAGCGTAGACATCCGGCCAGCGACCACGTTTGTGGATTTCGGGGCGCAAGTATGTGTTCACGGCAGTGTGCGTGCAACGCGGATCGGCTTTGACCAGTTGCTCGATTGTTGAGCAGAGTCGGCGGTGCAGCGCGGATTCCTGATGACCCTGGTATTGAGCCGCTCGAGCGTCATCGGGGCGCAGACTATTACCTTCGTACCAGGGGCACTCCCTGTCCGCTTCCGGGTAGTGCGCGTACATCGGGATGTGTCCATCCCTGGTCGCTTGCACCCTGATGAAAACGCCGCCCTCGCAAATCCTGCACCGAGCTAACGGTCTGGAACGTTCCTCGCGTCGCCGCACGTTGATCTGTGATCGCAGGTGTCCCCATCCGGCGCGGGGCATTGCCATCAACTGCTCGATGGTGACCGCACCTCGAGGCAGCTCGAAATCGGCGATCAGGATGGTGCGCTGATGACGGCTCACGATCACATCATTCAGGGAGTTCGGGCTTGGCAATCCAGTCCAAGGCCTCAAGACCGGATGCGACTTCACCTCCAAATCGCCGAATTCGAACCACGCGGTAAGTGTCGACCTGCTCCAGTCGAACCAGCCCGTCCTTTTCAAGGCGATCCAGTAGATCGGCCATGGCGCGGCTCGCCGCCGCGAGGCCAATCGTAGCGAGCCATGTCTCCAGCAACCTGCTGTTCGCTCCGCCTTCTTTGGCAAGCACATCGAGAATCGCCCTGGCCTGAAGACTCGTGCGTATGGCTTCGAGCGATGAGGGAAGATTGGGCCGACTTGTCATTGGGCAACCATAATTGAATGACACAAGAAGGCAAACATAACAGGAACGAAATCCCCAAACGGAGGGGAAAGCTTTCCCCTGAGCCGGAGCCGCTACGCAATCTCCGTCTACCCCTTCTGCGGGGACACCCCGCAACGCCCCGTGAAGCGGAGCGGGGCTGTTGACGCGCTCGGTCCCGCACGCCCTTCCGGCGCGCTCCTGCGGGCGCGGCGTTCGATGGGGCAGGCCCCGCACGCACATTGAACCGGCGGTCATGGTTTCATGCGCAGGCTCGGAAAGCCGACAAGCCCCGTCTTGCCGCCTGCATGCGCAACGTCGGGAATCCCCGCCTCACTTCAGGGTGCGATTTCTGGTCGTGGCAAATTCGCTGGCCGCTCGTGCGACCTGTAGTGGGAGCACGGGAGAGTGAGAGGATGGCGGGCTTCGCCGTGACGGGATGAGGGTCGAGAGAGAGGCTCCCGGCCGCCCGTCATGGAGATTTCCCATGAACATGCAGGTTCTCGATGCGCGCCGTGACGTCAGCGGCAGCTACAAGGTCGACGTTTCTCGCGGCGAGCGCGTAGGTCGGGTTTCGTCGGAGTGGTTCTCGCGGCCCGACGATGAGCGTTTTCTCTCGCTTGGCGATCTCGCCCGCTCGGTTCGCGGGCGGTCGGAGCGCAGCCGGACCCGCGTCGTCGAAAGCGCGCTGATCCACGTCGAAGCAAACCGCAACGATCCCGAACGCCTGGCACTGGTGCTGCCCGGTGCGGATGCACCGGTGACGCCGACCCACTGGAGCTTCGGCCAGCTCGCAAGCCAGGTCGGCGCGCCTGCGGCTTACCTCCGCCAGCTTCCGGCACCACTGGCGGCAATCAACCTGCAGTACGGCCTGACCTCGAACCGGACCGAGCAGATCAAGACCCTGGAAACCGGCGATGCTGGTTCCGGGGGCCGTGTCGAACTGCGCGCCGTCACCGGCCCCGATTATGGCCGCATCTACGACCACGAACTGGTCGAAGCCGTGCAGAAGATCGCCGGAAACGGCACCGGCGACACCCGCTGGAAAGTGCCGGGCGTGCTCGACTGGTCGACCGGGATCTACAATCCGCGGGTCGATATATCGAAGGATACGACCACGCTCTACGCCTCGGACCGCGACGTCTTCCTGTTCCTGGTCGACGATCTCAACCCGATCGAAGCCGGGCGCCTGCCCGACGGATCACCCGATCTCTTCTTCCGCGGGTTCTACTGCTGGAACTCCGAGGTTGGGGCCAAGACGCTGGGCATGGCGAGCTTCTACCTCCGCGCCGTATGCCAGAACCGGAACCTGTGGGGCGTGGAGGATTTCGAGGAAATCTCCATCCGGCATAGCAAGTATGCCGCAAACCGCTTCGCCCACGAAGCAGCGCCGGCGCTGGAAGGCTTCGCCGACTCCTCCCCGCTGCCCTTCGTCAATGGCATCAAGGCGGCGCGCGAGCGGATCGTTGCCCGCACCGACGAAGATCGCAGCGACTTCCTGCGGGCGCGCGGCTTCTCGAAGGCCGAAACCGGCAAGATCATCGAGACCGTGCTCGCCGAGGAAGGGCGACCGCCGGAATCGATCTTCGATTTCGTGCAGGGGATCACCGCGCTTGCTCGCGATAAGACCCACCAGGACGCCCGGCTCGACATGGAGGGCAAGGCGAAGAAGCTGCTCGACCGGGTCCACTGAGCTTGGGTCATCCCGGCATTGCTCAAGCGTTGCGCTGCCTTCTCAGAGTGAGAGGGCGGCGCTTCGCTTCGTGACGGGTGGAGGTTCGGGAGAGAGGCTCCCGGACCGCCCGTCATGGAGAATTGCCATGTCGAAGTCCCTTCCCAAGCTCGTGCTCAGTTCCTCGCGCGACATTCCCTTTTCCCAGCTAGTGCTGAGCCAGAAGAATGTGCGTCGCTTGAAAGCGGGCCTCTCGATCGAGGATCTCGCCGAAGACATCTACCGTCGCACCCTGCTCCAGAGCCTCAACGTCCGCGCCATGGTGGACGATGATGGCAAGGAAACCGGCCAGTTCGAGGTTCCCGCCGGTGGCCGCCGCTTCCGCGCTCTCGAACTGCTGGTGAAGTCGAAGCGGATGGCCAAGGACCAGCCGGTCCCCTGCGTGGTGCGCGAGGCCGGCATCGCGGAGGAAGACTCGCTCGCCGAAAACGTCATGCGCGAGGGGCTCCATCCGCTCGACCAGTTCCGCGCCTTCAGCGCGCTGGTCGAGGCAGGTCTGTCCGAGGAGGACATTGCGGCCCGGTTCTTCGTCTCGGTTTCGACCGTGCGCCAGCGCCTACGGCTTGCTTCGGTCGCGCCCAGTCTGCTCGCCGTCTATGGCGAGGACGGCATGTCGCTCGAACAGCTCATGGCTTTCTCGGTCACCGACAACCATGCGCGGCAGGAGCAGGTATGGGAACAGGTCAACCAGGGCCAACACGTTCCCGCCTATCACATCCGCCGTCTGCTGACCGAACAGGCCATTGCCGCCAGCGACCGCCGCGTGCGGTTCATCGGTATTGACGCTTACACCGAAGCCGGCGGCTATGTGATGCGAGACCTGTTCTCGACCGACGATGATGGCTGGTTGCAGGATCCGGCCTTGGTCGAACTGCTGGTGAACGAGAAGCTCAACGAAGCGGCACAGGAAGTCGGCGCCGAGGGCTGGAAGTGGGTCGAGGCCGCCATCGACCTGCCCTACGGCTGCGAGCGCGGCAAGCGCCGGATCACCGGCACGACGGTTCCCCTGACCGACGAGGAACAGGCGCGGCTCGATGCACTGGTCGAGGAATACGATGCCATCGGTGACGAATACCGCGATGGCTGCGACCTGCCCGATGAAGTCGATACCCGACTGGCCGAGATCGACGCCGAACTGACGACATTGAACTGCCGACCTGTGACCTTCGATGCGGAGGAACAGGCACGCGCCGGCGTGTTCGTCTCGCTGGCACATGACGGGCGGCTGCGAATCGATCGCGGCTATGTCCGGCCCGAGGACGAGCCAGTTGTCGAGGGCGAAGTCGTGCCGGTCGATGCTGAAGCTGGCCAGCAGGGAACTGGCCCGGCGATCAGCGTGGGCGGGCAGGTCCAGGATGAGCATCAGGCGGACGACGAGGACGATGCCATCCGACCGCTGCCCGACCGGCTTGTCTCCGAACTGACGGCGGTGCGCACGGTGGCGCTGCGCAATGCTCTTGCCCAGGATGCGGGGGCGGCGTTTATTGCTGTTCTCCACGCGCTCACCCTGTCGGTGTTCCGTTCGCACGGCACCCACGGCTGCGTGCAGATCGGCGTCACCCAGGCCTGGCTCGGCAATGTCGCCCCGGATCTGCGGGAAACGCCGTGGAGCCTGGCGATCCAGGAACGGCACGAGCAATGGGCGGCGCGCCTGCCTGACGAGCCGGGTGCGCTGTGGGACGCGCTGGCGGCGCTGGCGCATGAAGACCAAATGGCGCTGCTCGCCCACTGCGTCTCGCTCGGCGTCAATGCGCTGTTCGAACCGGTCAAGGGCTACGGCGGGCAGATTTCGGCACACGGCATTGCCTGCAGGATCGCTGCGGCCGACGCCCTGGCGTCCGTCGTCGGGCTCGACATGGCCGAAGCGGGCTGGACGCCCACCGTCGACAACTACCTCGGCCGCGTGACCAAGCCCCGCATCATCGAAGCCGTGCGCGAAACCAGGGGCGATGCCACCGCCGTGCTGATCGAGCACCTCAAGAAGGGCGACATGGCCCGCGAGGCCGAACGGCTGCTAGAAGGCACGGGCTGGCTCCCCGAACCGCTGCGGCTACCGGTTATCGAAGTTGCCGAGCAGGAAGCGCCCGACACTGACCTGCCCGACTTCCTCAACGATGAGGATGGCGAGTTCGATCCGATGGCGATCGCAGCTGAATGAACCGGCGCGCGGGGCGGCTCCGGTCGCCCCGCAACCCGCCAATCTCTGACACATCAGTCGCTGCGCCTTAGCGACCCAATTCCGAAGGAAATCGACATGACCACCGACCAACCGGCCCTCCCGGAACCTAACGTCACGCCTTATCGCTTCGACCATGAAGCATGGCTCATCGAAGTCGCCAAGCGCCGCGCGGAATTTGCCGAGGAAATGGCTGCGCTCAAGACCCGCCTGTTCGACACCCTCGCATCGCACGGCATTGTCCGCGTGACCGTCAATTTCGACGGCTGTGGCGACAGCGGCCAGATCGAGGACATCATCGCTTTCGATGAGCACGGGCAGGTTGAATTGAAGGGCCTCGTGCTGCCTGCGTCAGACAGCGGGCCTGGCATTCCCGACACTGAAGCGCCTGAACCAATCGAGGATGCCATAGAATCCCTCGCCTATGACCTACTCGAAAGCGAGCATGGCGGGTGGGAGAACAACGACGGCGCCTACGGCGAGTTCACCTTCGACGTCGCGACGCGGAAGATTACGCTCGAACACAACGAGCGCTTCACCTCGTCCGAACTTTACACGCACGAATGGTGAGGGAGGCGACGATGGGACATTGTTATCACCATGCGCTCTCAAGCGTGCGGCAATGGGGCGGCGAGCCGAACGACTATCTCGCACTCCATCAATGGTTCGACGAATCCAAGTCGATCACCGCCGATTTCCGCCACCGGGCATTGCGCCACCATGCCGAGGGCATCTTCATGCTCGAACGCTTCTTCGGCGCGACGATCACGGTGTCGTCGGGGCGCGTCGTTCCGGTGAGGCTGATCGGCGAACGCCATGTGATCGAGGACCTGGGCTTCATCCCGAGCTTTGCCGACTGGGTGCGCTGCATCCGGCCGGAACCCTGGATGGGCCGCGCGCAACCGATCCACAAGCTGGTCGACCCCTTCGAGGCTGTCGCGGCCTGATCGCCAGACCACCACTCGTTTCAATCAACCCGACGCCCCGGCCGCAAGCTGGGGCGCATTGCCATCAATGAGCCATGTCATGGCCGATTATTACACGCCCACTGTCGTCGATCCGGTGATCCCGGTCTCCGCAATTCTGCCGGTAGAGGCGATGTTCCTCGCCCAAGTCTTCAACGAGGACGTCGAGAACGGCATCGCCTATTATTACAGCGAGGATGGTGCGAGCGACCTGGTCTGTTTCGATCCGGCGGAACTGCGCGAAGCACTCGAAACCGCCGACCATTCCTCAAGCCGATTGGTCGCCAAGCTGCTCGATGAACACGCAGAGGCGATCCAGGGCGCCGAGGAAATCGAGCTCGATATGGCCGGTGACCTCTGGCCCGACGTGCTGCAGGATATCGTGCGCCGCGCGCCCGATTTGCAGGAACTGACGGTCACGATGGCGTTCACCTGCTCGAAGATGCGTCCCGATGGCTTTGGCGGGCTCGCCATGCTGATCACTGCAGACAAGATCCGGTCGGAATCGACCCACATGCTGTTCGACCGCTTCTACAAAGAAGCCGCGGCCGAGGGGGAGATCCATCATGGCGATTCCTGACTATGCCCGCACTAATTTCAACACTCTTCTCAGGGCTGCCAAGGACGGCAACCTGGCGCTGATGGAATGCACCGAGGTCGGCAGCGGCGAGACCCGCTACGTCCTGTGCGCCGTCGGCCGTGGCACCGATGAAGATGTGGGCGATTACGTGATGACGCCGTTCGGTCATCTCGCTCCGGGCAACCCCTATGAGGCCTACATTCCGCCCGCCTGAACGCTGGCAGGCCTCTCCACACCTCCAATCGAAGGATCAAATCCATGACCAACTCGCCTTTGGCGGGTGCCGCCGTGCGCTCGCTTGCTTCCGCTCGTCCGGAGCAGACTGCCCATTTCATCATCGAAGCCGCCCAGGACTTGCTCGGCCACCTTGCCGCCGGTCGCCGGATCGACAGCAACGCCATCCGCACCGCGATGCAATCGGCATTTCGAGGCAGCGATGCCGGCGGCGCCTGGGACTGGAAGACCGCCTACGAAGCGGTCGAGGTCGCCCAGTTGCTGTTCATGCGGCGCTATGGCCCTGCGATCCATGCCAGGACGACCGATCCGTTCGAACGGCTGAAACTGGTCGAGCGGATTGCCCGACTTGCACCCACCCAAACCCGGCGCAGCGAGGACATGGTGCAATACCAGCAGTTCTCGACGCCGCTTGGCCTCGCCTGGGTCGCGGGCTTTGCTGCCGCCGTCCAGCCCGGCGAACTGGTGCTCGAACCATCGGCGGGCACGGGACTGCTCGCCATCCAGGCCGAACTGTGCGGCGCACGGCTTGCCCTCAATGAAGTCGCCGACACGCGGCACGCATTGCTCAAGTCCCTGTTCGGCGACGCAAACATCACTAACCACGATGCGGCGCAGATCCACGACCGGCTCGATCCCAGCTTTGCGCCCAGTTGCATCGTGATGAACCCACCGTTTTCGGCCGCGCTGGGCGTCGAGACCCGCGTTGCCGATGCGGCTTTCCGGCACATTGCATCGGCCTTGGCCCGGCTTGCCGAGGGTGGACGGCTCGTTGCGATCACGGGGAGCAGCTGCGCGCCAGATCATGCGGCCTGGCAGGGCAGCTTCGTTCGGTTGCAGGAAACAGCGCGCATCGCGTTCACCGCGCCGATCGCAGGCAGCATCTACGCCAGTCACGGGACGACCTTCGAGACCCGACTGACGGTGATCGACAAGGTGCCTGCAGACGATGTCCTCTGCTTTCCCCCATCGCACGAGATGGCCACCGATCTGCCAAGCATGCTGCGAATGCTGGTCGATGCACTGCCAGCGCGGGCACCAGCAGCCGTGTCGCCCGCCATCGCACCTTCAGGAACGGCGGTCAGCACCAGTCGCCGCGCCGCAGCACCCAAACCTCGCCTGGTCGCCGTGCCGTCGGTTGAACCTGCCGGAGCCGTGCTGGATTACGAGATCGCCGACTGGACCGCGACCGCGAATAGCCAGCTGAACGACGCGCTCTACGAACCCTATGCGCTGCAATCGCTGCGCATCCCCGGCGCGCAACCGCACCCGACCCGTCTCGTCCAGTCCGCCGCCATGGCATCGGTCGCGCCGCCCAAGCCCAGCTACCGGCCTCACCTGCCCGAGGGCCTGGTCGAACAGGGTCTACTCTCCGACGCCCAGCTCGAATCCGTTATCTATGCGGGTGAAGCCCATTCGGCCCACTTGGCGGGGAACTGGGCCGTCGATGGCACATACGACAAGGTCGAAACCGCACCCGACGATTGCGATACCGCCGTCCGCTTCCGCAGGGGCTGGTTCCTTGGCGATGGCACCGGAGCGGGCAAGGGACGACAGGTCGCTGGTGTGCTGCTCGACAACTGGCTCAAGGGCCGCCGCCGTGCGGTCTGGATTTCGAAGTCGGACAAACTGCTCGAAGACGCCCAGCGCGATTGGCGCGCACTTGGGCAGGAGCCCCTGCTGATCCAGCCGCTCGCCCGGTTCCGACAGGGCACGCCGATCCGTCTCGAGCAGGGTATCCTTTTTACGACCTATGCCACGCTACGCTCCGACGCGCGCGAGAACCGGGTTTCGCGGGTTCAGCAGATCGTCGATTGGCTTGGGACCGACTTCGACGGGATCATTGTCTTCGACGAGAGCCATGCCATGCAGAATGCCGGTGGCGGCAAGTCAGACCGGGGCGATTCCGCCCCCTCGCAGCAAGGCCGTGCCGGACTGCGCCTGCAACACGCGCTTCCAGATGCCCGCGTGCTCTATGTCTCGGCAACCGGCGCAACCACGGTCGAGAACCTCGCCTATGCCCAGCGGCTCGGCCTTTGGGGCGGCGCGGATTTCCCGTTCGACAAACGCACCGATTTCGTCGCGGCCATCGAGGCGGGCGGCGTCGCGGCGATGGAAGTGCTGGCCCGCGACCTCAAGGCACTTGGCCTCTATGCGGCCCGTTCGCTCTCCTACGAAGGTGTCGAGTACGAACTCGTCGAACATAAACTCACCTCTGACCAAGTGCGGATTTACGACGCCTATGCCGGAGCCTTCCAGGTCATACACAACAACCTCGACGCGGCGCTTGAAGCTTCGGGCGTGACCAGCAGCAGCGAGGGCACGCTCAACCGCCAAGCCAAGTCGGCGGCGCGCTCCGCCTTCGAATCCGCCAAGCAGCGCTTCTTCAACCACCTCATTACCGCGATGAAGACGCCGACGCTGATCCGGGCGATCGAGCACGGGCTTGCCGATGGCCACGCCGCCGTGGTGCAGATCGTTTCGACTGGCGAAGCCCTGCTGTCCCGCCGCTTGGCCGAGATCGATCCGGGCGAATGGAACGACATTTCCTGCGATGTCACGCCTCGAGAATACGTTCTGGACTATTTGCAGCACAGCTTCCCGACCCAGCTCCACGAGACCTACACCGATGGCGATGGCAACCTCGCTTCGCGTCCGGCCTATGACGATGCCGGGAATATGATCGAATGCCGCGAGGCCTGTCAGCGACGCGATCGAATGATCGAGAAGCTGGCCGCGATGGAGCCGGTGCAAGGCGGGCTCGACCAGATCGTGCAGCGGTTCGGCAGCGATTTGGTCGCCGAGGTCACGGGCCGCTCGCGGCGCATCGTGCGCAAAGTCGATGCGGACGGTGAGCGGTTCGTCGTCGAGAACCGGCCCGCCCATGCCAATCTCGCCGAAGCGCAGGCGTTTATGGAAGACAAGAAGCCAATCCTCGTCTTTTCCGACGCCGGCGGCACCGGGCGCAGCTATCACGCGGATCTTGGGAGCCGGAACCAACGGCTCCGCCATCACTACCTGCTCGAAGCGGGCTGGAAGGCTGACACCGCGATCCAGGGACTCGGACGCACCAACCGTACCAACCAGGCGCAGCCCCCGCTGTTCCGTCCGGTCGCAACCGACGTTCAGGCAGAAAAGCGCTTCCTTTCTACCATCGCCCGGCGGCTCGACACGCTCGGCGCGATCACCCGCGGCCAGCGCCAGACCGGCGGCCAGGGGCTGTTCCGTCCTGAGGACAATCTCGAAAGCCCCTATGCCCACGCGGCTCTCAGACAGTTCTACCTGCTGATCTACGCGGGCAAGGTCGAGCACTGCTCGCTGGCGACTTTCGAGGCGATGACCGGGCTGTCGCTGACCGATGGTAGCGGCTGCATCAAGGACGAGCTGCCGCCGATCACGACCTTTCTCAACCGGCTGCTGGCGCTCACCATCGCGATGCAGAACGTGCTGTTCACGGTGTTCGAGCAGTTGCTCGGCGCCAAAGTCGGGAGCGCGATCGCAGCGGGCAGCTACGATGTAGGTTTGGAAACGCTCACTGCCGACAGCTTCGCCGTCACCAAGTGCGAGCCGATCTATATCCACCCCGCGACCGGCGCCGAAACCCGGCTGCTCACCATCGCCATGCGCGAACGCAATCAGCCGCTGGCGCTGGAGAAGGCGCTCGATCTGCGGCGCGAACCAGGCGCGAGGCTGCTGGTCAACTCCCGATCGAAGCGCGCCGCTGTCCAGCTTCCAGCACGCAGCGTCATGCTCGATGATGGTGAGGTTGAACGACGGGTCCGCCTGATCCGGCCGATGGAGCGATTGAACTTCGCGCTCAGTCATTTGCCGGAAACGGCCTGGGAGGAAGTGGACGAGCGGGACTTCGCGGCAACCTGGCAGGCCGAGGTGGCGCAGGTCGAGGAGTTCACGACAAGCGAACTGCACATCGTCACTGGGTTGCTGCTGCCGATCTGGAAGCGGCTGCCGGAGGAATCGACCCGCGTCTACCGGCTCCAGACCGACGATGGCATGAGCATTGTCGGACGGAGGGTGTCACCGGCATGGGCAGCAAGCGCCGCAGTCAGCACTGAAGCGCCCGAACTGTCACCGCCGCAGGCCCTCGCACTGCTGCGTGAAGGGCATACCGTGCTTGATCTCGCCGATGGCCTGCAACTGCGCCGCTCGCGGTTGATGCAGGTGAACCGCATCGAACTGACCGGGTTTGCATCGACAGCGGTCGACCGGCTGAAGGCGATGGGGCTGTTCTCAGAGATCGTCAGCTGGAAGCTGCGCTTGTTCGTCCCTGACGACAAAGTGGCAGGATGTCAGGTGCTCGAACGCCTGTTCGAACGCCATCCGCTCGCGCGCGTCCTTGACCGCAAGGCTGCCTGACATGGGCAGGATTTCCACGCGCGCGGCAGACCTGTCAGAGCGGCTCGCCCAGAACGCGCAGGCCGTTTGCCGCCACTATCTCCCCGCCGGTCGGCGAGAGGGACGATACTGGATGGTCGGTAATGTCGCCGGGTCACCGGGGCGCAGCCTCTATGTCCGACTGTTCGAGACCGAGCGCGGCGCGATCGGCAACTGGGTCGATGCGGCGACCGGCGAACACGGTGATCTCATCGACCTGATCCGGCTCAACCAGCGCCACGGACGACTTGCCGAGACCATCGACGAGGCCGAGCGCTTCCTGTCGCTTCCACCCTCGACTGACGATGAAGAGCGGAAGCACTCGTCCGGTCCACCCGCACGCGCAGGATCGCCCACGGCCGCAAGGCGACTGTTCGCAGCTTCCAGGCCCATCATCGGCACGCTGGCGGCGACCTACCTGCAATCACGCGGCATCACTCATCTCGCCGACCTGCCAGTATTGCGATTCCACCCCCGCTGCTACTATCGCCCCAATGACGACGATGTGCCCGGAACGCCTGGTGCATTTGCAGCTCTGATTGCTTCGGTCACCGACGATGACGGCACCCAGACCGGCGCACATCGCACCTGGCTCGATCCAACCGGCAGCATGAAAGCCGCAGTTGCATCGCCGCGCCGGGCAATGGGCAATATCCTTGGAAATGCCATCCGGTTCAGGCAGGCGCAGGATGTCATGGCCGCAGGCGAGGGCATCGAGACCATGCTGTCCTTGCGTGAAGTCTTGCCGACTTTTCCACTGGCCGCAGCCACCTCTTCGTCGCACTTGGCCGCCATCCTGTTCCCCCCGTCACTCCGCCGTCTCTATATCGCCCGCGACCGCGACGCTGCCGGAGACACGGCCTATGCGATCCTGGGCGAGCGGACACAGGCAGCAGGGATCGAGCTGCTCCCACTCACGCCTGCGCTGGGCGATCTCAACGACGACCTGCGGCAGCATGGACCATCGGCGCTGGGTGAACGGACTGTCGATCAGTTGCACGAGGCCGACCGGGCACGGTTTCATCGTCGCTGAGCTGGGCCGAGACGGGATCGGGATGATGGCCCTCGGCATGGGCAGATCCGTGCAGCCATGCCGGGCCCACCCGGCCTTCTTTAGGGCGATCCAAGAGACCGGCTGCGGCGCGGCCGCAATGGCAGTGCGGCGGCTATTTTCCGGCGGCGTGCGTGCCGCGCGCCGTTCCATCGCGAAGCAAAATAGCCGCCGCCCGCCATCCTCCGCTTCGCTGCGGCCTTGCAGGTGCAGCCACGCCCCAGCCGGTCAGAGGGATCGCCGGAAGGCCGGGCGAGGTGCCCGGCTCAGATCCTCAAGGACCGCAATCATGGCCGAGCCGTTCGAACCCGATCACGAAATGTCGCCCACAGCCCATCTCCTCGATGAAATCGCCCTCTACGGCTATCGTCCCTTCTCGGACGAAGCCGACCCGCGGCCACTTCCCGACGAACGTATCGCCGCCGGCGCTGTCGCCGACATGTTCGACGCGCTGATCGCAACCATGATCGACACCAGGCTTGAACCCGATCTTGAAGACCTGTGCTGGTCGCTCGCCAACCTCTTCCACCGCGCCGAGGGCCGGATCCAGCGCGAGCTTGACGACAACGAGGATGCGCAGAAGCACGGGCAGCGTGAACAGGATGGCTCGGAGGTCAAGTCGGTCGAGCTCGAACGACTGGTGGGCGAAGGCATCGGCCTGATCGAACGCCGCAACGCGATGGAGTTCATGCGCGAAGCCGCTTCCGACCAGTTTGAAGCGCATTTCCGCAAGGCTTGGACCCCGCGCACAGGATCACTCGTCAATCACCGCACCCTGACCGCTGCGATGATCGACAGCCGAGACTTCCTTGCCGCCAAGCGTCGTTCCGAAACCGAACCACTGCTACCGACCGGCACGCGGATCGCGTTCACCTCCGGCCCCGCCTACCAGGATCACAACCGCATCTGGGCCGTGCTCGACAAGGTTCTCGCCAAATATCCCGACATGGTCCTGTTCCACGGCGGCAATCCGACCGGCGGGGAGCACATTGCATCGCTGTGGGCGCGGAACCGCAAGATCGTCCATGTCCCGTTCCGGCCCGACTGGGAACGGTTCAAGAAAGCAGCCCCGTTCCGCCGCAACGATCAGATGCTCGAAGCGCTGCCCAAGGCCGTGGTCGCTTGTCCCGGCAATGGCATCAACGCCAATCTCGTCGACAAGGCCCGCAAGCTCGGGATTTCGGTCTGGGCGATCGAATGAGTGAAAGTTCAGACTTCTCGCGCTAAACGAGAAATGGTGCGAACCTTCAACACATTCAGGGAATTCGCTTGGCGATGACGACGCGCAATTCCCCATGCCCATGTGGGAGCGGTAAGCGCAACAAACACTGTTGCGGTAAAATCGATAACGCGTCCTCGCACCCTGAGATTTCTGATCATGACCTTCTCGCTGCACTGAAACGTGCTGACGATCATCATCTGGCCGAGGGTCTCGAACCCAGCGCCCGTCATCTCATGAATATCGGCAAGGCGCTTCAGGAATTCGGAATTCACGCGATCCTGATGGGACGAGGCACGCCACCGATCGTAGATCGGACACGCCAACTGTGCGACCTCCTGTTTATCCCGAAGGAACTCCAGTCCGGTGGCATGCATCTCGGCGCTTATCTTTTCCGCGACATGTTCTGCCGCCTGTACGCACCTGTCGCTTTCGGCACTGCCCACATCGACTTTTGGAAGCTCATCGACTTGAACGACGTCCAAAGGCAATGGCTGGCCTCTATCCCCGAAGAACTCGACCGTTTTACCGACCAAGCAGCGGATATCCTCGATTTCGGATATGGATGGCAGGAATTCGGACACGGCAGAACGCTCGACGCTCGCGGGCAGGATCTCATCTGGCGATCCCATACGCAGCTTGAAGCTGCTGCAGCAACCGCGACAAGCGCCTATGATTTTCGAGGAACTGTTCAAAGCGCCCTACTCGGTGCGGAACTCGCTCTGAAAGCGGGGCTAGCGGCTCTCGGCATTTCCGATGCCGAATTGCGAAGCCGAACAATCGGACACGACCTTGAAGCCGCTGCTAACAGATTGGGCAAACTTGTGACAGGACTTGATCTCGACCGCATCCTTCGAGTTGTCGCGTCGTTTCCGCCCTATGTCGCCAGCCGCTACGATACCCCGCCGCCAGGACGCGTTGATACCGGCCACATCCTAATGGGCGCGCAATTCATCGCGTCCGAGGTCACCAGGCAATTCTCCGACCGAAATTGCCGGGGCGACAATCCATCGGCACCTGCCCGAAAATATCCCATCTAGCCATCGTCGTTTTTGGGAGAACTGCTAACGGTGACTCAGATGGCCACCTTTTACGGTCGGCTTGTTGGCAGTGCAGCCTTCTGCAGTCATCGCTCATCTACGAGAAGCTCTGCCATCTAACCGGCCACCCCACTCTCCATGGCCAATCCGTTGGCCGACCCCAAGCCTCCTTCAATCAACCCGTGAAGGGTCCGCTACGCGTTCGCGTGCGGCCACTGCGGCCTGCTGCCTTCGTGGTGATTGCGGCTTTGCGCCGTCTGTCCGGGGCCTGTCGAGCGGGGATGGTCCCTGCTCCGAGACAGGAGCTCGAACATGTCACTCACCATCGCACAGCGTCACGCCTGGAGCCTCGCCCGCACCTTGATGGTCTGCGTCACCCTGTTCCACGCCGGCAACGGTTACGCCGCCGTCCCGACCTCAGAATTCGACGGCGATCCCAGCAGCATTGTCCACGAATATGACCCGTTCAATCCCTGAACGCGCCACACCGAGAAACGCGCGCTGGCCGGATGCCCATCGGGTATTCCGGTCTGCGCCCATGTCTGCTATAAATTTCAGGCACATTGCGCTGCGGTGGAGGAGGAGAGCGCGTCCCTTGCCCTTGGCTTCAAGGAGGACGCCATGCTGATCGGCCTTGCCCTGATAATCGTCGCAGTATTCCTGTGCTGCGCGCTGCTTTTCAGCCTCTCGATCTACGCCTTGCCGCTGTTCGTGGCCTTTCTCGCTGGGTCGGCAACCTACCGCGGCGACAACGGCATCGTCGCTGCACTTGCCGCAGCAGCAATCGCCGCGATCGTGCTGCTCGCTGCCGCCCAGTTCGCACTGGCCTTTGCCAAGTCCGACCTGACGCGGGTTGCGATCGGCATTGCCTTCGCAGGTCCTGCGGCCATCGCGGGCTATCATGCGGTCCACGGCATCGCGGCTGCGACCATGCCAAACAGCGCATGGCAGTTCATCGTTTCGCTGACCGGTGCCGCCGTCATTGCGACCGCTTCCTGGACGCAATGGAGCCGCGCCCGCCTTTAACTCCGGCGTCCTTCAAGGCCCCGCCCGGCAAGTGCCGGACGGGGCTGGCTTTCCGGTCAGATTGGCCGTGACGGGGCAGGCGATGGAATCAAGCGAGGTCTGCCTTCGTCGTTCCGGGTTGGAGCAAGGCGGGGCGGTCGCCGGGTCGAGCTAGCCATGACCATCCGGCCTCCCGGGATCTTGTGAGTGGCGGGCCGATTTCAGCATCGCGATGGACCGAGCGAAAACGCATCGAGGTCGCAAAGCTTCAGGATGCGGAATCGATCAGCAGTCACACGTGCGGTGAACATCGCCCAGATCGTTGCTCGGTCTGGCAAGTCCGAGAAGGGCCACGAGTTCTTGCTCAAGTTTGACCCGAGCCCAATGCCGCCTCTTCAATGGCTCTGGTTGGCAGGGGATGGCTGCGCCGCTTGATCCCTTGCTGCAACGGCGTCCAGCCAACTTTCTTCCCCTGCGTGTGCCACGCATTCCTCGCGGAACAAGAAAGCCGTCTGGTCGCCGTCCTCCACTCGCGTTCCGGCCGTCCCGGTGCAGCGGGCGCAAGCCCCTGCCTTCAACCAGCCATCGAGGCCGCGATGGGCGCGGGTTCGACCAACTTGAAGGAATGCATCATGGCCAACATCGGCACTTTCACCAAGACCGGCAACGAATACAAGGGCGAGATCGTCACCATGTCGGTGCAGCAGAAGAACGTCCGCATCGTCCCCGAAGCCAGCGACAACGAGAACGCGCCGTCGCACCGGGTCTTCGTCGGCCGCGCGGAAATCGGCGCCGCCTGGACCAAGACCTCGAACGAAGGCCGCGACTACCTCTCGGTCAAGCTCGACGATCCCAGCTTCACCGCCCCGATCTTCGCCAACCTGTTCGACGACGAGGACGGCAAGTCCTACAACCTGATCTGGTCGCGCGCGCGCCGCACCAACGGCGACTGACCGGAAAGCCAGCCCCGCCCGGCACCTGCCGGGCGGGGCTTCGGCATGTTCATGCCTCGCTGTCGGCGGGTGGGATTACCAAAAGCTGAGCTGCTTCGATGCTCAACGCCGCAGACAGGCTTTCGAGCATGTCGATCGACGCACTGTAGCGGCCACGTTCCAGACTGCTGACATAGGTTCGGTCGATGTCGGCGCGGTGCGCGAGTTCTTCCTGCGACAGGCCTGCCGCAAGACGGAAGCGTTTCAGGTTGGTGGCAAGGACTCCGCGCAATTTCATTGCACGCACTGACCACCGTTGCAGAGTATTTAACCACGGAGTATACTCGACATGAAAAGTAATCGGCTTCGATCAGTCACTTGAACATCGTTCGCCGGCTTGTGCCATGGCGGGCACTCCGCTCTGCCCGAGGCGGCATAACCGGAATCTTGACCATTCTGGAGCGGCTTCGTGCTATGTGTAACGTCATGAAAAACGAGTCGATACGAAGGCTCGGCCCATGATGACACCGCCATTTGAGGACCGCGCGCCAGCCGATGATCGCATCACGGCCTACGACGAGCGCCATTTTGTCACGTATTTACGGATACTTGATGCAGCCGATGAAAGAGCTGACTGGCGCGAGGTGGCAAGCATCGTCTTCGGCCTGGATGCCAACGCCGAGCCCGATCGTGCCCGCCAGGTCCATGACAGCCATCTGTCGCGGGCGCGCTGGATGACCGAGCATGGCTACAAGCATCTTCTTGATAAATCGCGAGAAGGTTGATTTTCGTCAGTACAATGCGGACGAACCCCTAGTCGCGCTCTCGGTTTTACTACGGAGGCCCGCACAAAGTTCCGCAAACTTGGTGACTAGCGAGTTCTCTTTACCGAACAAAGACTTGATGCTTGGCCTTCTCGCCTGTGCATTGCAGAGGTCTTTATGTCCGGTGGTTCGTCTTGGCGGTCACCATCGACCGCAGATCAGTATCGAGACCATGACTATGCGGATTTCGCGCAGGAATTTCTGAATCGCAACGCCGACTATCGCCAGGACCATGCCGATACCATGGCCCGTATAGCGGCGTTTCCCCAGACCGAGATTATGCAACAGGAGGGCCTGTCCCGGCGATGGGGCTTGAGCTTTCCCCACGGACCCGCTGGTAAACCCACGCGAGACCCCCGCGCTCTGGTCGCCCGACGCCGCGCCTGACGTGGTGATCATCGAGGCTGAGGATCCGGGACGGGCCATCCCGCTTCCGTCCGACACCGAACCGCTCGTCGAGATTGCCACCGACGAGGAACGCCATATCGTTGCCGCGCACGGCACCGCACGGCTTCGCCTGTGCGTGCGCCATGCGCCGTCGCGGCCCGTCCCGGCCTTCGCGATCTCCTGCGACGCAGCTTTCGCCTTGCGGCTCGCCGCCGCTTCCCGCTTGCAGCGGGTGACGCGCGGCGACCGCATCGCGGCCGACCGGGCTGCACTTCCCACCACCAATCAACGCGCACGCTACACAGGGCTGCTTCGCATCCATGACGCGCTGGAGGCTGGCGCCTCCTCGCGCGATCTCGCCTTCGGCCTCGTCTTTCCCAACCATCGCCCGCTTGCAGGGGCGAATTGGAAGGGATCGGGCGAGCGGCGGCACGTGCTCCGGCTGATCGCCGATGCGCGCCGCCTTATCGCGATCGGATATCGAAGGCTCCTGCTTCACCGCTGATCGCGCCCGGCAGGGGTGACAATTTCGCACCCCTTCATTCTGTCACTCCCTTGGCCTGCCTTCGCCACGCCAAAGCTCGCGAACCCCAGCGACAGCCCGCTGCCGCTGCCACTCTTCGCCGGAGCCTTGCCATGGATGCCAGACCCACACCCGTGACCGCCCGCTTCTTGCGGACGCCCGATGCCGCCGTGCATCTCGGACTGTCCGCCCGCACCTTGGAGAAGCACCGCTGCTTCGGGACCGGGCCGGTCTACCGCAAGCTCGGCGGTCGGATCGTCTACTCGGTCGCCGACCTCGACGCCTGGGCCGAACAGGGCCTGCGCCGTTCGACCAGCGATCCCGGCAAGGGCGTGGTCCATCCGGCCAAGCGGCTCGATGGTTACACCCCGCCGGTGCGGCGCTGAGTGCAGCTATGCGCCGCATGTCCGCCTTTCCTGCCGGTGCGCAGCAGCTCGACCTGTTCGTTAGCCAGGGCGGCGACATCGCCGCTCGCGACGCCCAGGACCTGATGGCCTGGCCGTTCTTCAGCCTCGCCAAGTCGAAGCGGGTGCGGCCGATCGACTTCCGGATGGGCGAGGTTTCGATACTGGTCGAGGCGACCGCCGAACATGGTATGGCGACCATCTGGGACGCAGACGTGCTGATCTGGGTCGCGAGCCAGATCGTCGAGGCGCGCGACATGGGCCGCCCGACCTCACGGCTGATTGCCGCGACCCCGCACGAGATACTCGCGTTCACGCGCCGCGGCACCGGCAAGGCGAGCTACGAGCGGCTGAAGGCCGGGCTCGACCGATTGCAATCGACCACGATCGCGACCTCGATCCGCCAGCGTGACGCGCGGCGGCGGCATCGCTTCTCATGGATCAACGAGTGGAAGGAACGTCTCGACCACTCGGGCCGTGCGCTCGGGATCGAGATGATCGTGCCCGACTGGTTCTACGAAGGCGTGATCGATCAGGCGCTCGTCCTGACCATCGACCCTGATTATTTCGCGCTGACCGGGGGGCTGGAGCGTTGGCTTTACCGCCTGGTGCGCAAGCACGGCGGCAAGCAAAAGGGTGGCTGGAGCTTCGACTTCCAGCACCTTCATCTAAAGTCCGGCGCGCTGTCGCCGCCTAAACGCTTCGCCTTCGAGCTCCGCGACATCGTGCGGCGGCAGGCGCTCCCCGGATACCAACTCACCATCGAACACGCGCTCGGCCGCGAGCGGCTCAACTTCGTCTCGCTCCCGGTCGATCCGTTCGACGCGGCCATGCGGCGCGTAGGCCTCCGCAGCGTCGATTTATGCTCTGGGGATAAGTCGTGATTCAACACGGACTATCAGGAACCGCCGGACTCGGACGATCAGGAACCCGAAGTTCGGACTATCGGGAACCGAAATGGCATTCAAACCCGCAGAAAACTGCGCCTAATTTCGCCCTTAACTATCCTAACAAAGAATCCTTCGGATTCTTGCTAACGGAATCGCGCCTGTGGACGAATGGCGGTGCGCCACCGCGAAGGCCAGCCGAGACGGGGTTGAGCGATGCGCCTCAGCTGACTCACGTCACGCTGGTCTGGCGTGAGGGCGAACGCGAAGATTGGCTCAAGTTCGGCAAGCCGGTCGCCGAAAGGATCGTCGACCGCAGGCAGCGCGTCGAAAGCTATGCCTCGGACCAGGTGTTCGGCCTGGTGCGCTGGGCTGCCAACGATTACGGCACGATCCGCTCGGCGCTCGACGTGGTGCGCGCTGTCGGAGCGCACGAGTCCTGCACCCCGATCGCGCAGGTCGATCCCGGCGGCGACCTTCTGCTCTCCGTCCGGGGCTGGCCCAAGGTCAACCAGGTCTTCTGCCTGATCGACGCGATCGAGGCGTCGGGCATAGACCCGTGCGAGGTAGCGCCCGACCACTGGCGGCACATCCACAACCGGATGGCCGGGCGCGAACGCCCACGCGACTACAGCCTCGCGCGCCACCGCGCCTGGCTCCAGCGCAAGGTGCTGCTCGCATGACGCGGCGGCGATTCATCCTCGCTGGCATCGTCGCCGCCGCCACAATCGCGACGCTGACCGTTCGGCCCACGCGTTACGCGGTGTGGAACGCGACAGCCTCGGTGCCGACCGGGCTCTACGCCATCCGCGGTAAGGCAAGCTTGCACGTGGGGGAGCGCGTGGCCATCGAGCCGCCGCAGCGGCTGCGCCGCCTGCTCGCCGAGCGGCACTATCTGCCAACCGGCGTGCCGCTGCTGAAGCGCGTCGCCGCCGTCAGCGGTCAGCGTATCTGCCGCTTCGCGCATGGCGTCACCATCGACGGCGCATATGTCGGCGCGGCGCGCGCCCGTGACCGGCTCGGACGCCCGCTCCCCGTCTGGGCGGGCTGCCACGTTCTCAAATCGGGCGAGCTGTTCGTGATGAACCCTGCCGCGCCCGACAGCTTCGATGGCCGCTATTTCGGCGTGCTGCGCCTCACCGATGTGATCGGCCGCGCGACACCCGTCTGGACCGATGAAGCGGGGCAAGGCGACCACACCTGGTTCGCCGATCCCCGCGAGACCCCTGCCACCAGTTCAACAACCGAAGGAGACTGAACGATGAAGATTGGCTATTTTGTGAGCGGTGAGGACGGCTTTGCCGGACATATCACGACGCTGACACTCGATATTGGCGTGGTGCTGCTACCTGCAGAACCGTCCGACAACGAGAACGCGCCCGACTACCGGGTGATTGCCGGCGAAGATGACGAGGCGCGCGAAATCGGTGCAGGCTGGAAGCGCACCGGCGAGAAGGCCGGCGACTATGTCGCGCTCCAGATCGACGATCCCACCTTCGTCCAGCCGCTGCGGGCCAACCTGTTCCACGACAACGGCACTGGCCATGTCCTGGTCTGGTCGCGCCCGTCCCGGCACGACAAGGTGGACTGAGTCGATGCGCTGGAATCGCCTGGGCCTTGCCGCGATCCTCGCAGCTGTCCTGTTCGGTGACGCGCCTGCCTTCGGGCAGGCCGCTGCCGAACAGGCGCAGCCGCGCTCCGTCGACATCGCTTCGCACGTCGCCGAAGCCTCGCAGCGCTTCGGCATTCCCGAAGGCTGGATCTATGCCGTGATGCGCACCGAGAGCGCGGGCCGGATCGGCGCGATCTCGTCAGCCGGAGCGATGGGTCTGATGCAACTCATGCCCGGAACCTGGGCGCGCCAGCGCGCCCGGTTCGGCCTTGGTGCTGACCCGTTCGACCCGCGCGATAACATTCTGGCGGGAACCAGCTACCTGCGCGAAATGTACGACAGCTACGGCGCCACCGGCATGCTCGCGGCCTACAATGCCGGACCGGGGCGCTACGAACAGTGGCGCGATCGCGGGCGACCACTCCCAGCCGAGACCCGCGCCTACGTCGCCAGGATTGCGCCGATGCTTCAATCGGGCGGCGCGGCAACCGTCGTTGCCAGCGCGTCGCCCGTGCAGCCGGTTCGCATCAGCTGGACTCAGGGTCAGCTGTTCGCCGTGCGCAGCGATGCAGCGGCAGGCGCACCCGGCAGCTTCGCAGCCGCCGCGCCGCCGACCTCCATTCCCGCTTCGCCCGCTCCCCTGAATGGCCTCTTCGCGCCCGTCTCGGGGGGCCGTCCGCAGTGATCGCCTGTTCGATCCCTGATCGTGTCATGGCATCGATTGGCGTGGGGAAATGCGGAAAGGCAGCAGGAGAAGGGGCAGGTTCAGGAGGATGGCAAGATGAAAGCGGAGCCAGCCGCCGGGGTGTGGGGGTGCGGATTTGCGTGGTTTTCAGAGCCAGCCGCCTTGCACCCCGGCTGGCCCCTTTCCCGAGAATGCACGCAATTCCGCCACGCGCAGAGCCAGCCGCCATTCCGCACCGCAGCCGTCCATGAGCGACGATGACTTCGAGATCAAACCGGGGCGTATCCGCGATCGCGCCGCCGGTCAGCGCAAGGCTCGCACTCTCAAGGCCCAGCTTCGCGCCTTGTCCAACCGGGCCGGGCACGGCGGTCGATCCGGTCGCTCGGGTGCCAGGCGCGGAACCGGACGTCTGGCACGGGGCCGGATTGCCAGCCTGCGGGCGACCGCACGCGCCAGCCAGCGCCGCGTCATCGTCAAGGCGCGCATCGTGCGGCACCGGGGTTCGCGTTTCACCGCAGCGCCGCTCGCCCAGCACCTGACCTACCTCAAACGCGACGGAGTCACCCGAGACGGGAACAATGCCGAACTGTTCGGTGCCGATCGGGAACCGGTTGACGCTAAGCTCTTCGCCGAACGCTGCGCCGACGACCGGCACCACTTCCGGTTCATCGTTTCGCCCGAAGATGCAGGCGAGCTTGCCGATGTCCGGATCTTCACGCGCGAGCTGATGACCGACATGGCGGAAGATCTCGACACGCGGCTCGACTGGGTGGCGGTCGATCACTGGAACACCGACAATCCCCACATCCACATCCTGATCAGAGGCAAGGCCGACGATGGCCGTGATCTGGTGATCGACCGGGCCTACATCAGTGAGGGGATGCGCGCCCGCGCCGAGCAGCGGGTAACGATGGAACTTGGCGCGCGTAGCGAGCAGGACATCGAGAGGACGCTGAACCGCGAGATTGATGCCAATCGCTGGACAAGCCTCGACCGCCGCCTCCAGCGGATGGCCGATGACCTGGGCGGCGTGGTCGATCTTCGCCCTGATCCGCACCGGACTGCAAACCCCGGCAACCAGCATCTTATCGGCCGCGCCACGAAGCTTGAACGCATGGAGCTTGCCGACAGGATTTCGTCCGGGTGCTGGCGGCTGAAGCCAGGGTTCGAACAATCGCTCCGCGACCTCGCGGTCAGGGGCGATGTGATCAAGACCATGCACAGGGCGATGACCAGCCAGGGCCTCGCTGCGGAGACTGGGCGTTTCGCCATGCACGATGGAGCCGCGCCGGAGCCGGTGATCGGGCGACTGGTCGAGCGCGGGCTGCACAACGAGTTGACCGGCGAGGCCTATGCCGTGATCGATGGCGCCGATGGCCGTGTCCATCATCACAAGTTCAGTGACATCGACATGACCGGCGATGCAGCGCCCGGCGGAATCGTCGAGCTCAGGACCTGGACCGACCGGCGCGGCCGCGAGCAATCGTCGCTCCGGACCCATTCGGATCTCGATCTTGCCGCACAGCAGACCGCGCGGGGATCGACCTGGCTCGACAAGCAACTTGTCGCCACCGAACCGCTGGCGCTCGGTACCGGGTTCGGGGCCGAGATCGAAGCAGCCAAGACCCGGCGACTGGAGTATCTCGAAGCCGAGGGTCTGGCGAAGCGGCAGGGCAACCGTTTCGTGCTGTCCCGCAATCTGCTCGGCGCGCTGCGCGACCGCGACCTTGCCGAGGCGGGAACCGCGCTCTCCCGCGAACACAACCTGCCCTATCGTCAGGGCAGGCCGAGAGGCGAGGTGTCGGGCGTCTATCGCGGGCGCATCCAGCTTGCCTCGGGGCGCTTTGCGATGATCGACGACGGCCTCGGCTTTTCACTCGTGCCCTGGTCGAAGCAGCTCGACCGGCACCTGGGGCAATATGTCAGCGGCGCATCGCGTTCGGGCGGCGGAATCGAATGGACGCTCGGGCGCTCGCGCGGGATCGAGATCTGAACATCAGCCCTATCGGCCAATCTTGAGCGGCCAGTCAAAATCGCCGCGCCGGGCTTTGCGTTCGGCCACCTCCCGCTCGAACACCTCGCCAGCGCGCGTGACCCCATAGTCGTCGTCGAACAGCGGCACTTTGCTGGACATGGCTTCGGCGGCATCGGCGTCGCGGAACACATCGTAGCGGCCGAGCTGGCGCATTATGCTGACCTCGGCATCCTTGCTCTGCCCGCGCTTGCCGGTGACGGCAAGGCCCACGGCGATGCAGCGGGCGAGTTCGGTATCGCTGATCCGGACCTTCATGGGCGCTCAGATCAGTAGAAGCTGATGCGTGGCGTCACCGTTGAGGCAGGCGTCGGCTTTGAGCGCGGCATCGACGGCATTGCGGTAATGGACCGTGCCGAACCGTTCGGCCTCGTCGAACGGGACGGGCGTCCATTCCTCGCCCGGATAAACGCTCTCGTAGATCGCGCGCGCGGCTTCGCGCAGCGCCACATCGTGCTGCATGATGATCATTCCCGTGCTGAAGCCGAATCGGCGAGGCGGTTACGATATTCGTTCTATTTATGTTCTTCAAGCTGGAGCAATCGGCGCGGCGGTCTGCCGGGCGATTCCGCCACCCCTTCCGATCGCCCGCCAGCCTGCGATCGCTGCCGCGCCGGCCTTGCAATTGCGAGCTTGCCGCATCGACATGCCATTTCGAAACGGAAAGGAGCATGGCCATTGTCCGCAGCGAAGATCCTCTGGGGCCAGGTGCTGGCCGTATTCGTGATCATCCTGATCAGCGTCTGGTCGGCGACCCAGTGGACAGCCTCGGCGCTCGGCTTCCAGCCCGAGCTGGGCACGCCCTGGTTCTCGCTGTTCGGCCATCCGGTCTACCGGCCCTATGACCTGTTCTGGTGGTGGTTCTCCTACGACGCCTATGCGCCGCAGATTTTTGACAAGGGCGGGATGATCGCAACATCGGGCGGCTTCGTCGCCATCGTGGTCGCCATCGCCATGTCAGTCTGGCGCGGCCGCGAGAACCGCAATGCCAATACTTATGGCACCGCGCGCTGGGCGACCCGCGAGGATATCCGCAAGGCAGGTCTGTTTGCCGACAGCGGAGTGGTGCTCGGGCAGTTCAACAACAACTACCTGCGTCACGACGGCGCCGAACATGTGCTGTGCTTTGCGCCGACTCGTTCGGGCAAGGGCGTCGGCCTCGTCATCCCGAGCCTGCTCACCTGGCCGGGCTCGGCCATCGTTCACGACATCAAGGGCGAGAACTGGGACATCACCGCGGGCTTCCGCAGCACCTTCAGCCGTACCCTGCGCTTCGATCCGACAAGCCTCGACTCCGCTGCCTACAACCCGCTGCTCGAGGTGCGCCGCGGCATCAACGAAGTGCGCGACGTCCAGAACATCGCCGACATCCTGGTCGATCCCGAAGGCAGTCTAGAAAAGCGCAATCACTGGGAGAAGACCAGCCACGCCCTGCTGGTCGGCGCGATCCTCCATGTGCTTTATGCCGGAACCGACAAGTCGCTCGCCGGCGTCGCCGCCTTCCTCTCCAACCCCGACGAGACGATCGAGAACACGCTCCATGCGATGATGGACACCCCGCATCTGGGCGAGGCTGGCCCCCATCCCGTGGTCGCCAGCGCCGCGCGCGAACTGCTTAACAAATCCGACAACGAACGGTCGGGCGTGCTCTCAACCGCGATGTCGTTCCTCGGGCTCTACCGTGACCCCGTAATCGCCAGGGTCACCAGTCATTCCGATTGGCGGATCGCCGATCTCGTGGAGGGCCGACCGGCGTCGCTGTATCTGGTCGTGCCGCCATCCGACATTAGCCGGACCAAGCCGCTGATCCGGCTGATCCTCAACCAGATCGGACGCCGTCTCACCGAAGAGTTCGATCCCAAGACCAAGCGCCAGCGCGTTCTGCTGATGCTCGACGAGTTCCCCGCTCTGGGCAGGCTCGACTTCTTCGAAAGCGCGCTGGCGTTCATGGCGGGCTACGGCCTCAAGGCCTTCCTGATCGCGCAATCCCTGAACCAGATCGAGCGCGCCTACGGCCAGAACAACGCCATCCTCGACAATTGCCATGTCCGCGTCGCCTTTGCGACCAACGACGAGCGCACCGCCAAGCGCGTCTCGGAATCACTCGGTACGACCACAGAGCAGCGCTCGATGAAAAACTATGCCGGGCACCGCCTGTCGCCCTGGCTTGGCCACCTGATGATCTCGCGCTCGGAAACAGCGCGGGCACTCCTGACCCCTGGCGAAGTTCTGCAGCTGCCCGAGACCGATGAGGTCGTGCTGATGTCCGGCGCCCCGCCGATCAAGGCCAAGAAGGCGCGATACTATATGGATCGCCGGCTTCAGGCCCGTGTGGTCAAAGCACCGGCCAGCTGCGGCCAGGCAAAGGCTCCTCGCTCGCCCGACGACTGGAGTGCGCTTCCCCCGATCGAGGCCGACCCCGAGTTGGCCGCAGAACATTGGCGTAAGCTCGATTCTGCCAATGGCGGATTGCGGCGCGAACCGGAATTGCCCGAGCATGTCGAGATTACAGCCAAGCCGAAGGCACCAACGGCGGAGTTCGAGTTCTCCGATGCCGATGGTGCCGAAGACGATCAGGCCGCAGCCAACAACGAGCGGATACGCCGCACCATGGAGCGCAGTGCCCGGCAAGCCTCGCTCGATCTGGGTGACGGGATCGACATGTGAAGCTCAAACGGACCTTTCGTTTACCGCCCGATGTGATCGACCAACTCGCTGAGTTCGCATCGCGCAAAAGGGTGGGCCAGCCGGATATCGTCGAAGCCGCGCTTCGCTCGTTCATGTCACCCGACAATCCCGAGCAGCTCGAAGCCGCGCTGAGCCGACGTCTCGACCGCATCGACCGGCGCATTGGCGCACTCGATCAGCAGGCAGAGATCACGACTGAGGCCTTGGCGCTGTTCGTTCGGTTCTGGCTGACCGCCAATCCGCCGCTCCCTGATAGTGCGTTGGCGGCTGCGCAGGCACAGGGGAAGGAGCGGTATGACGGATTTGTCGAGGCACTCGCGCGACGGCTGGAAGGGCGGTCGCGGTTGAGGGATTTTCGGGGTTAATGGCGATGGCCCCGAACAAGTCGGAGGTTAACGGCCAAATCTGTGCGCCGAAATACCTGTCGCTCGTTCATCGTCCGTCGCGAGCAGCGGCGTTCGTTGTGGTCGGTTCACGCCAAGCAACCTATTTTTTCGGGAGGGAAAGACCAGCATAAGCCGCATCCAGCTTGCCTTCTAATTCCACCGTCAGAGAATCCACGACCTCCAAAACCGCGTCAATATCGGGATAAGTTGAAGGCAGGCCCTGGCGCACAAACATCCCAGGATGGCCGGTTTCTATGGGGTAGAGCCCCCTGAATGCTCGCGAAAAAAGCTCACGGCAAAAATCTACGACGCGGGCTCCAGAGTAACCCACTTCCGCCAGATCCGGCCGAAGTCCAACTGCCTTTCGATACGGCTTGTCGAGTTCCCAATAGCGATCACTGCAATGTTCAACGCGATCATAGAGTTCGCGTAGCCGCATGGCAGATATGTCCTGGCGCGTCTCGATGGACAGTGACGCTAGTGAGGTGACTTGAACGTTCGTAAGGTTTGCGGCTTCGACCGCCCCGGCCTGAAATCCTGCTTCACACAAGAGGATACCTCGATCGGCACCAAGATCGTTCACGATCTCGCGTAGGCCCAAAACATGAAGCTTGGAGACAGCTGATTTCCACCGCTTACATTCAACAAGCCAAAGCACTTCAAAGCCAACATGCTTCGACTTAACCACCACGTCGATATCATGCGTAGTTCGAACGCCCGTTAGCTTTACGTCAGTTTCAGCAGACAACCCGAGAGAGCGGAAAAACTCAGCCGTTTCTTCCTGATAGTCCTTCCAGTCATAAGCCATCCCGATCGCACCTTTGTCTAGTGATCTATTCAGCTTGGCACGAAGTTCGGGTGTCCTCCACAAAAAGCCAGCAACGGATATGTGGGGTACGTGCGCTGGAACGGCGCTTCGACCACCGGGCTTACCCGCTCCCCGTTCGAGTGATTGCCATTCAATGCCTCCTCATCTTCAGACCCTCGCCGCCGACATCCCGGTCGTTCATCAAATCGGGAACGCCAAATGCAAGCGGCGTCACTTTCATAGGTCAAACGCGGCGTTTCACCACCAATGCGGTTGCCAAATCAGCGGCGCCTTGTACCTATTTTAAAATTGAATTTTGATCTGATTTATGATTTAAAATTTGTATGCCGAAGGTAAAAGACGCCCTCAATGGTTTCAGCGTGACCGAGGTTCAATCGATTAGCGGGTTGTCCATGCCGATGATCGATTATCTGAAGCGCCACGGATTCCTGCAGCCCGCTTATTGCTCCGCCGACAATCCACGCGGTCGTGTCCGCTATTATTCCTATCGGGATCTTCTCGTCGCGAGGATGATCCAGTGTTTTCGCGACACGGGTGTTCAACTCGCCCGCCTGAAGAGCATAGCACAGCGTCTCTCGAACGATAGTTTCTGGGCGGATGGGGAGTCTCCTGCCGGCGGCTTGAATTGGGTGGTCAGCGACGGCAGCGACGTGGGCTTTCGCAACCGTGAGCAGCTGCACGAACATCTGCTGGGTAGCGGGCAGCAAGCTTTCGCCTTCGTGCTCAATGTCGGCGAACTTCTTCGCGATATTCGCTCGAACATTCCTAGCGAAAAGCAGCCGCACTTTTCCATGGCCGTCCACGACTTGCAATTTGCAGCACCGGGAAAGGCGAGCGCCAGATGACGCTGCCCTTGCCCCAGCAAACCTTGGCCTGCGCGGGCGGCCTGACGCGCGGCGGATACGGTCTGACTCGACGCCCGTCACTTTTGAGATGAGCACTCTAGCGGCGACCAACTTTCGGAGGGACGCATGAATTATCATCCGGGGGCTATCGTACCGGCAGCCCGTCCCACCCATGCCCATGCCGACGACACGCTGGTCTGCTGGTCACGGATGCAGGCTGAGGCCGGTCAGTCCCTAGACGCGATCATTTGCCGCAAGGAGCTTGAGCGCCAAGCGAACGGAGGCCTATTCCTCTGGGGGGTTGGCAATGCACCGTCGCGGCTCGCCCCTGTATTCGCAATGATGCAGCAGCCCGTCAGCGCTATTTTCTCGGTGATGAAGTCCAAGCCGAAGCAGATCGATGCAGAGGCGAAGGACCTTCTTCTTTGGCGCGCTTATTACGACGCCGCCGGGACGCCTCGCCGGTTGCCGGCGGCATCGGTCGTCACCAGCCGGGCGGGCAGCTCGGCAGGCCGCAAACGTTCGCACTATGCCCTCATGTGCCGCAGTGATAATCCCCTGCGGATCGACCGTGGCGGTGCACGCTTTGACCCCCAGGCCTTCCGCAATGTCGGAGAGCGCGGTGGGCCAGTGGGCGCATCGCAGGTCACCGCACTCCTCCGTCAGGTCGCGGCCCAACGGGATGATGCATCCTACGAGGTCAGTATGACTGCCGATCTCGTTGAGGGATACTGGGTCCGCCTCTGCGATCCGGTCCTGATCGGACCAAAGGAGAAGATCGAACTCGACAATCTGTCGTCGTCATCCGCGACCGCCTGGGAACTGCTGGCCGCCCGCCTGAAGGACCGACCAGCGCTCTTCCATGATGATGAGCTGCCGGTATAACTTCACGGTTCCCTTTTCGTTCTCTTGGTGCTAGGCATCCACCAGCAATGGATTGGCAGGGCGATTGGACGCGGAACGCAAAAAGCTGACAGAAGAACTGCGCCGCGCAGGCATCAGCAAGGCCGCGATCGACGCAGCGTGGCCGACCTGGTGGGACGGCGCGCTCGCGGCTTCGCCTTCTGGCCGCGCCGAACTCAGGTTTGCGCTAGCACGCCGGCTCGGTCTACGTTCCCAGCCCCTGCTCGGCGAGCGCGTCGAATTTGTCTGGAACGACGAGGCACGGTTCAAGCATCTGACCGCCGAGGACGAAGCTGCTCGGGCCGCCATGACCTCGTTCGGGATGGCGATCGGCAAGTCGTTACTCCAATCAGTTGCAGAAGGTCCCGCGATGGGCGCGATCGACGCCGCGCGGCTGCGCGAGGCATTGCTCGCCAGGCGCCCATTTGCGGACCTCGCCGGGTTGGTTTCGACCTGCTGGGCACTTGGAATTCCGATTATCCATTTGCGGGTCTTTCCCCTCGATGCCAAACGAATGCATGCGATGGTCGTCCACTCGAACGGGCGTTTCGCAATCCTACTCGGGCATGAAGCACGCTTTCCCGCCCAACTTGCCTTCACCCTAGCCCACGAGCTTGCGCATATTATGCTCGGCCATCTCGTGGGTGCCCCTGCGCTGGTCGACCTTGAAGATCCAGCAACGGCTGCTGAACGCGACGGCCAGGAGCTTGAGGCCGACGGTTATGCGTTGACCGTCCTGACTGGTAGTTCCGACCCCACGATCGAGACAAGCATCGATGACTTTAACGCGCCAACGCTAGCGCAGGCGGTGCGCCGTGCGGCACCGGTTTACCGGATCGATCCTGGCACGCTCGCACTTTGTCTTGCCTACCGGCGGCAAAGCTGGCCCGTCGCAATGGCCGCGTTGAACATGCTATACCCTGATATTGGCCCGCTTTGGCAGGAGGTCAACGGCGTCGCTGCGCGACAGATCGGATGGGATGCTCTCACCGACGACGCGTCAGACTATCTCCGCAGCGTCATGGGGCTTCCGGATGCGTGAGAGAGTGTTGCTCGACAACGATGTTCTCATCAAGATGTCGGCGTGGCAGCTCGGTGGCCCGCTGACGGTGTGCCTGACAACTGCGTCCGGTCCGCCAGCCATGCTAGGCGTCGCCTCCTTCGTTATTCGGCGCAAGCTCCGAAAGATCGGCCTCCTGGATCCTGCGGCGGCCGAGGCCGCCTTCACCAGCCTGTGCGAATCGCTCATGCTGGTTGAGCCGACCGAGGAAGAGCTCGAAGCGGCTGCGGCACTTGAAGAGGCGGCCAATCAGGCAGACCTTCAGTTCGACACTGGCGAAAGCCAGCTCGCCGCTATCCTTTTACACCGTGGCGCTGCGCTGCTGGCCACAGGTGACAAGCGCGCCATAGTCGCGCTGGCTGCGCTCGCGCCCGATAAGTTGGCAGGCCGCGTCGCATCTCTTGAGTCGCTGCTGCGGCATATCGGGACGCGGATTGGCATCGGTCAACTGCGTTCACATATCTGCTGCGAACCCGGTGCCGACCGGTCTGCCGCGATTTGCTTCGCCTGCCATCGTGAGGGAACCATTCCGGCCGCGGAGGTCGATGCCTGTCTTGCGAGCTATCTTGGCGACCTCGCAAAAATCGCAGGACAGCTCCTGATCAGTGATGCCGCGCTTTCAGCGCTGGCCGCGTAGGAACACCGCATAGGGTTTACGCAGTGTCGCAACGAGGCTGATCGGAATGTTGCGAAGCGGCACATCGTTCGGAATTTCGGGGCGATCGAGCATCTCAAGACATGCCTTGTCGACGCGCCCTTTGATATACCGCCCGCCATTACGCCCCATGCTATTGCCGATCGGCACTTGCGTCTGGTTAAGCGGCAGCTGGAATTCGGCCTTGCGCAGATCGTCGATCCATAGCGCGTAGCGCGAGCCACGAACACTGATCGCCTCAGGGATTTTGTGCCACTCGGTACCATCGATCGAATATTCTGCTGCGCTGACAGGGTCAGCGAAGTGCTTGGAATTGATTTCTTCCATGCACAGTTCGATGACACCGCCTCGCGCTCCGATCGCCTCGCCGAAAGGCTGAACCATGGTGCTCGGATGACAAGTGCTTCCGCCATAGCCCCACAGGGCGTAGCCTGCGTCCCGGATCTCCTTGTCCTTGCGCTCGATGATGTCCTCAAGGCTCTCGCGGGCATGCACGCCGACCTTCATGAACAAGATGCCGTCGCCGGGCCTATAGGGTGCGTTCATGGGCGATCTCCGAACAGTTTGAGCTCATATTCGTCATCATGCGCCTTGCCGTAATTGACCCGATGGCGCTCTAGTACATAGTGAACTCGGGCTTCCTTCGAGCGACCATAGAAATGCTCGAGACGGACAGGATCGTCGATCGCGCTGCTTGGGTGCGCGGGCGCTTGATTGCCTGGGAGCGCCGAAATGTAGAGATTGCAGGACCGCAGGTCAGGCGCGTCGTCCAGATGATATTCGTGGAGCTTGCGCTGCATCTTCGAGACATAATAGCCCTTCTCGGCAGCACGACGCTGTACACTTGCGAGGACCTGCTTCGGCCAGTCAAGTTCATCGTCGTCGGCGATCACGATCATGCCTTCACCGCCGTGACGGCACGCCTCTATTCCGCGCTCGACGAATATGTTGACGCTCTCGCCGTTGTTCGAGGCGCCCCAAGGCGGGTTGGTATAGAAGCAGTCGAACTGTTCGAAATCGGGCAACGCGTCGAGGACATTATAGAGCTGAGCGTCGAGATTAGTGATGCCCGCGGCTTCCGCAAAGCGAGTTACAGCGTTGACGGTGCGCTCGTCGAAATCGAAGACCGTGATGTGCGCGGGTCCGAAAGGCAGGACCTCGCTTGCGTGTAAGTAAGCAACACAGACGCTAATCGCGTCGCCGTCACCAATGAATGCGAGCCGCTTGCCATCAGCCCAATCGGCGACGATCTCGCTCTGGAAGACCATGTCGCCGGATTTCATATGAATCTGGTCGAATTCACGCAGCGGACGCGGGCGGTTCTGCACAACGTCTGAAATGGCGTTGATGGCGCGCCGCAAATCCACCTGATGCGGTGGGCGCGGAGGCGCTGGATTCGCAGCAGCGGGCGGCGTGCGCTTCCGCCTCAACCAAGAAAAGAACGGAATCATATGATTTCCGTCCTGAATTGCTGACGGGCGTACGCCTGAGGGCTGTTGTTGATCGTTGCCGGGAACCTCCTGATCTGATTGTCAACGTTATCGAACTAGCCCTTCTTGCGCAAGGTGTTCCGTTTTAGTTCCCCCCCCCACCATTAAGTTCGCCCACTGACGTCGCCAGGGATCTCGCTTGCTACCTTCCCTCTCCGCGAGCTGAACGGGAGCTTACCGTAATCGTATATTCTAAGCCGCCGTTCCGGACCGTCCGCAAAGACTGGCGATACGCTAATCTTTCTGCCTTTTCGCCACACTACACTGACTGCAACAACCTATTGCCATTGCCCATTCTGATGTCTCTTTGATCTGCCTCGCGAGTGCAGTCGGCGGTCGGTTGCCTCATTTGAACGGGGCATCCCATGAGCGTCATTCCGATCCGGTCCGAAGCATCATCGCGCGGAGCGCGCATGCTGCGCACGGCGCTTGGGCCGGAGATCGCCGCCTGGCTTGAAGACGCCTCGGTCATCGAGGTTATGCTCAATCCCGACGGGAGGCTGTGGATCGACCGGCTGGGTGCCGGGATCGCCGTTACAGGCAGCAGGATGTCCGCAGCCGATGGCGAGCGGATCATCAGGCTGGTCGCGCACCATGTCGGGGCTGAGGTTCATGCCAAGGCACCGCGCGTTTCGGCGGAGCTTCCCGATACGGGGGAGCGGTTCGAGGGGCTGTTGCCGCCGGTCGTGGCCGCGCCGAGTTTCGCGATCCGCAAGCCCGCCGTCGCGGTGTTCACGCTAGCTGATTACGTCGCCTCCGGGATCATGGCGCAGTGGCAAGCTGACGCGCTGGCCCGCGCGGTTGGCGACAAGAAGAACATCCTGGTCGCTGGTGGCACCTCAACTGGCAAGACCACGCTTACCAACGCCCTGCTCGCCGAAGTCGCCACGACCGACGACAGGGTAGTCCTGATCGAGGACACCCGAGAGCTCCAATGCGCCGCGCCCAATCTTGTTTCGCTGCGCACCAAGGACGGCGTGGCAACGCTTTCTGACCTGGTTCGCTCCGCACTGCGCTTGCGGCCTGATCGCATTCCCATCGGCGAGGTGCGCGGCGCAGAAGCGCTCGACCTGCTCAAAGCCTGGGGCACCGGCCATCCGGGTGGGGTCGGTACGATTCATGCCGGATCTGCACTCGGCACGCTTCGGCGGATGGAGCAGCTGATCCAAGAGAGCGTGGTCACCGTGCCGCGCGCGCTGATTGCCGAGACCATCGACGTAATCGCCGTGCTGGTTCGCGACGGCACCGGACGGCGGCTTGCCGAACTGGCCGAAGTCACCGGGCTCGATGAGCGCGGCGATTACCGCATCTTGTCCCTAACCCCCCAAGTAAAAGGAACTTCCAAGTGATCCAGTCCATTTCGCGCGCCCGTGCTCGCCTGTCCGCCGCTGTGCTCGGCGGCTTCGTTACCCTCAGCCTCACCGCGCCCGCCCATGCCGCCGGCTCGTCGATGCCGTGGGAAGCACCGCTCCAGTCGATCCTCGAATCGATCCAGGGGCCGGTCGCCAAGATCGTCGCAGTGATGATCATCATCGCCACCGGCCTCGCGCTCGCCTTCGGCGACACCTCGGGCGGCGCGCGGCGAATGATCCAGATCGTCTTCGGCCTGTCGATCGCCTTCGCCGCCTCCTCGTTCTTCCTCTCGTTCTTCTCGTTCGGCGGCGGAGCGCTGGTCTGATGGAGACCGCACCGCCCGAGGCTGTCCCCGGCTACGTGGTCCCAGTTCACCGCGCGCTGACCGAGCACATCCTGCTCGGCGGCGCACCGCGCGGCCTCGCCATCGCCAATGCGACGCTGGCCGCCGCGATCGGGCTCGGCCTGCGTCTGTGGATTGCCGGCGTTGTGATCTTCGCGCTCGGCCATGCGGTCTCGGTCTGGGCGGCGCGGCGCGATCCCCAGTTCGTCGATGTCGCGCGGCGGCACCTGCGTTTTCCCACCTATCTGAGGGTTTGAGCCGATGCTCTCGCTTCGCGAATACCGCAACAAGGCCGACCGGCTCGCTGACTTCCTGCCCTGGGCGGCTTTGATTGCACCCGGCGTGGTGCTCAACAAGGACGGCAGCTTCCAGCGCTCGGCCCGCTTTCGCGGTCCCGATCTCGACAGCGCGACGCCCGCCGAACTGATTGCAACGACCGCGCGGCTCAATTCTGCGCTGCGCCGCCTGGGCTCGGGCTGGGCGATCTTCGTCGAGGCGGTGCGCCGCCCGGCGCAGGGCTATCCCGACAGCGACTTTCCCGATCCTGCCTCGGCACTGGTCGAGCGCGAACGCGCCGCGCAGTTCGCCGAGGAAGGCGCACATTTCGAGAGCGGCTATTTCCTGACCCTGTGCTGGATGCCACCCGCCGAAGATGCGGCCCGCGCCGAAAGCTGGCTCTACGAAGGCAAGGCCGAGAAGGGGATCAACCCCAAGGAACTGCTCGACCAGTTCACCGACCGCACCGACCGGCTGCTGCGACTGGTCGAAGGCTTCGTGCCCGAAGTCGCCTGGCTCGACGACGGCGAGACGCTGACCTACCTGCACAGCTGCATCTCGACCCGCAGCCACCGGGTCCACGTTCCCGAAGTGCCGATGCATCTCGACGCGCTGCTCGCTGACGAGCCGCTGACCGGCGGGCTCGAACCGCGCCTGGGTCGCGCCCACCTGCGCACGCTGACCGTGGTCGGCTTTCCCAGCAGCACCTTCCCGGGTCTGCTCGACGAACTCAACCGGCTCGCCTTCGCCTATCGCTGGTCAACCCGCGCGGTGATGCTCGACAAGACCGATGCGACCAGGCTGACCGCCAAGATCCGTCGGCAATGGTTCGCCAAGAGGAAGTCGGTCGCCGCGATCCTCAAAGAGGTGATGACCAACGAAGCATCGACGCTGCTCGACAGCGATGCCTCGAACAAGGCCGCCGACGCCGATGCGGCGCTGCAGGAATTGGGCGCCGATCATGTGGGGCAAGCCTATGTCACCGCCACAGTTACGGTGTGGGACGAGGATGCCAGCCTCGCGGCCGAGAAACTCCGTCTGCTCGAGAAGGTGATCCAGGGCCGCGATTTCACGGTGATCGTCGAAGGCATGAACGGGGTCGAAGCCTGGCTCGGATCGCTCCCCGGACACGTCTACGCCAATGTCCGGCAACCGCCGATCTCTACGCTCAACCTCGCGCACATGATCCCGCTCTCGGCGGTGTGGGCCGGGCCGGAACGCGACGAGCATTTCCGCGCCGCCCCGCTGTTCTATGCGCGCACCGAAGGTTCGACCCCGTTCCGCTTCTCGCTCCATGTCGGCGATGTCGGCCATACGCTTATCGTCGGCCCGACCGGTGCGGGCAAGTCGGTGCTGCTCGCGCTGATGGCGTTGCAGTTCCGGCGTTACGATCGCGCTCAAGTCTTCGCGTTTGATTTCGGGGGCTCGATCCGAGCTGCCGCGCTCGCCTGTGGCGGTGACTGGCAGGACTTGGGCACCAGTCTCTCAGAAGACAGTGCAAGCGCTGTGCTGTTGCAGCCGCTCGCGCGCATTGACGAAGCCGCCGAGCGTAACTGGGCGGCGGAATGGCTCCAGGCAATCCTCGCCTCTGAAGGCGTCACCGTCGATCCGGTCACCAAGGAGCACTTGTGGTCGGCGCTGACCTCGCTTGCCACCGCACCCGTTTCCGAACGGACGCTGACCGGGCTCGCCGTGCTGCTGCAGTCGCAGGCACTGAAGCAGGCGCTCGCGCCCTACTGCATCGGCGGGCCGTTCGGTCGTTTGCTCGATGCCGAGGGCGAGCATCTCGGCGAAGCGAGCTTTCAGGCCTTCGAGACCGAGGGGTTGACCGGCTCGGCCGCGGCGCCCGCCGTACTTTCCTATCTGTTCCACCGGATCGAGGGACGACTCGACGGCTCGCCGACGATGATCATCATCGACGAGGGCTGGCTGGTGCTCGACAGCCCGGCTTTCGCCGCGCAGCTCCGCGAATGGCTCAAGACGCTGCGCAAGAAGAACGCGAGCGTGGTGTTCGCGACCCAGAGCCTCGCAGACGTCGAGACCTCGGCGATCGCGCCCGCCATCATCGAAAGCTGCCCGACCCGGATATTCCTGCCCAACGAGCGCGCGGTTGAGCCGCAGATTCTGTCGATCTACCGCCGCTTCGGGCTCAACGACCGGCAGATCGAGATCGTCGCCCGGGCGACCCCCAAGCGCGACTACTACTGCCAGTCGGCACGCGGCAATCGTCTGTTCGAACTGGGCCTTGGCGAAGTCGCGCTCGCCTTCACAGCCACCTCATCGAAGGCCGACCAGCTGACGATCGGCGAAATCACCGAAGCACACGGCACCGCCGACTTCGCGCGCCAGTGGCTGCGCCACCGCGGTCTCGCCTGGGCCGCGGACATGCTGCCGATCCCCGATCCCGTTCCCCCCGCCCAGATGGGCCAACCCAAGGAGTAGCCGCCATGAAGTCCCGTTTTCGCCACCTTTTCGCCGCTGGCGCCGCCGCGCTGTCGATGACCGCGACCGCGCTGGTGCCCGCACCGGCCTACGCCCAGTTCGGCGGAATCGTCTACGATCCCTCGAACTATGCTCAGAACGTGCTCACCGCGGCGCGCACGCTCGAGCAGATCAACAACCAGATCCGCCAGCTCCAGAACCAGGCGACCTCGCTGATTAACGAAGCCCGCAATCTCGCGAGCCTCCCGACCACCATTCTCGACCCGCTCCAGCAGCAGATCCGCCAGACCCAGCAGTTGCTGGCGCAGGCCCAGCGCATCTCGTTCGACGTGCAGGCGATCGAGCGCGAATTCGCGCGGCAGTATTCCGCCCAGAGCCTGACCGGCAGCCAGCGCGAGATGGTCCAGGGCGCCGAGGAACGCTGGAAGAACAGCGTCGCCGCCTTCGAGGATGCACTCAAGGTCCAGGCCGGCGCGGTGAGCAACATCGAGGGTGCGCGCAGCGCCGTGCAGACGATCGTCACGGCGAGCCAGTCGGCGACCGGCGCGCTGCAGGCCGCCCAGGCCGGAAACCAGCTGCTCGCGATCCAGTCGCAGCAGCTTGCCGACCTTACCGCCACCGTCGCGGCGCTTGGCCGCGCCCAGTCGCTCGATGCCGCCAATGCCGCAGCGGCCAAGGCGCAAGCGCGTGAACAGCTGCGCCGGTTCCTCGCGCCGGGTCGCGGCTATGTGCCCACCACCGCCCAGATGTTCCGGAACTGAGGCGATGGACACCAAGCACTTCGCGCGGATCGGAGCCGGGGCGTTCGTCGCCATCGCGCTGACCATGTCCGTGCTCCAGCTGCGCGAAGAGCGCCCGGATCCGCTGCCCGAAGTGATCACGGTATTCGAACCGGACGGCGATCCGCTTCCAGCCCAGCTACGGGCCTGCGCGGCCATGGGCGAACGCGCGCTGTCCGCGCCCGATTGCCAGGCGGTCTGGGCCGAGAAGCGGCGGCGATTCCTCGGGCAAGGCGGCGAAGCGAGCGCACCTGCCAGCGATCCCGCCTTCGATGCCGGTGAGGCCCCGGCTCCGGCACCCGAACTCCAACCAGCAAAGGGCCTCTGACATGGGTGGCACCGGCGTCGTCGACCGCTTCCTCGACATCTTCTCGCGCTACATCGACAGCGGCTTTGGCCTGCTCTCGGGCGAGGTCGCGTTCATCGCGACCACCCTGATCGTGATCGACGTGACGCTCGCCGCGCTGTTCTGGTCCTGGGGCGAGGCCGACGACGTGCTCGCCCGGCTTGTCAAGAAGACGCTGTTCGTCGGAATTTTCGCCTACATCATCGGCAATTGGAACAACCTCGCGCGCATCGTCTTCGAGAGCTTCGCCGGGCTCGGCCTCAAGGCCAGCGGCACCGGGTTCACAGCCGCCGAGCTGTTGCAACCGGGCCGGGTCGCGCAGGTCGGCATGGATGCCGCACAGCCAATGATCGAGGCGATCTCGGACCTGATGGGGTTCGTCAGCTTCTTCGAGAACTTCCTCCAGATCGTGATCCTGCTGCTCGCCTGGGCGATCGTCATCATCGCCTTCTTCATTCTCGCGATCCAGCTGTTCGTCACCTTGATCGAGTTCAAGCTGACGACGCTGTGCGGATTCGTGCTCATCCCGTTCGGCCTATTCGGCAAGACCGCGTTCATGGCTGAGCGTGTGCTGGGCAATGTCGTCTCATCCGGCATCAAGGTGCTCGTGCTCGCCGTCATCGTCGGCATCGGCTCGACCATCTTCTCCGAGTTCACCAGCGCGATCGGGCCTGAACCGACCATTGAGGACGCGCTTTCGGTGGTGCTTGCGAGCCTGTCGCTGCTCGGGCTCGGCATATTCGGCCCAGGTATTGCCAATGGCATCGTCTCGGGCGGCCCCCAGCTTGGCGCTGGCGCAGCCGCTGGAACCGCGCTCTTGGCCGGTGGTGCAGCGGCCGGCGCCGTGGCCGGTGCCCGCATGGCGGGTAGCGCGGTCGCCAGTGCTGCATCCAACGTCGCTCACGGCACATCGCGGGCCGCTGGTGGCGCGACCATGGCCTATGCGCTCGGCTCGGCCGGCAAATCGGGCGCATCCGCGGTCGGTTCCGGCATGGCCGCTGTCGGCGACGCTGCCGTCGGTGCGGCCACTTCGCCGCTGCGCAAGGCAGGCGATTCTATGCGCCAATCGTTCCGCGAAGGCAGCCGCGCAGCGATCACCAACACCGGCGGCACGATTACGCCCGGACCCAACACGCCGACCGCGCCGCCATCCGATCCCGACCAAGGCCAGCCCGCCTGGGCCAAGGCGATGAAGGACCGGCAAACCCTAGCGCATGGCGCGACCATCGCCGCCCACACGCTCAAGTCCGGTGACAGCCACGGCGGCGGGGCTTCCATCGACACCTCCGAAAAGGACTGATCCATGTTCCGACGACCCTCGATCCGCTACGGCAAGACCCCCGAACCCGAGACACCCTATCAGCGCGCCGCGCAGGTCTGGGATGACCGGATCGGTTCGGCCCGCGTCCAGGCGCGCAGTTGGCGGCTTGCCTTCTTCGGCGCGCTTGGTCTTTCGACCTGCCTCACCGCCGGGATCATCTGGCAGGGCGCACGCGGGTCGATCGTCCCGTGGGTTGTCCAGGTCGACAGGCTCGGCGAGGCCCAGGCCGTCGCGCCCGCCGATACCGGGTTTACGCCGAGCGACCCGCAGATCGCATTCCACCTCGCGCGGTTCATCGAGCAGGTCCGCGCCGTGCCCGACGATCCGATCGTGGTTCGGCAGAACTGGCTGCGCGCCTACGACTTCGCCACCGACAAGGGCGCGCTCGCGCTCAACGACTATGCCCGAACCAACGATCCGTTCGCCCTGATCGGCCGCGAACAGGTCGGGGTGGACGTGACCAGCGTTATCCGCGCCTCACCAACCAGCTTCCGCGTCGCCTGGGCCGAGCGCCGTTACCGTGACGGTAGCCTCGCCGAAACCAGTCGCTGGACCGCGATCCTGACCATCGTCGTCCAGGTCCCGCGCACGCCCGATGCCGTCCGCAAGAACCCGCTCGGCATTTTCGTCAACGCCATCAACTGGTCGAAGGAACTCGGATCATGATCAGCAATCAGTTCGCGGCAAATCGCCGCTTCGTCGTGGCCTTGTTGGCCGCAAGCACTGCAATCGCTTCTCCCACGCAGGCCAAGGACCAGCCTGCATCGCCTGCGGTACCCAACGAGGCACTGCAGGCGACCTATCCCAAGCCCGAGGTGGTTGCGATCCCCGTGCCGCTACCGCTTCCCGGCCAGCTCCAGTCCCTTCCGCGGCGCCTCCCTCCCCACGCCGCGGGCCGCTCCCGCCCGTCCCAGAGTCGCCCCACTCTCCAGGACAGGGTGGGGGCGGCGATGGAGGCCGCAAGAATTCAGCCCGAGCGCACCGGGTTCGTGAATGCGATCCAGGTCTTCCCTTATACCGAAGGCGCGCTCTACCAGATCTACGCCAAGCCCGGTCAGGTGACCGACATCGCGTTGCAGGAGGGCGAGCAACTGGTCGGCTCCGGCCCAGTTGCCGCCGGCGACACCGTGCGCTGGATGATCGGCGACACGGTGAGCGGGATCGGTCCCGCCGCCCGGGTCCATATCCTGGTGAAACCCATCCGCCCCGACATCGCCACCAACGTGGTGATCAATACCGACCGGCGGACCTATCATCTCGAACTGCGTGCCAATCCGTCGGTCTATATGGCCTCGGTCTCCTGGACCTATCCGCAGGACCAGCTGATCGCGCTGCGCCAGGCCCGCGCCGAAGCCGAGCGTGCTGCGCCGGTCGCGGCGGGCGTGGATCTGTCGCTGCTCAACTTCCGCTATGCGATCGAGGGTGACCGGCCCGAGTGGCGGCCGCTGCGCGCCTTCGACGACGGGGTGCGGGTGTTCGTCGAGTTTCCGGAAAGCATCGCCCAAGGCGAGCTGCCGCCGCTGTTCGTCATCGGCGTCAAGGGCGAGGCCGAACTGGTCAATTACCGCGTCTCGGGCCGCTACGTGATCGTCGACCGGCTGTTCGCCCGCGCCGAGCTGCGGCTCGGCGGACGCAAGGGCCAGCAGACGGTGCGGATCGTCTCCAATCGCAGGGGGCGGGCATGACCGTCGAGGACAAGGACGAACGCCCCGAAGCGCCGTCCGTCGATCCCGGCGATGCAGTCAAGCTGCGCGGCGATCCACCGCGCGTGATGCGCCTGTCGCGCAAAGCCATCGGCATTGCTTCGGCCTGCGGCTTTGCGCTGGTTGGCGGCGCCTTGATCTACGCGCTCCAGCCTGCTGGACGAAAGGGTACGGAAGAGCTTTACAACACCGACGGCGTTGCGGTGGCCGACAATCTCGCGGGCGCGCCCAAGGACTACGGCCAGGTGCCCAAGCTCGGTCCGCCGCTTCCCGGCGACCTCGGCAAGCCGATCCTCGATGCCCAGCGGCGCGGCGATGTCGCAGCCTTGCCGCCGATCGGCGCGCAGCCGCCAGTCTCGCCGTCGAACCCGGCAGCCACTGCCGCCGATGCAGCCCGCCAACGCGCCGAGCAGGAACGCGAGGCCGCGCGCGGCAGTCGCCTGTTCTTCGGTGGTGGATCGCCAACGAACGGTGGTGTGGCAGGACTGGCCGGACTTCCGCCCGCCGCCGATGGTGGAGCGGCCGCACCCGCTGCCGCGCCGCAAACCGAAGCGGGCCGAAAGCAGGCATTTCTGGAACGGGCCAGCGATCGGCGCACGGTGTCGGCCGAACGGCTGACCGGACTCGCATCATCTTCGATCCTGCAGGCAGGCTCGGTCATTCCCGCTGCGCTGATCACCGGCATCCGCTCCGACCTGCCGGGACTGGTGACCGCTCAGGTCACCCAGAACGTCTACGACAGCCCGACGGGCCGCATCCTGCTGATCCCGCAGGGCTCACGCCTGATCGGCGATTATGACGCCGATGTCGCGTTCGGACAAAGCCGGGTGCTGCTTGCCTGGAACCGGCTGATCCTGCCCGATGGTCGTTCGATCGTGCTCGAACGCCAGCCAGCTGCCGACCCGCGCGGCTTTGCCGGACTGCAGGACGGCACCGATTACCATTGGGGCGGCGTGCTCAAGGCCGCGCTGGTCTCGACGCTACTCGGTGCCGGTTCAGAGTTCGGTTCGGGTGACGACGGCAACCTTGCCCGCGCATTCCGTCGCGGAACGCAGGACAGCATCAACCGTGCAGGCGAGCAGATCGTTTCGCGCGAACTGAACGTCCGACCGACGCTGACCATCCGGCCCGGATACCCGGTGCGGGTACTGGTCACGCGTGACCTAGTGCTGGGTGATGGGCAATGACCCGGCTGAAACTGGCTGATCTCGCAGACGAGAAGCCGGTCCGGTTGACGGTCGAGGTGTCGGTGCGGCTGCACCGTGAGCTGCTGGAATACGGAGCCGTACTGAATGGCGGCGATGCCAAGGGCGCGCCGACTCCGGAACGCCTCATCCCGCCGATGATCGAGCGGTTCATTGCGACCGATCGGAGCTTCGCGAAAACCCGCCGCTCGGCTCAGCCGGGATAACGCTCGCTGATCATCGAGAAGAACTGCTTGAGCGCCGGATTGGCATTGCCGTCGCGCCAGTAGAACGCATAGTCGAGCCGGGTTGGGCCATTGGCGTCGAATATCTCGCGGAACTCGATGTCGGACCAGTTCACGCCCTGCGAAGCTTCTGTCGCGATCGTGATGAAGCGTTTGGCCGCCACGATGCTGATCACGCTCTCAAGGCTGGTGTTCTGGCGGATGATCGCGGGACTCTTGCTCTGCTCAGTCAGTCGCGCAGCGATGAGGTTGCCGAACGACGGACCCAAGCCGCCAGCCTGCACAACGAAAACCTCCCGGCGAAGATCCTGCCAGTAGATGCGATCCCTTGCCAGCAGTTCGTGGTCGACTGGGAGGGCCACAAGTATTCTCTCGGCCCAGGCTGGACGCGATGCCAGACCTTCCTCTTCGAGGCCGATCGGGCAAACCGCAAGATCGATTGTCCCTAGGTGCAGACCGTGCCGCAATTCATCCGGGCCGGCCTCTTCACCGTCGAATTGGACGTCCGGAAACTTCGTCAGATAGTCCGAAATCGCCAGCTTGAGTTTGCCAGACATTAGACTCGTGCAGAAACCGACCGTGATCCTGCCCTGCAGGCCATAGCTGACGTTACGGGCTATGGTCTTGAGGTTATCGACATCGGTAATGATTCGCCGCGCAAGTTCGACGCAGACCTGACCATGTTCGGTCAGCTCAGCGCCGCGTGTCGATCGCTCGAACATTTTGACATTGAGGTAGTCCTCAAGCTGTTGCACCCGCCTGCTGAGGGTGATCTGTTTGACGTTGAGCATTACCGCCGCCCGCGCGAAGCTCTTCGCGTCGGCCGTTGCTACCGCGTAGCGCAACTGACGAACTTCTATTGTCATTACAAGATAATCTGAATTATTATGGTGTTAGTGTAAGATCAAAAAACGATTGCATCTCCGTGCTTTTATTAAAGCAGTGAATTATACACGGGATTATAGCAATTTTCTGTAGTATATTGTTGGAACTTTCTATTGAACGTCCACGATCTGCAACTAGGTTTGAACCAGTCTTATTTCAGAGCCATCTCCTTTGAGAAGTAACATTGGCTCAGTGAGTTCGTCCATCGCCCCAAGATCGTGTCACTGGACGTGGTGTATCTTGGGAGTGGCACCATGCATTCCGGCGTCAGCCCAAGTAGGTCATGTTCAGGGCACTGCTGGGAGCATGACGATTGGATTATCTCTGAGTGGGGCCATAGCTTCCACGGGTCTTGTACCGTGCGCTCTGAACGCCAAGGGGCTCGGACCGAAGTCAAAGCGCATTCTGAAAAAGGGCCGAGGTGCCATCGGCAGCACCAGCGCTGTCGCATTGGATAGTCCAACCGCAAAGTCGGTCACGGGCCATGCCAAACGATTTCAACGCACTGATGTCGCTATGGCCACCTCGGCAGGGGTGGAACACATATCTGGCCGATCTGCGTCGTAACCCGAGCGCACTCATGCCCACGGCCAGGACAACGCCTCAAAATTTGTAGGAGAGGTCTACACCGAACCGGCGTAAAGCCCCACCAGCGATGAAGTCGCCTCCGAACTCCGGCGCAATCACGACGTCTTCCACGAACTGCTTGTTGAACAGGTTGGTTGCGAAGGCAGAGATCGAGAAATCACCGATATCAAGGCCGATGCGCGCATTAACAGTCGCAAAGGTGTCACGCGTGGAATTATCGTAAGTGGCTGGAAGGCCAAAGATGGTAGGCGTTGTGTTCTTCTGAACGGTATGAAACGGCGTCGGTCCTACGACGCGGAAGTCCACGCGGCCAATAAGGCTGACAGCGTTCGAAACAGGTGCATTCAACTGCATGCCGCCGTTGAGAGTGAAGTCTGGCGTTGCCGGGGACTTGTTGCCAACCGTGTAAGGACGACCTGAATTCTTCTTGATCTCGCTTTGCGTGTAGTTCCCGTTCAGGAACACCTTTAACACTGGCGAGACCTTGTAGTCGAGCGATGCCTCGACACCGTAGATCCGGACCTTGTCGATGTTGGACGTGCTCCGGAGCAGCCCAAAATCACCGACAAAGAATTCGAAGAACTGCATGTTCGAGACGTTTGTCAGAAAGCCGGCGACTTCAAAGTTCAGTGCATTGAAGGCGCGCCCCTTCAACCCGACTTCAAAGGCGCTGTTGGTCTCCTTTTTGATTAGATCTGGCACCGAGATTCCGGCGCTGATCCCGACCGGCGGCGGCGGATTGAAATAGCCATTGATAATCGCTTCCGTTCCTGCAGGATTGAATCCACCAGCTTTGAAGCCGATACCCCAGTTCCCAAAAATCGTGAGGTCGCTGTTCGGCTTGTAAGTAATAGTGATCTTCGGTTGAAGCTGCTTGAACGTAGCCGAAATAGGCGCAATCACGCCGGTAGGATTGTAGGCCGGATCGAGGCCAGGATTCAGGAAATAGTTCGAAGGGGTCGTCGCAGTCCCGATCGGGTAGCCGGTCCGGGGGTTGCCAACCCAGCGTGTCCTAGCATTTACTGGGACGTTGTTGATGCGATCTCGCGCCTCGATATCATAACGCAGTGCCACACCCAGGCGAAGCTTATCACTCGCATCCCAATCTGCGGCGGCAAAGACCGCGTACACGTTGGTGCGGTAGTTGTCGTCGGTAAGATTTTCGGTCGGGAAACGTGGATCTGTCGTAAAGCACTGGCGCGTGCCGCCGAACCCGGTGTCAAGGGTCAGGTTCACACAAACTCGGCGGTCAATGAAGATGTAGCTTCCGCCCAATTGCCAGTTCAGCGAAGTCCCTTCGCCGCCGGTCAATCGAAGCTCTGACACCACGTCGGTCTGCGTCCGGCGATTGCCCTGAATCCCGTCGCAGGTTGAGGGCGAATATGGCATCGCAAAACCAAAGGCCGCGTTATACTGCGTAAAGGGTGCCTGATTGACCACTCCAGCTGTGGCAGAACGAGTCCGCAGGCAGGTCGGTTCATTGTTGAAGAAACCGAACGCGCCGCTCGTTCCGCCGGCAATGTATTCATTCTTATTGTTGTTGTAGGCCACGACACCGATCAGCGTGCCGAAATCAAACCTCTGCCGCAGCCTCATCGATGCACCATAGGTTCGTTGCCAATGTTTGGCCTCGGTGTCATCTGTAAAGATGAACTTGTGATCGCTGACCTTTGCATTGAATATCGGATCGTTGAACGCTTGGGCGAGCGTCGGGATTTGGAAAACTGCGTTGAAGCTCAGTGCACCGCCGTGGCTCCTGCCATAGTTGGCCTTCAGGTCGATTTCGGTATCATCCGAAGGTTCCAGCAGGATTCGCCCGAAGAGGTTCAGCTTGTTGTAGCTATCAACCGAAGCAGGATTGCCACGATAGCCATATACATTCTGATGCAAATCCGATCCGACGAACGTGTTGCGATAATAGCCGTCCGATTTGGTCCACTCACCGTTAAGTACAAACCCGACGCCGTCGGTGATGGGGCCACTCAACAGTCCAGACACGAGGTACGTGTTGTCGTTCGCCACACGCCCCTTGATCTGGCCCGACAATTCCAAAGTAGGCTTCTTCGTGGTGATCACGATCGCACCCGCCGATGCATTGCGCCCGTAAATGGCGCCCTGGGGGCCCTTTAGGATTTCCACCTGAGCTAGTGCGCCTTGGGGCTCGTTGGTCGAGGCGATACTCGTCTTGAGCACACCGTCGACCACCAAGGCAATGTTGTTCTCTGCATCGCGCGGGCTGTTCAGGCCTCGGATGTTGATCGACACGTCCGATGGATCGGTCGTCGCGGTTTGAATGGTTACACCCGAAGTCAGGCTTACGAAATCGACCGCGACGCGTGCTTTGGTGTTTTCGATCGTGTCTGCAGACAGCACTGAGACCGACGCGGGGACATTCTTCAAGGATTCGTTCTGCTGCCGTGCCGTAACAATGATTTCCTCAACGCCGCTTTCAGTGGACGCCTGATCGGTCCGGCCACTATCGTTGCCCGTAACAGTCTGTGCACTCACATACCCTGGTATGAGCGCGATAGCCCACGTGCAGCCACACATGAGCCGTGTCAATGCCTTCACATTCATCTATCCTCTCCCTTCATTGCCAAGTTCGACTGTGCGCGCCGTCACAACTGCACACAGGTATCCAGACTTGGTTTCCCGCTGCGGGTTAGAGCCGAAAAGGCGTATGAGTCTTGGAGATCCTTGCGAACGAGGATTGAACAATCCTGCGAGGATTAGCCAAGAAGACCTGCCGCAATCACTGTGCGTTCCGCTTTAAGAAGTGGGACTTAATTGCGAACGGGTGGCCCTGTAGGAAAATCTTGCGACGGGCCGGTTAGACAACGCAAGGCGTTGCTGTCACTCGCGATACTGTCACTAGGGGGCGACACCCTATGCTTTTGAAAGTGCCGCGACACACCCTTCCGGATGCGCCTAACCTATCGTTAGGTTGACGATGCCGCGAAGCCGATGCGTTGATTGCTGACAATCCCCTCAGCGACGGGGCAGCAAGCAGCGTGTCCCCTGCTCGACTGAACCTATCACGACCTTGCAGGGGACGACTGAATGAATAGTCTGGTCGTCAGACGCGGGCGAATTCCGGCAACTCGTTAGAGCGCGGTGGTTGCCGTCTGCCGATCAAATATCATCGTCTCGTAGCCTGAATTCCGTACCGATTGAAGCTCTGAACGGTAATTCCCGAGACCGCCAAGATAAAACATAACCGCATTTTTCTTGCCAGGAATATTCGCCCCGAAAATCCACGACTCCGCTTTAGGGAACAGTGTCATTTTGGCAATATTCCGGCAGGTTTCCACCCATGTATCTACGGCTTCCTGCTTGGGCTCGATAGTTGAGCGACCGCCAGCTTCCATGGCTTCAATCGTATCGGCAATCCATTCCACCTGACTTTCGAGACTGGGAGGAAGGTTCGTGAAGGGACCGTTGGGGCCCAAGATCATGAACATGTTAGGAAAGCCAGCTTCCATCATCCCGAGGTAGCCCAGAGGACCATCGGCCCACTTGTCTCGAATGGCGATGCCATCGCGCCCCCGAATATCGATCTTCGTATAGTTTCCATCGACCGCATCGAAACCCGTAGCGAAAATTACCGTGTCAAATTCGTGCTCGGTACCACCGGCCAAGCGGATGCCTCTTGTCGTGAATTCTGCGATCGGATCTTCCTTGACGTCTACCAGCGACACGTTCTTGCGGTTGTAGACGCCGTAATAATCCGTCGCGCACAGCGGGCGTTTGGCATAGATATCGTCTGGAGTTAGTTTCCGGGCAATTTCTGGATCTTTTACGATCTTGGCAATTTTCCGTTTGATGAAGTTTGCCGCCGAGGTGTTGACTTCTTCACTAACCGCTACATCGTTGAAGGTCTCGAACATGAAGCGGAATCCGCCACCGCGCTGCCACGCCTCTTCAAAAATACGCTCCCGCTCCGCTTCAGGGACGTCTCTTCCCGCAAGGGCGCTTTCGACAAAGCCGAAAGCGACATTTGAACTCTTTATCTGCTTCCAGATTTCGTCATAATTGGCTTTGTAGGTATCGATCGTCTCGGTGTCTTCGGGCCAGTTCCCGATCGGAACAACGTATTGGGCAGACCGTTGGAATACGGTCAGGTGCTTCACCTGTGGCGCCAAGGCAATGATCACCTGGATTCCAGTCGAGCCCGTCCCGATTATGCCAACACGCTTCCCACTGAGATCAACCCCTTCAGGCCACGCGCCTGTATGGTAAATCTCGCCGGCATAGTCGTCGATGCCACGAAACGAGGGTTTGTTGATTGCCGAAAGAAGCCCCAATCCAGTAATTAAATACTTTGCTGAGGCCGTCTCTCCCTTGTCGGTTACCACGTACCACAAGCCAGCTACGTCATCGAATCGGGCTGATGTAATCTTGGTGTTGAACTGATAGCTGCTGCGTAGATCGAAGCGGTCGGCAACACTATTCAGATACTCAAGAATCTCAGGCTGAGTGAGATAACGAGTTTGCCAGTGGCCTTGATCAAGTAGCTCTTTGTCGAACGAAAAGCGATAGCAGAAGCTCTCGGTATCAGAGAGTGCTCCCGGGTAGCGATTCCAGTACCACGTCCCGCCAACGTCGTTTGCATTATCGTAGGCCTTTACGTGCAGACCCTGCTCGTTACGCAGCTTGTGTACTGCGTAGAGCCCTCCGAAGCCCGCGCCGATTACAATTGCGTCGAAGTCCGCGCCAGCGGTTTTTGTCGCGGTCACGTTTCTGATCATGTTGATTCTCCTGAGCGGGTTTTCCGCACAAAACCGTTGTTTCAAAATACGTTTCTCGGAACGTCAGATTGAGCGATACCAAGCGGCGACTCTTTGCAATTCGTCGTCCGCCTCTCGCGCGCGCCCAGCGAGCGCCGGAAAGACATGCTGCATTCCGGGAACCACCGAAAGGGAGACGGAAACACCTGCGCCGCGAGCTTTTTCGCACAAGGACTGGGCGTCGCTCAGTAATGTCTCGGCACCACCAGCATTGACATAAAGCGGCGGGAAGCCCTCAAAATCATTCTCGAGTGGATTGGCCAGCGGATTTAGCGGGTCCGTACTACCGCCGCCTAGAAACATCGAGATCATGCCTTCGAGTATCTGCCTGCCGACAAGAGCGTCTGTTGCCGCATTGGCTTCCAGTGTCACGCCCCGCAGCGACATGTCCAACCAAGGAGAAAAAGCTATGACGCTGCCAGGAAGTTCCCGGCCGAGCTCCCGGAGTCGAAGCACAATAGCAATGGCAAGATTCCCACCCGCGCTGTCCCCCGCGGTCGTGATAAATCTGGGCTGGAAACCTCTTTCTACCAAGCCGAGATACGCAGCAATTCCATCTTCGATCTGGGCAGGGAATGGAAATTCGGGGGACCGCCGATAATCGGGTATGAACGCTGTCACGTCCAAAGCGCTTGCAAGATGCCCTGCGAGCTTGCGATGACTGTCTGCCGAGCCCACAGCGAATCCTCCGCCATGGGTGTAAAGAATCACGCGCGAGGGTTCGGCCTCTTGGGGCAGTACCCATATGCCCGGGACTCCGCCAACCTCACCTGATTTGTAGCTTACACCCTCCGGTTCACGTGCGGGCTTTCCCCACTCGTCGAACATGCTACGCAAATCGGCAATCGACATTCCGGGGTTGGCAACCATTCGGCTGCTCCAATCCTCGTACAGTTCGCGCAGGAAATCTGCTTCCCGATTGTCTGCCATTGGCCTCTCCATCGGCTTTTTTTGAACACCCAATTCGATCATTGCCCGAAAATCGGGTGACTGAGGGCTGGGTTAGTGGAGAAGCTATGTCGTGCTTAGCGGCAGGTCTTGAACTTTACTGCGCGTTTCGTTGTCGTTTTTTGCGGCCATCCAGTGACAGGATACCTAGACCCGCTCGAGCAGCAGTGCACTTCCTTGTCCGACGCCCACGCACATTGAAATGAGCGCGTAGCGCTCCGTCCCCTGAGCAAGTTCTAGTGCCGCGCTGCCGGCAATCCGTGCCCCGGACATTCCCAGCGGATGACCGAGCGCGATTGCGCCGCCGTTGGGATTTACGCGATGATCGTCGTCATCCAGACCAAACGACCGCAGGCAGGCCAAAGCCTGGCTAGCAAAGGCTTCGTTCAATTCGATCAAGCCGATGTCGCTTATCGTCAGGGAATGCCGCGCGAGCACCTTCCGAATCGCAGGAACCGGGCCGATACCCATGATTCTGGGGGCGACGCCGGCTGCCCCGGCGCCAACCACTCGGGCAATTGGCGTGAGCCCATAGCGTTGAATTGCCTCCTTTGACGCCAACAGCAACGCTGCGGCACCGTCGTTCACCCCCGATGCGTTTCCTGCGGTGACGGTCCCGTCGGCGCGCACGATCGGTTTTAGCCGAGCCAAGTCATCCATGGTCGTCTCCGGCTTCGGGTGTTCGTCTGCGGCAGTAATCGTCGGTTGCCCCAGTCTCACTGGCGAATTGACCGGCACGATCTCTTGCGCCAGTCGTCCGTTACTGATTGCTCGGGCGGCCTTGCCTTGTGATCTTAGGGCAAATGCATCCTGATCGGCCCGCCCGATCGAATGTTCCATCGCCACGTTTTCGGCTGTTTCGGGCATCGAATCGACGCCATAGATTTTCTGCATCGCTGGATTGATGAAGCGCCATCCTATGGTCGTATCTTCCATTGTAACTGTGCGTGAGAATGCGGTTTCGGCCTTTAGCTGAACGAACGGGGCTCGACTCATGCTCTCCACGCCGCCAGCGATTACAAGCTCGTGTTGACCGCATTGTATTGACCGAGCACCGGTAATGACCGCCTCAAGACCTGAGGCACAAAGGCGGTTCAGGGTTATGCCCGGAACTTCCTCAGGAAGGCCTGCGAGGAGGGCAGCCATGCGGGCAACGTTTCGGTTATCTTCGCCTGCCTGATTTGCGCAGCCAAGCAAGACCTCATCGATCTCGAGCAAGTCGATCGACCGATTTCGTTCAACCAGTGACTTGATCGGAACAGCGGCCAAGTCATCGGCGCGCATTCTTGCAAGGGCTCCGCCGTGGCGGCCAATCGGCGTCCGGATGAAATCACAGACGAATGCATCAGGCATGTATTGTGACCTATCTAAAGATACCCGTTGCAGCAAACGATTTGCCGTCGCGCACCAGTTTCGTGATCAGTGAAGGGACTCTCCAGCTCAGTGGATCCACGGATGAGAACTCGGTTATCCGTTCAGCCACGTATGCCGGCGACAGAGAATCGGCGTGGTACATCAGTCCCCCACGCCAGCGGGGAAATCCGTAACCGTGAACCAAAACCAGATCGACGTCTTGTGCCGAGCTGGCGATGCCCTCTTCAAGAATGAGGCAGGCTTCGGCGATCATGGCGATAACCATCTGATCGATAATCTCGTTCTCACTCAAAGCTTGGCGCGCGATGCCTTCCTTCGCCGAAATCGTCACTATGAGGTCTTCAACCAAAGCGGACTGTCGGGGCCGACCCATCTCATCGTAGTCATACCAGCCAGCCATCGACTTACGTCCCAGTCGCCCGTGCTCTTCCACCAAGCATTCAAGTATAGGAATAGTTCTTGCGTGTGCACGGCCGTCCGAGAGTTGTCGCTGACGGTTGGCATATGCAATGTCGAGTCCTGACATGTCCTGAGCTTCGTAGGGGCCCATGGCCATGCCGAATCCCCGCATTGCTGCATCGATCGTCGACGGTGTTGCACCCTGCGCAAGAAGAATGTCCCCGATTTGGCGATATCGGGTCAGTATTCGGTTTCCAATGAAACCATCGCAAACACCGGCCACAACTGGTACTTTGCCTAGCATTTTGGCAAGCGCAAAGCCTATGCCAATAGTTTCCGGAGCCGTCTTGGCGCCACGCACGATCTCGAGCAGTTTCATAACATGAGCAGGACTGAAGAAGTGCAGTCCCAGGAAGCGCTCAGGCACAGCAACACTTTCCGCCAAGAGGTCGACATCCAGGTACGATGTGTTCGTTGCGAGAATTGTCGAAGACGGCAAAATATCGCCAAGGGCCGCAAGAATGGACTGTTTGACTGCGAGATCTTCAAACACGGCCTCAATTACGATGTCAGCCGCTCCGAGATTGTCCAACCCCACCACCACGTTAATCAAACTGCTTATATTGTTGGCCTCTTTCTCGGTTAACCCCCCTCTCGTACTGCCTTGTTCGACCAGACCCGACAGGCGCCGCCGGGCATCTGTAGCGCGCTGGACATCCATCTCCACCAGAGTCACCGTTATCGAGACACGGGCTAGGGCATAGGCTATGCTCGCGCCCATATTCCCCCCGCCTACGACAATCGCCCGTTCGATCGCGCGGTCCGATCTTGGGTAACATGACCGGGATGAAGCCGCACGCTCGGCGAAGAAGATGTGACGCAATGCCTTGGCCTGTTCCGATTCGCGAAGTTCGAGGAAGGCCTCTCGCTCGCGATTCATGCCGACATCGAGGTCCCACACGGCAGTGCCGGCCACCAGTTCCAGCGCCCGCACCGGGGCCTTCTGCCCTCGAGCGCGGCGAGCAGAGTCCTCTGCAATGACTGAGACCACATGTGCATGTGCTGCTGGCGCGGGACGCCGGTCGGCCACAAGCATGGTAGCGAGGTATTTAGGCTCAATGTCGAAAGCGGCGGCAACGGGATCGGTTGCAACACGGTCGACAAGTCCGATATCATGCGACTCCCGTGCCGATAGCAGCGTTCCGTGTAAGATCATGTCGAGCGCATGTGGGATGCCCACAATGCGGGGCAGGCGCTGCGTTCCACCAGCACCCGGCACCACACCGAGTGTCACCTCCGGTAGGCCCAGCCTAGCCGAAGGTGCAGCAATCCTGCACTGGCAGGCTAGGGCAATCTCGAGGCCCCCACCAAGCGCGCTCCCATTGATCGCAGCGATGGTCGGAACGGATAGTCGCGCGATTACCCGCAGTACGTCGTTCAAATGCGGCTCGATCGGTGCATCGTCGAACTCGCGCGCGTCGGCCCCGGCCACAAAGGCCCTGCCGGCCCCAGTTATGATAATTCGCTCAGGGCTGCTTGCGGCGGCCGTCCTTATTGCCGCAAGCAAGCCCGACCGTACTGCGGCGTTCAGCAGATTGAGTGGAGCATTGTCGATGATCAGAAGCGCAGCACGACCTCGCCACTCTATCCGCACCAGTTCCCCATCGCTCACGCAAAAACTCCTGCGAAACGCGAAACAAATTTGGTGTTGAGGTAGCCGTCGAAAGTCTCACTGCCGCCTTCGGTGCCGTATCCGCTGTCACGGACCCCTCCGAAAGGGGTTTCCGGCAACGCCAGTCCGAAGTGATTGACGCTGACCATGCCGGCCTGAAGGCATGCCGCGGCGCGGTCCGCGCGTTCAAGCGAGTTGGTAAACACATAGGACGCTAGCCCGAATGGCAATGCGTTTGCCCGATCGATGGCATCGCTCAGGTTATCAAAGCGGGACACCACCGCAATGGGCCCAAAAGGCTCATCCCGCATCAATGCAATACGATCATTCAGGGTATCGACAATCGTCGGTGCGAAGAAGTAGCCGGCATTTCCCTGTCTTGTGCCACCAGAAAGGATAGCAGCTCCACCCGCGCGCGCGTCCTCGACCAATCTCTCCATTTCAGCAATCCGCCGAGCGTGACAGACTGGTCCCATTTGGTTGTCAGGTTCTAGGCCGTCCCCCACTTTGACCGTAGCAAAGGCATCAACCAGAGCTGTGACGAAGCGGTCGTGAGCACTTGCCTGCACAAAGAACCGGGTTGGTGATATGCAGACCTGACCGGCGTTACGCAGCTTGTTGCTGGCCAGCGCCCTTGCGGTCGCTTCGGCATCGGCATCATCGAAAACCAGGACGGGCGCATGACCGCCAAGTTCCATCGTGGCGCGCTTCATGTGGCGACCCGCGAGTTCAGCGAGATTCTTGCCGACTTCGACCGATCCGGTGAAGGTAATCTTGCGCACATCTGGATGGGCCACCAATGTTTCTGAAATCATTGCCGCATTGCCCCATACGAGATTGAGGCATCCATCGGGTAATCCTGCTTCCTGCAGATAGCGGCCGATGGCCACACACGCAGACGGAGCTTCTGCGGGGCCTTTCAAAATCATTGTGCAACCACAGGCCAATGCTGCAGCGACTTTTCGTACCGCCTGGCTCAATGGAAAGTTCCAAGGCGTGATTGCCAGGCAGACACCAACGGGCTCACGCACAACCTGTTGCTGTACAGCAGAGGTTCGTGAAGGAATTATGCGGCCATAGATACGGCGCCCTTCTTCTGCGTGCCAATCAACATGATCGGCCGAAGATCGCACCTCGACCAAGGCCTCGGCCAATGGCTTTCCCTCATCGAGAGTGATGGCGGTCGCAATTGCTTGTTCGTTTTCACGAAGCAGATTTGCAAATCTGCGTAAGATGGCGCTTCGATCAAGCGGCGAACGCTGCCGCCATCCTTCAAATGCTGCGCGGGCCGATCTCACCGAAGCCTCAAGATCATCGGGAGTCGCTTTAGCAATAAGTCCGATCTGCTGCGAGCTTGCGGGGTTTATGACGGGCTGCGTTTCTCGCTCTTCCGGGCCAATCCACCTACCTGCAATGAACAGTGCGATGTCTGCGTAGTCATGTTGAGTCATAAAGTTCCTCTTCCCATCGAGTGCTGGCATTCCTCGGGAACCGGATAGGTCCAGTACGGTAATATTCCGCTATGCGGAAATATATTCCGCAATATTGACAGCCCTCCTACAACCAGTGTAGAGGCATTTCAAGTCGGCAATGGTCTGGGCGAGAGGAGTATTGCGATGCGACCGCGCAAGGGTCTTGCAAGGCCGGAAGGTTCAGACCGCGACTTCGTGGTCGCTCTAGGGCGCGGGCTCGAGGTTTTGCGTGCTTTTCGCAGGGAGGGTGAGGCGCTGGGCAACGGCGATTTTGCCGCTCGGACCGGCTTGAGCAAATCGACCATATCGAGATTGACTTATACGCTGCACTGCCTTGGCTACATTAGCTTCAACCCGGAGACAGCCCGATACCGCCTCGCCCCGCCGGTGCTTTCTTTGGGTTATTCATGCCTCGCTGGTTTGCCGGTCATACAGCTGGCCAAGCCGTACATGCAGGAGCTTGCAAACTATTCGGGAATGCCTGTTGCGCTGGCAGGCAGAGATCGCCTGACGATGATATACTTGGAGCGCTGCCGCGGCTCTAACCCCATTACACTCGCAATCGAAGTGGGGGCCCATATCAAGCTGGCGACAACGGCAGTAGGCCGCGCTTTTCTGGCCGGGATATCCGAAGATCGTAGAACTGAAATCCTCGAGGACATCCGCAAGCACGAAGGTCAGGCGTGGCCGGTAATCGAGAGAGGAATAAATGATGCTCTCGAGAGCTACGCCAAACATGGATACTGCCTCTCGATCGGCGAGTGGAAGGCGGATGTAAACTCTGTCGCCGTACCTTTTATCCCTGCAAATGGAGCGCCCGTTTTGGCCTTTAATTGCGGCGGCGCGGCATCTCATCTTACTCGCGATTGGATCGAAACCGACATTGCTGCTCGGCTGATTGAACTTGTCCGCAACGTCAGCGCGATTTCGCCCTGAGCTTTAGAAAGCCCCTCCATGCCATTGGACACCGAAACCCTCTCACAGTTCCTCAACACGCTTGATCGCTTTGTCCGCGAACGGCTCATTCCGTGCGAATCTGAGGTAGCCGAAACTGATGAAATTCCCTCGTATCTCGCCGAAGAAATCCGTAACATGGGTCTGTTCGGCATGTCGATACCCGAGAAGTTTGGCGGTCTCGGCCTAACCATGTCGGAAGAGGTAAAGGCAGCGTTTGTTCTTGGTCAGGCATCCCCGGCATTCCGTTCCCTGTTCGGTACGAACAATGGCATCGGATCGCAGGGAATCATAATTGACGGCACGCCCGAGCAATGTGAGCACTACCTGCCACGCCTAGCCACGGGAGAATTGATTTCATCCTTTGCTCTGACCGAACCAGATGCGGGCTCTGACGCGGGCTCGCTTTCCACATCTGCAAAGCGGGAAGGTGCACATTTCATAATTAATGGCACCAAGCGCTATATTACCAACGCCCCACTAGCAGGCTTATTTACGGTTTTCGCCCGTACCAAGGCTGGATCCACCAACTCCTCGGGGGTCACCGCCTTCTTGGTGGACGGAACTACTGCCGGTATCTCGTTCGGTGCAAGCGATCGCAAGATGGGACAGAAAGGATCGCGGACCTGCGATGTGATCTTCCAGGATGTCTGTGTGCACGAATCGTCGATCATCGGCGGGCCTGAGTTCGAAAACAAGGGGTTTCGGACCGCGATGAAGGTACTCGATCGCGGCCGCTTGCACATATCGGCCATTTGTGTCGGGGCGGCCGAGCGCTTGATCAAGGAGAGCCTTGGATACGCCATGGAGCGCAAGCAGTTCGGTGAGCCCCTCGCGGAAAAGCAGCTCATTCAAGCCATGTTGGCCGACAGCAAGGCGGAGGCATTTGCCGCAAGATGCATGATCGAAGAAACTGCTCGTAGGCGCGATGCAGGCCAGGACGTGTCGACCGAAGCGGCGTGTTGCAAGATGATCGCCAGCGAAATGGTCGGTCGGGTCGCGGATCGCGCAGTCCAGATCCATGGCGGGGCGGGCTATATGTCTGATTACCCGGTGGAGCGGTTCTACCGCGATGTACGCCTGTTCCGTATCTACGAAGGCACCACCCAAATTCAACAATTGATAATTGCACGAAATATGATCCGGGAAGCTGCCACCTGATCAGTGAGACTTCCTCACAGGAGAAACGTATGGACCTCAACTTCTTGTCTTGTCCGCGCATCATTTGCAAAGCGGGATCACTGTCCCAAGTCGGCGAGCTCGTCAGCGAGCTGGGCGGGAGTAGGGTCATGCTCGTCACCGATCCGGGAATCGTGGCTTGTGGATTTGCAGAACTGGCGATGTCCAGCCTGAGCGCGGCAGGGATTGCAGCCGAAATCTTTGACCGCGTTGCGGCGGATCCGCCTATGGAAATCGTCTCGGAGGCCGTCGAATTTGCGCGGTTATTCGGGGCCGACACGATTATCGGCCTCGGCGGGGGAAGCTCTCTCGATACGGCCAAGGTCGTCGCTCTGGCATCTACGAGTGGTCAGGAAATCGAGGGTATGATCGGTGTTGGCAAGGCCACCGGCCGAAGGCTGCCGCTCATTCAGATCCCGACAACCGCAGGCACGGGTTCGGAAGTAACTTGGGTTTCAGTCCTGACCAGCGCCAAACAGGAAAAACTGGCTGTCTACGCGCCGCAATTGCTTCCAGACATTGCGCTGCTGGATGCAGAACTCACCTTGGGTATGCCGCGCAAAATCACTGCAGCGACCGCGCTCGATGCAATGGTTCACGCCATCGAAGCAGCTACCAGTCGGACCCGCAAGAATCTGATTTCCGATGGTCTAGCAGATAAGGCCCTTTCACTCTTAGGGCAAAACTTGCCGCGCGTGCTTGATACCCCATCGGATCTAGCCGCACGCGAAGCAATGCTGATGGGCGCAACCCTTGCTGGCATGGCATTCATAAACGCTAGCGTTGGTTCGATCCATGCGCTCTCCTACCCATTGGGAAGCCACTTTCACGTACCACACGGTCATGGTAACGCTCTGGTTGCTGCACCCGTGATGCGCTTCAACCTAATTGCCGCGGAGAATGAGTACTCGCGCCTTGCAAGGGTGTTCTTGCCGGACAGAATATTTTCAAACAACGCGGAGGCCGCCAATGGTCTCATTTCAGCGATCGAAGGGATGTTTGCAGCAAGCGGTCTGGAAACACGACTATCGCAGTTGGGGATTTCTGCCGAAGCCATTCCGGCGATGGCGCAAGAGGTTTCCACAGGCCTTACTCGCCTGATAGCCAGCAACCCCTGCGACATGACTTACGATGACGTGGTCGCTCTGTACGAAGACGTGTTGTGAATTTTGGCCCACTCACCGGAATCCGTGTAGTTGACCTCAGCCGTGTTCTCGGCGGACCATACTGTACGCAAGTTCTCGCCGACTACGGTGCCGACGTCATCAAGATCGAACCACCGCAAGGAGACGAGACACGAAGTTGGGGCCCTCCATTCAAGGACGGTCTCAGCGCCTATTTTTCCGGCGCAAATCGCAATAAGCGATCGATCGGCATCGACGTTGCAAGGCCCGAAGGACGCGCTGTCGTGCTCAAGTTGCTGGAAAGTGCGGATGTGCTCGTCCACAACTTCAGGAGCGGGACTTTGGAAAAATGGGGGCTGGGCTACGACGATGTGCTTCAATCGCTTTTCCCGGAGCTTGTCCTTTGCCATGTGACTGGTTTCGGTGCTGACGGTCCCTTGGGCGGACATCCGGGTTATGACGCGGTTGTGCAGGCAATGACCGGACTCATGAGCATCAACGGCGATCCCAGGAACGGGCCGGTCCGCATGGGCACCCCGGTGGTTGATATTGGGACAGGCCTTATTGCCTGCAATGCAATCCTTGCCGCATTGATCGAACGTGGTAGATCGGGGCTTGGCCAGAAGATCGAGGTTCCACTTTATGATTGTGCGATCAGCATGTTGCATCCTCAGGCAGCCAATGCCTTGATGTCAGGGAACATCCCAGTAGCAACGGGCAACGGACACCCGAATATCGTTCCGTATGATATGTTTGAAACGCGAACTGGGAAAATTTATCTTGCCGTTGGCAACAACGGCCAGTTCGCCAAACTTTGTGCAGTTCTTATGCGTCCGGATATTGCCGCAGACGACCGCTTCGTCGACAACGCCGCAAGAATTGCGCATCGCGCGGAACTTCGCGAGGTGCTGGCGAAATGCCTAGCCGAGCTTGAGGCGGAAACTCTTGAGGATATGCTGCTAAATGCCGGTGTCCCCGCAGGCGTTGTGCGCAACGTGAGCGAGGCGTTGGCGCATCCCCATACCATTTACCGCAACATGGTGGTGGAAATGGGCAAGTACAGCGGCACTGGTATTCCGGCAGTGTTCGACAGGACACCTGGGTCTATTCGTCGCGCACCGCCAAGATTCGGGCAGGACAGTCGGAAAATACTGCTTGAATCTGGGTACAGCGAAGCTCAAATTTCGCAGATGGAAGAGCACGCCATAGTGTTTGGTGCCGGGGAAGTTGATTCTGGCCAATTGTGAAAGACCGGTTTCGATTCAGGACTTTTCAGTCACCAAGCACATTGGGGGGTGGGAGTAAAACATGAACGACCTAATTCCGCCAGAACATATCAAGGAATGGATTCCTGGACGCAAAACGATCGACAGCACTGCACAAGGCTGGCGCGGACTAACATTGATGGGATACCGATACGCTGGACTTGAAGTAGAGATTCCGCCGATGCGGGACTACATGATTGTAGTTTATCAAGATGCCGACACTTGCATGCGCCGCCGTTGCAACGGCCCTTGGCAATCCGAGAGGCTTGGGTCCGGAGCCGTTTCGCTGCTCACCCGGGGTGAACAATCGACCTGGCAATGGGACAATGCGATCAATGTCAGGCATATCTATCTTGGCCATAGTGCGATCAGTGAAACCGCAGCTCAAATTTTCGATAGGGACGTTGCGAGCATAGATATTTCAGATCGCATATCTATCGCAGATAATATGATTCCATTATGTCTAGGCTTTCTTGAGCAAGAATACCACGGAATTGGAGTAGGGGAGCATTTATTCATCGACGCATTGCGAACCCAGCTCGCCGTGCACATTATCAGAAACTATGCAAATATCTCAATAAAAGAATCCCATGTCGGCGCCTTGGGGACAAACTTGCGGAAGTCTATTTGTGAGTACATTGAGGAATCGCTAGGAGATCGGATACACCTCGAGGATCTGGCATCGATCGTGGGATTAAGCCCGTTCCATTTTTCCCGTAAGTTTAAGATCGAGTTCGGCCTGACACCACATGCTTATGTTATTCAGCGAAAAATTGAACGAGCAAAAGCTATGCTTTTGATGAAAAATACGCCCCTTAAAGTGATTGCTGCCGATTGCGGCTTTTCTGATCAAAGCCACTTGAACAGAACATTTCGAAAAGCACTTGGGGTAACGCCAGCCGAATTTCGGCGATGTGCATGAGAAAGGCTGAGTGATCACACATTACACTTTGAGTCGCCTTGATTGATATTTACGCACATCCTGAGCCTTTGATTTAGTGCGGTTTTCGACTGCCTTCAATCGCCGCGGGATTACCGCCGTACGTGATTTCTGATTCAGAATCCGTGCTGGTGAACGAGACCAGCATGGATAGTTCAACCTCTTTTGATGGATTCACGTTCCCGACCTTCTAGCTGCGGTTGATGGCGGGCTGAGCTGCCGCACTGCGGCGCTCCTGTTTGGCGTTGCGTCTTCGACGGCGATCCGCTGGGAGGCGCAGGGGATCGAGACGGGCGATTTTGCCCCGAAGTCATAGGACTGCGATATGCGCTCGCGCCGGGCGGAAGGGCGTGCGGCAGCATTCTTGCCATCTGGGAGGCGCGCAAGGACATGTCGCTTGAGGAATTGCGCGCAGGGCTGGCCGAGATCGGCTTGATCGTCTCTGTTGCCGAGTTGCATCGCTTCCTCATGCGTCGGGGAATGACGCGCAAAAGATGACTGGCCATGCAATCGAGCAAGACCGCCCCTACATCCAGAAGTAGCGTCGGGAATGACTCGATGGCCAGATCGATCTGGAACCCGAACCTCTCGTCTTCATCGAAGCGATCTGGATCGCCACCAACATGACCAGCAGCCATGGCCGCTTCCCAAAGGGCGAACGGTTGCGGATGGGCTTCCCGCAAGGCCATCGCAAGACCGCCATGCTGGTAACAAGACTGCGAATGACCGGCAGTAGCCATCCGGTGAAGGCCGCGGCGTAGATTGGATCAGGCTGCGATGTCGCGCCCTTGCTGCTGCCAGTTCCATGGCAGCAGTTCATCAAGCCGATTGATGGGATGGTCCGCGATACGGGCGAGGACGTCGGCCAGCCAAGCCTGCGGATCGACATCGTTGAGCCGCGCAGTCTGGATGAGCGTGTAGAGCACGGCGGCACGTTGGCCGCCACGGTCGGAGCCGCAGAAGAGCCAAGCTTTGCGACCAAGAGGCACGCAGCGCAGAGCCCGTTCAGCGGCGTTGTTCGTGATGCAGATGCGTCCATCGCCAAGGAAGCGGGTGAACGCATCCCAGCGGCGCAGCATGTAGTTTATGGCCTGTCAATGGGCACCGAAGTTTCCGCAGATGTGGGCGCTTAAAATTCCCTATGTTGGCGGGTCTGGCGGGTTCATCGCCAGCCATGGATGCGCCGCCGCCCGGAACGGCTGGTGTTCGTCGACGAGACCGGCACCACCACCAAGATGACCCGGTTGCGCGGCCGAGCGCGGCGCGGACAGCGGCTCAGGATGAAGGCGCCGTTCGGTCACTGGGGAACGCAGACGTTCATTGCCGCGCTGCGTCATGATGGCCTCACCGCGCCATGGGTGATCGACCGCCCGATGAACCGGCAGATCTTCGAGGCCTGGGTCGAGACCCAGCTCGCCCCGACGCTCAAACCGGGCGACATGGTGATCCTCGACAACCTCTCCAGCCACAGGAGCGAAAAAGCCAGCGCCATCCTCAAGCAGCGCGGCGCATGGTTCCTCTACCTGCCGCCCTACAGCCCCGACCTCAATCCCATCGAAATGGCATTCTCAAAGCTCAAGGCCCATCTGCGCAAGGCAAAGGCCCGAACCATCGAGGCCCTGTGGCAGGCCGTCGGATCGATCTGCGACCTCTACTCACCCGGCGAATGCTGGAACTACCTCAAAGAAGCAGGATACGTTGCAGATTAATCGCAGAATGCTCTAGGCCCAATCCGGGGCGCGGCTACGGCAATCTCGACCCCCCCATGCTCTTTGCCTTTGGGTGGGAAGGTGGTTCAGTTTCATCCAACGATCGGCGTCATTGCCAGTCAGTGCGGGCCGTCAAATTGCACTGACAGAAATGTACACTCTGGCTTTTGAGAAGGTTCGCCGAAGAGTGTAGCGCCACACACGTCATTCAAGCGGCCTTAAGAACCAAGTGAAACAATTCAGCGCACAAGCGAAACGGTTCGCCTCGCTTACATCCTGTTTACAGCTATCGCTCCAAAGGTGAGTGTAAGCAATCGAAGGCCCTTTCGGAACCTTATAACACATTTATTTTTAATGAAAAAACTGGAGCGGGCGAAGGGATTCGAACCCTCGACCCCAACCTTGGCAAGGTTGGAATCGATTGCCTGCGGCGCTTACAGACTCTCTGCGCCTCCCTTTTCTTCTCTGCGCCTCTGCGTGAACCAAAAAGTTGCACCAGCCTCGCCCCGCTGGCAAAGGCCGCCTCGATATGACCGACAACATGCTCGACAAGACTTTCGACCCCGCCGCGATCGAGGCGAAGTGGTACGCACACTGGGAAACGAACGGCCTGTTCCGCCCGGAACGTCCGGATGCGCAGCCGTTCACCATCGTCAACCCGCCGCCCAACGTCACTGGGTCCTTGCACATCGGCCACGCGCTCGACAACACGCTGCAGGACGTGGTGATCCGGTACGAGCGGCTGCGCGGCAAGGATGCGCTGTGGGTGGTCGGCACCGACCATGCCGGGATCGCGACGCAGATGGTGGTCGAACGCCAGCTCGAAGCGCGGCAGGACAAGCGCACCAATTACAGCCGCGAGGATTTCGTGGCCAAGGTCTGGGAATGGAAGCACGAAAGCGGCGGCACGATCACCCGCCAGCTGCGCCGCCTCGGCTGCTCGATGGACTGGTCGCGTGAACAGTTCACGATGGACCCGCACTTCACCAAGGCCGTGGTGAAGGTCTTCGTCGATCTCTACAATCAGGGCCTGGTCTACCGCGACAAGCGGCTGGTCAACTGGGACCCCAAGCTCAAGACCGCGATCTCCGACCTTGAGGTCGAGACCCACGAGGTCAAAGGCGGCTTCTGGCGCTTCCGCTATCCTTTTGCCGACGGCTCCGGCCATGTCGAGGTGGCGACCACCCGGCCTGAAACGATGCTGGCCGACATGGCCGTGGCGGTGAATCCCGAGGACGAACGCTACAAGGCAGACATCGGCAAGGAGATCCTCCAGCCGATCACCGGCCGCCGCTTCAAGGTGGTGGCCGACGAACACGCCGACCCGGAACTCGGCAGCGGCGTGGTCAAGATCACCCCGGGGCATGACTTCAACGACTTCGAAGTGGGCAAGCGCGCCGGGATCAAGCCCGCCGACATGCTCAACATGTTCGATGCCGAAGCCCGCGTGGTCCAGACCGCCGACGGGCTGGTCCCGGAAGAGTTCCTCGGGCTCGACCGCTTCGTCGCGCGCGATCTGGTCGTGAGCCGCATGAAGGAAGCGGGCTTCCTGATCCCGCACGTGACCAGGGACAAGGATGGCGAAGAGGTTCAGGCCGATTTCGAACCGCGCACCATCGCGACCCCGTTCGGCGATCGCGGCGGGGTGGTGATCGAGCCCTGGCTGACCGACCAGTGGTACGTGAACGCCGAAGTGCTGGCCGCCAAGCCGATCGAGGCGGTGAAAAGCGGCGCGGTGGAAATCGTGCCGAAGAGCTGGGAAAAGACCTTCTTCAACTGGATGGAAAACATCCAGCCGTGGTGTGTGAGCCGCCAGCTGTGGTGGGGCCACCGGATTCCGGCGTGGTATGGCCTTGGCGCTGATTGCATCATTGCCGGAAAAGGCGATCCGAACTGGCAGGTGTTCGTTGCCGAAACCGAAGCAGAAGCAATCGAACAAGCGAGCCGCTACTACGGGCAGTTCAAGGATGCCAATGGCGAACCGTTGGGTCCGGTCCGGGTCTTCGATAGCGAGACAAGTGAGGAGGAACTGAGAACCCCGGATCGAGGTTCTGACGCAAATGGCCACGGACCGCACATTTTCCGGGATCGCGACGTCCTCGATACCTGGTTCTCCTCCGCACTGTGGCCTTTCGCCACACTCGGCTGGCCGGAAGAATCCCCCCTCCCGCTTGCGGGAGGGGTCGGGGGTGGGCCAGTCGGCGATGGCGCGATAGGCTCTGACTCACCCACCCCAAACCCCTCCCGCAAGCGGGAGGGGCTTTTGGCCCGCCACTTCCCCAATGACCTGCTCATCTCCGGCTTCGACATCCTGTTCTTCTGGGATGCGCGGATGATGATGATGGGGCAGGCGATGACCGGGCAGAACCCCTGGCCGCGGCTCTACCTGCATGGCCTGGTCCGCGCGCCGGACGGGCAGAAGATGTCGAAGTCCAAGGGCAACGTGGTCGATCCGCTCGGCCTGATCGACCAGTATGGCGCCGATGCGCTGCGCTTCTTCATGGCGGCGATGGAAAGCCAGGGCCGCGACATCAAGATGGATGAGAAGCGGGTCGAAGGGTACCGCAACTTCGCGACCAAGCTGTGGAACGCGGCGCGGTTCTGCCAGAGCAATGGCATCGGCGGCAGCAGTTCGATCGCCGCCCCGGTTGCGACCGCAGCGGTCAACAAGTGGATCATCGGCGAAGTCGTCGAAACCCTGGCCGAGCTCGACAAGGCCATGGCCGACCTGCGCTTCGATGCGGCGGCCAATGCGGTCTATCACTTCGTCTGGGACCAGTTCTGCGATTGGTATCTGGAGCTGGTGAAGCCCGTCCTCTCTCCCCTCCCGCAGGCGGGAGGGGTCGGGGGTGGGCCAGTCGGCGACGATGCGCCAAGTTCTAACACACCCACCCCTAACCCCTCGCGCCTGCGGGAGGGGGACCTGGCGGACGAAACCCGCAAGGTGGCCGGTTGGGTGCTCGACCAGATCCTGGTGATGCTCCACCCGTTCATGCCGTTCGTGACCGAAGAGCTGTGGTCCAAGCTGGGCGACCGGGCGAACTATCCGCTGATCACCGCGAAGTGGCCCGAGCCGGGGGTTGGGGTTGATGCCGAGGCGAAGGCTGAGGTGGAGTTGTTGATTGAGTTCGTTACTTCGGTTCGGTCTATCCGAACAGAATTCGGCATTCCGTGGAGTGCTACTCCCGCTGTCACCACCGCCTTTGCAGACTTCAACACCGTGGCGCTGCTGGAGCGCAACGAGCCAGCCATTTTCCGGATGACAAAGGTGTCGCTGAACGTTGAAGCTACCCGGGCGAGTGCGGCAGATCCTGACAAGTCGTGGGTCTTGGACGAAGCCGCAAAACGCGGTGCGGTGGCGATCGTCGTCAAGGGAACGACTTTCAATATGCATCTTGAAGGCGTGATCGACATCGAAGCCGAAAAGGCCCGCCTCGCCAAGGCATTGGAGGCCTCGACCAAGGAGGCCAAGTCGCTCGAAGGGCGGCTGTCCAACCCCAGTTTCGTCGAAAAGGCCAAGCCCGAAGCCGTCGAAAAGGCCCGCGCCGACCATGCCATGCACGCCGCCGAAGCTGAGCGGCTGGCGGCGGCGCTGGCGCGGTTGGGGTAGTTGGGATTCGCCTATATTCGCTTTCATTGGTAGAACCGGCTTGTCGCGATGCGGAAGGGGATACCATGAAGACACTCGTCATCGCCGATTTTCCGGCAAAGCAAGGTAAGTTCAGCGAGCTTGAGGCTGCCCTGCGCGCTGCCCTGCCCGATACACGCGCATTCGACGGCTGCCACTCTCTCGAAACGCATCTGCATCCTGAGACTGATACCCTTACCTTGGTCGAGTACTGGGAATCGCCCGAGCATTATCAGCGATATCTCGCGTGGCGCGCGGAGAATGGCCTGCCCGAAGCGCTCGACGACCTGCTCGAAGGTGGCTTTGCCGCGTTCAAGCCGCGCACCTTCGTCGCAACCGATATTTAGGCTAACGCAAGTCCCCTATTTTAACAGCCGAAACCGAGTGGCTGGCAGCGGCGCTGGCGCGGTTGGGGTAAGCCGTCCTTCCAAAACAATCCAACCGTCGCCCCGGGCTTGATCCGGGGCTGGGCTTGTTCTTCGGGACCTCTCGCCCTGCGGCTGCGTCGGAGAAGGCAGCCAAGCCCCGGGTCATGCCCGGGGCGACGAGGAAGGGTAGGCGCGGCGGTGCAAGCACGGGGACTGTCCTATGCGCATCAAATCTGCCAAAGACCCCGCGCCATGCTAACACTCGCCACCACCACCCCGGGCGATCCGGAAATCTTCGCCTCGCTGCAGGGAGAAGGGCCGAGCCTGGGGCGGCCGGTGGCCTTTGTGCGGCTGAGCCGCTGCAACCTCGCCTGCACCTGGTGCGACACCGCCTATACCTGGCGGTTCGAAGGCGATAATCGCCCGCACCGCGATGGCACGGCCTTCGATCGCAAGGCCAATCAGGTCACGCTGGACGAAGCCGAGGTGGCCGCGCGGATCGCGGCACTGGGGCAGGACCGGCTGGTGATCACCGGGGGCGAACCGCTGCTGCAAGGCGCGGCGCTGGCGCGGATGGTGGCGCTGCTTCCCGGGATCAGCGTGGAGATCGAGACCAACGGCACGGTCGCCCCGCATGCCGCGCTCGATCCCTTGGTGGCCCAGTACAATGTCAGCCCCAAGCTGGCCCATTCGGGCAATCCGGCCGATCTGGCCCTGCTTCCCGAGCGTCTGGAGGCCTGGGCTAAAGATGTCCGCGCCTGGTTCAAATTCGTGGTCGCCGAGCCGGATGACCTGGCTGAGGTCCTCGCGCTGATCGAGGCCCACGGGATCGACCGGGCGCGCACCTTCGTCATGCCCGAAGGGACCGGCAGCGCCAAACTGCGGGAGCGCGAGCGCTGGCTCGCCCCGCTGGCGCTGGAACATGGCCTGCGCCTTTCGGACAGGCTGCACATCCATCTTTACGGGGATACCCGCGGAACATGAGCGACGAACTCCCCAATTCCGGCCCCTTGCGCGGCGATCTGACCCAGGGGCCGCTGGCGCGGACCCTGCTGGTCTTTGCCCTGCCGCAGCTGGTCGGCAACGTGCTGCAAAGCCTCAACGGCTCGATCAACGCGATCTGGGTCGGGCAGCTGCTCGGCGATCAGGCGCTGGCGGCGACCGCCAATGCCAATATCATCATGTTCCTGCTGTTCGCGCTGGTGTTCGGCTTCGGCATGGCCGCAACCGTCAAGATCGGGCAATCGTGGGGCGCGCATGATGTGATCGCGGCGCGGCGGGTGCTGGGCACCGCGCTGGGGCTGACCGGGGCCATCGCGCTGATCACCACGATTGGCGGGATTCTCTATGCCCATGTGCTGCTCGACTGGCTGGCAACTCCGGGTGCGGCGCGTGGGCAAGCGCTGGCCTATCTCCAGGTGGTGTTCATCGCCAACCCGCTGGCAACGATCACGACGATGATCGCGATGGGGCTGCGCGGAGCCGGGGACGCTGCGACGCCGCTGCGCTTCATGATCCTGGCGACGGTGCTCGACGTGGCACTCAACCCGCTGCTGATCCTGGGCTGGGGGCCGTTTCCGGCGCTGGGCATCGCCGGATCGGCCTGGGCGACGGTGATCGCCACCGCGATCGGCTTTGGTGCGATGATCGCGTGGATCTATGGCAAGGACCTGCCGCTGCGGCTGCGCGGGGCCGAGCTGCGCTGGCTGATCCCGGCGCGCGAACAGACCCGCTACCTGCTGGCCAAGGGCCTGCCGATGGGCGCGCAGATGCTGATCATCTCGGGCGCGGGGGTGATCATGATCGGGCTGGTCAACCGCGAAGGCGTGGTCACCGCCGCCGCCTATGGCGCGCTGCTGCAGGTCTGGAACTATATCGGGATGCCGGCCATGGCGATCGGCGGCGCGGTCAGCGCGATGGTCGCCCAGCATATCGGGGCAATGCGCGAAGACCGGGTCGATGCGATCAGCAAGGCCGGCAGCCTGGCCAACCTGGCGATGACCGGGGTGATGATCGCCGCGTTGGTGCCGTTCGACCGGCCGGTGCTGGAACTTTTCCTGGGCGCGGGCAGCCCCTCGGTTCCGGCCGCGCTGCATATCCAGGACCTGGCGATCTGGACCTATCTGCCGTTCGGGATCACGATCGTGCTGTTCGGCACCCTGCGCGCCTATGGCGTGATCTATGCCCAGCTGCTGGTGCTGTTCGCGTCGATGTACGGAGTGCGTCTGGGGGCCTATTACCTGCTCTACCCGCTGATCGGGCCGGACGCGCTGTGGTATTCGTTCCTGCTGAGCTCGGTCCTGTCGATGCTGCTGACCCTGGCGGTGTACTTCCTCGCCCCGTGGCGCAAGCTGATGAGAGCGCGGGTCGGCGCGGCGAGCCTGGGCAACGCCGTGGTGTTGTAGATGTTTGGCGCCTCACGGCGGTGCGGAAAAGCCATCCGGCTTTTCCTGGCCTGGCCGGCCAGGCTAAGCTCATTGCGGATGCAATGAGCGCACCGGCAAAAGTTAACGCCCCTGGGCGCGCCAGCGCTGGACGGTGCGCAGGACCATTTCCTCTTCGCCGCCGCTCGATTGCCACAGCTCGGAAATGCTGGGGTCGGCCGAGGCCGGACGCTTCATTTCCTCCAGCTCGTCAAAGGCCACGCGGATCGGGATCGAGACGCCTTCGCCGCAGATGATGCATTCGCGGTTGCGCAGCGCCGGGATCGAATCGAGGAAGCCGCGCGCGCCTTCGGGCATGGCGGCCTTGACGAAGGCCTGGTCGCGGTCGTTGTTGAGGCGCATCGAGATGATCGTGCCGCACTGCGACAGCACGCCTTCGGCAAGGTCCGACGGCCGCTGTGTGATCAGGCCCAGGCTGACGCCGTATTTACGGCCTTCCTTGGCGATCCGGCTGAGAATCCGGCCGACCGAGGAACCATCCGCGTTCTTCTCGTTCGGGACATAACGGTGCGCTTCTTCGCAGACCAGCAGCACGGGCCGGGTCTTCTCATCGCGCGCCCAGATCGCAAAGTCGAAGACCATGCGGCTGAGCACGGCGACCACGGTGCTGGTGATGTCCGACGGGACGCCCGAAACGTCGATGATCGAGATCGGCTTGCCGCGGCTGGGCATGCGGAAGATCTTGGCGATGAATTCGGCCATCGTATCGCCGACCAGCATGCCCGAGAACATGAACTGGAAGCGCGGATCGGCCTTGAGTTCGTCGATCTTGTTCTTGATCCGCATGAACGGCGCAGAGCTGGTCGCCTTGTCGAGCTTGCCCATCTCGGTCTGGATCATGTTGGTCAGATCGGACAGCAGATAGGGGATCGGGCTGTCGACAGTGATCTTGCCCATGGTTTCGGCCAGCCGGTTCTTGGAACGCGCGGCGAGCAGGCACTTCGAAAGAATGTCCATGTCCTCCTGGCGGTCATTGCCGCTCGAGGTCAGGAAGACTTCGCAGTGCTCTTCAAAGTTCATCAGCCAGTAGGGCATGTTGAGGTTCGACACGTCGAAGATCATGCCGGTCTGCTTGAACGCCGCCGAATATTCACCGTGCGGGTCGATCATCACGATGTGCCCTTCGGGGGCATGCTCGCAGATCCGGTGCAGGATCAGCGCCGCGCTGGTCGATTTGCCGGTACCGGTCGAGCCGAGCAGCGCGAAGTGCTTGCCGAGCATCGAATCGATGTAGAGCCCGGCGCGGATGTCCTTGGTCGGGAACACGGTGCCGACCTGGATCGAGGTCCGTCCGTCGCTGGCATAGATCTGGCGCAGATCGTTGCTGGTCGCGGGATAGATCAGTGCACCCGGGATCGGATAGCGCGTCACACCGCGGCGGAAGCTGTGGATCCGGCCAGTCAGCCGTTCTTCGTCACCTTCGCCAAGGAAGTCGATCTGGGCCATGATCCCGCCCGGGGTCTTGGCATCCTGGCGCTGGGTGCGGACGGAGGCGAGCAGCCAGCCTTTGCCGACCCGGATCTTGATCTGGCTGCCGACCTGGCCGGCCAGCGCGATCGAGGGATCAAGGTCGCCGCCGCATTCCTGCAGGCGCTGAAGGTCGAGCGCGATGGCCGATCCGGAGCCGGCGATTTCCAGCACGATGCCGATCGGTTCGCGGGCATTGTCGAACTGCTGGGCCGAAGCCGCAGCCTGCGCGGCATCCGCCGGAATCTCGTTCGGCTGTGCCGCCCGTGCTGCCCCGAAACCGCTCGCGTTCATATCGTTCATCGCAGAAATCGACCCCTTCGCACCTGCTTTGTGCAGGCTGCATCTGCTTATGCTTAAGGGGTTAAAATAGGGCTAAATCGCGCTAGACCAGCGCGAACAGCCGCCCGGCCAGAAAGCCCATCGCAACCGACAACGCGACCGCGATCAGTCCATAGAAGAAGCCGTTATATTCAGCGAACTGGGCAACCGCTCGCTCGAACCCCTGCTTTTTGACTTCGACCCGGCTGATCGCCGAGGCGACCACCCGGCCCTTGGTGATGGCAAAGGTTTCGGCGGTATAGGTCCCGGTCTGGACATTGGAGGGCAGCGCGATCCGCGCCTGATACAGCACCTGCTCGGATACCTTCACCCCGCGCGGATCGTCCTTGTAGAGCCCCTCGCGCTGCATCAGGTCGACCAGCCCGGTCGAGAAGCGCGCCTGCTCCTTGGGATCGAATGCCCCGATCGGGGAAAGCTGCAGCCAGGGCAGGCCCAGTTCGTAAATTGCGGCGGTCTTGTCATCGACGATCTTGGGGATCGGCCGCGACGAGGCGACCGCAAAGAAGGACGGAGCCGAACGGAATTCGGTGCTTTCGGCGTTGACCCAGATTCCGGCGATGCGCTGCTTCTCGCGCAGCACAATCGAATTGGTCGGTCCCTTCAACACCACTACGATATCATAATCCTGACCGGCGCGGGTCCCTTCCGGGGTCAGGATCGCGCCGAACAGCAGCAGCTCGGTGCCGCGGAAGCCCTGCCGCACCTGCACTTCATGCTGCGAGACTTCTGGCACCAGGATCGGATCGCGCGCGCCGGTCAGCACCAGCAGGCAGAGCAAGGCGATCAGCGCCCTCATGACAGGTTCACCGTATAGATCTCGTCCGGTTGCCAGCCGAGCCCCAGCGCCATCCGCAGTGCGACCAAGAGGACGACCGCCGCGAGGACAAAGCGCAGCTTCTCCGCCGGGATCTTCTGCGCGATCTGGGCACCGATCTGCGCCCCTGAAACCGAACCGATCAGCAGCAAGGCAGCGAGGACGATATCGACCGCGCGGGTGGTCATCGCGTGCATCATCGTGGTGGTCATGGTCACGAACAGGATCTGGAACAACGACGTGCCGACCACCACGTTGGCGCTCATCCCCAGAATGTAGAGCATGGCCGGGACCAGTACGAAGCCACCGCCGATCCCCATCAGCATGGTCAGAATACCGGTGAATACGCCCAGCAACAACGGCGCAAGCGGAGAGATGTAGAGCCCCGAGCGGTAGAACCGCCAACGCAGCGGCAGGCTGGCGACCATCGGGTGATGGCGGCGCTTGCGCGCGGGCAGCGGAACGCCGGTTTTCTGCGCCTGCAGAACCTGCCAGCTTTCCTTGGCCATGACATAGCCGATCCCGCCCAGCAGCGCGACATAGAGCACGTTGATCACCACGTCGATCTGGCCCAGTTCCTGCAGCAGGCGGAACAGCACGGCGCCAATCGCGGTGCCGATGATCCCGCCGGCGACCATGACTCCACCCATCTGGTAATCGACACCGCCGCGCTTGGTGTGAGCCAGAACGCCGGACACGCTGGCCCCGGTCACCTGGCTGGCGGCAGAGGCGGCGGCGACCGTTGGCGGGATGCCATAAAAGATCATCAACGGCGTGGTCAGGAACCCGCCGCCCACGCCGAACATGCCCGAGAGGATGCCCGTCAGCGCGCCAAGCGCGACGATGACCAGGCCGTTGACCGCAAGGTTGGCAATCGGAAGATAGACGTCCATCTGTTGCCGAGAGGTCTAGACCGCCCAGACGGCCAAAAAAAGGCCTGTGGACCTAGAAACCCGCAGAAAAGGTGACGGCTACGCCTGAACCCGGCGCCGCATCACCGGCAACGCGGAAGCGGTAGTCAGCGCTGAGCCGGGTCCGGACGCTTCCGACCGGCAAGTCGAAGCTGGCACTTGGGCCCATATCGAGCCGAGATGCGCCCTTCTGCGCCCCGCCCCAGGCCCCGCCACCCAGCCGGAATTCGCCTTTGTCGCTTCCTGCAACTGCCTTGTCGATCCGCAGCTGGCCATCGATAAACGGGGTCTTGTCCTTGCCGCCAACCCAGCCAGCCTGACCATAAGCCTCACCGCGCAGACCAAGCGGAAGCCTGGCCGGCGGCAATTCGGTCACCGCAGCAAAGGCCGGTCGCACGTCATCGCCGATGGCCGTGCGGGTGACTCGGCCTTCGGCCATCAATGCCACTGGCAGCTTAGACAAAGGTCGTACCGCCAGCCCAAGTGCCAGCTCCTCGCCGCGCGGACGATAGAGCCCACTGCTGGCGCGCAAATACAGTGTCGGGCGCAGGTTGCTGTCGGGACTGAGCCGATAGCGCAGGACTATACCTACTTGACTAGAGCCATAGGCCCCCGATGGCAGGCTGGCGCCGGGCAGACCCGCGCCGGGAAGGTTGAAACCGTTGCCTCCTTCGCGCCACAGGATCCAGCCATCGGCCGACCAGTGTTGTGCCTGACGGCGTGCTGTCGGCAAATAGGGAACCGGCGGTGAAGCCGTCATCTGCCCTTGGTCAGCAGCGACCGCATCGTCTGGCAGCGGCATGTCCGCCATCGCAGCCATGTACAGCAACTGATGACCAGCCGCGATCCGCGGCGGGACCGGCTCCTCGATCTGGGTTTTCGGTGCGGCAGACGGATCGAGCGGAATGCTGGTGACCGGCAGTGCAGGCGGTTCAGCCGCATGGTGTTCTTTTTGCGGGGTAATCCGCCGTTGCATAGCTTGCGGCGCAGCGGGCGCCGCTTTTGCGGAAGCGCCCGGCTGGCCCTCCACCGGCTCGATCAAGGCGACCGGCTCAGCGGCATCCTGGGGCAGCGCGGCCCAAAGCGCGGTTCGTGCCCCAACCCAGCCGAGCAGCAGGATCGCCAGCGCCGTTAAGGGTTGGCCGCGACGAGCGCTGCGTGATGGCAGCTTCATGCCTGCACCTGTCGCAAGGCCGAACTGGCCGGATGCAATTCGTGCGTGGTCTTGTCCCACACCACCTTGCCGGTGCGGAGTGAGCGGAAATAGGCGACGAGAGCCCGCCGACCGGCCATGATCGCGATGATATTTGCGACCGGAATCCGCATCACCGCCAGGCAGCCTTCGGCCAGGCCGTATTCCCGTGCGGTAAACAAAAATCGAAGCACCGATCGCCACAGGAACCCGGCAAAGCTGGCCCCGAGCATAACAGTCAGCGCCAGCGACAGGCTGCGCGGCGAGCCATATCCGGCAAAGGAAAAGCCCAAGAGCACCGCATCGATCACCAACAACAAATAGGCTGCGGCCAGCACCACCGCGGTAAGCGGACCGCGCCGATCGCGCAGCGCCATCCAGCGCTCAACGAAATTGTTGCCCCAGCCCATTCGATCCCAGCCTTGCAAGGCAATTCCGTGGATCCAGCGGGTTTTCTGGCGAACGGCGGAATCGAGCTTGCAGGGGAAGAAAGATCCGGTGGCAACAAGCGCACCCGAATCATCGCGCACCCGAACGAAGGCACTACCGCGTCCGCCTTGTGACATGACCAGACCAAGCTCGTAATCCTCGGTCAGGCAATCCGGTGCAAAGGGTCCAGCCTCTCCGTCGGCGGTTCGGCGCGCGGCAAGTTCGCCCAAGGCATTTCGCGAAACCCCGCATCCGACCCCGGCTGCAGGCAGCGGGGCATTCATCGCCGCGCGCACCACCATGCCTTTGGCATGGCTTTCGGCAAACTCATCGGAATAGTGTCCGGCGATCCAGCGGGATTCGGGCTGCGGCTCGGGCCGGACCGGCAGCTGGACGAAATCACGCATGACCAGCGCCGAATCGATCGCCTGCAAAGCGGCGGGGTGAACCATGTCTTCGGCATCGTGCAGAATCACGCTGGCAAAGCGGCGCCCATTTCGGGCTTCGTCATCTTCCAGCGCGCGGTAGAGCCGGTTGAGGCAATCTGCTTTGGTGGTCGGCCCAATGGCACCGTGGACCACGATCCGCACCCTGGGATCACCCTCTGCCGCAGCACTGGCAGCCAACAGGGTTGCCGGATCGTTGCGGTAGCAGCCGACATAGATCCTCAGTTCGCGCTGCGGCCAAGAGGCCAGCATATGCGCCACTGTGGTCCCGATCACGGCCGATTCCTGGAACGCCGGGATCATCACCGCGGCAGGGCCTGACAGCGGCTCCGCGCCATAACCGACAGGCAGCCGTTCTGTCCTGATCTTGCCGGTCAGGCGCAGCCACAACCAGGTAAGATCGATCGCGAATTCATCAATCAGGCCGATGCAGAACCAGAACGCAGCGAAGGCCAGCAGTTCATGCTCGAAGAGCATCAGCCCCTCGACCAGGGACTGCCATCCCGATCCCGCCCCGTTCATCGTGTTCTGCGGCCCCTGTAGCTTGCCAAAGAAGAAATCAGCCTATCGCCATGCTGACCGGCATGCAACGCACAACAGCGCGAACAAATCGAATTCGGATGCGGTTTTTTGAATATTTACGAAATAATAGTGTGTCGGCGCAAGTTGTGCGAATTCGGGACACCGATCTGACCGACCTGATCCGATCCGGATTCGATTGCAAATCGCTGTCTGCTCGGCAATCAGGCGGGCATGAACCGCATCCGCCGCCCCTTTGCACCGTTGGCCAGCCTTTCCATCCGTCTGTTTGGGGGCGAGGCGGGCGCGGGCGTGCTTTTGATCATGGTCGCCATCGCAGCAATGATCGCGGCCAATTCGCCGCTTGCCCATGGCTATCACGCGCTGTTCCACGATCCGCTGGGGTGGAGCCCGATAGCCAAGCTGAACACGCTGCACCTGTGGATCAACGATGCCTTGATGGCGCTGTTCTTTTTCGTGGTCGGACTGGAGATCAAGCGCGAGGTGCTGGACGGCGAACTCGCCAGCCCGGCCCGCCGCCGCCTGCCAGTGCTGGCCGCGGCTGCCGGGATGGCGGTTCCGGCGCTGGTCTTTGTCGCCGTGACGCAGGGCGATCCCGCGCTCCAGCCCGGCTGGGCGATCCCTGCGGCGACCGACATCGCCTTTGCGCTGGGCGTACTGGCGCTGATCGGCAAGCGCGCGCCGCCCAGCCTGCGGCTGTTCCTGCTGACCGTGGCGATCGTCGACGATCTGGGCGCGGTAGCAATCATCGCGCTGTTCTACACCGCGACGCTCAAGCTCGGCTGGTTGGCTTTGGCCGGAGCGATCCTTGCCGGGATGGCCTTGCTCAACCGCACGGGCGTTAATCGCGGCTGGCCTTACGTTCTGGCCGGAGCGGCGCTGTGGTTTGCCGTGCTCCACTCGGGCGTCCATGCCACGGTCGCCGGTGTGCTCGCTGCGTTGACTGTGCCGATCAGGCTCGATCGGCAGGGCGACAGCCTGCTGCTGCGGATGGAGCATGCGATGGCGCCGCTCAGCGCCTATCTGATCGTGCCGTTGTTCGGCTTTGCCAATGCCGGGGTGGCTGTGACCGGGCTGGCGCTGACCGATGTCCTCGCGCCGCTGCCGCTGGGCATCGCGCTGGGGCTGTTCCTGGGCAAGCAAGCCGGAATCCTCGGCGCGATCTGGGGCGCGCAGCGGTTTCGCCTGGCGCAGCTCCCCGCCGGGGCCAGCTGGACCCAGCTGTGGGGCATGGCACTGCTGTGCGGGATCGGCTTCACGATGAGCCTGTTCATCGCCCAGCTTGGCTTTCCGGCCAGCCCGGACTTGGTCGATGAGGCCAAGTTGGGCGTGCTGCTCGGCTCGCTGCTTTCGGCGTTGGCGGGCTATGGCGCATTGCGGTTTGCGGCGGCGCGACAATGAGCGACCGGCCTGCCTGGTTCGGCAAGTACTGGGTCCCGCGGCGCAAGCGCTTTCGCTATGTGCCGATCACCTGGCAGGGCTGGCTGGCGCTACTTGCCGCAATCGCTGCGCCGCATCTGGTCTGGCTCGTCCCTTCCGAACTTTGGCCGCATCCCTTGCTGAAATTGCCCGTGAGCATCGGCTTGCTTTTGTTGGCGATCGCGTTGCTGTTTCGGCTGGTCAAGGCCCGCAGCATCGAGATTGCGCCAGGCTAGCCCTTACCAGCTCCCGACGTTCTCCATGCTCGCCCACGGTTCCTGCGGCGGCAGGTTGCCGTCCTGCAGCAGCTCGACCGAAATCCCGTCGGGCGACTTGACGAAGGCCATGTGTCCATCGCGCGGAGGGCGGTGGATGATATGGCCCGCCGCCTGCAACGCAGCGCAGGTCTCGTAGATATTCTCGACCCGGTAAGCGAGATGGCCGAAGTTGCGGCCACCGGTGTAGCTCTCGCCAGCACCATCCTCGGGCGGCCAATTGTAGGTCAGCTCGACCTCGGCCACCCCTTCCTCGCCGGGTGCGGCCAGAAAGATCAGCGTGAAACGGCCTTGCGCGCTTTCATAGCGTCGGACTTCCTTCACCCCGATCAGGTCGAAGAAGGCGATGGTCGCGTCCGGATCGGTGACCCGGATCATGGAGTGGAGGAATTTGGTCATGCCGCCTCCTACCGTGAAAAGGCCCGCCCCGGCAATCCGGAGCGGGCCTTTCGTTGTGATGGGGCGTGCAGCCTAGAACGCGTACTTCAGCTGAGCGACGACCGCATCGTTCGAGAAGCTGTCGATCGAGGTGCCGTCGACGCCAACATAGGTGACGCTGGCCGACAGGCTCTTGGTGATCGCATAGCTGGCTCCGACCGAGTAATCCCAGCCGCCACCCGGGCCGGCGCCGGTCAGCACCTTGGGCGAAAGCGCGCCATCGGAATAGCCGAGGTGCGCAGCGATCGAAACCGGGGTGTTGGGCACGCCCAAAGTCCAGTCGGTCGCGACGTAAACGTTATCGTCACCGCCCAGCGAATCCTGCTTCCAGGCATAGTTGACGCCAACCTTGGCCGAGACCGGGCCGAGCGTCTTGGTCAGCGAGGCATAGGGTTCGAACACGTTGCCATCGCCAACGTTGCCGTTGGGATAGACGTAGTAGACCAGGCCGACATCGGCGGTCAGCCCATCGGCGACCGGACCGGTCCAGCCGGCGTAGAAATCGGTTTCAAGCGAACCATAGACGGCCGAATCTTCGAGGTTCGAAGCCCAGACGCCGGCATAAAGGCCGCTCTTGTGGTTGATGTTGATCGAACCCTGCACGGCCGGATCGCCAGCGGTGTAGGAAATGCCGCGGAAGCGGTAATCGGTCACCATTGCAACGTTGCCAGTGATGGTAACTTCGGCTGGTGGATCGGTTTCGTCAGCAAATGCGGGAGTGGCGGCCAATCCGCAGCCAACGATCAGAGAAGCGGCGAGAAGGCCGCGGACGGACGTGAGCATGGCAATCTTCCTTCGATTGTTCTTCAAGCTTCGTCCCACCTGCGCCCACCGCGTGATCCCTCATTGCCGGGGAGCATCGCCTTGGACGAATTTGCTTCAGCACACTTTTGCTGCACTGCACAAGACCGAATGTGACATTTCATTGCGCAGAGCGGCCCGACTGTGACATTCCCGCAACGCCGGTGCCACTGCCCCGCCACTGCCATTGTCCGTTAACAATGCCGGGTCTATAGGCAGCGCCGAAACGAGCCTGCCCGATGTTATCCAAGCTTCGCAATCTGTTCGGCGCCGCCGAGAGCGCTCCGCCTGCCGCGGTCCCGGCCGGGCAGCGGGTCTATGCGGTGGGCGACGTGCATGGCCGGGCCGACCTCTTCGCCGCGCTATCCGCCGCGGTCGATGCCGACGACGTGGCGCGCGGAAATGCCGAAACCACCGTGGTCCTGCTGGGCGATCTGGTTGACCGCGGACCGGACAGCGCCGGGGTGCTGCGGCTGGCCCGCGCCTGGCAGGAGCGCCGCCCGCTGCGCGCGCTGATGGGCAATCACGAAGAAATGTTCCTCGACGCGCTGGAGAAGGAAGACGTGCTGCGCCACTTCCTGCGCTATGGCGGGCGCGAAACGATCCTGTCCTATCCGGTCGATGCCCAGGCCTATGCCGAAGCTACCCTGGCCCAGACCCAGGACCTGATCCGCGCCGCCCTGCCGGCCGAGGACCTGTCTTTCATGCGCGGCATGGAGGACATGATCCGGATCGGGGACTATCTGTTCGTCCATGCCGGAATCCGTCCGGGCGTGCCGCTGGAAGAACAGCGCGTCGGCGATCTGCGCTGGATCCGCGAACCCTTCACCACCGCCCGCGACAATCTGGGCGTGACCGTGGTCTATGGCCACACGATCTACGATGATGCCGAACTGGCCCCCAGCCGGATCGGGATCGATACCGGGGCCTATGCCTCGGGCAGGCTGACCGCGCTCGGCCTCGAAGGAACCAGCCGCTGGCTGATCGAAGCCCGCGAAGAGGGCGGCACGGTGTCCGTGTCGCAAAGGAGTTTGTCATGAAGATTGCGATGGTCGGCTCGGGCTATGTCGGGCTGGTTTCGGGGGCCTGCTTTGCCGATTTTGGCCACGACGTGGTCTGCATCGACAAGGACCCGGCCAAGATCGAAAGCCTGCAGGCCGGGGTCATGCCGATCTATGAGCCTGGCCTCGCCGAACTGGTCGGCTCGAACGTCAAGGCCGGGCGGCTGACTTTCACCACCGACCTTTCCGAAGGGATCGATGGCGCCGCCGCGATCTTCATCGCGGTCGGCACTCCCAGCCGCCGCGGCGATGGCCATGCCGACCTGTCCTATGTCTACGCCGTGGCCGAGGAAGTCGGTGCAAATTTGAAGAGCGACGCCGTGATCGTCACCAAGTCGACCGTCCCGGTCGGCACCGGCGACGAGGTTGAGCGGATCCTGACCGAGGCGGGCCCCGGCGCGAAGTTCGCGGTTGCCTCCAACCCCGAATTCCTGCGCGAAGGCGCGGCGATCGGCGATTTCAAGCACCCGGACCGGATCGTCGTCGGCACCGAGGATGAATGGGCACGCAGCGTGATGACCGAGGTCTATCGCCCGCTGTTCCTCAACAAGAGCCCGATCCTGTTCACCAGCCGGCGCTCCAGCGAGCTGATCAAGTACGCCGCCAATGCCTTCCTCGCGGTCAAGATCACCTTCATCAACGAGATGGCCGACCTGTGCGAAAAGGTTGGCGCGGATGTGCAGGACATCAGCCGCGGGATCGGGATGGACGGGCGGATCGGCTCCAAGTTCCTCCACGCCGGTCCCGGCTATGGCGGATCGTGCTTTCCCAAGGATACGCTGGCCCTGCTCAAGACCGCCGAGGACTATGAGGCGCCGACCCGGATCGTCGAGGCAGTGGTCAAGGTCAACGATGCCCGCAAGCGCGCAATGGGCCGCAAGGTGATCGAGGCGCTGGGCGGCATGGACGCGGCGCGCGGCAAGAAGGTCGCGCTGCTCGGCCTGACCTTCAAGCCCAACACTGACGACATGCGCGACGCGCCCAGCATCGCGATCGCCTTGGCGCTCAGCGACGCCGGGGTGGAAGTGGCCGGCTATGACCCCGAAGGAATGGAGCTGGCCGCGCCGCTGATGCCCGAAGTGGCGATGCAGAAGAACGCCTATGCCGCGATTGAAGGCGCCGACGCGACCGTGATCGTCACCGAATGGGACGCCTTCCGCGCGCTCGACCTCGACCGGATCAAGCGGATCGCCAAGGCCCCGGTGCTGGTCGACCTGCGCAATGTCTATGACCCCGCCGAAGTGCGGGCCAAGGGGTTTACGTACGTGAGTGTCGGGCGGCCTTAGGGCCTCTTATCGGCATTTGATCCGGCTGGTCAGGTGAAACTGCCAGCAACGTTCGCAGCGGTAGGCCCGCAGCGGCAATTCCGCTTCGGCGGCAACCAGCTGCGCGGCTTCGCGGCTGGGGTAGCGGGCCTTCCTGGCGCAGATGCTTTGCCGGGTGCGCATGGGTCTGCTCGGGCCTTTCAGGTATTCGCCAGGGGGCCTGTAAGCCGGGTTCTGTAGCGCGGACGGTATCCCACAAGAGACCGTATCCCCGCTGGCAGCCATTCCTCTAGGCCTTGTGTCGCCACAAGGCTCAAGCGACCAACCCGGGCGGTCGATGCGAAACACACCAACTGATCCTTGCGAACCAGCGCGCCGCCCCTATTCGGTCTTGCTCCGGGTGGGGTTTGCCGTGCGAGCCCTGTTACCAGGGCCCCGGTGCGCTCTTACCGCACCCTTTCACCCTTACCTTCCGCGACCCGCTCATCCTGAGCCTGTCGAAGGAGGCGGTTTGCTCTCTGTGGCACTTTCCCTGGGCTTCCCTGCAAGCAAGTCGCCCGGCGGGCGTTACCCGCCACCCTCGTTTCGTGGAGCCCGGACTTTCCTCGCGGTTCAAACGAACCCCGCGGCTGCCCGGCCCCCTGGCGGTCATGAGACTAGAGCAACGATCTTAGAGCCGCAAGCGAACTGGTTGAAACAATGTTCGACGCGTGCCTAGCCTAAGCTGCACCTCTCTCGCTCCAAACCTTTATGACGAAAACAAAATACTCTGGTCCGTGCACCTTCACCGTCACGAACGATGGCACCAAACTGTCTCCCACAAATGAGGGGATAGCTTCATAGGAATTTATCTTCCTTTGCATAATCAAGTCTCGAATTGTATTGCTATCGAGCTCCTCTTTTTGATCAACGGCAAAAGGCGGAACAAAAACTACGTTTTCCTTACGGTCTTCGCCACCAAATATCTCAGGCAGCAGGAACATCTTCACGAGACTTCCTGTCTCGACGTGCCCCAAAAGGTCATCACGAGTAGCGACATTGGAATAATCGATGTGCACCGGTGCTTCCTCTAGTGTTGCTACCGCGTCTTCCCGCTGTCGCGATCCAACAACAAAGAAAACAGGATCGCCGAACACTCGCCGTCGACCACCCCGTCGATGATGTGCGGCCGCCAGCGGCGCTGGAACGCGCGCATCGCGGCCTGGGGGTCGGAGATGTCATAGCCCCAGCGCTCAAGCCCCAGGAAAAACGCGCCGTCATTCTCGAACGGGCTGGGCATGGTCACGCGCGGAGTGCGCAGCGCGAGGCGGTGGGCGGCGAGCAGGTCCCAGTCGAACAGTTCGCCGGGATCGTCCTTGCGGGTCGGCGCAATGTCAGAATGGCCGACCACGTTGGCGCGGGGGATGTCGTGGCGCTGGACCATGTCGGCCAGCAAGGGCAGCAGCGCTTCCATCTGCGCGTCGGGGAACGGGCGATAGCCCCACTCGTGCCCGGGATTGACCAGTTCGATCCCGATCGAGGCCGAATTGATGTCGGTGATCCCGCGCCAGAAGCTCTTGCCGGCATGCCAGGCACGGCGGTCTTCGCGCACCAGGCGGTGGACGGTGCCGTCCTCGTCGATCATGTAATGTGCGGAAACCCCGCCTTCCTCGCTGCACATCCGCTCCAGCGCTTCGGCCCCGCTCGGCATGCCGGTGTAATGCAGCACCACCATCGAGATCGGCAATTCCCGCTCGTTCCAGTTGGGCGAGGGATTCTCGAAGTGGATCAACTCGGTCATGCCGTGCGCCTCGACGGTCCTTCGAGACGGGCCTTCGTCAAGCTCAGTCCCTCCTCAGGATGAGCGTTCAGCCCAGGTCCGCTCATCCTGAGGAGCGACTGAGGAGCCGCGCAGCGGCGTCGCGAAGGCGCGTCTCGATGGATCACCCCGGCAGCACCGCACCCATCACCAGGGCATCGTCGGACAGGGCATATTGCAGGCCGCCGCCGATCCCGGCCGCAAGCTGCTGGATCATGTGCGCGGGTGCCGTACGACTGGTCAGTTCGCCCGCTTCGAGCACTCCGTCGATCGCCCGGCCGATCACCGGATCGAAGGCGATCTTGGGCCCGGATGCGCGGATCACGATTTCGCTCGCCCCGTCGCGCAGTTCTGCGCCGATATCCAGCGTTCCGCCGCGGACCAGTGCCTCGATCCCGATGTGGGCGAGGTTGAGCAGCACCTTGACCGCGGGCTTGGGCAGGACCGGCACCCCCAGCGACCAGTTGAGCTTGATCCGCTCGTTCCCGGCGACCAGCGCGTCGATCAGCGCCTTGGGCTCTTCGACCGGCACCGTATCCCCGAAGCCCCCGGCCGCGCCGAAGGCCAGGCGGAAGAACTTGAGCTTGTCTGCGCTGGTCCGGGCCGACTGTTCGAGCAGTTCCATGCAGCGCTTGCGCATTTCCGGGTCGCGCTCTTCCGCGAGCAGTTCAAGCCCGTTGGAGAGCGCGCCGACCGGGCTGAGCAGGTCGTGGCACAGGCGCGAACAGAGCAGGCTGGCAAGATCAAGCGAGGTGTCGGTCATCGGGGCCCCTGATACAAGTTGAGGCCACCCTTAGCCGTCCACGACTCGGCTGGAAAGGCGTTCGAATCCATTGGCTCCATCGCGCCACCACAGCACAGCGCCATTGGCGATAATTGCCCAAAAGCGACCTGCCCGCTCGGCCATGGCAAAATCTTCGTCCGAAGGCCCGGCCCGGCCGTTGGGGTGCGAGTGGTAATAGCCCAGCACCTGCGGCCCGCCCGCCCGCGCCGCGCGGTGCGCCGCGATCAGCACGGCGGGATCGATCTCGAAATGGCGGGCCGGATCGGGATGGACGTTCGCGGCGGGCAAGGCCTGGCCGATCCGGCTTCCCTCACCCAGCAGCACGCCGCAGCATTCCAGCGGATCTGCCCGCGTCGCTTCTTCCAGCAGTGTGGCAATCGTGCCACTTGTCACTTCAAGGTCCATCCCCAACTAGCTAGCAATGAACGGGGGAGAATCCATCCTTTCCGGCGTTATCGCCGAAGGCGGGCTGCGGCTCGACAAGGCGCTGGCCGATGCCAGCGGGCTTTCGCGTGAGCGGGTCAAGGCGCTGATGGGCGAAGGCCGGGTGCTGCTGGATGGCAAGGCCTCCAGCCAGCCCAGCTTCAAACCCAATGCCGGAACCGCGTTCGAGATCCGGGTGCCCGATACGATCCCGGCCGAAGCGGCGGCGCAGGATATCCCGCTGAGCATCGTTTACGAGGACGCCGACCTGGTGGTGGTCGACAAGCCAGCCGGGCTGGTCGTGCACCCGGCTGCGGGCAACCTCGACGGCACTCTGGTCAACGCCTTGCTGCACCATTGCCGGGGCCAGCTTTCGGGAATCGGCGGGGTCGCACGGCCGGGTATCGTCCACCGGATCGACAAGGAAACCTCGGGCCTGCTGGTCGTCGCCAAGACCGACAAGGCACACGAAGGGCTGGCCGCGCAGTTCGCCGACCATTCGATCGAACGCGCCTATCTGGCGGTTGTCGCAGGCATGCCGGTTCCACCCTCTGGCACGGTCAAGGGCCAGATCGGCCGGTCGGACCATGACCGCAAGAAAATGTCCGTGCTGCACGACCTCAACAAGCGCGGCAAACATGCCGTAACCCATTACAAGACGATCGAAACCTTCGCCGGCGCCGCGCTGGTCGAATGCCGGCTGGAAACCGGGCGGACTCATCAGGTTCGCGTTCACATGTCGTCAATCGGCCATCCGCTATTGGGGGATCCTGTTTATGGACGCACTCCCTCGCGGCTTCGGCCGATGCTCAACCAGCTTCACTTCGCCCGGCAGGCGCTGCACGCCGCAGTGCTGGGCTTCATCCACCCGGTCACGGGGGCAGCCTTGCGTTTCGAAAGCAAGCTGCCTGCCGATATGGCCGGGCTGTTGGTCGAATTGAGGAGCTAAAGCACAGCTATTGTGTTATCACTTTAATCCATGTGGCTGCCGCCGGGGAACGCCTCTAAAGGGTTCCTCAAGGGTGAGCCGACGATGAAAGGACGAATTGATCAGATGTCCAAGGCCGAACCTAAACTGCCCGCAAAGGGCGGAACCAGCCTCCCCAGCCTCAGCGGCGAGCAGGGGCTGAACCGCTATCTGGCGGAGATCAAGAAATTCCCGGTGCTGACGGCTGAGCAGGAATACATGCTCGCCAAGCGCTATGCCGAACACCAGGATCCCGAAGCCGCTGCCCAGCTGGTCACCAGCCATCTGCGGCTCGTCGCGAAGATCGCGATGGGTTACCGCGGCTATGGCCTGCCGGTCAGCGAGCTGATCAGCGAAGGCAACATCGGCCTGATGCAGGGCGTCAAGAAGTTCGAGCCCGAGCGCGGGTTCCGCCTCGCGACTTACGCGATGTGGTGGATCAAGGCTTCGATCCAGGAATTCATCCTGCGCAGCTGGTCGCTGGTCAAGATGGGCACCACCGCGGCGCAGAAGAAGCTGTTTTTCAACCTGCGGCGGATGAAGAAGAACCTCGACGCTTACGAGGATTCGGATCTCCATCCCGATCAGGTCAAGAAGATCGCCACCGATCTCGGCGTGTCCGAGCAGGAAGTGGTCAACATGAATCGCCGGATGATGATGGGCGGCGATGCCAGCCTCAACATCTCGTTCAACGACGAAGGCGAAGGCCAGTGGCAGGATTTGCTGGAAGACAACGGCCCGCTGCAGGACCAGATCGTCGAGGACGCGCAGGAAGCCGGCAATCGCCACGCCCTGTTGGTTGAAGCGATGGACAGCCTCAACGATCGCGAACGCCACATCCTGACCCAGCGCCGCCTGACCGAAGATCCGCGCACGCTTGAGGAACTGAGCCAGGAATACAACGTCAGCCGCGAACGCGTGCGCCAGATTGAAGTGCGCGCCTTCGAAAAGCTGCAAAAGGCGATGTTGCGGATTGGCGGGGAAAAGCGGCTGCTTCCCGCAGCTTGACGATCAGCCGCTGATTCAGTTGCCGTATCACCCGATGGGGGCGGAAGATTCCGCCCCCATTTTCGTTCCGATTCGGGGCGCAAAGGCTTACAGCGCTCGGAAAAATTTGACCGCTTATGTGCCACAAGGGCAACACCTTGGCTTAATTCCAAACTTGCCTAATGTGGGTGCTAGAGTTAGACCTAGGAAGATTTCTGAAGGCGAATCCTTAACAAAGGGGAAGTTGAACATGCGTAAGACGATCATAGGGCTGGCCATGGCCACCACCATGCTCGCCACGCCCGCTATGGCGCGTGACGATTCATGGTACGTGGAACTCGATGCCGGCGGCATGAAGTTGGAAGACACCCACTTCGATGTCGGCACCACCCCCAACGCAACGACCGTTGATCACGATATCGGCGCGGATGCCGGTTTCATCGTCGGTTACGATTTTGGTGCCTTCCGGCTTGAAGCTGAAGGTGCCTACAAGGGCACCAGCCCGGATGGCATCAGCACCGCGGTTCGCATCCCCAACGCCGGCACCCTGACCCAGCCGACTGCTTACAGCTTTGTCGGTCGCCAGGAAGATCCGAACGTCGGCGGCAAGAACAGCGCGCTGAGCTTCATGGTCAACGGCATGGTCGATTTCGGTCCCGATGATGGCCTGCAGGGCTTCGTTGGTGGCGGCGCCGGCTACGCGACCGTCAAGCACGAAGTTTCGATCAATAGCGCCGGTCCGGGCTGGCTCGACGATTCGGATGGCGGTTTCGCCTGGCAGGCGATCGCCGGTGTTCGCACCCCGATCAGCAAGCACTGGGACCTGGGCCTCAAGTATCGCCTGTTCAACGTCAACAATGTTGACATGGTCGACAGCGCTGGCCGCGCCGTCAGCTCGCGCTGGCGTTCGCACTCGCTGCTGATGACGCTGGCGTACAACTTCGGCGAAGAAGCGGCTCCGCCGCCCCCGCCGCCGCCGCCTCCGCCGCCGCCTCCCCCGCCGCCCCCGCCGCCCCCG